>NZ_JABJXT010000024.1 GCF_013155295.1 Pseudogemmobacter hezensis | reverse complement strand
AAGCTTGTAATAGGTCGCGGGGCTCAAGCCGTGCTTCCGGCAGAGCTCGGAGGTCGGCAAACCTGCCTCCTGCTCTTTGATCATCCCGATGATTTGCGCCTCGGTGAAACGGCTTTTCCTCATGTCGTCTGCTCCTTCTCAGGTTGGGCAGACTCTACATCACGGCGAGGGAACTTCCGGGGGGCAGGTCAGGACCTGACGCCTGCGACCGGCCGGGCCGAGCGGCAGGCCGCGATCGACATGATCCACCGCCATTCGCCGGGCTCGACACGGCGGCTGACGCTCGGCGCCGACAAGGGCTATGATGCGGCAGAGTTCGTTGCCGACCTGCGCCAAGCCTGTGTCACCCCGCATATCGCGCAGAAGTCGCGCTATTCCGCCATCGATGGGCGCACCACCCGTCACAAGGGCTACGCCTTGTCTCTCCGGCATCGCAAACGTATCGACTTGCGTCGGGAAAACGATCCCCCGGATCGTTTTCTGATCCTCCTCACTATCGGCTGGGCCAAAACCGTCGGGGGTGCCGCCCAAACCGCCTTTCGAGGTATCGAACGCGCACGTGCCCGCTTCATCATGACGCTTGCCGCAGGAAATCTGGCCAGACTGCCGAGGCTGCTCGCAGAGTGAACCGAAAATGGCGTTACGAGCAGGCCAAACACGCCAGAAAAACCAGATGAACAAACCGGCGTCTTCGAACAGCAAAGGACAATGTCCTCAGCCCGAGACTAAATCAGCACCCTGTTAACCATGGGGAGGAGTACCGCCCGGTGCGGTCCCCGCAAAAAGTGCGGCACAACTATTACGGGTTCCGGCCACAATTGGAGCATACATCGCGGATATATATTTCTATATGCATCAGCGAGATGAATGCCGGGTGTACGAGTTAAACGGGGCTGTTACCCAATGATTCGGAGATGCCCCATGAACGGGAATGATCGCGCCTGCGCCAACGAGGCTTGCAACCCGGCTTTGCCCGGGGCCCCTCATCTCCTGGCTTCCGGCACGGCACACCGCCCGGCCCGCGCAGGCGGCGCCCTGAGCCGCATCCGCGCGCGTCTTCACGCAAGCCTCACCGCGGCGATGGTCTTGTGCCTTGCCCTGATCGCCTCGCTGGCTGCGGCACCGCTATCGGCGCAACCGATTACAATTCGGGTGAATGCCCCGGCCACAGTGTCACCCGGGCAAACAATCTCCTACACGATCCAGATCGCCAATGAGGGGGCCCAGCATATTGATTTGCCCGCGCAGGCCAATGTCATGATCCCGACCCTGTCGCGGTCAGCGACCTATGTTTTTAATCAGACAACCTGTGGTGGTGCGCTGAACGCCTCAGGTGGGCAGGCCTCTTTAATCCTGCCCACGCGGTTTGAAGCCGGGGCGAGGTGCGACTACGTCATCTCGGACACGGTTCCCGCTGATCTCTCCCCTGGATATTTTCCGTTCTCGCTGGGGGCCGGGGCGCCATCATATTATAGCCTGGCCAACGCAGGGATTGAGGTGTTGGCACCGCCCCCTCACCTTGCCGACATCTCGCCGTCCAGCTTGCTCCCCGCCGGCGCCCAGATCGTGACGATCTCGGGAACGCGCTTTGACAACAGCTCGACCGTCAGTTTCAACGGCATACCGGCCAGTAGCGTCACCTATGTCAGTCAATGGCAGCTGAAGGCTGTCGCCCCGAGCCTTCCCGAAGGGACAGTCGGGGTGACGGTCTCGACAGGGGGGCAAGCTTCGGCCCCATATAACGTGGCCGTGGCCAAGGGCACCCCTACCGTTAGCCTGCCCAACGGCGTTGTGTTGATGGCCAACGATTGGCCCGTCCGCGACTACACTGTCAGGCTTTCCAATGCGCCCCATGCAACGGGCCGGCTGTCTCTGACGGTTGACGGCACGACAATAGACAGGCTGGTTGTTCCGGGGCTAACCGGCTACACCTTCACATTGCCAACTGTGCCTCAGGGCTATGCAGGTGACGTGTCGGTATCGGCCGCCTATACCGATGATGACAATTATATAGCACAGACGGCAACGGGCCAGATCACCGTCGTCACCTCCTCGGCACCGGTCGCCACGATCAATGCTCCGGTGAACGCTGTGGGCAGCGGCCTGGATGTATCGCTCATCGGTTCGACGGTCTCCTCACCAGTCTCTGGCCAGGAGTTCACCTACACATGGACCCAAACCAGCGGCACGTCAGTCACACTGAAGAACGCCAATAGCCAGACTGCCAGCTTCGCCACCCCGGTGATACCGCCAGGCGGAACGGCTGAGGCACTGACCTTCAGCCTGAGGGTTGAGGACAATTATAGCCGTTCATCGTCGGCCACAGCAGACATCCTTATCCTTCCGCAGCCTATGGGCGCACCGACGATCTCGCTGTCGCAGTCGAGCGCCACATCTGTTGCTGGCCAGGGCGCGCAGGTCGTGGTCACGCTCAGCGGTGGCTATCAGCCGACCGGCAGGATCAGCCTTGAAACGGCGACAGGCCCCGTGGCCGAGCTTCCGCTCTCGCTGCCGGATACGACCTTCACCCTTAACCTGCCCGTGGGGCAGTATAGCCTTTCCGCCCGATATCCCGGTGACGAAAACAATACGGCTGCGACATCCAGCATTCCGCTGAACCATCAGGTGACCGCGCCCGTGCTGAGTATTCTCCAACAGCCGCAAAGCACCAGCGTCCAGGCGGGCCAGATGGCTACCTTCTCGGTGGTGGCGGAAAATGCCACCTCATATATATGGTTCGTCAGCACCGACGGGCTTAATTTCACGCCGCTGACCAATGGAGTCAGAGGCCATAGCGGGGTCGATACCGCCACGCTGAGCGTCACGGCCGAAGCCGGCTTCGATGGGTATCAATATGCGGTCTCGGTCAAGGGCGGCGCCTTCTCCATGATCTCCACCCATGCCACCCTCACGGTCACCACACCGACAGCGCCTTCGCCGGTTTTGACACAAAGCTCCCTCCGGGCCGGGCCCACTGGAGGCGGCAGCATCGTCGAACTTACCGGCACGGGTTTCACTGCCGAATCGACAGTGAGCTTCGGCAACATCGCGGCCACCGGGGTGATTTTCGTCGATTCGACCCGGCTTGTGGCCACCGCCCCGCCGCAGGCGGCCGGCCAGGTGCAGATCACCGTGAGCAATGCGGCCGTCACCTCTACCGGACAGGCCTTCGACTATGTCGCCCCACCGACGCTCACGCGCGTTTTTGCGCATGACCGGCTTTTGCCTGGCGAGAGTTCGCAAATCAACTATACCCTCACCGCCTCGCCGCATATCGAGGTCGAGATCACCGAGCCACTCCACGGCTTCTTCCCGGTCAGCGTGATGTCTGCAGGGCCGGGCGTCAATCAAACCGGCGCCAACAGCTTTACCATGCAGGGGGACACGACGGCCGAGCTCAGTTTCACCATCCCTGCCACGAGGGCCCCGGGAACCATCACGAGCACGACCACCCTGATCGCCTATTCGATCGATGGCGTTATGCAACCCGGCCTGGCCCCGCTTTCCAGCACGATAGAGATCCTGCCGTCACTGACAGCCCCGACGATCTCAGCCCTCACCCCCGCTGCCGGCTATATCACCGGCGGCTACTACATTACCATCACCGGAACCGACTTCACCCCGGACAGCAGCGTCAGCATCGGCGGCAAGCCCGCCAGCGCGGTCACCTTCATCGATGCGACCTATCTCGTTGTGACGATACCGCCCGGTGCCGGAGGCCCTGCCGCGATCACTGTGACAACCCCGGGCGGCACCTCGAATGCGCAGAGCTTCACCTATGAGACCGAGCCGCGCGTCCTGACCTTTGCGCAGCCAGTGATCTACGCGCCCATCGATGAACCTCTGATCGTCGAGGCCAACCTTTCGGGGGCGCCCGATGTTGGTACCCTCATCATCATCACGCTTAACGGCAGGATTTATGTCGGTTCGGTCCTCAACAAGAACGGTGACATAAGAATCACCGTGCCTGCCGCTGATCTTATATTGATAGGAACAGGCAGACCCACGACAGTAACCGCTACCTATAGCGGGGGCGCTGGCCACGCCGGCAGCTCCGCCTCGGCCCAGGTAATCGTATTCGTCAGCCCCTTCCCGGTGGCAGATGCCGGGCCCGATCAAACGGTCGCAGCCGGGGCCAGCGTCACTCTCGACGGCTCTGCCTCGCATGCCGGGGGCAGCACGCTCACCTATAACTGGGAGCAGACAAGCGGAACCAGCGTCAGCCTTAGCGCAATCAGCGCCGCCCAGCCCAGCTTCACAGCCCCCGCGCTCAATCCCGGGGATCCGGCCGAGGCCCTCACCTTCTCGCTGATTGCCACCGATTCATATCTTGTCGCCTCGCATGCAGACAGTGTGACCATCACTGTCGAGCCACCGGAACGGCGCAGGCCGCAGATCAATATCCTCCTGTCGGCCAGCGAAGCGGACTGGGGGGAAACGGTCACCGTTACCGCTGTTCTGGACAACACCAATACGCCCGGGGGCAATGTCGAGTTCTTCGCAGATGGCGTGATGCTGGCCACTGTGCCCGTCACGGGGCCGTCGACCAGTTTTACCCTCGATCCTCTTGACGTGGGGCTCCACCAGATCACCGCGGCCTATTCCGGTGACGCAGGCCATTTCCCCGCCACCTCTCAGGCCTCAGGCCTCACGATCAGGGCCCTCACCCCAAGCCTGACCCTCGATCTTTCGTCGGACACCTCGCAGCCTGGCGAGAGCATTACCCTCACCGCCACCCTGAAGGGCGAGAATTCGGCTGGCGGCACGATCAGCTTCTTCAATGGGACAGACCCGCTTGCCACCCTGCCCATCGCACAGGGCACCGCCGCGCTGACACTCGACAGCCTCGGCACCGGCAAGCATATTCTGACGGCTGTCTATTCCGGGGACAAAGGCCATGCCGCGGCCAATTCAAACCCGGCAGAGCATACTGTCACCGCGCGCGGCACGGGGCTGGTGCTGTCGCTTTCCGCCCCGACCTCGCTTTTGGGTGAGAGCGTTACTCTGACCGCAACCGTAAGCGGGAGTGTCAGTGCCACAGGCACCATCACTTTCGTCAGTGGCACGAACACGCTGGGATCCGCGCCCCTGTCAGGCAATCAGGCGGTGCTGACCCTCGACACCCTGCCGATCGGCCTTTCCCGCATCGTGGCGCGCTATGATGGCGATGCGCAGCACCCGGCTGCCGTATCGGCGCCGGTTGAGCATGTCGTCAACCAGATCGCCACCACGCTCACCCTTACCGCAACCCCTGACACCAGCCTGTCTGGCCAGAACGTCACGCTGCGGGCCAGTGTCGCGGGCATCCCCGGCCATGTTCCGGCCGGAACGGTGCTTTTCAGCGGCCCTGACGGCTTCAGCGCCGAGGTGGCGCTTGATGCCTCTGGCTTTGCCGAAACCAGCTCAGCCAGCCTCACCTCGGGCGAGATCACGGCAAGCTATGGCGGCAATGCCACCTTCCTCGGCTCGACAGGATCGGTGACCATCACCGTCGAAACCCTGGAGATCACCGTCGCGCCGGTGCTCAGCGCCCTTCCGGCCGGTGAGGCGCAGATCGGCTACACGCAGCGCCTAAGTGCCAGCGGCGGCCAGGCGCCCTATGCCTTCACTGTCAGCGCAGGGGCCTTGCCGCCTGGCCTGACCCTTGATCGGCTCACCGGCGATCTCTCTGGCACCCCGCAGGTGCCGGGAACCCATCAGTTCACCGTCACGGTCACCGATCATCTGGGCAATAGCGCCTCGGCCCGCTACACGCTGATGATCGATCACTACCGCCCCGATCCGCGTGATCTGGCCGATGTGATCAGCCTGATGGACGCCCAGATCTCCGCCGCCAACGGCCTTGCCGACGACCAGATCACGCGCTTTGGCGCCCGTCTGGAACGGCTGCACAGCGAGGACGACCGGGCGCGCGCGAGCCTCACCTTCGGCAAGTTCGCCCTTTGGGCCGACAGCTCGGTCAGCCGCGGTGATCGCGCCCAGGAGGCGAGTTTCAAGCGGGGCAGCATCAGCATCGGCGCCGATTACCGCCTCTCGCCGCGGTTTATTCTCGGCGCAGGTCTCGGCTACGGGCTCGATGAAACCAGCGTCGGCGATAATGGCAGCGAGAGCCGTTCCGAAGCAGAGGCGGTGGTGATCTACGGCAGCTGGGCCCCTGTCGAGCGCGTCTTTATCGACGGCTTGCTGGGGCACGCGCGGCTTGACTTCACCTCGCGGCGGCATGTGGATTTCATCGGGGATCTCGCCATCGGCCAACGGCAGGGCAGCCAGACCTTCGGCCAGCTCACAGCCAGTTACGAGCTGCGCAGCGCGGCCTGGCTGCTCGCCCCCTATGGCGGCGTGCGCTTCAGCCGGACCTCGCTCGACAGCTATACCGAGGCGAGCGGCGGCCCTTACCGGCTGATATATGGCGCGCGCTCGGCCGAAACCTTTGCCGGGATCATCGGGCTGCGGGCGCATTATTCCACCCCCTATTCGAGCGCATTCGCCACCGGCACGCTGCGCCTCGGCGGGCGGGCAGAGTATCGCCATTCGTTCAACGAGGTCTCATCCTATCAGCTCGGCTATGCCGACCTGCCGGGCCAAAGCTATTCCGTTGACGGGCGGCGCAACGAGAGCGGCAGCGGCACGGTCGGGTTGAATATCGGTTTCACTTCGGATGCGAATTGGGATTTCGATCTCGATTACCGCGCTGGCTTTGGTGGCGGCAGCACCAGCCACAGCATAGGGGCGAATTTGTCTATCCACTTCTGACCCCCTGCGGCTGCCGGTGTCATGGACATGAAGCCCCGTCCTCATCCATGCACCGGCAGTCCGCCTTTAACCTGTTCGTCCAGCCCGAACGCCTGAGGCCGCTTGCAGTTGACAGACATCGGAAACCGCTGCATTTCTGCCTTAGCCGAGGCCAGCAGAAGAACCTCCGCCAGTGGATAGATTCGTGATGTCCGGTTTCGTGAACCGGCAACAATCGGAGCGGCGGGCATGGCCTGGGATATTCATGGCCTTTTTCAGCGGCATTCGCGGGGGATAAGCCGTGCGCTCCGCAGGCGTGGCCTTGATGCCGAAACAGCCGCCGATCTGACACAGGATACCTTCGTCAGAACACTGGCCGCAGGGCCGGATAATGATGCGGCGGACCATCTGAAGCAGGCCTACCTTTACCGGGTGGCGCGCAATCTGTGGGTTAATCATACCAAACGCGAGGCCCTGCTGGTTTCGGTCCCCTGGGATGATCCCCAGGCAGTGACGGCCCAGGCCTGTGCGCCGGATACGGAAACCATCGTCGCCAATCGCGAACATCTGCACCTTGTCACAGCCCTACTGGAGACGCTGCCCGAGCGGCAGCGCCGTGCCTTTCTGCTGCACCGGATCCACAACCTGCCCATGGCCCGGATCGCCGAAGAGCTGGGCATCTCGACAACCCGCACATGGGAGCTGATCCGCGAGACCTACCGCCTGATCGTCCTGCGGACCGGAGGTTTGTGAGATGTGCAGTGCTGCCGTAACCCGGCCCGATCCCGACAGCAAAAGTGCAAGATTGCTGGATGAGGCCATTGATCTGATGATGCGGCGTCAGATCTCTCCGGACAATCCGGTCACCCGGAAAACCATTGCCGTCTGGCGCGCGCGATCACCCGAGCACGACCGCATCTGGCTGCGTGTCGCCGAGGCGCATGACCTTGGCGGTCTTGCTCTTGCACCTGAAGGCGGTCGCGGCCTGTCCAGACGGAAACTGATACTGGGCGGCGCGGCGGTGGCTGGCCTTGGTTTGGCCGGGGCCTGGGCTGTGCCGCGCCTGCGCCTGCAGCTGCTGGCCGATCATATCACCACGACGGCCCAGCTTTTGCCGCTTGAATTGCCGGATGGAACGCGGATCACCCTGGGCCCGGACAGCGCAATCGCCGGGCCTGCGCCCCAAAACCCCCGTGAGATAGAGCTTTTGCAGGGCATGGCCTGGTTCGACGTGGCCGGGGATGCGACATCGCCGTTCGTTTTGCGCATGGGTGACCGCGTCGAGGCCCGGACGGCCAGCGCCTCGTTCGAGGCATCGCGCGATGCGGGGTTTGTGAACCTGGCCGTCAGCCGCGGGACGCTCAGCCTGGCCGGTCGCATAACGCAACAGATCGACAGCGGAACATGGTTCCGTCTCGACCCATCCACCGGCCTGTCAGAACAGGGAACCCGCGACACCTCGCTTGCCGGAATATGGAAAGAGGGTCTGATTGTCGCCGAAGCAGAGCCGCTTGAATCGCTTGTGGCGCGGATTGCGCGCTGGCTGCCCGGGTCGGTGGTGATTGCCGGGGCAAAGATCGCCAGAGCCAGGGTCAGCGGGCTGTTTGACATCTCTGACCCCGAGCGCGCGCTGGCGGCAGCGGTACGCCCGACAGGTGCACAGATCCGGAATGCAGGCGGCCTTGTGACGGTCATCTCTGCCATCTGAATTTTTTTGCAGTTTTTACCGAATGAAACCGCTGCCCGATTGTATTACTTACAGGGTCGGGCAATACCCACGGCGTTCCAGCGGAACGAGGCACGGCACACCCTCCAGTTCAGTTTGACCGAAGGAGCGGCTCGTCGTGGGCGAAAAACAAGCATATTCAAACCATTCCCGAACCAGCGCGGGTGCAGGAAGCCTGTGGCGGCTTCTTCTGCTTACCTCTGTAAGCATCGCGGCACAGGCGGCGGTGGTGCCGCCGCCCGCGATGGCACAGGAAGCTGCAAAAGAGGTCAGCTTCGCTGTCCCGGCGGGTCCGCTGGGGCAGGCTCTTGTCGTCTGGGGGCGGCAGGCCGGAGTGCAGATCTCTTATCTGGATGCCGCCACCTCAGGCAAAAGCACCTCTGGCCTGACCGGGGCCCTGCCGCCCGAGCAAGCCCTGTCGCGGCTTCTGTCGGGTTCCGGCCTGAGCTACAGTTTCAGCGACGCACGCAGCGTCGTCATCTTTGGGCGGTCCGCCGAAGAGACCGGCGCCGATCCCGCCAGCGGTGTCAATCTTGGCACTATCGTTCTTGGGGGTGGCGCTCTTGGCAGCCATGACGCCACCTTCGAAACCGCAGGATCAGTCGCCTATGTTTCGGGCGAGGAAGTGGCGCAGAAACGCGGCACATCGGTTGGGGACTTCATCTCAGGCCTGCCTGGCGTGCTGAATGGTGACAGCCGCAATTCCGGTGCGCTTGATGTCAATATCCGAGGTATGCAGGGCGAAGGCCGTGTCGCGGTGGTGATTGACGGTGCCAGCAACCAGCAGACTGTCTATCGCGGCTATAACGGCGCCCGTTCCAGCAGCTATGTCGACCCTGACTTCATCGGCGAGGTCGCGGTTGAAAAGGGGGCCAGCACGGGCGCCGATGCCTCGGGCGCGATTGGCGGTATCGTGCGGATGCGGACGCTTTCGGTCCATGACATCCTGCTTCCGGGCAAAAAGCTGGGGTTCCGGGTCCGCGCCGGGGTGAATTCCAACAGTACCTCTGCACCGGCGGTGCAGACGCCGGGCGGGGTTGCGGGGGGGCTGTTCCCGATCGGCCAACCGGCGAATGTGCGCGATGGCGGCAATATGAACCGCCCCGGCTTTCTGGAGCCGACCGGCGGCAATGCCAGCATCGCCGCAGCCTTTACCTCGAAAAATGTCGACCTGGTCGCCTCGGTCGCGCGCCGCGTCAACGGCAATTACTTTTCGGGCGAGCATGGCCGGGGGCAGGCCAGTCTGGTTGATCTTGGGGACAACGGCTATGGCTCGAATGTGATCGGCTATGAGGGTCTCTCGCCCTGGAAGGGCGGCGAGGAAATCCTCAATACCTCGAATGAGAATACCTCGGTCCTGCTGAAGGGCAATTTCCGCATTGGCACGGATCATGAGATCGAACTCAGCTATATGGGCTATGACAGCAGCTATGGCGAGATCATGCCCACCCGCCTTGGCACCCATACCAGTGCGGTCGGCGGCTATCAGTCGCCCCTCGATGAGCTTGATCTGAAGACCTATACCCTGCGCTACAAATGGAATCCCGACAGCGATCTGATCAACCTGAAGGTTGATACGTTCCGAACCGATCTCGACCATCGCCCGACCAGCCTGACGACAGTGGGGGGCGTCACGACGCCCTCCTATGTCTGGTCCCGCGTGGTGCGCGACGGGATTACCATCTCGAATGAAAGCCTGATCGCGGCACTCCCGGGTGAGTTCCGCCTGACCTATGGCGGTGCCTGGCAGCGCGAGAAGATGGGCCTGCCTGATGGTCTGGAAAATGATCGCGCCTTCACCGACCGGATGGAGTTCCCGCCCAGGATGGGCAAGCGGACAGAGACCAACGCCTTCCTGAATGCCGACTGGCAGATCAATCCGGAATGGCAGGTCATGGCCGGCCTGCGTTACGCCGACTACAAAACGACCGACCGCAATTACAAGATGGTCTGGGATGGCGTCAGCTACTGGCCGAATATGTCGTTCTTCCTGCGCCCCGGGGATACGACCAATATCTCGGGCCACGGCCTGTCGAAAAGCATCGCGGTCAGCTGGACACCGACAGAGACGCTGCAGCTTTACGCCCGTTACTCTGATGCCTACCGGATGCCGAGCATTTTCGAGACGATCAACGGCTTCTCAACCGGAAGCGTGCCCGCAGATCTGCGGCCGGAAAACGCGAAAAGCCTTGAGCTGGGCGTCAACAAAGCCTTTGCCGGCGTGCTGGCCGAAGATGACGCGCTGCGTCTGCATTTCGCCTATTATGACAATGACATCGACGATTACGTGACCCGGTCAGACCGTCCGGTTGAGATTTTTCCGGGCGTCTATCAGGGCCAGCTGGGGATGCTCAATCTTGAGAATGCCCGCATGAAAGGGATTGAACTGGCAGCAGATTATGCCAGGGGCGATTTCTCGGCACGGTTGAGCTGGAACCATGCGATCACCTCACGCTATTGCGCAAGGCCGGGAACGGTCTGGAACCAGGACCTCTGCAACGGCGGCGGTTTCGTCAACAGCTACGCGCTGCAACATGTGCCGCCACAGGATCAGGTCACGCTGCAGCTCGGCTATACGCTTTTGGATGACAGGCTGAACATCGGCACCCGGATCAGCTATTTCTCGAAGCGGATCGTTGAAACCACGGTGGCCAATACGTCGCAAATCCAGCCGGGCAAGTGGAACCCCTATACGCTGGTCGATGTCTATGCGACCTATCGGATCGATGAGGCGAAGCAGATCGATTTTGCCATCGATAACCTGACCGACCGCTATTACATGGACGCCCTGAATGCGGCACTGATGCCCGCACCCGGCCGGACCTTCCGCGTAAACTTTACCACAAAATTCTGACACTGGCTCCGGGCGTGCAGGCGCCCGGAGCAATCACCACCCCTTTGACAGCAGGGTCCAGGACATGATCGATCAGGAAACACCCGCAGCGCCCGCAATGGGCAAGCCATCCGACCGCGCAGCAGTTTTGCGCGCAGCAACCCATTCAACACACGACACGCTCGACAAATCGATCATGGCCGCGCGTCCCTTTGACAGCGTCGCAAACTACAGCCATTTCCTGAAGGTACAGCATGCCTTCCACCGTGATGTGTCGCCTCTCTACGACATACCGGCTCTCCGGGATTTTTTCCCTGACCTTGCGCATCGCGCCCGGCTCGCAGCCGTTGTGCAGGACGCTGCTGACCTGGGCATTGCTCTGCCGGATTATACCACTGCACCCGCAACAACCAAAGACACCGGGGTCCCGGAGGCTCTGGGCTGGCTCTATGTCGTCGAGGGGTCCAATCTCGGGGCCGCGTTTCTTTTCAAGGCGGCGCTGAAGCTGGGGCTGTCGGCCACATATGGCGCGCGCCATCTCGCCGGGGCTCCGGAAGGCCGGGCAGCGCAATGGCGTGATTTCAGGGCCGCGCTTGATGCGGTGCGGCTTGAAAAACCCGAGGAAGCCCGCGCCATCGCAGGGGCAAATGCCGCCTTCGCGCAGGTGCGCAAACTGGTTTCCCTGCATCTGGGATGAAAGCCATCCTGTCAGGCGCGCCCACGGGGGGCGTTCCGTTATGATGTGACATATGTGCCTTGGACGGCGCTTTCCGGACAGGAAATGTCCGTTGCCCGGCATGCGGCGGGCGCAGCACTCTGACGCCCGTTGCCCATCTTCTGGCAAGCCTTCAGGTGTTGAGCGGCGTGGAATAAGGACCCCGCTTCTGGGGTGATCGGCGTCCAAAAGGGACCCCACTGACCGGGGGTTGGGTCCAATGTGCCTTCGATGATTATCGGAGGCCGAGCGCAGGATGCTGATCGTGGAGACAATCGCAAAAATCAGGCGGCTGCATTTTACCGAGGGCAAGGGGATCAAGACGATCTGCCGCGACCTGAAGCTGTCGAAGAAGGTGGTGCGGAAGGTGATCCGCACCGGGATTACGGAGTTCACCTATACCCGGACCGTGCAGCCACGCCCAAAGCTGGGTGCCTGGCTGGAGGAACTTAACGGGTTGCTTGAGATCAATGCCGCGCGGGCCAGCCGGGAACGCCTGACGCTGATCCAGATCTACGAGGAACTGCGCGGCCTCGGTTATGAAGGCGGATATGATGCGGTCCGCCGCTATGCCTCGGTCCGGGCGCGCACTCAAAGCTCCGGTGCCTCGTCCGCCTTCGTGCCGCTGAGTTTTGCCCCCGGTGAGGCCTACCAGTTCGACTGGAGCCACGAGGTTGTCTTAATTGATGGGGCGACCACCACGATCAAGGTGGCCCATGTTCGCCTGTGCCACAGCCGGATGTTCTTCGTGCGCGCCTACCGGCCTCCTCAGGGAAGACAGTGCGACACCGGTTGAACAGGGGAGGTGACCGCGCCGCCAACAGCGCGATCCACATCATTGCTATCGATCGCCTGAGATTGGACGCACGTTCGCAGGCCTATGTCGTTAAGCGCATCGCCGCGGGCAGTTCGAAGCTAGAGGCCATACGCTGCCTCAAACGCTACATTGCGCGCGACGTCTTCGGCATCATCAAGGTGCTGGCCTCCCGCGAGATCAAGATCAGCATGTATGGCAAGGGGGCGTGGCGCGACAATGTCTTTGTCGAGCGGCTGTGGCCGACCATTAAATACGAGGAGGTCTACCTGCGCGCCTATGTCAGTGTGGCCGAGTCCCGCGCCGGGACTGGCCGCTATCTCGGCTTCTACAACGGCCGCGGGCCGCAGTCATCGCTTGACGGGAGAACCCCCGATCAAGCCTACTTCAAACAGTCGATACCCGATACGGTGGCGGCATGATCGAGGCGGAAAGCCACTTAGAAAACGCCCGGGAACTGTTCAGATTAACCGAACCACCTCTCCGGACAGTGGCTGAGTGACATCAGGCAGGACTTAGCGTCGGAGAGCTGCCCTCTCACTAAGATCTGCAGGAGCTTTTCCGGATGCAATCTAAAGATTGATAACTGAACTATAGTATGTATTCATGCGCCTTTGATCATGCTGATTTCGAATCTGCTGCAGGGGCGTTGTGACGATGACGATTTTTCCTCTGATCTGGCTCGCGGGTGCTGCGGTTGCGGCCCTCTGTATGCTGACAGGACTGGATCAGGTTCTCCTGATTCAGGGCATTCTTACCTGCCTCTATCTCCTGACGCTTATTCGTCTGCGTCGCTATAGCCGCCACAGGCGTGCTGCGGGAAATCCCCCGCCGCGGGCAGTGGCGCCGGAACCGGCAGACCTGGAAACGCTTGTTGAATTCCGCGAGGAATGCCGCCGCTTTGGCGGGGGGGCGCCGGATGATCTGCAGACACGGCTTTTGCGCAAGGTAATTCAGATAGAGGAGCGGAAGCTCCGCCTTCAGGTCTCAACGCTTTGACGGACGTGAATCGGCCCCCGGGCCCTGACGTCACAGGCCGCCTGACCAGTTGAAATCCGGCTCACTGTCGAGTTTGAGCAATGCCATCAGGCAATGCTGAACATTGTCGACCCTGATCTCATTATTATAGGTCTCAGTCCGCAACCCGCCCATGACAGCTTCAGGCTTGCTTATGTAGTAACCGTCGATCTGTCTGTCGCGGAATTGCAGCTGCCGGATCGCACGCAGTCCCCGCCGCAGGGCGGTTGCATAGCGGTCAGCGCGTGCAGTGTCGCCAAGACGATGCGCAAGACGCCAGGCATCAGCCAGCCCTTCCATATAGACGCCGGTCGATGATGCGTGGGGCGGGCCGTAATCCGGGCGCTCGGGATTGTAGAACCGGCCCTGGAAATCCGGGTGCAGCCGACCATCCCACTGCTGCATTTGCAGGATCCAGTCATTGCGATCGAAGACAAACTCCGCGAGCTCCGGCGCGCCGAGGTCCTCCCAAAGCATGACATAGGCCTGGCTGTGCCAGGGCACAAAGGCCGGGTTCGGATCGGCCAGATGCCAGTCGCGGTAGTATTGAAAGCTGGCGATGCAGCGGCGGGCCAGATCCGGATCGCGGGTCTTCCGGTGCAGCGCCGCCAGGAACAAAAGCGCCTCGCCCGGGTAGAAATTCTGGTTGTCGTTACGATCGGCCGGTTTCAGGAAGGTGCGGAAGGCACCATTTTCCTGCCAGAGATGAAGAATACCAGCACAAAGCGCGCTAAACTTTGCCTCATGATCGGCCGCGTCAAGAATACCTGCCTCGCGGAATTCCAGGATCGCCAGAGCCGCAAGGGCCATGGCCCCGAGCTTTGCCTTACCTTCGAAAATGATCATGCCGAGACCATCTTCTTCCGCGTAAAACTTGTCGAGATTATAGGTCAGACTGGCCCGCGCGCCTGTGGCATCAGGTGGTGATCCACTGCGCGCCGCGATCCGCCCAAGCGCCACAGTCGCCATGAACTGACGAATGGTATTGTCGGCTTTCGACTCGCTGCCCCGGCTCGGCCAGTATTTATAGGTCATCCGGCCGTCGGAATGCAGATTGCACCACATCCAGCCGATCAGTCCCGCAATCGTCTCCTGCAATAGCGCGGCATCGACTGTGTCCGGTGCCTGGATCTGGCCGCCGCGCCAGAGCCTGAGGCATTTGTCTTCGGGGATAAGCAGAAGAAACTGATCGGCATTGAAGCGGCGGATCCGGGCCGCACTTGCCCAGGCTTCGGGTGTGACGCGTTTCAATTTCGCAAGTCGCTCGATCTCGCGCAGGGGGGCACGGTTGGTTGCGATTGCCCTGGTCGGGGCCACCCGTGTGAGCTTGCCATCCGCCAGGATCTCCATCCCGACAAGGCCGCGCAGGCTATTGGGAAACGCGCCGGCCAGCGCCTCCGGTGCGACGGTCTGCCAGCCATGGGTCACACAGAGCTCCAGCGCATCGGGATGTGGTGCCTCGGGAAGATCTGCCCGTGCCTGTTCAATGGCGCCGGCGAGATCAGCAGATTCATACCAGCCGGCTGCAATTTGTCGGCCCTGACTACGCCAGGCAAGCCAGACCGGAGCATCGGGGGCGAGCTGCGCCGTGGCTCTGCCATGAAAACTGTCGAGGATCCGGGTTTCGGAAAGGGCTGCGCTGGCCTTCATTGTTTCTGTCACCTGCACGGTCCTGAATTCTGTGTCGCCTGTGCCGGCAGTCTTCCGTCAAAATGCCGTTGGCTACAAATAAAATGAGCTGCCGCATGGGGGTGCGGCAGCTCAGTATCAGGAGCGGGGGGTTGTTCCGCTCCTGAGGGCGCTCTCCGTCAGGAGAGCAGGCCGCCAACGTGGCTGTCGTCGTCGAGGAGAGTGCTGCTACCCCCGAAGAGACCGCCAAGAAGGCCACCATTTCCGCCCAGCAGGCCACCGACAAGGCCGCCAACCAGACCATTATCTCCGAGGAGACCACCAACCAGCCCGTCACCGCCGAGGAGACCGCCAACCAGGCCGTCATCGCCAAGGATCGGGTCAAGCAGGCCGCCGTCACCGCCGAGCAGACCACCCAGCAGGCCGTCGTCGCCAAGGATCGGGTCAAGGAGACCACCGTCGCCGCCGAGGAGGCCGCCCAGCAGGCCGTCATCGCCAAGGATCGGATCGAGCAGGCCACCGTCGCCGCCGAGGAGGCCGCCCAGCAGGCCGTCATCGCCAAGGATCGGATCGAGCAGACCACCGTCGCCGCCGAGGAGGCCGCCGACCAGGCCGTCATCGCCGAGAACCGCGTCAAGCAGACCGCCGTCGCCGCCAAGGAGACCGCCGTCACCACCGAGGAGACCACCCAGCAAGCCGTCATCGCCGAGGACCGCGTCGAGCAGGCCACCGTCACCGCCAAGGAGACCACCCAGCAGGCCGTCATCGCCAAGGATCGGATCGAGCAGACCACCGTCGCCGCCGAGGAGGCCGCCGACCAGGCCTTCGTCACCGAGGATGCCGTCAAGCAGGCCACCGGTTGCGCCGCCCAGCAGGCCTCCGAGGAGACCACCGTTGCCCAACAGGCCACCCAGCAGACCGCCGTCGCCACCTAGGAGCCCCCCCAACAGGCCGTCATCGCCGAGGACCGCGTCAAGCAGGCCACCGGTTGCGCCGCCCAGCAGGCCTCCGAGGAGACCGCCGTCGCCCAACAGACCGCCCAGCAGGCCACCGTCGCCGCCGAGGAGGCCACCAAGCAGGCCATTCTCGCCGATCAGGCCACCCAGCAGACCGCCGTCTCCACCGACGATGCCGCCGAGCAGGCCACCGAGCAGACCGTCATCGCCCAGCAGACCGCCAAGGAGCCCATCGAGCAGACCCGTCAGCAAGCCCGCGCCGCCACCTTCGCCGCCGCCAAGGACACCGGCGAGCAGACCGTCGACCAGGGTCGAGACCGCCCCCAGAACATCGCCGGTGGTCAGACCGTTCACTGCGCCATCGAGGCCGCCGAGGACGTTCTCAAGCAGATCCTGCACACCTTCCAGGGCCTCGCCAATCAAGGCGCCTTCCTGCAGGAGGGCCGCATCAACTGCGCTGAGAACTGCGCCGAGGGCAGCTGCAACGTCCAGGCTGTCCAGAGCGCCGAGGGCTTCAGCGAGGCCAGCTGCCAGAGCTGTGGCCGCTACTGCGGTACCGCCTTCCAGATGCGGGACGAGGCCGCCGATGTCGCCGCTTGCCGGGTCGCCGCCGAGGATACCTTCGACCAAATTGGCCAGAAGGTTGCCGGCGCCAGCCAGAGGTGTGCCGTTCTCAAGCCCTTCGAGCAGAGCCGCGAGCCCGTCTTCGACGCTCGACACCAACTGGTCAAGCGAGTCTCCGGCGGTGTCGAGCAGGCCATTCTCGCCGCCCAGAACGGTTGCAACCGTTTCGAGCAGAGCATTGACCGTCTGGTTGACGTCGGCATTGCCGAGGCCATTCAGAGCGTCGCTGATGCCGGCCAGCAGGGCTGGAGCGATCGTGCTGACACCTTCGAGAACTTCGCCAAGAACCGAGTTCCCATCGCCATCGCCGTCGCCATCGCCGTCGCCATCGCCGTCGCCATCGCCATCGCCGTCGCCATCGCCGTCGCCATCGCCATCGCCATCGCCGTCGCCATCGCCGTCGCCATCGCCATCGCCGTCGCCATCGCCGTCGCCATCGCCGTCGCCATCGCCGTCGCCATCGCCGTCGCCATCGCCATCGCCATCGCCGTCGCCATCGCCGTCGCCATCGCCGTCGCCATCGCCGTCGCCATCGCCGTCGCCATCGCCGTCGCCATCGCCGTCGCCATCGCCGTCGCCATCGCCATCGCCGTCGCCATCGCCATCGCCGTCGCCATCGCCATCGCCATCGCCATCGCCGTCGCCATCGCCGTCGCCATCGCCGTCGCCATCGCCGTCGCCATCGCCGTCGCCGTCGCCATCGCCGTCGCCAGGCGCGGCATCGCTGCTGCTCGACGAGGCAAGGACCCCGACGCTAGCCAATGCGGCTGCGCCAAGCGCGATCATTTCTTCATTGGCCATGCCCGCGCCAATACCGTCGACAGCTTCTTCGACGGTTTGCGAATTGCCATCAACGCCGCTGAACGTGCCATCTTCATAGAGAAGACGGCTTACTTCGCCATTCGGCCCTTTGACGAAAAAGTCAGTGATAATGATGCTCTTGCCGTCGACCAGCCGAACAACCAGGTTGTCGCCCTCCCGGACGAATTTTTCTACCTGGTCCTGCCGGGCTGTGATCCGGAAGTCAGTGGGCTTGTCAGCGTTGATGCGAATGGGTCCCATCGTTCTTCGTCCTAGATTGTTTTGTTAAGTTTGTTGGATCAGGCAGCGCGTTCTGCGCCCGCTGTCTCATGGATGTGCTGCGGCCCACTTCCGACAATTGCGGCCCCCAGAACCGCAGCACATCCCGCCCCTTGGGCAAGGATAAGGGCGAGCCACCAGCTGCCGCCCAAAGCAAAGACAACCCCGGCCACCAGGGCTTCCGTAAGGATCGCGAGAGTGAGTATCAAAATTATCATCTCATCATACCCGTGGTTGATTATGGCATCTTAGGGGTTATCAATACACTACGAAAGTATGTATGATTGATATTGGGGCGGTATGTCAATCAGGATGACGCCCAGGGCCGAAACCCGGGTTCTCCTGTTGCAATTGGCTTGTTTGCAGTTTCCCCGCTCTGGTGTGCTGCTTCGGGAAATCGCCTGTATCCAGGGCTTCCAGGTTGTGCGTTTAGTAGCAAAACAACCCTGGGAAGAACGGTGTTTCCCACTTACGGAAACAATTGCCCCCTTGTTCTTCACTATATCGCTGCAAAATGCCGCCGGGTGCCAGGCTATGATTTGCAGAATGAGCCGTGATGCACCACCTTCATCAGATCTTAAGGAGCATGATGTGATTCTTCCCAAAGCGGTGCACCAGTCGGGACAGACGAAGTCGGATGCTGACGGTGATCTTCTTGATCTGCTTGCTGCAGTTATTGCGACCGATGGCCGCGCGACGGCCGTATTCGCGGAAAATGGGGCTCTGCTGCTTGCAAATGCGACTGCCGGGGCGGCTAAAGTCTCGCAATGGCACAGGTTCGGGCGGTCCGCCGACTGGGCGAGTTTGCGCGATGCGGCCAGAACGGGAGGAAGCTGTAGGGTCATCCCGGGCGATGGCGATACGGCCGATCTGCATTTCGTTCCGGCGGAAACCGGGCAGGCCCGTTATTATCTTATGCGCGTCACGGGGGAGGAGGCCTCTGCCGAAGAGCGTTCACTCGCAGAGCGTATCACTGATATGGCCCATGATCTTCGCGCGCCTCTGCAGTCGCTTATCATTGCGGTGGACAGTCTCGCAGACAGCAAAACGCAGGATGGGCGCGAGGCTGAGCTGGGCGCACTTGCACAGCTTGCGATTGATCAGGTCGCCAATCTGCTGGAAACGGTGCGGATGGAGGGGGTATCGGCAGACACGGAGCCGCAGGTGGACTTCGATCTGGTGGCCCTTGTGCGCGATACGGCGCGATTACTGGAGCCGATTTGTCAGCGAAGCAAAAATTTCATCGTTACAGAGCTCCCCGATGGCGAGGCCTGGTATCGGGGACCACCACATTTGTTGCGCGCGATTTTGCAAAATCTGATCACCAACGCTAACCGGTTCAATGTGCACGGGCCGATCACTGTCAGGCTGAAGATCGCGGCCACGGAAGGCCGTTTTGAAAGCCTCGTCACGCTTGAAGTTGAGGATGTCGGGCCGGGCCTTTCGGAGGCCGAGCAGAAAATTGTGCTCAATCCCGGTGCCGGCGGTCGCGCCATGTCACATGCCAGCAAAGACGGTTACGGGCTTGGGTTTGGTATTGTTTCCCGTGCCGTCAGTCGTCTGCGCGGTCGGATTGAACTGGGGCAGGGCAAAGAACGCGGCGCGCTTTTCCGTATCACCTTTCCTCTCTCGGTTGGACATGTGCGCGCGGGTCAAGCGGGAGACAAGACCACGGGCAATCCCGAAATCGTCAGCCTTGCCGGCCTGAGGATCCTCGTGGTCGAGGACAACCCCGTCAATCTGGCCATTCTCTTGCAGACTTTGACCGATGCCGGCGCCGAAGTCGAAGGCGTGGTCAACGGCATGGATGCGCTGCTGCGGGTCAAGGCAAGACGAGATCAGATTGATGTTGTGCTCCTGGATGTCACCTTGCCCGATATTGACGGGATTGAGGTGGCACGCCAGATCCGCAGCGAGGAAGCAGCCGGTGCACATCTGCTGATTGTCGGTCTCACGGCGCATGTCGGCTCGGTTATTCACGGATCTTGCCTCGCGGCCGGTATGGATCATATTCTTATCAAACCCGTGCGCCCGTCAGAGCTGCGCCTCGCGCTCAGGGATGCGAAAGCAGGGACACGGCCCCGCCAACAGGCCATGGACAGAATGCAAACCCCGGATGCCATGCTTAACAACAGTCTGGTCCTTGAGCTGAGCGATGAGATGGGGCGGCCTGCGACGCTGGCCTTCATGCAGCGCGCATTAGATGAAGCGCGGGAGGTCTTTGCTCTGGCCCGCAGCGCGGAGAACCCTGAAAATCTGCGGGCGCGGATCCATTCGGCAATAGGCTCGGCGGGTCTTACCGGGCTGTCGGGGATCGAATATGCGCTTCGCCGCCTGCAGATCAGCGCCCGGGAGGGGGCCTGCGATATGGCAGCGCTGGATCTTGCGGAAGAGATGTCGCATAGTACAGAAGTGCGGCTTGAGCAATTCCAGGCAGAAAGCTGACAGAGCCACCAACCATAAGTCATGGTTCCCAGGCAGGAGTCTGCAACTCTGACGGTAACATGTGTTTTCTGACCGCAGGTGCAGACTTCTGGCTTAAAGTCTTGACAATACCCACTTATGAGCATGAGAAGTTTAGGCAATCTATCAGATCGTAGCAGTTTGGCGCCGATAAACTGACAGGGCAACGAGGGAGATATGATGAGTCAAGAGAAGCCGGAATCAGCGCCCCTCAGCGTGCTCATCGCAGATGATCATACTCTGATCCTCGAAATCATAGGTCTCATTCTTGAGGGGACTCCGGATATCAGACTTACCACTGCGATTTCGATCGATGGCACGCGAGAGCAGCTGAAGAAAAACGGCGAATTCGATCTTATCCTGCTGGACCTTGACATGCCGGGCATGAACGGCGTTGAAACGCTGAAGGAGATCACCGCCCTGAATGCCGGGCGGCCCGTCGGCATCATCACCGGCGGCCCGACGCCCCGTGTTGTCGAGGAGATGACCAGGAATGGCGCGGCGGGCCTGGTCCCGAAGACCACCTCGATGAAAAGCCTGACAAATGCCATTCGCTTCATGGCCGCGGGAGAGCGCTACTTCCCCCTTGAAGTGATCCAGGAAAACAAGGCTGCACAGAGGGCATTCGAGTCGCCGCTTTCCGGCCGCGAGGTTTCGGTGCTAAATCTGCTGGCCGATGGTATGCCCAATCGCGAAATCGGCGACAGCCTCGGGCTTGCAGAGGCTACGGTCAAAATGCATGTGAAATCCATTTGCCGCAAACTGGGTGTCACGAACCGGACCCAGGCGGTGATTCAGGCCCGCAATCTGAAACTGACATGAACGCACTGCTCCAGTGCTGCGGCCAGGACGGTGCGCAGCACTGGAATGCCATCAGAAGGATGTGCTGAAGCTCATCCCAAAGCTCTGGCGGTCGTCACCATCCTGATAATCGACCGGCTTCGCGACAAAGAGCGAAACAGGGATATTGCCCAGATCCAGTGTCAGCGAGAGGCCGACCGAGCTGCGGACATGTCTGCTGTCATCGATCCGGCCGCCCAACGTATCATCCAGACCCCACGCAGAACCGATATCTGCGAAAATGCCGACCCGACCGGTGGTGCCGAACAACTCGTCAACTTCGCGCTGCAATTCAACGCTGGTCACATAGTAATTATTGGCGCCCACGAACCAGTCGCCATCTTTCGGGCCAAGGCCGCGCGGGGCAAAACCCCGGAAATCGGCACCCCCGATGAAGAAACGATCCACCGCGCGGGTATTATGCCCGCTCTGGCCAGAAACGATGCCGCCGCGAAGCCCAACCAGCAGCGAGGTCTGTTCTGCCAGAGCAAAGCGCGCATCGGCCTCGATCCGGGTCTCATAGGTTTTCTGGTCGGTGCCAAGGCCCCAGACATACTGGTCCAGCGAGAGCGAAAGGCCGGTCACAAAACCAGTTCCGCCATTTTCAGCCGGATTGGATGTATAGCTGACACCGAGGCGGGCATAGGGTGCGTCAATCACGCCGGTTTCGCGGCCGAAAAGCACGCTCGACCCCGCCACAACATCCGTCATTTCGTCGCGCCGATAGCCGATGCCGAGTTCCGCACGACCACCTTTGGCAAAAGGCAACGCCAGATAGGGCTCGATCAGCACCCGTTTCGAGGTGAAGCCCTGATCGCTGTAGCTGGTTTTACGCATCTCGGTATCAAGGCCGAAATCGAAGTTGCCAAAAGCTTCTGCGCGATAGAGCGATGTGCGGAAAGACTGGACCTCTTCCGCAAAGCGCAAATCAATGGAGCCGAAGGAGCCCGGGAACAGGTTATAGCGTTCAAAGTACGTGTTGATGGTCGCGCCATCACGGCTGTCGTAAGCCAGCCCTGCTTCAATACGGCCGGGGCGATCATTCAGCTCGCTGACCTCGACCACAAGGGTGGTGCCTTCGCCCCGAACCTCGACGCTGCGGAACTGACCACTGCTCATCAGGCATTCCTGAACCGCGCTCATATCGGAACTGTCGTATTCCCCGGCAACGATCTCACAGGCGGCCGCAATGTCACCCGCTGGAATGAACTCGCTGCCCCGGACTTCAACCGCCGAGTAGGGACGTGCCTGAAGGGTGCCAACAAAAACCGCCCCCGCAGCGGCCGCGAACAAAACAGCAGATGCGGCACGGTGCCGGGTCAGGAAGACAGCCATTGGATAATCCCTCAGTGGCAGCTGAAGATAAGGTCAAGAATCCGGCAGAGGATTCTCTCGATCCGAGATCAGATAGCGCAACCGTGCGTTGACTGCACCCGATTCCTGCCCCTTATCGTGTGCAAATCAGCATGCCATCAGAGTTTGATCGTAGAAACGCGGGTAATGATCCCCAGATCGACTCCGAACGTCTGCCCAAGTGACTGAACGAAGCTTCCCGCGAAATTATAGGTCACCTGCACGGTGATAAAACCATTCGCATCAGGAGCATCAGGGCAGGGCAGGACCGTCAGATCTGCCGGATCAAGCAGAACGGATTGCCGGACAAGAGCATCCATCAGAACTGCGTCATTTGCGAGCGCCTGGCAGACATCGGCAGGGGGCGTTGCGCGGCTCAGCTGACCAACGGTTTGCCGTGCCAGCTCATGGGTAAGCTGCTGCACATCGCTTGCGGTCGCAATCAGGAAGCTCACGAATACAATGAGAAACAGAAACGCCAGGATCAGAGGGAAGATGATCACGAATTCAATGGTGATCGCGCCATCTTCGCGCTTCGCCCATGCGATTGCGGTTCTGAAGATCCCTTGTTTCACGGTGTCAGCCCGGTTTGTGGATTGGTCACGGATGGCAGATATCGCGCTCCCTTGTCTGGCATGAATGTGTCTGCGGGATGCGCGATCATCGCTGCCAGATTTCTGGCGGTCGCACATCCGGTCTCGCCGGGGCCGCCTTTGCAATTCACGTTAATGCCGGTCACCCGAACCACCCGAATAATCCCCTGGGGTTCTGAGCGGGGCAATTCGCGCAGATCGTCGTCCTGGATAAAGCGGACACGGGCAGGGTAGGCCGCAAAAATCTGGCTAAGCGTTTTTCGCCTGCCGGCATCGCGTTCTGGCAGCCGGTTCTTCGGCACCGAGACCACCAGGGTATCCTGGCTGGTCAGGCCCAGCTTATCGAGAAAAGCGCGTATTCGCTTTTGTTCCGCCCCGCCGATTTCGGTCGAGCAGGACAGGAAGGAATAGGGCAGAATCGCTTCATGTGTTTGCGGCGAGAGGCGCTCGGTCGGTGACTGTGGCAATGTGGATCCACAGGCGGCCAGAAGTCCTGCCGTCAGTAAGGGGGCGAAGATGCGGGCGAATCTGATCTGCACTGTCCGTTCCTATTGCAGCATGAACCCGCCCCGACGGACCTTTGACTGGCCCTTTTCGCCGGGACGGATGGTCTTGCTCATTTGCCCGGTAACAAGTTGCTCAATGGCGCCGCTTGCGGGTTTCACTTCGTCTACAGGGGTGCGCAGATTGTCCGGGCTTGTAGGTTTGACCAGATAGGGGGTCACGATAATGACCAGTTCGGTCTCGCCTTTTTTGAAGCTTGAGGATCTGAACAGCGCCCCAAGGATCGGAAGATTGACGAGGCCGGGAATACCGCTCAGCGATTGTGCGGTATCAGCCTGGAACATGCCGGCAATGGCAAAGCTCTGACCGCTGCCTAGTTCAACCGTGGTTGTTGCGCTGCGTTCGGAGAGGGCGCGGCCATCCTCAGAGGAATTGGCCTCGTCGACTGCGCGCACCCTTGTGTTGATCTGCAACTGGATCTGGTTCTGATCAAATACAGTGGGGGTGAATTCCAGCTCGACACCGATGGATTCGAAGGTGGTCGTGATCTTTCCGTCTGCATCGGTATTTCTGTACGGAATACGACCCCCCGCGAGGAACGTCGCTGCCTCGCCCGAGCGGGCGGTCAGATTGGGTTCGGAGAGGATCGTGACCAGCCCGTTGCGGGCGAGGGCATCCAGCACCAGATTGATATTCCGGGATCCGGCCCCGACGCTCAGATCGACGCCGCCGGGGCGCGTCGAGACGCGCGGCTGGCCCGGTTCACGGGATGTGAGGCTGAGGCCGAGATCCTCGCTGATGGTGCGGGAGACTTCGGCGATCCGAACCTGGAGATTGACCTGCGACGCGGCCTCCACTTCAAGTCGGTTGACGATGATCGCACCATCGCCGAGCAAAGCTGCCACCACATCGGCCGCGGTTTCGGCATCGTCGATGTTGCGGACACGCCCACTGAGGAAAATTGCCCCCTCGATGGTTTTCACTGAAACCGAGCCACCGCTGATCGAGCTCTGCGCAGCCGAGGCAAGCCGGGCGGCATCGATCCCGACGGAAATGGTGGTGCTGAGAATCTGCTCATCATTCTCTCCCAGCACGAAGAGATTGGATTCACCGATATTCCGGCCCACGATATAGAGATAGCGCGCTGATTGCAGATCGATCTCGGCAACGTCCGGATTGGAAAGAAAAATAGCAGTTGCCGGTTGTTCCAGCTTGATGAATTTTGCTTCCGATACGTTCAGGGACAGCCCGCCGCGTCCGGCGCTCCAGACTTCCTGTGCAATGGCGGGTGCCATATTGGTTGCGGCGAGAAAGAACGACATCACGGCCGCGAGTCCTTTGCCTGCCATAGATCATTCTCCCCATCGTCGCGCTAATACGCTGCATTCTGTCTGAGTAAGTTCGCCACAGCGCGATACGATAATACCATAACGAGTTAGTCTGCAGGATAACAAATACCACAGGTTGTATCTACTGCAATCCAGTCAGCGCAACCGAGCGCGCAAAATTGGTCTGGTCAGATAGCTGAGCACCGAACGCTCGCCAGATTCAATATCGACCTGGGCCACCATACCCGGACGGATTGGCAGTTCCTCACCGTTGCGCTCCAGATAGCTTTTCTCGGTGGTGACCATCACACGATAGAAAGCCTGGACGCCGTTCGCAGTTTCCTCTTCGACCGTATCACCGCTGATCTGCGATACGGTGCCGCGCAGATCGCCATAGATCGAGAAATCATAGGCGGTGATTTTAACGCTGGCCGGCATGCCTGGCGCGATAAAGGCCACATCCCGCGGGGAGATCTTGGTCTCGATCATCAGTTGGTCATCGACGGGGGTGACTTCCATGATGGATTCCCCGGGTTGAACAACGCCGCCCAGCGTGGTGATATTGACGTTATTGACGCGGCCGGAAACTGGCGAGCGGATTTCGGTGCGATCCAGCTGATCCTGTTTCTGGATCATCTGCTGTTCCAGCACCACAAGCCGGCCCTTTTTCGTGACCAGATCGCGGTAGGCTTCCTGCACATAGTTATTGCGCAACTCGCTGATCCGGCCCTGCAATTCGGCCTCCTGCTGTTGCAGTCGCAAGAGGTCGACCTTGCTGACCGACCCCTGTTTCGCCAGCGGCTCGGTGATATCGATCTGCCCGACGATTGCTGCGCGCTCTGCTTCGGCGGCGCTGATGGATTCATTCAGCTTGGTCCGCCGGGCCTGGAACAGTCTCAGCTCATTGGCGCGCGCCTCACTATCGGCTGCGCCGCTGAATTCAATCCTGTCGCTTTCCATCACCTCGGCTTCGAGCCGCGCAATCTCGGCCTGGAGCGTATCGATCTCAGCCGTGGTTTCCAGATAGGCCGAGCGGAACCGTGTGGCATCTATCCGGGCAATGATCTGTCCTTCCTGGACGATATCCCCCTCATGCACCAAAAGCTCTGACAGGATCCCACCCTCAAGGCTCTGGATTGTCTGCATCCGGCGCAGCGGAACCACGGTTCCATCGCCTCGGGTGATCTCATTAATCTGCGCGAAAGCGGCCCAGAGCACGGCAATCAGCAAAGAGGCCGACACCACCCAGACCGTATGGCGCGCGGTCACCATGGATTTGCGGCGGAAGCTGCCGTCGAGATAATCGGGGCTGAAATCCGTCTGGGTCATTTGACAGCCTTCACCTGTTGGGTCGAAGAGGCGCGCGCCAGATCCATGATCTTGCCGAGCGCATCATCATGCGCAATCGCGCCATCCTTCAGCACAACCGCACGTTCGGTCAGCGCCAGCAATTCCCGCTTATGCGTTGCGATGATCGCAGTCCGGCCTTCGAGCCAGGTTTTCAGGAACTGAACCACATGCTGTTCTGTCACATGGTCAAAGGCGGCGGTGGGTTCATCCAGGACTACCACGCGCGGATCCTGCAGAATGATCCGGGCAAGGCCGATGGCCTGGCGTTGACCGCCCGAGACATTGGCATTGCTGTAAAGCGCCATATCGAGGCCGCGCACATGGCGGCGCACATGGCGGCCAAGCCCCACAGCGTCCAGCGCCTCAAAGAGTTCTTCATCGCTGTGAAGGCCATGATCGAGCTGAAGATTTTCGCGCAGTGTGCCTTGGAAGAGCGCCGCACTTTGCGGCAGATAGCCGATCTGGCGGCGGCGGTCGATCGGATCGATCTGAGCCAGCGAGAGGTTGTCCAGCAGGATCGATCCCATTGCGGGATCGGTCAGCCCCGCAATCAGGCGCAGGAAGGTCGATTTGCCCGCCCCATTGCCGCCTAGCAGCGCGATATGTTCACCCGCCCGGATGGTGAGGCTCTTGATGTTCAAAACCTCGCCGCTTTCTTTGTCATGGGCATAGGTGGCGTCCGTGACCTGATAGCTGCCTGCAATCTCCTGGGCGCGCAGGTAGTGGCGGTTCGCCGGGCGTTCGACCGGCATTTCCATGATCTGATCGAGGTTGTCCATCGCGGCACGAACTTGCTGCCAGCGGGTCAGCAGCCCCGCAACCTGGCCCAGCGGGGCAAGCGTGCGGCTCGTCAGGAGGGTGCAGGCGATCAGGCTGCCGGTGGTCATGCTGCCGGCAGCGATCTGGTAGACGCCCACAACCACCACAAGCCCATAGCAGATCTGCTGCGTCGATGCGGCAATCTGCATGAGGAACGTGGTCTGCTCGCGGGCCCTGACGCCGGTTTCCGCCATGGTTGCCGTCAGCTGCACATAGGCGCGGTGAAGCCTGCCCTCGGCCCGCGCCGCCTTCACCGTCTCAAGATTGGAGACCGCCTCCAGCAGGAGGCCATTCAGCGCGGCGCTTTCACGGGTGTTCTGCCGTGACAGTTTCGCCAGCCTGCGCTGCATCAGAAGGCCCGGCCCCACCATCAGCGCCCCGCCGAACAACACCACAAAGGCAACTGGCCCGCCAATATAGGCGATGATGCCGACAAAAATCAGCACGAAGGGAATATCGCAGATCGCTGAAGCGGTGCCGGAGGTGAAGAACTCGCGCACCGTGGAGAAATCGCGGACCTGGTTGGCGAAAACCCCGGTCGAGCGTGGCTGATGCGAGAGCCGCAGATTGGCCACATGGTCAAACAGCCGCGCCGAAAGCGTGAGATCAAGATCACGCCCCGAAAGGTCAATCAGCCTTGCCCGCATCATCCGCAGCACGAACTCCAGCAAAATCGCGAGGCCGACTCCGCTTGCCAGGATCCACAGGGTATCAAAGACTTGGTTCGGCACGACACGGTCATAGACCTGCATCGAGAACATCGCGGTGGAGACCGCCAGCAGCGAGGCCACAAAGCTCGCCAGGAAAACGTCCCGGTAGATGGACATATTTCCAAGCACGGCGCCGATGATCCAGTGCCGTCGGTCCGGATCGGTCTCTCCCAGCCGCTGCGAGACCACGTCGACCGGTTTTGATGCAAGGAAACGGCCGCCATAGACCTCTTCCAACTCGGCCCGGCTTTTATGGGTCCGACCGCCGCCCGTCTCGGGCAGCACAAGAACAGCGCTGGTCTCATCCAGCTGCTCCAGCAGCGCGACCTCATCATCCTTGCCGAAAACAAGGACAGGAAGGGCTTCGGGTGGGATTGATGAGAGCGGGCCAAAGGCAATCCGGCAGCTCATGTTCACGCGGCGCAGGGCGCGGGCGCTTGCAGTTATGCTGAGCCCGCCGTGGGCCTCACGCGGCAGGCCGTCGCTGAGGCGCTCGACCGAAGCCGCAATGCCATGTGCACGACACAGCTCTATAAGGCCGAGAACAAGCGCATCCTTGTTGTCGCTGGCAGCCATGATTTCCCGCCTTAGTGCTGGAGGTCCTTGCCGTCGGTCAACGCGTACCAAACAAAAGAGATCCTAACATACCAACGGAGTGTGCGGCAGCATATTCCGTATGTTTGCGTTCTTTGTATGTCTCAATTTTGTCCATTTCGGCTTCGTAGTGATCGCGGCCTGTCGTCAGAAGGTCGATCAGCTCTCGTTTGCCGGCGATGAACTGCTGCTCATAGGCCTCAAGAACCTCTGCCGCCCGGTCAAGCTGGCGCTGTTGCGAAGCCTCATTGCCTTTCAGAACGCGGATCTGTTCGACATAGACGCGAACGGTGTTCTGCAGGTCGCGCTCTGCCGCCTTCAGCCGGGATTCCGCAGCGGCCTTGTCCTGTTCGGCTGCAACAACGGCCCGCCCGCTGAAACTGCTGGAATTCAGGTCAACGCCAGCGGTGATTCCCACCGCGCCACTGCGTCCACGCCCGCCGGTCAGGTCCTGGCGCCCCTGTGCCTGCAGGGTGATTTTCGGCTTGTTCGAGGCCTTGGCCGCCTTGATCCCCTGGAGGGCAATATCAAGGTCGGCCTTTGCTTCGACATAAGCCGGGGCGATGACGACAGCGGAAATGATTTTGGCGCTGGAGGAGAACTGTTCTGTGAAGGCAAGGTCAGGGGGGGTACCGGGATTGACCACCGGCTTGCCGAGCAGGAACTCCAGCTGAGACAGGGTGATCATCCGATCCGCCTGCAGCTGCGTCATCCGCTCTTCCGCGCGGGCGATTTCCAGCAAGGCGCGGGCGATCTCCGCACTGTCAGACAGACCCGCGGAAACGCGGCTCCGCGAGAAGCCCTCAATCCGGTTCGCAAAATCGATATAATCCTGCGTTTTCGAGATCTTGAGATCGAGGGTCTCCAGCTCCAGATAGAGCTCGGAAATCTCGAGGCTAAGATCTTCGACTGCCATTTTCAGCTGCGCGACCACTTTGATACGGCTCAATGAGGCGGCTGCGATCTTGCTTTTGACGAGCCCCCAGTCGATCAGAACCTGCGAGACGGTGACCGTCAGCGCCGGGTCGTCATCGGTTGTGCTGGTCGCTCCGGAAACGCTGAGCTGCGGCCGCTTGCCGTCTTTCGCGATCTCTATATTGGTCGTCTCGCGCGCAACGGCGTGTTGCAGCGCTTCGACCGTCGGGTCGCGTTCCGTCCCGATCCTGACCGCTTCTTTCAGCGACTGGGCCAGAGCTGGTGCCAGCGGAAACGCCCCCACAAAAAAGGCAAGGACTCCGAGGCGGGCATGTCGAAAGGAGGGCAGAGCAAGGGCCATGAGCAAAGGTGCCGATCAGCCTTCCGGCGGGGTGTAGGTCAGATCACCCAGCAGTGCCGAAAAGAGATCTGAACCGGCGCTGCTGTCATGAAGACTGCCGCCATCCGCCGTGTCGGTGAGAAGGGCCACCGGCGCGTCAGAGCTTTCGCTTGCGAAGAGATCGCTCTCTGTGGCCTGCTCATCGAGGATAGCGGTGAGGAGGTCCGCAATATCTGGATCAACAGTCGTCATGTCTTCACCCGTTGTCCGCTGATCCACGGCAACCGTTTCGTCAGCTTCAGAGGAAGGCTCTGGTGACGGGTCGGACGTAACTTGAGGCGTGTCCAAAGCATTGTTGTCGTTATTGGCGCGCAGCATCACCGCGACTGCCGGGATCATCGCAGCTCCGAAAACGGCGCGATCCAACGCTATCCCGGCGAAGAATCCGGGTCCACCCGCGCCCTCGGGTGAGGCCCCACCCGACGAACCGGCATCTGCAGCAGAGCCCGCTGCTTCGCCGGAATCAACGTTCACATCGATGACCGTTTCACCGTCTCGAAGGGCGACCGAAGGTGTCGTAGTCTGAGCCTTCTGCTCAACCTCCGCAACGGCGGTCTGTGGTGTGGCTTCCGGCGGGACAAAGGGTTCCGGCGCAATCAGCCCGGTGACTTCGATCGCGCCGGCAGATCCCCCATCACGCAGACGGCTGTATTCCCCGGCGGCACCGATGACGAAGAAATCCCTGATCACGACCTCCTGGCCGTCAAGGAGAGTGACTTTCAGATCCGCGCCCGACTTCTCGTAAAAGGCGACTCCCGCCGCACCGCTTCCGAAATAGACGTCAGAAGGCGTGGTGAGCCGAATATCGTTAGAAACACTGCGTGTGGCAGCACCGGACTGGCCGCTTGCCATCGAAAAGATCTCAACCATAGGTATGGCCCTCCGGGTATTTTGTCATTGGCATAGGTCAGTCGGTCGATTCCCGCAATGCCATATAGATAGCCGGACAGGCAGGCTTTCCACCCCGGTTCAAAATGTAAAAGGGCTGCCGCACAGGGCGGCAGCCTGAAGTCGAAAGCAGTAAGGCGGTTCTGCTTTCGGTAGATGCACTGATTACCAACACCGACGGTTCGGTCATCTGTGTCTGATACATTTCAGAGGCCGACGCCGCGACACACAGCTGATTCTGCCCGATTCAGCTTCACTTTCACCCGTTTAACACATACGTAAGGGTATATAAAGTATCTAGAGTATGTATTTCGTATCGAGGAATGCAAAATTCATCGATACGAAGAGATGGACGTGTTGCGATCCGGCTACTAAACCTATGGTGGAATGACAAAGTTATGAGGGCGGAGATGGTTTCTCGCTTGGCTGCGATTTCGGCCCTTCTGGGCGCCTTGCTTATGGTCTCGGGGTGCAGTCTGCCAGCAGCTGTCAACACGCAACCAAAAGGAGAAACCGAACAGGTGGCTGAAGCGGCCTGGTCCGTTAGCGATTACGAGGAATCAGCCCGCCTGTTCGAGCTCGCCGCAGCAAGGGACCCGCAATCTGTGACCGCTCTGGTCGGGCTTGGGAAATCCTACACCGCTTTGGCCCAGTACAACCGGGCGCAGAATGCGCTCTTCCGGGCGCGAGAGCTTAACCGGCGCAATCCTGAGGTTCACAATCAGCTCGGCAATCTTGCGCTCCAGGAGATGCATCCCAAAACCGCTATCGAACATTTCGACGAGGCGCTGCGGCTGGACCGCACCAATCTCGCGGCCCTCACCGGCAAGGCGGTTTCGCTCGACTATCTCTCACGCCATGCAGAAGCGCAGGACGTCTATACGCGCGCTCTTCAGACCTGGCCGACCAACTTCCCCCTGCTCAGCAATTACGCGCTTTCGCAGGTTCTGGGTGGCAGCATCGGCTCCGGGACAAGGCTGATGGAGGAGTTGCTGCGCGACCCGGGGCGTGGGGATTCCGTCCGTGCAAATCTGGCGATTGCCTACGCGCTTGACGGTCGGTCCAGGGATGCGAGGGCAATGTTGTCGGGCCTGATGTCTGACGCGGATATCGAGGCGAGCCTGCGCCACTACGCGGCAGCGAGGCAGGACTATCTCGCAGGAAAACCGATCGGATACATGATCTTTCAATAGGATACGGTTTGCCGGTCCACTGTTTAGTATGTATATGGGATCCGTTTGAGAGAAAATTAGTTCGAATGGATGTTCTTACTCTCGCGGGGAATTCGGGGTGGCCAAGTGAGCAGGGCAGTAAGATTTGTGGTCGGCCAGGGCGGCGCCGTCGGCGTGGACTGGTTGGTGATGAGTGCTGCGGCATTTGCCGTGGCTGCTACTGCAGGAGGGGTTCTGAACAGCGGGGTTGTGGGCCTTGCGTCGGAAAAGCTGACCCAGATCTTTGCTGAGGCAGTTGACGAAGTCGGGAACGAAACCGCAGATAGAGAAATCAGCTATACTCAGGGTTGTATTGGACCATGCATGTCAAACTCGCCGCACTGATCGCTGGAGGAATTGTCCTGGCACTCGGCGGGGCGTTCGGTACCTTTCACTATACGAGGGCGCTAGAGCTCGAGCTTGCCTCTGCCCGCAGCAGTTTGCGCGCCTTTGGTGAAACCGTCGAGGTTCCGCTGGTGGCGCGCGACATCGCTCCTGGCGCTGTGGTGAGCGGGGAGAGCTTTGTCACGGCGAAAATTCCGGCGAGCTATCTGCCTGCAAATGTGCTGCGCGCATTGCCGGGCGTCGAAGCAGAGGAAACCCTCGTGGCGTTGACCACTCTGAAGGCCGGAAACGCGCTTTTCGACACAGACATCGCGCTGTCCGGCACATCCCCGCGAGGTGTGCTGATGCCGGTCGGGAACAGCCGGATTTTTGCGATTTCACCCCGTAATCTTGCGGATTTCAGTGGTCAGCTTGCAGAGGGTACCCGGGTCGATATTGTCTGGACCCAGAATATCGGGGCCGGGAAGTCCGAGACCAGGCTTCTGGCAACCGGCTTGCGTGTCAGAACACCGATGGTTGACCAGCAGTCTTCCGGGGCAGTTTCGGCGCTTGCTGACAAGCTCTTGCTGGAAGGTGATTTCACGGATGCCATTCGCGGTGCTGTAGCAAATCACCAGGCCGGTTTTATGAATATCATCCTCTCGGATGGCAGCCGCAGCCTTAACAGTGATATTGTGGTGATTGGCCCGACTGATCTTGAAAAGCTGCCGCTGACGATGCGGGGTTCCGACATCCAGGATGTCTCTGGCACCTCCATCATCGGCAAAATTACCGGCCAGAGCACAAGTCGCGAACGCTGCCCGACAGCAGTCATCCGCGGCGGATCCAGATCAGTATCTGAGGTTCCATGCTGAGTAAGTCTCCGGTCCCACAGGAAATGCGTATCTGCTCCATCTGCGATGGCATCGATGCCGTGATGCTCTTTGCGGCATGGTTTGCCCGCCTTCCGGCAGGAGTGGTGCGCACGGACCTGTCGATGTCCGAGGCGCTGGACCATCTGCAGCAGCTTCGGGATGAACGCTTCGATTCTGTTGTTCTGGTTCCGAATGCTGGCAAAACAGCCCTGCCACGGCTCTTGCAGGCGCTTGTCGAAGAGGCGGGCCGCCATAGCGGCGAAGTGCTGGTCCTGCTGCCGCACAGATCCCGGCTGAAGGTTCCCGTGGGGGCCCATCAGGGACTGAAGATCCTTTACGGGCCGCCATTTACCGACACAGCCCCCGAGGACCTGCAGGAGGCCCAGTCTGACCCGGGCACGGAACCGACAGGGGATGGCCCCCGGCGATCTGGTTCTGCATCGGGGCTCTGGCAGCGCATACTGGCGCGCAAAGGGACGCGCGACTTGCGCCCTGCGGCTTCCTCAGACACTGTTGGTCCGACCGTGACGCGTGAGCTGCCGGGGGACCTGAAAGCCATCATGGTGCTTCCGGTCTGTGGCGGGGCCGGCACGACGACAATCGCGGTCAATCTGGCAGTGGAGCTGGCACAGGCCCGTCAGGACCACTCGGTCTGCCTGATTGATCTGAATTTGCAATATGGCAATGTCGCAACCTATCTGGGTCTTGCGACCAATGCGCGCATAGTCGACGCCTATCGTGGCATCGATACCCTCGATTCAGACGCCTTCGATATGTGTCTGCGCAGCCCGATGCCCAACCTGCATGTCTTCTCGGACCCGGGTGAAATTCTTCCGGTAGACGGGATTGGCCCCAGGCATCTGCAGCGCATTATCAGGCTTGCCCGCAGCAAGGCGGACCTGGTGGTTGTTGATCTGCCGCATCAGGTGCTGGACTGGAGCGGGGCCGCGTTTGACCTGGCCTCGGTTATTCTGACCCCTGCCTTGCTTGATGTGCGTTCGGCGCAAAATCTGGCCAAGCTGCAGGAGCTTATCCGCTCCGAAGGCTTACCGGCCAGCAAGTTCCACTGCCTGCTAAACCGTGCGCCCCTGCGGCGGTCTAAACTATGGGAAGACGCCCGCACACGTTTTGAAAAGGACAATGAGTTCGGCGTGTTCAAAACCCTGCCGGAGGGCGGGGAGCCTGTTTCCATGGCCTGCAACGCAGGCGTTCCTCTTGGCACCCATGCGCCCGGCAATCCGTTTCGACTGGCGCTGAGCGAACTGGCGGCGGAGATCCTGACCAGGGCCGGTCCACGCGAGCTGCCCGCAACGGAGGCTGGCTGATGTTTCAGAAATTTCGCGACAGCATACTTGCGGATCAAAGCGACGCGCCTCAGCAAAGACCGGCAGGCCATGTGCCGACGGGTGCTGCGCTGCCTGCCGAATTCCCCACGGAAGAGCATCAGGCCGCACGCCAGCGGCGCCGCAAACTGGCCGAGATCCGGCAGCAGGCGCATCAGCAATTGCTTGAGGTTCTGAACCTTTCCGCGCTGGTCCAGGCCTCCGAGGCCGATATCAAGGCTGAAATTGCCTCGGTGCTGAAATCGGTCATCCCCTCGCAAAGCGTTGCCGTCAGCCGCTCGGATCGCGACAGCCTGGTCGAGGAGCTCTATTACGAGGTCATGGGGCTTGGGCCGCTGGAAATCCTGCTCAATGATGAGACGGTCTCGGATATTCTCATCAATGGGCCGGAACAGGTTTTCATCGAACAGGGCGGGCTGCTGGAGCTGACCGATGTCCAGTTCCAGGATGAGGCCCATCTGCGGCGGATCCTGCAAAAGATCGTTGGTATGGTCGGGCGGCGGCTGGACGAGTCGACCCCATATGTCGATGCCCGGCTGCAGGATGGGTCGCGGCTGAATGCGGTGATTTCTCCGATTGCGCTGGATGGCACGCTGGTCTCGATCCGCAAATTCCGCAAGGACAAGCTCAGCCTCGACCAGCTGACCTTCCTTGGCGCGATGAGCGAGAAGATGTCGACTTATCTGCGCGCTGCCGTGGCCTGTCGGCTGAACATCGTGATCTCGGGCGGCACCGGTTCGGGCAAGACCACGCTGATGAATGCGCTTTCGGCCTATATCGGTAAGCGCGAGCGGATCATCACCGTCGAAGACACCGCCGAGTTGCAGCTGCAGCAAAAACATGTCGGCCGGATGGAAAGCCGCCCCCCCAATATCGAGGGCAAGGGCGCCGTCACGCAGCGGGATTGTCTGCGCAATGCGCTCAGGATGCGGCCTGATCGGATCATCGTCGGCGAGACGCGTGGCGATGAGGTGATCGACATGCTGCAGGCGATGAATACCGGGCATGATGGCTCAATGACGACGATCCATGCCAATTCGGCCCGCGATGCCACCAGCCGGCTTGAAAATATGGTCGCCATGGCCGGGATCGAGATCCCGCTGACCGCCCTGCGCCGCCAGGTCGCCAGCGCAGTCAATCTGATCGTGCAGGTCAATCGCTTGCAGGATGGCAGCCGCAAGGTCACGTCAATTACCGAGGTGACCGGCTGCGAGGGCGATGTCCTCACCATGCAGGAGCTGTTCTATTTCGAGCATACCGGTGTCACGCCTGACGGCCGTGTCGAGGGACATTTCACCGCAACGGGGATCCGCTCCGCCTCTTCCGACCGTTTCCGCCGCTGGGGGATCACTCTGCCACCCGATCTCTACGGGGTGTGATCATGGGCCTTGCTCATATTTTCTCGCTCTTGATCGGGGCAGGGCTTGGGCTGCTGGCCGCAGCGCTTTACTATATGCATGTGCTGCGTCATCGTGCCTTTCTGCTGGCCGTTCTAGAGCGCTTTTCCGTCAGGCCTCCAAAGCCCGCGGATGATCCTGTTGCGGATCATATTGCCCTGCGCCGCAATGAGACCCCAGCCCGATGGCGCCATCTGCTGCCCGGCAACTGGCACGACGTCAGCATGGCCGCCTTCACTGCCGAAATGCGGCGGATCGGGCTTGTCTTAACGCTGACCATAACGACGCTGGTGATGATTTTGTTCAACACGCTGTTGAACATCAATATTTTGCTCGGCGCGGCCGCAGGGCTGCTGCTCTCGGGCATCGTCTGGTATTTCTGGGTAAAGATGCGCAGCAATAAACGGTTGCTTCGCATTGAGGAATCCGTGCCCGAGGCGCTGGATATGATCGTGCGCTCGCTCCGGATTGGTCTGCCCGTCAGCACCGCGTTGCAGGTGGCCGGGCAGGAGCTGACAGGCCCGCTCGCCGATGAGTTTTCCGAAACCTCGCGCCGTATCAGCTATGGCCAGGAGCCGGTGCGCGCGCTGCGCGAAATGGCAGAGCGTTGCCGGAACCAGAGCCTGCGGTTTCTGGCGGCGGCAGTGGCCCTGCAGGCCGCGACCGGTGGCAATCTGGCCGAGGTGCTTGAACGCCTCTGTGCTATTGCTCGCGGGCGGCAACAGTTGCAGCGCAAAGTCCGCTCGATCACTGCCGAGGCGAAATGGTCGGGTCGGTTCCTGTCCTTTTTCCCGATCGGCGCAACCATCATGCTGCTTTCTATCAACCCGGATTATTTCTCCGAGATCTCTAACAAACCCTTCTTCATTCCGATGCTCTGCGTCGTGGCAGGCCTGTTGTTCATGAACATCCTGTTCATGCGCTGGCTTGTGAAGATCGAGTGAGGCTGGTGACCGGGATGGCAAGGGGTATTGCATGAATCTAATCAGCTCCTGGATCCTGCTGGGAAGCTTCATCGGCTGCGCCGTGCTTTTTGTGCTGGCTCTACTGAGGCTGCAACGCGCGCCTGCGGTGCCGGTGGCTGCGTCTGAAAAGCCTGTTGCGGACGTTCCGCTTGTCGTGGCGGATCCTGAGCCCGGCAATTCTGACCTGCGAAGGCAGCTGTTTCAGGCCGGCATACGGCATCCAAAAGCGGTGCGCTGGTATCTCTACGCCAAGGTCGGCCTGGCGGTTTTCGCTCTGCTGTGCGCCATTATCCTGCTTGGAACGGTGCCCAGGCTGCAGGGTCTGGAGCCTTTGGAGCGACTTGGGTTTCAGATGATCTTGGCCGTCCTGGGCTACTTTGTTCCGATCATGGTCGTTGAAAAGCGACGTAAGGCCTGGCTGAAGCGGATTGAAATCGCGCTGCCTGATGCGCTTGATTTTATGTTGATCTGTGTTGAGGCCGGACAGTCTACTGATGTTTCCGTGATGCGAGTCGCCGAAGAACTTGCGCCCGTTCATCCCGAACTGTCCGCCGGTCTCGTGACATTGACGGAATCTCTGGCTGCCGGAGCGGACCGCCAGGAAGCCTGGCTCAGGCTGGCTTATGAGACCAGCAATGACGATCTTCGCCAGCTCGCAAATATCATTCTGCAATCTTCGAGCATGGGCACGCCTGTCGCGCAGACCCTGCGCGTGTTCAGCGCGGATCTGCGCGACAGGCGGGTCCGGAAAATCGAAGAGCGCGCCAATGTGCTGCCAACCAAGATGACGCTTGGCACGATGATGTTCACTGTCCCGCCCCTTCTGATCCTGCTGCTGGCCCCGGCCATCTATCGGATTGTTTCTTCCTTCTGATCTGGAATGCAGAGCCGCCACATGCCCATGCAGATGAAGCAAATCAGCCGCCCCAGGTTCCGCTGGGTGTCCGCAATTTGCCTGTTCCTGACACCCAGTCTTGGCGCCCAGCTGGTATTGGGCGGCCAGTCGGTGCCTGGCACCCAGGAACTGTTGCTGTCGAGCGTGATGATCTGGTCGGTCATCGTCCATTTTGTTCTGGCCGGGCTCTTTGTCGGGCATGGCCGTGTGCTCGGCATTCCTGCGATAGTGGCCTCGCTCTTCGCCCTCCTGCTCTTGCCGGGGATGCCCTTGATGAGTCGCTTCACCTTTCAGGAAGCGACGCCCACGTCTGTCACAGCTCTCATGGCCGCAGTGTTTTTCTGGGTTGCCGGTATAGGAGCGGTTCTGGTCAGTCGGGCGGCCTGGGCCCTTATTCCGGCGCGGCTGGGTGGTTTTAGCCTCGTGCTGCGCAATCCGGTTCATCTGACGGTGACGGCGCTGGTTCTGGCTTGCTGTTTCCTGCTCGTCAACTCCCTGCACCCGTTGATCTATGGTGAGGCACCAAGGCTGGCTTCAGTTTCGACAGCTTTTGCTGGTGCAATCTATGCTCTGACCGCTTCCGCGCTGGCGCTGCAGGGGATCGAGGTGCTGCGCGAAGAAGACTCTGACAGTCGGCCCGCACCCCTCATGGTGGTTCTTGCCTTTCTGGGCGCTCTTGGTACCCTTGCCTTTGTCGTGGCCCTGCCAGATCTTGCGCCTGTTGGTCAGATCGGCGGGGTCGGAACGGTGTTGCTGACCGCCGCTCTGGCCAGCGTCGTCCTATTCCGCAGGCCTGCTTTATTGCTCTGGGCAGGTATATTGCTGACCGCTGCGACCATGGCCTTCAGTGCGTCACAGGCTGCTGGCGGCCCGGTTCTTGAAACCATCTTTCTGGCCCTGTTGATTGCCGTCCTTTTCAGCATCGGGCAGCCAGCCGCAAGCGGCAGCGATCCTGCAGGAGAGGTAGGGCGCCCGCCGCTGGCTGTGATACAGGGCTTCAACAAGGCCGCCCAGGCCTGGATCGTCCGCGTCAATCTCGAGGAGCGGGCCCTGCGCTTTGCCGGCGGTTCGGGCGAGAGCCTGGGCTATGGGGAGCTCGCCCGGTTCGACGAAGTTTTTTCCGGCTCGGACTTCTCAGGTCTCATCGACCTGGTTCAGATGCTGCGCAGTGATAAAACGCGACCATCGGCCCCTGTCACAATTCAGCTGACCCGTGGCGGCAAGGGCCAGGAGAAAAGTAATACGCCGCGCCTTATGACCTTTGAGGCACATTTGCTGAGCATATCGTCCCCCAATGCCTGGATTGCCCTTGTCAGCCAGGAGCGGGAAAAGGAACTGTCCAGCCGGCTTGCCCGTTACGAGCAGCTGCTCGGTGAAGCGATCCTGCGCGAAGAGCGCCTGCTTTCTATTGCCTCACATGAGCTGCGCACGCCGATCGCGATCCTCTCGATGCTCGGAGAGGAGCTGAAATCCGGCACCGACTGGGAAGATGTCGGCGCGGGGTTCGAGCGGACCCTTGACCGGATTATTGCAATTCTCGATGACCTCCGGGCCGGGAGTGGCACAGGAGGAGGCCATCTGGCAAATACCGGCTTTACCCTGCGTGAAATGGCGCAGCAGGTTCTGGACATCTTTTCGACAGCTGCCGTCAGCAATGGCATCACTCTGCGTTTCACCTCCGGCAAAGACAGTGACACGCTTTTGCAAAGCGATCACAACCGGGTCTTCATCGCATTGTCAAAATTGGCGCATAATGCGATCATCCATTCCCGGGGTCATGAAGTTGTCATTAGTGCTTTCGTGACCAAAGGAGCCGAGGACGAGCGTATCGTTACATGGCAGGTAACCGATGATGGCATCGGAGTTGATCCAGGCCGGCATGAACAGATTTTTGAACCATTCGAATCCAGTACTGACAATCCTGAAGAACGGCCCGGACTCGGGCTTTATACCGCCCGCAAAGCAATTCGGCTTATGGGCGGCGAGCTTACTCTGACTGCTAACGGTAATGGCAGCCGGTTTGTCCTGACCCATCCGGCCCGGATAGCGCGCCCCCTGGTGCAGCCGGCGCAGAAGGTAATAACGATGAATGACATCACTCCGGTCTATGAAGGTCGCAGTGTCCTGCTGGTAGAAGACAACAAGCTGGTCGGTGAAATCACCGCGACCAGACTGCGCAAGCTGTTCAGCCGGGTTGACTGGGCAGAGAGCGGTGATGCCGGGCTTATGCTGTTCCGTGAAAACAGGTACGACATGGTCGTAGTTGACCAGCTGATGCCGGGCCTGATTGGCAGCGAGCTGGTGCGTGAGATTCGACAAACCGAAAAAACCATGCCGGTTATCGGAATTACGGCCTCGACGATGGGATCGGAATGTCGCGATCTGGAAGAGGCGGGCGCAAATTATGCGCTCGAAAAGCCCCTCAGCTTTGGGCAGCTCAAGAGTCTCGCGGAAGAATTTTTTGGTGATGCGGCAGGGTAACGGCGGCCGGCTGCCCGGAGAGGGCGGATACCAGTGCCTGAGACGGGATACCTGGCTCGTTAATTAAGCTTAAAGTTGTATTTTTAAGTTTTACAGATAACATTCGTCGTGGGGGCGTAAATGTCATGGTTCGCTTGATGACAGCGCTGAAAAGTTTTATTATGGACGCTTCGGGCGCTCTTTCTGTTCTGTTCGTCATTCTGATGCCTCTCCTGATGCTGGTGGGGGGGGCGGCGACCGATGTTTCTCTGCTGAACGCACAGAAACGGTTTACCCAGTCTCAGGCTGACCTCGCGGCCCTCAGCGCGGCGCGCTATTTGCCGGATCCCGCAGCGACCCGCCAGGCTGCCCGTGACGTTGTTCTGCGCAACGGCAAATATGGCCAGATCACTCTTACCGATGCCAATGTCCGTATCGGGCGGTATGACAGGGATACCGGTATGTTCATTCCGGCGGCAAATCAGGCGCAGCCGGAATTTGCCAGTGCTGTCCAGGTGGTGGTTCCATCGCGCTTCCGGCCGTTCCTGCTGAAACCGGTTCTGAGCGATAAAAATATCGTCATAACGCGTGCGGCGGTTGGAGTTCAGCGTGGTATTGTTGCCTTTTCATTGCGCAACCGATTGCTATCCTTGCACACGGATCGCTCGATTCTCGGACGTGTGCTGGGACCACTGGGCCTGGGGCTCGATGCCGAAGTCCTAGGCTATATGGGCTTGGCCACCACGAAAATCAGTCTGAACAACCTGCTCGGCCTGATTGCCGGAACCGATGTCGGGCTTGATGTTCTCAGCTTTAACGACGTGCTCAACCTCCAGGTGGGGCGTCTCGACCTGCTTAACCATCTGGTGACGCTTGGTGGGCTTGCCGATATCGATATCCTTCCGACCGAGGTCGGGACGGGCCCCCTGACACTTGGTCAAATTGTCGGGGCGTCACCGGGGCTGCTGGGCCTGACCGCAGGGGATATCCTTCCTGATATCGAGCTGAATGTCTTTGATATCCTGATGGCAATGGCCGGGCTGGCCGCTGATCCGACAGAGCGGCTCAGTGTGGCGCTGCCGATCAATCTTTCACCGCTGGCTGACATCTCGATCTCTCTGGGTCTGATCCGCCCGCCGGTGATTGCGGTGGGCTATGTGGGGGATGATCCGCCCCCGATTGCCAAAGTCTCGCAGGTCACGGCGCTGGTGGATGCGAAGGTTCTTTCCCTGACATCCGTCACCGATTTGCTGACACTCAATCTTCAGGCCCAGATCGGGGCGGCAGAGGCCTGGCCGATCTCCCTCAACTGCGCCGCGCAGGACGGGAGCGACGTTCTTGCCACATTCGAGGCCCGGACTTCGCCCGTCGACATCGCGTTGCGTATTGGCGTTTTGTCACAGGCCCCGCAGGTGAATGCCATGGATATGGAAACGGTCAGTATTCTTGGCGGGACAAAGCAAGTCGTCGTGCGTTACGAGGATTTTCTTGCGAACAGACCGGTTGAGGTACCCAATCCGGTGACATTGTCCGGAGCGGTCAGGAGCCTTGCTACGCTTCTGACGAATCTGCGTAATGACATGCTTGCGCAGGCCGGGACCTGCGAAACTGGCCCGTGGTGGGAATGGCTGATCAATGTGATTGGCTGTGTTGTGAACACTGTTGTATCGACAGTTGTTGCAACGGTACTTTCTCTGCTCATCCCGGTGCTTGAGGGGCTTGGAGATCTCCTGGGCAGCCTGAGCTTACTGGATGGGCTGCTTCAGTCGGTACTGGACCTGTTGGGCATCGGGGTTGCGCAGGCCGATATCATTCTCGACAGCTACTCCTGCGGCTCCGCTCTCGCCCGCTAAGGGACCTGCTTCACTTTCAGGATTATTTGTCTGACCCCGCCTTGGCTGGGGCGGGGATATTTTGCTGTCGGCGCCCGGTGCCACATTGTTGACGCAATCCCGGATGGCACCGCCACATAAAAGACAAAAGGATATATAATACATACTTTAGATTTTAGATGATTCTAAAGAATCCAATCGAGGCCATAAGGAGAGGCATATGCTGAGACTGCATAGAAGCCATGAGGCAAGCCAGCGCGTCAACGAGCGCGCGATGATTGTGCGTGTCCCGCCTGCCCCGGAAGTTGAGCCTGTCGGCTCCTACAGCCTGAAAGCCACTTCTCTGGTCGATGCGCCGCTTTGCCCCAAGGGGCTCATCCTGATGTGCGGCCAGATGGGCTCATTGTCACGCGATCTTGGTGACTGGGCCGACCGGATGCGCGCGGTCGTGATGGTAGTTTCAGAAAACAGCATGACGCTCGATTGGCTGCGGGCATATGCGCCGAAGCTGGATTTTCTGCTGGTTGATTCCGACTATCTTGGTGACACCGAGTCGACCATTGATTTCTGTATGAAGGTGCGGCGAGCGACGCCAAGGTTGCCTATTGTGCTGGTTTCAAGCGAGATCCGGTCGCATGACTTTACTTGCGAGCGGATGATGGCCTGTGATGTCACGCTGAAACCCCCTCTACTGCATACCGCGCTGACCCTGGGTGTTCAGGCAGCTTACCAGAATAACGATTATTACCAAACCTCTCGCTGAGAAGTACAGGTCGCTGCGGTTCGGGAATGCCGATTATTCTTGTATCGACCGGGTGCATAAAGGATGCAATGTCTGGTATCGTGATTGTTATTGACCATTATGTATGTTGAATATATGCGATAGTATGTATTCTGGAAGGTGATGCACAATGAAATATAAGCTTGCGATGATCGGCTGCTTGGTTGTGTCAGGTTGCGTGTCCACTGCGCCCGCTGTAAAAGACGCCGAGCTGATCCGGATCTCCGTCGAAGCCCCGTCTAAGACGTCATTTGAACGGCTTGTGGCTGCAGCCCAGCCACATGCGGCGCAGGTCTGCGCGTCAAAACAACAGCAAGCCCAATGGGTTGTTGCGAAGGCAGTTTCTGCTACCAGAACGTCTTTGGCATTTACCTGCTGGTAACCGCGGAAAGGCAATCAAGCGTGTTGCTTTCCACCCAGAAGTGACCCATGTGATCCTCCCCCCGCGCGTCGATCGATGGGGGCAACTGAGTGATCAACATGGGGCTTTTGAACATTATCCGGAAGCTTCGGCTGCGGCATGGGCTTCCGATCCCTGAGATTGTCCGACGGGCTGGCATGTCTTGCAATACGGTCAAGAAGCACCTGAAGGCGGGAACGATCGAGCCGGCCTTCACCACGCCGGAACGGCCGAGCAAACTGGACCCCTTGGCCGACAAGCTGTCAGCCTTGCTGAAGACCGAGACGGGCAAATCACTTAAGCAGCGGCGGGCGCTGAAGCAGATGCATGCTGATCTCGTGACGCTCGGCTTCACCGGTTCCTATGGCTGGGTGGCCGCCTTTGCCCGTCAATGGCAGGCGGATCACCAGCGTGAGCAGCAGACGACAGGCCGCGGCACCTTCGTTTCGCTGTCTTTCCGCCTAGGTGAGGCATTCCAGAGGAGCACTATAACACGAAACGACCACATAGCGCATTGGGCTATCGCCACCGGCCCCGGAAGCCATCGTCCCGATGGACCAAAGGCTGATCATGCACCAACTTTCAACCGGGACCACTCAGGTGTGGCGGATCAGTTCGTCACGGCAGCGCCACGACCATGCACGCTGTCCGAGCAGCAATACAGCGATCGCAAGCTTCGCTCGCGCAGCTGAGCCGGGAGCTGGGGGTCAATCCGAAGACGGTGACGAAGTGGCGCAAGCGCGCGACGGTCGAGGACATGAAGACGGGGCCTTCTGAGCCTCGATCCACCGTGCTGACCGAGGCTGGGAGGCGATGGTCGCGGCATTTCGGCGCCATACGCTGCTGCCATTGGACGATTGCCTTTACGCTCTGCAGCCTTCGATCCCCCACCTGACGCGATCTGCGCTGCATCGCTGTCTGCAGCGACATGGCATCTCTCGCCTGCCTGATATGGAAGGCGACAAGCCGAAGCGGTCGAAGTTCAAACGCTACCCCACAGGGTTCTTCCACATCGACATCGCCGAGGTTCAAACCGCTGAAACCAAACTATATTTGTTCGTCGGCATTGACCGCACGAGCAAATTAGCCGTGACCCAACTCGTCGATAAAGCTGATAGGAAGGCAGCCTGGGAATTCCTTCAGCACATGCTCGAAGCCGTGCCCTATCAGGTCCATACTATTCTCGCGGATCGAGCCATTGGAACGCCATTGGTCCGAGAGACAATGGCGAGGGGCATTCAATTCGCAGAGCAGCCGCGGAACAGGAACACGATCTACTCCCGGCCGATGCGATTCGACATGATCTGCGAGGCCAATGGTATTGAGCACCGCCTGACTAAACCCAACCACCCTTGGACCAACGGCTAGGTCGAACGGATGAACCGCACGATCAAGGAAGCCACCGTCAAGCGCTTCCATTACGACAGTCATAACCAGCTCCGCATCCACTTGCGGGACTTCATGGCAGCCAACAATTTCGCACGCAGGCTCAAGATCCTCGGCGGCCTTACGCCTTACGAATACATCTGCAAGATCTGGACATCAGAGCCCGACAGATTCATCCTGAACCCGATCTACCAGATGCCGGGACTGAACACCTTATGTGTCTCAGGTCTGCTACATTAGCCCCATCGCGGCTCCCGGCCAGGAGCTGCGATGGGGTGGGATACAGCGCTGAACACCTTGTGGCCTGACCTCGATCGCTAGCAGGCTGATCCCGCCTCTCTTCACCGTATCGAACAGTTGACGGCGGCCCGTTTTGCGGGACCGCGAAGCATAAGGAAGAGAGAGTGATATGATACCAGCAGCAGCCGTGATCGGCATAGATGTTTCCCGCGATTGGCTCGACGGCTTTTGTGCGACGAGCGGGCGACGGCTCCGCCTGCCCAACACCACAGCAGGCCATGTGCAACTTCTCACGCAGCTTCAGGATTTGTTTCAGCCAGTGCGGGTTGGACTTGAGGCAACGGGCGGTCAGGAATGGGTGCTCTGGTCCACGCTCGTCGCGGCCGGGGTGGAGGCTGGCCGGTAATATACCGTCCGGCGTGGCACCCCAAACCAGGCGCAGAGCTTGGTCAGCGGCACCTTGATGTCCTCAGAGAGAAGGCCCTGCTGGATGCTCTGGATCATTTGTCGTCCGCATCGAGCAGGGCCTGATGTTTTTTTCCGGCACGCAGCTCCAGCATGGCCTCGCCATAGGCCTCTTGCAGGTCCGTCAGCTGCGTCTCGTATTGCTCACGAATGTCGAGCGGGTTCGCCCGTAGCGAATTCTCCATCCCCCGCTTCTCGTCATCGATCCAACCCTCGATCTCCGAGGGCGACAGGTCGAAGGACCGGCTGGCCTCCGCCACCGTGCTCTTGCCCTGAATGATCTCAATAACCAGGGCTGTTTTACGCTTCGCCGTCCAGCGTTTGATGCTGTCGTCCATGGTCACACTCATTGCTACGTTCTCCCTTGTAGAATGAGCAGAAATTCACTGGGTCAATACAACTGCGCACATGATCCGGAAAGGCCAGATCCCGGCCAACGGACAAACCGCTTTCCGGGTCTTTGCTCAGCTGGTAGCATAAATTCGCCCTGACGCCCGGAGAGGCGGATCATGTCCAGAATTTGCGACAGAACCGGCGGGTCTGGCAGGATGGCCAGGAGGTCAGGCGGCGCGGGCAGGGCCGGCCAGTACCGCTTCCGCCGTTGGCAGATCGGTGACCAACCGGTTAGCATAGCCGCCGCGCAGCGCCGCATCAATCGACAGAACCTTATCCGCCCCGCAGGAGACAAGCATGCTCATCTCGCGGCCGCGGATGGCCTGTGGCAGAAGGCCGATCAGCCGCGGATCCAGCGGCCCTTCGATATGTTCGCCATTGCGGTCGACGAAGCGACCCAGCACGATGCCGACCGCGCCGAGTTTGCGGTATTCCTCCAGCGCGGCGGGCGTTGCGATGCCACAAAGCACGATATGGCTTTGATCGTTGACCGAGCCGACAGCGAAGACAACCTTATTGATCTCGGTCAGCGCATCCAGCTGCCGGGTGATGAGCTCTTCCTGACGCAGCGCCGTGGCAAGTTCCGGCGTGGAGAGGATCGCCGGGGCATGAAGGTTGACCACCCGCCCTGAGAAGGCCGCCGCAATCCGCGCGGCGCAATTCGTGGTGTCAAAGCCATAGGGTGTCCGCATCGCGCCGACCAGCTGCAGGACCTTCAGGTCGGGGATTTCTTTGGGCACAAGATATTCCGCCAGCGTGCCCACCGTCTGCCCCCAGGCCACGCCCAGCCGGTCACCCGGGGCCAGCAGGTCCGGCAGCTGGCGGGCGGCAAGCTGGGCCACCCGCTCGATCGAGCCGGTGCGGCCCGGGGCAACCCAGACCTCTTTCAGCCCGTAATGGCTGCGCAGGGCCTCGGCGAGGGTGCGGGTGTCGAACCGCGCCGGATCCAGGCGCACCTCGACCAGCCCGGCCTCACGGGCCTGCTGCAGATACATCGCCACCGAACTGCGCGAGACCCCGAGCATGCCCGCGATCTCGTTTTGTGTGCGGTCCTCATAGTAGTAGGCCCATGCGGCCTCGACGATGATCTCTTCGGCATTGCGCTGCATGCTCATTCCCTACTCCTTCTCAGACCAGCGCCTCCTCGCTTTTGCCCATGAAGGTAAAGAGCAGCACCAATGGCAGGAAGGTAAGCACGATCAGCGTCATACCAAGGGCCGAAGCGGTTCCGAAATTGCCATTTGCCACTTCGTTGAAAATTTCGACGCTCATGGTGGTTGTGCGCCCTGATTGTAACACCAGTGTCGCAGAAAGTTCGCGGATGGTGTTCGACCAGGTCAGCAGCGCGCCGGACAGGATTGCCATCGACAAAAGCGGCACGGTGATCTTGAGGAAGGTCATGCCCGGCCCGGCGCCAAGATTGATCGAGGCCTCTTCGGTATCCTTCGAGAGCTGTTGCAGCGCCGAGACCGAAGAGCGCACCGAGAAGGGCAGGCGGCGGATGAAATAGGCCAGGATCAGGATCAGCGGTGTGCCGGTCAGGGCCAGCGGCGGGTTGTGGTAGGTGACAACCAGCCCCACCCCCAGCACGATCCCCGGCACGGCATAGGAAAACATCACCGCTGTGTCGAGCAGCGCCGAGATTTTCCCCGGACGGCGGGCGATGATATAGGCGATCATCGTGCCCATCACCGCGCACATCAGCGTGGCGATGGTAGTGAAGACCAGCGTGTTCTTCAGCGGGCCACCGGCCAGACGCCAGACCTTGTCAAAATTGTCGAAGGTGAACTCGGCGACCAGAACCGGCCCGTTCGATTTCAGGAAGGCCGAGATGATGATATTCACCATCGGCAGCAGCGCTAGCAGGATCAGCCCGTAGATGAAAAGCGAGGCCGCGATGCGTTTCACCGGGCGCGGGCTTTGCATCACAAGGGGGCGGATCGCCGCCGTCGCATAGGCATAGCGCCGCGCAAGCCAGCGCTGCAGCAAAAGCGCGCCGGTGGTCACGATCAGCAAAAGCACCGCCAGCGTCGAGGCCAGCACCGGGGCCCCTCCGAAATCATTGACGAATTCGCCATAGATCAGCACCGGCAGCACCCGGAACTTCTCGCCCAGGATGATCGGCGTGCCGAGATCGGTGAAGGCGGCGATGAAAACCAGCAGCGCCCCGGTGGTGATTGACGGCAGGAGAAGAGGCGCGATCACCGTGAAGAAGGTCCGCGCCTCGCCGGAGCCAAGGTTGCGCGCGGCATCCTCGACGCTTTGGTCGATGGATTTCAGCCCCGAAGAGACCAGCAGGAACACGAAGGGGAAATATTGTAGTGTAAAGACGAAGATGATCCCCGGCGCGCCATAGATCGAGGGCAGGCTGATGCCCCATTCGGCAAAGAACTGCGTCAGCACCCCCTTGCGCCCCAGAAGGATCACCCAGCTGTAGGACCCGATGAAGGGCGGCGAGACGAAGGTCAGCACCACCGCGGTTTTGATCAGGCTGCGCGCCCAGATGTTATAGCGCGAGACGATATAGGCGGCGGGAATCCCGATCACCAAAGCCAGCACCGTAGCCGAGATCGAGACGATGAAGGAATTGATGAGCGAGCGGTAGTAATAGGGCTCCGAGAAGAACATGACGTAATTCTCGAAGACACCGGCGCCGCCCTCTTTGCCCGCAAAGCTGAGGCTGACGATATTCCAGACCGGGACCAGCAGCAGAAAGACCGAACAGACCAACGCCAGCAGGGTGACGATGGGCCAGAAAGAGAGAAGCCCGCGCAGCCGGTTGTTTGTGACGGATGTGGTCATGCCTTCACCTCGCCCGCGTAAAGGGTGGTGGCGCCCGGCAGCGGGATCAGGCTGCGCGTCTCGCCGATTACCGGGATCTGGGTGCCATGTCGGCCCTGCAGGCTGACCGTGACCGGCTTGCCGGTCCCAAGATCAAAGAAGGCCTTGATAGTGCCACCAAGGAACTGCAGCTCGGTCAGCTTGCCCTGCAGCCCGCCGGTGCCGGCCGGTGCAAGGTCGATATCCTGCGGGCGGAGCGAAAGCGTCGCCTTTGTCCCCTGTGTCAGCTGCTGGCCCGTGGCTGCCCGCGCCTCGGTGCGCTCACCGGAGGGCAGCCGCGCGCTGGCCGTGCCATCCGCCGCCAGCGCCTCGATCTCCACCGGGATCAGATTGTTGTCGCCGATGAAACTGGCCACGAACAGGGTCTGAGGGTTGAGGTAGATATCGCCGGGGCGGGCGATCTGCTCGACATTGCCCATGCTCATGACCGCCACCCGGTCAGAGATCAGCAAGGCCTCTTCCTGATCGTGGGTGACATAGATGGTGGTAACACCGAATTGCTGCTGGATCGCCCGGATTTCGGACCGCAGATGCAGCCGCATTTCGGTATCGAGGTTCGAGAGCGGCTCGTCCATCAGCAGGACATCGGGCCGGATGGCCAGTGCCCGCGCCAGCACCACGCGCTGCTGCTGCCCGCCCGAAAGCTCGCGCGGCAGGCGGTGGGCCAGATGGTCCAGCCGCACCAGCTCCAGCATCTTGCGCACTTCGCGGTCGATATCGCCCTTCGCCTGTTTGCGCACCTTCAGCCCATAGGCGACATTCTCGGCCACCGTCAGATGCGGAAAGATCGCGTAGTTCTGGAACACCATGCCGGTATTGCGCTCATGCGCGGGGACAGTGTCGATGATCTTGCGGTCAAAGCGGATATGGCCACTGCTTTGCTGCAAAAAGCCCGCCACCATCCGCAGCAGGGTGGTCTTGCCGCAGCCGGATGAGCCAAGCAGGGTGAAGAACTCGCCCTGGCCGATCTCAATCGAGACATTGTTCACGGCGACCGAGCTGTCGAATTTCTTGGTGATCTGTTCGATGGATACGGATTTGGTCATCGGCGGCTCCGGCCTTGGGCTTTACGGAAGACATATCTCTCTGGCCCGCCCCCGAAAGGGGCGGGTCATATTTGTGTGAAAATAAGGGCTTACTGGGTGGCGAGGATGATCTTCTGCATGCGGGCCAGGGTATCGGCACGGTTTGCCGCGGCCCAATCCGCATCGTAATCAATGATCTTGATATCCTGCAGCGGCACCATCTTCTCATGCGCGGCCACGCCGATCCGGGTCGGGCGGCGGCCCGGGAAATTCACCACAAGATCCTTCTGCGCCTCTTCCGAGAGCAGGTAATCCGCAAAGAGTTTCGCCGCATTCGGATTTTGCGAACCCTTGACGATGAACATGCCCTCGGGCTGGGCCAGCGTGCCGTCCTCGGGGTAGATGATGTCCGCCTCATCGGCCAGAACATAGTTGAAGGCGGCCTCTTCATAGGTCACGCCAAGGGGGTATTCCCCGCGCCCGACCTGCTGGAAGACCAGCGAGGATTTCAGCACGATATTCTGGTTCTTGGTCATCTCTTCGACGACCTGCCAGCCCGTATCATCCCGGCCATAGATCATCAGCCAGGTGTTCAGCGCAGCCAGGGAAGAGCTGGATTTCGACGGATCGGCATGAACCACCAGCCCGTGCCATTTGGGATCGGCCAGATCCTTCCAGGTCTTGGGACGGTCTTCCGGCTTCACCATGTCGCGGTTGGCCATGATGACCATCAGCGAGGCAGCGAAGGGGGTGTTGTAGCCCTTCGCATCATGCATCGAGGGTTCGATACTGGCCAGTTCGGGCGACTGATAGGCCTCGAACAGATCCGGCATCGAACCGCCGGTATCCGAGAAACCCCCCCAGAGGATATCGGCCTCGGGGCGGCTTGCCTCGGCCTTGATACGGTTCAGCAACTCACCGGTGCCCGCTTTCACGGTCAGCACTTCGATGCTGTATTTCTTGCCGAAAGCCTCGGTGAAATGGTCAACCATCTCTGAGGGGTGCGACGCATAGACGACAAGTTTCCCTTCGTGATCCTGTGCCATGGACGCACCGGCCCCAAGGGCAAGAACGATTGCAGCACTGCTTGCCGCACGTTTGACGAATTTCAACATGAGCCCCTCCTCGGCCGTTGATGGAGTGCCGCGCCTCCCCGCGCCGCACATCCCCACTTGACCGATGCTATGCAGTCGCTGTCATATGTCAATAGGATTTGACATTTGACATACCTCCGGAGGCCCCATGTTTGACGCATTAGAGCAGATCACCCGCGCCGCAGGAGAACGTGCTTTGACCTATACCACCGGTCGGGGCTTTACGGTTGAGGCGAAGGGCCCGCTGGATCTGGTCACCGTTGCGGACCGTGATGTGGAGGCGTTTCTTCTGCAGGCCTTGTCCGAGGCCTTCCCCGAGGACGGCATCATCGGCGAAGAGGGAACTTCGCTGCGCCCCGGCGCCCGGCGGCAATGGATCATCGATCCGATTGACGGGACCTTCAATTTCGTTCGCGGCCTGCCGGATTGGGCGGTCTCGATAGGCCTGATCGAAGACGGGCAGCCCCGTGCAGGCGCGGTCTTCTGCCCGATCCGGAACCGCCTGCTGATCGGCGGCAGGGATGAAGGCGCGCGGGTAAACGAGTTAAAGCTGCCTCCGGCCGCTCCGCTCGATCGCGCGACAGGGCTGATCTCATTCGGCTTTGCCTCCACTACGCCCATCGCCCGCGAAACGGCTGTGATTGCCGGGGTTCTGGGGGATCTGCGGATGGGCTACCGCAATGGTGGCTCGACCGCGGTTGCGCTGATGCAGCTGGCCGAGGGTCAGATCGATGCGATGCTGGGCTTGGGCAATAAGGCCTGGGATGTCGCGGGCGGGATCGGTGCGGTTTCGGGGCTGGGATATCACGGAACCGTGGATTTCACGGCAGCCCCCCCTGGCGCGCCGATCGATTTCGTCTTCGGAAAGGCCGAGGTGGTGAAGGCCGCAGCCGGACTTCTTACCGCCGGGACCTAAGGGCTATGTGTTGGTACTGTTGCAAAATTTCGACTTTTTGCGCGCGCGTGATATGTCAGCGTTGTCAGTGAGTTGGAAAGAGGCGGTTGGCATGATCGAGTTCACGGGTGTGCATTATCCGAAGTCCGTGATCCTGCACGCGGTTTTCTTCAACCTCCGCTACAGCGTCTCCTACCCTGGTTGACCGCAGGCTGTTCGCCGGGCGTCAGTTCCTCAACAGCTTCGCGCTTGAGGGGTTGCAGGGGCAACCGGCGCTGATGGGTGCATATGAGGCCGCGCGAAACGCTCTGATCGCAAACGCGGCAGTCTGAGAGGATGCGTGAAGGCCCCGGCCTTGCGACCGAGGCCCTGGTTGGTGGAATTACTCCTCACGTCTGCCGTTGGAGCGCGACGAGATAGTCCCGGCTCTGAGAACGGCGGTGCGAAATTCGACCACGGAAGCGGCGGCATGAAGCGGCTGCGGGTGGCTAAAAGTCATCGAGTTGTCCCTTTCCGCGATAGCAGGGAGGGCGTGTAAAGCAAAACACTACGGGAAAGCCGTATAAGGCCGACAGCGGACGGGGCCTGGCTCACCCTATCAACCCGAAACGGCGGAGCGGAGTAGCGGCCAGTCAGTCAGCTATCAATTCCGAATGCCGGGGAATCCAAAATCATAAAATTTTCAGTCATGCCTTGAAGCCTGGCACCCAAAAATTATCGTGAAGGGAACAAGCCTCGGGGAGATTTGAATGAACAGATTTTTCGTAACATGTGAGAGCTGCCAACGTGGATATTCGGCAGTCTTCGTGAATGAACCAGATCAGGGCTACCGCTGTGCGACAATCCGCATCGGCATAACACTTCAGGGGCATTATGGATCCGAGATCGCAGACGGAACGCGATACCAGCTGAACGCGGGCTTCAAACTCCCTGAGGCCAGGCTCTGGTGCGATCTCTGCGTTGAGGATCTGCTCTCGACCGGTGCCATTTCCGAGGTTGTTGAGGAGGCAGTTGTTACAGATGACGACGATGCCGCGCAAGGTACGATCATTGCCTGCTTGCAGACAGATGCGCAGTAATTATCTATAAATCATAAAGTTATCTTACACGTGACCTGGTCATGAAGGTGCCCGCATGTCACATCAGCCATACCGATCCATGGTTTACATAGGCTTTGTTGCACTATCCGGCCGGCTCATGGATTCATGTTTGTGAGTCAGCGGGTTAGGTTGGCTCTATGAGCAAGCCGATCCCTCTTTTTCGCACAACGAACTGGTCGAGCTACAGCCGGGCCCTG
>NZ_JABJXT010000023.1 GCF_013155295.1 Pseudogemmobacter hezensis | reverse complement strand
GTTCAAAAGTCCCATGTGGATCACTCCGTTGCCCCCGCCGCTCACCGCTTTGGAGGAAGGTTCACATGGCTCAGTTCTCAGTGAAAATTATGCCCTTAAACGGCTCAGTTCTGGGTGAGAAACAACACTCATGTCCCGCATATTGTCGCACGAAACCTTGAGTTCGTATGCCGTCGAAGCAACGATCACAGCTACACCATAGACCGGCACAGCTTCGCCAAACACCGATGCGACATTAGCCGCAGCAGCAGTGCGGGTGCGTTTGCCTACTCCGCCAGCCATATCAGTCACCGCCTCTGCCAGTGGGCGCTTCTTACCCTTCCAGGTGACTTCTCTGCTGGCCCTAGCCCTAAGCTCTGCCGCGTCCTTTCGGAGTGATCTGTTTTCAAGCTCTACTCGGTCAGCCGTTGCAGTGAGTTGCCTGTTCTTCGCACGCGCATCATCAAGATCACGCGCCGCTTGAGTGTTCTTGTCGTTCAGATCGACATTCTGCTTCCGAAGGTTCTCCGCCTCCGAGGCAGCCTTCCTGGAACGCTCATCCGCTAACGTGGCCACGGTATCCGTGCCAAAGACTGATTTAAAAACACTCCCAACCAAGCCAGAGACGCCAGCTATAAGTTGGGCAGCAATAAATAGCAGGAAAGTGAGAACGAAACTGATCTTCCAGAACGACCGGATTAAAAACCTGCTCAAACGCCAGAAAAATCTTAGCATATGCACTTGCCCTACTGTAATCTCCGCATGGAAGTGCCTTAGCCGCCGCTAGTCAAGAGGGGAGCGTACCCCGCCCCAAGGCGCATCGACCATCAGTGCAAAGCCGGGTTTCTTCAGGGCAACATAGGCGTCAAGCTGGGCGCCGAGGTGGACATTCGCGGTCATGGGAAGCCTCTGAAAGGGTCAGGTCAGGCAGATGCGGTCAGGAAGCATACCAGCGTGCCCTCAGTCACTTCATAAAAATGACTGATAAAAACCAATATCTATCAGCATGTTATCGCATCGGAACATTGAGCTGACAGGGTGCATGGAGGGATGGGGACAGAGGGATCAATAGGTATAAATATGGGGGACGGGGGATGGAAAGAGCCTGCAAAAGACAAGGCTGTTGCTGCTGATTCAAAGGGATTAGCCTGCCCTTGCCTTACGCTGCTTCATCCCCAGAGAAACAACCTCCTGCCCATGCGATCCTTCCCAGGCCTTTAGCCTCTGCAAATATCCTTCGCAGCGAGCCGCTTCCCTCCACCATTGGAAATCCTGTTGAATTTCCAATAGCTTATCTCGCACGTCATCCAGACCAGCATGCTCAGCCTCCAAAGGCAAAGGCCGACCAACCGCCTCCTCTGCGGCCTGAACCATAACTGCGTTAACCAGTCTGCTATGCGTATAGGGCGCGAACACACTGTCATGCACAGTCAGCACCGGAAGCCCGGAGTCAGTGCAGCGTTTGATGACCCGCTCGACGATCTGCGAGTCGGTGAACATCATCCCTATACCCTGATCCTTGCAGAGGTATTTATGCAGCCAGGGCATGCGTCCTTCTTCTGGGGCCTTCGCCCCAAGGTTAGATATACTGATTATTTTCTTTTTATTTCTATCGCTTAGATGGAAATATGAGTTTCCAGCCGAGGCCGCTTCACTGCCACACCATCAGCGCGTCGATGAACAGCGTTGAGGCCAGTGACGGGCTTCGCCTGTCTCGCTGTGATCATCGACCTCTATTCGCCGCCCGGCCAGTTTTGCCCTGCTCTGCCGCCGCCACTATCCTGGTCAGCATGGCGGGGCGCCGCCGCCGACCTCAGCGGCCTTTCCAGACCGGGTCGCGCTTTTCAGAGAATGCCCGGGCACCTTCCAGCTGGTCTTCACTGGAATAGAGCCGGTCGACCGTCGGCATCAGGCGCTTGGTGATCCGGTTCAGCGCATCCTGAAAGCGCATATTCTCGGCCTCGCGCACCACTTCCTTGATCGCTGCATAGACCAGCGGCGGCCCCGATTCCAAAAGCCGCGCCAGTTCCCATGTTTTGGCAAGCAGCTGATCGGGCGCGCAAATCTCTTTGATCAGCCCCCAACGCAGCGCCTCTTCGGCGTCAAACCAGCGCCCGGTCAGCAAGAGATCCATCGCCACATGATAGGGGATCCGCTTTGGCAGCTTAATCGAAGCCGCATCCGCCACCGTGCCCGAGCGGATCTCTGGCAGTGCGAATGTCGCCGTCTCAGAGGCCATGATCAGATCGGCAGATAGCGCCAGCTCAAGCCCGCCGCCACAACAGATGCCCTGGACGGCCGCGATCACCGGCTTGTTCAGATTTGGCAGCTCCTGCAGGCCGCCAAAGCCGCCAACGCCATAATCGCCATCAACCGCATCCCCCTCGGCTGCGGCCTTCAAATCCCAGCCGGGGCAAAAGAATTTCTCACCCGCCGCGCGCAGGATGCAGATGCGCAGGCTGTCGTCATCGCGGAAATCGCGGAACACCAGGCCCATGATACGGCTGGTTTTCAGACTGATCGCATTGGCCTTGGGCGCATCCAGAGTGACCTCAAGGATCGCGCCCTCGCGGCGGGTTTTTACCGGGCCATCAACCCGCATCTGCATCTCAGTCATTCTCGTCCCTCCGGATCAGAGCATCCACCGCCACCGCGCCCGTCTCTCGCAAGAGGACCGGATTTATTTCGATTTCTTCCAGCCGGTCATCGCCCGCCATCAGCGCCCCAAGGCTGCAGGCGATCCGCGCGAATGCCGCCACATCTGCACGCGGCCTGCCGCGATAGCCATCCAGCAAGGGCCAAAGCCGCAACCGCCGCAGCGCAGTCAGGATCGCCGCCTCATCCAACGGCCAGACAAGCGTCACCGTATCGGCCAGCACCTCGGCCGTGACGCCGCCCATCCCCAGGGTCAGCGTGATGCCATAGACCGGATCGCGGCTGATCCCCAAAAGCATCTCAGCCAGGGCGCCGGTCACCATTTCCTCGACCAGATAGCCGGTGGCGCCAGGCATCCCGGCCTGCCCTTCCAGCGTATTCAGCCCCAGCCTGACCGCCCCGGCCTCGGTCTTATGCGCAAAGCCAAGGCCCTTCAGCGCGAAGGGGGGCTGCAGCCCGACGGCCGCCTGCGTCACATCCTGCAGCGTCGCCCCGGTCACCGAGCGTGGAACCGGCACGCCTGCAGCCGCCAAAAGCACCTTGCCCTCGGCCTCAGACAAAAGCCGTGTGTGGCGTGCGGGCAAAGCGGCCAGCGGCTGCCAGCCCTCAATCCCGGCCGGAGTCTGCGCCGCCCGGATCGCCGCCAGCGCGGTTTCAAAGCCCATCAGCGGGCAAAGCCCCTGCGCCATCAGGGCCTGCACCCGCGCCTCGTTCATATTCTCGGAAATCGTGACCACCGGGAAGGCGGGCTTGCCGCAGGCATTTTGCGCGTTGCTGATCGCCTCAAGCGCCGGGAAATAGCTTGAGGGATCGCAACGATCCTCCCGCGGCAGGTCGATGACATATAGCCCGGCGTCGTAAGGCTCCAGCATGGCAGAGAAAACCTCGGTGGTTTTCTCCAGGTCACCCCAGATGAAGGTGTTGTAATCCAATGGGTTGGCAACCGATACAATCGGCCCCAGCGTGTTGGAAAGCCGCTCAGACGTCAGCTTTGGCACCGGCGGGAACTGTAGCCCGAAAGGCGCGGCCAGGTCAGCCACCATCCCCGCCTCGCCCCCCGAGCAGGACAGTGAGCACAGGCGAGACCCCAGACGCGGCCCGTGAATATGGAAGATCTTCAGCGTCTCTATCATCTCTGCAGGGCTGTTGACCTCGGCCACCCCCAGCTGCGCAAGGAAAGCCGAGGACGCCGCACCGCCCCCGGCAAGAGAAGCCGTATGCGAGGCCGCCGCGCTGCGCGAGGCCTCGGTCTTGCCAGATTTGATTGTCACGACCCCTTTGCCAAGCGCCTCAGCCCGCGCCGCAAACCGGGCAAAGGCCGGGGCGTCGTCAATCCCCTCGATATACATGCCGATCGCCGTCACGCGGGGGTCATCCAGCAAGGCCCCGGCCAGCTCGGCCAGGCCAACCACCGCAGCATTGCCAAGACAGGCAATATAGGCAACCGGCAGGCCACGCTGCTGCATGGCCAGATTAACCACGATGTTCGAGGATTGGCTGATCAGGGCGACACCGTTTTCAACCCGAACGCCGCCATGCTGATCGGGCCATAAAAGCGCACCGTCGAGGTAATTGATTACCCCATAGCAATTTGGCCCGAGGATCGGCATATCGCCAGCTGCGGCGATGAGCTTTTGCTGCAGCTCCGGCTCACCCGCCTCGGTCCAGCCTGCCGCGAAACAGATCGCCCCACCGGCGCCTCGTTCGACAAGCTCGCGGGTGACATCAACCGTCGCGAAACGATTCACACCGACAAAAGTCGCATCGGGTGCTTCGGGCAGATCGGCAACCGAGGCATAGGCCTTCAGCCCGCCAATCTCGGCCTTGCTGGGGTGGATAGGCCAGACTGGCCCATCAAATCCCATCTTACGGGTCTGCTCAATGACGTTAAGAGCCCATCCCGCGCCAAGAACAGCAATATGGCGAGGACGCAGCAGCCGGTCGAGGCGTTTCATGCGTCCCCCCCGCACTCTTGCCGGTCAAGGGGGGCTGTCTGCCCCCCACGGTGCCGCGAAGCGGCACCTCCCCCCGAGGATATTTTCAGACAGATGAAACGGACGGGGCTGTCCCCTGCCCCACCGAAGCGGGGCAGGGTTTCACCCGTCGCGGTCATCGGCGTCCCCGCCTGTACCGCAATGCCAATATCAGGATCATTGGTTAACATATGGTTTTCATCTGTCTGAAAATATCCTCGGGGGTCCGGGGGCAGACAGCCCCCGGCGCGGACCAGTCGGGCTCAGGCCTCCGGCAAGGCGCCACGATCAAGATGGCCAAGATCACGCTCTGGCCAGACATGATCGCGCACCAGCTTTTTCAGCTGTTTCGAATCCGGAAAACCGGCCTGATCTTTGCGGTCCCAGACCAGCACACCATCAAGCTCGATCCGGAAAACGCCGCCCGTTGATGGGATCAGGGTCACTTCACCCAGATCCTGTCCGAAGGTTTGCAGCAACTCCTGCGCCATCCAGGCTGTGCGCAGCATCCAGTTGCACTGGGTGCAATAGGTGAAGCGGATTTTTGGTCCCGCACCCTTGTCATCGGCCATAACCGTCACCCCCCTACCGCCCGCAGCAGCTCACGCGAGATGATATGGCGCTGAATCTCTGACGTGCCTTCCCAGATCCGCTCGACACGGGCATCGCGCCAGATCCGTTCCAGCGGCAGTTCGTCCATCAGTCCCATGCCGCCATGGATCTGGATCGCCTCATCCGCCACCATCGCCAGCACCTCGGTCGCTTTCAGCTTGGCCATCGACATATCGGCCTCGCTCACCGTGCCCTGGTCGTATTTCCAGGCGGCCTCGCGGGTCAGAAGTTCCGCCGCTTTCAGCTCCATCGCCATATCGGCCAGCTTGAAGCTCACGCCCTGGAATTTGCCAATCTGCTGGCCGAATTGCTTTCGCTCGGCGGAATAGGAGACCGCGTGATCCAGCGCACGTTCCGCCCGGCCAAGACAGGTTGATGCCACCTGCAACCGCGTCGCCCCCAGCCAGGAATTGGCGACCTCAAAGCCCTTATGCGCCTCGCCCAGCACCTGCCGCTTGTTCACGCGGCAGTCATCAAACTCCAGCACCGCATTGGTATAGCCGCGGTGCGAGACGTTGCGGTACCCCTCGCGCACATTGAACCCCGGCGTGCCTTTATCCACGAAAAACGCAGTGATCCGCTTTTTCGGCCCGCGCGGGGTTTCTTCCTCGCCGGTCGCCATGAAGACAATCGCAAAGCCCGCCAGATCAGCGTGCGAGATGAAATGCTTGGTCCCGTTCAGGATCCAGTCATCGCCGTCTTCCCGTGCAGAGGCCTTCATGCCGCGCAGATCTGATCCCGCCCCCGGCTCAGTCATCGCAAGACAATCCCAGGTCTCGCCCCGGATGCAGGGCATAAGGTATTGCTCGCGCTGCTCGGCGTTGCCCGCCAGCAGGATGTTCGAGGGCCGCGCCACACAGGTCCAGTGCAGCGCGTAATTCGCGCGCCCCAGCTCTTTCTCATAAAGCAGCCAGGACAGGGTATCGAGGCCCGCGCCCCCCACCTCAACCGGCATATTCGCCGCATAAAGCCCGGCAGCGATGGCCTTTTTCTGGATCTCGCGGATCAGCTCCAGCGGCAGGACGCCCGAACGCTCGACCTCTGCCTCATGCGGGTAAAGCTCGTTTTCGACGAAGGCACGCGTCGCCTCGACGATCATCTGCTGTTCTTCATTCAGCCCGAAATCCATCGCCTCAACCTTTCTTCTGGCCAACGGCGCGGCCTGCGCCTTCGGGCAGCGGCAGCCCGGCCTGGGCCTCCGCCACCGCCTTCAGCTTTGCCCAGACCTCAGGGCTCGCGGGCACGGTTTTCCCCGCTTTCATATCGACATGCAGGCAAAGCTGCTCAATCGTCGCCACCACCTCATCGCCCTTCAGGATCCGCACAAAAGACCGGAACCGCTTCTCATCGGCTGAGATGATCTGCATCGTGCCGGTCAGCCGATCACCCAGCTTCGCCTCACCCAGATGGCGGATATGGGTCTCGGCCGAGTAATAGCTGTGCCCCGCCCCGACATAAGCCATCCCCGCGCCGATCAGCCGCAAAAACGCATCCGCCACTTCGGAATTGCAGAAGTAATAGCGGCTCTCGGTCATATGGCCGTTATAGTCGATCCAGCCCGGCAGCACCTGCATATGCGCCATCACGAGCGGCGCCGCCTTCGGCCCCTGATCGGTATCCGCATAGAACACCGCCGCACGGCGCTCGTCATGCTCACGCAAAACCTTGCCCGCGCCCCAGTTGCGTTCTTTCAGCGCCCGCAGAAAGCCCACAAGATTCTGATCGCGGATCCGCTCCAACTCGCGGATGCCATACATCCCCGATTGCGCGTCGGATTGCGAGGAAACCAGTTCGACCAGCTCGTCATTGAACTCCGGCACATCCATCAGCTTGGTCCAGGGCCATTTCAGCGCGGGGCCGAATTGCGCCATGAAATGCTTCATCCCGGCTTCACCACCCGCGATGCGATAGGTCTCGAAAAGCCCCATCTGCCCCCAGCGAAGCCCGAACCCCATGCGGATCGCCTCGTCGATCTCTTCCGTGGTGGCGACCCCGTCTTTCAGCATCCAGAGCGCCTCGCGCCAGACCGCCTCAAGGAAGCGGTTGCCCAGAAACGCATCGATCTCTTTGCGGATCACCAGCGGGAACATCCCGATGTCTTTCATGATCTGCACGGTCTTTTCCACCGTCTCTGGCGTATTCTTCTCCGACCCCGACACTTCCGACAAAGGCAGCAGATAGACAGGGTTGAAGGGATGGGCGACAATGATGTTCTCGGGCGCGGGGCTGCCAGCCTGCAGATCCGACGCCTTGAAACCGCTGGTCGATGACCCGATCAGCACGCCCGGATTGGCCTGCTGCAGCTGCGCATAGACCCTGTGCTTCAGCTCGATCCGTTCAGAGACCGATTCCTGCACATATTCCGCCCCCTCAACCGCCTCGGCCATGGTGCCCGCGAAACTTAAGCGCCCCTCTGGCGGCATTGGCACATCCGACAAAGCGGGCAGCGCCAGCCGCGCATTCGAGAGCACCGCATTGATCTTGCGCTCAGCCTCGGGGTCGGGGTCAAAAACCGCCACATCCCAGCCATTCAGCAAGAACCGCGCCGCCCAGCCACCACCGATCACGCCGCCGCCAACAATCGCCGCCTTACGCGCCATGAACGCGCTCCCTTCCCTGATCCTCGCCCCCGATTACAGCGGGGTGCTTTTTCATCTGTCTCTAAATATCCCCGCCGGAGGCATCCGCCCCTGGCCAGAGGCACCTCACTTCGGCCCGATTCACCTTGCGAGTGGCGCCCGCTTTTCCAGCTTCAGCCGCGCCCGCACCTCAGCCGGCGTGATCACCCGCGCGCCCAGATTCTCGATGATGGTCACCGCCCGCTCTACCAGCTGCGCATTGGTCGCCAGCACGCCCTTTTCCAGCCAGAGATTATCCTCAAGACCCACCCGCACATTGCCGCCCGCCAGCACGCTTGCCGCGACATAGGCCATCTGATTGCGGCCCAGCGCGAAAGCCGACCAGTGCCAGTTTTTCGGCACATTGTTCACCATCGCCATGAAGGTGTTCAGATCATCCGGCGCCCCCCAGGGCACGCCCATGCACAGCTGCACCAGCACCGGATCGGGGATGATCCCCTCATCCGCCAGCGCTTTCGCCAGCCACAGATGCCCGGTGTCAAAGGCCTCGATCTCGATCCGCGTGCCCGAGGCCACCATGCGTTTCGCCATATCGCGCAGCATGCCGGGCGTGTTCACCATCACATAATCGGCCTCGTTAAAATTCATCGTGCCGCAGTCGAGCGTGCAGATCTCAGGGCGGCATTCGACGATATGCGCCACCCGCTCGGTCGCGCCGATCATGTCGGAATGCGCCGCCATCCGGCCCATATTCTCGGTGCCGTCGAACATCATATCGCCGCCCATACCAGCGGTCAGGTTCAGCACAACATCGGTGCCAGAATCGCGGATGCGCTCGGTCAGCTCGCGGTAAAGTGCCGGGTCACGCGCCGGTTTGCCGGTTTCCGGATCGCGCACATGGCAGTGCACCACCGCTGCGCCCGCCTTTGCCGCATCAATCGCCGAGGCTGCGATCTGCTCGGGCGAGCGTGGCACATGCGGGCTGCGGTCCTGCGTGCTGCCCGATCCGGTCACGGCACAGGTGATGAAAACCTCGCGGTTCATGGTCAGCGGCATTGGGTGGTCCTCCGGTTCTTCGATACGGCGCAGATCTTTCGCCCAGTTCTTTCGCCCGGGCACCGTTTGACAGCAAGTCTATCCTCCTTGCCAGGCCGCGCTTTGCATTTTACGAAACTCTCATGACGGAAAACGCAATCTTCACCCTGGCACGCGCACCGCTGACCATCGCACTGCTGGTCCTGCCCCAGGCTTCGATCCTCGAAGTGGCCTCGGCGCTGGACCCTTTGCGCAACGCCAACCGCCAGCTGGGGCATGAGGCCTTTCGATGGCGCGTCGTCTCGCCCGACGGCCAGCCGGTGCCGCTGACCTGCGGCATCTCGCTGCCCTCGGACGGGCCGCCCGGTCATGCGGTGGGGGCTGATCTGCTGATCGTGATCTCGGGCTATAAGCTGGATGAGGTCGCCACCCGCCCGCTGATCCGCGAGCTGACCCGCATCGCGCCGCGCTTCCGGCTGGTTGGCGGCATCGACTCAGCCCCCTGGGTGCTGGCGCGTGCGGGCCTTCTGAACGGCTACCGCGCCACCGTGCATTGGGAGGAACTGGAGGATCTGGCTGACCGCCACCCGCAGATCGAGGTCGTCCCAGACCGTTTCGTGATCGACCGCAACCGCGTGACCATCGGCGGCGCGCAGCCTGCGCAGGATTTCATGCTGCATCTGATCCGCGCCCGCCATGGCGCGGGCCTTGCGCGGCAGGTGGCCAATTCCTTCCTGACCGACGCCCGCCCCGGGCACGAGCCGCAGATCGCAGCCCCACGCCGCGACCCTGCGCTGGATCCGCGCGTGACCCAGGCACTGAAACGGATGGAGGCGCGGATCGACCAGCCCGAAAGCGCCGCCGCCACCGCCCGCGCCATCGGCCTGTCACCGCGCAGGCTTGAGGTTCTGTTCCGCGACTCGCTTGGCACCACGCCGGCCGCCTGGGCGCTGACCCTGCGCCTGCAGGCGGCGCGGCGCATGCTGACAGATACCAGCCACCCGCTGGCAGAAATCGCGCTGCGCACCGGGTTCTCTGGCCCCGCCACCCTGTCCCGCGCGTTTCGCCGCCTCTGGGGCCACCCGCCGGGGGCCCTGCGGCGCCGCCCGGGCACGGGGCCCGCAAACGGTGCAGAAGATGGCCCCAAAAATGGTGACAAAACTGGCGACAGGATATGACCTCAGGAAAATCACCCCTGGATCTTGCGCCCCTGCCCCGCCAGGTGGTCTAATGCGCCCTCAGAAACAATAAGAGCAGCGCATGGCCCCGAACGATTCCGGCGATCTTCTCGCCGCGCCGAACCAGCAGACCTATGATGCCTCGTCGATCGAGGTGCTGGAACCGCTTGAGGCGGTGCGCATGCGGCCGGGCATGTATATCGGCGGCATTGACGAACGCGCCTATCACCACCTGGCGGCCGAGATCCTCGACAACTCGATGGATGAGGCCGTCGCAGGCCACGCCAATCGCATCGAGGTGGAACTGCTGGCCGATGGCTCGGTCTCGATCAAGGACAACGGGCGCGGCATCCCCGTCGACCCGCATCCGAAATTCCCCGACAAATCCGCGCTTGAGGTGATTCTGTGCACCCTGCACGCGGGCGGCAAGTTCAACGGCGACGCCTATGAAACATCGGGCGGGCTGAACGGCGTCGGCTCATCGGTTGTGAACGCGCTTTCCGATCATATGCGCGTCGAGGTGGCCCGCAACCGTGAGCTTTTCGTGCAGGAGTTTTCGCGCGGCAAACCACTGGGCCCGGTGCAGAAAATCGGCCCTGCCCCGAACCGCCGCGGCACCACGGTGATCTTCCACCCCGATGCCGAGATTTTCGGCCATCAGGGGTTCAAACCGGCGCGTCTGATGAAGATGGTCCGCTCGAAGGCCTATCTCTATTCGGGTGTTGAGATCCGCTGGAAATCGGCAATCCCGGATGGCGATATGCCGCTGGAGGCCACCTTCCACTATCCCGGCGGGCTTGGCGAATACCTCTCAGAGCAGCTGCAAAAAGACCAGACCTATGCCGAGCGCCCCTTCGCCGGGAAGGTCAGCTTCAAGGAAAAATACGGCGTCCCCGGCTCGGTCGAATGGGCGATCAACTGGACGCCGATGCGCGACGGCTTCATCTCGTCCTACACCAATACCGTGCCGACGCCCGAGGGCGGCACCCATGAGACCGGCTTCTGGGCCGCAATCCTCAAGGGCATCCGCGCCTATGGCGAACGGGTCAAGAACCGCAAAGCCGATCAGATCACCCGCGAGGATATGCTGACCGGCGGCTGTGCGCTGATCTCGATCTTCATCCGCGAGCCGCAATTCGTCGGCCAGACCAAAGACCGTCTGGCCACCGAAGAGGCGGCGAAATGGGTGGAAAACGCGGTCCGCGACCATTTCGACACCTGGCTGGCCAATGACCCGAAATCGGCGGGCGCGATCCTGGATTTCCTGGTGCTGCGGGCCGAAGAGCGCCTGAAGCGCCGCGCCGAAAAAGAAACGCAGCGCAAATCGGCGACCAAGCGGCTGCGGCTGCCCGGCAAGCTGGTCGATTGCTCGGCCTCGAACCGCAAGGGAACCGAGCTGTTCCTCGTCGAGGGCGATTCGGCCGGCGGCAGCGGCAAGGGCGCGCGCGACCGCACCTTCCAGGCCCTGCTGCCTTTGCGCGGCAAGGTGCTGAACGTGCTGGGGGCTGCCGCCAGCAAGCTGGGCGACAATGCCGAGATCCGCGACATATGCGAGGCGCTTGGCGTCGGCATGGGGGCGCGGTTCAACGTCGATGATCTGCGCTATGACAAGATCATCATCATGACCGATGCCGATGTTGACGGGGCGCATATCGCCTCGCTTCTGATGACGTTTTTCTTCACCCAGATGCGGCCGCTGATCGACAAGGGGCACCTCTATCTGGCCTGCCCGCCGCTTTATCGCCTGACCCAGGGGGCACGCCGCCTTTACGTGGCTAATGATGCCGAGAAAGAGGAATGGCTGGCCAAGGGTCTGGGTGGCAAAGGAAAAATCGACGTTCAGCGCTTTAAGGGTCTGGGCGAGATGGATGCGAAAGACCTGAAAGACACCACGATGAACCCCGCGACGCGCAAGCTGATCAGGGTCTCGATCGGCGCGGATGAGGGCGACAGCACCGGCGATCTGGTCGAGCGTCTGATGGGCAAAAAGCCAGAGCTGCGCTTCCAGTTCATCCAGGAAAACGCCCGCTTTGCCGATGCCGAAGAGCTGGACGTCTGATCGCCAGTGATCTCATTTCGGCCCCGCGCCACAGCTGCGGTGGGGCCGAAAACCAAAGCCCCGGTAAGTCTGTTCCCGTAAGCCCCGGGCAGCCATCTTCCGCTGTCAGCCTGGCAGATCGGTCAGCCCGGCAGATCTGAGAGGCCAGCAGATCTGTCAGGCCAGCAGATCTGTCAGGCCAGAAAAACCCAGGACAGGGCCACAACGGCCACCAGGGCCGAAAGAACAATCAGCGCAAGCGCCAGGTTGATCCCGCCCGCGCCGCGCTCATCCCCCTGTGCGGCACGATCCGCCCGGGCGGCGCGCTCTTCTTCATCCATCGGGTAAGCTCCTGAAATCGGCTGGCTAAAGTGTTAAGAAGCCATCTGGCATGCCCCTCGGACACGCATAACTCAACTGCCATATCCACCGCGTTTTGTGAAGGCGTGGGCACGCCCGCAGGCAGATCCACGCGTCGCACAGCGCCATAGCGGTGCCGTCATGCCTCTTGTGCAAGCAACGCCTGGCGGTCATCAAACCCCCATGACTGAAATCCGCTTTCCCTTCCCCGATCCCCCTGAACCCGGCTCTGCGACCGAGGTCGCGCCCGGTATCCTGTGGCTGCGGCTGCCGCTGCCCTGGGCGCTGGATCATGTGAATGTCTATGCGCTGGACGAGGGCGATGGCTGGACGCTGATCGATACCGGCCTGCATTCGCGCCGCGCCGTGGCGGGCTGGCAGGCGCTGCTGGCGGGGCCTCTGGCCGGGCGTCCGGTGCGCCGGGTGATCGGCACCCATCACCACCCCGATCATATCGGCATGGCGGGCTGGTTCATGGCCCAGGGGGCCGAGCTGATGATGACCCGCACCGCCTGGCTTTACGCGCGGATGCTGCTGCTAAGCCAGGAAGAGCGCCCCTCGCCCGAGGCCGTCACCTTCTGGCGCCGCACGGGCCTGCCCCAGCCCGAGATCACCCGCCGCATGGGCGAGCGCCCCTTCAACGCCTCTGACTGCGTGGCGCCCTTGCCGCTGGGCTATACCCGCCTGCAAGAGGGGCAGCGCCTGCGCATGGCCGGGCGCGACTGGCAGATCCGCATCGGTCACGGCCATGCCCCCGCCCATGCCACATTCTGGAGCGATGATCTCGTGCTGGGCGGCGATCAGCTTTTGCCCGGCATCTCGGCCAATATCGGCGTCTACCCGGCCGAGCCAGAGGCCGATCCGCTGGCGGAATGGCTGGAAAGCTGCACCCGGTTTAGGGCCTTTGCCAATGACCGCCAGCTGGTGCTGCCCGGCCATAAACTGCCCTTCACGGGCCTGCCCTTCCGGCTGCAGCAGATGGTGGCGAACCACCTCTCGGGGCTGGACAGGCTGCGCGATCATCTGGCCGCGCCACGCCGCGCCTTTGACTGTTTCCCCGCGCTTTTCCGCCGCCAGATCGGCCAGGCCGAGCAGGGCCTGGCACTGGCAGAGACGGTTGCACATCTGAACCATCTCTTGCACCGGGGCGAGGTTTCCCGTTCTCTCGACCCGGATGGCGCATGGATATGGCAGCAAAAATGAGCAAAACGTCAAAAGCAGTGGCAACCGGCAAAGCCGCGGCCCCGCCCGCAAAAGCCGCGGCTGAGGTGCCTGAGAAATCGCCCGCCGAATCCGCCTGCGAGCGGATCGTCCTTTATATCCGCCATTTTGAAAGCCAGCTTGACCAGGATCATGAGGTCGCCATGGGCTTTACCGGCAGCCAGGCCGGGGTGCTCAGGATCGAGGGGCTTGGCTTTTCCGACCCCGATCTGCTGACCTTTTACGGCCAGGATGAAAGCGGGCTGAAAACACAGATGGTGCAGCATGTCAGCCAGCTTTCGGTCCTGCTGCGGGCGGTGCCCAAAGCCACCCCCGAAGAGCCGCCGCTGCGCATCGGCTTTCAGCTTTTGCGTGGCTGGGGCGGCGGCGAATCCGGCGACGGCTCGGTCTGAGCCGCAGCAGAGCAACAGTGAAGCCACCGTGGGGCCATATACTGGGGCCGCAGTGATCCCGAAGCCGGGGGGAAATTCCGGTCCCCCCCCGCCCAACAGGTGACAGCGGCGGTTGAATCGGCTAACAGGCTGAAAAGCGATCATCAGCGGGATATATGAAGAATGGCTGAACACAATCACGGTGACTATCAGGCGGGCAGCATGGACATCCGCGCCCAGGAAAAAACCTTCGCAGGTTTTATCGGCCTGGTGAAATGGAGCCTTGTTGCGATCATCGTCGCCCTGGTTTTCGTCGGCCTGTCCGGCGCCTGAGCCTCAGCTTCATAACGGGGGCCCGGTGATCTTTTGACGATCCGGGTCTGGAGATCGCCCGATGTTTCGTATGCTTGCTGCGCTCGCAGTTTCTCTGTTGTTGTCCGCCTGCGCAGAATCGATCTGGGCCAGTGATGAAGAGATTGCCCGCGCCACCTATGTTGCCGGGCCGCCGCCTGCGATCACGCTGTTCACCACCATCAATGACCGCAATGGCAGCGGCGCGCATTCGGCGCTGTTGATCAATGGCTCGCAGCGCGTGCTCTTCGACCCGGCGGGCACCTTCAGCCATCCCCGCTCGCCCGAGCGTGACGATGTGCATTTCGGCATGAGCGACCGGCTGGTGAACTTCTACCTCGACTACCACGCCCGCGACGGCGATGGAGAGCAGTTCCACGTGATCGAGCAAAAGCTGCTGCTCTCGCCCGAGGTGGCCGAGATGATCTTGCAAAAAGCGCTGCAAAACGGCGCGGTGCCAAAGGCGCATTGTGCCAATTCGATCTCTGGCCTGCTGCGCGGTGTGCCTGGCTTCGAGGGCCTGTCGCGGACCTGGTTCCCGAAAAAACTGGCCGCCGATTTCGGCAAGCTGCCGGGCGTGCAGGAACGTATCGTGACTGAGGAAAACGACAATCCGGGCGAAGGCCACGGCGTTGTTTTGATTAACAAAAAGGGTGACCGCGTCAATTAAGCGGCATAAGGGCCGCAGCGATAGCGGCCCTTTCCGTCTGCTTTGGTCTTCCATCCGAACGAAAGGCCCCTGGCGTGAGCGTGATGGCTGTCATACTTGCCGGAGGTGAGGGCCGCCGGATGGGCGGCGCCGATAAGGCGCACCTCATGCTGGCCGGAAGGCCGCTGATTTCCCATGTGATCGCAAGGCTTTCGCCGCAAATCAGCGCCGCCTGGGCCGATCCTGCATCCGCCGATGCCGATCCGGACCCCGCCTGCCGTATAATGATTTCCGCCAATGGCGATCCCGCACGTTTTTCATCAACAGGCCTAAAGGTGCTGGCGGATGAGGCCTCTTATGGGCCGCTTTCCGGGATCCTCAGCGGTTTGCGGGCGGCTCAGGCGGCCGGGGCAGCGGCGGTGATCTCAACCCCGGTTGATGCGCCCTTTCTGCCGGATACCCTTGTCAGCGCCCTGATGGCAGCCGTCCAAAGCCCCGCAGGAAGCACGAAGGACGCGGCGTTTCTTCACCCCACATTTGCACGGGCGGGCGGGCGGGATCACAATGCCTCGGCGCTTTGGCCTGTGGCGCTGGCCGACCCGCTCGCGGCTTTTCTTGCCTCTGGCGCAAAGCCGAAGATCGCCGATTTCGCCGCCATGCATGGGGCGGTGGCGGTGGATTTCCCTGATCCCGAGGGTTTTGCGAACCTGAACCGCCCCGAGGACCTGGCCCGCGCCGAATCCCGTATGTCCGCAGATCAGGTGGGCCGATCATGAGGGTCTATGGCGTAATCGGCTGGCAAAACAGCGGCAAGACGACCCTGATGGAACGCCTTGTCACGGATATCACCGGGCGCGGGCTAAGCGTCTCGACCGTCAAACACGTCCATCACGATGTCGATCTCGACCAGCCCGGCAAGGACACCTGGCGCCATCGTCAGGCGGGCGCGTCCGAGGTGGTGCTGGCCTCGGCCAACCGCTTTGCCATCCTGCGCGAACATCGCGGGCCAGAGCCCGATCTGGCCGAAGTACTGGCGCGGCTGGCCCCCGTCGATCTGGTGCTGGTCGAGGGCTATAAGCGCGACGCCCATCCAAAGATCGAGGTCTGGCGCCAGGGCGTGAGCGACCGCCCGATGATCCAGCCCGGCGATCCGCTGGTGCGGGCGGTGGCCTCGGATGCGCCCCTGCCAGGGCTTTCTGTGCCCAGGCTGGACCTGAATGACCCGGGCGCGATTGCCGATTTCATCCTGAAGGAAACCGGCCTTGTTCGCTGACACCGCCGCTGCCCCCTTCTCAATCCGGCGCGGCTTTCCGATGGATCAGCGCGAAGAGGCCGCCCGCATCTACTGGCAGGCCTTTGGCGGCAAGCTGAGCCGGGTCATGGGGCCCGATGCGCGCGCGCTGGCCTTTCTGAACCGCGGCCTGCGGCCCGATCACTGCTTTGCCGCGATGGACTGGCAGGGCAGGCTGGTCGGGCTGGCGGGGTATAAATCGGTGCAGGGCAGCTTTTCGGGCGGCACGCGCAGCGATCTGCGCCGGGCCTATGGCCGCTTTGGCTCGGCCTGGCGGGCGGGTCTGCTGCGGCTGCTCAGCAATGAGGTCGACAATGAACGCTTTCTTATCGACGGCATCGCAGTCTCGCCTGCGGCCCGCGGCAAAGGCATCGGCACCGCGCTGATCAACGCGCTTTGTGATGAGGCCCTGCGGCGCGGCTACAGAGAGGCACGCCTTGAGGTGATCGACGGCAATCCCCGCGCCCGCGCCCTTTATGAGCGCCAGGGCTTTGTCGCCACCCATACCGATCGGCTGGGCCTTTTGCGCTATGCCTTTGGCTTTGATGCGGCGACCACGATGATCAGGGTGCTTGGCCAGCCCGATATCTGAGCCGCGCCTGATCCCTGATCAGTCAAACACCCCGGCCACCCGGCCCAGCACCATAAAGGCGCGGGCGGTGCGGGTATCGGCGAAATGGATCAGCTCATTGTCGCTGGCATTTTGTTCAAACACCTGGAAAACGCGATCAAACGTGCGCAGGAAGTGATGGGCCGCGTCACGGAAAATCGTGTCTTCGCGCAGCCGTCCGGCCGCCAGCGCCAGCGAGGCGCGGTCACGGATGCCGCCAATCGGCGCGACGCCCCGGCCCCGCTCTCCTGCAGCAAAGCGACGCCAGATGTCGGGGTGGCACAGCTCGGGCTTGAGGTCATCCATATAGATGCCCTCCTGGCTGAGCAGCGTCAGCACATCCTGCGCCGCCCGGATCAGGCGCGCGATCTCACGATCCTCCAGCGCCAGGCGCAGGGCGCGAAAGCCCGCCTTATCCTCGGGGCTTTCGGGAAATTGCAGCGCGGTGATGAAATCCTCAATCGACAGCGGCGCGCGATTGCTGTCAGCGGGCGTGCCAAGCGCCAGAGCGGGCTGCTCGGCCTCGGGCTCTTCGCGCGGTGGCGTCAATGCAGCCTTGCGATCAGCCGATGGCACCGACAAGGCCTGATCACGGCGCGAGGAAAAGGTGGCGGTGGCATTCCCGGCGCCTGATGTGCCACCCCCTGATGTGCCACCCGATGTGCCCGCTGATCCGCCCCCTGACAGGGTTTGCGGCGCGCCCTGCGCCGCATGCCCCGATGCAAGCCCCGCAGCCCCCGCAAGATCGCTGCGCCCCATGGCTGCGCGAATCTCTCCCTGCGTTTCTGAGAAAGAGCCACGCATCGCCTCGATTGCGGCATGCAGGCTGGCGGCTTCGGTCCGCAGCTCGGCCACCGAGCGCAGCGTGATCACCGCCACCCAGATCAGCACCAGCGGCAGGAACAGAATCAACAGGGTGAGAACCAGGCCCAGCCTCTCCGAATCACCCCCCGGAGAAGAGGTAAAGACCCAGGCCAGCACCGCCACCACCCAGATCCCTGAAACCACACCGGCGGCGATCTCTGTCACCGGCGAAAGCCCCAGGCGCCGGGCCAGCCGGGAGCCCGCCCCGCCTTCGGGTTCAGCCGCCAAATAGCCTTGCGCGGGCTTTCTCATCGTCGGGATCTCTTCCGCCATTGCCAGTCGGGTCTCAGATCCGGGGTTACAGATCTGAGGCTAAAGGGTTCTTTATCCGCTCAGATATACCGCACCGAGAGGATTTCGTAGCTTTTCTGGCCACCGGGCGTGGTCACTTCCACGCTATCGCCCGCCTCTTTGCCGATCAGCGCCCGCGCAATCGGTGAGCGCAGGTTCAAAAGCCCGGCCTCGATATTGGCCTCGACCTCGCCGACAATCTGCCAGGTCTTTTCCTCATCGCTGTCCTCATCGACCACCGTCACCGTGGCGCCGAATTTGATCGGCCCCGACAGTTGCGTCGGATCGATCACATCAGCCAGCGAGATAATGCCCTCAAGCTCTTTGATCCGGCCCTCGATAAAGCCCTGCTTTTCACGCGCGGCGTGATATTCGGCATTTTCCGACAGGTCGCCATGGGCGCGGGCCTCGGCAATATCGCGGATGATCGCGGGCCGCGCCTCGGTCTTCAGCTGCCTGAGCTCTTCGTCCAGCCTGTCAAAGCCACGCCGGGTTACCGGAATTTTTTCCATATCTTTGTCGTCACTTTAAAAAAACAGAAGCCACGATCCGGTCGCCCGGGTCATGACTTCGCGCCTCGTGTTCCGGTAACCTCACCCCATGGGCGCACAAAAAGCAAGAGCCATGGCGCATGGCCGCGCACTGTGGTCGTTTAACGGCAAGAATCTTACCCATGACACGGGCGCAATGGCGGTGATGTTGCGTCAAGGTTGACGTGCGCCTGCCCTTAGGGCAATCACAAATCGCCCGCATGGGGCCATCAGACACAAAGTCCAAGCCAAAGTATGCGGTGCCAACAGGCCGCAGCCAGGAGCGAGAAAGAAGCCGATGACCGAGCCCAGCACCGAGCCCAGCACTGCGATCACCCGCGAGTCGATGGAATATGACGTTGTGATCGTTGGCGCGGGGCCCTCGGGCCTCTCGGCCGCGATCCGGCTGAAACAGCTGGACCCCGATCTCAGCGTGGTGGTGCTGGAAAAGGGCTCTGAGGTCGGCGCGCATATCCTTTCCGGCGCGGTTCTGGACCCGGTCGGCCTGGACGCGCTGCTGCCCGACTGGCGGACCATGGATGCGCCGATCAAAGTTCCGGTCAAAGAGGATAACTTCTACATCCTTGGCGCGGCAGGGAAAATTCGGGTGCCGAATTTCCCGATGCCGCCTTTGATGAACAATCACGGCAATTACATCGTCTCGATGGCGAATGTCTGCCGCTGGATGGCCGGCGTGGCCGAGGGGCTGGGCGTCGAGATTTTCCCCGGCATGGCCTGTTCGCAGCTGGTCTGGACCAAAGACGAAAACGGCGAACGCGTTGCGGGCGTGGTCGCAGGCGAGTTTGGGCTTGACCCGGAAACCGCCCTGCCCGGCCCCGCCTATGAGCCCGGGATGGAGCTGCGCGGCAAATATGTCTTCCTCTCCGAAGGCGTGCGCGGCAGCCTCGCCAAAGAGGTGATCCAGAAATTCAACCTCTCCGAGGGGCATGAGCCGCAAAAGTTCGGCCTCGGCATGAAAGAGATCTGGGAGATTGATCCCGAAAAGCACCGCGAGGGCACGGTCACCCATACGATGGGCTGGCCGCTGGGCGGCAATGCAGGCGGCGGATCCTTCATCTATCACCTTGAAAACAATCAGGTCTATGTCGGTTTCGTGGTTCACCTGAACTACAAGAACCCCCATCTCTACCCCTATATGGAATTCCAGCGCTTCAAGCATCACCCGATGGTGGCGGAACTGCTGAAAGGCGGCAAACGCGTGGCTTATGGTGCGCGTGCGATCTCGGAAGGTGGCTTCCAGTCGATCCCGAAAATGGTGGCGCCGGGTGTGGCGCTGCTGGGCTGCTCGGCGGGCCTCGTGAACGTGCCCCGCATCAAGGGCAACCACAATGCGATGCTCTCGGGAAAAGCCGCCGCAGAAGCCGCGCATGCGGCGATCAAGGCGGGGCGCCAGGGCGATGAGCTTACCGATTACGAGACGGAGGTGCGGGCCGGCGCCATCGGCCAGGATCTGAAAAAGGTCCGCAACATGAAGCCGATCTGGTCGAAATGGGGCCTGACCGCCAGCCTGATGCTGGGCGGCCTCGACCTCTGGACCAACACGCTTGGCTTTTCCTTCTTCGGCACCCTCAAACATGGTAAAACCGACGCTGCGGCGACCGGAAAGGCAAAAGATTACAAGAAGATCGACTATCCGAAACCGGATGGTGTTCTGTCTTTCGACCGCCTGACCAATGTCTCTTACAGCTTCACCAACCATGACGAACAACAGCCCGCCCACCTGCGGCTGAAAGATCCTGCCATCCCGATCAGCGTCAACCTGCCCGAATATGACGAGCCCGCGCAGCGCTATTGCCCGGCAGGCGTCTATGAGGTGTTGGGCGAAGGGGCAGAGGCCAGTTTCCGCATCAACTTCCAGAACTGCGTCCATTGCAAAACCTGCGACATCAAAGACCCGTCGCAAAACATCAACTGGACCACACCGATGGGCGGCGGCGGGCCGAATTACCCGAATATGTGACATGCCGGAAGCTCTCCGGAACACCGCGAACCAGACCGGGCACGACAGCACCGGGCGGGGCAGAACCGGGCGGGGCAGACCAGAAAGGCCAGGCAAGGCAGATCAGGCGAGGCAGGAATCCTCGTCTGGCCTGCAAGCTGAGCGCCGTCTCACGAAGAGTTCACCCCGCCACAGGCCCGCATTGCAGATCCCCACCGCGATCTGTGCCGCGCCGCATTGCGTGTGGCAAAACGGGGCGTTAGCTTCTCTCCCAGCACGGGCGCATCTGTAAGCCCCGGCAAAGGCTGGGGCCTGGCGAAAGCCACCCGGCCTGTCGCAGTCCAGGGAGTATTCCGCCATGACCCGTTCTCTCCTCACGCTGACAACGGCGCTTGGCCTGACACTTTTTGCGATGCTGCCGCTCTCCGCCCAGGAAAATCAGCCGCAGGTCGCAGACCAGACCGCAGACCAGACCGCAGCGGCAGATGCCGCCCCCGCCCCGGTGCAGCCGACTGATTCCGGTGCCTTCCTCGCCGCCCGCAACGCCGAAACCGCAGGCGATTTCCGCGCCGCTGCCGCATGGTTCAGCCAGGCCCTGACCGAGGATCCTGACAACGCGCTTTTGATGGATGGCACCATTTTCGCCCAGCTCAGCCTTGGCAATATCGACGGGGCCGCAGTGGTCGCCGCGCATCGCAAGGCGCTTGCCACCCCGGACGAGGAAACCCAGCTCGCCGATCTCGCGCTGATCTCGCAGGATGCGATCAAAGGCGATTTCACGGCGGTGACCACCGCACTGGATGCCGGGCAGTCAGTCGGCCCGCTGGTCGACGGACTGGCCCGCGCCTGGGCCGATTTCGGCGAAGGCAATATGACCGAGGCCGTGACCGAATTCGACAAAATCGCCGCAACCCGCGGGCTTGAGGCGCATGGCCTTTACCACAAGGCGCTGGCTTTCGCGCTGGCGGGCGACTTTGAGGGCGCCGACAAAGCGCTTTCAACCCAGGGCCTGGGTCTGAACCGGCGCGGCGTGCTGGCACATGTGCAGATCCTCTCGCAGCTTGAGCGCAATCAGGATGCCATCGCGCTGATCGACCGCACCTGGGCCAATGGCTCAGAGCCGGTGGCCGATGCCCTGCGCGCCCGGCTTGAGGCGGGCGAGACGATCCCCTTTGACACCATCAAAGACGCCCGTGAGGGCATGGCAGAGGTATTCTGGTCGCTCGCCACCCTGCTCAATGGCGAGGCCGATCCCGCCTTTGTGCAGCTGAACTGCCGCATCGCGGTGGCGCTGAAACCCGATCATGACGATGCGATTTTGCTGGGCGCGGCCATGCTGGAAGAGCAGGGTCAATATGATCTGGCCGAGGAAACCTATTCCGGTTTCGCACCCGACCACCCCTCCTGGTACAACGCACAGCTGGGCCGGGCGGCCGCGCTTTATGCGGCAGGTCGTGCAGATGCCGCGATCGAGGCGCTGCAGGATCTGACCAAAAGCCATGGCGATATGCTGGTCGTTCAGGCCGCGCTTGGCGACACGCTCCGGCGTGAGGAACGCTGGGCCGAGGCGGAGACCGCCTATGACGCGGCCATCGCGCTTTTGCCCGCCAACCCGCCGCGCGGCAGCTGGGTTCTGTATTTCAGCCGCGCCATCACCAAAGAGCGGCAGCAGCGCTATGACGAATCCGATCTCGATTTCCGCAAATCGCTTGAGATCAACCCCGGCCAGCCCGAGGTTCTGAATTACCTGGGCTATAGCCTGCTTGAGCGCCGGCAGAACCTGGATGAGGCGCTGCAGCTGATCGAAGAGGCCGTCGCCGCCGCCCCCGATGCGGGCTATATCCTCGACAGCCTGGCCTGGGCCTATTTCACCCTGGGCCGTTACGAAGAGGCGCTGGCCCCGATGGAGCGGGCCTCGCTGCTGGAGCCGGTCGAGCCGGTGATCACCGACCATCTGGGTGATGTCTACTGGATGAACGGCCGCAAGCGCGAGGCGGAATTCCAGTGGCACCGGGCGCTGTCTTACGGGCCGGAAGAAAAAGACGCGACCCGTATCCGCCGCAAGCTGGAGATCGGGCTGGATGCGACCCTTGCCGAAGAGGGAACCACGCCCGCCGCCGCCATCCCGGCCCCACCCCAGGCCCCGGCTGCGCCCACCGATCCCCGGCCCGAAATCCTGCCCGAAATCCTGCCTGAGGCCGCGCCAGAGGTAGCACCGGACGCCCCGACAGAGCCTGCCGCGCCCGCAGAACAAAGCCCTGATGACACGGATGATGACCCTGCTGCAGACTGACGCAATCGCAGAATTTGCGCCCGCCAAGATCAATCTTTGCCTGCACGTCACCGGGCAAAGGGCGGATGGCTACCACCTGCTCGACAGTATTGTGGCCTTTGCCAATATCGGCGACCGGCTTTGGCTGCGGCCCTCACAAGAGCTGGCGCTGACCCTGGAAGGGCCTTTCGGGCCAAAACTGCCCTCAGGCGCCGACAACCTGGTTTTGCAGGCCGCCAAAGCCGTGATGCCAGGGGTTACGGGCCGCTTCACGCTGGAAAAGCACCTGCCCCCTGCCTCTGGTATCGGCGGCGGCTCCTCTGATGCGGCGGCGGCAATACGGGCGGTGCTGCGTCTGACGGGCATGCCGCCCCCGGCGGATCTGGCGCAGCGGGCGGCCGCACTTGGCGCGGATGTGCCGGTCTGCCTCAGCCCGGGGCCTGTGCGTATGCGCGGCGTCGGCGAACACCTGGAGCCGCTGATCTCTTTCCCCGAATGCGGCGTCGTTCTGGTCAATCCAGGCGTCGAGGTGGCAACGCCCGCCGTGTTCCGCGCCCTGCCCGAGAAAAACCATCCGCCTTTGCCCAAAACCCTGCCCCATTGGCCCGACCCCGCCGCGCTGGCCACCTGGCTGGGCGGGCAGCGCAATGACCTCGAAGCCCCCGCCAGCGCTATCGCGCCCGTCATCCGTGATGTGCTTTGCGCTTTGCGCGCGCAGCCACAGACGCTGATTGCCCGCATGTCCGGCTCTGGTGCGACATGTTTCGCGCTTTTCCAGGACGAGGCCCGCGCCGCAGCTGCGGCACATGCTTTGCAGATCCGCCAGCCGGGCTGGTGGATCGCGCCGGGCCGCCTCATCGGCTAAGGTCGCCATTGCAGTCGCTGCGAATAGCAGAGACAAAGAGGCAGACATTCCGAAGGAGCCAGAGATGTCAGAGCAGAAAGTCCTGGTGCTGACCGGCGCCTCACGCGGCATCGGACACGCAACTGTTAAGCGTTTTTCATCCGAAGGCTGGCGGGTTCTGACCTGTTCGCGCCAACCCTTTGACCCGCGTTGCCCCTGGCCCGACGCCGAGGCGAACCATATCGAGATCGACCTTGCCGACCCGAATATGACCATCGCCGCGATTGAAAAAATCCGCGAACGGGTGAATGGCCGGGTGCACGCCCTGGTCAATAATGCCGGGATCAGCCCAAAGGGACCAGGAAACGCCAGGCTGAACACGCTGGACACCGATCTGCGGACCTGGGGCCATGTGTTCCACGTCAACTTCTTTGCCAGCGTCATTCTGGCTCGCGGCCTGCGTGAAGAACTGACGGCAACCAAGGGCGCCATCGTAAACGTGACCTCGATTGCAGGCTCGCGTGTTCACCCCTTCGCAGGCGCTGCCTATGCGACCTCAAAAGCCGCCCTGGCCGCGCTGACCCGCGAGATGGCCCATGATTTCGGCCCCCTGGGTGTAAGGGTGAACGCGATCGCCCCCGGTGAGGTCGAAACGTCAATTCTGTCACCGGGCACCGACAAGATTGTCGAAAAACTGCCAATGCAGCGTCTTGGCCAGCCGAAAGAAGTGGCGGACGCCATCTGGTTCCTGTGCTCTGACCAGGCCAGCTATATCTCCGGTGCCGAAATCGAAGTGAACGGTGCCCAGCACGTCTGATATTGGCGTCCGATATTGGCGCGCCGCGAAGCCGGAGTTTTTGAAAACTCCGGCCCGGTTTCTTATAAGAAACCGGCGCCTATTCCAGCGTTGCGATTACGGCGCGAAGGGTCTCTATCCCAAGGCCTTTTTCTGAGCTTGTGACAATCAACTCTGGATAGGCAGCCGGGTGCTTTTGCAACGCTTCTTTAACCTGAGCGATATTGGCGTCCCGGATTTCCTGGTTCACCTTGTCTGCCTTCGTCATAACCACCTGAAAAGTAACGGCGGAACGATCAAGCAAGGACATGATCTCATCATCCACCGCCTTAACGCCATGCCGCGTATCGATCAGAACGAAAGCACGCCGCAGGGTCTGACGGCCTGCCAGATAGGATTTCAGCAGCTCTTGCCACTTGCGCACAATCGCCACCGGTGCCTCGGCAAAACCATAGCCGGGCAGATCGACGAGATAGCGGCTTTCCCCAAGCGCGAAAAAGTTGATCTCCTGGGTGCGGCCAGGCGTATTTGACGCCCGCGCCAGGTTTTTCCGATTGGTCAGCGCGTTGATCAGGCTGGATTTTCCAACGTTCGAACGCCCCGCAAAGCAGATCTCAACGCGATCTGCAGGCGGCAAAGCCGCCATCGTCGTCACGCCTTTGACGAAATCCACCGGGCCCGCGAACAGCAGTCGGCCCGTTTCACGCGCCGGCTCTTCTGCCTCAGGGGCAAGGCTGAAAACCATCGTCATGCAAGCACCTCCACGTGATCGCCCGGGCGAATTTCGCCGCCTTCAAGAACAGTGCCGAATACGCCAAAATCCTGCACGCCGACAGCCTCTTTCAGCGCCTCAAGCGTGTCGACGTCAACTTCACCCGTTTCCGGATTGGCCATGGTCGCCCGGCAACGCCCGACGGGCTCGCAAATTTCAAGCACGACCTCACCGATGCGCAGCCGCCTGCCGATCCAGCCCATCTCTGCCCAGGGCGCAAGGCCGTCAATCCACAGATTGCCGCGCCAGCGATGGATCGACAGATCGCGCCCGACCTTTTCGCCCAGTGCCCGATTTGACGCGAGGTTCTTCACCGAGATGCTGGGAAACGCGGTGTCAGTCATCGCCCGACCGGGCGCACGAACCAGCGATACCGGACGAAAACGTTCCTGCGGGCTGATGGGCCGCACCCACTCGACCAGCCTGTCGCCCTCGGTCTCGGGGTGAAACCTGAGCGGGGCCAGCGCCGGGTGCCGCAGCTCCATGACGCCTGTTCTGTCGTCGAACCGCGCCTCAATTGCCATAAGCGCCGGGCTGCGCGCCGCACGCTGAAAGTTGATGCAGGGCATCCAGGCGGGGGAATCGGCGCTGAACTTTGACAAATCATGCGCCACCGCCCAATGCCTGTCCCAGGGCATAGCCTCGCCCGCGAAGAGCTGAACCGAAGCCAGCTCTTCGCGGCCATGCGCCTTTATCGGATGGCGGAAAATATGGGCAAGGCTGGCGGCCTGGCTCATTTCTTCCCGGTATTTTTCGTGCCTGCCTTTGCAGAAGGTGCTGCATTTGCGTTGGCCGCGGCCTGTTTTTTGCGGAACCCGGATTTGATGTTTCCAAACAGGTCCGGCTTATGCCCATGGCTGCGCATGATCACATATTGCTGCGAGAAGGTGATGATATTGTTGGTAATCCAATACACCACCAGCCCCGAGGCAAAACCGCCCAGCATGAACATGAATACCCAGGGCATCCAGGCAAAAATCGAGGCCTGCACCGGGTCAGCGGGGGCCGGATTCAGCTTTTGCTGCAGCCACATCGAAACGCCCAGCAGGATTGGCAACACGCCAATAAAGACCAGATGAAGCAGCGAGCCGGTTGCGGGTGCCGCCCAGGGCAGCGCGCCGAACAGGTTGAAAAGCGATGAGGGATCCGGCACCGAAAGGTCTTTCAGCCAACCGAAGAAAGGGGCCTGGCGCAGCTCGATGGTGACGAAAATCACTTTATACAGCGAGAAGAAAATCGGAATCTGGATCAGGATCGGCAGACAGCCGGCCGCCGGATTGACCTTTTTATCGCGGTAAAGCTGAAGCATTTCCTTTTGCAGCCGCTGTTTGTCTTCGCCAGCACGCTCTTTCAGAGCCTCCATCTCGGGCTGCAGCTCTTTCATCCGCGCCATCGAGACGTAAGATTTATAGGCCAGCGGCAGCACGATCAGCTTCAGCACGAAGGTCAGCGCGATAATTGCCAGACCCATATTGCCGATCAGCCCGTGGATCAGGTGCAGCAGTGCAAAGATCGGTTTGGTCAGGAAGTAGAACCAGCCCCAGTCAATCGAGTCGATAAAGCCAGGGATCGGGGCGCGTGTCTCATCGACCTTGTCACCGAAGAGACGTGCGAAGAAGCCCGGCTCATTCTGATAGTCGCGGATCGCCTCCCATTCCTTGGCACCGGCAAAGAACCGGGTCGAGGTGCTGAGGGTCTCGCCCGGCGTGACAATCGTCAGCGGCTGGCGCGCCTCGGTGAGGTAAAGATTGCTTGCAGGCAGATATTTGGTGACCTGGGTGACCGGCTTGCCCTGCTCGGGCACCAGAACCGACATCCAGTAATGGTCGGTGAAACCAATCCAGCCATCGGTCGTGGCATCGACAACCGAGGCAGGTGCCCCCTCGCGCTCGTTGAGGTCGAGCTCGGTCATATTGTTGTAGGTTGTCTCGGTCAGCTTGCCGTCTGCCCGTGCAATTGCGCCCTCGTGCAGGATGAAGAAGCCTTTCAGGCCCGCGGGTTTGCCGTAGCGGCGAATCTGGCCGTAATGGAACAGGGAAACATCGCCTGCACCGCCGTTGACGACAGAATCTTTGATCGTGAACATGAATTCATCATCGACGGCCAGTTCACGGGTAAAGGTCAGGCCTTTGCTGTTTTCCCAGATCAGGGTCACCGGATTGCCCGGGGAAAGCGTTCCGCCAGATGCAAGCCGCCATTCCGTCTGAGCCCCCGGTACATCTTCGGCAGCCAGCGATCCGCTGCGGCCCCAGCCGAAAAGCGCAAGCCAGGCCCCCTCTTCTCCTTGCGGCGTCAGCAGCCGAACGATCGGAGACGTGGGCTCGATGGCTTCACGGTAGTTTTTCAGGCGCAGATCGTCGATGCGGCCGCCGAGCAGCGAGATGCTGCCCTCCAGCTGCGGCGTATCAACGCGAAGGCGCGGTGCCTCTGGCACAGGTTCCGAAGTGGCCGATCCTTCGGCAACCGGGGTCTCGCCACCTGTCGTTTGCGTTGCGACCGGCGCTTCGGCCTGGACCTCTGGCTCAGGCGGCGGAAAGAGATAGAACCAGACGACTATCACCAAAGCGCTGAGCACCATGGCGAGAATGAGGTTCTTAGAGTTGTTCTCGTCCATATTCTGAACCGCCGCCGCATATAAGGAAAGATCAGCGGTGTTCAACAGAAGGGGGGGCGAAAGGTCAAGCGCTTTCGCCGCAAAAGCCTGCCTTCGTCAGCCCGGTCTCAGGGTTTTGCGATCTTATGGCCAGGTTTTTGCCCCCGGGACACGGGCATATTCATCTGCCGCTGGCCCCGATCCGGGGAATGCGATCAGGGCGGCTTTGATGCTTGCGGATCCACTCGGTCGCGTCTTCGGGCTGCAAGGGGCGCTCAATGCCGTAGCCTTGCACAAAGCCACAGCCCAGTTGCGAAAGCATCGAGTGCTCATTCGCCGTTTCCACCCCCTCAGCCAGGGTCTCCAGCCCCAGCCGGTCGGACAGGGAAATGATCGCAGCGACCATACGCTGCTGATCGCGGTCCTGATCGACACGGGTCACGAAGCTGCGGTCGATCTTCAGGCGGCGGATCGCAAAGCGACGGATCGTAGAAATCGAGGCGTGTCCGGTGCCGAAATCGTCAAGATCAATCCCGCAGCCCATCGCAGCCAGCTGGGCAATGTTTGAAACAATCACATCGTTTTCGGCCTGGGCGACTACCGTTTCAAGGATCTCGACGGTCAGACGCGCGGGCTTCAGGGCAAAGCGGTCCAGCTCCCAGCGGATCCGGTCAGGCAGCCGCGGATTTCGCAACTCTGCCGCCGAGAAATTGACCGAGACCGAGGGCACCTGCAGCCCGGCCTTGTCCCATGCGCTAAGCGCGATCAGCGAATTGGACAGCATAGCCTCGCTCAGGCGATCACTCAGATCGCTGCTTTCGACCAGAGGCAGGAAGTCTCCTGGCGGAATGACCCCCCGTGTCGGATGATGCCAGCGGGCCAATGCCTCAAGCCCGGAGATCTCGCCGGTATCCGTTGAGATCTGCGGCTGGAACCAGGCCTTTATCTCACCCTTGTCCAGCGCCTCTTCAAGATCGTCGCGCAGGGCCGCCCGTGCCACTTTGCGTTCGGCCATATCGCGCGAAAACGCCCGAATCGCCCCCGGCCCATGCGCCATCGCCTCATCCGCTGCGGCCTGAGCCGCATCCAGCAACGAGCGCCCCGTCGCCTCGGGCGAGAGGCCACCGATGCAAAAGCCGATCGAGCAGGTGATGTAAAGGCGCGCGCCCCCAAGCGAGATCGGCTCTGCCACGGCATCCTGCAGCCGCGAGCAAAGCTGGATCATGCTTTCAAGATCCAGCCGCCGCACTGGTGACATTACCACAACCGCCGATGCGCCTAAGGGGTTCGTCACGAAATCGCCCGCCCGCAGCGCACCGCGAATACGATCCGTCGCCCTTTCAAGCACCTCGGCATGGGCTGCGCGACCATGGCGTTCCAGGATGACAGAGAGATTGTCGAACTGAACGATCACACAGGCGGTGTTTCGGCCATTTTCGGAAACCGAAGGCAGCATGCGATCCATAGCCGAGATCGCGCGCTGCAAAGAGCTGCCCTCGTCCTGATCCCCGGCGATCAGCGCGGTCCGCCCTGGGTCGGGCCCTGCGATGGCAATGATCAGGGGAAGTCCCAGAGCGATCAGAATAAGCGCCCGCTCACCGCCCAGCCAGAAGCCGGCAAGGGTCAGCGCGGGCAGGAACAAGAGGAACTCAGGCCGCCGGAACCATCCAAAGGGCCTCAGAATCCGGCGCGTGCGGGCTGAAAGCTGAAGAACCGACATCCTGAAACCCTTTCCACGAAGGCATTGGCCAGGGCAAAGCCCGTGACCACCGCAGAAGAGCATTGGCGAAACCGGTATGGGCTTTCTTAATCCGGCAGACGAAGTTGCTTCGAATTTTCATCAACTTCTCCGGGCTTACCCAATGCCAGGCCCAGAAAATCGAAGATCCCGGGGTCGGCCAGATGCGATGGCCGCACATTCATCAGCGAGCGGAACATCACCTGGCGGCGGCCGGGCGTGCGGGCCTCCCATTCATCCAGCAGTTTCTTGACCTGGGCGCGCTGCAACCCCTCCTGGCTGCCACACAGATCGCAGGGGATGATCGGGTAATTCATCGCCCGGGCAAAGCGGTCACAATCGGCCTCGGCCACGAAGGCAAGCGGGCGGTAAAGGAAGAGATCGCCCTCTTCATTCACCAGTTTCGGCGGCATGCTGGCCAGCCTGCCACCATGGAAAAGGTTCATGAAAAACGTCTCGAGAATATCGTCACGGTGATGGCCCAGGACCACCGCCGAACAGCCCTCTTCGCGTGCAATACGGTAAAGATTTCCACGCCTTAGCCGAGAGCACAGCGAACACATCGTGCCGCCAGGCTTGATCTTTGAGGTCACCACCGAATAGGTGTCCTGATACTCGACCCGGTGCTCGACGCCCATCTTCTGCAAAAACTCGGGCAGCACAGTTGAGGGAAAGCCGGGCTGGCCCTGATCAAGGTTGCAGGCCAGCAGATCGACAGGCAAAAGCCCGCGCCATTTCAGCTCGTGCAGGACCGCCAGCAGCGTGTAGCTGTCCTTGCCGCCAGAGAGGCAAACCAGCCAGCGCGTGCCGGGCTGGATCATGCCGTAAGCGTCCATCGCCTCGCGCACCTGCTGCACCAGCCGCTTGCGCAATTTGCGAAATTCGGTGGACTTTGGCGCCCCGTAAAACAGCGGATGGATGTCGTCGGCTTCGTCCAGCATCGGCTGCCTCATATTCAAATGCTGCGGAGAAATGGCCCCGGACGGTTAACAGGTCAAGCCCTCTGGCTGCCCTTTACCCGCCCTGACGCCTGGTGCGCAGCTTTGCGAAATACTCGATTCGCTTGCGAAGTTCACGTTCAAACCCACGTTCGGGCGGATTGTAATAGACCGGGCGCTTCATGCCCTCGGGGAAATAATCCTGTCCCGAGAAACCATCCTCGGCATCGTGATCGTAATCATAGCCGCCACCATAGCCGATTTCCTTCATCAGCTTTGTCGGCGCGTTCAGGATGTGGCGCGGCGGCATCAGCGATCCGGTCTCTTTCGCCGCCGCCCGCGCCGCCTTATAGGCGACGTAGACCCCATTCGATTTCGGGGCCAGCGCCAGATAGACGACCGCATTGGCCAGCGCCAGCTCGCCTTCGGGCGAGCCAAGCCGCTCATAGGTGTTCCAGGCGTCAAGGCAAACCGATTGCGCCTGGGGGTCGGCCAGGCCGATGTCCTCGATGGCCATGCGGGTAAAACGACGGGCCAGAAAACGCGGATCCTCGCCGCCTTCCAGCATACGGGCGAACCAGTAAAGCGCCGCATCCGGGTCAGAGCCGCGCACCGATTTATGCAGCGCGGATATGAGGTTGTAATGCTCGTCGCCGGATTTGTCGTAACGCGCCGCCCGGCGCATCAGGCGCTTTGACAGCTCATCACGTGACAGCGGCGCGGTGACTTTCCAGGCTGCGACCTGCTCGATCAGGTTCAAAAGCGCCCGCCCGTCACCATCGGCCATCTCAAGCATCGCATCACGCGCCTCGCCCGAAAGCGGCAGGGCGCGGGCCAGCTCGCGCTCGGCGCGTTGGGTCATATGTTCGAGATCGGTCAGGCTGAGGCGTTCCAGCACGATCACCTGTGAGCGCGACAAAAGCGCGGCGTTCAGCTCAAACGACGGGTTTTCGGTGGTGGCACCGACCAGAAGAATGGTGCCATCCTCCATATAGGGCAGGAAGCCATCCTGCTGCGCCTTGTTGAAACGATGGATCTCGTCAACGAATAGAAGCGTGCCCTGGCCATTGCCGCGCCGGATTTTCGCCTGTTCAAAGACCTTCCGCAGCTCTGGCACCCCGGTGAAAATCGCCGAGATCTGCACAAAGGCAAGGTCGGTATGATCGGCCAGCAGCCGCGCAATCGTGGTCTTACCAACCCCGGGCGGCCCCCAGAGGATCAGCGAGGACAGGCTGCCCGAAGCCAGCATCGCGCCCAAGGGCCCCTCGGGCGAGAGCACATGGCCCTGCCCGATCACCTCTGACAGGTTGCGCGGACGCAGCCTGTCGGCCAGAGGCCGGGGGGCCAAAGGCGCGACAGGTTTGGGGTCGTTGGAATCAAAGAGATCAGCCATGCGCCCAGCTTTGCACGAAGCGCTTACAGCCGAAAGCGCAGCCTGATCGGGCGACCGTCGCGGATCAGCTCGACCTGCCAGCGCCTTGCGCCCAGCTGTGCCACCGCCTGCACATCGCCCGGCACCATGACCGGGTGATCATTCAGCACCGTCAGGATATCGCCCGGCTGCAGCCCGGCCTGGGCGGCAATCCCCTCGGCACCCGTCACGATGACGCCGGTGGCCTGCAAGGGCAGCCCATATTCCGCAATCAGCGAAGGGTTGATCCGCGCCAGAGACAGGCCCTGCAGGCCGTCGCCCGCATCCAGCGTCAGCGCCTCACGGTCGGGGGTATCGGGGGCCGGGCCCAAAAGCACCTCGCCGGAATGGGTCTCACCATCATGCAGCCAGGTCAGCGGCACCCCCTGCCCTGCCCCCGAAACCGACAGGCGGTAAACAAATTCCTGCGGAGAGTTGATCGCCTGACTGCCAAGGCTGAGGACGATATCCCCCTCAACCAGCCCGGCCGCCGCAAAGGGGCTTTGCGGGTGCAGGTCCGAGATCAGCACGCCCTGCGGCACATCCATCCCAAGCGCCTCGGCCATGCCGCCATCGACGATCTGGCCCGAAATCCCCGCCCAGGGCCGGGTGAAACTGCTGGCGCCCTCACGGGCCTCGGCCACCACCCGCGCCACCAGGTTCGACGGAATCGCAAAACCAATCCCGTTCGAGCCGCCGCTGGTCGTCACAATCGCCGAGTTGATGCCGATCAGCCGCCCCTGCATATCGACAAGCGCACCGCCCGAGTTGCCCGGATTGATCGGCGCATCGGTCTGGATGAAATAGCCCGACCCGTCACCCACCTGCAAAGCCGAACGCGCCAGCCCTGAAACGATGCCAGAGCTGACCGTCTGCCCCACCCCAAAGGGGTTGCCAATCGCCAGCACCAGATCACCGACCTCAAGCGCCTCGCTGTCGGCGATCTCCAGCGCAGGCAGCGGCGTATCCACGTCGATCTTCAGCACCGCCAGATCGCTCTGGCGATCCGACAGCAGCACCCGCGCCGGATATTCGCGCCGATCCGACAGCACGACGCGGATATCGGTGGCATTGCCGGTCACATGGAAATTCGAAACCACGATTCCATCGGGCGAGACGATCACACCCGAGCCCAGCGAATTCTCCATCCGCTGGCGCGAGGGGCCAAATTCATGCCCCATCCCCCGCATGAACTGATCGAAAAAGGGATCCCCCGCAAAGGGGCTGCGCCGGGTTTCAACCAATTGGCGCACATAGATATTGACCACCGCAGGCGAGGCCGATTTCACCACCGGCGAGAAAGACATCGCCATCTGCGCCTGGTTTTCGGGGAGGGTGACTGGCGGGCTGGTCTGCGCCCCCAGGGGGCCGCCCGCAACCAGCGCCGCCAGCAGGATCGGCAAAGTCAGGGCTGGCAAAATCAGGGCCGGCGTGGTCCGGCACGAAAAGGTAAAGGGGCGCATCGCATCTCTCCGATCAGCCTGTTCTTGTCGCTGCCAATATGGCCCCCGCATGGCTGCCAGACAACTGCACGATCCATCACAGAAGCCTGAGGCTGACCGCCTTCCGGATCGCATCCATCGTCGATCTGGCTGCCAACCGCTGTCGCGCAGTTTGCACACTGCGCGACACACCATCGCCAGAGGGCCCGGGCAACGGCTTTCTGTCCGGTCGCGCCAAATCTGACGGTAAGGCGCCGATATTTCCTTCCGGCAACCACAGCCTGCGCAATCCGGGGATGCCCCCGCCCGCATCAAAGGGCCAAAACGACAAAACCCGCCACAAGGGGCGGGTTTTGCGTAATCTGCACCTGCACCCGGGAACCGGGCACAGCCTGCACTTATTCTTCGACAGCTTCCAGACGGGCGCGGTCAGCCGCACCTTTCGCCGAGGTGTCACGGTCAACAAACTCGATGATCGCCATCGGAGCCATATCGCCATAACGGAAACCAGCCTTCAGAACGCGCACATAGCCGCCCTGACGGTCTTTGTAGCGCGGGCCGAGGATAGCGAAGAGCTTCTCGACGTCTTTGTCTTCTTTCAGCTGGGCAGCAGCCTGACGACGGGCGTGCAGGTCGCCACGCTTTGCCAGCGTGATCAGCTTCTCGATGATCGGACGCAGTTCCTTCGCTTTCGGAAGGGTAGTCTTGATCTGCTCGTGCTCGATCAGCGAGCCGGACATGTTCGAGAACAGCGCCTTGCGGTGCTCATGGGTGCGATTCAGGCGACGGTAGCCGCGGGCGTGACGCATGGAAATCTCCTATAGCGTTTTTACTTTGTGTTGCCGGCCTGCGTTGGACCGACGTCGTTGGGGCGGAATTGCCCGGGGATCCTCACTGCCCTCACACACATAGCGGGCGGCGGGGGGTCCGGGGGGCCTTAGCCCCCCGGCCTTGTTCAGAATTGATCCTCAAACCGCTTGGCCAGATCTTCGATATTTTCCGGCGGCCAGTCTTCGACTTCCATCCCGAGATGCAGGCCCATGCCAGAAAGCACTTCCTTGATCTCGTTCAGCGATTTGCGGCCGAAGTTCGGGGTGCGCAGCATCTCGGCTTCGGTTTTCTGGATCAGATCGCCGATATAGACGATATTGTCGTTCTTCAGGCAGTTCGCCGAACGGACCGACAGTTCCAGCTCGTCGACCTTCTTCAAGAGCAGCGGGTTGAATTCGAGGCCCGAATCCACTTCGCCACCACGTGCCGCTTCCGGCTCGTCGAAGTTCACGAACACCGCCAGCTGGTCCTGCAGAATGCGCGCAGCATAGGCCACAGCGTCATCCGGCGTCAGCGAACCGTCGGTTTCGATCTTCATCGTCAGCTTGTCATAGTCCAGCACCTGGCCCTCACGGGTCGGCTGCACTTCGTAAGACACGCGCTTGACCGGCGAATAGATCGCATCGATCGGGATCAGACCGATCGGCGCATCCTCGGGGCGGTTCTTATCGGCCGAGACATAGCCCTTGCCGGTATTCACCGTCAGTTCCATGAAGACGTCAGCGCCGTCATCCAGGTGGCAGATCACGTGATCCTTATTCAGGACCTCGATGCCATTGGTTTCCGAGATCGACGCGGCGGTGACAACACCCGGGCCGCGCGCAGAGATCGACAGGCGCTTCGGCCCCTCGACTTCCATCTTCAGCGAAACGCCTTTCAGGTTCAGCACGATATCGGTCACGTCCTCACGAACGCCCGGCACCGAGGAGAACTCATGCAGGACATTGTCGATCTGAACGCTGGTGATAGCCGCGCCTTGCAGCGACGACAGCAGAACGCGGCGCAGCGCGTTCCCCAGCGTCAGACCAAAGCCACGCTCCAGCGGCTCTGCGATGACCGTGGCCACGCGCGATGCGTCATTGCCAGGCTTCACAACCAGCTGCGTCGGCTTGATCAGTTCCTGCCAGTTCTTGTGGATCATGCTATGCCTCCATACCTGCCAGCGCTTCCATGTTCCGGGTGAAGCGAGGGCGCCCGAGGGTCTTTAACGAAATTCTCAAAGTGAGAGCGTCAAACAGGAACAACCGGGCCATGCAATCGCACGGCCCGGCCTTTATCGCAACAGATCAGACGCGGCGACGCTTGGGCGGGCGGCAACCATTGTGCGCCAGCGGGGTCACGTCGCGGATCGAAGTGATCGAGAAACCGACAGCGGCCAAAGCCCGCAGCGCCGATTCACGACCCGAGCCCGGGCCCTGCACTTCGACCTCAAGGGTCTTCACGCCATGTTCCTGCGCCTTGCGGCCTGCGTCTTCAGCAGCCATCTGAGCAGCATAAGGGGTCGATTTGCGCGAACCCTTGAAGCCCATGGTGCCAGCCGACGACCAAGAAATAGCATTGCCCTGAACGTCAGAGATCAGGATCTTGGTATTGTTGAACGAAGAGTTCACATGAGCAACGCCAGCGGCGATGTTCTTGCGCTCTTTACGCTTGCCACCACGGGCGGCTTTCGGATCACGTGCCATGTGTCAGGCCTCCCCTTACTTCTTCTTGCCAGCGATGGGTTTCGCCGGGCCCTTGCGGGTACGAGCGTTGGTGTGGGTCCGCTGACCACGCACCGGGAGACCGCGACGATGGCGCAGGCCGCGATAGCAGCCAAGGTCCATCAGACGCTTGATATTCATGGAAACTTCACGGCGCAGGTCACCCTCAACGGTGAAGTTTGCGTCGATATATTCGCGGATCGCCAGAACTTCAGCATCCGAGAGATCATTGACGCGGCGAGCCGGGTCGATGTTCAGCGCGGTGACGATCTGACCTGCAACATGCGGGCCGATGCCGGTGATATACTGAAGCGCAATCGGAACGCGCTTGTTGGTGGGGATGTTGACGCCAGCAATACGTGCCACGCGTATATTCCTTTCGTTGCGGTTCCGTAGCTCCAGAACCTTTTTTCACAACCGGCCAGATAATCTGCCCCGGCCGATTCGATCTTCCCTGCAAAGGGAAACCCCGGAATGGTGATTCCACCCGGGACGCTGTGCAATATGGTCAAAAGCCCTGCGGGTCAAGGCCCGCAGGGATATTTTCATGCCTTGTCAAGAACTTTCGCAATGGCAGCGGCAACGCTCTCCATCGCGGCCATACCGTCGACCTGGGTCAGGCCGCCTTTGGCATAGTAATAGCCCAAAAGCGGCGAGGTCTGCTTGTAATACTCGCGCAGGCGGCGGGCAAAGACCTCGGGATTGTCGTCGGGGCGCACCGGCTGGCCCGCCCCAGCGGTTTCCTCGGCACGTTTCACGATGCGACCAACCAGAGCCTCATCATCGACGACCAGCTCGATCACTGCGTCCAGCCCGGTGCCTTTGGCCGCCAGCAGTGCCGCCAGCGCATCCGCCTGCCCCAGGGTGCGGGGGAAGCCGTCGAAGATGAACCCACCGGGCGCACCCTTGTCCAGCTGCTCGGCGATCAGGCCGATCACGATCTCATCGGTTACCAGCTGCCCGGCATCCATGATCGCTGCGACCTTTTTTCCCATTTCGGTGCCCGAGCTTTTGGCCGCGCGAAGCATATCGCCGGTCGAAAGCTGAACCATGCCGCGCCCGTCCACGAGCCGCTTGGCCTGGGTGCCTTTGCCGGCCCCGGGGGGGCCGAGCAGGATGATGTTCTTCGCCAAGGCTAATCCTCTCGCTTATCGACGGGCCGGCGCACGCGGGCCGGTTTTGCGCTTGCCGCGCAGCTGCGACTTTTCGATCAGGCTTTCATACTGATGCGCCAGCAGATGCGACTGCACCTGATTGATCGTGTCCATGGTCACCGAAACCACGATCAGAACCGAGGTACCGCCAAAGTAGAAAGGCAGGCCAAGGTTGGCGATCAGGAATTCGGGCAGCAGACAGACGGCGGTCAGATAGGCCGCGCCCAGCACCAGAACCCGGTTGGTGACATAGGTCAGGTAATCCTCGGTCTTTTTGCCAGGACGGATGCCCGGAATAAAGCCGTTCTGATTCTTCAGGTTCTCAGCCACCTCATCAACCTTGAAGCTGACGTTGTGGGTGTAGAAATAGCTGAAGAAGACGATCATCAGCGCCAGCATCACCGCATGCAGCGGGGTGCCATAGCCCATGTAAAGCGCGATCCAGTTCAGCACCGGATTGGTGGTATTGCCCGAGAAGGTGCCAATGGTGGTCGGCAACAGCAGGATCGACGAGGCGAAGATCGCCGGGATAACGCCCGCCGGGTTCACCTTGATCGGCAGATGCGAAGAGCCGCCGTCATAGACCTTCATCCCCACCTGACGGCGCGGATACTGGATGTGGATCTTGCGAAGCGCACGCTCCATGAACACGACAAAGGCGATAACCACCACGACCATGACGATCACACCCAGGATCACCGGGGTCGAGATCGCGCCCGAGCGGCCCTGCGCCAGGAATTGCATCAGCGCGGCCGGGATCTCGGCGACGATGCCGACGAAGATGATCAGCGAGATGCCATTGCCGATGCCGCGTGCGGTGATCTGCTCACCCAGCCACATCAGGAACATGGTGCCACCAACCAGCGTGATCACCACACCCGCGATGAAGAACATCCCCGGATTATGTGCCAGATCACCAGCCTGCAGCGAGGCGGCGATGCCATAGCCCTGGGCAATCGCCAGGATCACGGTGCCGTAACGGGTGTACTGGTTCAGCTTTTTGCGGCCCAGCTCACCCTCTTTTTTCAGGTTCTTCCAGGGCTCATACATCGTGCCCAGCAGCTGGACGATGATCGAGGCCGAGATATAGGGCATGATGCCAAGGGCGAAGATGCCCATCCGGCTCATGGCGCCGCCGGTGAAGAGGTTCAGCATGCCGCCGATCCCCTGCCCGATCTCTGCCCAGGTATTCTTCAGCGCCTGACCTTCGATCCCTGGCACCGGAATATAGGTGCCAAGCCGATAGATGATCAGCAGGCCGATCGTAAAGAAAATGCGTTGGCGAAGATCGGTCGCCTTGGCCAGTGCCCCCCAGGAGAGGTTGGCGGCCATTTGCTCTGCGGCAGATGCCATTTCCGGTCTCTTTCATGGACAGCGCCGCCGGACCGTTCTCCGATCCGGCGGCGCAGGAAAACTGAGTGGAGATGTAAGCGACGATTTCGCCGCTCACAACCGCTTTATTGGGCTTATGCAGCCGCAGCAGCCTCTGCTTTCACCGTGATCGAGCCGCCAGCAGCCTTGATGGCCTCGACAGCAGCAGCCGAAGCGCCGGTCACGTTCAGTTTGACAGCCGATTTGATCTCGCCCTTGTTCAGGATGCGGATACCGTCGCGCTTGTTGGTGGTCAGGCCAGCTGCAACCAGCGCGTCCTCGTTGATCTCGGCTTTGATGTCGAGCTTGCCCAGACCGATGAATTTCTCGATCAGACCCAGGTTGACGACTGCAAATTCCTTGCGGTTCGGCTTCGAGAAGCCGCGCTTGGGCAGGCGACGGTAAAGCGGCATCTGGCCACCCTCGTAACCACCCAGAGCCACACCCGAACGGGATTTCTGACCCTTGATACCGCGACCTGCGGTTTTACCTTTGCCCGAACCCGGGCCGCGTGCCACGCGCTTTTTCTTGCGGGCTGCGCCTTCGTTGTCGTGAAGTTCATTCAGTTTCATGTCGCATACTCCTGGCCGGAACAGCCCCGCCTGCGACGGATGGGGCCAACACGGCATTTCTTGGTTGTGAGTCGCAGCCCGATGGGCCACCCTGGGGCCTATAGACCACCACCCAGCCTGTGGCAAGTCCGGCGTCACCGCCGGAACTGCGACCATTATGCACGGTAAAGTCAGCCAACCTCGGGCCGGACAGCAAGCCCGGCCCTTTTTCAGGATAAGAAATGACCGCCCGTTCCAGCCGTGCCCCGTTCCTGTCGTTTGCAGCCGCTTTTGCGCTGGCCGTTACCCCGTTTGGCGCCAGTGCGCAGGATGAGGCCGCCTCGCCAACCGCAGAGCAGGCACAGGCGCAGCCTGCCGATCAACTGGCACCCGCGGCCGGGTCCGAGGCCGCGCCGCCGGAGAACCTCGACGCCTATAAGGCGGCGCTGATGAAGCGCCTTCAAAGACAAAGGCTGAACACGAATGCCCTGCGCGATCAGGGGTTGCGCGGCGAATTCAGCACCCTCGTCGTATTTACAACAGGCCCGGACGGCCGCCTGATCAGCAGCCGTATTGGCGAAAGCTCGGGCAACACCGATTTCGACAATCTGGCAATGGCGACGCTGCGTAGGGCCGAGCCTTTCCCGGCATTCTCACCCGATATCACCGAAGATAGCGTCACCTACTCAATCACCCTCAAAGCGGTGCTGACGGACCCGGTCGCCCCCGAGGTGCCCTCCGATGTACCTGCGGAAGGGTCTGCAAATGTGCCTGACGCTGAAACGCCCGCGACACCGGCTGCGCCCGAACCCGCCGCCGACTAAACGGACCCTTCGGTGGCGGTTGCCGCCCGGGCTTTGAACCAGTCGCACCAGACCTGCGGGTTGCTGCGCACTCTGGCGGTCTGCTGCGCGCGGGCGGCCAGGGCTGCAACAGCGGGGCCAGCTGCACTCAGCTGGTCCATCGCCTCGGCAAGCACCCCGGTGTCTGAGGGCGGCAGCAGCAGGCTGTTGGTCTCATCAACATAATCCCTGACACCAAGCGAGTCGGTAATCGCCAGCGGCACCCCCAAAAGCTGCGCCCCGACCAGGGTGATATGCCCGTTCGGCGTGCGCCCCTCACGCAGCGGCAAAAGCATCCCGGCGGCCCCGGCAACCAGCCCCCAGGCCTGCGGCGCGGGCAGATTGGTAAAGGCGCGGACATTCGGGGGCAGATCCAGCCCGGCCAGGTTATAGGGCCGGGCAATCACCACCAGCCGCAGATCGGGCCGCAGCCGGGCCGCGGCCAGCAGCGTCTGATAATCACGCCCCTCACCGCCAAGCGCCACCAGCCAGGGGCGATCAAAGGGCGACTCGACCGGACCGGGCTGCGGGGCCTGCATCGCCCAGGGCAGAAAGCTGAAACGCTGGGATTCCAGGCCGAAATGGCGTGAGTAGAGATCACGCTCGAAATTTGAAAAGATCACGAATTCATCAACCCGCGACAATGCAGCGCGGTAGGCCCGCAGCTTCCGCCCCTGCGGCAGATCGGTAAAATTGAAGGCAAACGCGATATGGCGCGCCCCCTGCCCTGCCAGCGCCGCCACCCGCAGCGTGGCCCCCGGCAGGTGACTGACCAGGGTCGCATCAACCCGCATCCGCGCCGCCCGCACCGCCCGCCGCGCCGCCGCCCAGGAATTCAGCCGCAGCCCCCATGACCGGCTGCCAGGCGCGATCACATGACATTCAGAGGTCAGACCAGGGATCTGGCACGAGGGATCGGGAAAGCGCCAGTCAGGCCCCATCAGCTCGGAATAATTCACCAGATGCACGCCCGCCCCCTCTTTCTGGCGCCCCCTCTTTCCGGCCATTGTAACCGCAGCGGCGCAAAAATGAAAACGCCCCGGTCAGAAACCGGGGCGTTTTCAGAAATGTGAAGAGGCTCAGCCGCGCTCTTCGATGATCTTCACAAGATGCGGGATCTTGTTGACCATGCCGCGAACCGAAGGGGTATCTTCCAGCTCACGGGTGCGGTTCAGCTTGTTCAGGCCAAGACCGATCAGGGTCTGGGTCTGGATCGCCGGGCGACGGGCTGCCGAGGCGTATTGCTGGACGACGATGGTTTTCTTAGCCATTTCGATCAGCCCTCCACAGCTTCGGGCGCAGCTTCAGCTTCCGGCTTGCGCAGGATGTCAGCCACTTTCTTGCCACGACGTGCAGCAACCGAACGCGGCGAGTTCTCTTTCGAGAGGCCTTCGAAGGTTGCGCGGATCATGTTGTAGGGGTTCTGCGAGCCGAGCGACTTCGCAACAACGTCCTGCACGCCCAGCATCTCGAACACAGCGCGCATCGGACCACCGGCGATGATCCCGGTACCGGGAACTGCCGAGCGGATCACAACGCGACCTGCACCGTGACGGCCTTCGATGTCGTGGTGAACGGTGCGGGCGTCTTTCAGCTGCACACGGATCATCTGACGCTTGGCCTGCTCGGTCGCCTTGCGGACGGCCTCCGGCACTTCTTTCGCTTTACCCTTGCCGAAGCCGACGCGGCCACGCTGGTCGCCAACAACGACGAGAGCAGCAAAGCCAAAGCGCTTACCGCCCTTGACGGTTTTCGACACGCGGTTGATCGCAACCAGACGATCTGCGAATTCCGGGGTTTCTTCGCGGCTTTCGCGGCGATCCCGGCGGTTTTCACGTTCTGCCATGTGACAGTACCTTTCCGTGAATGGCACGGGGCTAGCCGCGCCTGATTAGGGTCAATCCAGGTGGGCGCCACCAAAGCGACACCCCCGGATCATCGGGGCGGCCCAGGCTGATTAAACAACCAGCGCCGCCCGCATGGATCAGAACTTCAGACCACCTTCACGGGCAGCCTCGGCCAAAGCCTTGATCTTGCCGTGGAAGAGGAAGCCACCGCGGTCGAAGTAAACTTCTTCCACACCGGCCTTTTTGGCGCGTTCTGCAATCGCTGCACCCACTTTCGCGGCTGCTTCGACGTTGTTCTTGCCAACGACGCCCAGTTCTTTTTCCAGCGAGGATGCTGCGGCCAGGGTCACGCCATTCACATCGTCGATCAGCTGAACGCTGATGTTTTTCGACGAGCGGTGAACGGAGAGACGCAGACGACCTGCATTCGCCGATTTGATTTTGTTCCGTACGCGCAAGCGGCGCTTCAGGAACAGCTCTCTTTTTGTCAAAGCCATTTTTGCGCCCCTTACTTCTTCTTGCCTTCCTTGCGGAAGACGAACTCGCCCTTGTAGCGGATCCCTTTGCCTTTATAGGGCTCGGGACGCTTCCAGTCGCGGATGTTCGCTGCCACCTGGCCGACTTCCTGCTGATCGATGCCCTCGACGGTGATCTCGGTGGGCTTCGGGGTCGTAACAGTGATCCCCTTCGGCACTTCGAAATTCACTTCGTGCGAGAAGCCGAGAGACAGTTTCAGAACATTGCCAGCCATCGCCGCGCGATAACCAACGCCCTGAATTTCCATCTCTTTCTTGAAGCCGGTGCTGACACCGATCACAAGATTTTCGATCATCGAGCGCGACATGCCCCATTGCTGACGGGCAATTTTGGAAAGGCCACGCGGGGTGACTTTCACTTCATTGCCCTCAACAGTGACCGACACATTGTCGCCAGCGGTGAAGGAACGGGTGCCTTTCGGCCCCTTGACTTCGATGGTCTGACCAGAGACGGACGCGGTAACGCCCTTCACCAGTTCGACGGGTTTCTTGCCGATACGAGACATTAAACCCTCCTCAGAACACGGTGCAAAGCACTTCGCCGCCAACATTGGCTGCGCGTGCATTTGCATCCGACAAAACGCCCTTCGGGGTCGAGACGATAGCGACGCCCAGGCCATTGCGGACCGAGGGAAGCTGCTCAACGCCCATATACACGCGACGGCCCGGCTTCGAGACCCGCTTCAACTCGCGGATGACCGGCTCGCCTTCGTAGTATTTCAGGCTGATGGTGAATTCGCCCTGACCATTCGAGGTCTCAGCTTTTTCATAACCGCGGATGTAACCTTCTGCCAGCAGCACGTCCAGGACGCGGGCACGCAGGGTCGAAGCCGGGGTGGAAACCGTGGACTTGCCGCGCAGCGACGAGTTACGGATACGGGTCAGCATATCGCCGATGGGATCATTAACAGGCATCTGCTCTCTCCCTTACCAGCTCGACTTGACCATGCCCGGGATCTGGCCGAACGAGGCCAGTTCACGCAGCATGATCCGCGACAGTTTCAGCTTACGGTAGTAAGCATGCGGACGACCCGTCAGCTGGCAACGGTTGTGCATGCGCACAGCCGAAGAGTTGCGGGGCATTTCAGCCAGTTTCAGAGTCGCAGCAAAGCGCTCTTCAATCGGCTTCTCTTGATCATTGATCACCGCCTTGAGTGCAGCGCGCTTGGTTGCGTGACGTGCAACCAGCTTTTCGCGCTTCACTTCGCGGTTCACCATGGATTTCTTCGCCATGTTTCAGGTTCCTCGCGATCAGGCCGTGAACGGCATGTTGAAATGCTTCAGCAAGGCTTTTGCTTCGGCATCCGACTTGGCGTTCGTGCAGATGATGATGTCCATACCCAGAACCTCATCGACTTTGTCGAATTCGATTTCCGGGAAAACGATGTGCTCTTTCAGGCCCATGGCATAGTTGCCACGGCCGTCAAACGAGGTGCCTTTCACGCCGCGGAAGTCGCGGACGCGGGGCAGAGCCACGTTGATCAGACGATCAAGGAATTCATACATCTTGTCGCCGCGCAGCGTGACTTTGGTGCCGAGCGGCATCTCTTCACGAACGCGGAAGCCTGCGATGGATTTCTTGGCCTTGGTGATGACAGCCTTCTGGCCAGCAATCTGCGAGAGTTCCTCGGAGGCTTGCTTGACTTTCTTGGTGTCTTTCACCGCTTCGCCGACGCCCATATTCAGGACGATCTTGTCAAGGCGCGGGATCTGCATGTCGTTCTTATAGCCGAATTCGGCTTTCAGAGCGGCGCGGATCTTTGCCTTATACTCGGCTTTCAGACGCGGGGTATATGCAGCGGTGTCGAGCATATCAGATAGCCTCCCCGGTGGTCTTGGCGAAACGGACTTTCTTGCCGTCTTCCTCACGGAAGCCGACGCGGGTCGCTTTGCCATTCTTGTCGAGCAGAGCAAGGTTCGACAGGTCAATCGGCATCGCTTTCGGGATGCGGCCGCCCTGGCTGCCTGCGGATTGCTTGGTGTGACGGATCGCGATGTTCACGCCATCGACCACGGCTTTGTTGTCCTTGGGCGAAACGGACGAGATTTCGCCCTTCTTGCCCTTGTCCTTGCCGGTCAGAACGATAACGGTATCGCCTTTTTTCAGCTTAGCAGCCATATCACAGCACCTCCGGCGCCAGCGAGATGATCTTCATGAAGTTCTTCGCGCGCAGCTCACGAACGACCGGCCCGAAGATACGGGTGCCAACCGGCTCGCCCTGATTGTTCAGGATGACGGCAGCGTTACGGTCAAAGCGGATGGCGGTGCCATCTTCGCGGAAAACTTCTTTCGCGGTGCGAACGACGACGGCTTTACGCACGTCACCTTTCTTAACGCGACCCTTAGGAATCGCCTCCTTGACCGACACCACGATGATGTCGCCCACGGATGCGTAGCGGCGGTGCGAGCCGCCCAGAACCTTGATGCACTGAACCCGGCGGGCGCCGGAGTTATCAGCTACATCCAGATTGGTCTGCATCTGGATCATTTGGTTTCTCCCGACCTTCGGGGACAGCGATCAACCGCCCCGGGGTATCGCTCAGTTATAAGCTGAACGGTATGGAGAGGACTGATTGCTCAGGCCTCGACCACCACCGTCCAACGCTTCGTCTTCGAAATCGGCGCGCACTCTTCGATACGAACAGTGTCACCCACTTTGAATTTGTTTTCCGCGTCATGGGCGCGGTATTTCTTCGACTTACGGACCGTTTTTTGCAGCAGCGGGTGCTTAAAACGACGCTCGACGAGAACGGTAATGGTCTGCTCGTTCTTGTCCGAGGTAACGGTGCCAGTCAGGATGCGCTTCGGCATGGGTCTGATCCTTACTTCGCAGCTTCAGCGGCTTTTTGGCCGAGAACGGTTTTGATACGGGCCACTTCGCGGCGCACGGTGCGCATGCGGGCGGTGTTCTCAAGCTGATTGGTCGCTTGCTGGAAGCGCAGATTGAAGGCTTCCTTCTTGAGCGCGACAAGCTGGTCGCGCAGCTGGTCCGGGGTTTTCCCGGTCAGTTCTTTGGCGGTCATGCGCCTTTTCCTTTTACATTCACCAGAGAGCCCCGGCATATGGCCGGGTGACCTTTGACCTGGTGGATCAATGAAATACCCCCGAATCCGAGTCGCCCCGGAGCCGTGGATGGCGTCTGATACCAGGCAAGCCCCCCCGAGGCAAGCAAAACCTCAGGAAAATCGCATATTCCAGGCGAGGCCAGCCCCCTGCCCTCGCCGGGAGCAGGCGGCTTAACACGCAGCGAACGCCACAGAGGCTGCAGTCACGCAGGCGGCAGCCACGCAGGTGGCCTTCCCCAGGGAAGCAGCAACAGAAGGAGCAGCCAGCTGATGCTGGTTCTTGCTGTGGCGGCGCAGCAACGAGCGTGCCCGACGCCCGGCGATGCAGGGCAGCGCCGCCTCGACCTCAGCCTCGGCCGCAAAGAGCTGCGGGAAAAGGTGGCGCAACTCGCGTTCGGCCTCAGTGCCCAGGCCTGACAAGACCTGATCGCGCGGCAAAAGGCTTTCCGTCAGCAGCCCATTCGACGCAATGATCTGATGCTGATCCAGCAGCAGGTGGAAATAGGTAACCTCTGTCACCTCTGCGGCAATCGTGACCCCCGGCAATCCAACCAGATGTTTGGCGGCGATCAACACCTGTCCCTGACCAAACATCCGCTCTGCGATATGCGAGCTGACCACCACACGATGCTGAGGTGATACCAGCAGATCCTGCGCCGGACGCCCCGGCCCAAACGCATCTGCCGCAATACGCACCGGACGCAGATATCCCGCCACCTGCAGCTGCAGGGCTGAAACCCTGCGTTTGCCGATCCAACGGATCGGGCGTGCCTCTCCGCTGGCGGTCATGATCTGATCGCCAGCCGCCAGATCCTCAATTGCCCGTTCACCCGTTGCGGTGGCGATCAGGGTTCCGGCGGCAAAGCAGGGCGCGACCGGAAGATCGCCGACGAATTCAGGCGGGAAGCTTGTCGCAGCACTGAAGCCGCCAGTCGCGGCATCGGTATTGTCAGACTGGTTTGCGACGCTCGTGATATGGATCTGGTCAATCGCCCAGGAATTCAGTGTCGTTTCCCAGGCTGACTGGTCCAGATAATATGGGCGCATAAAGATATCGCCATTTTCCATCTGCACGACGACACCGCGCAGATCGACGGTGCTATGGACATGTCCCTGCGCATTGGCGGCCGGATTGCCTGGTTCATAGCGCACCACGTCAATCGTCACCTTGACCACGACATGGCTGGTATAGACCGCATGCCTGGTGATGCTGCCGCCACTTCCGTCGTTGAGCGTATAGGTCAGCTCATCAATGCCACGCCGGAAATTGTTGCCCGTCGGCACGTTGCCAGTGACCTGAACGCCCTGCATGCCGTCGGAGTCAAAACTCCAGCCGGCAACGACCTGCGCCTCTGTTTCCGAGGTGCTGCGCGCCGCACCCACCCCATTCCAGTCAGGGTTAATCAGGGCGGGCTTATTGCCCAGATAGATATAGGTCGGAGTGTAAATCGCCATTCTGTCCTCCTGGCCTCGGATCTGTGTCCGATGTTTCAGACCTCAAATGCTGTCGCAGGGTCTTCGGGCCGCAGGATACATCGTTGAGTTGTGTTTGCCATTGCGAAATCACCTCAGATTTCCCGATGCCCCCCCCGCAAAACAAAAACCCCCGCCGAAGCGGGGGTTTGCAGAAATTTCAGGCGCTGTGACTTACCAGTCTTCGCGCTGGATGATGCGGGTGGTCACCGGCAGTTTCATCGCGCCGAGACGCAGTGCTTCACGGGCGATTTCCTCGCCCACACCGTCGATCTCGAACATGATGCGGCCCGGCTTCACGCGGGCTGCCCAGTAATCCACCGAACCTTTGCCCGAACCCATCCGGACCTCGGTCGGCTTGGCCGAAACCGGGGTATCCGGGAAAATACGGATCCAGACACGGCCCTGACGCTTCATGTAACGGGTGATCGCGCGGCGAGCCGCCTCGATCTGACGGGCCGTCACACGCTCCGGCTCGGTCGCTTTGAGGGCGAAGGAACCGAAGTTGAAGGTGGAACCGCCTTTTGCCTCGCCGGAGATCCGGCCCTTGTGCATCTTGCGGAATTTAGTGCGCTTTGGTTGCAGCATTGTTCAATACTCCTCAGGCGCGCTCACGGTCGCCACGCTCACGGCGCGGACCGCGGGGTGCCGGAGCATCCGCTGCCTCTGCCAGGCGACGATCGTGTGCTTGCGGATCATGCTCAAGGATTTCGCCTTTGAAGATCCAGACTTTCACGCCGATGATCCCGTAGGGGGTTTCGGCTTCCGACAGCGCATAGTCGATGTCAGCACGAAGCGTATGCAGCGGCACGCGGCCTTCACGGTACCATTCGGTACGCGCGATTTCCGCACCACCCAGACGACCAGCCACGTTCACACGGATGCCCAGGGCGCCCATGCGCATCGCGTTCTGAACGCCACGCTTCATCGCACGACGGAACGACACGCGACGCTCCATCTGTTGTGCGATCGACTCGGCCACCAGCTGGGCATCGACTTCGGGCTTGCGCACTTCGACGATGTTCAGATGCAGTTCCGAGGCGGTGAAAGCAGCGACCTTCTTGCGAAGGGTCTCGATGTCAGCGCCTTTTTTGCCGATGATCACACCCGGACGTGCCGAGTAGATGGTCACGCGGCACTTGCGGTGCGGACGCTCGATGACGACTTTCGAGATGCCGGCCTGTTTGGCTTCTTTGTGGATGAACTCGCGGATGCGGAGATCTTCCAGAAGCAGGTTGCCGAAGTCTTTCGATTCAGCGAACCAGCGGCTGTCCCAGGTGCGGTTGACCTGAAGACGCATGCCGATCGGATTGACCTTCTGTCCCATTATGCGGACTCCCCGGACTGACGAACCTTGATGGTGATCTCAGAGAACGGCTTCATGATCTTGCCGAACCGGCCACGAGCCCGCGGACGGCCCCGCTTCATCACCAGGTTCTTGCCGCACCAGGCTTCGGCCACGATCAGGTTGTCAACGTCGAGACCATGGTTATTCTCGGCGTTCGCAATCGCGGACTGCAGGACTTTCTTCACTTCGCCAGCGATACGACGCTTGGAGAAGGTCAGGTCGGCCAGCGCCTTGTCGACTTTCTTGCCACGGATCAGGCCCGCAACCAGATTCAGTTTCTGGGGCGAGGTGCGCAGCATACGTGCAACGGCCATCGCCTCATTATCCGCCACGCGGCGCGGATTTTTTTCCTTACCCATGGCTTACTTCCTCTTGGCTTTTTTGTCGGCAGCATGCCCGTAGTAGGTACGGGTCGGCGAGTATTCACCGAATTTCTGACCGATCATTTCCTCGGTCACAGCGACCGGGACGTGCTTTTTGCCGTTATAGACGCCGAAGGTAAGCCCGACGAATTGCGGCAGGATGGTCGAGCGACGCGACCAGATCTTGATCACTTCGTTCTTGCCCGAAGCCTTCGACGCCTCTGCCTTTTTCAGGACATAGCCATCGACAAACGGGCCTTTCCAGATGGAACGTGCCATGGATCAGCGCCCTTTCTTCTTGGCGTGACGCGAGCGGACAATGTATTTATCCGTGGTCGAGTTGCTGCGCGTACGGGCGCCCTTGGTGGGTTTGCCCCAGGGCGTAACCGGGTGACGGCCACCCGAGGTCCGGCCTTCACCACCACCATGCGGGTGGTCGATCGGGTTCATCGAGACGCCGCGGACAGTCGGGCGCACGCCTTTGTGGCGCATACGACCGGCTTTACCGAAGTTCTGGTTCGAGTTGTCGGGGTTCGACACGGCACCGATGGTGGCCATGCATTCCTGACGGACCAGACGCAGCTCGCCCGAGGACAGGCGGATCTGAGCATAGGAACCGTCACGACCGACGAATTGTGCATAGGTGCCTGCAGCGCGTGCCAGCTGGCCGCCCTTGCCTTGCTTCAGTTCCACGTTGTGCACGATGGTACCGATCGGCATGCCCGAGAAAGGCATCGCATTGCCGGGCTTCACGTCGACCTTTGCACCGGCAACCACCTGGTCACCAACTGCAAGACGTTGCGGCGCGAGGATATAGGCCTGCTCGCCGTCTGCATAACGCACCAGTGCAATGAATGCGGTGCGGTTGGGGTCGTATTCGATCCGTTCGACGGTCGCTGCGACATCCCATTTTGCGCGTTTGAAATCCACGATACGGTAGAGGCGCTTTGCCCCGCCGCCCTGGTGGCGCACAGTAATCCGTCCGGTATTGTTCCGGCCACCATGTTTGCGCAGACCTTCGGTCAGCGCTTTAACAGGACGGCCTTTCCACAGCTCCGAACGGTCGATCAGAACCAGCCCGCGCTGGCCTGGCGTCGTAGGTTTATAAGACCTGAGTGCCATGTTCTCTGTCTTCCGTTTGCTTCTGGGCCATAAGTGCCGCCCGGTGGTCTGATGACCTTTGGTCGGCTTTTCGGCCCTGGGTTAAGGGCTCCGAAGATCCCCGGCTGAAATGTCCTTATCCCTTCCAGGAAAGGATTCGGACAAAACCAAAGACCCCCGGACGAATCCGGGGGGCTCTGGAATGGATGGCTCGTAACAGAAAGCGGTCTGCGCAGCAACAGCCCAATCCGCCTTTTTCCGCAAAAGCCCTGCCCCGGCAGGGGGCACAGGGAACCAGAGCCGGGGGGCGCCATCTTTCTCAGGGCGTTTTCGACAGGAACAGCTCTTCTGCTGCGGCGTCATAGGCGACATAGCCGACCGTTTCAGGCTGGGCGGCACCGCTGCGGATCTCGACCACCGTGCCATCGACGGGGCGAATGTGGCCGATCAGCAGCTGGTCAGCGACGCCTTCCTCGATCAGCGCAACAAAGGCACCATCCTTCCAGACCGCGATCTTGCCGTCGAAGAACTCGCAGGCCCCGCCCTCTTTCGGGGTGGCAATGGCGGCGAAGCTGACCAGCTCGAAATCATAGAAAGAGACTTCGCTGGTCACCACCCAGTCGCCATCCGCAAGGATCTTCCCCGGCTCCGAGAGATCGTCGCTGGCCGGATAGCATTCGTTTTGGGCCTGGATTCCCACCGGATTGTCGGTCACGGCATCACCACCGCTGACCTGAAATTCCGGCAGGGTTGACGAGAAGATAAACGCATTGCCAGCCGCGGGCAGCGCCAGCGAAAGCCCGATGGCGAAAAGGGCGGTTTTTGAGAATGACATGTTCACTCCGATATGAGGATGCCATGCCCGGGCAGCTGCATTGAGGCCTGGGCACCTGCCCTCTTTTGCCCGCATCAGGGCAGGCTTACAATGCAGGTATCCCCTGGGTTGACAAAACCCGCCAGTTGCTCAGCCGGGCGCTCAGGCGACCTGCTCTAACCGGGCTTTTTCGCAAAGCGGATCCCGCGCCAGAACAGGCGTCACCGCCGCAACCATCGCCTGATAGCTGTCTGCGTAGAAATAAAGCGCCGTCTCGGTCGGTCCCTGCCAATACCCCCAGTAATGCGGGATATCGGCCAAAGCCGCGCCAATCGCCTCAATCGTGCTGTTCACATCCGAAGTCTCATAGACCTCTTTCGGCAGATCGGTGCCATTGAGGAAGATGCCCAGACCTTCGGTTTTGCCAAAGGGGATGGGATCCCGGTCGGAAAACTGCAGCTCTGACCCCTTCGGGGCCCCAATCTGCAAAAGTGTCTCAAGCACCGTCGTGATGGTTGTATCCGAAAGGTCATGCAGACCAATCTCCAGGTCAATCCAGTCGATCCCCGTTTCCCTGGAAAACATGGTGCCGCCGCCGCTGACAGTGCCGAGGCCCCGCGCCTCAAGCTGCGCAGTCAGCGGCTCCTCAAAGACAAAGCCACGATCCAGCGGCTGCAGCTTCGCGTTCAGCTTCGCGGTGACGTAATGGGGAAACTCTGGCGCAGGCGCAGGCTTGCGGCCGAAAAGCCTGGATATCCATCGCAAAATCACAACCGCACCTCTGCTTTACACATGGCGCAATGCTAGCCTGACCCAGGCTTCGCGCAAAGAAAAAAGCCCCCGCTTGCGCAGGGGCTTTCCGATAGGAATATCAAACGATCAGAGGCCGGTCGACACGTCGATCGTGTTGCCCTCTTCGAGGGTAACATAGGCCTTTTTCACGTCCGAACGCTCACCGGCGCGGCCGCGGAAACGCTTGGCCTTGCCTTTGGTGATGGTGGTGTTGACGGCTTTGACCTTGACGCCAAAGACAGCCTCAACGGCCTCTTTGATCTGCGGCTTGGTCGAATCCATCGCAACCTGGAACACAACCGCACCATTTTCCGAGGCAAGCGTTGCCTTCTCGGTGATGATCGGCTTGCGGATCACGTCGTAATGTTCAGCTTTAACGCTCATTTCAGGCGAGCCTCCAGAGCTTCGATACCTGCTTTGGTGATCACCAGGGTGTCACGCTTCAGGATATCATAGACATTGGCGCCGATGGTCGGAAGAACGTCCACGCCTTCGATGTTGCGGGCAGCCAGCGCGAAATTCGCGTCAACCGTCGCACCGTCGATGACCAGAACACGCTTCCAGCCACGCTCGCCCAGGGTCTTTGCCAGAGCGCCGGTTTTCGCATCGGCCAGCGCGAGGCTGTCGAGGATCACCAGTTCACCAGCTTTGGCCTTGGCCGAAAGCGCGTGGCGCAGACCGAGCGCACGGAACTTCTTCGGCAGGTCATGGGCGTGCGAGCGCGGGGTCGGGCCCTTGGTCACACCACCGTGACGGAAGATCGGGGCCTTCTTGGAACCGTGACGTGCGCCGCCGGTGCCTTTCTGGCGATAGATCTTCTTGGTCGAGTAAGACACTTCGCCGCGGGTCAGCGTCGAATGGGTGCCTGCCTGCGACTTTGCACGCTGCCAGCGCACAACGCGGTGCAGGATGTCTGCGCGCGGCTCAAGGCCGAACAGAGCTTCATCCAGGTCAACCGAGCCAGCGGCGCCGCCGTCGAGTTTGATCACATCAAGTTTCATGCTTCACCCCCTTCGACTGCTTCCACAGCCGGAGCAGCTGCAGCTGCCGAACGCAGAGCCGCCGGACGCGGTGCATCAGCATGCGGAGCTTTTTTCACGGCATCCTTGACAGTGACCCAACCACCGGCTGCACCGGGGACTGCGCCCTTGACCAGGATCAGGCCACGCTCTGCATCGGTTTTCACCACTTGCAGGTTCTGGGTGGTGACGCGCACGGCACCCATGTGACCAGCCATTTTCTTGCCTTTGAACACCTTGCCGGGGTCCTGGCACTGACCGGTCGAACCATGCGAACGGTGCGAGATCGACACACCGTGCGAGGCGCGCAGACCACCGAAGTTGTGACGTTTCATCGCACCGGCAAAGCCTTTACCGATCGAGGTGCCGGCGATGTCGACGAACTGGCCTGCGACGTAGTGCTCAGCCGAAAGCTCGGCGCCCACTTCGATCAGGTTGTCAGCCGAAACGCGGAACTCAACCAGCTTGCGCTTGGGGGCAACATTCGCTTTGGCGAAGTGGCCACGCTGCGCGGCGGTGGTGCGCGAAACTTTTGCCGTGCCTGCACCCAGCTGAACAGCGGTATAGCCGTCAACTTCGTCGGTGCGGTTTGCCACGACCTGAAGCGCGTCAAGCTGAAGAACCGTGACCGGGATCTGCTTGCCGTCTTCCTGGAACAGCCGGGTCATGCCCAGCTTCTTTGCGATAATACCGGAACGCATCTTTGCCCCCTTACACCTTGATCTCGACATCCACGCCAGCGGCGAGGTCGAGCTTCATCAGCGCGTCCACGGTCTGGGGGGTCGGATTGACGATGTCGAGAAGACGCTTATGGGTGCGGATTTCCCACTGGTCGCGCGACTTTTTGTCGATGTGCGGACCACGGAGAACCGTGAATTTCTCGATTTTGTTCGGCAGCGGGATCGGCCCGCGGACTTCTGCACCGGTGCGCTTGGCCGTGGAAACGATTTCCTGGGTGCTGGCATCCAGCACGCGGTAATCGAAGGCCTTGAGGCGGATGCGAATGGTCTGACCTTGCATTGCTTCTTCCTTCGGAACGTCATGGTAAAGCCAGGATGGCCGCACCCGATAGGTTCACATTGTTGACGGTCTTTTTCTCTGAACGGGCGGAATGACCAACCCACCCGAAGAATCAGGCATATGGCAGTTTTCCTGCCACGCGCCCCTTTTGCACCAATCCCCCTCAAAAGCAAGGGCGCCGATGCCGCCAGCCCGCAGTTTTCCCGACAGGACCGCAAAGCAGGCAAAGGCCCAGGCCGTCAGGCACCAAAGCAGACCTGATGATGAGTGGCCACGAAAAAGGCCGCCCGTTTCGGGGCGGCCTTTCGTAATCAGGTCGTCATCTGCGGGCTTGTGGCCCCCAGATCACTTGCGGATCACTTGATGATTTTCGCAACAACGCCTGCACCAACGGTGCGGCCGCCTTCACGGATAGCGAAGCGCAGCTTCTCTTCCATGGCGATCGGAGCGATCAGCTCGACTTCGAACTTCAGGTTGTCGCCCGGCATAACCATTTCCGTGCCTTCCGGCAGTTTCACCATGCCGGTCACGTCGGTGGTGCGGAAGTAGAATTGCGGACGGTAGTTCGCGAAGAACGGGGTGTGGCGGCCGCCCTCTTCTTTGGTGAGGATATAGGCCTCAGCCTCGAATTGGGTGTGCGGGTTAACCGATTTCGGCTTCGCCAGAACCTGACC
>NZ_JABJXT010000022.1 GCF_013155295.1 Pseudogemmobacter hezensis | reverse complement strand
CTGCTTGAGCCGATCGGGAGCATCCCGCCAGCAGAGGCAGAAGCAAACTTCTACGCGGCTCTGGAAATTGAAGACATCGCCGCGTAACTAACCGTAATCAGCCTCCGGCAAACCCGGAGCGGTTCAGTCTGCCTTCACCGGCAATACTGTGAAGGAAGCTTGAAATCATACCTTCCGTATTCAGGTGTCGGTTCGGTGACCGACGATGTCCTGCTTCTCAGAGCAAAATCAGAAGAGGTCTTGGAACGCCGCTTCTGGGGAGCGACTGTCGACAGGACGCCGGCTAAATCCATTCAGCTTTCGGATGGTGCCTTTCGACGCAAAGTCGATGTGGTCCCATCGAACTGGTTTGACACGGCAACCTATCAGCGGACGCTTGAAGAAACGCAGCGCGGCGTTGAGATCGTCAACAAGTACACGCGCGAGCACATCACCAACTATCCTTTCATCTATATCGCCGAAATCACTGCCAAAGCCCGCCAGACCAACGAGGGGGCCCGTATGGGTATCCGATTGGCCAAGAATGTTAAGAACGATGCAGACGTCGAAATTGCGCTCAGCAGCTACGACATCGGAAGCCTGATCTACCATTGTCCCAATCACTACATCACGCATCTGGTCGCACGGGACCTGATGATTCTGTCGGGTGTCGAGCGCTGGTTCGATGAATTGTCTCGTGATCATACTCGCGCGACTTCCCTCATGACGCCGGATGGAACGCGGCGCATCTTGAATGACGTTGCAAAATGGGAGGGTCTTGTGAAGCTGTCCGGTGAACTGACCAGCTTGGCTCAGGCCGTCGAGAGGGAGCTTGCGAGCCCCTATGACTTTACGCTTCCAGATCGTGATATGCTCCGTAAGAGATTGAACGATAACTCAATCCCCCTGGCGCCGGAATTTATCGGCGGTGGCATTCGGTTTTGAAAAGCACCATTGAAAGCGGACCCAATGTTCAAGAATCTTCAACGGGAGCTCGAAAGGCTTGGACGGATGAAAGAAATACCCGTCCCTATCAAGCTTGATGCCGAAGGGTATCTCGACAAGGAATGCCCTTCCGAGCCATGCCTTTTCCTCTTCAAGATTTATGGTGAAGACTGGTCGAACATCGTTCGAGACGAAGAGGTGTTCTGTCCATCCTGCGGGCATGTAGCTCCTGCCAAGTCGTGGTATCCTAGGGCGCAGGTAGAGGCTGCCCGAGATTACGCACTCGGTACGATCACCAACTCTATGAACAAGGCGATGAGAGCGGACGCGGCGGCGTCGAAGCGCCGCCAGAACCGCAATTCCTTCTTGAGTATCACCTTGGACGTGAAAGGCGGACGGGACGCCGTACTTGTGCCAGTAGCAGCTGCGGAGCCGATGCGGCTGCATACATCCTGCGAGAGCTGCGGTTGCCGCTATTCCTACGTTGGCGCTGCATACTTCTGCCCGAGCTGTGGAGCGAACTCTGCAAGCCATACCTTCACGCAAACCTTGAACACGATCCGCACCGCCGCAGGGCTTGGCAAAACCCTGCGGAACACGCTCGGTCCCGATGATGCCGAGGTGATGATCCGAACGCTTCTGGAGAAGGCCATCCAAGACACGGTAATGTCGTTCCAAAGGTTGAACGAGCAGCTATATGAGCGTCAGAGCGGAAAGACGGCTCGCCGCAATGCCTTCCAGAATCTCGATGCGGGGTCGGACTTGTGGAAGGCTGAGATTGGGTACGCCTATGTCGATCTGATCGGGCAGGCCAAGCTTGACCAGCTCAAGGTTTACTTTCAGCAGCGCCATCTTCTCGCGCATCAGCAGGGAATCGTAGATCAAGACTACATTGATCGAAGTGGCGACAAGACCTACGCCCGAGGGCAACGCCTTCTAATCCGAGATTCCGCGGTACGAGAGTTTGCCGACCTGATCGAAGAACTCAGCCAGGAGCTGAGGAAGAAGGCAGGGCCCTAATCAGTTGAGTATTGGCCGCTGAACTCAGCATAGCAGACCTTCATCTGCGGTCTGACCACCGTCCGCGATGCAGATGTTTCAGACTTTCATGCGATGCGCATCGAACGTCCGCTTTCCGCCCATTGACGACATTTGCCTGACCTAGAATTCTAGGGAACCGATCCTCCTTCCACTCTATGCAGCCCAAACCTGGTTGAGGATCCTGGCCGCGATCTCGGCCTTGTCCTGTGGCAGAAAGCGCCCGTAATGCTGCGCGACCATCTCTGGCGTATCCTGGATGGCATAGCTGGCCTGTTCATAGGATCCCGTCTGCTTCAGGATGTGGGTGGCGAGAACGTCCCGCACATTGTGTGGCCCATGGGGCAACAATCCCTCTATGGCACCTTTGCCCGTCCAAGGATTGTAGATCCCGTAGCGCTGGATCGCGGTGCGCCAGGCCTCGTAGAACGTGTTCTGGCCGTAGGCCGCATCGGTGCTCGTTCTTTTCGCCGTCTTGACGAAGAAAGTCCCGGGATCAACCGCCTCGCCGATCAGGCGTTGCCGATGACGCTCAAGCCATGCATCGATCATTTCATAGAGCCGACCGAGGTCGGGCAGGATCAGCCGAAACGGCTTGGACCCGAAGAACGACGAATTTGCGTTCTTGAACGCGATGGCGGGGATCAGAATCTCCCAGCCCTGGTCGCGCGTGCTCCAGCGCAACTCACCGCGTTTCATGTCCTCCAACCGACGCTCCGAGGTCGGCAGGCCCCCACGGCCGCAAAGCATCAGTTCACGCAGGTTCTTCTGCCGCAGACCGGTGTGCATGCCGATACGCAGGAGCAGGAAGGCTCTGATCGCTTCAGCAGCGGCACGCGGATGCAACTCTTCGTCAGGGAGACGACGAAGGATCTCTTCGGTGATCTTACGATACTCGCCGACCGGGCTTGGTGCCTCCAGCACGGGAAGGATCGGTTCGAACGGGTCCCGATGAATACGCGCGACCCTGTCGATCTCCTTCGTGCGCCGCCGGGCATGTTTGTACATCCGCTCGCATGTGCCGCCCCAATCCGCCTGCGCGGCGGCGATGTCGTCTGCAGAGATCAAGCCCTCGATCACAACCAGATGGTCTGCCAGGTTTGGCATCTGGCGCAGCCATCCGGTCTCTTCCCGGCAAAAGGCGGCCGCGATCGACAGAAGGTCGATTTCCCATTTGGTGTAGAAACCCCGCCGGCGCTCCCGCCATTGCAAATACCAGTCCCAGACCTGAGGAAAGACCATCATCGCGAAGGTGAGACTATGGGGGTCGGCCCCGAAGCCATGGACCTCGCTTTCCACCGGAGCGGCAAAAGCCCCGAACCACAGCCCGAAATGATCCACCTTCTGCGTAGCGGTTTCTTCGCCCCATACCCCGTTTCGCTGCAAGCCGAATGCTGCAAAGGTCGCGGTCTTGAAGCGCAGGAGCGCCGCCATCTCTTCATTCAGTCGCGCGGGCGCTTCGACAATCCCAGCTTCCGTATCGCTCGTCGAGGGGGCCTGTTTGCGCCGTGGGCTCGCTGCACAGGCGAAGCGAACGGCGTAGCGCTGACGCATCATCACCGCCTGATAGCGCCGGTAATCGGTCGATCCGCTGACAATCACCCGGCGCACCCAGTCAACAATCTCGACCTGTTCCGCCCGTGACCTGCGATTGAAATCTTCCGGCAAATGCCACGCCAGCCGCCGGCGCTCTGCCGGTGTCACATCGTGCAGAATGAAGTCACCCGGCGCGCGCTCAGCCCCTCCCCGCTTGCTGGCAAAATATCCCTCCGGAAGCCGATAACGTCGCTCTATCCGCCTGAGGATTTCCAGGCTGATCGCAGATCGTGGCGCCTTCTTGCCTTTGCCCCAGGAGATCAGAGTGCTGCGGTGAACCCCGTCCTCCGGTCGCACCACAGCATTGTAGAGATGATAGGTGGTTTCGCCATGACGCGCCGCATGCAGCCGAAGCGCTTCACCGAAACTGCCGGGCTCGTCCCATGTCTCATTCAGCGGCTCTGGAAATTCCTCGATGGGACGCGGCTTTCTGCCAGCATTCGGGTGAGCCCGCCGGACCCGCGGAGCTTTCGGAGGACGAAGGCGCCGCTCCGCCACTTCACGAGATACCGCATCGAAGATCGGCTTGAGCATGGCGCGCACTGCGGAGAGATCACTGGGCTCCATGCCCAAAGATTCTGCCACCGCCCGGATATCCAGGCTACTGCCGCGATAGGGCGGATACTCACCGCGCTCCAATAGTGCTGTCAGGTAGCGGCAGAGTCTTTTGACCTGGTCTGTCGGCAAAACCGGCCCTAGCCTCAGGTCACAGTACTCCTGAACCCTTTGCGCCGTCAGTGCTGAATGTCTTGATGTCATCTTCCTGCTTCCATCTATCCCGGGGCGATCGGGCTAGCGGAAGCGCGGGATGTGCAAAAGGATGCCTGCGAAAGGTGACCGGCGTCGGCCTGAACCCGTGCTGGCAGCATGGCGGATCAAGTCCGACTTGTGCAGTAGGCCATGTGGTCAGAACTCGCAGACCGATCCGATGGAGAACAAAATCTGCAGACGAACCATCACGCTGCCATGCGCAGCGCAACTTCCATCTGCTCGTGTTCAAACGCCGCCACGTAAGCCGAGGCTGCGGCGCCCCTCACGCCCTGGCTCTGAAACTTCGCGCGCCACTGCTTTGAGATCCCATCGGCAAGGTCACGCGCCAGCTGACGCGCTTCTTCCACCGAAATCTCGAAGAAGGGGGCTGCTTCAACGGCGGCTTCCACAGAGGGCTCGAAGCCGCTCAGCGGGCTGATCCCGGTTTCCATCTGCGGCTGACGCCGCGCCTGCGCATTGATGTCGAAGGCGGGGGCAAGCCGCCACCGATTTTCCCGGACATAGAGAAAGCCGTGGTTCTTCAGGTGATCGTCGGTGTTGTTCACCAGGATCGAGAAGACCATCCGCCGCCAGAGCTCACGCAGATCGGCCAGCGCGTCGACCGAGATCTCGCGGATTACATCGGCGATGTCAGTATAGTAGCCGGGCGTCATGCCCTGCACCTGCAGTGCCGTCCGAGCCGAGATATAGGGAATGCGCCCCTGCCCCCGGCGGTCAAAGCGCCGGATCAGCGCCACCGGCGCCTCGCTGCGCGGCAGGGCCAGCTCTGCCACCGCCGTATTCAGCCCGAGGGCACGGCCCAGGTTGAGGATCGCTAATTCGGCGCGCTCCACCGGCCAGCTGTCGCCAACGGCGGTGAACTTGGCGATCCAGAGCTGATCACCCTCAACCACATTCGCCTTGGGTCTCGCGCCCCCTAATGAGCCCCCTGCCCCTGCCAGGATGCGTGCTTCCTCGGCCGCGCCAAGCGGATCACGCTCATAGCGAGCGGCAATCGCGCGGATCTCCTCGATATCCAGCCGGCGCGGCACCGGATCGCTCATCTGCGACAGCGGCTGCATCCGCTCATCCAGAAACCGCAGCGCACCTTGCCTGGTGACATCATCCGATCGCACCAGATAATCGAAATCCGACAGCCCTTCGCCAAGCGTGCGCGCTATCAACCGGCGGCCCCAGCTGTCTGGCGCCGCATCCGCGAAGGCACCCGGCAAGGCATCGCGCGCATCAGCCTGCCCGCTGGCATGGATCGGGCCTGGGCCGAGCGGCAGACCCGGGGCCAGAGCGAAGGTCCCGGCATTGCGCAGCCAGCCGGGGCTGTAGAGGAAAGTCGAATGCTGACGGCGGCCATCGCTTTCGAAATGCAGCCGCCCGACCTCGATCTTCTGCTCCCCGAGCGCGACGATGGCTTCTGGCATCAGAAGGCCGTCCCTTCGTCGCTGTCTTGGCCACTGACCGGCAGGGTGGCGGTGCCCGTAACTGGTTTGCGGCCCCGCCCGATCCGTTTGGGCAGATTGGCATGGTCGATCATCAACCCGGTGTCGTCACTGGCAGGATCCAGCAACCGCTCGAGTCGCGGCAGCTCGCCGAGCGCCAAGAGTGCCATGGCGAGTGTTTCGAGCCGGGTGCCGGGCTCGCCCTTTTCCAGCCGGATCACGGTTCCCTCGGCCACGCCGATCCGCGCCGCGAAATCCTTTACCGGGATGCGGCGCTTCTTGCGGGCGACCTGTATGTCCTGCCCCAACTGGCGCAGAACTTTCTCGACACGAAGGGAGGACATCCTTCACTTCTCTATGTTATGGTATTTCCATGCATAGCATCAAAATATGGATGTTTAAATGCCGAATGAGTGGCCGGCAGGAGGAGTGTGCCCGCCTCAGGCTGTCAGCCGGCTTCGACGCGATAGCCACGCCGTTGTTTTGCGGTGACAAGTTTCGTCAGTGCCGCCTGAGCCTCCTCCGCATGATCGAAGGTCTCAAGCATCACGCGACCCGGCCCGCCGATGCGTCCCCAACGCCGCACAACCGAGACCCCGCCAAACAGGGTTGGCTGGACTTCCGCCGCATAAAAGCGGCGCATGTTGCGCTCGGGGTCGATCCGCTGAAGGTGAACGGCCTCATCCATGGTCGGAGCATCGCATTCTTCCCCTCATCCCGTCCAACTACAGTTTGGAATCCTGGCGACCGATGCGATTCACAACCGTGATGGAACGCCCATGGTCGGCCAGCGGCTCACATGCCGGTATCAACGGGTACTATGATCATTCCCAGATCAGCTCGGGGAGAGCGGCTGCGAGCAGCCGACCGAGTAGGGCGCGGTCCGGGAGGGGACAAGATCCTGAGCATTAGATCAACAGACCCGGTTGGCAGGAAGGGTGTCGCAGAGACTTGGAGCCAGCCTCAATCAAGGTTTCCCTTGAATGCTTCAGTTCAAAAATGAAAAACTGCCTCAACCACTGAACCAGTGAGACAGGCGGAACATACGTTGATTGAGCTGAAAATCGAACTTGTTGGCATCCAACCACCCATCTGGCGCCGGATAGTCGTTCCGAATGACATTACCTTGGACATCCTGCATTCCGTGCTCCAGGGCGCTATGCCTTGGCAAGACTATCATTTGCATGAGTTCGAGATTGGCGAGGACAGGTTCGAGGCCCGCGACGAAAGTGACGACAGCTGGGACCCAAACGATGGCCGGAAGGACGAGAGGAGGTTTGCGCTCGGTAAACTGGTCAAGAAGGGCAGTCAGTTCACATACACTTATGACTTCGGCGATGGTTGGAGGCATCTCGTAACCGTCGAGAAGGTTGGCAAACTGACCGGAAGACCAGATCAGGACTTTCCTGCCTGTGTTGCCGGAGCGCGCGCGTGCCCGCCAGAGGACAGTGGCGGACCCTATTCTTACGAAGAATTTCTCGACGCGCTGACCGACAAACACCACCCGGAACATCGTGATACAAAGCAATGGGCTGGCCCGTTCGAACCGGAAGTGTTCAGCGTGCAGCAAGCCAATGCTGCCGTCGGTGCGATGTTTGTATGGGCAAAAGAACGCCACAATCGAAAGTGAAACCTGACTCTTGTTTGGCGCATCGGCTTCGGCCGGGGCACAAAGCTTCAACTTTTTGATCCGAATGACCTAGCGTCTTCTCAGCCAATCTAGTGCATCCACGCCCTGCTTTGCTGGTGAGCTTCAGAGCCGACAACCACCCGTCTCTTTGAGAATTGCAGGATTTGTCGCTCCTTGACGGACTATTTCACATGCTTTCACAGAAACAAGTGGCGGCCTCTTTAAAAATATATCATTGTGTCGCGCATGAGTGGACAAGAGCACGAAAAACTAAAGAGCCTTCTTGAGGCTGTCCCCACGGGGTTCCTCGTGGACTCCGCCTGGCTTGAGCACCACGGGATAGGCCGGCGTTCGTCCTACGCCTATGTCCAACGCGGCTGGCTGGAACGCCTTGGCCGCGGCGTCTTTCGCCGTCCCGCACCAAGCAGCGCCACCACGAATCCGCTCGACTGGAAGACCTGCCTGCTCTCGCTCCAGCACATCATGCACTACCCTGTCCATATCGGCGGGGTGACGGCATTGAGCCTGCAAGGCTATGCGCACTATCTCTCACTCGGCGACAAGAGCACAGTCTGGCTGTACGGCACAAAAATTCCCAACTGGCTCGAAAAACTGCAGCTCAACGCCGAACTCCGCACACGCAGCGTATCGCTGTTTTCCGACCCGCAGTTGGGTGTCGATGACGCGCGAGATAATCAGGGAGTGACAGCATCGTCCCTGCCATGGGACTGGAAACTGGTGATGTCCTCCCCAGAACGCGCGGTCTTTGAGGCGCTGGACGAGTTGCCGGATCAAGAGAGCTTTCACAACCTCGACATGGCGTTCGAAAGCCTGACGACGTTGCGCCCGAGAACCCTCTCGGCACTGCTCAGAAGTTGCAAGAAGATCAAGGTCAAACGCCTGTTCTTCGTGTTCGCCGACCGCCACGACCATGCCTGGCGCAAGCGACTGGATCCGGAAGAGTTCGACCTCGGTAGCGGCGACCGCGCATTGGTCAAAGGCGGCAAGATACATCCGCGCTACAGGATCATGGTGCCCGAAGAGTTTTTAAGAAAGGAACGTGATCATGGCGCGTGAAGACTATGCCGCCCAAGTGGCCCTGCTCGTGCGCATACTCCCGTATGTCGCCAAGGAGGAGATATTTGCGCTCAAGGGCGGGACGGCCATCAACCTATTCTATCGCGACCTTCCACGCCTCTCGGTCGATATCGACTTGACCTATTTGCCTGTCAAAGACCGCGCCGAAAGCCTCGCTGAGATCAACGACGCGATGGACCGGATTGCCGCTGCCATCGAAGGCGGCATCACCGGCGCCAAAGCGCAGCGCATTGCCGGCGGTGGCGGCGGCGCCACGCGTGCGCTCGCACGCCTCGGCGCAGCCGAAATCAAGATCGAAACCTCCCCCGTTACCCGGGGCGTCGTGCATGATCCGGAACAACGTGAAGTCTCCGAAGCCGTCGAGGAGGAGTTCGGATATGCGACGATGAACATCGTCTCCTTCGAGGATTTGTTCGGCGGTAAACTACATGCGGCACTCGATCGCCAGCACCCGCGAGACCTCTACGACGTCAAGCTCCTCTACGAGAATGAAGGGTTTACCGACGCGTTGCTCCGTACTTTTCTGATCTATGTTGCGAGTTCACCCCGCCCGCCGCACGAACTTCTGAACCCAAACCTGATCGATCTAGATCAGCCCTATGCCCGGGAATTCGAGGGCATGACGAAGGAAGCGGTCGACCTCGGGGAATTGATCGCGACACGCAACCGCCTGATCGGTGATATCCAATCCCGCTTGGATGAGGACGCGAAGAGGTTTCTGAGAACCCTGCATGACGGCGATCCGGACTTCGACGCGATCGACCGCCCCCAAGCGGCCCAGCTACCAGCGGTCCGATGGAAGCTCATCAACGTGAACAAGCTGAAAGCAGAAAACCCCAAGAAGCATACCGCCCAAGGGGAAGTGCTGGAGAAGCTCCTCGGCTGAAGATGGATCAGAGATGACTGATTTCGAGAACGACCCCGACTACGAAGAATGCCTTGTGACCTTTTTTGATGTCCTCGGTTTCAGGAACCTCCTGCACACGCGAAGCGGTGCAGAGATCAGGGACCTGCTTTCGTTGTTTCGCAAGGTGTCCGAAGGTGATGCCAAGCCACCGACCCGTTCCGATGAAATGCGGATGATCAGCGAAGTCCATGCCGAGATTGTGTCTGATGCGATCGTCAGAACCAGAACAATTGAAGTTCAGTACCAGGCCGGCCCCTTGGTCTGGGAGCTCATCGATCTGCTGCACATCTAGATCGAATGCGTGGCAAATGGCATATTGGTGCGCGGCGCGATGACGATCGGCCCCATACATCTCGGCATCGACTTCAGTGGTCCGGTGTTTGGGCCTGCCCTCGTTCAGGCTTATTTAATGGAAGATGGCGAGGTCATCTTCCCGCGCATTGCGATCCATGAAGATGTCATCGAACGCCACCGGCAGGACCAAACGCTCTGGCGGGAAGGACATTCCTATGACGATGAAGAGCGTCACCTGAACAACCTCCTGCGCCAAGACGAGTCAGGCCTCCACTACATCGACTATCTTCGCGCCAGTCTCAGCGAGCTCGACGGCGAATACGCCGGCTGGATCGAGTTTCTGGGTAGGCACAAAACGTTGGTGGAGAGCGGTCTCGCCGACAGTCCCAACGCGACAGTGCGGCGCAAATACAGCTGGCTCAAGAACTACCACAACGCAGTCATCGACGAGAACATGGCAAACTTGGAACCGGGCGCGATGACCGAGGATGGGGACCCTTGGGAAGTTCTGTTCAGAGGGCTCAGGATCGAAGCCTGAGTTCCCTCAACAAGTCACGATTGGGAGCGTCACGAAATGTCCACGACATGCCTCACCGTTTGGCCAATACGGGGATCGCCAGCCCGCCACCATTCCTATGACCCTCCATCCAGACCTGCGTCTTCCAACTGCTTCCGCTCTGGCAGATCCGCGAGAGTCTCCAGATCAAATGCAACAAGGAACTGCTCGGTCGTCACAAAGGTGTAGGGCGCACCGCGGCGCGGCGATCGTGGCCCGGGCCCGATCGAGTCGCGCGAATGCAGCCGCCCGATCAGGTCACGGCTGATCTCATTGCCAAAGATATCTTTCGTAAGCGGTGTTCCGATCACACGGTGGAGGCGTAGTTCCACGGGAGCAGGTCTAGGATGTTGCTCTGTTTGTGGCCTTTGACGATGGCGGTGAGCGTGGTTGTCAGCCACGCGTGTGGATCGACGCCGTTCACTTTGCAGGTCTCGATCAGCGAGGCGATGACGGCCCAGTTTTCGGCACCAGCGTCATGGCCTGCGAAGAGGGCATTTTTGCGGTTGAGGGCGATGGGGCGGATCGTGCGTTCGACGGTGTTACTGTCCAGCTCGACGCGACCATCGGCCAGGAAGCGCCCGAGACCGTCGCGGTATTTGGCGATGTAGGCCAGCGCCTCGCCCAAGGGTGATTTGGCGGATGTGCGGGCGCGGTGGTGGCTCAGCCAGGCGTCGATGCGGGCCAGGATCGGGGCAGAGCGTTCTTGCCGCGCGGCAAGGCGCGCGGCGGGTTCGCTGCCTCGGATGTCGGTCTCGATGGCATAGAGTGCGCGGATGAGGGTCACACCTGCCTCGGCAATGGGCGCGGAACCGGTGCGGCTGATCTCGATCAGCTTTCGGCGGGCGTGGGCCCAGCAATATGCCAGCTGAATGTCCGGACCGATGCGGTCCGGCGCGATCAGTCGGTTGTATCCCGCATAGCCATCGACCTGAAGGATGCCGCCGAAGCCCTGCAATATCCGTTCGGCATGTTGCCCGCCCCGACCCGGCGCATAGGTGAAGGCCACGCCCGGTGGCGCCGTGCCGCCCCACGATCGGTCATCGCGGGCCAGCGCCCAGAGGTATCCGGTCTTGGTCTTCCTGGCCCCCGGATCGAGGACCGGGGCGCGCGTCTCGTCCATGAACAGCTTGGTGGACTGCTTCAGGTCGGCAAGCAGCGCATCGTGGACAGGTCGGAGTTCGAAGGCGGCTCGGCCGACCCAATCGGCAAGGGTGGAGCGGTCGAGATCGACGCCCTGCCGGCTGTAGATCTGGGCCTGACGGTATAGCGGAAGATGGTCGGCATACTTGCTGACCAACACATGCGCGACCGTGGCTTCGGTCGGCATGCCGCCTGGGATCAGCCGCGCCGGGGCCGATGCCTGCGTCACGCCGTCGGTGCAGGATCGGCAGGCATATTTGGGGCGACGGATGACGATGACGCGGAACTGGGCAGGCACGATGTCCAGCCGTTCCGACACATCTTCCCCGATGCGGTGCAGACAGCCGCCACAGGCGCAGGTCAGGCGCTCGGGCTCAATCACCTCTTCGATGCGCGGAAGATGTTTGGGCAGCGATCCGCGATTGACGGCACGCAGCTTGGCGGGGCGTTTGGCCGCGCGGTCCTCGGCATCCTCTTCGGCATGGATTGCAGCGATGGCCGTCTCCAGATCTTCCAGCGTCAGCTCGAACTGGTCCGGATCGCTCTTCTCCGACCTGCGTCCGAAGGCTGCGTGCCTGAAGGCCGCGACCAGCTTCTCCAGCCGTTCGATACGCTCGTCCTTACGCAGGTTATGCGCCTCCGAGGCGATCAGCATCGCCTTCAGGGTGGCAATTTCCTCAAGCAGATCAGCGGTCTCCGGCATGGCCGCAGTTTATCACCCGCCACGGCCAATACCCGCAAAAAGCGCTGCAGGGCCAACAAAAACAGGACTATTCCACCGCCTCCGGTGCCTTCGCACCGATGGCTCGAACCCGCCGCCAGTCCAGCCCGGAGAACAGGGCTTCGAACTGCGCGTGGTTCATCACCAGCAGCCCGTCCCTCACCGCAGGCCAGGTGAAGCTGTGCTCTTCCAGCCGTTTGTAGGCCATCACCAGGCCCGTGCCGTCCCAGTAGAGCAGCTTCAGCCGATCGGATTTCTTGGCGCGGAAGACAAAGACGGTGCCGGTGAACGGATCCTTGCGCAGCTCGTTTTTGACCATTGCCGCCAGGCTGTCATGGCCTTTGCGGAAGTCGATGGCCTTGGTCGTCACCATGATCCGCACGCGGTTCGACGGGAAGATCACGCGCCTGCCGCCAAGGCATGCGCCACGGACGCAATCCGATCCGCCGAAGCGCCGACTTCCAGACGGATCACAACGGCCCCGAACGAGATCTCCGGGCCGGTCACAGCAGGGCCGACAGAACTCGGAACATCATCTGCAGGCCCGAGCATCAGAGCCGCGAATTCGGTCGGATCCTCCGGTGCTGGCAAAACCAGCCGCCCCTTGCGCGCCAGCGTCCGCCACGACGAGATGCGATTTGCCGGAAGGCCATGCCGCCGGGCAACATCATTGACCGTAGCACCCGGAACCAGCGTTTCCGCCACAATCCGCGCCTTCACCTCGTCAGGCCAACTCCGGCTCTGGCGGCCAGACCCACCAACCGTGAGAACCTCCAATGTAGTCTCCATGGAGAGGCTCCATCATCAAACAACAATGGATGCCAGTGAGCCCATCAGGAAGCGCGCTGGAAGGTGGGGTTGGGACAGCGCTTACTATCTTTCAGCCCATCGCGGGTGATCGGCTGATGGTACAGGGCCTCGATGCCCAGGCGCTTCATCAGGGTAGCAACGTGCAACCGCCCCACCGTGAACCCTTCCTGAACCAACCGCCCCTGCAGCATTCGGCTGCCCGCGAACGGGAATTCCACTTATCCAAGCTGTTCAGATTTCAGCAGCCACCTCTCCAGTCAGGAAGGGATATCACTCGCCTTCACCTACGATCGGCAGATCCAGCGCGATGTCAGCCGCTGGCTTCAACAGTCCCGCATCTTCCAGCGCCTCGAGGTCCGGCAGGTCACGCAGGGTTTCCAGCCCGAACTGCACCAGAAACCCGGGCGTGGTGACGTAAGTGTAGGGCGCACCGGGTTCGGGGCTGCGCGGCCCGCGGGCGATCAGGTCCTGGCGGTGCAGGCGGGCGATCAGATCTCGGCTGATCTCGCGCCACGTGAGGCGCGAGATCGCGCCGCGGGTCACCGGCTGCATATAGGCGATGATGGTCAGGACGAGGGCTTCGTTCTGCGTGAATTCTCGGACAGCGTCATCCTCGCCGCGCGCGACGCGGATCGCCACCGCATGGTGCGGCCGCGTGCGGAACTGCCATCCGCCTGAGATGCGGGCAATCTCATAGGGACGCCCCGTAAGCTCAGCGGAAATGTCCTCGATCAACAGATCAAGCGCGCAATCCTTACCGACCACTCGGGCGAGCACCTCCCGCCCCACCGGCTCGGAGGCGGCGAACAGCACCGCCTCGACCCGCGCCATCCATTCGCGCCAGCGCAACCCCCGCGGCAGATCGGCGAGTTCGGTGTCCAGCGGCTCAGATGACTTCGGCGCCATTGTCACAACCCGTAAAGCCGGAAGGTCGGCCGTCCGGTCAGCTCACGCACCAGACCGAGCGAGGTCAGCCGACCAAAGAGCCGCCGCGCTGCGCGGTCACTGGCCTCGGCCCCCGCCTGGGCCGCCAGCGCATCCTCGGTCAGGAGCGCGGAGATAATGGCGGCGGTATCCTTTCCCGGCCGCCGCAGATGCGCGGCGCGCAAGGCAGCGGCGCGGCGGGTCAGATCGATGTGCAGATCAAAGGCAGCAACCGCACCCCTGCCCCAGGCACTCGCGCAGGCCGCAAGCCATGCCTCACCCTCCAGCCGGAAGGCCGTGCGCGGCAGATGCGACGCGAGCAACGGCACCGGCCGATCCCAGCCGAGAGCGCGCGCCAAAAGCGCATCCGCCAGCCAGAGCGCCAGGCCGCGATGGGCCGGGCCGAGAGCGAGAAGCTCGCGCCCGGTTTCAGCGGCAAAGCGCAGCGGCGGCTTGCGGCCGACAAATCGAGCACCGAGGTCGCGCAAAATCTCCGCGCTCGGCTCGGGTGGCAGGTCAAAGAAGCCGGGCAGACGCGCGGGCCACTCCGCCGATCTCAGCGCCCGTGCCTCGCCCAGGGCACGCCAGCCGAGCAGTATCCGTCCGGCAGGGCCGGGATCATCACCGGGTTTCCGAAGGGCGAAATTGTCTCGGAATTGCGCTTCGTCCTCCCGGCGTCCTTCGAGCCGGGAAATCGCCGCTGCGATCGAGAGCGCCAGCCGCTTGCGCCAGAGGATGCCAACCGGATCTTCAGACCGGGCAATCGGGTCCAGCACAGCAAGGGCTGCCCCGGCGGAAAACATCACTGTTTCAACATCATCTCGGCCCGTGCCCTGCCGGATCCAGCGCGGAAGAGCAGGAGGAATTGATGGAGGCAGGGGAGATCTTGCGGCACGTGGCATGGCAGAAGGCTAGCAGGCATCGGCGTTTTATGCTAGATCAGGTTCCAATATCCGCCGCGCCTGTAACTTCACAATAATGTCCAATAATCTTGCATTATCGGTCGTTATCTTCTTCTATGGAAAGATGCGCTCCAGAACCCCGAAAATGCCTCGAAATCCCAGCCAAGACGCGACAGCCAGGCCGTGCAGAACGCGGGCTTCTGTCTGGGATTCTGCGGTGGCACCGCGCCTCAGCGCGCACACGCCGGCGCGAGCCGCCCATGGAGATTGCCATGACAGATGAGACAGCCGATCCGGGGGAGTTGACGCGGGAAGCCCCCTCCCCTGCCCTGCGGGATCTGGCCGAACGGGCACGCGTCTATGCGGAGGCCGCAAGTTCAGCCAACACCCGCAAAGCCTATGCCGCCGACTGGAAGCATTTTGCCGGATGGTGCCGACGCGAGGGGTTGGATGCGCTGTCCCCCGATCCCCAAACGGTCGGTCTCTATATCACCGCCTGCGCCTCCGGCGCGAAATCGGTCGGCGGGCGCAAGAACGCGGTCTCAACCATCGAGCGGCGCCTCTCGGCGCTGGTCTGGGCCTATACGCAACGGGGGCTAACCCTTGACCGGCGCGACCGGCACATCGCCACCGTTCTCGCCGGCATCCGCAACAGCCACGCCGCTCCGCCGCGCCAGAAGGAGGCCATTCTGCCCGAGGACCTTCTGGCCATGTTGGAAACCTGCGACCGCGGCACTCTCCGTGGCTTACGTGATCGTGCCATGCTGCTGATAGGCTTCGCCGGAGGCCTGCGCCGATCCGAGATTACCGGGCTAGATGTGGGCCGAGACCAGACCGAGGATGGGCGCGGCTGGATCGAGGTTCTTCCCGGCGGGCTGCTTGTCACCTTGCGCGGCAAGACCGGCTGGCGCGAGGTCGAGATCGGCCGCGGGTCTTCGCCCGCGACTTGCCCGGCCGAGGCGCTGGAACTCTGGCTGAAGTTCGGCCGCATCAGCGAAGGACCGCTGTTCCGTCGTGTCACCGGCGGGGGGAAGGAACCGGGGCCGTTCCGTCTCAATGACCGCGAGGTCGCGAGACTGATTAAGCGGGCCGCTCAAACAGCGGGACTGCGGGGCGATCTGCCCGAGAAGGACCGCCCTGCCCTCTTCTCCGGCCACTCCCTTCGTGCCGGTCTCGCCTCATCGGCCGAGGTCGACGAGCGCCATGTCCAGAAACAGCTCGGCCATGCCAGCGCCGAGATGACACGCAGGTATCAGCGCCGCCGCGACAGGTTCAGGGTGAACCTGACCAAAGCTGCTGGCCTGTAGCTAAGCGATCGGAGCGCTACTACGCATCCAGAGACCCTGCACGCCCGACCAATTCACAGATCCCCACAGGACGGCAGCCGTGCTTCCCAAGCTCAGCAATGTGCGGCGGCCGTTTACAACTGTAAAATGTTCGGGCAGCCTCGCCATGCATGTAGTCACGATGCGCCTGCATAGACACTATATGCAGGAAACTCTTGACATAAGCCAGTGAATCACCGCCCTTGTCATCAAGTGGCGTGAAAAAGGCCACATTTTCGGATTTGAGGCAACCAGATGATTCCCGTGACACCGCTATCTGCGGATCGCCCGTCAGCACTCGCGACTGACATCTCTGAGCGACTGAACGCCGCGATCAGGGAGCATCTGCTCGCCGCGTTCGCTCCAGACAACACCAAGACACTTCGCGAGTTCTCGGCCCCAGAGGTTGCGGAGCTACTCGATGTCTCCGGTCAGTTCATGCGGAAAGTTCATGCAGACGGCGTTCTGCCAGAACCCGCAATCAACCGTGGAGGACGCCGCTACTACTCAGGGCAGGAGATCTTGCAGGCGCGCGAGATTCTCGAACGAACCTCACGGAAGAAAGGACACTACCTGCCACGCAGGATGGAGGGCGAAAAGCTCCAAGTCTGGCAGCTGATGAACTTCAAGGGCGGGTCGAGCAAAAGCACGACGACGATCCACCTTGCCCACTACCTCGCTCTGCAAGGCTACCGGGTGCTGGTCGTTGACCTCGACCCCCAGGGCTCGCTGACGTCCATGTGCGGCATCAGCCCCGAAATCGAGTTCGATGGGCTCACGATCTACGATGCCATCAAATATGAAAACCCGTCGCCGATGGCCGACGTGATCGTGCAGACCTATTTTCCCGGGCTCGCGATCGCCCCTTCCCGTCTCGTCCTGTCCGAGTTCGAGACGGAGTCCGCAGTTCATTCCAACCCCGAAAGGCCGTTCTACTTCCGGATCCGCGATGCACTTGCGCAGGTCGAAGCTGACTACGACCTGGTCCTGATGGATAGCCCTCCGCAGCTTGGCTTCCTGACGATTTCCGGTATGGCCGCCGCGACCTCGATCATTGTCCCGATGACCCCATCGATGTTGGACGTCTCCTCCACTGCACAGTTCCTTGAACTGGCAGGGGCTTACATGGGCGTCATCGAAGATGCCGGCGCGGCGCTCGACTACGATCACTTTAAGCTCCTTATCACTCGCGATGAACCGACGGACATCCCGTCTCAGCAAATCACCTCGTTTATGAGAGCCCTGTTTCAGGATCGCGTGATGTCAGCCACAGCGCTCAAAAGCACGGCCATCAGTGACGCAACCATGCTGAAGCAGTCTCTCTATGAGGTAGTTCGCTCAGACATGACCAGAGCAACATACGACAGGGCTCGCGGCTCGATGGACGCCATCGGCCGCGAGATCGAGACGATGGTCCGGCAAACCTGGGGGCGTAAGTAATGGCTCGCAAATCGCTCAGCGGAATGACGGGCATCGCGAGTACGATCGCCCGCTCCACCACCTCGCCGTCCGAGCGGCCGTCCAAGATCACGGCGCCCGCGCTCGGAGCCTTGCAAGGATCTCTCGCAGCAATCCGCGAGATTGAACCTGGCTTGATCGACGACTGGGGACCCGTTGACCGGCTGACACCATTTACAGCTGTAAACGATGATGAAGCGGATGATGGCCTCGAGAGCCTTACGAACAGCATCCGAGATCAGGGACAACAGGTGCCAATTCTGGTTCGTCGGGCAAAGGTCGAAGGCCGTTACGAAGTCATCTATGGACGCCGCCGCCTCGCTGCCTGTCGTGACCTAGGCATTAAAGTCCGGGCCAACGTCCAGGATCTGGATGATGCAACAGCGCTCATAGCCAAGGGCCTCGAGAACGCTGCGCGGCGAAACCTATCCTTCTACGAGCGAGCTAGGTTCGCCCAAGCGATCCTTGATGCCGGCCACCAACCCGCCACGGCAAAGGCGGTGCTTAACCTGTCAGCCGCTGGTCTTTCCCACCTTACCAAGGTCACCCAGGCCGTCCCCGCAGACATCGGCTCGCTCATCGGTGCCGCTCAGAAGTCTGGACGACCGAAATGGACTGCTCTGGCGGAACTCTTCATCGCAGGGAAGCTGACCGAGAGAACGGCCGACGGGATTCTGAGATCCGCAAACGAGCGCCTGACGTCCGACGAGCGCTTAGACCATCTCATTCGCGAGGCGACAAAGCGCGGCGCACGACATGACGACATCGCCGAAAGCACCCCAGTCGACGGCGTCACGATCCGCTCTGGCCGTAGCTCAGTGACGCTCACGGTGAAGCGAAGCGGAGCAAATGCCGAGTTTGCTTCTTGGCTGGACGCTCGGCTCCAAGACCTCATCAAACAATCCTATGCGGAGTTCAAATCGAAGTCTCCGCAGGACGACGAATAACCAACCGAGGCAGAGCAGAAAGGAGGAAAGGCTAACAAAACAAAACCCCCGAAGCTGTGAAGCTCCGGAGGCTGCCGCGCCGAAGCGCATTCTCGATTAGACACCCTGAATCTAGCAGCCCCCGAATCACGAATCAAGAGCAACGCTTCAGAGCGAACGGGATAGTTTTGTCCGCTGATCAATATGAAGCACATCACATCCACGGCCCTTGCGGCCGGGGCACAGGAAACCTGTGCCAAATCCGCGGAGCACTCGCTCCCCGGCATGGGTTCGATCACCCTGCAGCCAGCTTTTCGGCCGATCTCACGTCGCGACATCATGGCCGCAGTCAACACGTGCAGCCGCGATCTCAACATCCGGCAAGGGGCGGTCGTTGTCTTGGACGCACTTCTGAGCTGCCTGCCCTGCCAAGGCGCGGATGGTCGCGAGACACCGGTCTCCCCAGCCACCCTGCTCACGGTCTATGCCAGCAATGAAACCCTATGCTTCCGCGCCAAGGGTCTTACCGACCGTCAGCTGCGGCGGCATCTGGAGACACTCGAAGCCGCCGGCCTGATCCGGCGCCGTGACAGTGCAAATGGTAAGCGCTTCCCTGTGATGCAGCACGGCAAACCGATCGGAGCCTTCGGGCTGGACCTTTCCCCCCTCTTCGCGCAATCAGACAAGCTGGTCGCCCTTGCCTTGCGCCGCCGCGAGGAAGCAGACGAGTTGCGCGGCCTTCGGGCCCAGATCCTCAGACTTCGCGCGGCCTGCGCCGAACTCCATTTGAGCGACGCTATCACCACTTTCATTGACGGGTTGCGAAACCTCATGCGGCGTACCTCACTGACCCTCGTTGAGGCTCGGGCAGCTCTCTCCCAGCTGACCGCGATCCTCTCGTCACATGCAGCCCCACAAGCAGTAGTCCATTGCAAAGCCGAAGAGGTTGAGCAGCGCCTGCCCTCCAGAGCGGAAGCCGCTGATGTTACATCCTGCGCGGAGACCACCATGGACCGCGCTCCGGACCAAGCAGTCCCCCAAACCTTTCAGGCCCTCACCGCAGAAACTCTCGGCCTACCGCCAACCGAGCAAAAGCCCGCCTCTGACGGACAGAATGTCCGCCACATAGAGCAAGACTCAGATACAAAAAAAAGAAGAAGAGAAGCAGAGGAACTTCCCGGGTGGACTGCCCTGACCGAAATCAACGCTTTCTATGAAGAGCCCACCAGCGTCCAAGAGGCCACGCGCATCGCTTTCGAATTCGGAAAGATGCTGAGAATAAGCCAGGACATCCTCGCAAGCGCTGCGAGCAAGCTCGGGCTTTGGGAACTTCTCAAGCTTGAAAACCGCATGGCAAAGCAGATCGGAACCATCCTCAACCCTGATGCCTATGTGAGATCCGTCCTAAGAGCGTGATCCCTGACCGCGGTCGCATAGCCATGAAACACCCAGATGGACCGCTCGGGAGGAATCGGATAGGTTCGTTGATTGTTCTCATGCCGAACTGCTGCGAGGTCGAGTGATGTGCAATCTTTACGCTCAGACGAAAAGCCAGGACGCGATGCGACAAGTCTTTCGTGATGTGCTGGAAGAAGACGAAGAACTGATCGATACCGCAGGCAACCTCGCGCCCGCATCCGGCATCTTCCCCAACTATGCTGCGCCGATCATTCGCCGCAGTGAAGGACGGGATTGGACACTGACCACGGCCCGATGGGGTATGCCGACGCCACCCGTCTATCTTACGGCCAGGCGCACGGACCCCGGCGTCACGAACATCCGCAATGTCAGCTCGCCCCATTGGCGCAGATGGCTCGGGATCGAACACCGCTGCCTCGTTCCCTTCACCAGCTTTTCCGAACTCGACGCCCGACCCGGCGCACCTCGCAATCACCCGGTTTGGTTTGCCCTCGGACACGATCGCCCGCTCGCGTTCTTCGCCGGCATCTACACAGAATGGACCTCGGTCAGGAAACTGAAGGAGGGCGAGGTGACGGCTGAGCTCTTCGGCTTCCTGACCTGTGAGCCAAATAATGCAGTTAGCCCGGTGCATCCCAAAGCGATGCCCGTGATCCTTACTAGCCCAGATGAGTGGCGCTACTGGCTGACCGCGGACACGAGCGAGGCACTGAAGCTCCAACGACCGCTGGCCAATGGGCTTCTTGAGATAGTCGCGGAGGGAACCCGTGCGGACCCTGCGTGACCGGCTTCAGGCCGGAAATGACGAACCGCTTCATCTCCTGAAGGGCCGTGTCCACGAAGTCGAAGGACGGGGACGCAACGGCTTTGCCCTGTTCCATGCCACGAGATTGCCAGGGTCGGTCTTCTGGATCGTGCTGGCGCATGATCGCGATCGGCCAATGCCGGGATCTCTACCAAACGGCGTCAGCGAGCGGTTGCACTTCATAGAGGCGAGGGGCGAGATCGACCTGCTCTGGACCGTCGAAGAAGCGCTACGGGCGCGGCCAGTGTCTTTGGTCATCGCCGCTCCAGAGAAACCAATCTCACTGACCGCGGGCAGACGGCTCCAACTGGCAGCCGAGGCCGGGGGCACCACGGGCCTGATGCTGATCCAGGAGGGCAGGGGAAGTAATGCCGCCGAGACCCGCTGGAAATGTGATCCGCTACCCTCACCTCCGGACTCGACTCGTCATCGCTGGATCCTTAATAAGAACAAAAGAGGAACAACTGGAATCTATGATGTGAGCTGGAATGGCACGACGGCTGCTGTCCATCTGGTTCCCCAGGCTGGCGAGCGACATCAGCCTGAGGGCCCGCCCCGTTGAGGGGCCTTTCGCGTTGACGCTCCGGGCGTCGAACGCGGAACATCTGCATTGTCTGAACAGCATCGCAAGCGCCGCCGGGCTTCATCGCGGCATGCCGCTGGCCGACGCGCGCGCCGTCTGTCCGCTGCTCTCCACGCGGCCGGCTGATCTGATCCGCGAGGGCAGGGCGCTGGAAGGGCTGCGACGGTGGGCGAGCCGTTACGGACCACATGCAGCGAAAGACGGATCGGACGGCCTGATTGTCGATGTTTCCGGCGTGCCACATCTCTTCGGTGGCGAGGTCGAACTTCTGGCTGATCTCGAGGCGCGGCTCGAAAGGGCAGGGGTCTCCTCGAAAAGCGCCATTGCCGAGAGCCGGGGCGGTGCCTGGGCACTTGCCCGCCGTGGAGGGGGCGTGATCCCGGAAGGCGGGTTGCTTTCTCGGCTCGGCCCGATGCCGGTGAGCGCACTGCGGATTGAGGCTCCGGTCGCCGAAGGTCTGGCCCGCCTCGGGCTGCACAAGATCGTCGACCTGACCACTGTCGCACGGGCACCACTGGCGCGCCGGTTTGGCGCGGAGCTTCTGCGGCGATTGGATCAGGCGCTCGGGACCCAAGCCGAGCCTGTCGCAGCCGAAGCGAATGCGCCGCATTTCGGGGTGCGGATGACACTGCCCGAGCCGATCGGGCTCACGGCGGATGTCATGGGGGTGCTGGACCGGCTCCTGATCCGGCTTTGCGACAAGCTCGCATCGGCCCAGATGGGGGCGCGGGCTGTCCGGTTGGAACTGCAGCGGGTGGATCGCTCGGCCGCCGTGGTCGATGTCGGTCTCGCCCGCGCCATGCGCGACCCGGTCCGGATCTCGGCCTTGTTCCTCAAGGGGGTGGATGAGGTCGATTCCGGTTTCGGGATCGACGGTCTGCGCCTGACCGCCACAGTGATCGAGCCGCTGGCCCCCGAGCAGATCGGCAACGCGCAGGCGCGGGCCGAAGATGAGCTTTCCGACTTGATCTCGCGGATCGGCAATCGGCTTGGCTTCGATGCGGTGCAACGCTTCCTGCCGGCCAGCAGCCGCATTCCAGAGCGCAGCTTCCTGACCGTTCCGGCCGCCTATGCGGCGTCGGAACCGTTTCCACCCAAGCGGCGCCCCCGCCGTCCCATCACCCTCTTCCCGGCGGAAGCCCTGGCCCAGGTCTCTGGCAGCCCTCCCGCCCGCTTCAGCTGGCGCCGGATGGCATTCACCACCCTGCGGGCACATGGCCCGGAGCGGATCACTCCGGAATGGTGGTTTGACGATCCCGCCTGGCGCAGCGGTGTGCGGGACTATTGGCGGATCGAGACCAATGAAGGGCCCCGGCTCTGGCTCTTCCGCACGCCTCAATCCGGCGCCCGCGACTGGTATGCGCAGGGGGTCTTCCTGTGACTGCCTATGCCGAGCTCTGCGTGACCTCGAACTTTACCTTTCTGCGTGGTGCCTCGCATCCCGAGGAGCTGGTGAAGCGCGCAACTGAGTTGGGCCTGACGGCCATCGCCATCACCGACCGAAACTCGGTTGCCGGAGTAGTGCGGGCGTTTTCTGCGCTGAAGGAACTGGCGCGCGTCGCGGAGGAAGCGGGGCAGGGGGCGCCCTTGCCCCGGCTGATCCCCGGCGCGTGCCTCGTGCTGACCGACAGCCCTGTGGAATGGGTTGCGCTGCCCACCGATCTGGCGGCCTGGTCGCGGCTGACCCGTCTTTTGTCGCTCGGAAAGCGGCGCGCGGAAAAGGGCAGCTGCCATATCGGCCTCGCCGATCTCGAGGACTGGGGCAGGGGGATGGTCCTGATCGCTCTGCCGCCCGATCCGTTGGACGCGACGGGCTTCGAGCGAGATCTGCGCCGGATCGCCGCGCGCTTCGCCGGTCAGTGCTTCCTGGGCGCGGCACCACGCTATGACGGGCAGGATCAGGAACGGCTTGATCGTTTGGCCGAGATTTCGCAGGCCACAGGGCTGCCCAAAGTCGCTGTAGGTGACGTTCTGATGCACCGATCAAACCGGCGGCCTCTCGCGGATGTGCTGACATGCATCCGCGAAGGCTGCACCATCGACACAATCGGCGACCGGCGGCTTGCCAATGGCGAGCACCGCCTCAAATCCGGCGAGGAACTTGCCCGGATCTTCCATCGTTATCCGGCTGCCCTGCGCCGGACCGTCGAGATCGCTGATCGCTGTGCCTTCCGCATGGACCAGCTGCGCTACCAATATCCGGATGAAGCCCGGGACGGGGAGCCTGCTCAAACCCGCCTTGAGCGGCTGGCACGCGATGGGCTGCGTTGGCGCTATCCGGGCGGGCCGCCGCCGAAGATCGTCAGCCGCGTCCAGAAAGAGCTGCGCCTGATCGCCGAGGTCGAATACGCCCCCTACTTTCTGACCGTCTATGACATCGTCAGCTTTGCGCGCTCGAAAGGCATCCTCTGTCAGGGCAGGGGATCGGCCGCGAACTCTGTCGTCTGCTACCTCCTCGGTATCACCGAGGTGCCGCCGGAGAGCATCACCCTGATCTTCGAGCGGTTCATCTCGAAAGAACGCGGCGAGCCGCCGGATATCGACGTGGATTTCGAGCACGAGCGCCGCGAAGAGGTGATCCAGTGGATCTATGAGCGCTATACCCGCGAGCGCGCGGGCCTGACCGCTGTGGTGATCCATTTCCGCTCCCGAGCCGCGATCCGCGAGGTGGGCAAGGTCATGGGCCTCAGCCAGGACGTGATCGCCCGGCTTGCCGGGCAGATCTGGGGTTGGTCCTCCTCGGCCTCTGGTGATGACCGGCTGCGTGAGGCGGGCCTCAGCCCCGAGGACAACCGCGTTGCTTTGGCCGTGAAGCTGATCGGAGAGATCATCGGTTTCCCCCGGCACCTGTCACAGCATGTCGGCGGCTTCGTCATCACCCAAGGGCGGCTCGACGAACTCTGCCCCATCGAGAACGCCACGATGGAGGACCGCACCGTCATCGAATGGGACAAGGACGATATCGACGCGCTTGGCCTGTTGAAGGTGGATATCCTCGCGCTTGGCATGCTGACAGCGATCCGCAAGGCTTTCGGCTTGATCGAAGATCACCGGCAGCAACATCTGACGCTGGCGAACATCCCGCCTGAGGACGGCCGGGTCTATGATATGCTGTGCAAGGCGGACGCGATCGGTGTGTTCCAGGTGGAAAGCCGGGCGCAGCTGAACTTCTTGCCGCGGATGAAGCCCCGGAAATTCTACGATCTGGTCTGCGAGGTAGCCATCGTCCGCCCCGGGCCGATCCAGGGCGGGATGGTTCATCCCTTCATCAACCGTCGGCAGGGCAGGGAGAAGGTCGAAGATCTCGGCCCTGCCATGATGGAAGTGCTCGGCCGCACCTACGGGGTGCCCCTCTTCCAGGAACAGGCGATGCAGATCGCCGTGGTCGCTGCAGGCTTCACGCCCGCCGAGGCCGACCGGCTGCGCCGCTCGCTCGCCACCTTCAAGCGCATGGGCACCATCGGCGGCTTCCGGGATCGCTTCGTCGGCGGCATGCTGGAACGCGGCTATGATGCGGAGTTCGCAGCGCGCTGCTTTTCCCAGATTGAAGGCTTCGGCAGCTACGGCTTTCCGGAAAGCCATGCCGCCAGCTTCGCGCGACTGGTCTATGTTTCGGCCTGGCTGAAACGCCATCATCAGGCGATTTTCACCTGCGCGCTGCTGAATGCGCAGCCCATGGGTTTCTATGCGCCTGCCCAGCTTGTGCGCGATGCGAGGGACCACGGGGTCGAGGTCCGGCCGGTCTCGGTCAATGAATCGATCTGGGATTGCACCATCGAGCCCCGGGCTGATGGTTCGCACGCTCTGCGGCTTGGCTTCCGGCAGGTGAAGGGGATGCGCGAAGAAGACGCCATCTGGATCAAGGCTGCACGCGGCAACGGCTACCCCGATGTCGAAAGCGTCTGGCGCCGTGCAGGGCTCAGGCCCGATGCGCTGGATCGGCTGGCCGAGGCGGATGGCTTTGCGGCGCTCGGCATCTCGCGCCGCGATGCCCTTTGGCAGGCCAAGGCCCTGAAGGCGCCGAAACCGCTGCCGCTGTTCGGCTTGGATGGCGAAGGCGAGCATGAACCTCTGGTCGAGCTCCCCCGGATGACGCTCGGCCAGGAGGTGATCGAGGACTATCTGGCGCTGCGCCTGTCCCTCCGGGCCCATCCCCTGGAGATCCTGCGCCCGAACCTGCCCGAGAGTCTTCCGGCGGCGTCAGTTCTGCAGGCGAAGGGCCGGATCCAGCTCACGGGTCTGGTCATCACCCGCCAGCGCCCTGGCACCGCCTCGGGCGTGGTGTTCCTCACCCTCGAGGACGAAACTGGCACCGCGAATGTCGTGGTCTGGAAGAAGGTCTATGAGGCGTTCCGCGCCGCCGTCGTTGCTGGGCGCCTTCTGCGGGTGACGGGGCGGATCGAGCGTGATGGGCAGGTGACCCACCTGATCGCCGAACGCATCGAGGATCTGTCAGCCCGGCTTTCCACTATTGGGCATCAGCTACGGATAGTGGCTGAGTCTGAGAGGGCAGGGGAGACTGTCAGGCCCACCCGAGCAGCGGGCAGAGCGCGGCACCCGAGGGAGCAGGCCAAAAAGCTTTTCCCGAGCCGGGACTTCCATTGAGGCGGAGGCCGCAGATTTGACATACCGTGTTGCGAGAGCTGCGCAGCTATGGTGCAGGTCCAATGAGGTCGCCGACTGGGCTTGGCCCGCGAACATCCTCAATGCGTAGGTGCCCTTCGATGATCGCGCCGTCTTCCATCCTCACGATCACTCGGCCCTCCAAAGCCAGACCATTCGGGTGATCGCCCTGGGCGACGTGGTCCAGCGAGATGTCCAGCGTGCTGCTGCTCAATTCCGCGCTGCGCCCCTGGCCTGCCGGGCGGAACCTGAAACTGCGGCCGCGCTCCAGGGGTTCAAGCGTTGCCGGGTCGATCTGAAACTCGAGACTGACACGCGCCGAGGGCGTTCGCGGGTCGGGATTTTCCAACGCCTCGATGCTGATGTAGAAGGCAACCGGCGCTGCGCCCCGCGTGTCGGGTGATGTCCAGCTTGCGCTGTGGATCACGCGCCCGGCCAAGCTGTCGAGCAGGGCAGCGGCCGTCGGATCACTATTCTCGGGAGCGGGTCGCGCGGGAATGGTTCGCGCATAAGTGACCAGTCTCAAGGGCGCTTCACCTGCGCGCAGCAGGTCCATGGTGCCGGTCACTTCGTCCCCCGGCATTCCGATTGCCGCAGGCGTGTCCGCCCATGCCGACCGAGGCAAGAGTGTGAGCCCAGCCAGAGCAAAGCCAAAGAGACGCCGGTCGATACGTTGCATCTACTGTGCCTCCATCATGACCCGGCGCGTGACGGTTACGCCCCCGCCGCTCCACTCCATGCCGCCGATCAGGGCGGCATGGTCGGGCGTCATGTTCCAGACCATCAGCCGATAGGTGAAGCTGACCTGCCCGCCATCCGCCATGGTGGTTCCCGACCCGATCAGCCGCGGCAGGCGGTTCACGTCGCAGCCTGCGATCTCGGCCAGTTCCTCGGTGCTGACCTCGCCGTCATCGCCGCGCCAGCCCGGCTCATCCGGGCCGACATAGCGGAAACTGACGGCAGGGCCTCCCGAGGCGTCTTGCAACACGAGATCTTCACCCATCAGAATGAGGCTGACGGCATGGGAGGAGTGATGGGAGGCCGCCACAGACCGGACGCCATCGGTGAGCGTTCCGGGGAAGACAGACAGGCGGTAGGGACCGACGAGATCCTCAAGCGGAGGCGATGCATCGCATTCGCTGGGGAAAAGCTCGATGACTTCGGCCCGCACAGGCCCGGCCAGAAGCGCCGTGCCGATCGCCGCGGCAAGGGCGGCACCGCGCATCAGTCCTGATCCTTGTGAAGCTGGGTCTCGAAACTGCCGCTGATTTCGTGGCAATCTGTGGGATCGGCTTCATAGCCGGGCTGGTCCACCCGGCATATCTCGCCCGAAAAGCGGGCCTGAATCATGCCGGTCTCGCCATCGAAATAATAGCTGTCGACCTCATAGGTGACATTAATACGCTGATCCGGGTTCATCTCCCACATCGGCGGGGTGGAGAGATTGGGTGCATAGCTGACCGAGTCGTTCTGCCAGATGATCGAGGCTGTGCCGTCCTGGGGGTGTTCGTCGAAACTCCGGGTCAGGAACAAGGTGCCTGCCGTGCGCCCGTCCACAGCCCTGACGCCGGTGATCTGCAGTGTGTTCACCCGCGGCAGGCCGGGTGAGCCGCCCAAGGTGCCGACTGTGGCCGACGACATGGTTTCGCCGTCAATTTCGGCGGCCTGCGTCTCGAACACCAATTCCTCGCCCTGGAACGTGACGCGGATTTCGCCGATGGGTTCAAAACCCTGCGCGAAGGCGGGCCCGGCCATAAGCACCAGAAGGGCGGAAAAAATATGTGTCTTCATGGGAATACTCCGGTCGAAAGGGAAAATCACGGGGCGGCGATCACGCCGTCGAATGTCAGGTCGATCTGGCGCGGCGCAGACATATCCACGTTTGCGCCGTAATCACTGGTCTGGCCCAGAACCCCGGACATGCTGCCCGAAAGGCGCAGCGCCTCGCCCTCGATCCCGGCCTCTGTCAGCGTGATTTCGATGTCGCGGCCGAACAGCGCCAGCCCATCGCCGCGCGGCATCAAAAGCACTTCGGGGTTTTCAGGGCTGCCCTGTTGCAGCCCGAACCCGATACTGATCATGCCGAATCCCTCGGGTGCCGCATCGGGCCAGCCCATCAACGAGATGCTGGCGAGGCTCGTACCCCAAAGGAAATCCGATTGCGCGGCAGAGAAGGTCCAGCTGACAGGGGCGCCGTCCAATGTGCCGGAGATGGTGCCGGCGGTTTCCTGCGCCATGGCGGGCAGGGCGGATGCGGCGAAACTGCTGATCGCCAAGCAAAAACTGAATTTACGAAACATCTCGGAGACCTCAGTTTTCGGGGATGACGGTTAGCGGCAGGCGGGCGATCACATTGGACAGATTGCCCTGATAATAGCGCAGCTCATAGGTGCCGGGGGTTTTGGGCGCCTTCAGCCGGACCACGTCTTTTTGCCGTGTATAGGCTTCAGAGAGACGCGAGCCGCCCTCGGGCGCGCCCAGCCAGACCAGATCGTAATTGGCGGGCGGAATGCCGGTCCAGGAGACCTCGAACTCGGCCTCGACCGATACTTCGGGGGGGGCGATCAGACGGATGTCGACCGGCGTCACCTCGATCAGCTTTGTGATGATCGGCACGCCCAGCTTTTGTTCATAGGTCAGCTCATAGGTGCCGGGGGTTGCGGGCATGCGCAGGGTCACCTGGTCGCCATTTTGGGTGCGCGCCTCATGCAACGCGCCGCCCTGTCCCGGATGCCGGATCCTGACCAGATCATTCTGCGCCTTTGGCGGGCCGGACCAGCTGACCTCAAGATAGCTTGCGGCGGGCGCGGTTTCGGGGGCGATGATCTCCAGCGCCAGGTCGGTGATCTCAAGCGCCTTGCGCGAGATGACCTCACGCTTGGCGACATAGTGCAACTCATATGCGCCGTGGGTTTCCGGGAGTTGCAGAGTGGTCTCGAAGCTGTCCCTCGTATGGGCGTCGGTCACGCGCTTGCCACTCGCATCGACCAGCACGATCTGATGATAGGGGGCGGGGCCGATGCCTTCCCAGGACACCGTAAGCCTGGAGGCCACCGGTGCAGAGTCGGGCGCATGCAGGACCACATTGATCGGCGTGACCTCGATTGCTTTCGTGCCTATCACCTTCCGGGCGGCGATATAGCGCAGATCATAGGTGCCGGCGGTGACGGGCGCGGAAAGCGTGGTCTGGAACTTGTCGCGCGTCAGCGAACTGTCGAATGCCTTGCCCGTAGCGGGGTTGTAGATCTCGACAGAATGGTGGGGATGCGCCTCGATCCCGTCCCAGGAGACGGGGATCTGGCTGACGGCCGGCACGCTTTCGGGCGCGGTCAGGATGACCTTGGGCAGCGGCGTCTCGAAGACGAAGGTTGCGGCCTTATTCTCGCCCGCGGCCAGATCGAAGGTCTGGGTCTGCGAGATTTCCAGCGCGGTGTGATAGCCGGTGACGCTCCATTCTCCGTCGCGGACTTCCTGCACGCCAGGGTTGCCGTCGAATTCGAAACTGTCGCCGTCGCGGCTGAACTCCCAGGTGATCGGCGTGTCGATCAGCGGGCCGTTTTCGCTGTCCATCACGGCACGCAGGGTCAGTTCAGCCAGGGCGGGCGGCGGCGGCGGGAACATGACATGCATATTGATGCTGTCTGGCGCGAAGGTGTTCTCCTCCTGCACCGGCTGGTCCCAGACATCGGCGGTGACAGTCACCACATAATCGCCAAAGGGCAACTCGGTGGTGAAGGGATTGCCGTGGCCCTCGACCTCAAAGCTGTGTTCATTGTCCGAGATCCGCCAGAAGACATCGCCTTCGACCAGGGGATTGTTCACCGGATCGCCGGGGTAGAAGAACACGGGCTCTGGTCCAATGGGTTCGGCGCTTTGATGGGCGGTGAAAGTGAACGGAGCCGCCACTGGCGCGGCCACCTGTTCCAGCGCGTCGCGCAGCTCATTGGCATTGTCGGCGGTGAAAAACCTCCCGCCGGTCTCGGCCGCGATGCACTGCATCTGCAGCAGCGCCTCGGCCTCGCCGCGCACATCAAAGCCGATGACATGGGCGGTGAAATCGACGCCCGCCTCGTTCAGCGCACGGGCGGCAGCGCAGGGGTCGGGATTGCAGGTCTCTATCCCGTCCGAAATCAGGATCACGGTCGCCGCCTGTTCGGTATGGCGCAGCGCCTGCGCCGCCGCGATCACCGCATCCGTCATCGGCGTCATGCCGCGCGGGTTCAATTCGGTCACGATCTTTGCGATGTCTTCGCCGGTGCCGCGTGCCGGCGAGACGATGGTCTCTATGTCCGAACACTGGCCGCGTTCGCGATGGCCATAGGCGACAAGGCCAAGGTTCTCGTCTGCGGGAAAGTCGGCCACGAAATCCGCGACCACATCGCGGGCGATGGTGATCTTGTTCACGCCGTCGATCTGCCCCCACATCGAGCCGGAGGCGTCGAGGACAAGGATCGTATCCGGGCGCTGTTGCGCAATGGCTGGCACGGCAAGGCTTGCGGCGGCAAGTGCGGCGAAAAGAGTGCGTTTCATGCGGTTTCTCCCTTGCGGGTAAAGGCGCCCGTGACCCGGGCCTTGAGTTTTCGGAAATGCGACGACATCTGTTCCAGCCGCCCGTCCCATTCGGGATCAAGCGGCTGGCCGTCGGTGGTTTTCACCCAGACCTGCAAGAGGCAGGCGACGGCAAAGGGTTCAAGGAAGGCGGCCTTGACGCTCCATGCGAAGAGCAGCGCGAAAACGAAACCGCCCGCGGACCAGGCACCGGGCATGGCGTAGACCAGCGCCGCCGCCGGCGCGAGCGTGACGAGGAAGACAATCGCGGCCAACCCATAGGTGAAGACCGTCAGCCAGGCCGCGTTGCGCAGCATCGCCTTCCAGTTCTGGCCATAGAGCACCAGCGCCTCGCGGGCCGATCCCCAGGCATCGGAAGACCCGGACCGGATCGCATGGGCCAGGATGATCTCGTCGACAAAGCCCACCGCCACCCGCAAAAACGCCTGCACCACACCCATCAGTTGTTTGACATAGGGGATCGGGAGAATGCCGAGGATTCCGCGCACAAGGCCGGTCACCGCGCGGATCACGCCCTTGACCAGCTGATCCAGCGCGAACAGCATCGAGGCTTGGCCGAAACGCTCTTTCACCACGGCCGTGGCATGGCTGATCTGGCCGCGCCCCTCGGGCAATGTCCGCCCGTCGATCAACTCGACCATAACGGCGATATGCCCGGCCTTGACGATGTAGAGGATGTATTCGCGGATCCAATACATCACCGCGCCGGTGATCCCGAAGCCGATCATGCCGCCCCAGGCCATGCTTTGGGCCCGGAATTCGTCATCGCCAAAGGCACCGATGCCCCAACCCACCCCGACCCCGGTGCCGGTCGCCAGCATATAGGCAAGGGTGATGCCGAAATAGACCGCCGCACGCAAAAGCACGAAAGGCATCGTGCGCAGCATCAGGCCGATCGCCTGTGCCATACTGAAATCCCACATCGTCGAAACGCCCTCGCACGATCCAATTTTTCCGATCCTTGCACGACAGAGCCGGGTCCGCCCCGTTCGTTTGAAGGGGGAAAGACGGCAAAATCTGTGACAGGTATCGCAACAGGGCCTATCCTGACCCGGTTACGAGTAATTTTTACGGAGGCTGATTTGAGAAAGCTGCGGATTTTCACCGCCGCCCTTGCTTGGCTCGCGCTGACTGCCAGCATTTCGCTTGCACAGGATATTCACTATTCTGTCGATAGTGGCACGGGATCGAACACGATCCATGAAGATCGGATCATGGCCTTGCCGATGCATCAGATCGCCACAACGACCTCGGTCACCGAAGGCGTTCAGCAGTTCGAGGGCGTGTTGATGCGCGATCTGCTGGCTCTCATGGCGCGCCATGTGCCGGGCGAAACCGTCGTCGTCGGGGCGCTGAACGATTACGAGGTCGAGATCCCGATGGAGGATTTTATCCGCTTTGACGTGATCCTGGCCCATAGCATGAACGGCACCCGCCTGACCCCGCGTGACAAGGGGCCCTGGTGGATCATCTACCCCCGTGACGACCACGAAGAGTTGCAGGACATCCGCTATGATACCCGCTGGGTCTGGCAGCTGAACCGGCTTGACATCCGGTGAGGAAGCGCGCCCGCCAGTTTGCCGGGGTGGTGCTGCCGCTTGTGACGATCGCGGTCTTCGCGACGGTGCTGCTCATGTCGTTCCGCCAACTCACCGCCACCCAAAGCACGCTGCGGATCGAGCTGACCCAGAACATGCTCTGGGTGATCTCTCGGGCCGAGGCCGCCACCCTGCGGCTGGCCGAAGAGGCGGCCTGGGCCAGGCCGGAGGATTCAGTACGGGTGCATCAGCTGTTGGATGTCTGGTTCTCGCGCACACAAATCCTGCTCGATGAGCCACAGCGCGCCCGCATGATCCATCTGGGGTTCGAGCAGACGCTTACCGCGCTTGAGGCGGCCGGGGGCCACCTCGAGGCAGATCTCGCGCTCCTTCTCACCCGTGACATTGCGGCGAAAGACCGGGTTCAGGAGACGCTTCAACCTCTGGGTCGCGAGCTCGCCCGTGCCGCCAATCGCGCGATGACCGCGGAATGGGACGATGTCGGGCGCCAGTTGGACGAGACCGCTACCGGCATGCGCCAGATCGCTCTGTCGCTGGCGGTGATTGCCGGGGCTGGGCTGGTGCTTGTGCTGTCATTGGCACTGACCGCGCGGGCGTCGAACCGCCGCGCCGCGCAGCTTCAGGCGGAGCGCGCCTTCTCCCAGTTGTTGGTCAGTGCCGGGGATCGCGGGATCGTGGCCTTTGACGCGGCCGGACGGTGCTCAGTGTGGAATGGCGCGATGGAGGCGTTGTTCGGGGTGCGTGCCGCCGAGGCACTCGGCCGCAGTCCTGCTGAAATCGCCGGATTTTTTGCCACGGAGCATATCGCGGCCATGCTGCAGGACATTACGGGGGGCCGTGCGCGTGTGGCGGTCGATCAATCGGTGTTCGGCCGGGATGGCGGAGAGCCGCATTTCATCGACCTGATGGGCTTTCCCTTGCGCCGGGACAATCAGATCATGGGCGCGGTACTGATCGCCTCGGATGTCACCGAACGCCACGACGCACAGCGCGCGCTTGCGCGGCACCGGGATCAGCTGGAAATGGAGGTCGCGCGCCGCACCGAAGAACTGGACGCCGCTCTGATCCGCGAGCGGGCGTCTCTGGACATCTACCGCAATTTTGCCGCGATGATCTCGCACCAGTTCCGCACCCCGCTGGCGGTGATCGATTCCAGCCTGCAGCGGCTGATGCGGCGCGGAAGTGCGGTCGACACCGCCGAGATTGCCGAGCGCGCAACGCGGGCACGCGGTGCCGTCGCGCAGCTGGTGCGCCTGATCGAAAGCATTTTCGACGCCGCCCGTCTTGACGCGGGCCAGGTCACGTTCGACTCGCGCAGGATAGACATTACGGCGCTTCTGGCCGGGCTGATGGCACATGCCGAGCATGATTTCGATCCGATGGGCATTGAGTTTCTGCCCCTGGAAGGCCCGGTCTTCGTGACTGGCGACGAGACGCAGATCGAGCATATCCTGCTCAACCTGCTGTCCAATGCTCGCAAATACTCTGATCCGGGAGAGAGGATCCATGTGACCATTACAGCACAAGGGCATGGCGTTTCGGTCGTCGTCGCCAATCCCGGAAATATAGCAGCCGCGGACCGCCCGCATGTATTTGACCGCTATTACCGGGGCAGCCGGGTGGAGGGGACCAGCGGTATCGGCCTCGGTCTCTATATGGCACGCAGTCTGGCGCGGATTCAGGGGGGCGATCTGGCTTTGCTGGCAACAGCGCCCGGAACGGTCGCATTCGAGCTGACGTTGCTCTCGGCCGGGGCGGGCGCGGCAGAGTTGGATGAAGGAGAGGGCAATGGGCGGGCGTGAGGGCAAGGGACTTGTGCTGTGTATCGACGACGAGACCGATCTCTTGCGCGATCTGGCCGATGAACTGCGTGAGGCTGGCTATGGTGCGATCGAAGTGGCCAGCGGCGAGGGGGCGCTGGAACAACTGGCCCGTGTGCAACCTGATCTGATCCTCTGTGACATCTCGATGCCGGGAATGGATGGCTATGCGGTGCTTAAGGCAGTGAAGGCGGGTGGCGGACCCAATGCCGCGATCCCCTTCGTGTTCCTGACGGCCTTGGCCGAGCGTCAGCAGATCATCGACGGCAAGCGGCTTGGCGCGGATGATTATCTGGTGAAGCCGATCGACTATGATCTGATGCTGGCAACCGTCGAGGCGCGGCTCAGGCAGGTGAAACTCTGGCCGGATCGCGCGGCCCACCCGGCTACGCAGCACTGGCCCGACGCCAGTTCGCCGGAGGCCATGGGTGTTCTGGATGTGCTCGCGACCCCGGTCATCGTGACCGATGCCGGGCGGCGTGTCCATTTTGCCAACACCGCCGCCCGAAAACTCGTCGCGGAGATGGGGGGGCTGCTGTTGGATGGCGTAATCTCTGCGCGTGATGATGCCGAGAACCGCAAACTCGGCATCTGGCTAAGGGAAGTAGGGACAGGCGAAGGCGAGGGAGAGGTTGCCGCCCTGACCATATCAGCCGGTTCAGATGAACATGATCTTCCGCTCTTCGGTATCGCATTGCAGAGCGGCCGGGCTGAACCGCACATCGCGGTGTTTCTGGGAAACAGACAGCGGCCCCCGCTGCCGCGACCGGAAACTCTGTCTTCAATCTACGGTCTGACACCGACTGAAGCGCGGATCTCGCTGCTGCTGGCAGGTGGCGCGAAACCTGCGGCGATTGCGGCAACCTTGGGTGTGTCAGCCACGACCGTTGCCTTCCATCTGCGCAATATTTTCGAGAAAACGGGAGCAGACCGTCAGGCGACCCTTGTGGGTCTGCTTTTTTCTTGCCCTGCGATATCTGCGACGCTCGATTAAGTGACTTTCTCTGGTGAATTTGCGCCCGATGGCAACGACGCGGACCGTGCTCCTTTACTGGCCCTCACGGCTTCCTGCTTGTTTGGGAATGAACCTCCTCGACGAGGTGCAAAAACGCTGACCTGATATCCTCTGGCAGGGAAAAATACGCCTTCAGTATTCGCTGACGCTCTCCGCGCCGTTGCAATGCCTCCAACCCAGAGAACCCGTCTTTGCAATTTTCGGGGAAAGCCGACTTCAAGACTGTATGAGGGTCTACACCCAAAAGATCTGCTATTCTCAGCATCCGCTTGACGGACAGGCCATTCTGGCCTGCTTCATACTTCTGCATCTGCTGGTAGCTCACGCCAATCTCGGCTGCGACATCCGGCAGTGACAAGCCGCGCATTGTCCGCAGCTCTTTCATCCTCGTGCCGAGGCGCCTGTCAAAATCGTCCTGATCGCCATCCAACTCGGACTACCCTTTACCGGGCAGAAGCGAATGCTGCGGTACGCCCCCGCAATCGCTTCCTGACCCATGATCGGGGAGTTGGAAAACCGAACCTGTCCGGTCCCTATGACCTTTAGCACCGGAGCGCCTGGACATACGTCACAGGCTCCCCGACCGCATGGTCAAGGAATCGGCGCCGTTTCGGCCGACGCCAATACCGACAGATTCAGGGGTTTCCACGCCCCAGGGACGACGCGTGGCGTCCCCGAAAGCAGTGTATCGGTTTCAGGGGGGTGGGAGCAAGATGGCGCGTTGACCTGTTAGCGGGGGCTCCGGTCAGGCTACTGTGCCTTTGGCGGCCGGGGCTTTTGGTGCATCAGAGCCGGCCGTCTCACGCAGTTTTCGACCTGCAAGATTCCAGTCGTGCCTGGGCTCATCCCAATTTTGGGTCGAGGTAAGCTGTTGATCCAGGTAGTTGCGGAACTCTTGTTCACCGACCCGGAGTTGGAATGTGTAGAGCCGATTGACGATTTCGCGCATCAAATCACGCATTTCGTCATCGCTGATCCGGGACACCTCCGACCAAGCTATCTGTCGGCCATTGGCATCTGTCACGATCACGTCGGAATAGTCCCCGGTGTGGCTGACCACCCCGGGTCCCGCATGGAGCGTTTCGAGACAAGTGTTGCGGACGCAGATCAGCGCCATGGCCTTGGACAAGACAGACGCAATCTTGCGCTCAAGGTCATTTTGCATGGCTTCCTCATCTCGCAATGCGAGCGAGGGCCTGTCCCTCCCCGCCCTGTTGATCAGATAGCGAAATCTTCGAGCGATTTCCCGGCGGCCAGCGCGTCGCCGATCCAGCCCGGTTTGCGTCCGCGCCCGGACCAGGTCAGTTCCGGGTTTTCTGGATGACGATATTTCGTCACCGAGGGAGAGCGTTTGCGCGCGGTCGCCGCATCGGCAAGTTCCTCGAACGAATAGCCGAGTTCGCGGGCAAGCTCGTCAACCTTGGCGCGGGCCTCGGCTTTGCGGCGATCTTCAAAGGAGGTGATTGCCTTGGCGACTGACTTTTCCAGCTGCTTCAGTTCGCTCAGCGAAAGCGCGTCGAGGTTGATTTCGGTCATCATTGTCCCCTTTGTTCTGAAACATTGATAGGGCAGGGCGCGGCGACGGGCAATTCCTCTTGCGGGGACATGGCCTGACAAGCCTTCATGCCCTAAAGCTGTGGTATGAGCAGGAGATCACAACCAAGACCATTTCGGCGTCCCAGAGGGGGGCGGTCAACTTATGGATATCGGCGTAGAAGCGACGGCGGCAATCGTCTGCTCCAGCTTTTGGCCGTGGCTGGCGGTGCGCTGGCTGTCGGGTTTTTTGCAGTGGAGCGTTTTCCCGAGCTTCTCGGACCAATTCCCGAGCTCGCAGCGGTGCGCGTGATTGAGGGGCCGGTCGGCCACATTCGTGATGGCGATACGATCGAGGTGGTTGGTGTCCCGGTCCGGTTTGGGTCACTGGACTGTGCCGAGCGCGAGACACAAGAGGGTCAGGTGGCGACCCGTCGGCTGCGGGAATTGACTGCTGGACAGTCCCTCACCTGCGCGCTGAACGGCCGCACCAGCTATGATCGTAGCATCGGACGCTGCACTTTGCCCGATGGACGCGACCTGGCTGCAGTGATGATCCGGGAAGGATTGTGCGGCCGATACTGGTGACGGCAGCCCTGTCGGATCCAGAGTGAGAGAGCGGGTGGGTTTCCCGTGACGGGTCCGGGCTGGAGGAGAGGCCTCCGGCGGCTCGTCGCGGAGTGACTACCATGAACACTATGCAGATTCTGGAACCCGCGCGACCGTCGCGCGGTGGCTACAAGGTGGATGTCAGCCGGGGAGAGCGTAACGGCCGGGTGTCGTCCGAATGGTTCAACCGGCCCGATGATGAGCGCTATCTTTCGCTCGATGATCTCTGGGCCTCGGTCAAGGCGCGCTCGGAGCGCAGCACCTCCCGTATCGTCGAGACGGCAAAGATCCATGTCGAGGCCAGCCGCGACAATGCCGAACGGCTGCAACTGATCCTGCCGAAGGCGGATGCGCCGTTGGCGCCGACCCATTGGGCCTTCGGTCAACTCGCCAGCCTAGTCGGTGCGCCGGCGTCGTATCTGCGTCAGCTGCCCGCGCCTCTGGCCGGGATCAACCTGCAGTATGGTCTCTCGGGTCACAGGGCCGAGCAGATCAAGACCTTCGAGACCGAAGACGGCAGGACGGAGCTGCGCGCGGTGACCGGCCCGGATTACGGGCGGATCTATGACCATGAGTTGGTCGAGGCCGTGCAGCGCATCGCGGGCAACGGCACCGGTGATACCCGCTGGAAGGTGCCGGGTACGCTCGACTGGTCGACCGGGGTCTATAACCCGGACGTCGACATCACCCGCGACACGACCACGCTCTATGCCTCGGACCGCGATGTGTTCCTCTTCCTCGTGGACGACCACAATCCGATCGAGGCGGGCAAGCTTCCGGATGGATCGCCGGATCTCTACTTCCGCGGCTTCTACTGCTGGAACTCGGAGGTCGGGGCCAAGACCCTCGGGATTGCCAGTTTCTACCTGCGCGCCGTGTGCCAAAACCGAAATATCTGGGGGCAGGAAGAATTCCAGGAGATCACCATCCGCCATTCGAAATATGCTGCCTCGCGGTTCGCGCATGAGGCGGCACCGGCGCTGACCCGCTTTGCCAATTCTTCGCCATCGGGGTTCATCAACGGGATCAAGGCGGCCCGTCAGCAGATCGTGGCCCGGACGGATGAGGACCGCGAGACCTTCCTGCGCAAGCGCGGTTTCTCGAAGTTCGAGGCGGGCAAGATCATCGACAAGGTTTTGGTGGAGGAGGGCCGCCCGGCCGAGAGCATCTTTGACTTTGTTCAGGGGATCACGCGCCTCGCACGGGACAAGACCCAGCAGGACACCCGGCTTGAGCTGGAGGGCAAGGCCAAGAAGTTGCTCGAGCGCGCGGGCTGACACCAGTCGCGCACTCATTCTTCCCATCATCACGCGGTAGCCCGGCTGCAGGTCCTCGGTTGCCGCGTCCCTTCCCATTCCCGGCCCAAGCGCTCGTGGTCTCATAGATGCGGGCGGAGGGCTTCTCATTCCGGGAGACTCTTGATGCAAACCTTCGACGAAAAAGTGGATACCGCTGTTTACGCCGCCTTCATGGCACTTGGCCTTTCGGTTGCCACGAATATGGAGCTGGCGATCCGGCTCAACGACTTCATCACGCAGGAATTCCAGTTCGTCGTGTCAGATGATGACGACGATGGGGGCGCAAGGCTTGTCGGCGGGCCCGGAGGCCGGGCCGATGACTGAGCAGGAACAGACCGTCATCCTTGAGGCGCGTGAGATTCTTGCGCGCTATTTCAACCAGAACCCGATGCTGACCTCCTGGCAGGCTGTGCTGGACTATTGTGCTCTGGCCGTGCGCGGTGAGGTCGAATGCTTCCACGTACTCTACCTGGACCGGAAGAACCGGCTGATTTCAGATGTTCGGGTCTCGGTCGGAACTGTCGATCATGTGCCAGTCTATCCGCGTGAGGTTCTGAAGCGCGCCCTGCTGATGAACGCGTCGGCGCTGATCCTCGTGCACAATCATCCCAGTGGTGATCCCGAGCCTTCGGAAGCCGACCTGAAGATGACAAAGGAGATCCAGAAGGGCTGCAAGACACTTGGCCTCACGTTGCACGACCATATCATCGTCGGGGCAGGGCGGGAGGTCAGCCTGCGTGCCCGCGGTGATCTCTGAGCGACAGGTCGCCAAATACTCACCGGGCGGGTCTGGCTTGCCATCCTTCACCTGTATCGCCAGTTAAATGTACTGTGAAGAATTGTAGATGGATGACGGAGAAGAGCCGGATGGCGGTTCCCAGTTCAAAAGCCGAACTCATGGCGGCGATTGCGACGACATATGATCGCCTCACCGCCGATCTCGCGAGAGTGCCAACTGACCGTGTAAGGGAAGCATCACTCGCGGGGCACGTTGCGGGGACCATGATGAGCCCAGCCGACTTGGTGGCGTATCTGATCGGATGGAACGATTTGGTGCTCAAGTGGCTGGATCGAGATGACCGGGGTGAGCCGGTCGATTTTCCCGAGGCCGGGTTCAAATGGAATGAACTCGGTCTGCTGGCCCAGAAGTTCTACCGGGATCATGAGGCTTTGGATTGGACCAGTCTGTTGGCACGCCTGAACGAGGCCAAGATCCGGCTGGTCGACACGATTTCCGCACGGTCCGACGCCGAACTCTACGGTCGGCCCTGGTATGGGAAATGGACGAAGGGCCGGATGATCCAGTTCAATACGTCTTCTCCCTACGCCAATGCGCGAGTCCGGATTCGGAAGTGGCTCAAGGAGAAGGGCTGAGAGCGATACAGCTCTCTGCTGCAAGGGCAAACCTGTGCATGCAGCAGAGGTGCCTGTTCTGCTTGTGGCCTTACGCTTTCAACGCGTCTTTCACGGCCTTGGCAGGCGTAAAGGCCAGCTTCTTTGAGGCAGCAATGGTCACGGTTGCGCCGGTTGCCGGGTTGCGGCCTTCGCGTTCGGCGGTTTCCTTGACCTTGAACTTGCCGAAGCCCGGGATCGAGGTTTCTTCGCCGGCAAGGGCGGCGTCGGTCACGGCTTTAAAGACCGCCTCGACGGCGGATTTGGCCTGAGCCTTGGTCAGGCCATTCTCTTCCGCGACTTTGGCGGCGATATCGTTGATCGTGGTCATATGGGTCGCTCCTGTTGGATCCCGATGACCATGTCAGCTTTGGCGCAGAATCGGAATCTTGAATCTCGCGCAACTCGGCTGTTCAAGCCGTTTCCTGCTTCTTTGCTGCTGGCGTGGCGTCGGCGTGTTCTGCCGCAGACGGAGCGTAATCACGTATGCGGTCCATGGTCTGCTGGCATGCCTCATCTGTGGCTTGCAGCGGGGTGCTCGCCAGTTGCCGGAGTGCGCTGATAGTTGGCTCTTCTGGTATCGGCTTTCTTGCCGCGAGGGCGATTGTTCCGATCGGCTCGTTCGCCTGCATGAACATTTCCAGCCAGGGGCCGACATAGTCATTGCCATTGCCGAGGGGTGACGCGGCCGATGGTTCCAGTTCATAGACCATCACACATGCATCGTTCTTGCCGGCTCCGGCCGCCTGATAGCTGCCAAATGCGCGGCGCTCCAACATCCAGGAAAGCGCGATCATCGGTGCGTTTTCCAGCGCCGCTGGCAGATCTTCGGCTCTGTCGATCTGCTGCGGCAGCAGATCGGTGTCGAGGCACCGCCATTGGCTGGTGGTCCCGGAGTAATATGCAAGCAGATAGCGCATTGTCAGCATGCCCATATGTTCTTGTTGTCGCTGGCATCTTCGTCCGACCAGGAGGTAGGGCGCACGTCTTCTGCTCGCAAGGATCTGCGGTGATCCTTGGGCGGGATGCCGCCCAAGGGTATGTCGCCTTGTCTGCACGCACGGCATTACCGACGGGACAACAGCCTGCTGAACCAGCCTCTTTTGCTGGTGATGTTGCGTAGCTTTGACCGGGGCGACCGGGCAAGTGCTTCGCGCCCCGCATCAGTCAGCTGGTAGCGTTTCGCGCTCACCACCCGGAACAGCCCGCGATCCGTCAGGCGCTCGGCAACCTGCTCGGTCTCCGGATCCGCTTCGGGGCCGATCAGGGACAGGGTACTTTCTGGCCGACCCTCAGCCTCGCGCAGAAGGTCGAGCCATGAATATGGCAGGTCATCGTCGGACAACGCACGGCTCCGGAGATGGCGGCGTGTCAGGCATCAGGTCATCTCGCAGCGCAGGCATATCAACTCGCCCTCAGCGGACGACCAGCACCGGCACCGGGCTATGCGCCAGCACTTCTGCGGTCTGGCTGCCGAGTAGCAGACGCCCGAGACCCCGTCGGCCGTGCGAGGACATGCAGATCAGGCTGCAATCCCGCGCTTTCGCCGTTTCGACAATCGCCTCGGCAGGCTGGGCATTCGGGACGTGAAGAACCTCGGCCACCACGCCGATCTTGTCCGCCGCTTCCTTCGCGGTCTTCAGGATGCCATCTGCCAGTTCCTTCTGGCTTTCCTCGAACCCACCGCTGACCTCGATGGGGGCAACCCATGCACCACCGGCAGCCGCCGCATAGACCGGGAAGGCTTCCGTCACGGTCACGATGGTCACTTTCGCACTGAGGGTCTTGGCCAGCGTCAATCCGTGGTCGAGGCCCTTGGTGGCGGTTTCCGATCCATCGGTGGAAATCAGGATGTGATGATACATGACCATTCCTTTTGGCTGACAGGGAAGATCTGGCGCATGGCGGGATCGTCTTGTTGTTGCACAGGTCAGACTTCCGGCCAAGGAAATCCGGGACAAATCAATGCTCGAGACGGTCATCATGCTCTCAGGCGTTACCGATCCGGCGGGCAGAAGAGGGAGAGAGGGGAGGGGGTTTCCATGACGGGTTGGTAGCCGGAGAGAGGGTCTCGCCGGCGCCCGTCCTCGGAGTATCTGACATGGCCACTGCCGTTCAGAAGATCACCCTGTCGTCCTCGCGCGACATCCCCTTCAACAAGTTGGTGCTGAGCCAGTCCAACGTCCGACGCGTCAAGGCTGGCATCTCGGTCGATGAACTGGCCGAGTCCATCGCCCGTCGCGGTCTGATCCAGTCCCTGCATGTGCGCCCGGTTCTGGGTGAGGATGGCACCGAGACGGGCCTGTTCGAGGTGCCCGCCGGTGGCCGCCGCTTCCGGGCGCTGGAAGTGCTGGTGAAGCAGAAGCGCCTCGCCAAGACTGCACCGGTTCCTTGCATCGTGTCCGACGCATCCGACGAAGTGCTGATTGACGAGGTCTCGCTCGCCGAGAACATAGAACGCGCGCCACTGCATCCCGTCGACCAGTTCCGCGCCTTCCAGGCGATGCGCGAGAAGGGCATGACCGAGGAGGCCATTGCGGCCGCCTTCTTCGTCGATTCCAAGGTGGTCAAACAGCGCCTGCGGCTGGTCTCGGTCGCGCCGGCGATGCTCGAGATCTATGCCGAAGATGGCATGACGCTCGAGCAGCTGATGGCCTTCACCATCTCCTCGGATCATGACCGCCAGGTGCAGGTCTGGGATGCGGTGAAAGACAGCTGGTCGAAGGAGCCCTATCAGATCCGGCGCCTGCTGACCGAGACCACGGTGCGGGCCTCCGACAAGCGCGTCACCTTCGTCGGCATCGCGGCCTATGAGGCGGCGGGCGGCTATATGCTGCGCGACCTCTTCCAGCAGGACGATGGCGGCTGGCTGCAGGATCCGGCGCTGCTCGAGCGGCTGGTGAACGAGAAGCTGAAGACCGAGGCCGAGGCCATCGCCGCCGAGGGCTGGAAATGGATCGAGGTCGCGGTCAGCTTCCCCTATAGCCACGCTTATGGCATGCGGCAGCTGATCGGCACTACGGTCGACCTGACCGAAGATGAGCGTGCCACCCGCGAGGCGCTGCGCGACGAATACGACCAGCTCGAGGCCGAGTATTCGCAGGCGGACGAATATCCCGATGAGGTTGATTCCCGGCTGGGCGAGATCGAGAAGACCCTCGGCGCCTTCGAGATGCGGCCGATGATCTACGATCCGGCGCAGATGGCGCGGGCCGGGGTCTTCATCAGCCTCGATGTCGATGGCACGTTGCTGATCGAGCGCGGCTATGTTCGGGCCGAGGATGAAGCACCGTTGGAACCGGAGCCCGAGATCGTCGATCCCGAGACAGGCGAAGTGCTGCAACGCGCTGAGCCGGAGGCCCATCATCAGCGCACGGTGATCACCCTCGGGGGCGAGCCGGCCACAGCACCCGAAGAGGAGGAAGACGAGGGTGAGGCGATCAAACCGCTGCCTGAACGCCTGGTGATCGAACTGACGGCGCATCGGACCCTCGCGCTGCGCGATGCCGTGGCCAACAACCCGCGCATTGCGATGACCGCGCTGTTGCACCGGCTGGTGCTAGACTGCTTCGGCATCCGCAGTTCGGGTAATGCGCTGCAGGCCCGCGTCAGCGAAGTGCATCTGTCGGTGCAGGCTCCTGACCTTGGCGACTCGATCCCGGCGCAGGCCATCGACGAGCGCCATGCGGCATGGCGGGCGGATATCCCGCTCGATGATGGCGCCGATCGGCTCTGGGGCTGGCTGCACGCTCTGGACGAGGCGAGCCGCCAGGCGCTGCTGGCACATTGCCTCAGCTTCGGGGTCAACGCGCTCTACGAGCGTCCCAACCCTTATAGCGGCAATGGCATCAGCCAGCATGGCCTGGACCGGCGCATGCATGAGGCCGATCGCCTCGCGCGCGTGACCGGTCTCGATCTTGTCGAGTCCGGCTGGAAACCGACGGTTGCCAATTACCTCGGCCGCGTGACCAAGGCGCGCATCCTCGAGGCGGTGCGTGAAGGAGTGGGCGAACAGGCGGTGGAACTCATCGGCCATCTGAAGAAGGGCGAGATGGCAACGGAGGCCGAACGGCTGCTGGCAGGCAGTGGCTGGCTGCCGGAGCCGCTGAGGATGGACGCCCAGGATGACATCGCAGAAGCGGCGGATACCGGCAGTGTTGAAGCGGAAACCTTGCCTGACTTCCTTACGGGTGACGGCGAGGACGATGAGCCCGCCGAAGACGAGGAGCAGATGTCTGCGCAAAGCATCGCTGCTGAATGATCTTCACGTGGGGCGGCTTCGGCCGCCCTGCACCCTCTCAATCCAGCCTGCCCGGTCCTCGTGACCGGGCTTTTCTTTTGGAGCACGTCACCATGTCGCGTTCGATCGATATCGACACGATCTTCACCGAAGATCGCAGTAACCCGCCCGAAGAGCGGTGCTTGCCCTGGGAGGAGCCCCGGGATGGCACTTCTGTTGCCGTTGAAGCTATGCCCCCTTGGGCCGAAGACTTGTGTATATTCTGGTTAGATCAGCTTAGGGAGCGTTCGGCCGTTGCGGGAATCCTCGCAGGACCGAGCTGGGTGATATCAGGCCCCGGCTCGGCTGAAGACCAGTGCCGCGTTCACGCCGCCAAAGCCGAAGGCATTTGACAGGACGTGGTTCACCTCGGCGCTGCGCACGGCACCGCGCACCAGATCGAACCCCTCCGCCTCCTCCGCAGGATCGGTGATGTTCAACCCTGCAGGCAGCACCTGATCGCGCAGCGCCAGCACCGAGAAGACCGCCTCCACCGCCCCTGCAGCCCCCAGCATATGTCCGGTTGCCGATTTCGTCGAACTGACCGGCACCCTGCCGCCCTGCGCACCGAATACTTTGGTCAGCGCCGACAGCTCCGCCGCGTCGCCGACCGGGGTCGAGGTGGCATGGGCATTCACGTAGCCGACCTCAGCAGGGGCGACTCCTGCCATCGACAGCGCCATGTCCATTGCACGCGCGGCCTCGCGTCCGTCCGCCCAACCGGCAGTGACGTGATGGGCGTCCGTGGTGGTGCCATAACCCGACAGCACGGCAAGCGGCTTCGCGCCGCGCTTTTGCGCATGGCTCAGCCGCTCGATCACCAGCATTGCCGCGCCCTCTGACAGCACAAAACCCTCATGCGCCGCATCGAAAGGGCGCGATGCCTGAGCCGGGTCATCGTTGAAGCCGAAAGACAGCGCTCGCGCCGCCGTGAAGCCGCCGATGGCGACCGGATCGACACAGGCCTCTGCCCCGCCGCAGAGCGCGATATCGGCCTCGCCATTGCGGATCAGCCTCATCGCATCGCCGATGGCCTGGGCCGAAGCCGCGCAGGCGGTGACCGGCGCGCCCGAAGGCCCGTTAAAGCCATAGCGGATCGAGATCTGGCCCGCCGCGAGGTTCGGAAGGAAAGACGGCACGACGAAGGGCGACAGGCGGCGGACGCCTGCGGTGCGGATGGTATCTGTAGCGCCGGTAATGGCGGGCACGCCACCGACCCCGGTGCCGATCAGGGTAGCCGTGCGGGCACGCGCGGCCTGATCCTGCGGATGCCACCCGGCCTGACGCAGCGCCTCATCGGCGGCCGCCATGGCGTAATGGATGAAGAGGTCAGTCTTGCGCAGCTCTTGCGGCGACATCGCGGCCTCGGGGTCAAAGCCATCCTTAGCTTCGGCTTTGAAAGGCACGAGGCCTGCGATGCGGCACTTCCAGCCGTCCGTGTCGAAGCGGTCATTCAGGCGGATGCCGCTTTCACCGGCCAGCAGGCGCCGCCAACTGGCCTCGACTCCCGCGGCAAGCGGTGTGACCGCCCCAAGACCAGTGACGACAATCGGATCCTGCATGATGGGTGTCCTTTGTGTGTATTTGCACTGTGCATATACACAACACGGTCCGCGCTCAACCCACTTGTGGTGCGATCACTCCTCGGAAAGGGCGCGCGCGACCTGCAGATAGGTCGCGGCCTCCTCTGCTGACACGCGGGAAAGCAGTTCACTCTGCGCCGCCTGCCATTCACCGCGCAGTGTATCAAGCAGCCGGTCGCCGATCTCGGACAAGGCGCAAAGCCGCGCATTCCCGCTTCCTGACAACCGGCGCACTAGGCCTTTTCTCTCAAGCAGATCCAGGCTTCGCGTCAGGCTTGTGCGATCGAGCGCCACCTTCTGCGCAAAGGATGCGACCGGCGAGGAGGGGTGGAACCGGATGGCAGAGAGCAGGGCGAACTGCTGCACGGTCACCCCATGTATCTTCAGCCGCTGGTCATAGCGCCGCAAAAGGATGCGGGCTGCCGAGACCGTGTTGAGCACGAGGCACGTCGAGAAATTGTCTGAGCTTTCCATGCCGCGGACCATGCGCAGGGGCCGGTTCGCCGTCAAGAACTGAAGGGTAAGCGGTCACCCCGGTCTTTCGATCTTGGCCATTGGCTGGCGTCTTTCCCCCCGGTGGCCTAGCGGTGAAGGGATCAGTCCTTCTCTCCTTCCGGCCTCTTTGATCGTGGGTCTCGCGGATCGGTGGCGCGCTCTGATCGCGCTTCCTGCCCTGTCCCTCGTCCCGGTCGAGCGCTCGGGCGGCAGGTGCCGATCCGGTGGCCCAGCCAGTATCCGATCTGGTGCAGCGCCTTGCCCGTGGCGGCAGGTCGGCGGGGAAGGGTGCGCACTGGCCTGTTCGCAGCCTGGGTGATCATCGCCGGTGGTTGCCTGTCGGGTCTTCCTGCCGGTTCCTTCAGGATCGCCGCTGTCTCCTGTCTCTCCGGGGAGTGACGGGACCGCTCGCATGCGTCCTCTGTGATGGGCTGATCTGGCCGAAGACCAGCGCGGAAGCCGCGCTTCGACGTCTCGGCGCAACAGCGTCGTTGAACTTTCTTCCCCTGGGCTTCGCCCATTCCTCGCGAGGCAAGAAAGCCCTGCCTGTGCTGTCAGGGTCCCGGGCGGGACTGCGCCGGTCGTCGTCCTCGGCCTGTCGATCGCCATCGAGGCCGCACTGGAGCGGGCCCGAACACGAGAGAATGGAGACAGACAATGGCGACCATCGGCACCTTCAAGAAGACCGGCAACGAATACACCGGCGAAATCGTCACCCTGAGCGTGCAGGCCAAGGGCGTGCGCATCGTCCCCGACCTGCGGGCCACGGGCGACAAGGCCCCGACGCACCGGATCCTGGTGGGCCGCGCGGAGATCGGCGCCGCCTGGTCGAAGCGCTCGAACGAGGGCCGGGACTATCTGGGCCTGAAGCTGGACGATCCGAGCTTCTCGCACCCGATCTTCGCGAACCTCTTCGATGACGAGGACGGCGAGGGCTACAGCCTGATCTGGTCGCGCCCCAACGGCAACCGGGGGGATTGATCCCGCCAACCAAAGGCCCCGGTCGAAAGACCGGGGCCTTTGGCCTCGCCAGCGCGGAAAGGCCCTCGGGCGGATCTCGGATCAGGCGTTCACGTCATCCTCAAAACGCCGGATGTGGGCGAGGATGTCATCGAAACTCGGCGGCTTCGTATCGAACATCATGGGCGCCATGGCCTTGTAGTCCGTCCGCAGATCCTTGACCCGGTCCTCGCCAGGCAGAAGCCGCAACGTGCCGGGCTTGGCCAGATCATAGCTTGCCCATGCCGAACGGAAGAAGATGGCCTTGTGGTGCGCCACCTGCGCCAGAAGCTCGAAGTCCCGCGATGCAGCGGCTCCTTCTTCGGTCTCGAGCAGCATCGCCAGATCATAGAAATGTCGGGAGAAATACTGAGGTGTCGGCGATCCGACAGGGCGATGCGCCTCGGCATGGAGTGCGGTCGCCTTTTCCCAGAAGGTGCGCCGGGCAGACAGGACGGTGACCTTCGTGTCAGGCTCGTCGAAGAAGTCAGGGTAATCCTCAGCCGCATAGGGCCGGATCACCTTCTCCTCAGTTGGCCATGGGTCTCCACGCGCCCCGAATTCGAGCTTCACGCGGGGGGTGATGTAGGACATGCCCGCATAATCCGTGCCGCCGAAGGCAGGCGGATAATGCAAATTCACGGTCTGCGCGTCATTCGGGTCTATCTCGAGCGACCAGCCACCATCGGCGGGATCACCCAGATGGCGCGCGAATTCTGTTTGCAGCGCTGGAAGCAGTCGCTCCGCAACATGCATTTCGACATCCGTTACCAGATCCGCGATCAACCTCGCCGCTTTGTTCTTTCCAAGCCCCGCCTGCTCGGGGTCCCGTTCGCCGCCATAGCCCAGTTCTGCCCGGTCAAAGGACAGGTCGATATCCTCGGAGAACCGATGGATCGCGTCATAGGCCTTGGACAGCGAGGTGCCGCCTTTGAACACCAGCGATGCGGTTTCCCCGGGCGGAAGCGAGAAAACCCGCCGCAGGGTCCAGCAAACCCAGAAGTCCTTCTCGATAATCGTGTTGGCGACACCGCGACCGGCGGCGGTTTCGCCAAAGAGTGCGGCACGGTCCGCGGCCGACAGGCGGGCAACCTTATCCAAGAGCGGCTCCCGCGCCGGACCCTGAAGGTTTTGGGTCGGCAATCGAGAGCAGGGTTGCCCGCATCCACGCCGGTGCCTGCGTCGCATTCCTGGCGAGAAGCTTCTTGTCGCTGGCCGAGAGGTGACGGCTGGCCGCGTGCATCACGTCAGAGGCCCGTGCAGCACCTACATGGCGCAGGGCCTGAACGACCGTTCCGGCCGGGCTGCCGGGGGCAATCAAATGTTTGGGCGACGTATGGCGAAGATCGATCACCCGCTTCCCGAGCACAACACGGCGCGAAGGCCCATCCGTCAGCCAACGGCTCTGCGCCGCGACCTGCGTCGAGAGGCCGAGCGTATTGGCAGCTTGCGGACCATCAATCTGCAGGTTTGATCCTGTTTCGCGAGCGAGGGCTTTGGCCACATTGTCGGGCAAGGGGGCCAGGGCACCGAGCTTCGGATGGATCTTGGGGAAGTCATAGAGGCCGCGGGCGAGACGCCGGAGGTCTCCGGTCTTGGCCAGCCGCGAAAGCGCCTGATCCACTGCGCCACGGGCTGCCACGTCCAGAAAGTCGCTGGGCGTGAAGACGCTGCCGCGTCCGCTTGCGCGGACACGCTTCATGATCCGATCGGGAACAGAGGCGGATGCCGTCTTCATGTGTCAGAAAATAGGCTATGTTTTTCTTCCAATCAAGTGCGCGATCTACCGCGCCCTGACTCTTGTTCAGACCGAGATTGTCGCAGTTGCGGACAGCGGTAGCGAGCGGGTGTGTTCGGCCGTCCGGGCTCGGCGCTTACGCCGTGTGCCAGGGGTCAGTCAGGGATCCGCTGTAAACCACCCTATTCATTGCCGGCGCGGTGCAGATCTCCGATCTGGCCTGAAGAAAGTCGGCAACCTTGATCAGCGAAGCGCCAAGGCCGGCGGCAGCGGAGGCATCCCGTCACTGGACACGGCCCCTGTCAGAGCCAAAGCCCCATCCCCGCTTCCATTCGCAAACCTTGGTCCGATCCGTTTCTTTGAAATCAACCCGTAAAGGGTCGGCTTGACGCTTTGCGTGCCGCCCTCGGGGATTCGGGCAAGAGGCCCGAACGCCCTCGGGTGATTGCAGATCCGGTCAGACACTTCGGGCGCCTGTTGAGCGGGGGATGGTCCCTCGTCTCCAAAGACAGGAGCCAGTCCCATGTCCAAGAAGGATGCCACCGCATACGCTGCCAGCCTCGCCGCTACGCTGATGGTCTCGATTGTCGTGTTTCAGGCCGGCGATGGCAGCCATGCCGCCATGCCCGCCGATGAATATGATGGCGATGAGACCCTCATCGCCCTCGAGATCGACCCGTGGCAGTGAGGCGCGCAAGCGCCTCACCCCCTTCGGGGGGCCTGCGCGGCGGGCCGCGCCGTCCACCGGGGCGTCCGCGCCAACGCTGGCGCGCGCCGTGCAAACGAGCCGGACGGGGCCCGGCACGGGAGAGGTCGAGGAGGGATCCGGGAAGGGCGAGCCTTCCGGTCCCAGAGAGCGCGCCGGTCGGCTTCACCTGTCCACTCGCTCTCAGGAGAAGTCCCATGACTCAAGAGATTGCAGCCACCCCGGAAGTCAGCCTGGCGGCCGCCATGGCGCAATTTGATGCCTCGCGCTTGGCGCATCAGACGCTCAGCACCACGGCAATGGCCGCGAACAAGGAGACCCTGTTCGCGGCCATGCGCGCTGCCGGGATCACCGAGATCATCGTCACCTTCGATGGTGCCGGCGACAGCGGGCAGGTCGAAGACATCGACGCCCGCTGCGGCGATACCGCGGTGCCGATGCCGGACACGGAAATCACGCTCGCACAGGTCAGCTGGGGCATCAGCGAGATTTCGACCAGCAGCATGTCGCTCTCGGAGGCCGTCGAGACTTTGGCGTATGACCTCCTCTCCGACTGCCATGGCGGCTGGGAGAACTGCGATGGCGCTTTCGGGGAGTTCCATTTCGACGCCGAGGCCGGGACGATCCTGCTCGACTACAACGAACGGTTCACCTCGTCCGAGCAATTCAACCACACGTTCTGAGGGCTGGGAACATGGCACATCCCTATCATCACGCCCTGTCCTCGGTGAAGAAATGGGGCGGCACAGTGGACGACTTCATCGACCTGCATAGCTGGTTCGATACCTCGAAACTGATCCTGTCCGACTTTCGGCATCGCGCGCTGCGCCACCATGCCGAAGGCATCTTTCTCATGGAGACGGTGTTCGGCAAAACGCTGGCGCTCTCCTCGGGCCGGGTGATCCCGACGCGATGGGTTGGCGAACAGCATGTCCGCGAGGATCTCGGCCATATCCCGAGCTTCGCCGATTGGGCGCGGGCGATCCGTCCTGAACCCTGGATGGGGCGCACGCCGAAAATCGAGGCGGAGGTCGAGCCTTTGCCTGTGGCACCAACACCGGCCCCTGATCCGTTCTGCTCCCTTCTCGGCCTGACCGCTGATGCCACCGCGTTCACGGTTCTGCGCGCCGCTGCACATGCGTTCCATTCCACTATCCGCATGGATCCCGGCCTCAGGCTCGCCCGGCGGCGCTTCTACCGCCAGATGCTGGCCGCCCATGCGGCGGCAGCGTCGCAAGGCTCTCCCAGATCCCCGGGAACCTGACCCTTTCCTTCAGTCCAATCCCGACCAGTCCCGGCCTCGTGCCGGGTTTTCCATTTCTGACAAGGAGCCTGTCATGGCTGACTATTACACGCACTTTTCCTGTCTGCTCGATGCGGGTTCGCCTGAGAATGCCGCCAAGGCGATGGCACTGTTCCTCCGCCTGCGCGCCGAAGAGGCGGATGCCGACGAGCTTGCGTTCAACGGCTTCGATCTCGTCCAGCAAGACGGGCCGAGCGGCTCGCAACTCTGGATCCATGATGATGATCAGGGCGACGTCGAGGGCGTCATCAACTTCGTGCTGCGCCTTGCCGAAGAGCTGAACCTCACCGGCCTCTGGGGGTTCGACTATGCCAATACCTGTTCTCGCCCCAGGGTCGAGGCTTTCGGTGGCGGGGCGCATGTCATCGACCTTGGCGCACGCAAGAGCATCGGCTGGATCAGCACACATGAATGGCTGACCGCCGTTCTGAATGGCGAGTACATCGACGCGGTGGAGGCGGTAGCAGAATGAACACCACGGTTCCGATCACCCCCGCTTCTCCCTCCCGGCCGCTCCCCGTTATCGAGTTTGGGCGCAGCGCCGACGACCTGCTCGTCGCCCGTGTTGGTGGCACTGCCTTCGCCATGGTGCCGACCCGTCAAGGGCGGCATTTCCTGGCGACGGGCTGGCGGCTTTCTCGCCCGCTCGACACTTGGCGACGTGGTGACTTCTACGGTCATTCCGGTGATGTGGCCGACGAGGCTGCGTTTCGGGCGCTGGTCGCCGAGAATGCCGAACACCAGCGTGAGCGTGCGGCACTCGGGCGGCGTGAGGTTGGCTCTCGGGCCTATACGCCATGGGGGCCATCACAGAGCGCGATGATCTATGGAGAAGGCGTCCTCTGCCATTCCACGGTCGGGCATGGCGGGTTCCAGCTTGCGGCTGAGCAGAACGACCGCGTGCATCCGCTGCTGCGATCCTCCTCTGGGTTCTACGAGGAAGACGCCGAATGGGCGGCGGTAGCGCAGGCTTTTCCGGATCTCTTCACAGGTTATGAACAACGGCTGGCCGACGAGACGCTGCGCAATCACTGGCCAGAGGCCTGGGAGGCTATTCATGGTCGCGCCCTTCAGTCCGGCGAATCCCGGGAGCGGGATCGCCAGATCTTCGAGCGTCAGCATGCCGGGGACTGGATCGTGATCGCGGCGGTCAGTTCGGATCGATTTTCCGGTTTCGTGGAAACGACCGCGACACCGGGCGGGCAACGCGGACCGGGCGTCGAGCGCCGCCGCTTCCTCATCCCGTCGGCTGAGTATGAACCCGGTCTGTTCGGGTTCGTCGTCGATCCCACGCGGCATCAAGTTCTGACCGATGGCGATGATTGACTGTCGGTTCTGATGATCTCGGCCGCGCGCGCCTGGTGCGCGGCCCGGAGGGAGAGGTGGGGGCGGGGTAAAGCGACGGGTCTTGAGGTGGGAGAGAGGCTTCCGCTGCTCGTCGTGGAGATACCGCGATGCCCTATTCTGGCTCAACTGAAGGGTTTCGATCCGCCGGACGGGTGCTGATCAGCCAGGCTCTTGCGCGGCTTCAATTGGCGCAGCGCACTCCTCTGACTGTCACCTGTTCCGGTGAGGCGCGCTATCTCGATCCGGATCTTGCTCAGTGGGCCTTCGAGCGTTTCGTCTGTCTCGGCACCTGTGACAGCCTCGTGGACGCGATGATGCTGGTGTCAACGCGCCTTGGAAGCGGCGACATTACCTGTGGCGATGATCCCGCGCTCGGCTTCACGCCACAGCTGATCGCGGTGATTGATGCCGCTCAGGGGCTCGTGATGACTGGCGAGGTTTCGAATGGTGGCGTGACCTGGGTTCAGCCCGTCGCAAGCGATGCTGAAGTGCGGGCGGTGGTTGCGTTGGCCTGCAGGCAACGCACGGAGGCGCAGCATCTCGCCGATTCGGGCAAACATGCCGAAGCCAGTGGTTTGCGCCGGCGGGCGGCCGCGACCGAAGGGCGCCTGGTCGATCCGTTCTGGCGCGATGCTGCACACTTGGCGCTTCTGCAGCGGTGGGCCGCGTGAAGCCGTCGATCATCGAGATCACGTTCTATCGCTTCCCTGAACTGCTGCCGGTGGCCTCATCCAGCAGAATGGTAGAGGAATCGCGACCGGTATTCCGTCGGTGTCAGTCCTGTTGATTTGCGGAACTGTTTTCGCAGTGCGTGGCCGGACCCGAAGCCCACTGCATGGGCGATGACATCAATGCCGAAAGTCTGTTTTGTCAGCAGCGCCTTGGCCGCCTCGATCCGCTCAGAGACCAGCCACAGGCCCGGGCTGACTCCGGTGGCCTCGTGAAAGCGGCGCAAGAAGGTGCGCAGGCTCATGCCGGAGGCGGCGGCCATCGTCGCCGTGGTCCAGTCCTGACCGAGAGTTTCACGGACTTTGTCAAGAAGGGGAGCGATCTCGCCCGTTGGACGCTCGGGAACCGGACGTTCCAGAAATTGCGCCTGCCCGCCGGTGCGATGGGCCGGCACGACCAGGCGCCGTGCAACGGAATTCGCGGCCTCAGAGCCGAAGTCATCGCGCACGGTGGCGATCAGCAGATCAATCCCCGCCGCACTGCCGGCCGAGGTGAAGATCCGACCCTCCGCCCGATAGAGCACAGAGGCGTCCACCGTCAGCTCGGGATGGCGGTCCTGCAGCGCCGTCGCATAGCGCCAATGGGTCGTGGCGACCCGGCCATTGAGCAAGCCGGTTGCCGCCAGCACGAAGGCGCCAGAGCAGATCGAGATCAACCGCGCCCCGCGGGCATGTGCGGCGCGGAGCTTTGCGCAAAGAGCCTCCGGCACCGGAACATTCGCGCCCTTCCAGCCCGGAACGACAATGATGTCGGCCTCATCAAGCGCGTCATCGCCCCGGTCTGGCGTGATGGTGAACCCGCCATGCGCCCGCAAGGGCCCCGGTTCGATGGCGCAGCTGACAAAACGATACCAGCCCGGGCCCATTTCGGGCCGGTACAGCCCGAAAACCTCGGCAGTGATGCCGAATTCGAAGGTGCACAGCCCGTCATAGAGCAGGGCTGCGACCAGAGGGCCGGGGGCGGTTGTTGCGGCGTGCTGTGTGTTTGGCATAATGGTTACGTATATTGTCATTGATGCCATCTGGCAAGCTGGCCGCTCTGGCGCCAGATATGGGCAAGAGCCAGAAGGAGTGCATCATGAAGTCCGCAGTCACCCAAGTTCCCGCCGCCCCCAGCGATATCGCGCGCGAGCATTTCGCCGCGGAGTTCAGCTTTGAAACCGATTGCTGGGACACGCATGACGCGCTGTCCAAGGGGGCCGATTTCGTGCTGCTCGATGTGCGCAGCCCGGCGATGTTCGCCAAGGGCCATGTGCCGGGGGCGACCAACCTGCCGCATGGCAAGATCATCCGTTCCAAACTGGCAGACTGGCCGGACGACACCCTGTTCGTGACCTATTGCGCAGGCCCGCACTGCAATGGCGCCGCGCGCGGCGCCCTGCGGCTGGCAGAGCTGGGCCGCCCGGTCAAGATCATGGCCGGCGGCATCACCGGCTGGCTGGATGAAGGGTTCGAGCTTGCCATGGGTGAAGTGTGACCCCGTTTGTCCGGCGCGCCATAGCGGGTGACGCGCCGGAGCTTCTCGGCCTGATCCGCGACCATGCCGCCTTTGAGCGCGGTATGGCCAGCATCACGTCCGACGATTTAGATGCGCTGCTGACCATGCCCTCCCCGCCCTCGCTCATCTGGGTTGCGGAGGCTGAGGGCCTGACGGGTTATGCGGCGCTGACATTTGACTATGCGTTGTGGTCGGGCGAGCGGTTCGGCCATCTGGATTGTCTGTACGTCAGGCCCGAGCAGCGGGGGCAGGGGACAGCCCGTCATCTGTTCAAGGCGGTGGCGGATGCCACCGCTTCATCAGGCGCCGCGCGGTTGGAATGGCAAACGCCGTTCTGGAACGCGAATGCCCATCAGTTCTACACCCGCATGGGCGCGACCTCTGTGCAGAAGCACCGGTTCCATCTGCCGCTGGGGCGTTGAGGTGCGTGCCGGGTTTTGATCGCGCTTCCTGCCCTGTCCCTCTTGCCGTCAGCCCTGGCGCCCGGCCGAGGGTCGGGACTGTCTGGACCTGAAGCCGAACGGTCCGAGCTTCTCGCACCCGATCTTCGCGAACCTTTTCGATGACGAGGGCGGCGAGGGCCACATATCGAAAAGTCGGCGGGGGCTGCCCTGAGTAAGTCCGATTGTGATCGGGTGTTCGACGACAAGGCGTCTGGCGTGAGGGCCGCCCGCCCGGGATTGCTGGATGCTATTTTGCCCACAAAGGCAGGGAGTAGAGGCGGTCACATGAACGTGCCGGCCAGCATCCATGCGACTGAAACGGCCAGCGCCAGCGCCATCAGCCGGTTGAACAGGCGCATCCTCCTTTGACCAACGCGGGCACCGCCCCATGCCCATAGTGCCAGCGATAGCCAGCAGATCGCGCCGAACAGCACGGCAAACACGATCAACCCCGTCCCGCGATTTGCGAGCGGCAGCACGAAGGTCGATAGCGAGGAAAACACCGCAAGCCATGCCTTGGGGTTCAGTCCCTGCACCAGTGCGCCCGACCAGAAGCCCGGCGTATGGTCGAGGCCCTGGCGCTCGACCATGCCGTCATCGCGTGCGAGGCCCCAGGCCATCCAGAGCAGATAGATGCTGCCGATCACGGTCATTGGCCGGGCGAGCATCAGTATCCAGCCGGTTCCTGCCAACATGCCCGTGCCGAAGGCAAGAAACAGCACGAGGAAACTGGCGGTGGCGCCGGTGACGAAGGCCAGCGCCCGCGCAGCACCATAGCGCGCCCCGGTCATCGCACCGACGATGTTGACGGGTCCCGGCGTGGCCGAAGCGGCCAGCGCGAAGCCAATCATGGCAAGAAGCGTCTCGAACGGCGGCATGGGTCAGCGCAGCAGCGGCAGGCGGCCGCAAATCCGGTTCACCGCCTTGCGGGGACCGCCAAGCAGAATCGCCTGCGGCGCGTGACCGGCCAGCGGCTCGGCGGCGATGCGGGCCGTATAGTCCGAATAATCCCGCGCCTCGAACGCCGAGCGCATATAGGTGAGCCGGATCGGCAAATCTTCGGCGGCAAGGAACAGCGCCGGCAGATCGGCGGCAGGAGCGCCGAGAACCGGCAGCGCAACGCTGGTGATGCCGGAAAGCGTCACGCCGTCCTGCGTGGGGGTCTCGGCCCCGACCAGTTCCGGGCGCAACTGGCCGAGGCTCATCCCGAGAACGGCGGCGAAATTGGTCTTGAGACCGAGCGGCAAATCTTCGGCAAGGATGATGACGGGCTTGAACGACATGTAGAACGCACCTCTTTCGGAACGCTCTGGCATGGATCATCCGGCCGAGGATTGGACAAAATTGACCTTTCTAATGCCGGATCAGCGCGCCGGGCGTCACGCCATAGTGGCGGCGGAACTGCCGGATGAGATGCGGCTGATCGCAGAAACCCGCCGCGATGGCGGCCTCGGCAGCAGGCACGCCGCCCAGCAACAGGCGACGGGCGTAGACAACCCTGTAGTGGATCACATGCGCATGGGGGGTCATGCCGGTCGCGCGGGCAATGCTGCGCACCAGATAGGACGGATGCAACCCGGCCTCGGCTGCCAGATCATCAAGGGTGAGGCTTTCCCCCGCCTCGACACCGGCGGTGATACGCTCTCGCAGCACCGCGAGCGCGCGCGGCTCTTGCCCCGGCGGGCGAAGCTCGGCGCGGCCATGGCGGGCGAAGGCCCCGGCGAGAGCCTCATGCACGGCTTCCTCGACCCCCATCCGCCAGTCCGGCCCGGTCTGGCCGTTCAACTGTCGGGCCAGGCCGTCCAGGGCCCGCATAAGCTGGAAACCGCGATCTTGCGGCGCGATCTCGGAAAAGCCGCGCAGATCGCGCAGGCCAAGCACCTCGCGCACGGCGGCTTCCGAAACATAGAGCATGTTGTAGCGCACCCGGCCTGCGGCGGCATGGCCCGTATGTGGTTCTTCGGGGTTCATCAGCGACAGAGAGCCGGCTGGCAGCACCATGCTTTCGCCGCGGCAAACGTACCCTCCGGCCCCTTCGGCAATCGCGCCGATCGCAAAACCCGCATGTGCGTGGCGGCTGAATGTCTGCGTGCTGAAAGCGGCCTCGAACAGTTCGATACCGTGATGCCAGCTAAGGTGATGATATTGGTTGGCGGACATATCGGCGGCTTACCCGGCTGCGCCAGCGGGGACAAAATCGTCCATCAGAATGAACGTGGCATTCTGCCGCTGGTGGGCGTTGATCTGCGGGACCAGGCGGCGGAAATGCTCGGTCGCGCAATGCTGGTCCAGCGCCGTGCGGTCGGGCCAGGTTTCGATAAAGATGAAATGGCCCGGGTCCTTCTGATCCACGAACAGCTCATAGCTAATACACAGCGGTTCCCTGCGGGTCAGCCGGACCAACTCGTCATAGAACGGGCGGACGATACCGACCGCTTCGGGCCGAATGAAATCCTGCGCAATGACCTGCAGCATCGGCTTCCCCTTCTGTTCATGACACCCCCGAAACCCAAGGCAGGACCTCTTCGCGATCCTGCCCCTGGATCGCCGCTTAATCATTGAGCCTGTCGGCCAATCGCGCCATCAGGTCCATGCGCTCATGGAGTATCGCGACGATCAGCGCGGGCGCGTTCTCGCGCGGTAGGCAAAACACATAGTGATGTTCGCAGCGAGCCATGCGCAGTGCCGGATAGAGCGTATCCATTTCCTTGAACACGCCCTGCCCGGCCGCAACACGGGCAATGCCCGTTTTGAGCTTCGCAACGTAAGCGCGCACCTGAGCCGCGCCCCATTCCTTCCGCGTGTAGCGGACGATGCCGCGCAGGTCGGCTTCCGCGTCATCGGTCAGGACGTAGGTCAAGCACCGTCACCCACGGCAAGTTCTTCATCGAGAATCTGGTCGATGCTCTTGCCCGAGACCTTACCGGACAGCCCGGATTCAATCCGATCCCCAAGCAGGGCCTTTAGCTCCTGCCACGCCTGATCGGCGTCGATGTCGCCAGGGAACAGCCGTTCGAGCGCGTATTGCTTGATCGTCTTGCCCTGCATGGCGGCAAGCGCCTTGAGGCTTTGGTGCTGCTGGTCGGTCATGTCGATGGTCAGGCGGCTCACGCAATTACCTCGCTATCTCCCACATACCCACATTAGCACATATGCATGCAGGAGGACACCCCCAGCCCTGCGTGGGCTAAACCTGTCCTCGCCCGGCGCCCACCGCGCCCTCAATGGCGACCATCGGCACCTTCAAGAAGACCGGCAACGAATACACCGGCGAAATCGTCACGCCTTAGGCGTTCAGGCCAAGGGCGTGCGCATCGTCCCGGGCCTGCGGACCACGGGCGAGAACGCGCCCTCGCACGGGATCCTGGTTGGCCGGGCGGAGATTGGCGCGGCCTGGCCGAAGCGCTCGACCGAGGGCCGGGACTATCTGGGCCTGAAGCTGGACGATCCGAGCTTTGCGCACCCAATCTTCGCGAGCCTCTTCGCTTAAGAGGACGGCGAGGGCTACAGCCCGATCTGGTCGCGGCCCAACGGCCGCAGGGGGGACTGATCCCTCCAACCACAAGGCCCCGGGCGAAAGACCAGGGCCTTCAAACTGGTCGTCGCGGCAGACCGTTATGGGGGGATTGCGGGCGGTCGGGCGAGGCATTGAAGCCCCACCCGACCTGTTATCATGCCTTCTGCCTGAGTGTCGCATTCGGGAACGGAAAGCCAAAATCGTCGACATCGCGGCGAGCAACCTCGCGGAAACCGAGGCGATTGTAGAAGCGAACGGCCTGCTCATTCTCAGTGTAGACCTCAAGGGAAAGCTCCCCCTTTCGGGCCAAGGCATCAGCGATAAGTTTGCGGCCAACGCCAAGGCCCTGGCGGTCTGGCGAGATGAAAATCCCGCCAATGAAGGTCCCTAGAAGGCTGATGAAGCCAACAGGATCTCCATCGAGGCAAGCGACTGAAGTCTCTGCCTTTGGCAAATACTCCCGCTCGATGAGCCCGCGCTGCTCGGTCAGCCTTTTCTCACCAATGAAGGGATGGGTGTTGAATCTCACGCGGAACTGAGCCGGTTTTGTCACCGAGAAGTGAGCCACCTCTGATTATGGATTTTGGTTCAAGCTGGGGTCAAGGTTGGGTGTGTCTCCTTCTTTTTTCTTACTGCAGCTGC
>NZ_JABJXT010000021.1 GCF_013155295.1 Pseudogemmobacter hezensis | reverse complement strand
TCGGGCTTTTGGGCACCGGGCAGAAGTCGATGGTGCCCTGCACGCCGCTGGGCTGTCTGATGATGCTGCGCGACCATCATGGCAGCCTTGCGGGGCTGAATGCGGTGGTGGTCGGGCGCTCGAACATTGTCGGCAAGCCGATGGCGCAGCTTTTGCTGGGCGACAGCTGCACGGTGACGATTGCGCATAGCCGCACCAAAGATCTGGCCGCGGTCTGTCGCGGCGCGGATATACTGGTCGCAGCCGTGGGCCGGCCCGAGATGATCACCGGCGATATGGTGAAACCGGGCGCGACCGTGATCGATGTTGGCATCAACCGGATCGAGCGCGACGGCAAAAACCGCCTGGTCGGTGACGTGCATTATGACAGCGCGGCCGAGGTCGCAGGCGCGATCACCCCGGTCCCCGGCGGCGTCGGCCCGATGACCATCGCCTGCCTGCTGGCAAATACCCTCACCGCCGCATGCCGCGCAAACGGCCTGCAAGAACCAAAAGGGCTGACCGCGTGAGGGTTGTCAGCTCAGATCAGGCCACGCCAGAGCATGAACCCGACAGCCGCCGCCGCCACAACCAGCAGTGACAGGCCCAGTGACACAAGGCCGGGGCCCCTGGCCCCACGCCCGCGCGAGCCACGGGCCAGCGTCGAGAAATAGCGCAGGCAAATGTCATAGTCGCGGGCGATGATCCCCTCATCCAGCTGCGCGTGAAGGCGGGGGTTATGCGTCATCGCAGAGGCCTGGGCCAGGTCGGCGGCGGCCCTGCGCACCTTGCGCGGCAGCCTGCGGCCCCGGTGGCGCAGCTTGGCCTCAAAGTCGGCACCGCGCGCGCCGAGACGCTCTGCCAGCAGCTCTTCGACCCGTCCGGCCATCTGACGAATGGTGACCGCGCTCATTTCCAGTCCTTATAAAAATGATGTAAGTATCGTTGTGTCCGCACGGTTCTGCAACCGCCCGGATATTGGACAATTCGTTTCAAAATGGAAACGCTTATGCTTGCGATGATACGCCACCCCGCCTCGGACCCTGACGGCTCTTTGCCGCTGGTTATCGCGCATGGCCTGTTCGGATCGGCCCGCAACTGGAATGCCATTGCCCGCAGGCTGGCGGATCGGCGCGATGTGATCGCGGTCGATCAGCGCAATCACGGTGAAAGCCCGCGCATGGCGGTGCAGGATTACCCCGCGATGGCCGATGATATTGCCGAGGTTATTCAAAGCCTTGGTGGCAAGGTTGATCTTCTGGGCCATTCGATGGGCGGCAAGGCTGCGATGCAGCTGGCGCTGACCCGGGGCGATCTGATCCGCCGCCTTGTCGTCGCAGATATCGCGCCCGTGGCCTATAATCATGACCAGAGCCACCATATCCACGCGATGCAGGCGCTGCCGCTGCAGGGGCTGACCAGCCGGGGCGAAGCCGATCGGCAGCTGGCCCTTCTGGTGCCTGATCCAGCCTTGCGGGCGTTTTTCCTGCAATCGCTGGATCTGAAGGCCGAGGGCGGACCGGTCTGGCGGCTTAATCTGGATGTGCTTTTGCAGGAAATGCCGAAGATTGTCGGCTGGCCCGGCACTTCCGGGCATTTCGACGGCCCGACCCTGTTTCTGACCGGCGGCGAAAGCCATTACGTCCGCCCCGAACACCGCGAGACGATCCGGGCGCTGTTTCCGCATTCGCGCTTTGCAAAGCTGCCGGATGCCGGGCACTGGCTGCATGCCGAAAAGCCGCGTGAGTTTGAGGAAACCGTGCGGGTTTTCCTGACCGCATAGGCCCTGTTGCCCTGTAGCGCCCTCCTGTGGAGCCCTGTCAGTCGGCGCCATCCTTATCTGCAGGCGGGGCCTCGCCCGTTGCCGGCTGTTCTGGCGGGGCCCAGAAGGGGGCCTCTTCAGAGATCGCAGCCCAGATCCGCGCGGCTTTGCGCAGGGCATCCGCCTCGGCATCCGGGTCACCTGCCCTGCCCCGCTGCCGCGCATTGGCCATATCGTTCAAGACCCCCAGGCCATCCTGCAGCCCCTGCATACGGCTGCGAAAATCCTGATGCGCGGGGCCTGGCCAAAAGCCCGCGAAAAACTCGGCCAGATAGCGCAGCGTCTTGAGATCTTTGCGAAAATCATGGCGCGCCTCTTCGCCCATCTGGCCGGGATCGGGGCCATAGCGATGCGCGTCGGCCCATGCCTCCTGCAGCACCAGCCGCGCCAGCACCGCCACCGGCGCGGCCCGCAGAATCTGGCTGCGGCGGTCAGAGCGGAAGATCTGCCCCGAGCGGCAAAGTTTCAGAACCCCCGGCGCAAAACCCACCGCCTTGCTGTCACGCAGCGCTTTGCGGGTTTTGCGCCGCAGCGCCAGCACCTTGTCGCCAAGCGCCTTTTTCTCTCCCCGCTGCGAGGCCAGAAAAACATCGGCATCGCGGATCTCACCCAAAGTGCGGAACAGCCGCTTTGCCGCGACACGGACCTGCGCCGCCTGCTTGCGATGCAGGATCGGCGAAAACGCATCCAGCGCCGTGGTCAGACGGCGCAAAGCAACCCGCGCCTTATGCGGGCCGCTTTCATTCTCGGTCTCAAGGAAAACTGTCAGCTGGCGGTCAATCGCCTGGCAGCAGCTGATGATGATATGGCAAAAGGCCTGCTCACAGCTGCTGTCAGCTGTCAGCGGCGTGGTCGTCGCTCTATCCGTCAATTTCTTCCCCGGGGGCATGCCCGCAGAGCATCGCAGACCAGTGCAACACAGGCATGAAGGTTTTGTGACAACCTGCAGAAATCTGCCCGCATGGGCGGGCAGTGGTGCTCAGAACTCGATCAGCGGCTGGTGCAGCACCTGCAGTTGCGAGACGTCTTCCCCGGCCATGGTGCGCAAGAGGGTCTCGCCCATAGTGCGCCCGGCCAGCCGCAGATCCTCGACCATCGTATCGATCCGCGGGCGCATCAGGTCAAAAATCGCCGAGGCCCGCTTGGCCACAACGTCGATCTGATCGCCTGGGGTCAGCCCGCAATCGCTGATCGCAGCCAGCGCAGCCATCGCCGCCACCTCGCCGACACCGATGATGCCATCGGGGCGATCGGGCTGTGACAGGCGGTGGCGCAGCCAGGCAATGGTCTCGCGCTCGGAGGTGTCCAGGGTGATGGCCTCGGGGATCTCGCAGATGATCCCGGCCCCCTTTGCCGCCGCCACCGCCCCCCAGCGAAGATGCTGCGCGAATGAGAAATTCGCGGGCGGCAGGATCATCAGCAGGCGTTTGCGGCCTTTGGCGATCAGGCGTTCAACCGCGATGCGGGCAAAGGCCTCATTGTCGAAATCAACCCATGGATGCGGTGTGGTAAACTCGGTGCGGCCATGGCTGACAAAGGGGAAACCCTGCTCCAGCAGATAGCGCACGCGGGGGTCGAAGGGCTCTGTCCGGTTGAAGATCACCCCGTCGCCCAGCCGGGTCTCGACGATGCGGCGCACCCGGGCCAGGCGGTCCTCGCCGATCAGATCGGGAAAGATGGTGACCGAATAGCCGGTGCCGGCCAGGGCCTCGCTTAGTCCGCCGATCAGCTCATGCGTGACGCCGAGGAATTCGTGATCCAGGTTCAGCAGCAGCTGTACGACCCTGGTGCGTCCGGTGCGCAGACGCTGCGCGGCCCGGTCTGGCACATAGCCCTGCCGGTCCGCCGCCGCGCGCACCAGCGCCCGGGTCGCGGCTTTGATATGCGGATCTTCCGCCAGCGCCCGTGAAACGGTGGTCACCGCCAGCCCGGTTTCTGCCGCGATGGTGCGCAAGGTCGGGCGAGACCTGACCGCCGGGCGCGACGATGCTGCATCCTGGCCGGGGCTGCGGGCATCCGCTTTGCTGGGGGGGGCGGCAGATTCGGACAGGGCTTTGCCTCCTTGTTTGGCCTCTGTGGCTTTGGCCGCGATTATGACAGTAAAATGCAACGATACAACCCGGCTTGCCAGGCCATCAGGATCAGGGATTTCGGCTGATACCATCGCATATGCTGTTATTTTCTGCGGCGCAGCATCGGAATTGATTCAAAGAATCTGGTTGACGCCAGCCCCGTTTGTAACGTTTCAATAATGCGTTCCCTCATGGGACATATCATCTGGGAGGATGCGATGAGGAAGATGACCAAAGGTTTCGCCTCTGCTCTGGCGCTGACGGCTGGGCTGTCCTCGGCTGCGATGGCCGAGGATGTTGAGGTGCTGCACTGGTGGACGGCCGGCGGCGAGGCGGCGGCGCTGAATGTGCTGAAAGAGGATCTGGCAAAGCAGGGCATCGGCTGGATCGACATGCCGGTCGCAGGGGGCGGCGGTGAGGCGGCGATGACAGCGCTTTCGGCGCGGGTGACCGCAGGCGACGCCCCGACCGCAGTGCAGATGCTGGGTTTTGACATCACCGACTGGGCCGAGCAGGGCGTGCTGGGCAACCTTGATGCAGTCGCCGGCCCCGAGGGCTGGGACCAGGTCATCCCCGAGGCGCTGCAGGCATTCTCCAAGCATGACGGCCATTGGATCGCGGCCCCCGTGAATGTGCATTCGACCAATTGGGTCTGGATCTCTAAGGCTGCGCTGGACAAGACCGGCCTGGCCGCGCCGACCAACTGGGAAGAGCTGATCGCCGTTCTCGACAAGATGCAGGAAAACGGCATCACGCCTTTGGCCCATGGCGGCCAGCCCTGGCAGGATGCGACGATCTTTGACAGCCTGGTGCTGGCGCAGGGCAGCGATTTCTACAAGGCGGCCTTCATCGATCTCGACCCCGAGGCGCTTGGCGGTGAGAAAATGGCCGCGGCCTTTGATCAGCTGCTGAAACTGCGGACCTATGTGGACAGCAACTTCTCGGGCCGCGACTGGAACCTGGCTTCGGCCATGGTGATCAATGGCGAAGCGGGCATGCAGATCATGGGCGACTGGGCCAAGGGTGAATTCCTGAAAGCAGGCCAAAAGCCCGGCGAGGGTTTCATATGTATCCGCTTCCCGGGAACGCAGGGCGCGGTCACCTTCAACGCTGATCAGTTCGCGATGTTCAACGTCAAGGGCGAAGAGAAAGTGAAGGCGCAGCTGGCAATGGCCTCGGCAATTGAAAGCCCGGCCTTCCAGTCGGCCTTCAACGTGGTCAAAGGCTCGGTCCCGGCGCGTACCGATGTGCCCGATACCGATTTCGATGATTGCGGTAAAAAAGGCATCAAGGACCTGGCCGAGGCCAATACCAATGGCACGCTTTACGGGTCCATGGCGCATGGCTATGGCGCCCCGGCTGCGGTGAAAAATGCCACCTTTGACGTGATCACTGCCGCCTTTAACGGCGAGTACAGCGATGGCGCAACGGCTGCCGCCGCGCTGAAAGACGCCGTCGCGGCCGCACAATAATCCAACAGGCGCGGACGCCTGCCGCCCGCGCCACAAATTCCTTCGAAGGAATTTGCCAAAAATTTTCGAAAATTTTTGTCGCGCTCCTGGCGCGACCGCCCGACATATCGGGCTTCATGGGGAGAGAAACGTCCATGGCAGCCTTGCCTGAGGCCGATTTCCGCACAAAGCTACAGGACTGGCTGCCAAAACTGGTGCTGGCCCCGTCTGTCGCGGTCACATTGTTTTTCGTTTATGGCTTCATCCTTTTTACGGTGGTGTTATCCTTCACCAGCTCAAAGATGCTGCCCAGCTGGGATTTTGTCGGCTTTTCCAACTACGTCCGGCTGTTTTCCCTGCCGCACTGGCATGTCGCACTGAAGAACATCGCGATCTTCGCCACGCTTTACATCGTGATCTGCACCGCAATCGGGCTGATGCTGGCGATTTTCCTTGACCAGAAGATCCGGGGCGAGGGCGTCTTGCGCCCGATCTACCTCTACCCGATGGCGCTTTCCTTCATCGTCACCGGCACCGCCTGGAAATGGTTTCTGGATCCCGGCATCGGGCTGGAAAATGTCATGCATCAATGGGGATGGGAGAGCTTTTCCTTCACCTGGATCAAGTCGAACACAATGGCGATCTATACGATCGTGCTGGCGGCGGTCTGGCAGAGCTCGGGCTTTGTGATGGCGATGTTCCTCGCAGGACTGCGCGGCATCGACAATGAGGTCCTGAAAGCCGCCCAGATCGACGGCGCGTCCAACTGGCAGCTTTACCGCCGCATCGTGATCCCGCTGCTGCGCCCGGCGTTCCTGTCGGCTTTCGTGATCCTCGCCCATCTGGCGATCAAGTCCTACGACCTCGTCATCGCCCTGACCGGCGGCGGCCCCGGCCGCGCCACCGAGATGCCCGCGACCTTCATGTATTCCTATACCTTCACCCGCAAAGAGATGGGCGTCGGCGCCTCTTCGGCGGTGATCATGCTGATGACCATTGCCGCGATCATGGTGCCCTATCTCTATTCTGAACTGAAGGAGAAGAAGGAATGAGCGTCGCCGCCCAGGACACCGCCGTCTCGACGGGGCGCATCACCCGCGCCTTCATCTATCTGATCCTGCTGCTTTTCGCGCTGTTCTACCTGCTGCCGCTTTATGTGATGGGGGTCAATTCGGTCAAACCGCTGTCCGAGATCACCGGCGGCAATATGATGGCGCTGCCGAAAGAGTGGACGCTGGATCCATGGCGCTCGGCCTGGTCTACCGCGCAGATCGGCGTCAATCCAACCGGTCTGAAGCCTTACTTCCTGACCTCGATCCTGATGGTGGTGCCGGCGGTAGCGATCTCGACCATGCTGGGCGCGATCAACGGCTATATCCTGACGAAATGGCGCTTTAAGGGCGATACGATCATCTTCGGGCTGATGCTGTTTTCCTGCTTCATCCCCTTCCAGATCGTGCTGATCCCGATGGCGCGCGTCCTTGGGATGCTGGGAATGGCGGGATCCATACAGGGGCTGATCCTTGTCCATGTGGTCTATGGCCTGGGCTTTTCGACGCTTTACTTCCGCAATTATTACGCCGCCTTCCCGACGGAGCTGGTGCGCGCGGCGCAGATCGACGGCGCCGGGTTCTTCCGCATCTTCTGGCGCATCATGCTGCCGGTTTCAGGCCCCATCGCGGTGGTTTGCGTGATCTGGCAATTCACCAATATCTGGAATGACTTCCTGTTCGGCGCCAGCTTCGGCGGCACCACCCAGCCGATGACCGTCGCGCTGAACAACCTCGTGCAAAGCTCGACCGGCGTTAAGGAATACAACGTCCATTTCGCCGCCGCGATCCTTGCCGCCATCCCCACCCTGATCGTTTACATCGTCGCTGGCCGCTATTTCGTGCGCGGTCTGATGGCGGGCTCTGTCAAAGGTTGATGCCATGGGCTTTCTCGATATCCGCAACGTCACCAAAAGCTACGGCGCGGTCAAAGTGCTGCATTCCGTCGACATCCAGGTCGAAGAGGGCGAGTTTCTGGTCCTCGTCGGCCCCTCGGGCTGCGGCAAATCCACCCTTCTGAACATGATCGCCGGGCTGGAAACCATCTCGGGCGGCGAGATTGCGATCAAAGACCGGGTCGTGAACGGCGTCCACCCGTCAAAGCGCAATATCGCCATGGTGTTCCAGTCCTACGCGCTTTACCCGAATATGACGGTCGGCCAGAACATCACCTTCGGGCTTGAGATGCACGGCACCCCAAAACCCGAGCGAGAGCGTGCGCTGGCCGAGGTCGCCAAACTGCTGCAGATCGACCACCTGCTGGACCGCAAGCCCGGCCAGCTGTCTGGTGGTCAGCGCCAGCGGGTTGCGATGGGCCGTGCGCTGGTGCGCGACCCGGATGTATTTCTCTTTGACGAGCCGCTTTCCAACCTCGACGCGAAACTGCGCGTCGATATGCGGACCGAGATCAAAAAGCTGCATCACAAGCTGAAGCGCACCATCGTCTATGTCACCCATGACCAGATCGAGGCGCTGACCCTTTCCACCCGCATCGCGGTGATGAACAAGGGTTATGTGCAGCAACTCGGCACGCCGAAAGAGATCTATGACAGCCCGGCGAACCTCTTTGTCGCCACCTTCATGGGCAGCCCCGCAATGAACATCATCACCGCAAAGCTGGTGATCGAGGGCGGCCGCGCCCAGGCCGAGATCACCGATGCGAATGGCAAACCGCTGCGGCTGGCCTTCAGTTCCGGCAATTTCACCGCCTGGGAGGGGCGCGAGATCCTTCTGGGCATCCGCCCCGAGGCGATCACCGATCCCGAAGGCGCTGACCGCAACTCTCACAATATCCAGCCGCTGCATAATATGGTCACCGTGACCGAGCCTGCCGGCGCGGATACCTTTGTGACCATGACATTGTCGGGCAAAGATGTGATCGCCAGGATGCGGGCCGATGCCTCGGTCCAGCCGCACCAGCCCTTTGATTTCGCGGTGAATATGGAGAAAGCGGTGGCCTTTGACCCGAAGACCGGAGACCGGATCATCACGGCATAGGCGGCGGGGCCGGGATCAGGCGGCGGTTGCAACCGGGGCGGGTTTGCGGCACTCGGGACGGGATGCGATCCGCCGCACCCGCCAGAACAGGATAGAACCGCATGAGCCAACCGCTTCCGACCGCCCTGGAAATCTCACCCTTCGCCGCGCTTTTGGGGCTGGAGATCACCGCAATCGCGCCCGATCGTGTCGAGGCCGATCTGGTGGTGCGGCCAGAGCTGCTGAACCGCAACGGCGTCTTGCATGGCGGCGCGATCATGGCGCTGGCCGATTCGCTTGGCGGCGCGGGCACCTTCGCCTCGATCCCGGCAGATCAGACCACGACCACGGTGGAAAGCAAGACCAACTTCTTCCGCCCGCTGGCGGCAGGGCAAAGGGTTCACGCGGTCTGCCTGCCGCTGCAAAAGGGGCGCAGGCTGCAGGTCTGGCAGACCTCGATCCTGCGCGAGGATGGCAAACTGGCGGCCCAGGTCACCCAGACCCAGATGGTTCTGCCGCGCTGAACATGGCCTGGGGGGGCGCGCCGAACGGCAGCCCGGATAAAACGAAAAGGGCCAGGACAATGTCCTGGCCCTTTTGTTCTGTCCTGCGGCTGTGCGTCCGGCCTGCAGAGCGCCTTCAGCCCTCAAAGTTAAAGGTAAACTTTGTGCGTGCGCCGGGCGGTGGCGGCGGGAAGGGGGCCGAACGGCGGATATGGTCTTTGCCGACCTCATCCACCTCGGTCGAACCCGAGGAACGCGCAATACCCACGCTGCCGAGCGAGCCATTCGCATTCACGGTGAACGAGACCACGGCCGTGCCGCCCCCACCGCGTTTCAGCGATTTCTTCCGCGTTCTTTTGATCTTCTTCATCACCTGCCCGTCATAAGACTGGGCCGAGGCGCTGCCGCTGCCGCTGGAAGCCTGGGCCGCAGAAGCCTGCGAGGAGCGTTTCGAAGCAGCCGCCTCTTCAGAGGCCTTCTTCTTCGGCTTCTCTTTGGCTTTCTCTTTCGGAGCCTCGGCCTTCTTCTTCGGAACCTCGACAACCGGCTTTGGCGGCGGCTCGGTCTCGACCTCGGGGATATCCTCGGCCAGAAGCTCTTCGATCTCGGGGGCCTCGTCGGGGATGTCCGGGGCCTCGGTCACCTCGGGCATATCCGGGGTTTCCTCGGTGTCGGGGCTGTCAACCGCCTCGGCGGGGGCCTGATCGGCGACATCGGGCGTCGGCTCTGAAATCGCCTCGATGGCGGGCACGTCGGGCAGCATCACAAGGATCGCCTCTTCCTCGGCCCCCATCGCGTCGCCCGCCTCTTCCATGCGGGTCATCGCCCAGGCCCCGATGGCCGAGACCAGCAGCGCCGCGACCGAGGTCGAGGCCAGCCAGCCCAGCGTGCGCCCCTTGCCCGCCCCCACATGCGAAGGCAGGACCGGACAGCGCGGCGTTCTGACCGCGCTGCTGCGGATCTGATCAGGGCTCGGGTGACGGGTCATTGCTGCGTAACTCCCTCTGCGGCAGGCGGCGCCCCTTCCAGGCCAACAAGGGCCACTTTCAGGTAACCGGCTTTGCGAAGTTCATCGAGGATTGCCATGGTTTCCCCATATGGCAAATCCTTATCGGCACGGAAAAAGATCGTGGTGTCACGTTTGCCGCCTGTTGCGGCATCCAGCGCCGCCTGCAGGCCGCCACCGGGCACCGCGTCATTGCCCAAAGACAGAACACGGTTCAGCCCCAGCGACAGCCAGAGCGGCTCGTCCGGGCGCTCGGCCGGGGTCGAGGTGCTGCCCGGCAGGTTGATCGGCACATCGACGGTCGACAGGGGTGCCGCCACCATGAACACGATCAGCAGAACCAGCATAACGTCAATAAACGGCGTTACGTTGATTTCCGAGACTTCGGTATCTTCGTCCTCGGAACCGCCACCAACAGAAGCCCCCATCGCTCAGACCCTCGCAGCCAGGCGGTCAAGCGACCGGCTTTGCAGACGTGCGGTTGCCGCGGCGACATCCCCCAGCTGCAGACGGTATTTCGCCAGCCTGCGGGTGCAGATGTTGAAGATCATAACCGCCGGGATAGCCGCCGCCAGGCCGATTGCGGTGGCCAGCAGCGCCTCGGCGATGCCTGGTGCCACGACGGCCAGGTTGGTGGTGTTCGACTGCGCGATGGCAAGGAAGCTGTTCATGATCCCGAACACGGTGCCAAAGAGCCCGATGAACGGCGAGAGCGAGCCGATGGACGCCAGGATCCCGGTGCCAGCCCGCAGACGGGCGGCAGCGCCCGCCTCGATGCGCGACATGGCGCTGTCGGTGCGCTCACGCACGCCGGGGATCAGTTCGGGCTCGATTTCGGCAAGGCGCAGTTCCTCGTCGGCGGCGCGGATCATATCGACCGAGGGGCCCTTGCGGTCGGCGACTGCGGCGGCAACCGCGTGCAGATCGGACGAGCTGGCCAGCAGACGCGCCGTTTTGCGCATGGCGGCGAAGGCAAAGGCGAATTCAAAGAGTTTCTGGATCAGGATCACCAGCGCGACAAAAGCCGCAATCGCCAGCCCGACCATAACGGCCTGCACGATGATATGGGCGTCCCAGAACAGCGATTCCAGCTCGACCGAATGCACCGGCAGCGGGGCGGCGGCCCCAGTCTCGGCTCCAGCCTCTGGCCCCGCAGCAGCCGGAGTTGCACCGGGAACAGCAGCTGCGCCGGGTGTGGCCGTTTCGGCGGGTGTCGCGGTTCCGGTTGCGGCCCCATCTGCGGCCCCACCCGTAGCGGCAGCGGCCCCGGTTTCAGCCGTCGTTGCGGGGGTGCTGATCGCGCCCGCGTCTTCGGTGACAGGGGCAGCCGGTGCAGCCGGGGCGGCATCAGCCGCAGCGCCGGGCACTGCCGGCGGCGCATCAGCGCCATCTGCTGCAGGGGCCGACTGGGTCGGTGCCGCATCGGGCACCACCGGCGGTGCCGTATCCTGCGCGGCAGCCATGCCGCCCGTGAAAATCAGAAGTGAAAGAAGTGCCGCGCGCATCGAATCAACCACGTGAAGTCTCTTATGTTGCAAAGAAACGGGCCAGCCGCTTTGGGCCCGGCAAGGCATCTGCGCCCCGTCCGGCCTGGCGTTGCCCGTCTCGGGGTTCATACCCGTCTGTGAGTTCATGCCCGTTTGTGGGGTCATAGCTGTCGGGCTGAGGTCAGTCTGGCTATGCGCAAGGATTGTCATCTCAGAAATCCGCCCCCTATCCGCCCCGTATCCGGTCTGGCCTGCATTCAGACAGGCCCGCATCAAATCCGGCCCGCATAAGCCGCCAGTTATACAGAGCCCCGCCGATATCCGCAGGCCCGCATCTGCAGGCCCAATACCCAATGGGGGGCTTTCGGATCCGACATCGGGGCGCTTTGCCCGTCGCCGGAAATCCAACTTTCCAGCCCGCTGCCCGTGTGGCTGGCACTCCCGCTGGGGCGCACTTGCAAGGCAACTGTTTCCGACCTTAGTGGTCAGGAAATGGCTTTATGAATACCAGGTGGAATTGTCAAGTATAAGGGGCGGTTGTCTCGCCGCTCTGCAGCAAATGGCGCGGGGGCGGCACCTTTGCAGGCGAAAATCCCCTGCAGAACCGGGGGCTATGCGGGCTCAGCCGATGGTGACCATGTGATTGTCCCAGGCGATTCCGCTGTGGCGCTGCGGCAATTCCGCGATCCGCCCTCCGCTGATCTGCCACAGCCCCCCCGCCCCGTCCGAGGCGGCGAATCCCCCATCCAGCGGGGCCAGCCCACAGACATCGGCACGGCGATGGGTGGCAAGGGGCGTGCCGTCGGTCCCGTAGACCAGCACCGCGCCGCCGCGTGGCGAGGAAATGGCGATCTGGTCGCCATTTGCGGCAATCGAGCCCGCATAGCCCTTCATCACCAGGATCCCGGCCGGATCTGCGTCGAAAAGCTGCGGCGCGGATCCAGGCGTCCAGCGGCCCAGCAGCGGCACCGGATCGGCCAGATCGCCCTGCCATTGCATGGCAAAGCCCACGCCCCCCCCCACCAGCGCCAGATGCCGGATCGAGTTCTGATGCAGATCAGCCTCCAGCTCGGCCATCTCCAGCAGCTCGCCCTGCATCGAGAGGCGGGCGAGATTGGGGCGCATCGTGTCGATATTCAGCATGGTCCGGTCGCCCGGATCGGTGGCGATGCCGCCATTGGCCACCACCAGCGAGCCATCGGCCAGCAGTTTGATGTCATGCGGGCCGATGCCACCGCTGTCCCATTCGCCGATGCGGGCATAGGTCTCGGCCTCCCACAGGCCGATGCGCCCGGCTGAGGTTTCCGCCACCACCTCAGAGGTCATCAGCACCGCGCCATCACGCGACCAGGCCCCGTGGCCGTTGAACTGGCGGCCCTCGGGCGGGGTCAGGCGGTGCAGCTCTGCCCCGGTAAAACAATCCAGCACCAGCGCGAAAGTGCCGGGCCGACGGGCAAAGGCCACCGCGACCGGGCGGCTGGGATGGGCGGCGGCGGCATGGCCGCGGGCGGGCAGCGGGATCGAGAAAAGGCTGGCCCCGTCTGGCCCCAGGCCATGCAGCACGAAATCCTCGCCGCTTTTCGCGGCCGCCAGCCAGGCGGGGCTGCCAACATCGGCCCAGCCCAGGCCCGGCAGGGTCAGTGAGGCCATCCCGGCCAGAAATCCGCGCCGCGTCGCCATTGCCTCAGTCTCCGTCCTGCGAGTTGAAGCCAAGCCCCACGCCCAGCGCCGGGGCCATTTCACTGAGCGCGGTCGCCCGCGCCGCCCGCACATAGCGTTGCAGCAACAGGATCTGTTTGCGCCGCGCCGGGTCGCTGACGCCGGCCATCTGCGGCTCATTCAGGCGGCCCGCCTCGGATATAGCGCGGTCCAGCGCCTGCAGCGTGGCCTCGGCGCCAGGCTCCAGCCCGGCGACAAGGCGGCGGATAGATTGCAGCTCCAGCGAGATATTGCGGGTTGCCCGCCCCGAGGCCCGGGCCTCGGCGCGTTCGGGGCGCGGCTTGTCATCACTGCCCAGCGGACGGCCAAGGCGCTGATCGGCGATGAATTCGAGACCGCCCATCAGCTGGGTGAACAGCGCCTGCAGCGCCTCGGTCTGGTTGCGATAGCGGGGGCTCTCTTCAGAGCCGGGCGCTTCGGATCCGGGCTGCAACAGCGCCCGGGCGAAACCGGGGGCATCGGCACTTTCGCCCCAGCCCTGCACCAGCGCATCGGCCAGCGCCGCCATATCGGTGGTGGTGGCGCGGATCAGCGGGCAGGGATCGGCCTCGGGCTCAGCGCCTGGGTAAAGCAGGCGTTCCAGCCCGGTCAGCCCCCGCGCTGCGACCGATTGCACCGCGAATTTTTCAGGCTGCAGATTGGCCGGATCACCGATCAGCAGGGCGCGTTGCGCCTTGGCACCAAGGCCCTTCGGGTCGGGCCAAAAGCGGATCGCAAGGCCGCGCCCCTCATCCTCGGACGGGCCGAAATGCAGCCATGAAACCGACATCCAGGCGTCAAAAGCCTTGTTATAGGCGGGGCGCAGGGCCTCGGGGTTGCAGGTGCCACTGCTGTCGAACTGCGCCGTGACCTCGTCATTCAGCGCCGCCGCGGCCCGGGCAAACCCGGCATAGGCCGGGATGATCACGCCACGCACCGCCTGATCCATATCGGCCCGCGCCGGGCCTGGGCCAAAAGACGCGCCAAGGGTTGCAAGGACAAGGGCGGCAAAAGACAGGCGGGACATCAAAGGCTCTCCAGGAAAGCGATCAGGGCTTCGCGGTCGGCGGTGGGCAGGGCAATGACCGCATCGCGCGGCCCCTGGGCCTCGCCGCCATGCCAGAGCACCGCCTCAAGCAGCGATCGCGCCCGGCCATCATGCAGGAAATTGCTGTGCCCGGAAACCTGCTGCGTAAGCCCGATCCCCCACAAAGGCGGCGTGCGCCATTCGCGGCCATTGGCGCGGCCCTCGGGGCGGTTGTCGGCCAGCCCCTCGCCCATGTCATGCAGCAAAAGATCGGTATAGGGCCAGATCAACTGAAAGCTTTGTTCGGGCTGATCTTTCAGGCGGTTGGTGACGAATTTCGGATGATGGCAGCCGGTGCAGTTCAGCCCGTAAAACAGCTCTTTGCCGCGCAAGACCTGGGGGTCGTCGATATTGCGGCGTTCCGGCACGGCAAGGTTGCGCGAGTAGAAGGTGACCAGCTCCAGGCTTTCGGCGTCAACCTCAAGCCCGTCGCGGATGCCTGGCTCCTGGCCGTGGGGGGCCTCGCGGCAGGCGGTCTGGGCCGTTGTGCAGTCACCCCAGGGCTGGGTCAGAATCGGCGTCGAAAGGCCAAGATCGCCGGAAAACGCATCCGCCGATTGCTGGCGCACCGTGGGCGTGCCCGCTTTCAGGCCAAAGCGCCCCAGCATCGGCACGCCATATTCCTGCGAAGGCACGACAGAGATCCGCCCTGAGATCCCGTCGCCATCGGCATCATCGGGATCGGCCAGCGCGATGATGTCGGCGGCCGGGATCGCCTCTAACAGGCCCAGCCCGATCATCTGCGGCGCGATCCGGGGCGAGATCTGCAGATCGGGCGCGAAATCACCATAGCCCGGGTTCGAGATCGCATAGTCCGGGCGGCGCAGGCTGACCACTGTGCCATCGGCCAGCGTTATCGGCTCTTCGCTATAGGTGATTTCCATCCGGCCCTCGGCGGCATGGCCGGGGGCGGCGAAATCCTGCAGCTGGCCGCCGTAAACCGGCTCTGGCGCGGTCGCGATCCAGTCGGTGATGCCCATCGGCACCTCGCCCCCCGGCACAGAGAGGCGCAGGAACATCGAGACGCGGGGCTCATCAGGCGTGGTCGGCGGATGGCCGCGCCCGTCTTTCAGGTGGCAATCCTGGCAGCCCCGGGCATTGTAAAGCGGCCCCAGCCCGTCTGAGGCCTTTGTCGAAGAGGGCGCGGCCACCCAGGTCTTGCGGAAAAGCGCATTGCCCAGCTTGAAGTCCATCTCGCGCTCGAATGGCATATTGCCCGACAGGATCGAGAAGGCATCGGCATTGGGGCGCACCCGCACCGTGCCCGCGCCGCCCTGCATCAGCTCAAACGGTTCGGGCTTTGTGAAATCGCTGACCGGGGCCAGCACGCGGCTGATACGGGCAGCCTCGGGCCTGGTGCGCGGGATTATCTGCAGATGGCGGTCGTCGAGGTCGAGCCAGGACTGCGTAGCAGATGCTGTTTCGGGGGCGGCTTCGGGGGCCAATTCGGACTGTGCCACCGGGCCGTCCTGCGCCGCAAGCGGCAGGCAGGACAACGTCAGAAGCAGCATAGCAGCAGTGGCAGACCGAGGACGAAACATAGTGAAATTTCCCTGAACACCCCTTGCCTGATCCTTTTTCCAAAGTCTTTCAATCGGAAAATGCGCGCCTTCTGTGCGCTGTGGCAGCCCGTCGCATCCGCGCGTTTGCCCTCTCGCACGCCAGACCTTGCTGCAGGCTGTAACGAGGCGCATGATCGGGGCCGTCAGGGCCAAAGCGCAAATACTGGCCCTGACTTGCGCGTAACAGATCGGGAGATCGGAGCATGAGCAGATGACAGATGCACCGATCACGAACCAAACCTCTGCCCCGCTTCCTGACTGGATAAATGGCCCGGTCAGCGCCCTGCGTCACTGGCGCGACACCCGCCCCGAGGTGCTGCATCCGGTTCTGCCCACGGCGGTCAGCATTGCGCCCCTTACAGCGGAAGGGGCCTGTCCGGGCGGGCTGATTTTCACGCCAGAGGCAGCCGCACCCGCACGCCCCCCCGCCCTGCCCCCCGCAACTGTGGTCTATTTCCACGGCGGCGGCTTTATTGTCGGCTCGCCCGAGACGCATCGGGTAGTGACGGCCTGGATCGCCCAGGAAACCGGGGCCAGGGTGGTCTCGATCCGCTATCCCCTGGCACCAGAGCACCCCTTCCCCGCCCAAAGCCAGGCCGCGCCGGCGGCGGTGCGGCGGCAACTGGCGGGCGACGGGCAGATCCGGCTGATGGGCGACAGCGCAGGCGGCCTTGTGGCGCTCTGGGCCTGGGCGGGCCTTTCCAGGGATGAGCGTCGCCGGATTGACGATCTGACCCTTTTCTACCCCGGCGCCGGGCCGGGCATGATCCCCGCCCCGCAGAACGCCCTGCATGAGGCTGACGGGCTGGGGCCGCAGGCGCTGGCCTCTTATCACCGCCAGCTGGATCCGGGGCGGCTGATCGCGGGTGATCCGCGCTTCGACCCGCTGGCCCCCGGCTTCCCGCGCCCGCCAAAGCTGACCATCCTCGGCGCAGGGATCGACCCGGTCCTGCGCGATGCAAAGGCGCTGGCGCAGGCGCTGAACGGGCGGCTTTTGCTGGCCCCCGGGCAGGATCACGGCTTTCTGGGCAGCCTGCCCGCCGCGCCCGCATTGGGCTGGCTGCGCCAGGCGCTTGGCAGCGGATCGGCCTGATCGACCGCCGACACCTGCCTTTGCCCTCTTGCCAGCTGCGCCGCGAGGCAGTCTTATGCCGGGCATGCAGGATATATTGAAAAACGCCAATCAATTCATCAGCGCTCTGCCGCATGCAAAGGCGCTTGGGCTGCAGATCGAAGAGATTGGGGCCGGAACGGTTCTGATGTCGATGCCCTGGGATGCGCGGCTGATCGGCGATCCGGCGACCGGGGTGATCCATGGCGGCGCGGTCTCGGCGCTGATGGATACCGCATCGGGGGCGGCAGTGATGTGCCACCCGACCGGGGCGCTTTCGACCGCCACGCTGGATCTGCGCATCGACTATATGCGTCCGGCCACGCCCGGCCAGACCATCCGTGCCCGCGCGGAATGCCATCATGTCACGCGCTCGGTGGCCTTTGTGCGGGTGACCGCCTGCGATGATGACACCGCCCGGCCCGTGGCCATGGCGACCGGGGCCTTTACCATCGAACGGGCACCCGCCCCGACAGCGGAGACCCGCGGATGAGCGAGCATGACGTCACCATCCTGCGTGATCTGGCGGCGCGGATCCCCTATCTGGGCTTTCTGGGCATCCGTTTTGAAACCGCCGGGGCAGAGCTGACCGCCGTTCTGCCCTATAAGCCCGATCTGATCGGCAACCCGCTGATCCCGGCGCTGCATGGCGGCGCGACAGCAGCCTTTCTTGAGGTGATGGCGATTGCCGGTCTTGTCTGGTCTGGGATGCGCCAGGGACAATATCCGGCCGTCCCCCCTGCCAGCCAGGACAATACCGGGGCGCTGCCGCCCCTGCCGAAAACCATCGACCTGACAATTGATTACCTGCGCCCCGGCCAACCGCGCGACGCCTTTGCACGGGCGCGGATCAACCGCTCGGGGCGGCGCTATGCCAGCGTCCATGTCGAGGCCTGGCAGGATGACCCGCAACGCCTTTTCGTCCAGGCCACCGGCCATTTTCTGATGCGTGGCGAATAGGGTTTTCCCACCCGCAGCCCACCAAAGAGTCACAAATCACGACAGACATACTTGCCATTTCCCCCGTCGCCGTTTCAGAATTGCCCCACCCAAGCAGGAGAAGCACGGATGCGGAAATTCCTGGTCGTTCTGGATGACAGCCGCGAATGCCTGAATGCCATGCGCTATGCGGCGCTCAGGGCGGCCCATACCGGCGGCGGCGTCACGATCCTGTCGATCATTCCCCCCGAAGAGTTCCAGCACTGGATGGGCGTCTCTGACCTGATGCGCGCCGAGGCCCGCGAGCGGATCGAGGCCCATTTCGAGGTCTTTGCCAAATGGATGCGCGACAAACAGGGGGTAGCGCCCGAGCTGGTGATCCGTGAGGGCGATCCCGTGGCCGAGATCCTGGCGCAGATGCGCGAAGACCCCGAGATTGGTGTGCTGGTCCTGGGCGCTGGCACCGACAAATCCGGCCCCGGCCCCCTGGTCACCGCCATGAGCCGCAGTTCGGGCAGCCTGCCCACGCCGATCACCATCGTGCCGGGCGATATGTCAAAAGAGACGCTGGAAAAGATCACCTGAGGGATTCGGCTGGTGGGCCCCGATAAGGCCCCGGGACTCAGAGTTCAGGACTCAGGGTTCAGGGTTCAGCCCGCCAGATGCTCATAAAGGATCAGCGCCCCCATCCCGATCAGCGCAAGACCGCCCAGGGCCTCCATCGCCCGGCCAAAGCTCTGGCCCAGCCAGCGCCCGGCCAGGATGCCGGATGCGCTCATGACCATTGTTGTCAGGCCGATGGCCAGGGCGATCACCAGGATATTGGCATCCAGCAGCGCCAGCGACACCCCCACCGCCATTGCGTCGATCGAGGTGCCGATCGCGGTCAGCACCGTTGCCCGCAGGCTGGTCGCAGGGCTTGCCTCGCTGGTTTTGCGGGCCAGCGCCTGCAACAGCATATGCAGCCCCACCGCCCCCAAAAGCGCGAAAGCCACCCAGTGATCCACCGCCTCAACCCAGGTGCTGGCCGCCATGCCCAGGCCCCAGCCGATCAGCGGCGTCACCATCTCGACCGTGCCGAAAATCGCCCCGGTTTTCAGGGCCGCCAGCACGCCGCGGCTGTGACCCGCCGCCCCGCGCCCCAAAGAGGCCACGAAAGCGTCGACAGACATTGAAACGGCAAGAATGCCTATGGTCAGCGGTGACATATGCAACCTCCTGCTGTTGCGATGCTTTCCCGATACACGCCCTGGTTTCCGGGGCGGCTTCCGAAGCCTGGCCTTCTGCGGCAGCGAAATAGATGTATTCCGCAAATATGCAAGTAAAATCATATAGTTATAAATGAAACTCATGTGCAACTGGGCGGATATGGACAAAATCCACCCGCTGCGTCAGCATTCCAGCAAAAGCCGGATCCGGGCAAAGCCCTGGCTGACCCCCCAGGCAGCCCGCCCTGTGGCAGGGCCTGCCAGGGGCCAGATCAGTGGGATGTCTGCAATCATGACAGTGCCGGATCGCCCGGCTGACGGAGCAAGAGACCGATGACCACAACCGGCCCCGAAGGCTCTGCCCCGCAAAAGCCGCCCCGCAAGACCGGGTTCAGCCATCTGATCGCCGCCGCCACCTATTCGGTTGCCGGGCTGCGCCGCCTGCTGCGCGAAAGCGCCTTTCGCCAGGAGCTGACCCTTGGCCTGCTGATCCTGATCGGGCTGGCGGCATGGGGGCTCAGTCCTGGCCGGATCATCGGCTTTGCGATCCTTTTGCTGATCCTGGTCATGGTCGAGGCGCTGAACACCGCCATTGAGGTGCTGGTCGATCACCTTTCGCCGGGATGGTCAGAATTTGCCCGCGATGCCAAGGATCTGGGGTCGCTGGCGGTTGGTGCGACGCTTTGCGCGATGGGCCTTTATCTGGGCTGGGCGCTTTTTCTCTGAGGGTTTTGCCCTGAGCCAGAGTATAGGGGGCCAGGACACAGCGGGGGGCACAGAGGCTGGGGCATCAGCACCGGATAAAGGCGCAGGCATGCGGGATTCGCAATGCTGCCCTGCAGCGACACAACTTTTCTGCACTGCGGCAATGCCCTATATTGCGGGTGGACAAAGTGATTTACATAAGGATGCACGAGCATGTCGGTGCAACGCCCTGTTGATATTCTTAAAGCAACCATGGTTCCTCAGGACCCTGCTCAGGTCTATTACACCATCCCGGGCAACAAGCCCGCACCCGTCCGCCTTTCGTCGCTGACCGCTCTGGACGAAATGTATGCCTATTTCGGGTCAGACCGCGCCTGATTGGCGTGACTGACTGCCCCGACTTATTGGCCCGACTGATTGGCGTGATTTACGGGGCACTGGCCTGACGTCCAGGACCAGACGACCGAAGGCAGCCGCAGCGCTGCCTCTGACGGGCAGCCGACGGGGCCAATAATGACGGGGCCAGAAGGGATGGGGCCAGCAGGGATCGGGTCAGAAGGCCCGGGCTGTCATTCGCATTCCAGCCAATACACCCACCAACAGATCTCCGGGCCGCGAAAACGCACATCGCCTGCGCATAATCGGGCATCGCGCCTGGTTGACTTGCGGCGGGGTGAGGGCCATATCCCTTTTGTACAGTCGGAGAAGCAGCATGTTCATCCAGACGGAATCTACCCCGAATCCGGCCACCCTGAAATTCCTGCCCGGCCAGACCGTGCTTGAAATGGGCACCGCCGATTTCCCCAATGCCGAGGTTGCGGCAAAATCGCCGCTGGCGCGCCGCATCTTTGCAGCAGGCGGTGTGACCGGCGTGTTCCTTGGCAGCGATTTCGTCACCGTCACCAAAGACGAGGCGGTGGAATGGCCCCATATCAAGCCGCAGATCCTCGGCGCGATCATGGAGCATTTCCAGTCCGGCCAGGCCGTCATCGACGGTGAGGGCGCAGGCGATGGTCATGGCGCCAATTTCGACAGCGCCGACGAAGGTATCGTCAGCCAGATCAAAGAGCTGCTTGACACCCGCGTGCGGCCTGCTGTCGCCCAGGACGGCGGCGACATCACCTTCCACGGCTTTGATCGCGGCGTGGTCTATCTGCATATGCAGGGCGCCTGCGCGGGCTGCCCCTCTTCGACGCTGACGCTGAAGATGGGCATTGAAAACCTGCTGCGCCATTACATCCCCGAGGTGACCGAGGTGCGTCCGGTCGCGGCCTGACATTTTCACAAGATGACGGGCGCCCCCTTTCCCCTTCTGGCTTTCGACACATCGGCCGCGCATTGCGCGGCCGCTTTGGTGACGCCGCGCGGTCTGTTTCAACGCTATGAGCAGATGCAGAAAGGCCAGGCAGAGCGCCTGATGCCGCTGCTCGAAGACTTGCTGGATGAGGCCGCGATCAGCTGGCCGCAGCTGGCAGCGCTGGCGGTTGGCATTGGTCCGGGCAATTTCACCGGCGTCAGAATTGCGGTGGCGGCGGCGCGGGGGCTGGCGCTTGGGCTGAGACTGCCGCTGGCCGGGATCTCGACATTCGAGCTGATGCGCGATCCCGCCAGCCCCGAGGCCCATTCCGCCGAGTTGGTCAGCCTGGCCGCTCCGCGTGGCGAGGCCTTTGTGCAGCCCTTCCGCTTTGGCGATGCCCAGGCGGCACCGATGCTGATCGACCCCGCCAATCCGCCCGCCTGGCTGGCAATGCCCGGCCGCATGCGGATCACCGGCCATCGCGCCGATGAAATCGCCCCGCGCTTCGCCGCCGAGGCCGCGCCCGGCGAGCTGGCCGATATTCCCGCCCGGCTGATCCGCGTCGCCAGCTGGAAATTTGCAACCGGCCGCCAAAGCCTGACAGCCGGGGTCAACCGCCCTGCACCGCTTTATGCCAAACCGCCGGATGCAGCCCCGCCCTCTGATCCGCCGCCGGTGATTCTGGATGCGCCCCCCGACCAAAGCCCCGACCAAAGCCCCGACAGGACGCCCCCTTCGGATGAACGGCACCCGGATAAGCGAAACGAGGCATGAGCGATCCCGCCTTGCTGGCCCGGATCCATGCTGCCAGCTTCACCACCACGCCGCGCCCCTGGACGGCGGAGGAAATCGCCTCGCTTCTGGCACAGAAGCATGTGTTTTTACTGGTCGATGATACGACCTTGCCGCAGGGCTTTCTGATCGGCTCGGCGCTGGCGGGCGAGGCAGAGCTGCTGACCCTTGCCGTCGCCCCCGCCGCCCGCCGTCAGGGCAAAGCCGCGCGCCTGCTGGCCGATTTCATCCGCACCGCCGAAGCCCGTGGCGCAGAATCGCTGTTTCTCGAAGTCGCCGCCGATAACGCAGCCGCCATCGCCCTTTACCTTGCGGCGGGCTTTCACAAGGCCGGGCTGCGGCGGGGCTACTACCGCTCGGCCACCGGGGGGGCAATCGATGCGCTGGTGCTGTCGCGCAAGGCAGGCACAGCCACCGATGACCACCAGAGCGGGAATTGATCGTCAGATCACCGCGCAACTCACGAATTTGCCTTGACCCGCGCTCCCGCTCCGTCGCTATGATAGGGGCAATTCGGCAGCTGACTATGGGGGCTGACTGCGGGGCCGGAACCAGTCTGGCCTGAAGCCCCCGCCCGGCCTGCCGCGAAAAAGACGTTAGATTTCAATCGGGAGACTATTGATGATCATCGCCAAACGCATCGGTGCCGCAACGGCCGTCCTGGCGCTCTGCGCTGGTGCCTCGCTGGCCGAGCCTGCCCTGATCTTCGATCTGGGCGGCAAGTTCGACAAAAGCTTCAATGAGGCCGCCTATATCGGGGCCGAGCGCTGGAAGGCCGAGACCGGCGGCAATTACCAGGAATTCGAGATGCGTGAGGAAACGCAGCGCGAGCAATCCCTGCGCCGCATGGCCGAGAATGGCGCGAACCCGGTGGTGACCACCGGCTTTGGCATGTCGGAACCGATCACCCGCGTCGCCCCCGACTTCCCCGATACCAAATTCGTCACCATTGACGGCTGGGTTGATCCGGCGCTGCACCCGAATGTGCTGTCGATCGCCTTCCGCGAGGAAGAGGGATCCTATCTGACCGGGATGCTGGCGGCTCAGGCCTCGAAAACCGGCACCGTCGGCTTTGTCGGCGGCATGGACATCCCGCTGATCCGCGCCTTCGCCTGCGGCTTTGCCCAGGGCGCAAAAGCGGTGAACCCCGATATCAAATTCGTCTCGTCGATGACCGGCGACACGCCGGACGCCTGGAATGACCCGGTCAAAGGGTCCGAGCAGGCGCGGGCGCTGAAAGCCCAGGGCGCGGATGTGGTCTTTGCAGCCGCCGGGCAAACCGGGATGGGCGTTTTGCAGGCGGCCGCCGATGAGGGCATCCTTTCGGTCGGCGTCGATTCGAACCAGAACCACCTTCACCCCGGCAAAGTGCTGACCTCGATGCTCAAGCGCGTCGATGTGGCGGTCTACAACTCCTTCACCCAGGGCGAGGCGCTGGATCTGACGCCGCAGGTGCTGGGCCTGAAAGAGGATGGCGTCGGCTATGCGCTGGATGAAAACAACGAAGCCCTGATCACGCCGGAAATGAAAGCCTCGGTCGATGCGGCTGCGGCAAAGATCATCTCGGGCGAGCTGAAGGTGCATGACTACCGCAGCGACAACAGCTGCCCTGCAGCGACGTTCTGAGACGGCCATACCGGATGACGACCGATGTCACCGGGCGCAAGGCGGGGGGTCCGGGGGGTATTAACCCCCCGGCCTCCTTCGCACATGCCGCAGCCCCCACTCCTGCCGCCCCCACTCCCGCCGCCCCCGTTCCTGCTGCAATCGAGTTGCGCGGCATTTCGAAAAGTTTCGGCCCGGTCCGCGCCAATGAGGACATCAGTTTTTTCGTCCCCAAAGGCACGATCCACGGCATCATCGGCGAAAACGGGGCCGGAAAATCGACCCTGATGTCGATCCTTTACGGCTTTTACCGCGCCGACCAGGGCGAGATCGTGATCCACGGCCGCCCGGCCGCCCTGCCCGACAGCCAGGCCGCCATCCGCGCCGGCATCGGCATGGTATTCCAGCACTTCAAACTGGTGCAGAATTTCACCGTCCTGGAAAACATCATCCTCGGCGCCGAGGATGGGCCGCGCCTTGCGCGCTCTCTTGCCCGCGCCCGCAAAACCCTGGCCGATCTTTCCCGCGAATATGAGCTTGAGGTCGATCCCGACGCCCTGGTCGAGGACCTCTCGGTCGGCCATCAGCAGCGTGTCGAGATCCTGAAAGCGCTGTACCGCGACGCCGATATCCTGATCCTCGACGAGCCCACCGGCGTTCTGACCCCGGCCGAGGCCGATCACCTGTTTCGCATCCTGCGCGGCCTCAGGGATCAGGGCAAAACCATCCTGCTTATCACCCATAAACTGCGCGAGATCATGGAGGTGACCGACAATGTCAGCGTCATGCGCCGTGGCCGCCTGATCGACACCGTCGCCACCGCCAAAACCAGCCCCGCCGCCCTGGCAGAGCTGATGGTCGGGCGCAAAGTGCTGCTGAATGTCGGCAAATCCCCCGCCACCCCCGGCGAGACGGTGCTTTCGGTCGAGAACCTCTCGCTCAGCGACGAACAAAAGGTCGAGCGGCTGCGCTCTGTCAGCCTGACCCTGCGCCGGGGTGAGATCCTCGGCATTGCGGGGGTTGCCGGAAACGGCCAGTCAGAGCTGCTCTCGATCCTTGGCGGCATGACGCGCCCCGGCGAAAAAGTCAGCGGCCATGTCACCATGGGCGGCCAGCCTCTGCCGATCACCGGCAAGGCCGCCAATGGCAAGGCCCGCCGCGAGGCCGGGATCGCCCATGTCCCCGAAGACCGCCACCATCACGGGCTGATCCTCGATTTCACCGCCTGGGAGAATGTGGCCCTCGGCTATGACGACGATCCCCGCTATGGGCGTGGGATGCTGCTCGACAATGGGGCGCTGCGCGAGGATGCCGCGCGGAAAATGCAGACCTGGGATGTCCGCCCGCCCATCCATACGCTGGCGGCGAAAAACTTCTCGGGCGGCAATCAGCAAAAGATCGTGCTGGCCCGCGAGATCGAGCAGGATCCGACCGTTCTGCTGATCGGCCAGCCCACGCGCGGCGTCGATATCGGCGCGATTGAATTCATCCACAAACAGATCGTCGCCCTGCGCGACCAGGGCAAAGCAATCCTGTTGGTCTCGGTAGAACTTGACGAAATCATGAGCCTTTCCGACCGTATCGCCGTCATGTTCGATGGCCGCATCATGGATATCCTCGACCCCGCCCAGACCGATGAGGCCGCAATCGGCAGCCTGATGGCAGGGATCCACCCGGCCGAGGGCCGCCCCGCAGGCGAAACCCCGCCCGCCACATCCGGAGAGGCGTGATGCAGCCCCTGCCAAAATGGGCCGATCTGGTCCTTGTGCCGCTGATCTCGCTGGCGCTTGCGTTTTTCGTGGCGGCGCTGGTGATCCTGGCCATCGGTGAAAGCCCCTGGTTTGCGCTGAAAACCATGGTTCAGGGCTCGCTGATGACGGCCTCGGGCTGGGGGCATACGCTTTACTATACGACAAGCTTCATCTTCACCGGGCTTGCGGTCTCGGTGGCCTTTCATGCCGGGCTTTTCAATATCGGCGGTGAGGGCCAGGCGCAGCTGGGCGGGCTTGGCGTGGCGCTGGCCTGTCTTTACATCCCCTGGCCGCATTGGTCGCTGGCGCTTTTGGGCGCCACCATCGCGGCGGCGGCCTTTGGCGCGGCCTGGGTCGCCATTCCGGCTTGGCTGCAGGCAAAGCGCGGCAGTCATATCGTGATCACCACGATCATGTTCAACTATATCGCGGCCTCTGTGCTGATGTTCATGCTGGTCGATGTGCTGCGCCCGATTGGCCAGCAAGACCCCTCCAGCGCCCGTTTCCCGGCTGAGGTGCTGATCCCGCGCCTGAACCAGATCCCCGGGCTGGATCTGCTGTTCCCGCGCACCGTGCCCGCCAATATCACGCTGTTTCTGGCGCTGACGGCGGCGGTGCTCGTGTGGCTGCTGCTTTGGCACAGCCGCACCGGCTATCACATCCGCGCCTTTGGCAAATCGCCGGGCGCGGCCCGCTATGCCGGGATCAGCGCCACCCGTATCACCATGATCGCGCTGCTGATTTCGGGCGCCCTGGCCGGGATGATGTCGGTCAACAATGTGCTGGGCGACGCGCAGCGCCTTTTGGGCAATTCGGCCGCAGGGGCCGGGTTCATCGGCATTGCGGTGGCGCTGATGGGGCGCAATCACCCGGTTGGCGTGATTCTGGCGGCCTTCCTTTTTGGCTTTATCTTCCAGGGCGGATCAGAGCTGGGCTTCATGACCGCGATCCCGATTGAGATGCGCGTCGTGATCCAGGGGCTGGTGATCCTCTTCACCGGGGCGCTGGATATGATGGTGCGCATGGGGCTGGAGCGGGTCTTCCCCCGCGCCGCCAATCCGGCCAAACCGACAACAGCGGGGGCCGCGTGATGGATTACGCCTCAATCCTGCAGCTTCTGGATTCCACCATCCGGCTGTCGACGCCGCTTCTGCTGGCCTGCCTTGCGGGCCTTTGGTCTGAACGCGCCGGGATTTTCGACATCGGGCTTGAGGGCAAGATGCTGGCCGCCGCAATGGCCTCGGCCACCGTCGCCTCACTGACCGCAGCCGCCCCCGGCTGGAGCCTTTTCGGGATCGAGCTGACCTGGGCCAAATCCCTGCTTTCCCCGGTGATCTGGGGGCTGATCGCGGGCATCCTGGCCTCGGTGATCTTCGCGCTGATCCATGGTGTGGCCTCGATCACCTTCCGCGGCAATCAGCTGATCTCGGGCTTTGCGCTGAACTTCATCGCAGCCGGGCTGACGGTGCTGGTCGCGCAGCGTGTCTTTGGCCAGGGCGGGCGCACGCCCCAGCTGGCGGGGGATGCGCGTTTCCCGCCGCTGACCCTGCCGCTGTCGGATGAGATCCGCGAGATCCCCGGCATCGGCCCGCTTTGGTATGAGGTGATCTCTGGCCATGCGATCCTTGTCTATGTCGCCTTTGCCATCGTGCCGCTGACCTGGTGGCTGATGTATCGCACCCGCTATGGGCTGCGGCTGCGGGCGGTAGGCGAGAACCCGGCCGCCGTCGATACCGCTGGTATCTCGGTCATACGCCTGCGCTATTCAGCGCTGATCATCACCGGCATCCTTTGCGGCATCGCGGGGGCCTATATGTCCACCGCGCTGCAGGCGGGCTTTGGCCGTGATATGACGGCAGGGCGGGGCTATATCGCACTGGCCGCGCTGATCTTTGCCAAATGGCGCCCGGTGGCCGCGCTTTGGTCCTGCCTGCTGTTTGGCTTTTTCCAGGCGCTGGCGCTGCGGCCTGACATCGTCACCGCTGTCGTGCAGTTCCGGGTGCCGGGGCCGATCCTTGACTCGCTGCCCTATATCCTGACGGTGCTGGTCCTTGCGGGCTTCATCGGCAAGGCAACCCCGCCCCGTGCGGGCGGCGAGCCCTATACCAAAGAACGCTGAGCCCAAAGCTCAGCCCCACCCGCCGTTAGCCCGCTTTTATCCCGTCAAGGCAATATCATGACCACCGCCACCGAAATCATCCGGGCCCGCGCCGGTTCGCAGCCCATCCGTATGGGGCTGATCCTAGGTTCAGGGCTGGGGCATCTTGCGCATCAGGTTGAGGGCATCGCCATCCCCTATGCCGATCTGCCGGGTTTTCCGCATGTCTCGGTCTCTGGCCATAACCCGCATCTGCATATCGGCCTGCTGAACGGGGTCCGGGTCGCGGTCTTTGGCGCGCGCGAGCATTACTATGAGAACGGCAATGCCGCCGCGATGCGCCCCGCACTTGAGGCGCTGAAACAGCTGGGCGCAACCGATCTGATCGTGACCAATGCCGCAGGCAGCATGCGCCCCGATATTCCGCCCGGCGATCTGATGCTGCTGTCGGATCACATCAACTATAATGGCCGCAACCCGCTGATCGGCGAGCCGACCGATGCGCGTTTCGTGCCGATGACGGAGGCCCATTCCCCCCGGTTGCGCCAGGCCCTGCAAGAGGCCGCCGCCGCCGAAAACATCCCCCTGAAAGAGGGCGTTTACTGCTGGTATTCCGGCCCCTCATTCGAGACCCCGGCCGAGATCCGCATGCTCAGGCTGCTGGGCGGCGATGCGGTTGGCATGTCGACCGTGCCCGAGGTGATCCTGGCGCGTTTTCTGGGGCTGAATGTCGCGGCGATCTCGACGATCACCAATATGGCGGCGGGCATGTCGGATGAGGCGATCAGCCACGAACATACCAAGGCCATGGCCCCTTTGGGCGCGGCAAAACTGGAGCGGATCCTGCGGCGCTTTCTGCTGGCGATGCAATAATAGGGCGAAACCCCCTTTGACATCCGCGCCCAGCCGGGCAAACGTCAGGGTCAGACATCTGCCCGTGCAGACCCCTCTTCTCTGACTGATCCGGCCCGCTTCCCGATGCAGCTTTACCTCCCCATTGCCGAGGTCTCGGTCAATATTTTCCTGCTGCTGGGCATTGGCGGCATTGTGGGCTTTCTTTCGGGAATGTTCGGAGTCGGGGGCGGCTTTCTGATCACGCCACTTCTGTTCTTCATCGGCGTGCCGCCTGCGGTTGCGGTGGCAACGGGCGCGAATCAGGTGGTGGCCTCATCGGTCTCGGGCGTGCTGGCGCAGATGAAGCGCAAGGCGGTCGATTTCCAGATGGGGCTGATCCTGCTGGTGGGCGGCTTTATGGGGTCCGCCGTCGGGATCTGGGTCTTTGCCTGGATGCAGTCGCTGGGCCAGGTCGATCTGTTTGTGCAGATCGCCTATGTGGTTTTCCTGGGCTTTATCGGCGCGACCATGCTGCAAGAAAGCCTGCGGGCCCTGATGCGCACCCGCAATGTGAATGCGCCGATCCGCCGCGCCCATACCCATTCCTGGGCGCATGGCCTGCCGTTCAAGATGAAATTCCGCGCCTCGGGCCTCTATATCAGCGTGATCCCACCGATGGCGATCGGCGCTTTCACCGGCTTTCTGGCGGCGATCATGGGGGTGGGCGGCGGCTTTATCCTGGTTCCGGCGATGATCTATCTGCTGGGCATGCCCACGAAAGTGGTGATCGGCACCTCGCTGTTTCAGATCATCTTCGTCTCGGCCTTCACCACGATCATGCATTCGGTCACCAGCCAGACCGTCGATATGATGCTGGCGCTGGTGCTGATCTTTGGCGGGGTGATCGGGGCGCAGATCGGCAGCCGCGTGGGCGTCCACCTCAAGGCCGAGCAGCTGCGCGTTCTTCTGTCGCTGCTGGTGGTCGCGGTTGCTTTGCGGATTGCGGTTGATCTGCTGATCCGCCCGGATGAGCTTTATTCGATCATGCCAGGCGTTCTGCCATGACCCGGGCAAGCACGCGGAAATCCGGCCATATCCGTCGCGGGCTTTTCGCGCTTTTGCTTTGCGCCCTGCCCGCCCAGGCTCAGCAGGCCCAGCCAGAGCGCCCCGACAGCGGCGAGAAGATTGTCTCGGGCCTCAGCCAGAACCGCGTCTCAATCACCGCCAGTTTCGACGGCGATGAGATCCTGGTCTATGGTGCCGTCAAACGCGACGCGCCCGCGCCCGAGGGGCGTATGGATGTGATCGTCACCGCCGAAGGCCCCTCTGGCCCCGTCACCATTCGTCGCAAGGCGCGGGTGGCCGGGATCTGGGTCAACCGCGATTCCGTCAATGTCTCCAGCGCGCCCAGCTTCTATGCCGTCGCCACCACCGGGCCGCTGGACAAGATCCTGCGCCCCGAGGAAAACCGCCGCCACGCCATTTCCATCGACCAGCTGGTGCATCTGGAAGCCGCGCAGGCCGCGCTGGAAAGCTGGGTGGCCCGGGGCGGCGATCCTGACTCTGTGCCGCTTTTCCCGATCCTGCTGAGCGAGGGCGAGTTCATCCGCTCGATGATCCGCGTCTGGAGCAATGAGGGCCGCTATCGCCTGCTGGAAAACCGGGTGCAGCTGACCGAGCAGACGCTGTTTCGCGCCGATCTGACCCTGCCCTCGAACCTGACCGAGGGCGTCTACCGGGTGCGGATGTTCCTCTTGCGCGACGGCTATGTCGTCGCCACGCATGAGCGCTGGATCCGGGTGCGCAAAGAGGGGCTGGAGCGGATGATCTTCAACCTCTCGCGCGAGCAGCCCCTGGTCTATGGCCTGGTTTCCTTGCTGATCGCGGCCTTTGCGGGCTGGGCGGCCTCAGCGGCGTTTCGTCTGATCCGCCGCTGAGGGGGCTTTGGGTCAATCTGCCTCGGAATACAGCTTTTCCAGATCCAGCCGTTTGGTGGTCATGGCCAGATTGCCATTCGCATCGCGGGGCCATTCGGCCTCGGGGCGGTCGTGATACAGCTCGACCCCATTGCCATCGGGATCGTCCAGATAAAGCGCCTCGCTGACGCCATGATCCGAGGCCCCGGTCAGCGGGTAATTCGCCTCGACCAGCCGCTTCAGCGCATTGGCCAGCGCCTTGCGGTCAGGGTAAAGAAAGGCCGTGTGGTAAAGCCCGGTGGTGCCGGGCGGCGGGCGCGATCCGCCCAGCGATTCCCAGGTGTTCAGCCCGATATGGTGGTGATAGCCGCCCGCCGACAGAAATCCCGCCTGGGCCCCGTATCGCTGGGTGACATCAAAGCCCAGCACGCCGGAATAGAAGGCAATCGCGCGGTCAAGATCCGAGACTTTCAGATGAACATGGCCCACGCGGGTGCCGGGATGGATGGGGGTCGTCATGGTCTCACCTCTCCGATCACGAAAATGTTTCATGTCAGAGATAGGGGCGGCGCAGGCCTGTGGAAATGGCGATCCACGCGCAGTATCTGTGCGCAGGTCGCGGCCTGAGGCGGCGCGCCCCCACCGGCACAGATCAGCCGGGGTCAGGAATTGCCCCATAGCCCTGCCCGCGGCCCTGTCTTAGAACCATGCCGCAGAACCACCCCCGGTTGCGGGCCGACCCGCGCCAGAGCACACCAAATCATGAGGTTGATATGAAGCGCTTCGCTTTGCTTGCCACCTGTTCGCTTTTGCTCAGCGGCACCGCCGCGCTGGCCGATGGCAAGGTCTATGTCACCCTGCCCGATATGGCGGTCTTCGCCAAAGATCCCGTGGTCGCCGACCGGATGCTGCGCAATCTCTACAATGCGACCGTCCTCAGCGTGAACTGCCCCGGCGCCAGTCTGAGCGATGCCGAGCACTCGCTTCTGACCGATTCTTTCGATCTGCTGGCCTATGGCGAGCTGAAACTCTCAACCGATGAGCTGATCAGCCGCTATGAGGGCCCGGCCTTCGCGCAGCTGGACGATCCCGATGCCTGCATCGAAGAGGCCGATCTGAAAGAGCAAATGCTGAATGATCTGCGCGACGCGGGCGGCTCGACCGTGCCTCTGGCCGATCAGGAGCAGGCCTATCACGACTGGCGGGCGCTGATGGATGCGATCAGGCCCTGAGGATCTGGCCACCAATCACACCCAAAAACAGAAAAGGCACCGAAACCCGGTGCCTTTTTTAATGAAACGTCGCCCGGGGGCGGTTTTGCACGGCATTTTCTGCCCGGGCGCCAGGGCCTTACTTTGCCTTGCCGCCCTTTTGCGCCAGCGCCTCTTCCAGCGCGGTGATGCGCAGGGTCAGCGCCTCATTCTCGGCGCGGGCCTTTTGCGCCATCAGGCGCACGGCGTCGAATTCCTCACGCGTCACGAAATCATGGCCCGCCATCCAGCGGTCCGCCATGCTTTTCACCGCCGTCTCGGCCTCGGTACGTGCGCCCTGTGCCACGCCCATGGCATTGGTCATCAGCTGGCTCATGTCATCGAGGAATTTGCTGCGGCTTTGCATCGCGGTTTCCCTGCAGGTTTGGCGTCTTTGGCATCCGTCACGCGCTGACGCCCGGCCTCGGGCAGCAGCCCCCCCTTTATGCGCGTCCCGGCCCGCCCGCACAAGGGCTGCATCAGCGCATGGGCCTCATCGGCAGGCCAGCAGCACAGAGGCCGCAGGGCAGTTGACTTCACCCCTTCAGCGCCGGACAAGCGATGCCAGACAAATGCGGCCGGATGCGCGACCCGAAACTGCGTCTTTGGCCCACCCCGGCAGATAAAGGCCCGACATGATCCCCTTCCCCAATATCTCGCCCGATATTTTCGCAGTCGAGCTGTTTGGCATGACCCTGGCGCTGCGCTGGTATGCGCTGGCCTATATTGCCGGGCTGCTGCTGGGCTGGTGGCTGATCACAAAGGCGGTGAAAACGCCGGGCCTTTGGGCCCCAGGCCGCGCCCCCATGGTGCCCGAGCAGGTCGAGCGGCTTCTGACCTGGGTGATCATGGGCGTGATCATCGGCGGGCGGCTGGGCTATGTGCTGTTCTATCAGCCGGGGCGCTATCTTTCCTATGAGAATTTCACCGCCGATCCGATGGCCGCGCTGCGACTGTGGGATGGAGGCATGTCCTTCCACGGCGGCTTTGCGGGCGTGGTGGTGGCAGGGCTGATCTTTGCCCGGCGCGAAAAGATCCCGGCGCTGCCGGTTGGCGATCTGTTTGCCTATGCGGTCACGCCCGGGCTTTTGTTCGGACGGCTGGCGAATTTCATCAACGCCGAGCTATGGGGCCGCCCGACCGATGCGCCCTGGGGCGTGATCTTCCCGGGCGAGGCCGCACAGACCTGCCCCGGCATCATCGGGCTTTGCGCCCGCCATCCCAGCCAGCTTTACGAAGCCGCGCTTGAGGGGCTTTTGCTGGGGGCGCTGATCTTCTGGCTGGTCTGGAAACGCGGCTGGCTGCGCTTTCCCGGCCGCATCATGGGCACATTCATCGCAGGCTATGGCTTTGCCCGCTTCCTTGTCGAATTCGTGCGCCAGCCTGATTACCAGTTCGTATCCGAGGGCAACCCGCTGGGCCTTGCCTTCCAGATCAATGGCTGGGGCATCACCATGGGTCAGGCGCTGTCGCTGCCGATGATCCTGGTGGGGCTGTGGTTCCTGCTGCGGCGTCAAACCCCATGACGCCCACCCCGCTGGCAGGGCTGCTGGCGGCCCGTATCCGCGCCACCGGCCCGATCAGCCTGGCCGATTACATGGCGGAATGCCTTTTGCACCCGGCGCATGGCTATTACGCCACCCGCGACCCCTTTGGCCAGGCGGGCGATTTCATCACCGCCCCCGAGATCAGCCAGATGTTCGGCGAGCTGCTGGGCCTTTGCCTTGCGCAATACTGGCTGGATCTGGGCCAGCCTGCCTCCTTCACCCTGGCGGAATGCGGGCCGGGCCGGGGCACGCTGATGGCCGACATCCTGCGCGCAACCGCCCGGGTGCCCGGCTTTCACGCCGCAGCCCGGATCATCCTGGTCGAGGCATCAGAAACCCTGCGCGAAGTCCAGGCCCGCACCCTGGCGGCACACAGCGTCGAATGGCGCCCCCAGGTCCAGGACCTGCCAGAGGCCCCGCTCTTCCTGGTCGCCAATGAGTTTTTCGACGCCCTGCCGATCCGCCAGTTCACCGCCCGCGCGGGTCTTTGGGCCGAGACTATGATCGGCCTCTCGCCTGAGGGCCAGCTGCAGCCCGGCCAGGCCCCGCCCGGCCCGCTGGCCGCGCTTGCCCACCGCGCAGACGTTCCTGAGGGCGGCGTGGTCGAGATCTGCCCCGCCGCCGCCCCGATCACCGCAGAAATCGCGGGCCGTATCCGTCGCTGCGGCGGGCTGGCGCTGATCCTGGATTACGGCGGTTGGCGCAGCCTTGGCGATACATTCCAGGCCATGGCCCAGAGCATGGGCAAACATGCCTATACAGATCCCTTTGCCGCCCCCGGCGAGGCCGATCTGACTGCCCATGTCGATTTCGAGGCCCTGGCCCAGGCCGCCCGGCCCGCCGCCACCGCCTATACGACGCAGGGGACGCTGCTGAAAGCGCTTGGCATTGACACCCGTGCCCGGCAATTGGCCGCCCATCCCCGCGCGGCGGCAAATGATCCGCTTGCAGCCGCACGACGCTTGACCGATCCCGCAGAAATGGGGACTTTGTTCAAAGCTCTCGCAATTTACCGGGCCGATGCGCCGCTGCCTGCCGGATTTGACACGTCCGGCTCTGACAGGGATCAGGCGGTGCAAGGCTCTGACACGGAAACCGCAGATGATGCTTGAGATCATAACCTCAAGGGAAATCCCTTCGCGCCATGGCTTTTTCACCCGCAAGGGCGGGGCCTCTTCGGGGATCTTTGCCGGGCTGAATTGCGGCTTTGGTTCCTCCGACCAGGCCGAGATCGTGGCGATCAACCGCGCCCGCGTCGCCGAGGCGATGGGGGTCGGCGCAGATGGGCTTTTGTCGGTGCATCAGATCCACTCGGCTGATGTGGTGACGGCAAACGGCCCGCAAAGCGGCCCGCCCGAGGCCCGCCCCCGCGCCGATGCCCTGGTGACCGCCACGCCCGGCCTCGCGCTTTCCGTTCTGACCGCCGATTGCCAGCCGGTGCTGTTTTCCGACCCGCAGGCAGGCGTGATCGGCGCCGCCCATGCGGGCTGGCGGGGCGCGATGGATGGCGTGCTTGAGGCCACAATTTCCGCAATGGAAACGCTGGGCGCGTCGCGTCAGGCGATCCATGCGGTGATCGGGCCCACGATCAGCCAGGCCGCCTATGAGGTCACCGAGGAGTTTTTGCAAAACTTCCTGGCCGATGATGCGGAAAACGCCCGCTTTTTCGCCAATGGCAAGAATGGGCGCTATCAGTTCGACCTGCCCGCCTATGGGCTGCACCGTCTGCGCAGCGCAGGCGTCGGATCAGCGGAATGGACCGGGCATTGCACCTATGCCGACCCCGAGCGCTTTTTCTCTTACCGCCGCACCACCCATGCCGGAGAGGCCGACTACGGCCGCCTGATCGCCGCGATCAGCCTTTAGGCCCAGGGCCCGGGCCTGATTGCCCGTGGGCTTGCAACAATATCGCCGCATTCACCGCAGATCCGGTGTTATTCGGGGCATGCACGCCCTGAAATGACCTCAATACTGCATCAATCAGCCAAAACTGCGCCAGATTTACCCGCGATCCTGAAACAACACCGCGACCGATCAGGGGGCAAAAGCCCCGGGGGAAACGCCCAACGGACGCAAACCACAGGAGAGCAGCATGTTTTACAAGTTCCGGGCCACCCATACCGAAGCCTCTGAGAAAAAGCTTGAGCGCCGCTGGCTGAAAAGCGTGATCGCCGCCTCGGGCGAACCGCTGCCGGCTTTTCCCTGGATGCGCGGCGCGAAAGACGGGCAAAGCCCGCGCCGCCCGATCGAGATCATGACTGCCGAATCGAGCCATCGCACCACGGCCCTTTTCCGCCGCGGTTCCGGCCCCAATGGGCTTGCCGCACGTTAAGCACGAATCGGAGAGGCAGGATTTCGGGCATCTGACAGGGCAAACGCCATTTTGCTGCCCGATTTCGCAGGCCAGAGGGCGGAATTTCGCGGCATAATCGCAACAATTCCGCCAAACTACGCCAATTGTCGACGCGGCTGCGCCAGAACGACGGCAAATATTTGACAACTGCCCGCAATCAGGACACGAATGGTGTCAGCGTTATGTCCCTGACTATGATCCGATGCACCAGGGGGTGCGAAGGATCTCTCCCGGTCGCCGCTCACGATGCGGGAGAAGAGGCAGAAACAAACGGTCCCGGTGCTCCTCTGGCACATTAACGGGACCGTTTTTCAGTAGAAAATAAAATCAATCCGCATTTTTCAAAGAACCTTTCAGGCGCAGCTGCTTTGGCGCTGTCTGTGGCTACAACAGCGAACCCCGCCGCTGGTTCCGGGGGCTCCGGGCGAATGACGGGCTAAATCTCTCAAATTTTAAAGATTACCGCCCATCCGGCCAGGCAATAGCGCAGAGCAGGCAACAGCCGCGCGCCACGGATGCCCGTTTCGTGCCCATCCAGCAGTTACTGTCCAGAAGTGGCCGTCCAGCAGTGCCCACCCAGACGCTTATCCGTCTCAGGTGTTTAACCGCCTCCGGGGCCGTTTCAGGCCCCGTTTCAGGCGTTTCGGGCCAGTCGCGCCTCAAGCACGTCAAAGGGCACGCCCGGCTCATCCTTGGCGTTGCGGATCACCAGGCTGGTTTTGACATTGGCCACATTCGGCGCGGTCAGCAGATCCTGGGTCAGAAAGCTCTGGAAGGTCGACAGATCGGGCGAGACGCATTTCAGGATGAAGTCGATCTCGCCATTCAGCATATGGCATTCGCGCACCAAAGACCAGGCGCGGCAGCGCTCTTCAAAGGCGGCCAGATCGGATTCGGCCTGGCTGGTCAGGCGCACCATCGCAAAGACCGAGACCTCGAACCCCAGCGAGCGCGCGTCGATATCGGCATGATAGCCGCTGATATAGCCCTGCTCTTCCAGCGTGCGCACCCGGCGCAGACAGGGCGGCGCCGAGATGCCAACACGGCTGGCCAGCTCGACATTGGTCATCCGGCCGTCTGCCTGCAGCTCTGCCAGGATTTGCCGGTCCGTGTCGTCAAGCTTGTGGCTGGCCATGTCAGATTCCTTCTTATCGCTGCCTCAATAGGCTTTTGCCCATTTTTGCGCAACATTGTTTCAAGGATAGCACGCTGCCAAAGCGGTCGATTGCGGCATATCCTGCTGTCGTGCGGCTTTTTCTGCCCGGGTCCGCGGCAGGCCTTCCTGGGCGGGGCACGCTTGTCTATATCCGTTCGGTGACAGGATTCCCCGCTTCGGGTGGCACAGCCGCACCGCGAACGGGCGACAGGAAGGAAAGATCATGGCCCAGACGCGCCACACCAAAGTTCTGATTATCGGCTCTGGCCCGGCGGGCTATACGGCGGCGGTCTATGCGGCGCGTGCCATGCTGCAACCCCTGCTGATCCAGGGCCTGCAACCCGGCGGCCAGCTGACCATCACCACCGAGGTCGAGAACTGGCCCGGCCTGAAAACCGTTCAGGGCCCGAACCTGATGGTCGAGATGGAAGAGCACGCCCGCGAAATGGGCGCTGAGATCATCGCCGATTACATCACCGCGCTGGATCTCTCGAAACGCCCCTTCACCGCGACGGCCGACAGCGGCGTGACCTATACGGCGGATGCGGTGATCCTGGCGACCGGGGCGCAGGCGAAATGGCTGGGCCTGCCGTCGGAAGAGAAGTTCAAGGGCTTTGGCGTCTCTGCCTGCGCCACCTGCGACGGCTTCTTCTATCGTGGCAAGGACGTCGCGGTGATCGGCGGCGGCAATACCGCAGTCGAAGAGGCGCTGTTCCTGACCAATTTCGCCAGCAAAGTGACGCTGATCCACCGCCGCGACTCGCTTCGCGCCGAGAAGATCCTGCAAAACCGCCTGTTCAAACACCCGAAGGTCGAGGTGATCTGGGACAGCGAAGTGACCGAGGTTCTGGGCGGTGAAAACCCGCTGGGCGTCGAGGCGGTCCGCGTCTCGAACCTGAAAACCGGCGCAACCCATGATCTGCCGGTGGCGGGCTTCTTCGTGGCGATCGGGCATGCGCCCTCGTCGGAACTGGTCGCCGACCAGCTGGAGCTGCATCACGGCGGCTATGTGAAGGTCGAGCCGGGCACCACCCGCACCTCGATCCCCGGCGTTTTCGCGGCAGGCGATCTGACCGATCACGTCTACCGCCAGGCGGTCACCTCGGCCGGGATGGGCTGCATGGCCGCGCTTGATGCCGAGCGCTGGCTGGCCGAACAGGAATAAGCGGGCCACCGCACCGAAGGGCCACAGCGCCAGGCGTGCAGGCACACTTTAATCAGCTGGTTGCGGGCGAAGGCAGACCCGCAATCAGCGCCCTCCCCCGTCTTCCACCGGATGCGGCATGCGAAAGCCAACCGCGAAACGGTTCCAGGCATTGATGGTGGTGATGACCAGCGTCAGCTCGGCCCGTTCCTGTTGGGTAAAGGCGGCGGCCAGTGCGTTGTAATCGGCATCGGCTGCGCCGCTGGTTTCCAGCCGGGTCAGGGCCTCGGCCCAGCCAAGCGCCGCCCGCTCCTGTGCATCGAAGGCCGGGCTTTCGCGCCAGGCCGACAGAACATCCAGTTTTTGCTGCGAAACCCCGGCGCGCCGCGCCTCTGGGGCATGAATGTTCAGGCAATAGGCGCAGCCATTGATCTGCGACACCCGCATCCTGATCAGCTCGCGCAGGGGCGGCGAGATGGTCAGGGCCATGACCGCCTCTTCCAGCGCCATCATCGCCTTCATGGCCGCTGGCGCGGCGCGGTAGTAATTCATCCGGCCTGACATGCGAAACAGTCCCCCTTGGCTGCGTTTGCGCCACTCTAGGGCAGCGCCCGGTCTCAGCAAAGGGCCGAAGGCGGCAGCAGGCCCCGCCCTGAATGATCCGCAAAACTGCGCAGCGCTTTGGCCAGTCAACGGCCTCGGTGATAAAAGATACCGAACTGAGCATTCGAGGCTTGGCATCGCCCGCCGGTGGCGTCACTTTACCGGGGTTTTCCACCGGCGCCCTTGCCATATTGCCATAGTCCCTGATCCCGCACTCCGGGCCCCTGCCATTTGCCCAGGGATCAGCCAGAGCCATACCGGCCATACACTTCAGCCTTTGGTGCCCCTTTGTAGCGACACGGAAAGATTGCCATGCCCTCCTATCGTCAGATCACAGCGGGTGAGCCTGCCCCCTATTTCACCCAACGCGCCTATGGCACCCCCTCTTATACCATCGATACCGCCGCCGGGCGTTATCTGGTTCTGTGTTTCTTCGGCAGCGCCGCCAGCCCCCATTCCGCCCCGCGCCTGCAGGCCGTTCGGGCACGGCCCGATCTGTTCAACGACAGTTTTGCAGCGTTTTTCGGCATCTCGGCCGATCCGGCGGATGAACAGGGCGGCAGGCTGCAAAACCAGCTACCGGGATACCGCTTTATCTGGGACAGCGATCTGACCGCCTCGCGTCTTTACGGCGCCGCCCCGCGGGAAACCGATATTCCCCCCGGCAGCCATCTGCGCCCGCTTTGGGCGGTGATTGACCCCAGCATGCGGATGATCGACCTGATCCCCTTTGAGGCCGATGGCGGCGATATCGCAAGGGTGATCCGCCTGCTGGAAAGCCAGCCCGCCCCCGCCCGCTTTGCCGGGATAGAGCTGCAGGCCCCCATCCTTTACCTGCCCCGCGTGTTCGAGCCCGCGCTCTGCCAGACGCTGATCGGTCTTTATGAGGCCGAGGGCGGCGAGTTTTCCGGCACCATGCGTCAGATCGGCGGCAAGACGGTGGGCGTCAATGACCTGCGTTTCAAAAGCCGCCGCGACTGCACGGTCACCGACCCCGAGCTGATCCGCCAGATCCAGACCGCAATCTCGCGCCGCGTCCTGCCAGAGATCCAAAAGGTCCACCAATATGCCGCCACCCGGATGGAGCGTTACATCGTCTCTTGCTACAGCGCCGATGAGGGCGGCCATTTCAGCGCCCACCGTGACAATACCACCAGCGGCACCGCGCATCGCCGCTTTGCGGTCTCGATCAACCTCAACGATGATTTCGACGGTGGCGAGGTCAGCTTTCCCGAATATGGGCCGCGCAGCATGAAGGCGCCTCCGGGCGGCGCGGTGGTGTTCTCCTGCTCGCTTTTGCACCGGGTCACGCCGGTCACGCGCGGGCGACGCTTTGCCTTCCTGCCCTTCGTCTATGATGAGGCTGCGGCGAAAATCCGCGCTGAAAATATGGGCAGCGTGGTGCTGGCCGCCCCCCAGAGCTAAGCGCCCCACCTTACCCTGATACGGCCCTGATGCAGGCTGTATCGGGGCCGCATCAGGGTAAGGGCGGCGGGATTAGCAGGGGCTTTGCGTCTTAGCGCCCCTTCGCCCAAAGAGGGACAGTCCAGCCAAAGCCCCGCGCCGCGAAGACTGGTCCGGCCTTTGGGGGAATCGCGACCTTTGTGCTTTCAGCCGCAGCAATTCCGGGCCTTTACCTGAATTTCGCTCCAATCAGGGGCAGAGCCCGCCGCGAATACAGCAAAAATTCGTCTCGCGGGACCTGTCGCGCTGGTCGCAAGCAGCAGAAGGCAGCAGCATATCGTTCCCCAATCTCGGCCCGATCCCAGAGCTTTATCTCTTACGATTCCGCCCGGAAGCTGAAGCATGAGGCCGCCGCGCTGACCTCCTGGGATCTGACGCCGCGCCAGACCTGTGATCCGGAACTGATGATGAATGGCGGTCTTTTCCGCTGAAGGGCTTTATGAACCAGGTCGATTATCAGGGCGTGGTAGAGACGATGCGCGACCCCGATGGCACGCTGTTCCCGACCCCGGTGGCGCTGCATGTCTCCGAGGCTTTCGCCAAGAAGGTCGAGCCCGACCAGGACATCGCCCTGCGCGACCGGGAAGGCGTGATCCTTGCGATCCTGTCGGTCACCGACAAATGGGTGCCGAACAAAGCCAATGAGGCCGGGAAAGTTTTCGGTGCCGATGACCTTGCCCATCCGGCCGTCAACTACCTGCACAATACCGCGGGCGCGGCCTATCTGGGCGGCGCGATCACCGGCATCCGGACCCCGATGCATTACGACTTCAAACCCCGCCGCGACACACCGAATGAGTTGCCTGAGAACCCGACCGTGCTCGGCATTTCCGGCACCGAGCTGCGCCGCCGTCTGCGCGAAGGCCTTGAGATCCCAGAGTGGTTCTCTTTCCCCGAAGTGGTGAAAGAGCTGCGCCGTACCTCTCCGCCGCACTCCAGCCACGGCTTCACGGTGTTCTTCACCAGGCTTTCCGGTTCGGGCAAATCGACCATCGCCAATGCGCTGATGGTCAAGCTGATGGAGATGGGCGGCCGCCCGGTGACGCTTTTGGACGGTGACGTGGTCCGCAAGCATCTGTCATCCGAGCCTGGCTTCTCGAAAGAGCACCGCGACATCAATATCAGGCGCATCGGCTACCGAAGGCGCCGAGGTCGACCGCTGCACCCATCAGCTGATCCTGAAGCTGGAAGCCATGGGCCTGAGCAAAGCCTGAGCAACCGCCGCATAAGCGCCAAAATGACAAGGCCAGAGCAGCGCATCTGCTCCGGCCTTTTTCTGTGTCACGCTCTGCCCTGGCAGCACCGCCGGGCCAAAGCCATTGTCTCGGTTTCATTGTCCCGGTTTAATGCACCGACATCGGCGCGAAATCATGGGCGCGGGCCAGGTTGAACGCAAGCGCCCGGTCAGCGACCAGCGCCAGACGTTGGCCGTCAATCGCATTGACGGAATAGATCACGCCCTGATCGCCCAATTGCGCACGCACCTCATCGGGCAGGTCACCCACCGGCACCGGCCGCACATAGACGATGCGGCTTTTGCCCTCGGGGAATCCTTCGAATGGTGTTGTCATGGCCTTACCCCTTTCTCTGTCCAATTCTGATCGTCTGAACCACGGTTTCAGGCACCTGGCGGCGCAGATCGATGTGCAAAAGCCCGTTTTCCATATGGGCCCCGCCAACCTCGACCCCATCGGCCAGCACAAAGCTGCGCTGAAACGCGCGTGAGGCGATGCCGCGATGCAGGAAGACGCGCTCCTGGCCGTTTTCGCCATCAGAGACCCGGCCCCGGATCACCAGCTGGCGATCTTCGACGGTGATCGCCAGATCCTCTTCGCGGAAGCCAGCGACGGCCAGTGTGATGCGGTAGGCGTTCTCGGTGACCGCCTCGATATTATAGGGGGGATAGCCCTCACCGCCGCTTTTCGCGGTGCGCTCGACCAGCCGTTCCAGCTGTTCGAACCCCAGAAGAAACGGGTGTGCCCCGAATGTCAGTTTCGTCATCCCTGGTCTGTCCTTTCAAACTGTCCTTTAACAAAGCGACAATTCGCGGGGCGGCCCCATCATCGGGCACCGCTGCCTGTGTATCGAATATGGGGCGGGGCTGTCGCCTGTGCAAGGGCGGCAAACAACCATGGCGGCCCGGCATCACGACCCACCATGGCTGCCCAACATGGCTGAGCGAATAATTCGCCGCTCACCTGGAGGTGGTGCTTCTCCGAATCACCCTGGGGCACTATGTTAACGGTTGAAACCGCAGCAAAGATCCGCGAGAGACCCGCGTCCAGCCATGAATGCCCCATCAGAAATGAGCTTTGATGAGATGCTGCGGGTGAAGCTGGAAGTGCTTCGCCGTGAGCATCGTGATCTCGATGAGGCGATTGAGGCGCTGGAGCAGAACGGCCGCCCCGATATGCTGACGATCCGGCGGCTGAAAAAGCAAAAGCTGGCGCTGAAGGATCAGATCACCACGGTCGAGGACCGCCTGATCCCCGACATCATCGCGTGACGGGCTGAAGCCCCACAGCGGATCAGGCACGGCCACAGTCTATGCTGTCTTCCTGCGGGAATGGCCGGCAAGAGGAATGCCCCAGACCATATCATCGTCGCTTTGAACCGTTGGCGGGTTGATCGCCCCGGCAGAAACCCTGACAACAGGGAGCGGAGTGAACAGCGCCCCCATCCAGTAAATACCCGAGGTCTTCAGGCCTGATCGCAGGAAATATTTGAAGATATATGTTTCGGCCAAACTGAAGCCGCCGAAGAATTCTCAGTCCGGAAGAACTTAATTGGCGAAGTCTGCATATGTTTACAATTTGAGAAGGACTGCCGCGCTCCTCGACGAGGCTGAATGGCGGGAAATTTCTATCCTCTTAGCTGACAGAATTCGGTGGATTCAAATCTACCGTGAGCAGAACAACTGCTCGATCCCTGAGGCGACCAGACTTGAGCCCAAAGGGCAGGAAGCCCTGGACCGTTACGAAGAGCTGACAGGCTGCAGACTCGACCACCCGGATCAACTCTGGACTGTGCGGATGTCACAATACGGTTCTCTCTGCCCTGACTGCGGCAAACCATTCAGAACACCAAGAGCAAAAATCTGCGCTGAATGTGGTCATACCTTACCCAATGGAATAGTTGCGGGGCCTTTTGGTGCAACTCTGAAATAGGCCGTCCACGTTCCAGTTTGTGCCCGTTGGCCCTGAATCTGCGCGCGTCGCACTGACCTCGGCTCATTAGCGCGCAGCCAGCCGGTCTCACGGGCGATATGCTCTTTCGCTGCTGCCCGCCCCTGCCATGTCTGCGCCATTACCAGAAATACCGGCACAGACCCGGTCTTTTCCAATTGCCCCCGCCAGATCTATCGGCTACCCCGCCCGCCCCGGAAGGCACAGGAACAGGCGGCTATAATGATCTCCGACTCCCCCAATCCCGCATGGCTCGCGGTTGACTTCGGCACCTCGAACACTGCCGTTGCGCTGCCCGGTGCGGGTGGCGGCGTGCGGCGGATCGCCATTGAGGCCGGGTCTGACACCCTGCCCACCGCCGTCTTCTTCCCGCCCCGTGGCGGCATGCGTATCGGCGAGGCCGCAGGCGAGGCACTGATCCAGGGCGAGGAAGGCCGCTATATGCGGGCGCTGAAATCGGTGCTGGGCACGCCGCTTTTGCACGAGACCCGGCTGATCGGCGGCAAACGGCAAAGCCTTTCCGATATCATCACCGCCTTCCTGGCCGAGCTGCGCGCCCGCGTCACAAAGGCCCTGGGCCATTGCCCTGACCGCATCCTCTCGGGGAGGCCCGTGCATTTCCACACCAGCGACCCGGCCCGTGACGCCCAGGCCGAGGCCGATCTGCTGGCCTGCTACCGCGCGGCTGGCTTCACCGAGATCCGCTTCATGGCCGAGCCAGAGGCCGCCGCCTGGGCCTGCCAGGCCGAGATCGGTGACAAAACCGGGCTGATCATCGACATCGGCGGCGGCACTTCGGATTTCTCGGTCTTCCGCGCCAAAGCCGGGCGGGTGACGATCCTGGCGAACCACGGCATCCGGCTGGGCGGCACCGATTTCGACCGCTCGGTTTCGATGGCCCATGTCATGCCGCGCCTTGGCCATGGCGGCGAATTGCGCCGCGAGATGGGCGAGGGCCTGCTGCCGGTGCCGAATGCGATCTTCTCGGATCTGGCGACCTGGGCGCGGATCCCCTTCCTCTATACGCCCGACACCCGGCGCGAGGTTGCCGCGATGCTGCGCGTCGCGGTTGACCGCAAGCGCCTTTCGCGCCTTTCGACGGTGCTTGAGGAAGAGCTGGGCCATGAGATGGCCTTCGCGGTCGAGCATGGCAAAATCGCAGCCAATAATGGCGAGGCGAAAACCCGCATCGAAATGGGCTATGTCGAGCCCGGGCTTTCGGCCCCCATCTCGCCCGGCTCGCTGGATCTGGCGCTGCGCGATCACCGCGAGGCGCTGCGCATCGCCATACAAGAGACGCTGCAGCTGGCGGGGCTTGGCGCTGATGAGATTGGCGCGGTGATCCTGGTCGGCGGCTCCAGCCTGATGCAACTGGTCAGCGGCCTTGCCGAAAGCCTGCTGCCCGGGGCGCAGATCCACCGCTCTGAGGCCTTCACCGCCGTGGTGGATGGCCTGGCGCTGGCCGCCAGCCATCAGGGCGCGTGATGTGAAAAGGGGCCGGCCCAAAGGCCAGCCCCCATATTCGCGCAATCTGCAAGCGTTCAGATCTTCAGCGTCAGACTTTCAGGGCGGGCAGGATCTGCTTCTTGCGGCTCATGATGCCCGGCAGCACAACGGTATCGCCCGAAACGCTGGCCCCGAACGAGGCCTCGGCGATGGTTTTCACCAGGTCATTCGGCACCAGCAGGGTGGCCTCTTCTTTCAGGATGTCGATGATGAACAAGAGCACCTGATCGGCGCCATCGGCCTTTGCCACTTCGGGCATGGTCGCCATCAGGCTGGCCTTGCGATCCAGCAGGATCTTCGGCGCGGTGGTTTCCAGCACCGAGACGCGCAGCTCTTTGCCGGCGATATTGTATTCCTTGGAATCCATGCGCAGCAGCGCCTCATCCGAAAACTCCGAGACATCCGACTTCGCCTCGAACAGCTGGCTGGCGTATTCCTGGATCGAGATGCCCAGATCGGCGGCCAGTTTCTCAGCCACCGCGCGGTCATGCGGCGTGGTGGTGGGCGAGCGGAATTCCAGCGTGTCGGAAAGGATGCACGACAGCATCGCGCCCTTGATGGCTTTCGGCGCTTTCGCCAGGTCATCGCCGATCAGGTCGTGCATCAGCGTCGCGGTGCAGGCCAGCGGGCGGATGGTGATCTCGATCGGTGCTTTGGTTTTCAGCCCGCCGACCAGCATATGGTGGTCGATGATGCCGGTGATCGAGGCCTCATTGACCGAGGGCGGCAGCTCTGCGGGGTTATTGGTGTCAACGATCACCACCTCATCGCCCGCGGCGACATCGGCGATGATCTCTGGCTTTGGCAGATCCCAGTGCTTCAGCACGAAAGCGGCCTCGGTGTTCGGCTCGCCCAGCAGATAGGGTTTGGCCGGGGTGCCTTTGATCTCAGAGAGATACCAGGCCCAGATGATCGGCGAGCCAGTGGAATCGGTGTCGGGGGATTTGTGGCCAAAAACCTTGATCGTCATATCAGATTCCTTGCGGGAGAAGCACATTTTCGCCGCGCCTTATAGGCAAGCCCACGCCCTTTGTCACCAGCCGGGACAGGCCATCAGCCGCCCCGTTACCCGGCCAGCGCCCGCACCCGCGCGGCCAGCCAGTCCAGCCCGGGATCAGAGATCCCCAGATCAGACAGATGCCCCGCCGTGGCCCAGAGATAGTCACGGTTCAGACCGCGCCCGCCACAGGCCCGGGTGATGATCTGCGCCTGCTCTTCCAGCCCCAGATCGCCGCAATACTGCACATGGTCGCGGTCGATGACATAGGCCAGGGCCTCAATCGGGCCGCCCTCGGTCTCCAGCTCTGTGCGGATCTCAAGATAGGCCGAGGAAACCAGCTCGCGCTCGCGCAGCGCCGCCAGCGTCTCAGCCTCGGTCCCTGGCTGCACGCGAAAGGCCACACCGTCGCAAAACTGCCCCTCGGCGCGGTCAAGCGCCAGCACGAGGCCCGGTTCCGCCTCAGAGCCGCGATGATGGATTGACCACATGCAGAAACTGCGCTGCCAGCCCCGGGCGCGGGCCAGCCTGCGCTCGGCCACGGGGAATTCCGGGTTCCAGATCAAAGAGCCATAGCCAAAGACCCAAAGCGGGGCCGCACGATCCGCGCCAGAAGCTGCACCCGCATTCGGGGACGTGGTCGAGGAAACGGAATCGGGCAAGGCTGGCTCTCCTGTAAGACTGTCTGTAAAACAAAGCGGGATCTGTGGAACAGACCGGATCTGTAAACACGGATCGGGCTGTCAGGAAAAGGGGCAGATGATGCGCTGGATGTTGGGGATTTTCGCGGTTCTGCTGACACTTTGGTGCGGCTGGTGGTTTGCCGGGCGTCATATCATCCTGACCCAGGCCGAAGAAATCATCGCCCGCCAGGAGGCTGCGGGGGGATCTCTCGCGCTGCCGGGGCTGCGGCTGGCAGGTTTCCCCAGTCGTTTCGACCTTTCGACCGACAGCATCTCCTGGCAGGATCCCTCGGGGCGCGTCGCCTATGAGGGCGGCGCGGCCCATAGTTACGCCATGTCCTGGAAGCCCTGGCACCTGATTTTCTGGCTGCCCGACAGCCAGCGGATCACCATTGACGGCCAGGTGCTGCAAATCGATGGCAGCAAGCTGCACGCCAGCCTGCGGGCCACCCCCTCAACCGATGTCGCGCTGGCACTGGCCGCACTATCCGCCGAGGATCTTAACCTCAGCGGCCAGGGGCTGACGCTGAAGATCGGCAAGACCGATCTGCGGATCAGCGCCGGGGGTGCTGATGCAAACGATATGGTCGCCGCTGGCACCGTTTTGGGACACCCCTACCACCTTGGCGCCGCACTCAGCGCAATAACCCCTGATCCGGCGCTGATCGCCGCGCTGCAGGCAGTCGATGTGCCGCAAATGCCAGCCACCCAGCTGCCCGCGCAGATCGACCGGCTGCATCTTGATGCGGTGCTCGGCCTCAGCGCGCCGATTGACCGCTACATCGGCCAGACAAAGCCCCAGCCCAGCAGCGTCACACTGCGGGATCTGACGCTGATCTGGGGAGATCTGAACATTGCCGCCTCGGGCAGTCTTTCGCCTGATGCGCAGGAGTTTGCAGCTGGCACCATCACCGTTTCCCTGACCGGATGGGAGCAGCTGCCCCGCCTGCTGGTCGCCCTGGACACGATCGACCCGCAAATGGCCGGGCTGATCAGCAATATGCTGCGCGGCCTTGCATCAAAAAGTGCGGACGGCCAGAGGATCACCATGGATCTGGTGTTCAAAAACGGCAGGGCGGTGTTCGGTCCGCTGCCGCTGGGCAATGCGCCCAGACTGACCAGCCCCGCAAACTGACCAGCCCGGCCAGGCTGAGGCCAGCCCTGGCCGATCACCGCCCCCTCAGCGGCAATAGGCGCCGCTGCGATGGCTGGCGGTGTCGAAATGCAGGTGATCTTCGTGATAGCCATCCGAGCCCGGGCCCAGCGTGGTGCCAAAGATGCCGCAGGCCCCCTTATGCGCCTTGCGCATGGTCTGATCGAAACCGCCCAGCACCCTGATCACCTTGCCCGAGGCCAGACGGAAACCGGAAATATCCACCGCCTTGCCGCGCCCATGTTCCGAGACCTTGGCGCCCTTTTTGTTGTTGCGCGGGCGGCAGACGTAATGGCCCGCCAGCTGCAACTCGACGATCTGATTGCCATAGGCGGGTTGGGCGGCCCGCTCGACCCAGGTGTTCAGCGCCTTTGCCGTCGCGCAGTCAATCGTCGCCGCCATCGACAGCCGCACCCCGGAAACCGAGGTCACACGCACCCCATCCGAGAGACCGCAGCCCTGAACCTTTGAGGTGATCGGCGCAATCTTCTCGCCCTTGATCGCCGCGACACCACAGACCGAGCCTTTGGCGGAAACCGGCTCTTTCGATTTCTTCCCGGCCTTTTTGCTGTCTTTCCCGGGGGCGGGCTGCGGCGCGGATTTCGCAACCGGCCGCTCTGCCGGGGCCGAGGCCAACTGGACGATACCCTTCGGCTTTGCCTTCGGGCGCAAAGAGGTCAGCAAAAGCCCGGCATTCGCGGTCTGCGAGGCCGCCTGCTGCGCGTCCGCCACCGGGGCCTCTGCGGTCTGGGTCGTCTCTGCAGCCTCGACCCTGGCCCGATCCTGGCCCAGCCGCGCAGGTCGCGGCTTTGGGCGATGTGCGGCCAGCGCCGGGTCTGCGGCAACAACGGCGGGTGCAGCCTGGGGAAGGGCAGCAGCAGGGGCGGCTGATTTGGGCGCGGCGGCTGCAGGCCCTTGCTGCGGTCTTTGCAGCAGATCCTGTGGCGGCGGCGTGACCAGCGATGCGGCGGCAACGGCCTCTGCCGGGCTGGGCATCGAGGCGGGCAGCATCTCGCCAATCTGCGGCAGATCGCTGGGCGCGGCCCCGGCCGAAAGGGGTAACTCTGGCCCAAAGGCTGCGGGTCTGCCTGAAATTGCGCCGGGCGCTGGCGTCCCGGCGGTATCGGGCACAGAAACAGGACGGCTGGCGCTGCTGAGGGTCACTATGCCCAGCCTTGGGTTCACCGGAGCCCGCAGCGCGGCCAGCGCAGGATCTGGCTGGCTGGCAATATCTCGGGAACCCCCACGGGAACCCTCACTGGTGGCCCCAATGGCGGCCTCACTGGTGGCCCCGCTGGCAGGCGGCACGGTTGCCGCCATCGTCAGATTGATGGTCGGCGCAGCAGGCGATGCCGCCGGAGCAGCTGTCACCAGCTTTGGGTTGGCCTCGGGGCGCGGTGAGCGTTGCATCGGTTCCGCCTGTGCAAGCGTGATCGCCGATGCCGGGATCAGCAACCAGGCGACAGCAAAGCCCGCAACCTTACGAAATTGCATCCCCATTTCCTTTTGCAGCACTCTGGTTGCAGCGCCTTTCCGGCAGCATTCTGGCCCGGCCCTGCACCCGGATCTTTACGATCTGATCAGGAGGCGGCACCATCGCCTTTCCGGCTGTCCTTCTGGCCACCCTCGTCAGGCCCGGTCTTTAAGTCCCCCGGCCGAAATCGGGTGCCGAAGTATCCTGCCCGGCCTCGATAATGCCACGGCGGATTTCGCGGGTGCGGGTGAAATAGGCATGAAGCTGCTCACCCTCGCCCATGCGGATCTGGCGCTGCAGCATGAACAGCTCTTCGGTAAAGCGGCCCAGCACGTCGAGAACCGCCTCTTTATTGGTCAGGAACACATCGCGCCACATGGTCGGATCAGAGGCCGCGATACGGGTAAAATCCCGAAACCCCGAGGCCGAGTATTTGATCACCTCTTCCTGGGTCACGCGGCGCAGGTGGTCGGCCACGCCGACCATGGTGAAGGCAATCAGATGCGGCGTATGCGAGACCACGGCCAGCACCAGATCATGGCGCTTTGGCTCCATCTCATCGACATTGGCGCCGATCGCCTCAAGCAATCCGCGCAGCCGCGCCAGCGGCGCCGGGTCCTGGCCCTCCAGCGGCGTCAGAAGCCACCAGCGGTTTTCAAACAGCGTCGCAAAGCCCGAGCGCGGGCCGGAATACTCTGTCCCCGCCAGCGGATGGCCGGGGATGAAATGCACGCCTGCCGGGATATGGGGGCAGACCGCCTCGATCACCGCCTCTTTGACCGAGCCGACATCAGTGACCACCGCCCCCGGTTTCAGATGCGGCGCAATCTCGGCGGCAATCGCGCCCATCGCGCCGACGGGCACCGCCAGCACCACCAGATCGGCGTCGATAACCGCCTCGGCGGCCGTTTCCGTCACGCGGTCGCAAAAGAGATCCAGCGCAATCGCCCGCGTCTCAGCCGAGCGGGCATAGCCGGTGATGTGATCACAAAGCCCCCCCGCCCGCATCGCATGCGCCATGGAAGAGGCGATCAGCCCCAGGCCGATCAGGGCCACACGGGGGAAGGCGGGGCCCGCATCTGCGCCTGCAGCCATGGCCGCGCCTTTGCTCATTGTTGTGCCTTGAACAGGGTTACGGCATGGGCGACGCGGCGGCAGCTGGCCTCATCGCCGACGGTGATGCGCAGGCAGTTGGGCAGTTTGTAGCCCGTCACCCGGCGCACGATCAGCCCCTGCTTTTGCAGCCAGGCATCGCAGGCCTCGGCCTCTTCGGCGCTGGCAAACCGCGCCAGGATGAAATTCGCGGCAGAGACATCCGAGGGCACCCCGGCCTCGGCCAGCGCCCCTGCCAGCCAGGCCCGCATCCGCGCATTCTCGCTGCGCGATTTCGCCACCCAGTCCTGGTCGCGCACCGCAGCCTCTGCCGCGTCCAGCTGCGCGGTCGAAAGGTTGAAGGGCTGCCGGATCCGGTTCAGCACGTCGATGATATGTTTCGGCCCGTAACCCCAGCCGATTCGCAAGCCGCCCAGCCCGTAGATCTTTGAGAAGGTGCGCGTCATCACCACATTCTGGCGGCTTTCGATCAAAGCGCGGCCACCGTCGAATTCCTCGACATATTCGGCATAGGCGCCATCAAGCACCAGGATCGCCTGACGCGGCAGGCCAGCGGCAAGGCGCGCCACCTCGGCGGGGGCGATCATCGTGCCGGTCGGGTTGTTGGGGTTGGCGATAAAGACCAGTTTCGTGCGCGGCCCGCATTCGCGCAGGATCGCATCGACATTGGTCATCCGCTCGCGCTCGGGCACCTCGACGGGGGTCGCGCCTGCAGCCAGGGCGCAGATGCGATACATCAGGAAGCCATGTTCGGTGAAGATCACCTCATCGCGCGGGCCGGCATAGGCCTGGACCAGCAGATTGATGATCTCATCTGACCCCGCGCCGCAGATCACCCGCGCCGGGTCAAGGTCATGCACCTCGGCAATCGCGCCGCGCAGTGCGGCGTGATCGGTCGAGGGATAGCGGTGCATCGTATGAACCGCCCGCTGGAAGGCCTCTTTCGCGCGGTCTGACGGGCCAAAGGGATTCTCGTTCGACGAGAGCTTGACCGCATTCGCCACCCCCGCAACCGTGGACTTACCGCCCTCATAAAGGGCGATATCAAGGATTCCCGGCTGCGGGATGATCGCTTCTGACATTGGGGCCTCCTGCTGTCGTCCGGTTTCTAGCCTCAGCCCCGGCGCAAAGCCAGAGGCGAGATGTTATTTCCGGTTCGAATAGGATTTGGCCTGGAACCAGTCCATCAGCGCCATCAGCACGCCCGAAAGCACAAAGGTGATATGGATGACGACCATCCAATACAGCTCATTGGGGTCGAGGGTGCGGGTGTCACCGATTGCCATGAAGCGTTTCAGCAGCGAAATGCCCGAAATCGCCACGATCGAGGCGATCAGCTTCATCTTCAGCCCGCCGAAATCGACCTTGCCCATCCAGCCGGGGCGATCCTCACTGTCGACATCAAGGCGCGAGACGAAATTCTCATAGCCCGCAAACATCACGATCAGCACCAGATTGGCCGCCAGGGTGATGTCGATCAGCGTCAGCGCGACAAGGATCACATCTTCCGAGTTCATATTCGGCAGCTTCGGCACGTAATAGACAATGTCGCGGCCAAAGATGAACACCAGCATCACCAGGCTGACCACCAGGCCCAGATACATCGGTGCCATCAGCCAGCGGCTGCCGAACAGCAGCTTCTCAAAGGCCTTTTCAACGGGGCTGGGGGGGGTCATGCTGCGGCTCTCTCCTGGTTGCATCGCCGCTTATTAGCGGTGCTTTGCGTAAAGAAAAGCACAAAGCGCGGGCCTGAGCGATCTGTCGCAGCCCCGACACTGGCCTGCAGCGCCCTCTCTGCGATGCCGCCCGCATCCCCCTTGCCGCAGGATGCGCAAGGTTCCATATTTCAGACCACACCCCCTGCCCCCTGGGACTGGCCCTTGAGCTTTCGCTTCATCCATACCGCTGACCTGCATCTCGATGCCCCTCTCAGCGCCATTGCGCTGCGTGACCCGGATCTCGCCCGCGAGGTCGGGGTGGCCTCACGCACGGCTTTTTCGCGACTGATTGATCTGTGCATCGATGAGGCGGTGGCCTTCCTGCTGATCGCAGGCGATCTGTGGGATGGCACCCACAGCTCGACCAGGACGCCGCGCTTTCTGAAGCAAGAGCTTTTGCGCCTGCAGGCGGCGGGCATTCGCTGCTTTATCATCCGTGGCAATCATGACGCGCTGGCCCGGCAGACCGGCGAGTTAGAGCTGCCCGCGAATACCCATCTGTTCGGCGCCCGCCCCGGCAGCGAGGTCTTCACCCATGACGGCACCGAAGGTGGCCAGAGGATCGCCATTCACGGCCTCAGCTTTCGTGAACCGCATGCCAGTGAAAGCCTCTTGCCGCGCTATCCCGCGCCGCTGCCCGGCGCTTTCAATATCGGCATGATGCACACCAGCCTGAATGGCAGCCCCGGCCATGACAATTACGCGCCCTGCAGCATCACCGCGCTTGAGGCGCATGGCTATGACTATTGGGCGCTTGGCCATATCCACCGTCGCGCCGTGCATCAGGGGCGGGCGACAATCGTCATGCCCGGCATCCCCCAGGGCCGCGACATTGGCGAGGCAGGCCCGGCCTCGGTGACGCTGGTCACGGTTGCCGATGACAATTCGCTGACCCAGGAGCCGCGATCCGTGGCCGCGCTGCGGTTTGAGCGTGCCGTGCTGGATTGCAGCCCCTTTGGCGACTGGCCAGAGCTGCTTGCAGGTCTGCAGGCGCTGATTGCCCAGGCCGCCGGGGCGCCCCGCCAGGAAGAACACCTGGTGCTGCGCCCGGTGTTGCAGGGTGCCACACCGCTGGCCTGGCGGATCAGGCGCGACGCCGACCGTCTGAGCGAAGAGGCCCGCGCTTTTGCGGCCTCGGCCCGGGTCTGGATCGACCGGCTTGAACTGCAGGTCACTGCGCAGGGGGCCACCGATATGGCGGGGGCCGACCTGCCCGCAGGCCTTGTGCGCAGCGTGCTTGATGACCTGCCCGACGACCCTGCGATGGCCGCAGCCCTGGAGACCACCGCACAAGAGCTGTTGCGCGATCTGCCCCATGAGCTGCGCGATATTCTGGGCCAGGACCCCGATGAGATGCGGCGGATCTGCCAGGATCTGCTGGCCCAGGGGGTGCCGCTGATGCTGGCGCGGCTGACCCGCAGCGGCTCGGCACAGGATGAGGGGCTCTGATGCGGCTCGAACGGCTGGACCTGACCCGTTACGGGCATTTTACCGACAAAAGCCTGACTTTTGCCCAGCCCACCCCGGGCGGAACAGATCTGCATATCGTCTATGGTGGCAATGAAGCGGGGAAATCCACCCTGTTTTCCGCATGGCTGGATCTGCTGTTCGGGATTCCTCTGCGCAGCCGCTATGACTTTTTGCACCCCGGCCCCACGATGCAGATCGGCGCCGAACTCAGCCATGCGGGCAGCCGCCAGACCCTGCGCCGGCTGAAGCGCAGCGGCGCCAGCCTCTTTGACCGCCATGACGCCCCTCTGCCCGAGGCCAGCCTGCAGGCCATGCTGGGCGGGCTGTCGCGTGAGGGCTATGCGGCGATGTTCTCGCTGGATGATGAGACGCTTGAAAAGGGCGGCGACGGCATCCTGGCAAGCCGTGGCGATCTGGGCGAGATGCTGTTTTCCGCCAGTGCGGGGCTGGCCGGGCTGGCCCCTGGGCTTGAGGCGATGCGCAGCCAGCTGGACCGTTTCCACCGCAGCGGCAAACGCAGCGGCTGGCTTTATGATGCGAAAAAGCAGCTGGCGGATCTGGACAGGCAGCGCCGCGATCTTGAGGTCAGCGCCAGCGCCCTGCAAAAACTGACCCGCGAGGCCGGGGCCGCCGAAGAGGCCTGGCGCGCCGCCCGCGCCGATGAAGAGGCGCTGCAGGCCCGGCTTGACCAGCTGGCCCGGCTGGAAAGCGTGCTGCCGCTGACCGCCCGGATCGCGCGGCTTGAGGACCAGCTGCAACCGATCCGCCATCTGCCCGATGCCAGCGCCGAAACCGAGGCGGCCTTCATGCGCCTTGGCACCCAAAGGCGCGATCTGGCCGCGCGCATCCGCGACCGGGCGCTGCGCCTGCAGGGTCTGCAGGACGAGCGGGACGCTTTGCCGCTGGACAGCGCGGTCCTTGCCCAGGCTGGCGCGATCGACGCCGCCGAGGCGCTGCGCCCCGATCATGACAGCGCCAGCAAAGACATCCCCCGCCGCCTTGATGAGGCCGATGAGGCCCGCAGGCGGCTGGAGGCGCTGATGGCACAGCTGGGGCAACAGCAGGGGGCAGCGCCTGCTGAGCTTTGTCTCGGCAATGACCGGATCGCCGCGCTGCGCGGGCTGCTTGCGCAACGCTCGGGCCTGCTGGCGGCGCTGGCGGCAAGCGAGGCAGAGGCCCGCAAGGCCAATGACCTGATGCTGCGCGAGCGCGAGCGGCTGGCGATGCCGGATCAGACCACTGGTGCAGATCAGACCGCTGGTGCAGATCAGGCGGGGGGCCCGGCCCGCGACACGGATGAAGCCGCGCTTGAGGCGCTGGTGGCACGCCTGCGGCAGCAAGACCCCGCAGAGGCGCTGGCCAGGGCGCAAAAGGTGCAGGATCAGACCGCGGCGGAATTGCAGACGGCGCTGGCGGCACTGACTCCCTGGCAGGGGGATGGCAAAGCGCTGGCCGCGCTCGCCGTCCCGCAAGAGCCGCAGCTGGCGCGGTGGGAAAAGGCAATCAGCGCTGCCGATGACCTCGGCCAGGACGCCCGGCGCGAGGCCACAGCCCTGCGCGGTGACCTTGCCCGGCTGCAGGCCGAGACCGCGGACCAGGGCGCAGCCCAGGCGGCGACCGGCATCACCCTTGCAAAGGCCGCCGCCGCACGCAGCCTGCGCGAAAAGCTCTGGGCGGCGCATCTGGCCGATCTCTCTGCGGCCAGCGCCCGGCAGTTCGAGGCCGCCCTGCGCGAGGATGACCAGATCTCTGCCCTGCTGGCCGAGGCAATCGCCGGGGCCCGGCGCGAGGCGCTGGCCCAGGCCGTGCAAGAGGCCATATCCGCCCGCCTTCATCAGGCCGAAGCCCGGCTTGCCGGGGCGATCCGCGATGGTGACATGGCCCGGGCCGAAGTCGCGGCGGCCGGGGCCGCCCTGGGGCTGACAGATGCCAGCCCCGGCGATCTTGCCCAATGGCTGCTGCGGCGCAACGCCGCCCTGACCGCGCTTGCCGCGCAGGCCGAGGCGCAAACCGCGCTTCAGCGCTGCAACGCGGCGCTGGTAGCCGCCTGCCAGGCGCTGGAAACGGCGCTGCCAACCGCCCCGGATGCGGCGCCCGGCCCGGCAGCGGTGCGCTATGAGACCCTCTTGTCCCGCGCCATCGCGCGGATCGGGGCAGCCGGGCAACGCCGCGAGGCCCGCCAGCGGCTGCAGTCCCTGACCTCTGACCTGCGCGAGCGGATCGGGGCCGCGCAAGACGCCCGGGCCGCGCTGGAAACCTGGAAAAAGGCCTGGCAAGAGGCCGCCAAAGGCAGCATTCTTGCAGGCCTCAGCGATGGTGATGCAGGCCATGGCACCTTGCTGGATCTGCTGGACCAGCTGGGCAATGAGGTGCGGGCCGCAGCCAGCCTGCAGGACCGTATCGAAAAAATGCAGGCCAATCGCCAGCGCTTTGTTGACGCCAAAGCCGCCGTGCTGCAGGCGCTGCAGCAGCCGTCAGACGGGCCCTGGGCCGATCTTATGGCCCGCCTGCGCCGCGCCGGGGATCATGCACGCGACCATGAAAGACTGTCTGCTCAGATCACCCAGGAGCAGCAGCAGGACGCGCAGGATCAGCGTGCCCTTGCCGCCTGCACCGCTGAAATGCAGGCCCTGGCCGCGCCGCTGGGCTGGCAGGAAGAGGCCGCCGCAGCCGGAGGCGATGATCTTGCCAGCCATATCGCGGCCTGTCGCAAAGCGGCCATGCTGCGCCATGACATTGCCGCGCTGCAGGCAGAGCTGGCTGACCGCCCCGCCCCCGGCCCCGATCAGGACGCAGCCACGCTGCGCCAGGACATTGCCCGCCTGCAGACCGACCATCAGCTGTTGCGCGACGAAACCGAGCGCCGCCTGGCCGTCCATCTTGAGGCCCGCCAGCGCCTCGATGCCATTGACGGCGATGATGCCCTGGCCCGCATCGCCGCCAGCCGCGAGACCCTGCTTCTCGACATGCGCGAGCGCACGAGCGCACATCTGGCCGACCGTTTCGGCCTGATCGCGCTGGAAACCGGCCTGCGCCGCTTTCGGGATCAGCATCGCAGCACCATGCTCAGCTGCGCGTCAGAGACCTTCCGCCAGCTGAGCTGTGGCGCCTATTCCGGGCTGGCAGCCCAGCCCGACGGCAGCCAGGAAGTGCTGGTCGCGCTATCTGCAGCCGGGCCCGGTGGGGTGCGGGGCAGTGCGGTGGGGGGCGGTGCGAAACTGGCAAGCGCAATGTCAAAGGGCACCCGTTTTCAGCTTTATCTGGCGCTGCGCATCGCGGGCTATCACGAACTGGCACAAAGCCGCCCGACGGTGCCCTTTATCGCCGATGACATCATGGAGCCCTTTGATGACCAGCGTTCTGCGGCAGCCTTTTCGCTGCTGGCAGATATGTCGCGCCTCGGCCAGGTGATCTATCTGACCCATCACCAACACCTGTGCGATATCGCCCGCAAGGTCTGCCCTGAGGCCAATGTGATCGCGCTGAACGCCGCCTGAGGGGACAGCGCCCGATCCATCGCGCCCGGTCTCACACCCGGTCCGTCACACCCGGTCCATCCCACCCCGCCCCGGCCATCGACCCGGCCATCGACCCGCATGCTCCTTGCCCGGCCGTCCGACTGCCCCAGGGGACGGGTTGGCTCGGCGGATTGGCTGGCTCAGCGGGCTGGGGCGGACGCCTTTTTCTATCGGCGAGCCTTTTCCCCGTCTGACGCAAGCGCGCGGAAAAAAGAAAAAGGCCGCACCCGGGGGCGCGGCCTTTTTTGTATGCTCTGATCCAGAGATCCTGGTTTCGAAAACCAGGATCCGGCTGAAATCAGTTTTTCGCGTAGTATTCGACCACGAGGTTCGGTTCCATCACGACCGGATAGGGCACATCCGACAGAGCCGGGGTGCGCACGAATTTCGCGGTCAGTTTCTGATGGTCGACTTCGACATAGTCGGGAACGTCACGCTCGGTCAGAGCGATTGCTTCGGCGATGATCGCCAGCTGCCGCGACTTTTCACGCACCGAAACCACATCGCCTTCGCGCAGACGGTAGGACGCGATATTGACCGACTTGCCGTTCACCAGCACGTGGCCGTGGTTCACGAACTGACGTGCCGCGAAGATGGTGGCAACGAATTTGGCGCGGTAGACCAGCGCGTCGAGGCGACGCTCCAGCAGACCAACCAGGTTCTCACCGGTATCGCCCGTAACGCGCTCTGCGTCAGAGTAGATGCGGCGGAATTGCTTTTCGGTCAGATCGCCGTAGTAGCCTTTCAGCTTTTGCTTGGCGCGCAGCTGGGTACCGAAGTCCGACAGCTTGCCCTTGCGGCGCTGACCGTGCTGGCCGGGGCCATATTCACGCTTGTTGAGCGGCGACTTGGCGCGGCCCCAGATGTTTTCGCCCATACGGCGGTCGATTTTGTACTTGGCAGCGGTCCGTTTGGTCACGCTGATCTCCTTCAGGTTTTGCCCCGATCCACCCGTGGATGGGCGAGGCGACAGACTGCCCTTTCGGGCCATGAAGGGCGTTGTCCTCTCCCCCGGAGCTTTGCAAAGCAGCGCTTTGCGCAGGGCCAGCAGTCCTTTGCGGGGCTGCGGCCGGGGGCGACAGGGCATTTCTTGCGAAAGCCACCAACACCAATGGAAAACCCCGGGCGTGAACCCGGGATCCTGGCGCGCTTATACAGAGCCCCGTGGCCCTGTCAACCGCCTGCAGGCCCAGGCGGGCCGGCCGCAGACACCGGCGACCGTTTCAGCGCGGGGGGCCGCTTCAGCGCAGGTCGCCTTAATGCCGCCCGCCTCAGTGCTGGCTGTCATAACGCAGCAGCGCCGCCTCGGACAAAGTCAGCATGCGTCGGGCAAAATCGCCATAGCCCATCGGATCATCATGCAGGCCCGGCATCAGCTGCAGCAAAGCGTCGTGATCATCCGCCGCCAGCCCCATCGGATCGGCCTCGCCGGGGTGGAAGCTGTCAGCCTCAACCCCATTGGCAAAGAGGATCTCGTGGCGCGAAAGCATGATGTGATGATAGCGGAACTCGCGCCGCGACAGATCGGTGCGGATCCGGAAGTCGTCGATCAGATCGGCAGCCCGCACCAGCACTTCGTCGCAGTTGAAAAGGGCCCGCGCCTGCGGCCCGCGCATCAGGATCCGGTGCGACGGAGAGACCAGCAAATCGCCATCAGGGCGGCCAGGCCCAAGCGCCCCTTCGCAGATGCGAATCGGCCGCAGATGCGGCAGCGCATGCAGGCGGGCACCGGACATATGGCGGCTGCCGGTCCAGAGCACCTCTTGCGGGCCATTGTCGCGGGTCAGAACCAGATCGCCGGGGCGCAGCGCCTCGACTGCTTTGGCGCCGCCGGGCGTTCTGATCCGGGTGCCGCCGATAAAGCAGACCACGCCGCCTGCGGTCGCGCGGGCGCGGCTATGGGCCTGACGTTCCGCCAGAAGCGCAGCGCCCGATGCGGCCAGAACAGCACCGCAGCGCACCACCCAAAGGTCAGTTGCCACGGGCGGCATCCCGCCCTGAAAGGCAAGCAAGGCCCCCCGCATCCGGTCTTGCAAAGTCACTGCAAGACCCGCCCCCGGCAGATCGCCCCCATCCGGCACCGCAGGCAGGATCACCGCGGTCCAGCAACGGGTGCCATCGGTCAGGATAAAGCCATCCTCTGGCACCTGACCGTCCAGGCTGCGATCAGCCGCGCCATTGGCCGGGAAACCCGTCTCGCGCAGCCTGCCGGCCTGCCCCCGCAGGGCCTTGCGGCGCGTGGGCAGGTCATCCCTGCCAATCAGCCGCCGGGCGGCGCGGGCGGCGCTTTGCCGCAGCTCTGCCATGCCCTGCGCATCATCCAGAAGCAAAACATCGCGCGACGCATCCATGCGCAACGCGGATCCGCTCCACCGCCAGGTGGCGCCTACGGTCAATGCCCCAGGCCGGGCCGGGGAATAGCCATCTGCTTCTGTCTGTGCCCAGGAGATGACGAAGGTGGCGTTAATGCCATCTGTCATGCCTGTTTGCCTGCTCTTTTTATATTTTATGCCTGAATCTTAACAGCTGGCGAATCGCTGCGCCACAGGAAAATTCTGCACAAAAAGCCGCATAGAATGACGAAATTGCTGCCGCCCACCAGCGTCTGGCCCAGCTCCTGGCCCGGTGCCTGGCCCAGTGTCTGACGCTGCGTCAGGCCCGGCCCGCAACCGGAGACAGTGTCAGCGGGTCAATGCCCTGTTCGCGCATTGCACGTGCCCATTTACCACTGTCATCGGGGTCAAAGATCAGATCCAGCCCGACCTCTCCGGTCAGCCAGTCATTCCTGAGGATCTCACTTTCCAGCTGCCCCGGCCCCCATCCGGCATAGCCAAGCGCAACCAGCGCCCGCGCGGGCCCCGCACCACGGGCCAGGGCCTCAAGGATGCTTTGCGTGGCGGTCAGCCGCAGACCACCCGGCAAAAGCGTGCTCGTCTCACCCGGGTCATCCGCGCTGCTCTTTGCCCCAGGGTCTGGCGGATCGGCAGCATCGGGCGCAGCGGAAACCTCTGCCGCTGTCGGCCAGTCGGACGAATGCAGCACAAAACCGCGCCCCCGCTCGACCGGGCCGCCGTAGTGAACGCCGACGCTGCGGGCCGAGGTGGTCCGCGCAATGCCCAGATGACGCAGCAGATTTGAGAAATCCATCTCCTGCGAGGGCTTGTTGATGATCAGCCCCATCGCGCTGTCCGGACCATGCGCACAGATCAGCACCACCGATTGCGCAAAGCGGGGGTCTTCCATCCCCGGCATGGCGATCAGAACCTTGCCTGCAAGTTGCATACCGCACCTCCGAACTGCACGATGACGCGACAGAGGCAAAGGCTCAAGGGAAACCAGCGCCCTGATCCGGTAAATTCTGCGCGCAGAGGCGCTGCCCGCGCAGGCGGCCGCATGGCGGGGTGCCCGGGCAGTATTGCGCATTCGGCATTGCTGCATCCCTGGGTTGCGCCTCTGGGCAGCGTCTCTGGGCAGCGTCTCTGGGCGGCGTCTTTCGCTGCGGCTCTGGGGCCACAGCCCCCGGCTCGTCGCCAGCTTGTGATTTCACACTGCCGCCATGCGCCTTATTGTATCGTTATGACCGTTTCCCTGCGCCATACCCTGCCCCACTCCCTGCTTGCGCCTGCGCTTTTTGCGTCAGGGCTTTTCGCATCCGCGCTGCTTGCGCTGGCACCGCAGCCCCTGGCGGCGCGTGACGCCTCTCAGGACAAGGTGCTGCAGGCCTCGGTCCTGACCGGCTGGACCACGCCCGAGGGCACAAGGATGGCCGCCCTGCGGCTGGATCTGGCGCCTGGCTGGAAAACCTATTGGCGCAGCCCCGGCGAGGCGGGCATCCCGCCGCAATTCGACTGGTCGGGCTCTTCCAATCTGCGCGGCGTGCGGGTGCATTGGCCCAGCCCGCAGGTCTTTCACACCAATGGCATGCAAACGCTGGGCTATAAGGATCAGCTGATCCTGCCGGTTGAGCTGATCCCCCTTGATCCGTCGCAACCCGTGCAGCTGGATGTCAATGTCGATCTGGGGATCTGCCGTGACATCTGCATGCCGGCCTCGCTGACGCTGGACGCAGCGATGGATATGCCAGGGGCCCGCGATCCGCAGATCGTTAAGGCTTTAAGCAAGCAACCCAAAAGCGGCAAAGAGGCCGGGCTGGCATCGATCACCTGCGCGGTCGAGCCGATCTCTGACGGGCTGCGGCTGACCGCAACCATGGCCGTGCAGCGCCAGAGCGGGACAGAGACTGTGGCAATCGAATCGGCGGACCGCTCGGTCTGGGTGTCTGAGGCCCATGTCTCGCGTGAGGGCAAAACGCTGACGGCGGTGGCCGATCTGGTGCCGCCCTCGGGGCAACCATTCGCGCTGGATCGCTCTGGCGTGACGGTGACGCTGATCTCAGACCAGGGCGCGGTTGAGGTGAAGGGCTGCCCCGGAAGGTGATGTCGGCATGGCTGTTCTCGGAGCGGCGGGTTGCGGGGCGGCTGGTTGCGGGACGGCTGATGGTGCATTGTCGTCAGCGATGCCCGGGTGAAACAGGAACTGTTCAGACATGGCTTTGAAACGGCGCTTCCCGCCCCTCACCCTGCCCGGGCTTTTGTCCCTGATGCTGCTGGCGGCCACGATCAGCCCATGCCCCGCCCTGGCAGACCCCGACGCGAACGAGGCCCCCATTGCAAAGACAGCCCCGCCCCAGCTGTCGCCGCGCATCCGCCAGCTGGAATTCGGCATTTTCTGCGCCCTGACGGCGATGGACAGCGCCCCTGCCCCCGGCACAATCGCAGGCTGGCTGCATGTCCCCCGCGACCGCATCGCGTTTCACTGGCCAGATGAATCCGTGGTTCCCGCCAGCATCGGTCTGGCCTTTGGCATCCGCGTCATGGCGCAGCCGGGCGAGGCAAGTGAGACCGCGCAGGCCCGCGTCTATCGCCCCGGCCGCGCCACGCCCGAAACATGGGAGACCTCGGTCTCGGACATGGGCGAGGTGAACAGTTTCTTCCGCTTTGACGACGAATCAGAGCTGATCCCCGGCATCTGGGCCTTTGAGGCCTGGGATCAGGACGAAATGCTCTATCGCGTCGAGTTTGAGGTCGTGCCGCCCGCGGCCCGCCCGGAAATCGCAAATTCCTGCGGCATGACCTCATAGAACAAATCACAAAGGTCATTTTAGATCAAAATGTGCCATCACTGCGAAATGATATTGCGCTGCAGATGCGAAGAGGCTAGGCAAGAGGCGAACCCAGATCTTTGCCGGAGCCAGTCATGCCGCATGATGGTCAGCCCCTTCCCGCCCCCGGAAATGCCCTGCTTGCCGATCTGCGCGGCCTGACCCGCGACAGCCTGCCAGAACTGGACCGCCTGTTCCAGGACGCGCGAGAGGCCCTGCGGGCCCGCGTCAGCGAAGGCGGCAAGATCAGCGCCGCGCGTCTGGAAGAGCACCAATATGCCGCCCATGCCCTGTCCTGGCTTGCCACCTATGGCGAGGCGTTGCGTCAGCTGGAGGCCTGGGCCAGGCGGCTGGAAGATCAGGGCCGCTTTGGCTTGATCGAAGCGCTGATCCTGCAGATCGGCTTTGGCGAATATCTGGCGCAGATCCAGGGCGGCATCCCGATGAGCCAGACCGAGCTGGCGCGGCTGTCCGATCTGGGCCTGACCTGGCAGCCCGGCCCGGCCGCGCAGGAGCTGATCACCCATGGCAACAGCCCGGCGGCCCGCGCGGCCCTGGTCACGCTGATGCGCGATGACCGGGCGCGGGCGACCTTTGGCGCCTCTGGCCTCGATGACGAGCTGGAGATGATCCGCGATCAGTTCCGCCGCTATGCCGATGAGAAAGTGATCCCCCATGCCCATGACTGGCACCTGCAGGATCAGCTGATCCCGATGGAGGTGATCTCTGAACTGGCAGAAATGGGGGTGTTCGGCCTGACCATCCCCGAGGAATTCGGCGGCTTTGGCCTGTCGAAGGCCTCGATGGTGGTGGTCTCAGAGGAGCTTTCACGCGGCTATATCGGTGTGGGCTCGCTGGGGACACGCTCGGAAATCGCGGCCGAGCTGATCCTGTGCGGCGGCACGCCCGCGCAAAAGGCGCAATGGCTGCCGAAGCTGGCCAGCGGGGAAATCCTGCCGACGGCGGTGTTTACAGAGCCGAATACCGGATCAGATCTCGGCAGCCTGCGCACGCGGGCGGTGAAAACCGATGACGGATGGGAGGTGACGGGCAACAAGACCTGGATCACCCATGCGGCGCGGACCCATGTGATGACGCTGCTGGCGCGAACCGACCCCGAGACCACCGACTGGCGTGGCCTGTCGATGTTTCTGGCCGAGAAAACGCCGGGCACCGATGAGACCCCCTTCCCGACCCCGGGCATGACCGGCGGCGAGATAGAGGTGCTCGGCTATCGCGGCATGAAGGAATATGAGCTAGGCTTTGATAGGTTCAAAGTCGCGGCCGATAACCTGCTGGGCGGCGTGCCGGGTCAGGGGTTCAAGCAGCTGATGCAGACCTTTGAATCGGCGCGGATCCAGACCGGAGCGCGGGCGATTGGCGTCGCGCAATCGGCGCTGGAGACCGGGCTTGCCTATACCGAGGATCGCAAACAATTCGGGAAATCGCTGGTCGAATTTGCGCGCGTTGGTGGCAAGCTGGCGATGATGGCGGTCGAGGTGATGATCGCCCGCCAGCTGACCTATTTCGCCGCCTGGCAGAAAGATCACGACAAGCGCTGCGATCTTGAGGCGGGCATGGCCAAGCTGCTGGGCGCACGTGTGGCCTGGTCGGCCGCCGACAATGCGCTGCAAATCCATGGGGGCAATGGCTTTGCGCTGGAATACCGGATCTCGCGGATCCTTTGTGATGCGCGGATCCTGAACATCTTCGAAGGAGCCGCCGAAATTCAGGCGCAGGTCATCGCGCGACGCCTGCTGGACTGATCGCAGCCCCTGGCCTCGCGGTCAGAACGGGAGGGCACGGTTTTCGCTGCGAAAACCGGACAAATTTCTTGCAAGAAATTTGTTACGCCCCGCCGCGAGAGGGGCGCGCGGCCCCCAGCCTTGGATGCAGGCTGGCCGCGATCCACCAGCAGCCAAAACAGGCCAGCCCGGCCGCAAGGAAGATCCCGGGAACGGGGGCCACGAACAGCACCGCCCAGGCAAGGCCAGGGGTTACAATCCCGGATACATCCCGAAAGCTGGCATAGACCGCCGCCATTTCAGTGCGCTCTGAGGGTTTAACCGACATCAGGAAGGGCAACCCACCGACCACATCAAGGGTGACAAAACAAAAGCTGGCGGCAAAGGCCAGGGCCACCGTCACCAGCGGCAGGAATGACAGCAACGCACTGGCCGACAGCAGCACGCCCGCAGCAAGGAAAGCCAGCCTGACCGAGCGGCGCACCGACAGCCGCAGCGCATGGCGATTGATCAGCGGGGCGATAAACAGAAACGTATTCGACAGCGACAGAACCACACCGCCCGTCTTGCTGCTCAACCCGGCCTCAACACAAAAGATCGGCAGGTAGACGATATAGACCCACCAGCCGCAGGACCGGACCACCGCAAAGGCCCAGCCTGCGATCAGGCGTGGCTGGCGCAAAAACCGCCCCAGAAAGCCCAGCGGATTGACCGCCGGTCCGCGCGCCCGGCTGATCTGACGGCCATTCCCCAGCCTCAGCCACCAGAACGCCAGGATCAGCAAAAGCGCGAATCCCCCGGCCAGCAGAAAGGGCGCGGGGGGCCATTTCTCATAAAGCCAAACCCCCAGCACCGGTCCAACCGCCCAGGGCACCGCAGAATAGGCCATCTGCACCCCCTGGCTGTGGCCAAGATTGCCGCGTTCAACATAGTCCAGCACATAGGCGTTCAGGCAGATGAACACCGTGGCCGTCGCCATCGCATTGCAGATCAGCCCCAGCGTGATGGTCAAAGGCGTGCCTGTGATCGCCAGCGTCATGCCCAGCAGATAAAGCATCGCCCCCGCCGTATAGACCCAGCGGCGGGGCAGATAGCGGGTCACCATCGGCACCATCAGCCCACAAAAAAGCGCAACAAATCCCGCTATCAGATAGGCGATCGAGGTCAGCTGGGCATCCCCCAGAACCTGATAAACGGCCAGTGGCATTGCCGAGATCAGCATCCCACGCACCGCCGCCTCAAGCCCCGTCAGCAGGGCAAAATGCTCGATCCGGGGCGTGGAGCTGTGTTTCAGCGCAAGGGGAAGGTAATGAAGGGCCATGCACCAGGAAAACGCGCAAACGCTGGCGGGTCTGCGCCATTTGCGACATGTCCTGTCGCCCTGCTCTTGCCAAACCTGCGCCGCCAAACCAGGCCCTGCCAGATCGCCCCGGCCAGACCGCCCCTTTGACGCCGGCGCTGGCGGCCCGGCCCCTGGCGCGCTACCCCTGATCAGCACCGCCTGGGCCCTGCCCCAAACGTCGCGCCAGGATGTCAAGCAAACGTTCTCTTGCCGCAGGCAGACCCAATGACGTGCCGTCCTGGCGCGAGGGCGCGCCTGCACCCCGTGCCAGTTCGCGTGCCAGTTCGCGCGCCAGGAAATGTCCGGTCAGGGCCAGCCCGGGCAACAGATCGCGCTCTGACGGGATATCCCCGTTCAAAAGCGATGCCGGCAAAGGCAAAAGGCGATCCGCCCACTTCCCGGCCCCTTGCTGCGAGACCGCCCGTCCGGTCTTTGGGCTGACGAAAGCCAGATCATCGCGCTGCCCGGTCACCGCACAGCTGCTGAGGTCCAGCCCATAGCCCATCTCTTCCAGCAACCGCATCTCCCACAGCAGATAATGCCCGGGCCAATCGTCATTGCGCGGCCCCACACGCAGCATCTGGTCCAGAAGATCCGCGCTCTCCTGCCACAGCGCCGGATGCGGGGCCCGCTCGGGCAATACCATGCGCAAAAGCGACACCACCGCGCCAAGCGCCTCAAGCGTCAGGCGATCCGCCATCAACCCGGCACGGCTGCGTAAAGGCTCGACAGTAAAGCGGCCAAGCTGATCCTCCAGCCGGGCCGCCCAGGTCAGATCCAGCTCATTTCCAGGCTGCAAATGGGCCGCCATACGCGGCATCGCCCCCCCGCGCACCAACCCGGAGTGGCAACCATGCTCTCTGGTGAATACCGTCAGAATGGCAGAGCTTTCGCCATGCGCTCGCATGGCCAGAACGAACCCAATATCACGCCAGCCCTTCATCGCCTCATCCGGAATACTTCGACCCGCATCACCCCGACCCTCATTACTCTGGCCCATTTCACCCTGATCCGGATCAGGCCAACGGCGAAACCAGCTTTTGTCCAACCGACCCCAGCCGTGTTTCGGCCAGGATTTTATTTTAAGGCAGCCGCACCTCGAAGACCACGAAGGTTTTCCGGCCGGGGATCGGCCCCGGTTTGGTTATTCCGTCCAGTAGCATCGACCGCCATATCCGCCGCCAGCTGCGGGCGTTTACGGTTGCACGCTCGCCCCTTCGGGCCATCGACAAAGCTGTAACGCCAATCGCCTGCATGTGGTCAGATACCGGTTTGCGTGAAACCGGCCGTAATCCCTCAAGGCCATTTGTCGTGCGCTTGACGTTTTCCAGCACAACCAGGCTTTCGTGCCGACGATGAACAGACGCCGCATTCGACTGTTTCAAGTCAAGCGCGACATCATAGATGGCTTGGTCGATCAGGTCTCGCACGCGAAACGAAATACGAGAGGTGCGATGGCCCCGCATCGGCGTTGTTGCAGAAGTAGGTATCGAGCCGGATTCACGCGAGGAATCCACAGGGCTAATGGTCTGCGATGACGCGACCTGCCCCTACCCGCTATCGGACGACGAACTGGAAGAGTTACAACGATGCCCTGAAGCGGCGCGGTTCCCTGCTGGTCTGGTTGGACAAGGACATGACGTGGCTTGCGCCGAAGGCCGGTGGCAATGGCCGACCGGCTGTGTTCAGCGATGCCGCGATCCAGTTTTGCCTGATGGTGAAGGTTCTGTTCGGGCTGCCGCTTCGACAAATCGAGCCAGGTTCCGCCACTGGTTCGAGGAACCCTGGCGAGGCGGTATGGTGGCGAGCATTCTATCGATGGCCGGTCTCGACTGGCCGGTGCCTGATTTTTCGACGCTGAGCCGTCGGCAGAAGCGCATGACGGTGCAGATATCGAACCGTCGTGCGCCGGTTCCTCTAAACTTGCTGGTGGATAGCACCGGGATCAAGTTCCTCGGCGATGGGGGAAAGGCTTGCACGCAAGCATGGCGCACAGCGCCGACGCCAGTATCGCAAGGACAATCGTCGGGGAAACGATCCACTGGATCGTTTCCTGATCCTCCTCATACTG
>NZ_JABJXT010000020.1 GCF_013155295.1 Pseudogemmobacter hezensis | reverse complement strand
TTCCGGTGGTGCCCGCCGCGCCTGCGCTGGATGTCACCATTGATGACGTCACCACTCCGGTTGATCCGGCGACGCCCGGCAACACGACGCTGACCGGGACGGTCACCGATCCGACCGGGACCGGCACCGTGACGGTGACGGTTGGCGGCACCGACTATCCGGCGACCATCAACTCCGATGGCACCTGGACGGTGGACGTTCCGAACGCCAGCTTTGACGGAAACCCCGTTGAGGCCACCGTCACCCGTGGCGGCGAGACGGCCTCGGACGACACCCCTGTTCCGGTGGTGCCCGCCGCGCCTGCGCTGGATGTCACCATTGATGACGTCACCACTCCGGTTGATCCGGCGACGCCCGGCAACACGACGCTGACCGGGACGGTCACCGATCCGACCGGGACCGGCACCGTGACGGTGACGGTTGGCGGCACCGATTATCCGGCGACCATCAACTCCGATGGCACCTGGACGGTGGACGTTCCGAACGCGAGCTTTGACGGCAACCCGGTTGAGGCCACCGTCACCCGTGGCGGCGAGACGGCCTCGGACGACACCACGGTTCCGGTGACCCCGCATGTCAGCGTCGATTTCGTGACCGATGCGGATGGCGAGGTGACCGGCCTGGTCGTGGCGTTCGATCAGGCGCCCTTTGACAGCAACGGCAATCCTCTGACCACCCCGGCCCAGATCGCCGCGCTGCTGGATCTGCAGGGGGTCACGCTGGGAACGGGGACATCCTCGAACGGCGGGCTGATCTGGACCTTCCCGGCCACCCCGGCCCAGGCGGCGGCGGGCGACGATGTCGCAATGTCGGCTGAGATTGCAGATGGCACCTATCAGAATGCGGGTGCGGTTGCAGGGGTCGGCGAAAGCGACACCGCTACGGCGATTGCCCCGAATGCCACCGTCAGCATCGCGGATGATGTGCTTTCCGCAACCGGCCCGACCACGGTGACCTTCACCTTCGACAAAGAGATCGATCCTTCAACCTTCGATCCGGCAGCGGATGTCACGGTGCTGGTCGGCGGTCAGCCTGCGGGAACGCCTGGCAGCTTTGGCACGCCCTCGGCGCTGGTCGACAATGGTGACGGCACCTGGAGCATCACCGTCGACTATACCCCCGACGCCTCGCTGCGCGGTGAGACCGTTTCCATCGAGCTGGGCAATGGCAGCTATACCGGCGTCAACGGGCTGAGCGGCTCTGGCGCCGAAACCGGAACCGCAGTGCCGGTCAACCGCCCGCCAAGCCTGGTGATCGAGGTGGATGAGGATGCCGTTGGTTACGATGCTGGGCCGAACCTCTCGGGGAATACGGTTGGTACTTACTATGATTATGGCAGCCAGTGGACATCGAGTGGTGGCGCTATCTCGCCGACGACATATAACGGCTATCTCAACATGAATGCGGATGGCGGATCCCACAGCGCCACCCTGAACAGCACTCCGAACCTTAATCCAGGCGATGCGCTGCAGATCCAGATGAGCTGGAACAACGGTTGGGGCGCGGGCAACTCGGGCGGTGCGTCGACGCTGGTCTGGTCTTATGGCGGCGATGTCTTTGCCACCATCACGACGCCTGAGCCGGGCGCATCCGGTCCGAGCTGGGGTGATCCGTTCCCCGCAGACTCGCTTTATGCCACGATCACTCTGGCAGCCGGGGTCGAGATCTCGATGGATGGTGGCCAGACCTGGAGCAGCGGCCCGGTCGACTGGAAAACCTGGATGGAGCATACCAGCCAGGATAATAGCTGGAGTGCCGCAGATGCTGACTCGCTTCTGTTCCGCTTCCCCGATGGCCAGCTGGATGACGCAAAGCAGATCAGCTTTGACTGGACGGCCGCAGGCGGCACCGCCGATGACTTCCAGGTGGTCGGCCTGAATGTGATGTCGCCGCAGGGTGGCGCGGGTGCGCCGGGCGCGGGCGATATCAGCTATGACCCGGATGCGGCAGGCGCAGACCCGACGGCGGCGTCGCTGAAACCGCTGGCGACAGTGACCATTCAGGATCCCGATGATGATCTTGAGGTTACCGGCGTCACCATCTCGATCGGCGGTGCAGGCGCACAGCCCGAGGATCTGGTCTGGCTTGCTGGCATGAACGCGGCCAGCGGTTCGCTGACGTTGTCGGGTGGCGAGGTCACTTACAGCTTCGCGGATGGCACGCTGACGCTGACGGCGGAGGATTTCGACGTCTCCGACTGGAATGCGCTGCTGAAGGGGCTGAACTTTGGCACCACCAGCGATGTGGCCGGGCTGCGCGAAATCTCGATCACCGTCACCGACGGCATCGAGGACAGCAATACCGAGAGCTTCTCGATCGACGTGAAAAGCGGCGCGGACAGCCTGCCCTTCGATCCGAACGGATTGCAGCCAGCGCTGGCCTTCGCACCGCAGGACGCCGAGCTCTTTGGCTTTGCCGCGTTTGAGGCGGCAGAGGATCAGGACGAGGATGCAGCCGACAGCGATCTGCCGCAGCTTTCGCAGCTTTTCGTGCAGGAAGATCCGGCGCTGGCCTTTGCGGGCGAGACGGCTGACAGCCGTCCCGACCCGGTCGGGACCACCGACTTTGAGCCGGTTGCCTTTGAGCCGGGCCGCTCGGCGCTTGATGATGCGCTGGAAAGCCTCAGCGATTATTGATCCCAAATGGCTGGCCCCGGATGTTCCGGGGCCGGTCTGACAGCCTGTGTGCCCGATGCGTAGTTCTGAACGATCAGCCCCTGAACAGGCCACGCCATCCCCATCTGCGGGATGGCTTTTTGCCGTGACGCGTATCGCGCGGCACTACCGGATCGCCCTCTCGCCGGAGCAGCTGCGCGTTGAATCGACCTGGGCCAGCGCGGCCGATATGCCAGAGCGGCTGGCGCGGCTGGCCGGGCTTAGCTGCCATGAGGCGGGCCTGCGCGATATCACGCCCTTGCGGCTGCCGCTGGCTGTCAGCTTTGCCGATGGGCAGACCGGGGTGATCGAAACCCTGCAAAAAGACGGCTATGGCATCGCGCTTGCGGGAGATGGTGGCGCGGTCACGCCTGTCTCGCATCAGGATTTTGCGGCGCTTTCACCGAAGATCCATGCGCTGCGGCCCGCCTTTGATGCGCCCGATGCACGGGTCGATCACCATGCCGGGCCCGCGCGGCGCGACTGGCTGCGCGAGATCCTGATGGCCGATCTGCGGCCCTACCGCGCCATTATGCTGGCCTCGCTGGTGACGAATATCCTGTCGCTTGGCGGCATCCTTTTCTCGATGCAGGTCTATGACCGGGTGGTGCCCAGCCAGTCGCTGAACACGCTTTATGTGTTGTTCGGCGGTGTGGTTCTGGCGCTGATCTTTGGCCATCTGATGCGCATTGCGCGGGCGCGGATCACCGATGCCAATGCCAAGGCCGCCGATCTTGTGATCTCTGACCGGGTGTTCAGCCATGCGATCCGGGTGCGCAATTCGGCCCGCCCGCGCTCGACCGGCACCTTCATCTCGCAGCTGCGCGAGCTGGAGCAGGTGCGCGAGATGATGACCTCGACCACGGTGGCGGCCGTGGCCGATGCGCCCTTCTTCCTGCTGTTTTGCCTGCTGTTTTTCTATATCGCCGGGCCGCTGGTCTGGATCCCGCTGACGGCCGCCGCGCTTTTGGTGCTGCCCGGTTTTCTGGCGCAGCGCCGCCTGCGGGCGCTGGCCGAGGAAAACAGCCGCGAAAGCGCCCTGCGCTCTGGCATGCTGGTTGAGGCGGTCCAGGGGCTGGACGATCTGAAATCGCTGCAGGCCGAGGCACGCTTTACCCATCAGTGGACCCATTTCAACACCGTCACCGCCGAATCCGGCAAGCGGCTGCGCGATCTGACCAATCGCCTTGGCACCTGGAGCCAGACCGTCCAGACCGGGGTTTTCGCGGTGGTGATCTTCTTTGGCGCGCCCCAGGTCATGGCCGGCGAGATGAGCACCGGCGTGCTGGTCGCGGCCTCGATGCTGTCGTCGCGGATGATCGCGCCGCTGGCCTCGGTGACCCAGATCCTTAGCCGCTGGCAACAGGCAAAGGTGGCGCGCGAGTCCCTCGATGGGCTGATGGAGCTGCCGCTTGATGCCCCGCCGCAGGCGCGGCGCATCCATAAGCCTCTGATCCGTGGCGCTTTCCGCCTGAAAGACGCGGTCTTTGGGCATGATGGCGAGACCCCGGTTCTGAGGGTCGCACAGCTTTCCATCGCCCCGGGCGAGCGGATCGGCATTCTCGGCCCGAATGGGTCTGGGAAATCGACGCTGCTGGCGGCGCTTTCGGGCCTGCTGGAGCCGATCTCGGGCGAGGTGCGGCTGGATGATGTCACGCTTTCGCTGCTGGATCCGGCGGATGTGCGGCGTGATATCGGTTTCATGGGGCAAAACGCCCGGCTTTTCCACGGCACGCTGCGCGAGAACCTGACGCTGGGTGCGCCGATGGCCAGCGATGAGGCGCTTTTGAAAGTGGCCGATCAGCTGGGCCTGCTGGCTTTTATCCGCCAGCGCAAGGATGGGCTGGAAAGCATGGTCCAGGAGGGCGGCCTTGGCCTGTCAGGCGGGCAACGCCAGGGGCTTTTGCTGGCGCGGCTTTTGCTGCGCAGGCCACAGCTGCTTTTGCTGGACGAGCCGACCGCCGCGCTGGATGAAATGGCCGAAAACGCGGTGATCAACACGCTGGCGGCCCGTGATCCGGGCCAGGGCGTCATCATCGCCACCCACCGCCCGGCGGCCCTGCGCATGGTGGATCGGCTGATCGTGGTCAGCGGCGGTGCCATCGCGCTTGATGGCCCCAAAGATGAGGTGCTCGACAGGCTGCGGCGCGGAAAGGGGGCGGCATGACCACCCTGACCGGCCAAATGCCCGCCCCCGTGCAGCGCGAATACCGGCTGGTGACGCTGGTCTCGCTGATGCTGGCCAGTTTCCTGCTTTGGGCCTGGATCTTCCCGCTGGCTGAGGTTTCCAGTGGCACGGGCCAGGTGGTCCCCACCTCGCGTGAGCAGCTGATCCAGTCGCTTGAGGGCGGGATCCTGGCCTCGCTTGCGGTCTCTGAGGGCACGCTTGTGGAAAAGGGCCAGGTGCTGGCGCAGCTGGATCCGACGCGCTCGGTCTCGAACGTGGCCGAGGCCGCGGCGAAATACAATGCCGCGCTGGCGGCGTCTGCCCGGCTGCGGGCCGAGGTGGAAAGCGCCTCTGAGGTGGTCTTTCCTGCCGATCTCGCAGACCGCCCCGAATTGCGCGCCAATGAACTGGCGCTTTTCAATTCGCGTCGGGCGGGCCTGGAGGAATCGATCTCGGGCCTCAGCCGCGAGCTGGAGCTGATCCGCGAAGAGCTGGCGATCACCACGAAACTGCAGGCCTCGGGCGCGGCCAGCCGGGTCGAACTGATCCGCCTGCAACGCGAGGCCGCCCGCACCGAGCGTGACATCGCCCAGCTGCGAACCGATTACCTGGTGCAGGCGCGTGAGGAATTGCAGCGGGTGAATGCCGAAATCGAGGTGCAGCATTCGATCATCCAGGGCCGCAGCGATCAGCTGGCACGGCTGACGATCGTCGCGCCGATGCGTGGCGTGGTCAAGGATATCGCCGTCACCACCATCGGCGGCGTGGTGGCCCCCAATGGCCAGCTGATGACCATCGTGCCGATGGATGACCAGCTGATGATCGAGGCGCGGATCTCGCCGCGTGACATCGCCTTCATCCATCCCGGCCAGCAGGCGCAGGTGAAGATCTCGGCCTATGACTATGCGATCTTTGGCGGCCTGACCGGCGAGGTGGTGACCATCTCGCCCAATACGGTGCGCGATGAGGTCAAGCCTGACCAGCTTTTCTACCGCGTCTATATCCGCACGCTGTCAAACGAGCTGACCAATGCCAATGGCCAGCGCTTTCCCATCGTGCCGGGCATGATTGCCACTGTCGATGTGCGCACGGGCGAAAAGACTGTCTGGCAATATCTGATCAAACCCTTCAACCGCGCGCAGGAAGCCCTGCGTGAACGCTGATCCCGGCCCCCAAAGGGGCCCCAAAACCTTTGTCGAGCATAAGAAAGAGGACCTGACGATGATCCGTACCCGCCTTTACCAAACCGCCCTTGCAGGGGCTTTCGTCGCGTTTGGCCTTGGTGCTGCGCTTGCCGATGTGGCGGGGCTGAACAATGTCGCGCCCGAGGCAGGCTTTGACAATGTCAGCCGCGCCTATAGCGAGATGGACGAAAAATATGCCCGCAACGGCGCGGTCCGTTCGCTGGCTGAAGTGCGCAAGCTGCGCATCGGCAGCGACAAGGCGGGCGCGGTGCGTGCCTTTGGCCAGCCGGTCTCGGCGACGCGCGCGGGGGCGTGGAATTTCGATGTGCGCCTGCCGCTGGTTGGCCGCAATCAGCTGGTCTGCCAGGTGCAGGTGACGTTCGATGACCAGGAGCGCGTGGCCTCGACCACCTGGCGGCGCCCGCAATGCGCCGATCTGGTCACCGGCGCAGCAAAGCGCGGCTGAGCGATGGCGCGGGAACAGGTCTCTGGCGATGCCAGCCGCCGGGCTTTGCGGCCCCGTGTGGCGCTGTGGGGCTGCCTTTTGCTGGCGGCCTGTTCCAATGAGCTGCCCGATGGTGCGGCGCGCCTGCTGATGGAGCGCGCCGACCAGCAGCAGGCCCTGGCCCCCGGCAATGGCAGCGGGGCCGTTGACATGGTGCAACGCGCCCTGGTGCTGCACCCGGATGTGCGCCAGAAGGCCAGTCTGATCTCGGCCGGGATCGACCAGATCCGCGTCGAGCGGGCGGCGATGTTCCCCAGCCTTGGGATCTCGCTGATCGGCGGCTTTGGCACCGGCGGGCGCGGCGATCCCGATATCGAGCTGGGCGGCCAGCAGATGGTGATGGATTTTGGCCGCTCAAAACGAGCGGTCAAAGGGGCGGATATCGAGCTGCAGATCAGCTATCTGACCTTTCAGAAAAGCGTCGATGCGGCGGCGGTGGAAACCCTGACCGCCTATGATGATGTGAACCGCCTTGCCGAAGTGCTGGCGATCCGGCGCGAGCAACTGGCCGAAATGCAACGGCTTGAGGCGCTTTTGGCCGAAAGGATCGAGGCTGGCGCGACCAGCGCCCCGGATCTGCTGGAGGCCCGCAAGCGGCTGCAGCAGGTGGGCTTTACCGTCCACGATGCCGAGCTGCGCCTGGCCGAGGCCCGCGACAATCTGCAGCGCCTGACCGGCCTGCCGAAAGGCGGCCCATTGCCTGCCCTGGGTGGCAGCTGCGTCCTGCCGCAAAGCGGGACCGACAATCTGCGCATGGCGAAGCTGCAACAGGCCCGCGCCATCCTTGCGCATCAGGAGGCCGAGCGTGCCAGACTGCCCCGGATCTCGCTGAACCCCTTGGCCAGCAAGCCGGTCGCGGGCGGCGATACGGTGCTGGGGGTGAATGTCAGCGTCGGCTCTGACCTGCTGCAAGGCGGTGCCATCTCGGCGCGCGCCCGCGCGGCGAAATCCTTGCAAGAGGCCAGCGCCGCCGCCGTCGAGGCCGCGCAGCGCGAGGAAACCCTGACCGCGCATCGGCTGCAGCGCCAGATCGCCTCGGGGCAGCAGCGGATGAAGATGCTGACCGCGCAGATCGCCCTGCTGACCGAGGTCAGAGAGCTGTATCGCAGCCAGTATTTCGATCTTGGAACGCGCCAGATCACCGATCTTCTCGACAATGAGGACGATTTCTATACGGCCCGCGCAGGCCTGGTCGAGACCCGCTCAGAGATCGCCCTTAGCCGTGTGGAATGCGCCGCCGCCGATCATTCGCTGCGCAGCGCGATGCAGCTGGAGGGCCGCTCGCTTTATGGTTTCCCGCTGGCCGAGGATCCGGTGTCAAAGCCGGCCCCGGCACCCGCGACGCCAGCTGCGGCAAAGCCTTGAGCCTGCGCCGGCGAAGCACGCGCCTGGCAGGCGGCCCGGCTCAGGGGCCGATATGAAGCGCCGCCGCCTCGGTGCGCGAGCTGACATCCAGTTTCGCCAGGATTTCGCGCACGTGGTAATCCACCCCGCGCTTTGTCAGCTGTAAGATGATGGCGATTTCGGCATTGGTCTTGCCCATCCGCATCCAGTCGAGGATTTCGCGCTGGCGGCTGCTAAGCAGCTTTAGCCCCCGGATCGCCGGGGGAGCTGCGGCCTCGTCCGGGCCAAGGGCCGCGCTGCGCAGCCGTGCGGTCTGGGCCAGGATTTCCGCAGCTGGCAGCACGGCCTCGGGGTTGTGATCCCGCGCTGAGCGCGAGGCCATGAACAGGGCGCTGTGTTTCCCATCGGCCTCTGGCAGGGGCACGGTCAGCCCTGCGGTCACGCCTTCGGATCGCAGAAACGCCAGGAAAGCCGGGGCCGCCCTGCCCGACCAGCGATCTGTCGACCACAGCAAAGGCGCGGCCCGCTCGGCGGCAAGCTGCAGCAGGGGGTCACGTGCCGCCCAGTTGTCGTCATTATAGCGCCTCAGCCTGGTGGCGTCGAAATTGGAGTAGGTCGGAGCCTGCATCAGTTCGTGCGGGGATGCCTTTGACAGGCTGAGGTTGAAAACCTCGAAGCCCAGGCATTGGGTTGCCTGCATCAGGGCTGAGGTGATCTCGCCATGGTGCCGCGCCGACGCAATCCTGCCCACCAGCGCTGCCACATCTGCCAGCCCGGCAATGGCATTGCCGACTGCTTTGCCCAGAGGCGGGCTAACGCGCAGGGCGTTGGCCTTGTCTATGCTTATCAGCCTGGTCATTCAGTCTGCCCCCGGTGAAAGTCACCGGCCTTTCGGCATTTTGCCCGTTTGATGCGGCGCCTGTTGGCGGCACCGCGCAAGGTGATGCTTCGTTTTTGTTAAGGTTGGTTAATACAACTTGCAGTGGTTATCGCAATAGGGCGCATATCATTATTGATCCTGATCAAAATCACGGCATCCGGCGGGCACTCTGCAATCGCGGGGCGGCACTGACCTGGTCCTGGTTGACAGGCGGATATGATATGTGTGACATGATATCACAAAATTGCACCTGCAAGATGATGCCCCATCCTTAATCCCTGCCTGGCCCCAGACCTGCCCGGCGGCGCTGTGGCTTTGCCTCGGGAAGGTTCAGACGCTGTGACCTGCAAGCTCGGAAATACGGGGCAGCATAGCCTCGGCGGCGACAGAGATGTCGTGCACCATCGCGGCCCGCGTCGCGGCCGCGTCGCCGCTGGCGAGACCCGCAAGAAGCATCCGATGCGCGTCATTGGCCACCGCTACATAGCGCCCCGAGGCGAAAAGCTCGTTCATATAGACGCCGACCTCGCCCCAGAGGTTCTCGATGATCCGCAAGAGCCGCGGGGAATGGGCGGCGCGATAGATGGTGAAATGAAAGCGCTGGTTCAGCGCGACATATTCCTTCAGCCGCCCCTCGGTCAGGGTTGCGTCGATCTGGCCCGCCAGCGCCGTCAGCTCGCGCAGCGCGTCTTTGGTGATATGGGCAACCGCCAGCTCGGCCGCCAGGCCCTCCAGCTCGCAGCGGATGCGAAACAGCTCGGTGAATTTGGCGACATCCCAGTCTGGCACCGCGATCGAGCGGTTCGGCTGCATGACCAGAAGCCCCTCGCCGACCAGGCGCTGCAGGGCCTCGCGCACCGGGGTGGTCGAGATGCCATAGGTCTCGGCCAGGTTGCGCAGCACCAGAACCTGACGCGGCGCAAAGCGTCCCGAGATCAGGCCCTGCTTGATCGCATCATAGGCCTGGTCGTTCAGCGCTTTGTATTCGAGGCGTTGGTCCATCGGGGTCTGTCTCTGCCTGTATTTGCCGGATCTGGGCAAGCCGGGCGGGGCGGCACCGGGTTTTCGCAGAAAAAATGCCTGCTAACGCCCGATAAGACAAGCCTTTCCTTTTTCAGCACGATGGAGATCCAGACGTGAATCCCGACGCCTCTTCCGCTGGTGAGACCCTCAATGCGCCGCCCCCGGCGGTGAGCGACACCGAGGCGGCAGAGCTTGCCCGCCGCCATTTCGGCCTTTCCGTCAGCGCGGTTTCGCCCCTGACATCCGAGCGCGACCAGAACCTGCGTCTGACCGATGAGGCCGGGCAGAAATGGGTGATGAAACTGGCCAATCCTACCGAAGAGCCGGTGGTGACCGACTTCCAGACCCAGGCGCTGCGCCATGCGCTGGCGATGGATCCAGGCCTGCCGCTGCCGCATGTCCGGCAAAGCCTGTCGGGGGAATTCATCCGCCCGGTGCCGCTGTCTGATGGCCGGACCTCTGCGATGCGGGTGTTCAGCTGGGTTGAGGGCCAGCCGCTGGTGCATGCCCCGTCATCTGCCCTGCAGCGGCGCAATCTGGCGCTTTGCCACGCCCGGCTGACCCGCGCCTTTCAGGGCTTCAGCCATCCCGGCCAGCATCTCTGGCTGCAATGGGACAGCAGCAATATCGACCGCTGCGCCGGGCTGATCGGCGATATCGAGGGCGAGGACAACCGCGCCCGCGTCGCAGCCGTCTTGCAGGATTTCGCGCAGATCGCAAAGCCCGCAATGGCGGGGATGCGGCGTCAGGTGATCTATAATGACCTGAATTTCCACAATGTTCTGGTCAATCCGGCAGCACCCGATCAGATCACCGGCATCATCGACTTCGGCGATATCGTCACCGCGCCGATGGTCAATGATCTGGCGGTTGCGGCCTCTTACCAATTCGGCACGACCGGCGATTGCCAGGCGGCGGGTGAGTTTATCGCCGTCTGGACCCAGGCCTTGCCGCTGACTGAAGCCGAGATCGACCTTCTGCCGCTTCTGATCGAGGCACGCCTTGCGCTGACCCTGCTGATCACCTTCTACCGGGCGCATCGCTACCCCGAAAACGCCCCCTATATCCTGCGCAACAACCAGCCCGCCCGCGCGGCACTGGCGGTGCTGCGCAACCGCCCGGCAGCGGAAAACGCCGCCTGGATCCGTTCCGTCACCCATACCGCTGAAAGGACCGCATGATGAGCACCGCTGACACCGCGATGGCCAATGCCTGGATCCGTGGCGCAGCACCGCTGCCCGCAGAAACCGAACATATGATCGGAAAGCGGGAAGGTCTGCTCGGCCCGGCTTACCGTCTGATGTATCAGGAGCCGCTGCATTTCGTGAAGGGCGAAGGCGCCTGGCTGATCGCAGCCGACGGGCGGCGCTATCTGGATGCCTATAACAACGTCACCTCGCTGGGCCATTGCCACCCGCGCGTGGTTGAGGCCATCGCCACCCAGGCCGCGACGCTGGCGACAAATACCCGCTATATTCAGGACGGTATCCTGCGTCTGGCGGAAAAGCTGCTGGCGACCATGCCGTCCGAGCTGGGCCATATGATGCTGACCTGCACCGGCAGCGAGGCCAATGATCTCGCCACCCGGATCGCCTGCGCCTATACCGGCGGCACCGGCATCATCGTAACCGAGACCGCCTATCACGGCATCACCGGCACGGTGGCGCAATATTCGCCCTCGCTGGGGCCTTCGGTGGATCTGGGGCCGCATGTCGCCCTGGTGCCCGCGCCCGGCGATCCCGGCGCTGAAGGCCCCGAGGGCTTTGGCAATGCGGTTCGGGCGGCAATCGCGCGGCTCCGCCGTCACGGCATCCGGCCCGCCATGCTGATCGTTGACACGATGTTCACCTCAGACGGGGTGCGGGCGGGGCCTGCGGGCTTCCTCGCCCCCGCCGTCCAGGCGATCCATGAGGCGGGCGGGATCTTTGTCGCCGATGAGGTGCAGCCCGGATTTGCCCGCACGGGCGAGTGTTTCTGGGGCTTTCAGCGCCATGGCGTGGTGCCCGATATCGTCAGCATGGGCAAACCCATGGGCAATGGCCATCCGGTCGCGGGCATCGCCATTCGCCCCGAAGTGGTCGCTGACTTCGGCAGGAACGCCCGTTATTTCAACACCTTCGGCGGAAATTCCGTGTCCTGCGCGGCGGCGCTGGCGGTGCTGAATGTGATCGCGGATGAAAATCTCCAGGACAACGCGCAAAAGATGGGGGCGCGGATGATGGTGCGGCTTCAGGATCTCTCAGCGCGCTATCCGCTGCTGGCAGACCTGCGCGGCGCGGGCCTGATGATCGGCGCCGGGATCTGCCGCGACGGCCAGCCCGATCGCGCCGCCACCGCCCGGATCGTCAATGATATGCGCCAGGCGGGGGTGCTGATCAGCTCCTGCGGACGCGATCACAACGTGCTGAAAATTCGCCCGCCGCTGATCGTAACTGAGGCTGAGATCGACCTTTTCGCCGATACGCTCGGCACTGTTCTTGAAGGGATTGCGCAATGACCGACGGCTGGCGCGTGCGGGCTCAGGCCCCGTTTGACTGTGAAAAGCAACCGGCGCGGGCGGCGGGGGGGATGGTGGTCTCAAACCATCCGCTGGCCTCGGCGGCGGGGGCAGAGATGCTGGCGGCGGGCGGCAATGCGATTGACGCGGCGATTGCGACGCTTTTCACCCTGACCGTGGTCGAGCCGATGATGGTCGGCATTTTCGGCGGCGGCATGGCCAATATCCGCATGGCGGATGGCACCCATGTCGTGCTGGACGGGCAAAGCCGGGCACCGCTTGGGGCGCGGCCCGACCTCTATCGCCCGACGGGCCTTGGCTATGAAACCGAGGGTCGCGCCAATACCCATGGCGCAACGGCCGTTGCCACGCCCGGCACGCTGCGCGGCTGGTGCGATGCGCTGAAGCGCTTTGGCACTATGGCGCTGGCCGATGTGATGGAGCCTGCAATCCGCCACGCGAAACGCGGTTTCACCGTCACGCCCTATCTGGCCGCCTGTCTGGCTGAGGCGCTGCCCGACCTTAACGCCGATCCTGCCGCGCGTACGGTGCTGACCCGTGACGGGGCGGCCTTGCAGGCGGGCGAGCGGCTGGTGATGGCCGATTACGCGGCAACCCTGGAAGAGATCGCGGCGCAGGGGCCGGATGCCCTTTACCACGGGGCGCTTGGCGCGAAGATCATCACGGCGCTGAAGGCAGCGGGCTCGGTCATGGATCAGGGTGATCTGGCGGCGGTCGAAACCATCACCCGCGAACCCCTGCGCGGCCAGTTCCGCGGGCATGAGATTATCGGCCCGCCGCCGCCCTCGGCCGGGGGGGTGCATGTTATCCAGATGCTGAACATCCTCTCGGGATATGACCTCGCGCAGATGGGGTTTGGCAGCCCCGACGCCGCCCATCTGACCGCCGAGGCGCTGAAGATCGCCTTTGCAGATCGCGCCGTTTCGACCGCAGATCCGGCCTTTGTCGATGTGCCGGTGGCGCGGCTGATCTCGGGGGAATATGCGTCGGAACGGCGGGCGCTGATCGACCAGGGCAAGACCCGGGCCTGGGTCGCGGGCGTAAGCGCCGGGGCAGCTGAAGCGCATACCACCCATGTCTCAACGGCGGATCGCTTCGGGAATATCGTCTCGACCACCCAGACCATCAATGCGCTGTTCGGGGCGCGGATGATCATCCCCGGAACCGGGATTATTCCGAACAATTACATGGCTTTGTTCGATCCCGTTCCAGGCCGCGCCAATTCCATCGCGCCCGGAAAACGGGTGACGACCTCAATGGCCCCGACCATTGTGCTGCAAGACGGCAAGCCGCGCTATGCCATTGGCCTGCCGGGGGGATTGCGGATTTTCGGCTCGGTGATGCAGGCGCTTTTGAACCTGCTGGAATATGGCATGAGTCTGCAGGAAGCGGTCGAGGCGCCCCGCCTCTGGACCCAGGGCGATGTGCTGGAGCTGGAAGAGGGTTTCCCCGCCGAAACCGAGGCCGCGCTGCAGGCGAAAGGCTGGCAAACCCTGCGCCTGCCGCATGTCGGCGGCGGCATGTGTGCGATCCGCTTTGACGCGGACGGGATGGAGGGCGCGGCCTGCTGGCGCGCGGATGGTGTGGCCCTTGGCATGGGCGGCGGGCTGGCGCGGGCGGGCACCCGCTTTTGGCCAGACAGCCCCGCGGGGCGCTGAGCGATGCGCCTAGCCGGTTGTCGCCAGCCCCGGACCAAGCCGCAAGCCGATCGCGCTGGCGGTTTCGCGCAGCGCGGTCAGCGTGGCCTGCAGGCGCTCTGGCGGGTCGAAATCACTGCTGCCGCTGGTGACCGAAATCGCGCCGACAAAAATGCCGCCCCGGTTCAGCACCGGCACACCCAGCCCCGCCATGCCGACGTAATAGTCGTTGAAGGCCAGCTCATAGCCGCGGTCCCGGATCAGCCGGGCCTCTTCTGCCAGCCGGATCGGGTCAGTCTGCGAAAACTGGGTGAATTGCGGTTGCGGCTGCGAAAGCCAGGCGGCGCGATCCGCTTCTTGCAGATGCGCCAGGATCACGCGCGGCCCGGCGGCCATGTTCAGGGGCACCACAGTTCCTGGCGTCGACCAGGGCACATCCAGAAACACATCCGAGGCGCGCACCCGCTCGATACAGATTGCGCCCTCTGGATCGGTCAGCCAGAAGAAAGAGGTCATCTTCGTGCGCTCGGCCAGGCCCTGCAAAAACGGGGCTGCGATTTCACGAATCGGTCGCGGACCGCGCACGGCCGGCTGAAATTTAAGCATTCCGATATCCAGCCCATAGCGGCCGTCATCCTCGAAACGCTGCACCAGCCCGGTCTGACACAGCGCCAGCAGCATCCGCCGCGTGGTGTTCTTATCAAGGCCCGCGCGCGAGGCGACCTCGGTCAGGCTAAGCATCGGTTCTCTTTGGGTAAATGTTCGCAATATCGCAGCGACCCGCTCGACAGCACGCATCGGTGCGGCGTCAGTGCTGTTTGTGGAGGTGCTGGCTTTGGCGCCAGGGCCTGAATCGCTTGTCATCTGTAAAAGTATCACCTGTTGATACAGTAAATTCGCTTATTGACTTAAGAAGATCAATAATCTTTCTTCAATCTTAACGAGAATAAAACAGGGAGACTGAACGTGAACGCTGAAACGCGTGCTGCAATCCTGCGCTCTGTCGATGAGGGTTTCGACGAACAGATCGCCTATACCCAGAAACTGATCTCTTTCGCCTCGCAGCGCGGGCAGGAATTCACCGTCCAGGATTTCATCTATAATGACTTCGCCGCGCGTGGTCTGAAGATGGATCGCTTTGAGATGAATGAGGCAGAGCTGATCGCCCATGAGGGCGGCGCGCCCTTCTCAAAAGATCATTCGCGGGCGCCGATCGTGGTGGGGATCCACCATCCGAAAGAGGAAAAAGGCCGCTCGCTGATCCTGCAGCATCACCTGGATGTGGTGCCGGTTGGCCCGGTTGATATGTGGGAATACGACCCCTATGGCGGTGAGATCGTCGGCGACCGGCTTTATGGCCGTGGCTCGGGCGATATGAAGGCGGGGGCTGCGGCCAATGTCTTCGCGCTTGAGGCGCTGAAGCGGATCGGGCTGCAACCGGCGGCGACGGTCTATCTGCAATCGGTGGTCGAGGAAGAATCCACCGGCAATGGCGCGATGCAGACTTTCCTGCGCGGCTATACCGCCGATGCCTGCCTGATCCCCGAACCCGAAGAGAACAAGCTGGTCCGCGCCTGCGGTGGCGTGTTGTGGTTCGAGGTCGAGGTGCGCGGTATTCCGGTGCACGTCCGCGAGATGGGCGAAGGCGCCAATGCCATCGACGCCGCCTACCGTGTGATCACATCGCTGCGCGAGATCGAGGCGAAATGGAACGCCGAAAAAGCCAATCATCCGGGCTTTGAGGATGAACATAAGCCGATCAATATGAACATCGGCATTATCGAGGGCGGCGACTGGGGCTCTTCGGTGCCGGCCTGGTGCCGCTTTCAGGTGCGGATCTCGATCTATCCGGGCCAAAAAGCGCAGGACAAGTTGCATGAGATCACAGATCACATATCATCCTTCGCACGCAGCGACCGATTCCTGGCGCAGAACCTGCCGAAGGTGACGCAGAATGGCTTCAACGCCGAGGGCTATTACCTTGAGCCCGGCTCTGAGGCCGAGGCGGTGCTGGCCACGGCGCATGAGGCGGCCTTCGGTGCACCGCTCGAAAGCTTTACCACCCCGGCCTATCTCGATGCCCGGGTCTATGCGCTTTACAACCGGATTCCGACCCTGTGCTACGGGCCGGTTTCCCGCAATATCCACGGCTTCGATGAATATGTGAGCCTGGAGTCTCTGCGCAGCGTCACCAAATCCATGGCGCTGTTCATCGCCGACTGGTGCGGGACCGAGCCGGTCTGAGAACCGGCCCATCCGCGCTGAAATCTCCCCCGGCGCAAGATCGGGGGCAAACAGACAGGGATAGAAAAATGAAAACAAGCTTTACCAGAACACTCGGCGCCGCATTGATGGGGGCCACTCTTCTGACGGCAGGCCTTGCCTCGGCGGAAGAAATGAAGATCGGCGTTGTCGGCCCGCTGACCGGCCCGGCCGCCACTTCGGGCATTGCGATGCGCGACGCCTATCAGTTCGTCGCCGATGAGGTGAACGCCGCTGGCGGGATCGAGATGAACGGCGAGAAAGTCACCCTGAACCTGATTTTTGAGGACAGCGCCTCGCGTCCTGAAATGGGTGTTTCGGCGGCGCAAAAACTGCTGACCCGCGACAATGTCGATCTGATGATCGGCGACACTTTCGCCTCGTCGGTCACCATCGCGCTGATGGATGTGGCGGCCTCTTATGGCAAATTCGTCATGAGCGGCCAGCCGGTTTCCTCGGAAATCGCCCGCAAAGTGGAAAGCAGCCCCGAGCAATTCGCCAATTTCTGGAAGGGCAGCTGGAACTCTGACGCCTATGCGGTTGCGGTTTATGAGGCGGTTGAGGGGCTGACCGAGGCGGGCAAGTTCGATCCGGGCTCGAAGAAAATCGCTTTCGTCTTCGAGGACACCGATTACGGCAAGTCGAACGCCGAATATGCGCTGCCGCTGTTCACCGAGGCGGGCTGGAGCGAAGTCGCCCATGAGGCCGTGCCGCTGGGCCATGCCGATTTCTATCCGCAGCTGTCGAAACTGCGGGCAGAGCAGCCCGATGTGCTGGTCTCGATCTTCACCTCGGTCAATTCCGGCGTCGCGCTGGTGAAACAGATCAAGGAAACCGGCCTCGATACGCTGCATGTGGCGATCTATTACCCGCTGCGCCCCGAGTTCCATGAAGGGGTCGGCAGCGATTCCGAAGGCATGCTCTGGACGCCGATGCTGTTCGACCCGGTGAACAACGAAAAGCACAAAGCGTTGGCCGAGCGTCTGGCTGAAAAGAACATCGTGGCCAATGGCGATCACGCGCAGGGTTACTGCCAGTTCGCGCTGCTGGTCGACAATCTGAAACGTGCGGGCACCTTCGATCCGGCACAGCTGTCCGAGGCCTTCGGCACCAGCGCCTTCGACTGCTATACCGGCCGTTTCGTCTATGACACCACCAACCACAGCCCGAAAATCGGCCCCGACTTCCTGCCGGTTGCCGTGGCTCAGGTCCAGGAAGGCGTCAGCCGCGCCGTCTGGCCCGCCACTTCGGCCACCGCCGAGTTCAAGTAAGCCCTGACCGGGGCGCGGGGCTGTCGGGATCTGGTCCCGACGGCCCCCACCGCTGCTTCGCATATCTTTGCGGGGCTCTTTTCCATCCGCTGAAACCGGAGTCTGACCCATGGTGAATCTGGCCGCGAAGCCGATCCTCCAGGTCGATGCCATTACGATGCGCTTTGGCGGCATCGTGGCGATCGACAATCTCTCTCTCGACGTGAAACAGGGTCAGATCCTCGCCCTGATGGGGCCGAATGGCGCCGGAAAAACCACGACATTTCATGTGATTGCGGGTGTTCACCGCCCCACCTCGGGGCGGATCCTGTTCCAGGGGCGTGACATCACCAATATGCGCCCCGATGGCCGCTGCACGGCGGGTGTTGCGCGCACCTTCCAGATCACCCAGCCGTTCGAGCAGCTCTCAGTCACCGAGAATATCATGGTGGGCGCAAGGCCCTTCCATTCCTCGATGGCGGATCTGCGCAAGGCGTCCGAGGTTTACGCCCATAAGGTGGGCCTCGGCGACAAGCTGGATGCGCCTGCGAAGGGGCTTTCGACCGGGCAGCGCAAGCGGCTTGAACTTGCGCGGGCCATGGCGACGCGCCCGAAACTGCTGTTGATGGATGAGGTGACCGGCGGCGTCGATATGAAGTCGATCCCCGGCATCATCGACCTGGTCAAATCCCTGCGCGATGAGGGTCTGACCATCGTGCTGATCGAGCACAATATGAAGGTGATCAGCGAGCTGGCTGATGAGGCCGTCTTTATGAACCGCGGCGCGCGGATGGTTTCGGGCACGCCGCATGAGGTGGCGACCGATCCGGGCGTGGTCGAACTTTACCTCGGGGAGGCGAAAGATGGCCACTGAACCCACGCCCAAACTCATGCTCGACGTCCAGAACGTCAATGTCATTTACGGCAATTACCAGGTGCTCTGGGATGTGTCGATGCAGGCCAATGCGGGCCAGGTGATGGCGGTGCTGGGGCCGAACGGCTCGGGGAAATCCACCATCCTCAAGGCGATCATGGGCCTGACGCCGGTGCGCTCGGGCAAGGTGATCTTTGAGGGCGAAGACATCACCAACCGCCCCGCCCATGAGATGATCGAGCGCGGTATCTCCATGGTGCTGGAGCGTCGTCGCCTGTTCACCGGCATGACCGTCTATGAAAACGTCATGCTGGGGGCCTATCACAAATCGGTCCAGAAATACGCGAAAGAGCGGCTGGAATGGGTCGAAAGCCTGTTCCCGATCCTGAAGGAACGCCGCGACCAGGTGGCGGGCAAGATGTCCGGGGGCGAGCAGCAGATGGTCGCCATCGCCCGCGCGCTGATGTCGAAGCCGAAGATGCTTTTGATGGATGAGCCTTACCTCGGCCTCACGCCGCGCATCGTCGGCCAGATCGCCGAGATCATCCACAAGGTGAATGCCGAGGGCATCGCGGTGATCTTCAATGAGCAGAACGTCAAGCTGTCCTTCGGCATCTCGAACTACGGCTACCTGCTGGAAAGCGGCCGCGTGATGCTGAACGGCACCGGGGAAGAGATGATGAATTCCGACGTGATCCGCCGCGTCTACCTTGGCGAATGAAGGGGCGCTGACGATGAACCTTGCAATCTTTATTGAGCAGATCCTGAACGGGCTGATCACCGGATCGATGTATGCGCTGATCGGCTCGGGCATCGCGCTGGTCTATGGCACCATGAAGGTGCTGAACCTCGCCCATGGTGAATTCTACATGCTGGGCGGCTATTTCACCTGGTATCTGGCGGTCTCGCTGGGGATCAACCCGGCGATTGCGATCCCGGCGGCGGTGGCGATTGCCTTCTGTCTGGGCATGCTGATCCAGAAGCTGACGGTCGAATATCTGATTCTGCGCGACAACTGGGCCTTTACCACAATCGCGGCCACCATGGGCCTGTCGATCATCCTGCAAAACGCCGCGCTGCTGGTCTTTGGCGCGAATTTCAACACTGTGCCCTCTTATGTTTCGGGGGTGATGGTGCTGGGCGATATCCGCATCTCCTGGCAGCGGGTGCTGATCTTTGTCGTGGCGCTGGCGACCATCGGCTTCATGACCTGGCTCTTGAAATACACAAGGCTGGGCTGGTCGATCCGCGCCACCTCGCAGGACCGTGACGCGGCCCAGGTCGTCGGGATCCCGGTCAAGCGCGTCTATATGATCTGCTTTGGCCTCGCCGCAGCGCTTGGCGCGCTGGCGGCAGCGATGCTGGCGCCGATCAATGCGATCAACCCCTGGTCGGGGATGCCGGTTCTGCTGAAGGGCTTTGTCGTCGTGGTGCTGGGCGGGCTTGGTTCGTTCCCGGGCGCGATCATCGGCGGTTTGCTCTTGGGCGTGGTTGAGGCGGTCGGCGTGCAGCTGACCTCATCTGAGTGGCGTGACGTGATCTCCTTCACGCTGATGATTGCCGTCATCTGGTGGCGGCCCTGGGGCCTTTTCGGGAAGAAATGACATGAAAAACATCCACTTCCCCCAAACCCCCCAGCCCGAAGGAGCAAATTGATGTTCAAGCCCCTTACCCAAAAATCCTGGGCTGGCATTGGTGCGGCGCTTGCGCTTGCGCTGGTTCTGCCCCTGATCACCCGCGACCCCTATGTGATGCATGTGATGGTGCTGGTGATGATCTTCGCGATCTTCGCCTCGGCCTGGAACCTTGTCACCGGCTTTGGCGGGTTGAAAACCTTTGGCCACCACGCTTTCTTCGGCCTTGGGGCCTATGGTTCCGCGCTTTTGGCGCTGAACCTTGGCCTTTCGCCCTGGATCACGCTTTGGCTTGGCGGGTTGATTGCCGCCGCTGCCGGTTTGCTGATCGGCACGCCCATTCTGCGGATCCGCTCGATGCCGCATGTCGCCATCGTGACGCTTGGCTTTGCCGAGATCGTGCGGATCTGTATCGCCAATTTCTCGGGCCTGACGCGCGGCGAGATGGGCCTTTGGGGGATCCCGCAGTTCGAGGGCTTCACCCTGCCGGGGATCGGCAAGGTCACCTTCTCGCCCGCAGACAAAGTGTCTTTCTACTATCTGGCGCTGGCGCTGCTGGTTCTGATGATGGTGGTGATCGTGCGGCTGATGCGCTCAAAAACCGGGCTGGCGATGCTGGCCATGCGCGATGGTGAGGACGCCGCCGAAAGCCTGGGCGTCAATCTGACCCGGATGAAGCTGATGGTCTTTGGCCTTTCCGCCTTTATCGTCGGTGTCGCCGGGGCGTTTTACGCGCATTACCTCTTGATCCTGACGCCTGCCTCGGCGGTCGGCGTTGATCTAATGATCTCGATCATTGCGATGGTGCTGGTCGGTGGCCTTGGCACTTTCGCAGGCCCCTTGGTCGGGGCGCTGGTTCTGACCGTGCTGATCGAACTGATGCGCGATCTCGAGAACTATCGCCTGCTGGGCTATGGCCTGTTGATCGTGCTGATCGTGATGTTCCTGCCGCGCGGCCTTGTGACGCTGCGCGAGCGCCTCTTCCCCCGCCCGCAGGAGTAAGCCCGATGGACGCAACCACCCGTCAACGCATCCTTGATGCGGTCGATGCAGGCTTCGCCGCGCAGCTGGAGTTCACCGCCGATATGGTGCGCTTTCCCTCGATGCGCGGGCATGAGGCTGCGATGCAGCAATTCATGGCTGATCAGCTGACTGCCCGCGGCTATAGTGTCGATCACTGGAAGATCGACGTGGGTGACATCAAAGACATGCGCGGCTTCGCGCCCGTCGAGTTCGTTGATTACGCCGAGGCCTTCAACGTTGTCGGCACCCTGACCCCGCGTGAGGTGAAGGGCCGGTCACTGATCATCAACGGCCATATCGACGTGGTGCCGCCCTGCGATGAGACCCGCTGGACGACGCCGCCGTTCGAGCCCCGGATTGAGGGTGGCCGCATGTATGGCCGTGGTGCGGGCGATATGAAATCGGGCCTCGCCGCCGGGATCTATGCGATCGAGGCACTGAAATCCGCTGGCTTCCGTCCCGCCGCCCCCGTTTACCTGCAATCCGTGGTCGAGGAAGAATGCACTGGAAATGGCGCACTCGCCTGTATCCAGCGCGGCTATAAGGCCGATGGGGCGCTGGTGCCGGAACCCTTTGGCGCCTCGATCATGCGGGCTGAGGTTGGGCTGATCTGGGCCTGCATCGACATTGAGGGCGATCCGCAGCATGCCTCGGCGGCCTTCAAAAATGTCGGGGCAAATGCGCTGGAAAAGGCGATCCATATCTGGCCCTTCATGAAGCGGCTGGAAGCGGAATGGAACGCCCGCAAGGTGGATCACCCGGTCTATAAGGACCACCCGCATCCGATCCGCGTCAATCTGGGCAAGCTGTCGGGCGGCGATTGGGTGTCCTCGGTCCCCGCGAAGGCGCGGATGGAGCTGCGGATCGGCGTGCTGGAAGGCGAGGATCTGGCGAAGATCCGTCAGGAAATCGCCGACCGTCTGGCCGAGGCCTGCGCCGCTGATCCTTACCTCGCGGAACACCCGGCGAAGCTGACCTTCCACGGCTTCATGGCCGATGGTTACGTCCTGCAGCCCGGCTCGGATATCGAGGCGGCGATGGGCACGGCGCATCAGGCGGTCTTCGGCGAGCCGGTCACCTCGACCATCAGCTCGGCGGTGACGGATGCGCGTTTCTTCGGCCTTTACCAGGACACGCCTTCGCTTGTTTACGGCGCGACCTGTGGCCTGCCGCATGGCATTGACGAATATGTCGAGCTGGACAGCCTGCAGCAGGTCACCCGTGTCTATGCGCTTTTCATCGCCGAATGGTGCGGGCTGGAGGCGATCTGATGCCAAAGGTTGATGAGGCAAGGCTCTGGGCCAGCCTGATGGAAATGGCCGAAATCGGCCCGGGTGTGGCGGGCGGCAACAACCGCCTGGCCTTCTCGCCCGAGGATGACGTGGCACGCGGCCTTTTTCGCAACTGGTGTCAGGCTGAGGGGCTGGCGGTTACTGCCGACGCCTTTGGCAATCAATTCGCCACCCGCGCCGGGGCTGAAGATCTGCCCCCCCTGCTGATCGGCAGCCATCTCGACACGCAGCCGACCGGCGGGCGATTTGACGGCGTGCTTGGCGTGCTGGCGGGGCTGGAGGTGATGCGGGCGCTGAACGCAGCCGGGCATCAGACGCGCCGCCCGGTGGTGCTGGTGAACTGGACCAATGAAGAGGGCGCGATCATCCGCCCGATGATGGGGTCTGAGGTTTTCACCGGCGCGCTTTCGCTGGAAGACGCCCGCGCGATGATCGATCATCGCGGCAACCGCCTTGGCGATATGCTGGATGCTTTGCAAAACGGCGCGGGCGATCTTGCGCCCGGTTTCCCCGTGTCCGCCTATGTCGAGCTGCATATCGAACAGGGCCCGGTGCTCGAAGCCGCAGGCGAGACAATCGGCGTCGTGAAAAGCGGCATCGGCTTTCGCCGCTGGCTGCTGACCTTCACGGGCCGCGACAGCCACGCCGGACCAACGCCGATGGAGGTGCGCCAGGATGCGATGGTCGCCGCCGCCCATGCCGTGCTGATCGCCGATGCCGAGGCGCGCGCGCTTCCCGGCGGGCGCGGCACCTGTGGTCGGATCGAAAGCCCCAATGGCTCGCAGGTCACTGTGGCCTCACGGGTCGAGCTGACGCTGGATCTGCGCCATGAGGATCTGGCAGAGCTGGACGCGCTTGAGGCCCGGGTGCTGGGCCGGATCCGGACCCAGGCGGCGGCACTGAACGTCGGATTTGAGGTGGTCAATACCGCCAATTCGCCGCCTGTCCCCTTCGCGCCCGAGGTGGTCGCGGCCGTTGATGCGGCGCGGCTGAAAAACGGGTTCAGCGGGCGGCAGATGGTCAGCGGTGCGGGGCATGACGCCTGCAATATCGCGCGGGTGCTGCCTGCGGGTATGATCTTTGTCCCCTCGGTGGATGGCATCAGCCACAATGAGGCCGAATATACCGCGCCCGGCGATTGTGCGGCGGGCGCGCAGGTCTTGCTGGATACGGTGATCGCCCTGGCAGGGTGATACCATCCCCTGGGTGGAGATGACGAATATGCTGGGTCGGGCGACAAATCCGGTCATCATCATTCTGATCGCGCTGTGCTGGGGGCTGAACTGGCCTGCAGTCCGCCTTGCGCTGCATGAGATCCCGCCCTGGACGCTGCGGGTGATCGGCATGGGGGCGGGCTCGCTGTTTCTGTTCAGCCTTGCGGCGCTGACATCGCGGCCGTTGCGAATGGCGCGGGCCGATTGGGGCGTGGTGTTCCTGGCGGGGTTTCTGTCGATCACCGCCTTCAACATCCTGCTTTCATTCGCGCAGCTTGCCGCGCCCACCTCGCGGGCGGTGATCGTCACTTTCACCATGCCGTTCTGGACGGTGCTATTTGCGCGGATCATCCTGGGCGAGCGGCTGGACCAGCGCCGCCGGATCGCGCTGGCGGTTGGCGGGGCTGGGCTGATCTGCCTTGGCTGGCCGCTGATCATGGCGGGCAGCTTCGGCTATGGGCTGATGCTGGCGCTGCTGGCGGGGATCTCCTGGGCGCTTGGCACGGTGGTGCTGAAGCGCTTTCCGGTCACCGCGCCGCCGATGACGGTCACGGCCTGGCAGCTGCTGGCGGGGGCGCTTGCCGCCCTCTGCGGTGTGGCCCTTTTCGAGCCAGCGGTCTTGCGCGAGGGCCTTGATCTGACGGCGCTGCATGCACCCACCTGGGGCGGGCTGGCACATCACATCCTGTTTTCGCAGGCGCTGGCCTATCTGCTTTGGTATGCGCTGCTGGCACGGATGCCCGCCGGGCGCGTCAGCCTGGCCACATTGCCGGTGCCCGCGATTGGCAGCATCAGCTCGGTCCTTTTGCTGGGCGAGCGCCCTACCCCTGCAGATGTCCTGGGCCTGATCCTTCTGACGCTTGGCGCGGCCATCGTCATGTTGCCCGCGCGGCAGACCGCCAAAGGTCAGCCATAGGGCGGCACGGTGCCTGCGCCCAGGGGATGCAGGCACCGTAAGGTCGGATTGCGGTCAGATCTCTTTCAGGATCTCTGCTGCGATCCGCACGCTCAGCGCCGCCCCGGTCAGGGTCGGGTTTACGCAGGACGAGGAGGGCATCACGCTGGTTCCGGCGATGAACATATTCTTGTGGTCATGCGTCCGGCAATCGCGGTCAACGACCGAATCCGCCGGATCATCGCCCATTATCGTGGTGCCCATGATATGCTGGCGGTTCTGGAAGCCCTCATCGACGGAAACCACATCGGCATCCAGCAACTCGGCAATCCGGTAGAGGTCTTTCAGCCCCTGTTCCTTGCCCGCATGCCAGTAATCATCAACATCATACCAGATCGCAGGCACCGGAATGCCAAGCGCGTCCTTCTTCTCGGGATGCGGCGTGACGCGGTTGTTGGGGTTCGGCAGGGTCTCAAAGTCGATCGCCCAGTTCAGCGAACGCGCCGACTGGCGCTTGATCTCGGCGTCGAGTTCCGAGCCCATCAGCCCCTTTGCCAGCAGCTTCTGCGTGGTCGAAAGAACCGGAGTCGTATTGCGGACCTTGATCTTATATTGCGGGAAATCACGGCGGAAATCGCCGTCGCGGTTGTTCACATAGGTCAGCAGCTGGGTCGGGCCCTGGCCCGGCCAGTAATCCTCTTTGGCCATCACATTCATCGAAATGCCGGTGTGGTCCATCAGGTTGCGGCCAACCTGGTCTGAAGAGTTCGCAATCCCGTTCGGGGCATTCTTCTGCTTGTTCAGAAGCATGATCTTGGGGCTTTCGATGGCATAGGCGGCCATCACATAGCGCGCGGCGGTCAGCTTGTGTTCCGACCCATCGGGGCGCTTGTACCAGATCGCCGAGATCTGCCTGTCATCACCCACGTCGATCTTATGGACAACCGCATTGTCCAGCACCTGGGCGCCGTAGCCCTCGGCCTCATCAATGCTCATCGAGCCGTCATATTTCGCGGCAATCGGGCAGACCGGGTTACAGGCGTTGTTCCCCGCACAGATCGGGCGCTTTTTCCACGGCACGGTGGCACGGGCCGAGGCCTCCAGCACCGGGTTGAAGCCGCCAGGCGTCAGCCGGTCCATCAGCTTTTTCATGAAATGGCTCGGCTTCAGCCCCGGCATCGGATAGGGGGCCGAGCGCGGCGGATAGGGCGCGCCGCCTTTGCCGCTTTCGTCCTGGCCATCGGTGCCGGTGACGCCGATATCCATCTCGGCCTGAAGATACCAGGGCTCCAGCTCATCATAAGAGATCGGCCAGTCGCGGCCGCGGCCGTATTTCGACTTCAGCGCGAAATCATTGGGGATCATCCGCCAGAGCGCCGAGCCGAAGTGCCAGGTCGTTCCACCCACCACCCGCAGGTAAGAGGTGTTGAATTTCACCGGCCCCATCTGCTGCAGATAATCGCCATAGGTCGAGGGAGAATGCGGCAGGCTGGGATAGGGCGAGCCCACGCCCTGCAGCTTCGCATTGGCCAGCGACAGTTTCACCGGCGCATTGCGATAGGTCTCGACGATATCGCGGCGTTTCACGCGCGGACCGGATTCGAGGATGATGACCTTTTTCCCGGCCTTGGCCACGCGGGCGGCAATGATGCCCCCCATCACGCCCGAGCCGATGACGATGACGTCTGCGTCAAAATCTGTTGCCATTTTTCGCGCCCTCTTACTTCGTCACGCCGGGAATGATGTCGGGGCCCCAGGTATGGGGGCCGGGACCATAGGTCGGAACCGGGATGTAGGGATTGGTGGGCACATACATCAGCGCATCGGCGTAGGCGATCAGCTCGGCCACCTCGGGTTCGCCCACCACGCCCAGATACCAGGCCGAAACGATCTTCAGCGCCGAGGCCTTCAGATCATCCGACAGATCCGGTGCGGCCAGAAAGGCATCCATATCGGCAAAGCCGTGCTGGTCGATAAAGCCCTGCAGCGCCGTGATTTCCCCATCAAGATCGGGGTTGTGTTTCGCCAGCGCCACCAGATAGCGCGCGCTCAGCGTCGGGTTCAGGCTCTTTCCGGTCAGGAAGGTCGAAAGTTTCAGAAAGGCGTCATCCGTGGCGGCAAGCGCCGGATTTGCCACGACACCGGGGGCAAGGGCGGCCAACGCAAGCACGGCGGCGCTGCCTTGCAAAAGCGCGCGGCGGCTGATCTGGGACGTGTTCATAGGGCTCTCCGCTCAGGCGAGAAAATTCTGCTGGTCACTGTTTTGTTCACCATCGGATCAGGCAGCCTGCCGCCGCCGTATCAGGCGCAACACGCCCCAGATCGCCAGAAGGAAAACGACGACCCCCACCGCAGCCGCATAGGGCGTATAGGGCGCGAGTTTGACGATCAGCGGTTTCGGCCCGCCGTTGCGCAGTTCAGTCACCTGGTCTGCCGTGACCTTCACCGCCGGATTGCCGAAGGTTGCGAAAACATAGTTCGAGACATCGGCGATTTCCTGATCGCTCAGGCTTTCGGTCGGATAGGCAGCGGGGCCAAAGCCCGGCATCATGGTGGCGACGCCGCCCGCATTGCGGTGCACGCCCTCAACGATGGTGGCGATCAGATTGTCAGGACGATCCGCGCCCGTAACCGCATTGTTGTAAAGCGAGGGGTAATCTTTCGCGCCCTGGCCGTTCACGCCGTGGCAGGCCGCGCAGGTGCCCGAAAACAGCCGGAAGCCCGGATCATCCGCGCCTGGTGCGCCGCGCAGAACCGCCTCGGTTTCATTCGGCGGCGCGTAATCAAAGCGCGAGACCGTCTCAGCCGAGCCAATCGCCGGCACCGATTGCACATAGGTGACGATGGCATTGATGTCGTCATCGGTCAGGTGCTGGAAGCTGTGCTCGATCGCCTCAGCCATCGCGCCCCCGGCCTGGGATTTGCCGATCACATTGCCGGTGCGCAGATACTGCGTCAGATCATCGCGCGACCAGCTGCCGATCCCGGCAATCTTATGCGGCGTGATATTCGGCGCATACCAAAGCCCAAGCGAGCCGCCCGCATAGGTCTGGCTGGCATCTTCGCCCATCAGCGCATTGCGCGGCGTGTGGCAGGTCGAGCAATGCGCCGGGCCCTCGGCGAGATAGGCGCCCCGGTTCCATTCCGCGCTTTGCGTCGCATCGGGCTGAAAGCGGGTCCGGTCGAGAAACAGCATATTCCACCCCGCCATCGAGGCGCGGACGCTGAAAGGGAACTCCAGTTCGGTCTTTACATTCGGCTTGTCGACCGGGGTGACCTCATGGATGAAATAGGCGTAAAGTGCCGCGATATCCTCATCGGTGATCTTCGCGTAAGAGGGGTAGGGCATCGCCGGGTAAAGGTGGCTGCCGTCTTTCGCGATCCCGTCCCGCACAGCGCGGGCGAATTCCTCTTCGCTCCAGTTGCCGATGCCGAATTCTTTCGAGGGGGTGATATTGGTCGCCCAGATTGCGCCCATCGGCGATTGCACGGCATAGCCGCCCGCGTATTTCTCGCTGCCGCCAGGTGCCGTGTGACAGGCCACGCAGTCGCTGGCGGTTGAGAGATAGCGGCCGCGCTCGATCAGCGTCTTATCTGCATCCTGCGCAAATGCCGCGCTGCCACCAGCGGCCAGCGCTGCAACTGCGATCATGCCGCGAAAGGCGTTGCTTTTGCGCGGCTCAGGGGCCCCGATCTTAAGGCGCATAGGTCTCGACCTTCCACATTTCGTGAAATCTAACCCCAGGGTGGCCCTGGGGCAGTTCTTCCCGATAGTGGACGAAACATCCATCTGCGGCTTAGCTTCGCGGGCATGGCGCGGCGGTTTTGCTGCCAGAATGTTGATCTTGCTGCGTATTAGTCCCAACAGACAAGGCCGCAAAATCAGGCCATCTGTCGCAGGGGCATTTCGTCGCACATCGTTATCATCGTGATAAGAGGCGCTTCAGGCGTTGTAAATTTACGTTATATGGATACATCATTCACCAAATGTGTAATCTGGGTGCGATATGAAGATCAGCCTCACCAATGCGGCCCTGTTCCTGTCGATCCTGGAGGCGGGCAGTCTGACCACGGCTGCGGCACGCAACAACCTTGTCGCGGCGGCGGTCAGTGCACGGATGAAGCGGCTGGAAGGCGACCTCGGCCTGACGCTTTTTGAGCGCGACCGCTATGGCATGCGCCCGACCCTGGCGGGCCTTGCGCTTGAGCCCCACGCCCGGCGCATGGTTGATACCGCAGGCCAGGCCGAGGCCGCGATGCAGTCTTTCCGGGGTGAGATGATCGGCCAGCTGCGGGTGCTCAGCAACAGCAATATGCTGTCAGAGCATCTGCCGCGCCTGTTGGGACAGTTCCTCGGCCGCTACCCCGATATCACTGTCGAGGTCGAAGACCGGCCCAGCCTGGAGGTGGTGGATCTGTTGCGCCGCGGGCTTTGGCACATTGGCGTGGTGGCGGCCTCGGCGGATCGTTCAGGGCTTGAGGCATTTCCCTTCGTTGCCGACAGGCTGGTGGCGGTGGTGCCGCCCGGGCCAGAGGATGACGAGGCGGTCAGTTTCGCCACGCTTTTGGGCCGGGGGATGATTGGGCTGCCCGAACATGCCGCACTGGCGCAGTTCATGCGCCGCACCGCGACCGAGTTGGGAATAAAGCTGCAGATGCGGCTGCGGCTTCCCTGCTATGCGACGCTATGCGAGGCGGTGGCCGAGGGCGCGGGCAGCACCATCATGGCCGAGAGCGCGGCCCGCCGGTTTGCCTCTGGTGTTGCTGGTGGCGTGAACGGGGCCCCCTCTTGCCGGATCGTGCCGCTGAGCGATCCCTGGGCGCAAAGAGAGCTGTATATCTGCAGCCGGGCCGAAGCGGAATTGCCCGCCCCGGCCCGGCAGTTGCTGGCGCATTTCCGCGATTATGCAGAGCGCCAGGCGAGTGGGGTCAGCCCTGAAGTCCGGCCCAGCTGAGGCCAAGGCGCGCGCCCTCGGCGGCCAGCTCGTCGCGTACCACGTCGGGCAACGAGATACCGGATTCAAGCCGCTTCCGGCGCAGCCCGGCCTCGATTTCGCCCGGCAGGTAGATCTCTTCGACGCCCTCGGCCTTTGGCACCGCCTTAACCGAGGCGATATAGGCATCCATATTGCCCAGGAAATCATCGACCGCCCCGAAGGCAGAGATATCGATCGCGCCAAAGTAATGGCTGACCGGGTTTGCCTTGTCGGGGTTTGACGCCATATCCAGCAGCTGCGTCGAAAGGCGTGAATTGGCCAGAACGCCGCTGAGCACCTCGATCATCCCCGCAATTGCTGACCCTTTAGGCCCGCCAAAGGGCAGCAAGACGCCTGCCAGCGCCTCTTTCGCATCGGTGGTCTGGCCGCCATCCCGGGTCAGGGCCCAGCCCTCGGGGATCGGCTCGCCCTTTTTGTTGGCGAGGATGATCTTGCCGCGTGCGACAACACAGCTGGCCATGTCGAAAACGAAGGGCAGCGATGTGCCGGCCGGGATCGCAATGCTTGAGGGGTTGGTGCCATAGACCGGCGCTCGCCCGCCCCATGGCGCAACCCGCGCAGCCCCGTTCGAGCCGGTGAAGCCGATCATCCCATGGTCCAGCGCCATGCGCGAGAAATAGGCGGCGGCGCCATAATGGTCGGAATTGCGCACCACCACAAAAGAGGTGCCCGCCTCACGCGCCTTGCGGATCGCCAGCTCCATCGCGCGTTTCGCGGTGACCTGGCCCATGGCGTGATGGCCATCGACCAGCGCGGTGGCGGCGCGTTCCTGGACCACCTCGGTCCGGGCGACGGGTTGCAGCCCGCCCTGACGCAGGCGGTTCAGATAGGTGACAGTGCGGCTGACGCCATGCGATTCAACGCCGGTCAGATCGGCCTCGACCAGCGAATCGGCGACAAGCAGCGCGTCTTCCGCCGGAACGCCCGCGCCCTCGAAGAGGGTGGCGCAGATCTGGCGCAGATCATCTGCCCTGATGGTGATGGCCATGTTCAGCGCTCCTGATAGGTGGTGTCAAAGAAGGTGAAGCCCAGTTTTTCCAGCGCTTCATCCGAATAGGCCGAGCGATCCCAGCTGTCCGCCTCAATCGCCGCGCGGGTTTTCAGCTCTTTGTCCAGCTTGCCCTGGGCGCGTTTCAGGATCTCGGGGGCTTCTTTCGGCGGGATGATCAGCACCCCATCCTGATCGCCCAGCACGATATCGCCGGGGTTCACCACCACGCCGCCACAAGAGATCGGCACGTTGATCTCGCCCGGGCCATTGCGATGCGGCCCACGCGGCGTGACGCCACGCGCGTAAACCGGGAAATCCATCTCGGCAATCGAGGCGCGATCGCGCATCGCGCCATCAACCACCAGCCCCGCGAGGCCGCGCTTTTGCGCCCAGAGCACCATATTCTCGCCGCTCAGCGCGGTGGTCAGATCACCGCCATCCTCGACCAGGATCACATCGCCCGGCTCTGCCATATCCAGCGCTTTGTGCAGCAAGAGGTTGCAGCCCGGACGGGCGCGAACCGTAAAGGCCACGCCTTTCATGGGGGCGGTATTCCAGGGCCGGATTGCCGCGTCGAGACAGAACATCCTGCTCATCTCATCGGCGACATTGGCGACAGGGATCTCGGCAAGGGCGGCCACCAGCTCGGGGTTGGCACGCGGGAGACGGCGATAAATGCGAAGCCCGACGGGGGACATGTTCTCTCCAAAATAGATCAGCGGTTCTATTATTGAACCAAGATCGCGGCTGTCAACTGGCCAATATCAGGCTTATTAGGCCCGTAATTTCAGAAAAATATGTAGAAACCAGAATGCCGGGCGCGTTTTGCTTGACAGGCCTGTTCTGTTTTAACTATCCGATATGCGGGATTCTGCACCACAGGATTCCACCCAGAGGAGGAGAGAACCGTGAAACACTGCACCTGGAGGATCGCCCTCGGGGCGATGGGCGCGCTTATGACCGGCCTTTCGGCCGGGGCGCAGACGCTGCCCGATTACTATCCGTCCGACTACAGCGAGATCGTCGAGGCCTCGCGCGGCGAGGCCGGGCTGATGATCTATTCCAACCTCTCGGCCGAGAATGCCGGCCCGATGGTGGCGGGGTTCCAACAGGCCTATCCCTGGATTTCGGTCGAGATCATGGATCTGGCCGCAGGCACGCTGCATTCCCGCTGGGAGGCCGAGGCAGGTAGCTCTGCCCGCACGGCGGATCTGCTGATTTCAACGGCGGTGGATCGCTGGGTTGATTATGCCGCCCAGGGCAAGCTGATGGACTACCAAAGCCCCGAGGCCCCGCATCTGCCCGAATTCGCCCTGCCCGGAGGTGGCATCTATGTGATGTCGACCGACCCGATGGTGCTGGTCTACAACACGCTGCTGACCCCGGCCGAGGACGCGCCCACAGGTGTGGATGATATCGCCCGCCTGGCTGCGGCCGATCCTGGCACCTATGCCGGGCGGCTGACCACCTATGACCCTTTGCGCAACGCCTTTGGCCTGTCGATCTGGTATGCGGCGATGCGCGACAAGGGCCAGGGGCTCTGGCCCGCGCTTGACGTGATCGGCCCCCAGATCCGGGGCGAGAATTCCGGCGGGGCGCAGCTGGATAAGGTGGCGACCGGGGAATATATCGCCTCGATCTATGTCTCGGGGATTGCGGTTTTCCCGCGCCAGCAGCAAAGCGGCGGCGAGATTTACGGCGTCACCTTCCCCGATGACGGCACCCCGATTGCCTTCCGCGGCATGGGGATTCCCACCGTCTCAGCCAATCCCAACTCGGCGAAGCTGTTCCTTGACTACGCGCTCTCATCAAAAGGCCAGACCGAGCTGGGCAAAGGCGGCGTCACCCCCTACCGCGATGACGTGCCCGAGGCCGAGATCCCCTTCTACACCTTCCAGTCGATCGCCGAGCTGGTTGGCGCGGAAAATCTGGTTCTGATCAATTTCGACAGCGGCATGGCTGCGGGCGTTGACGCCTTCACCGCGCGCTGGAAACAGGCAACCGGCGAGAAGTAACGCCCCGCGCCGCCGCTTTCGCAACGGCGGCGCTGCCCGCATCTTCAGGAAATCTCAATGACCCAATCCGTAACCGGCCCGGCCGAACGGACGATGGACAAAGGCGCGATGATCCAATGGAGCATCACCGCCCTGACCGTTGTTCTTGTTCTTGGCCCGCTGCTGCCGATTTTCGTCCAGGCTTTCTCGGCAAAGCCGATCTATGAGGCCGATCCCGGCCGCACCCTTGATAATTTCACCACGCTGCTGGGATCGTCTTCGTTCCATGACACGCTGTGGAACACGCTGGTCTTTGGCGTGATCACGGCGCTGGTGGCGCAGCTGTCGGGGGTGATTACGGCAATCATGGTCTCGCGCACCAATCTGCCGGGGCGCCGTGTGATCGGTGAGATCCTGATCTGGCCGCTTTTGGTCAGCCATCTGGTGATCGCCTTTGGCTGGTTCACCATGTATGGCCCCTCGGGCTATGTCAGCCTCTGGATGCGGGCCAACCTGGGGTTTGTGCCCTGGAACCTCTATACGGTCGAGGGCATGGGCGTGATCGCGGGCCTGTCGCAGGCACCGCTGGCCTATCTTCTGTGCCTTTCCTCACTTTCCAAGGCCAATGCCCAGCTGGAAGATGCCGCCCGCAGCGTTGGTGCGGGGCCTTTCACCGCGCTGATGCGGGTGACGCTGCCGATGATGCGCCCGGCGATCATCTATTCCACCGTGCTGAATTTTGTGATCGGCATCGAGATGCTGTCGATCCCGCTGATCTTCGGCGTGCCGGCACGGATCGAGACACTGACGACCTTCCTTTACAATCAGGGGATCAATGCGCCCTCGGGCCCCGACTATGGGATCGTGGCGGCGGCGGCAGTGATCCTGTTGTTCGCGGTTTCGGGGCTGGTCTGGCTGCAGGGCAGGCTGATGAAGAACCGCGACCGCTTTGTGACGGTGGGGGGCAAGGCCTCACGCCCGGCGGTGATTGATCTGGGGCGCTGGCGCTGGCCCGCCTTTGTGGTGATCGGCGGCTTTGTCTTTACCACGATCATTCTGGTCTTCCTGGGCGTTTTCATGCGGGCAGGCGTCACCATTCTGTCGCCGCTGGTGCCGATTGCCAAAGTGGCGACCTGGGACAATTTCTCGGTAATTTTCGATCACGCCAATTACACGCGCTCGATCTGGAACTCGCTTCTGGTGGGGATCATCGGCGGCGTGGTGGGCACGGCTGCGGTAACGCTGATCGCGCTGGTCGCGGTGCGCTCTTCCTTCCGCCACGGCCGCAAACTGGAGCATGTCGCGCTTTTCCCGCGCGCCGTGCCCGGGATCATTGCCGGGATCGGGTTTTTCTATGCGGTGATCTGGGTGCCGGGGCTGGATGCGTTGCGCGGCACGATCTGGATCCTGATCCTTGCCTTCACGGTGCGCTATATCCCGGTCGGCTTCAGCGCCCTTGCGCCGGCACTTGGCCAGATCTCACGCGATCTGGACCGCGCGGGCTATACGGTTGGCGCCAGCTGGTGGCAGGTCTCGACCCGGATCGTCATTCCGCTGCTGAAACCTGCGATGTTCTCGTGTTTCGCGCTGCTCTTCATCCACTTCTTCAAGGAATATGTCAGCGCGGTTTACCTCTTCCAGCCCGGCTCTGAGATCATCGGCACCTCGATGCTGTCTCTCTGGGCGCAGGGCAACAGCGGCGCGGTCTCGGCCCTTGCCACGATCCAGATCGCCCTCACCGCCACCTTCGTCATCATTGCCCGCAAACTTATGGGAGTTCGCATCTATGGCTGATCTCAAAATCTCAAATCTGGTCAAGGCCTTCGGTGCGGTGACGGCGGTGGACAATGTCTCGCTGACCGTGAACGAGGGCGAGTTTGTCACCCTGCTTGGCCCCTCGGGCTGTGGCAAATCGACGACGCTGGCGGCGATTGCGGGGCTGGACAGGCCGACCTCGGGGCGGATCTCGCTGGGCGATAAGGTGCTTTTTGACGGGGCGACCAATGCTTTCCTGCCACCAGAGCGACGCAATATCGGGCTGGTGTTCCAGTCTTACGCGCTTTGGCCGCATATGAGTGTGGCCGAGAACCTGGCCTTCCCGCTGAAGCTGCGCCGCATCGATCGGGCAGAGCGGTCGCGCCGCATCGAAGAGGCGCTGGATCTGGTCGAGATGACCGCCTTTGCTGACCGCTATCCGTTCGAACTGTCCGGCGGCCAGCAGCAGCGGGTGGCGCTGGCCCGAACCATCGTCTACCGGCCCAGCATCCTTTTGCTCGATGAGCCGCTTTCGAACCTTGATGCGAAGCTGCGCGAGCGGGCGCGGATCTGGCTGCATGATCTGCAACGCAAACTGGGCGTGACCGCGATCTATGTCACCCATGACCAGGCCGAGGCGCTGTCGCTTTCCGACCGGATCGCGGTGATGTCGGGTGGCCGGGTCGTGCAACTCGGCACCCCGAAAGAGGTGTTTGAAACCCCGGCCACGCCCTTCGTCGCCGATTTCATCGGGTCAAGCAATTTCCTCACCGTTCAGGTGGAAAACCGCGACGGCGGGCCTGCCGGGGTGCTGGGTGACGGCCAGGCGATTGCCTTGCCCGAGACCGCAGCCGCCTTGGCGGGTGAAAGCCGCCGCATCGCAATCCGCCCCGAATGGCTGCGGTTGCGCCCGTTTGAGGATGCCCGTCCGGCCTCGGTTCTGAGGGGCCGGATCACCGGGCGTGACTATCTTGGGGTGCGCACGCTTTATACTGTCCAGGTTGGCCAGGACAGTCTGCGTGTCGAGACCGATGAGGCGATTTCCGGCGAGGAGGTCAGTGTCTACCTTCCTGCGGCGCAAACCATTGTTTATAATATCTGACCAGCAAGAGGGCCTGAGATGACCGGTGACGATGGCAAGAACGGTGGCGTGGCGGCGGTAGACAGGGCACTGTCATTGCTTTCCGCCTTTGGCGCGGGGGATAACAGCCTCTCGCTGACCGAGCTTGCCGCGCGCACCGGCCTTTACAAAAGCACCGCGCTCAGGCTGCTGAACTCGCTGATCCAGGCGGAATATATCTCGCGTGAGGGGGATGAATACCGCATCGGCCGCGAGATTTTCCGCCTGGGCGAGATTTACCGCCGCTATCACGGGCTGCGCGAGGCGGTGATCCCGGCGATGCAGCGGCTGGCGGATGCGACCAATGAAAGCGTCGTGCTGCATGTGCGCGAAGGCGATCATCGCGTCTGCCTGCACCGGATCGAGACCAAACAGCTGTTGCGCTTTGTGATCCGCGAGGGCGACAGCCTGCCTTTGACCGTGGGCGCGGCGGGGCGGGTTTTGCTGGCGTTTTCAGGCAGCTCCGGTGCGCCCTATGATACGATCCGCGACGATTTTTTCTATGCCTCGGTGGGCGAGTTAAGCCCCGATATCGGCGGTATCGCCGCGCCGGTCTTTGGCCCGGGCGGGGCGCTTCTGGCGGCGATTGCGGTCTCTGGCCCGGCCTCGCGGATCACCCCCGACTTCATCGGCAAGACCCGGCCTCTGGTGCTGTCAGCGGTTGCCGAGGCCACCAGCGCCTGCGGCGGCGATCCGGCAGCGCTGCGGCTGGCCGAGCGGCTGGCGGTTCTCTTGCGCAAAGAGGCCGCCGCTATCCAGGGCTAAGCCTGCATCCGCTTGCGTGATGGCAATCTTTGCCATACTGTCGGGATCAGATCCCCCGCGACCCAAAAGGACGCCACCATGGGCACGATGAATATCTCGCTTCCCGATCCGATGAAAACCTGGGTCGAAAGCCAGACCCGCGAGGGTCGCTATGCCAATTCCAGCGATTACATCCGCGATCTGATCCGCCGCGACCGTCTGCGCCAGGAGGCCGAGGCCGAATTGCAGGCCGCGGTGGACCTGGCGCTCGACAGCGGCCCGGCCGAAGTGCTGGACCGCACGGCTTTCAAAGCCGCATTGCGCCAAAGCCGTGGCGGATAAGACCGGCTGGCGATTGCGCCCGGCCGCCCGCGAGGATCTGGCGCAGATCTGGCAGCAGGGCGCTGCGACCTGGGGGGCAGACCGCGCCGACGCCTATCTGGACTCGCTTTTCGGGGTGTTCGACCTTTTGGCGGGGTTTCCGGAAATGGCGCGGCTGCGCCCCGAGTTCCGCCCGCCCCTGCGCATTCACCCGAGCGGCCGCCATCTGATCCTTTATCTCGGGGCAGAGCAGGCGGATGCGCCGGGGATAGAGATCCTGCGCCTGCTGCATGACAGGCAAAGCCTGCTGGCCTATCTTTCAGCAGGCTGAACAGCGCCAGTTTTGCGTATAATATCGGGCTGGCCAAAATGCCGGGTCAGCGCATCCACCACATGATCGGCCATGGCCTGGCGGGTCTGGGTGGTTGCAGATGCTATATGGGGCGTCAGGATCACCCTGGGATCGGCGATCAGCGCCGCAGGAACGCGGGGCTCATCCGCGAATACATCCAGCGCGGCCCCGGCGATCCGGTTGTTTTGCAAGGCTTCGATCAGTGCCGCCTCATCGACCACGGGCCCCCGCGCGATATTGATAAGATAGCCTGCAGGGCCAAGCGCCCCCAGCACCTTATCATCAATCACATGACGGGTTTCGGGGGTCAGCGGGCAGCACAGGATCAGCATATCCACCGCGCTCGCCAGTCTTTGGGCGTCGGGGTGGAAGGCATAGGGCAGATCCTTGCGGCTGCGGCTGCTATAGGCGATGCGTGCGCCCAGGGCCTGCAGTCGGGGGGCCAGCGCCATGCCGATCGTGCCCAGTCCGAAAATGCCGATATCCATCCCGACCAGCGACCGGCTCAGGGCCAAAGCGCCGCCATCGGCCCAATGCCCCTGGCGCAGCCAGCCATCGGCCTGCACGATGTTGCGGGTCAGCGAAAGGGCAAGGCCGACGGCCAGATTGGCCACCTCTGCCGCCAGCACATGCGCGCTGTTGGCGATGATGATCCCCCGCGCCCTGGCCGCCGCGACATCCAGATTATCAAGCCCCGCTGAATAGCTGGAGATGATCTGCAACCCCGGCATGGCGGCCAGAAACTCTGCATCCACCCTGGTTTTGCGCAGGGTCATGCCCTCGATACGCGGGCCATGCAGGGCCAGAAAGGCGCTCTGCTGATCGCGGCCTTCGGGCAGCGGCAAAAGCGTGAACCGGGCGGCCAGCTCTGCCTCGGTTGCGGCAGGCAGCTTTGCGGCATGCAAAATCACGGGCTTTGGCATCGGCATTCCTTGTGTCCTGGGGCAGGATCTGCCGGGACTGCGGTCCGCGCAAGGGTGCGAAGCAACACCATGGATAAAATGCGGGTGACCGCAGCCCGTGCTCAGGGTCTGCTCGCGCCACCTGCCTGCCCATAGCCCCCCGCCTTCCCATAGCACCGCGTCAGCCAGACGGTCAGCATTGCAGAGCCCAGCAGCGCCAGCAGCGCGGGCGCAAAAGCGCTGACGCCAAACCGCTCCAGCAGCAGGCCGCCGACAATCCCGCCCCCGGCAATCGCGGCGTTCCAGGCGGTGACCAGCATGGATTGGGCAACATCTGCGGCCTCATCTGCCGCCCGGGCCAGCGCGGTCTGCAGCAGCGTCGGCACGCCGCCAAAGGCCAGCCCCCAAAGCGCCACCGCTGCGATGATCATCCCCGGCGCATTGCTGCCAAAGCCGATCATCAGCGCCGCCGCGCCAAAAAGCAGGATGCTGGCCAGCGTCAGGCTGCGCAGATGCCTGTCAACCAGCAGCCCCACGGCCCAGATGCCCGCCAGGGCGGCCAGCCCGAACTCCAGCAGCACCAGATCCGTTCGCGCCGCCATCCCCGCATCGGCCAGCAGCGGCGCGATATAGGTGTAAAGGATGTTATGGGCCAGCACATAGCTTAGCACGACATAAAGCACCGGGCGGACGCCTGGCATGACAAAGGTTCGCGCCAGTGACTGGCGGTGCCCGGCGCTTTGCCCTGCGAAATCCGGCAGGTCCAGGCGCACCCACAGCATGATTGCCAGGGCCGCCAGGCTCATGACGCCAAAGCACAGCTGCCAGCCAATCATCTGACCAAGAAAAGTGCCCGCCGGAACCCCCAGCGACAGCGCAAGCGGCGTGCCGACCATGGCAACGGCAATGGCGCGGCCTTTCTGATGCGCGGGCACCATGCGCGCCGCATAGCCTGCCAGCAAAGCCCAGAGCAGCCCCGCCGAGACCCCCGCCAGAAAGCGGGCGGCCATGGTCAGCGCGAAGCTGGGGGACAGCGCGGTCACCGTATTCGCCAGCGCAAAGCCCAAAAGCGCGGCCAGCAGCAGGGGCCGCCGCCGCATCTGCTGGGTGGCCGCAGTCAGTGGCATCGCTGCCAGCAGCGACCCGAGGGCGTAAATCGTCACGGTCTGACCGATCCAGGCCTCAGAAACGGCGAGGCCGCGGGACATCTCGGGCAGCAGGCCTGCGGGCATCGCCTCGGTCACGATGGTGACAAAGGCCGCCGCCGCAAGCGCCAGCAAGGGGCGCAGAGGCAGCGGGGTCTTTGGCGGGGTGCTGTGCATCAGTTCACCTCAGTCGCGGCATAGACCGCATCGCGCAGATCGGTGACGAAACGGCCCGACATGCCCTCATAAAGCGTATTGGTCAGCGCGATCACGCAAAGCCCGCGTGCGCGGTCCAGGAACCATGAGTGACCATAGGCCCCGCCCCATCGCCAGGTTCCCGCTGTCTCTGGCGAGGCGGCGATCTGCGGCTCGCGCAGCACCGAAAAGCCAAGGCCAAAGCCAAATCCGGGGGCTGCGGGCAGGATCTGCCCCCCGGTCTGATCGCGCCCCATTTCGTCCACCAGCTCTGCGGGCAAAAGGGGCGCACCGCCCCGGCGCAGGGTTTCCAGCAGGCGCAAGAGATCGCCCGCCGTTCCCGCCATCCCGCCGCCGCCCGAGGGAAAAGCCGCCGGATCGAAAATCCGCGCCGGGCTATAGCGGATGCCGATTGTGCCCTCAAAGGGCGCGACCACCTCGCCCTCGGCCAGCGGATGGGGGGCGGGCGTGTCAGTGACATAGGCGGTGGCAATGCGTTGCGGGTCGCGGCAGGTGAAGCCGGTATCCGCCATGCCCAGGGGGTCTGTAACCAGCTGCTGAACGGCGCTTTCCAGCGGCAGGCCCGTGATGGCGGCGATCACCCCGCCCAGCACATCGGTGGCAAGCGAATAGCCCCAGCCCGTGCCCGGCGCATAGCTCAGCGGCACCGAGGCGATCCGGCTCAGGTTCTTATCAAGGGTGATGCCTGAGGCATCCATCCCGTCAGAGACGCCCGCGCGGGCCAGCGGGCCATTGCCGTCAGCCTCAAGAAAGCGATAGCCCAGGCCCGCCTGGTGGCTGAGCAGATGGCGCGGGGTGATCCGCGCCGCCTTGCCATCGGCCAGCCGAAAGCGCAGCTCTGGCAGATAGTTGGTGATATCTGCATCAAGGCCCAGCCGCCCCTGCGCCACCAGCACCATGGCCGCAGCCGAGACAATCGGCTTGCTGACCGAGGCCAGCCGGAAAATGCTGTCCACCAGCATAGCCCGGCGGGTTTCACGCTCGGCCCAGCCAGCGGCCTGCTGATGGATGATGCGGCCCTCTTTCGCCACCAGAACCACGGCACCGACCAGCCTTTGGCTGTCAGTGGCGTGCTGCACAAGAGAGGCGACGCCCGGAATCTGCGGCTCTGATTGCGCCGCAGACAGGGGGATCGGAAGGGGGGATGTCATGGAAATTGCTCCGCCAGGGGTTGGGGCCTGACAGTTATGGCGCTGAACATTAAAGAAAAAGTGGGGTTAATTTCCGATCTGAACGGACATTTGTGTCCGCAATGGGGGGCTGATGGACGGTCTGAATGGTATTGGTGTTTTCGTGCAGGTGGCTGAGCTGCGCAGCTTTGTGGCGGCGGGGCGGGCGCTTGGCATCTCGGCCTCGGCGGTTGGGAAAAGCATCGCCCGGCTTGAGGATCGGCTGGGTGTGCGCCTTTTCCACCGCAGCACCCGCAGCGTGACCCTGACGGCCGAGGGCGGGCTGTTTCTGGAACGCTGCCGCCGCATCCTTGCCGAGGTCGAGGCCGCCGGGCAAGAGCTGTCACAGGCTGCGACCACCCCGCGCGGGCGGCTGCGGGTCAGCCTGCCCCAGGTCAGCCCGCTGATGCTGCCGGTGCTGGGTGATTTCATGCGCCACTACCCCGAAGTGGCGCTGGATCTGGATTTCACCGACCGCCTGGTCGATGTGATCGAAGAAGGCTTCGACGCCGTGATCCGTACCGGAGAGCCGGCAGATTCGCGGCTGACCGCGCGGCGGCTGGGCCGTTTCAAAAGGTATCTGGTGGCCTCACCCGGCTATCTGGCGCGCCATGGCAGGCCCGAACGCCCCGAGGATCTGGCCGCCCATATCTGCCTGCATTACCGCTTTCCCAGCAGCGGCAAGCTGGAACAATGGCCCTTTCAGCGCGCAGCCGATGCGCCGGATCTGCAGCTGCCGATCTCGATGACCTGCAACAATATGGAGACGCGGGTCTGTTTCGCGCTGCGCGATCTGGGCGTGGCCTGGCTGCCCGAATTCGCCATTCGCCCGCATCTTGCCTCGGGGGCTTTGGTGCCGATCCTGGCCGATCACCTGGACAGCGAAGGCCTGTTCTATATCCTTTGGCCTGCAAGCAAACACCCCTCGCCCAAGGTGCGGGCGCTGGTTGATTTCCTGTCAGCCCAGCTTTTTGCGCCTGAGGGGGCCGGGTAACCACCGCTGCAGACCCGCGGTGGCACGCTCGCTCTTGGCAAATGCGGGCGGCGCGGGTAATGGGGCGACAATCTCATGGACCCGGTGAAAGACCGGGTGGCTATTCCGGCCGCCGATCCGCCGGACCACGCTTCATCACGCGTAATTTCCCATCATGATCAGCGTCCGGCACTATCTGCGGCAGTGGCAGGACAATCCTGCCCGTGAAATTCTGGCGGGGGCGGTGGCGACTTTCGCGCTGATCCCCGAAGTCATCGCCTTTTCCTTCACCGCAGGCATCGACCCTGCGGTGGGGCTTTACGCCTCTTTCGTGATCAGCATCGTGATCGCGGTCTTTGGCGGTCGCCCGGCGATGATCTCGGCGGCGGCGGGATCGGTTGCCATGGTCGTGGCGCCCCTGGTGCGCGAGCATGGGGTCGAATATCTCTTTGCGGCGGGGTTGCTTGCGGGCCTCTTTCAGATCCTGTTCGGCTTTGCCCGGCTGGCGACGCTGATGCGCTATGTCTCGATCTCGGTTCGCACGGGCTTTGTCAATGCGCTGGCGGTGCTGATCTTTGCGGCGCAGATGCCGCATATCCTGAACGCGGGCACGACGGGGCTGGCGGTGATGGCGGCGGGGCTGGCGATCATCTGGCTTGCGCCGCGTGTCACGACGAAAATCCCGGCCCCGCTGATCTGCGTGGTGATCCTTAGCCTGGTCTGTTCGGGGCTTGGCCTTGGCGTGCCGCGTGTGGCGGATCTGGGCACCCTGCCCGATGGGCTGCCTGCCTTCCACCTGCCCGCCGTTCCGCTGGATCTGTCGCTTCTGAACATCATCTTTGTCCCGGCTTTGGCGATTGCGATGGTGGGGATCTTGGAAAGCCTGATGACTGCCGGGGTCGTTGATGACCAGACCGGGACGCCCTCGAACAAGAATGCCGAGGCGCGGGGCCTGGGTCTTGCCAATGTCGCGGCCAGTCTGTTTGGCGGCATCGCGGGCTGCGGCATGATCGGGCAAACGGTGTCCAATGTGAAATATGGCGGGCGGGGGCGGCTGTCGACCATGGCGGCGGGCGGGCTTTTGCTGCTGCTGATGGTGGCGGCAGGCGATGTGATCGGCCAGGTGCCTGTCGCGGCGCTGGTTGCGATCATGGTCATGGTCTCTGTCGATACGCTGGACTGGGGCTCGCTAAGGCGGTTGCGCCGCACGCCCGCGCTGTCCAACCTGGTGATGCTGGCCACGGTGGGCGTGACGATCGTCAGCCACAACCTGTCGCTGGGCGTGCTGGTCGGGGTGGTGATGAGCGGGATGTTCTTTGCCGCCAGGGTTGCCGCGCTGCAAAAGGTGCGGCGCGAGGGCGACCTTTACATCGTCACCGGGCAGATCTTCTTCGCCTCGGCCGATGCCTTTATCGAGGCCTTTGATCCCAGCGACCATGACGGCCCGGTGACCCTTGATCTGACGGGTGCGAAGCTTTGGGACATCACCGCGCTGGCCGCCGTCGAAAAGGTGCGTGAGCGGTTTCAGCGTCACAATCTGGCCGTCACGGTCAAAGGAGATCTGCGGATCAACGCCGCCCCCTGACCCCTGGCGCGACGCGGTTTTTGCGCCCGCCGGGAAATGCGCTATCATAGGCACAGGCAGGGCTGTGGTCTTATCCAACCTGCACCCGGATCACAAACAGGTGGAATATGGCAGCGAATGACAGGCCCGGGGCGGCAGATGCAGCAGGGCGGGGCCGATGGGCTGTCTGGCTGGTGCTTATCGCAATCGCCGCCGCCGCTGCGTTTTTCATCCTGCGGCCTGCAGCGCCAGGGTCTGACGATGCGGTTGTGCCAGAGGATGGCGCATCCGGCATGGTCATGCAGCTTTTGCCCTCAGAGCTTTATACCGTCGCGCCCGGCACCCTCAGCGATACGGTGCAGGTGACCGGATCACTGGTGCCCGCGCGCGCGCTTTCGATCCCGGCAGAGGTCTCGGGGCGCATCGACAGCGTAAAATTCCGCGTCGGTGAGCAGGTGGCCGAAGGGGCCGAACTGGCCACCATCGATGTCGAGACCCTGCGCAACCGCCTGGAACAAAGCCGCGCCACCGCCGAGGCGACCCGCGCCCAGCTGGTGCTGGCCGAGGCACAGCTGCAGCGCACCACCGATCTGGTGCGGCGCGGCGTGTCCTCGACCTCGGCGCTGGAGGCGGAATCCGCCAATCTCAGCCAGGTCGAGGCCAATTACACCGCCCTGCTGCGCCAGGTCGAAACCGCCGAGGATGAGCTGTCAAAGGCCCGTATCATCGCGCCTTTCGCGGGGGTGATCTCGGCCCGCTCGGTCGATCCGGGCACCTATGTGACAGTGGGCACGGAACTTTTGGGCCTTGTCGATATGACCGCGCTGGATCTTGAGGGCGGCGTGCCTGCGGTGCATGCGCCCAGGCTGCGGGTTGGCCAACGGGTTGATCTGGTGGTCGATGGCCTGAGCGACCACCGCTTTGAGGGGGTGATCGACCGGATCGCCCCCGTGGCGGTTGCGGGCACCCGGGTGCTGCCGGTCTTCGCGCGGATCGAAAACGCCGACGGGCTGCTGAAGGGCGGTATGTTCGCCTCTGGCACGCTGGTTCTGGCCGAATCTGCCGATGGGATCGGCATCCCCGCCGACGCCCTGCGAGAGGATGAGGATGGCAGCTATGTGCTGAAAATCACAGGGGATCAGGCCATTCGCCAGTCTGTCGAAGTGGTGCGCAGCTGGAACCGGGGCCGCCTGGTCGAGATCTCTTCCGGCCTTGCCCCCGGCGACACCATCGTCGCGCTGAAGATGGAGCGTCTGCAGCCTGGCGCCACCGTCTCGCTGGTCGGGCGCTAAGCGATGTTTCTGACCCGCATTGCCGTTCGCCAGCCGGTTTTTGCCACCATGATCATGGTGGCGATCTGTGTGATCGGACTTTTCTCTTACAGCCGCCTGCCGATTGACGAGCTGCCCGAGATCGATTTTCCGGTGGTGGCGGTGGTGACCTCTTACCCCGGCGCCACGCCCGAAGCGGTGGAAAAAGACATCATCGAGCCGATTGAGGACTCTGTCTCGACCCTTTCCGGGATCGATACCATCACCTCGACCGCGCAGACCGGGTCGTCGATGGTGCTGATCCTCTTTGATCTGGAGGTCGACAGCGCCACCGCCGCCCAGGACGTGCGCGACCGCGTCTCGCAGATCGCAGGCAGCCTGCCCGATACCGCCAGCGACCCGCGCATCCTGCGCTTTGACCCCTCAGAGATGCCGATCCTGTCGATTGGTGTGTCCTCGGCCACCATCAGCGCGGGCACGCTGACCACGATTGCCGAGGATGAGATCTCGAAGCGCATCTCGAACATCCGGGGCGTTGGCCAGGCCAGTGTGGTGGGCGGCCTGCCCAATGAGGTGCAGATCCGCCTTGATCCCCTGCGCCAGACCGCGCTGGCGGTGGGGGCGGTGCAGGTGACCTCGGTGCTGCGCGATGCCAATGTCGATCTGCCGGCGGGCGAGGTGACGGATGCCTCGACCAGCCAGTCGGTCCAGGTCGAGGGGCGGCTTCCGGATCTGGCGGGGTTTGAGGATCTGATCATCGGCCAGCGCGGCGGCTTTCCGATCCGGCTGGGCGATCTGGCCATGGTCGGCACCGATCTGGCCGAGCCGGAAAGCCTTGCGATGATCGACGGGCGCCGCGCCATCACCATCGACGTGCTGAAAACGCAAGGCTCGAACACCGTCGCCGTGGCCGAGGCGGTGCGCAAAGACATCGCCGCAATGCAGGCCGACCCCTCCTATGAGGGGATCGAGATCGCGCTGATCCGCGACAATGCCGTGCCGGTGGAACAGAGTTTCGCCGCCGTGCAAAGCATGCTGATTGAGGGCGCGGTGCTTGCCACGGTGATCGTGTTCCTGTTCCTGAATTCCTGGCGTTCGACGGTGATCACCGGGCTGACGCTGCCGATTTCTATCATCGGGACGATGGCTGCGGTCTATTTCATGGGCTTTACGCTGAACATGATGACGATGATGGCGCTGTCTTTGTCGATCGGCATCCTGATCGACGATGCCATCGTCGTGCGCGAAAACATCATGCGCCACCTGCATATGGGCAAAAGCCACGAACAGGCGGCGCTGGATGGCACCAATGAGATCGGGCTGGCGGTGCTGGCGACCACGCTCTCCATCGTCGCGGTCTTTCTGCCCGTCGCCTTCATGGAGGGGATCCTTGGCCGCTTTTTCCTGCAATTCGGGGTGACGGTCTCGGTTGCGGTGATGATCTCGATGTTCGTCTCTTTCACACTGGATCCGATGATGTCGGCGGTCTGGTATGATCCGGCCTCGGAGCCCAATGCGAAACGCGGCCCCATTGGCCGTGCCGTGGCCCGGTTCGACACCTGGTTTGAGGGGCTGGTCACCCGCTATCGCGGCGTGCTGACCTGGGCGCTGACCTGGCGCAAGACCACGCTGGCGGCGGCCGGGCTGACCTTTATCGGCGGGCTGATGCTGTTTCCGTTCATCGGTGCGGAATTCTCGCCCGAGTCGGACAATTCCGAGGTGCAGATCGAGATGGAGCTGCCGGTCGGCACGCCCCTTTTGCGCAGCGAGGCCAAGATCGCCCAGGTCGATGCGGTTCTGCGCCAGTTTCCCGAGGTGATCGGCACCTATGCGACCGTCGGCTCCAGTGGGGCGTCCGGGCAGAACAAGGCCACGATCACCGCCCGCCTTTCCGCCCCCACCCTGCGCCAGCGGGATCCGACCGCGCTTGCCGCGCCGATCCGTGCCGCATTGCAGCAAATCCCCGGGGCGCGGTTTCGCGTCGGCGCGGGGGGCGGCATGGGCGGCGGGGTCAGCGCCCCGGTCGAGGTGAAGCTGTTCGGCCCCGATCTCGATATGCTTAAACGCCTGGCGGATGAGCTGGCGGAAAGGCTGGAAGCGGTGCCGGGCCTTGTCGATGTGCGCACCTCTCTGGATGATCCGCAGCCGACGCTGGGGATAGAGGTGCATCGTGAGGCGGCCTCGGATCTGGGGGTCACGCTGTCGCAGGTTGGCCAGGCGCTGTCGCCGATGATCGCGGGCGAGACCGTCTCGGAATGGACCGCGCCGAATGGCGACAGCTATGATGTGGTGGTGCGGCTGCCCTCGGAATACCGTGAGGATATCACCAGCCTCAGCAGCCTGCCGATCACTGCCACGGCCGATGGCAGCGGCATCGTGCGCCTCGATCAGATCGCCACGGTCCAGCCTTCGCAAAGCGCGGGAGAGATCACGCGCGAAGACGGCAGCCGCTCGGTCAGCGTGACGGCCGGGCTGGACGGGATCGATGTTCTGACCGCGAGCACGGGCATTCAGGCCGCCCAGGATGGGCTGAACCTGCCGCCGGGCTATCGGATCGGCACCGGGGGGGATGCGGAAAGCATGATGGATTCGGCCGTTTCGGCGCTGGTCGCGCTATTGCTGGCGGTGATCTTCATTTACCTGGTGCTGGCCTCGCAATTCGGCAGCTTCCTGCAACCGTTTGCGATCATGTCCTCTTTGCCGCTGGCGCTGGTTGGGGTGATGCTGGGGCTGTTGATTGGGGGCAGCACGCTGAACATTTTCTCGGTGATCGGCTTTATCATGCTGATGGGGCTGGTGGTAAAAAACGCGATCCTGCTGGTCGACAACGCCAACCAGCATCGCCGCGCAGGGATGGAGGTTCGCGCCGCGCTGATCGAGGCTGGTGCCACCCGTTTCCGCCCCATCGTCATGACCACGCTGGCGATGATCTTCGGGATGATCCCGCTGGCGGTGAATATGCATGGCGGCACCTCGCAGAATGCGCCGATGGCGCATGCGGTGATCGGGGGGCTGATCTCGTCTTCCATCCTGACGCTGGTCGTGGTGCCGGTTCTGCTGACCTATATCGACGGGTTCCAGCGTCGGATCCGGCCCTGGCTGCCCCGCGCGCCTGACAGCCATAGTGCCCGATGACCCGCGGCCCGCACCGCTTGCATGTCTGTGGCAAAGCCTTCCGCCACAGACATGCTGCGCAGCATTTGCGCAGCGAAACGCTTAGTCCGCTTTGATCAGCCGGGTGATCCGGTCGGCATTCGGGTCGCTCGGATCGTCGCCCCGGTTCACCACAAAGACCCCGCCTTTGCCGTCATGGATCAGGTGATTTGGCTGCGGCGCGACATCCAGATTGGCGACAATATGTCCCTGATCGTCTGCGGCCACGACGCTGTGCGCCCCGCGATTGGCAACCCAGGTCAGCCCGGTCACCGGGTCGAAAACCACGTTCAGCGGCCCCGCGCCGACGGGCAGACGGCGCAGGACAGCGCCACTGTCCTCATCCAGGGTGATCAGCTCGTCAGAGCCCTGGGCCGCCACAAAGATCTGCCCGGCCTTAGGGTCATAGCTGACGCCGATTGCGCTGCGGGCGCCGGGCACCGGGATCAGCCGCTCGACCTTGCCGGCCTTTGCATCGATCACCGCCACCTCTGACGTGGTCAGGCTGACGGTAAAGATGCGCCCGCTTTCCCGATCAGGGTGCAGGCTGGCCGGAGAGAAGGGGTTGCGCGAATTGGCCGAAAGGATCGGCAGCATCGGCAGCTGCGCGAGCGTTTTGCCGTCAAAGCGCATCAGCCCCGGCATTCCCACCAGCGAGATATAGACAATACCATCCAGCGCCACCACAGCGCGCGGATGCGCGGCAAGGCCTGGCTCGAACTGTTTCAAAAGCCGCAGGTCGTTTTGGGCATAGACTGCGACCGTGTCATGGCGGGTATTCGTCACCCAGATCGTGCCGTTCACATCGTCCACCCCCAGGCCGTAGACGCCGAAAAGCCCGCCATCGGGCGCCTTTGGGGGCGTGGCGCGGGCGGTGACCGCCAGGCTGTCGGGATCAAGCTTCAGGATCTCTGATTGCGCGATGGGCGGATAGCCTGCGGCAGAGGTCACAAACAACGCCTGGCTGGCCTGGCTATAGGCCGACTGGTAAAGCCCGGGTGAAAGCTTTTCGGAAAGCCGGGTGAATTTATCCGCGCCTGACAGCGGCAGTTCGGGCGAGATCCTGAAATCGATGATGCTGGCATGGGCGGGATTGGTGGTGCTGAGGACGACCGGATACACGCCGACGGGCGCATCCTTTGGGATGGTCAGGGTCACTGCGATATTGCCCTCGGCATCGGCGACCAGTGGCTCTGGCAGGAAGGGCACCAGCCCCTGTGAGAACATCACTGTCTGACCCGGCCGGAACTTCCAGCCCTGGACCCGGATCTTCGCGCCGGGCACAAAGGGCTTTGTCGGGTCATCCAGGTTTTGCGCCCAGATCCCGCCCTGAAAATCGGGGTCGGTGGGCGCAAGGGTAATGCCCTGGGTTTCGATCTGGGTTTCGGGCCCGGCTTCGGACGGTGTTTCAGCGGCGGCCCCGAAGGGGGCAAGCAAAAGCAATGCGGCAAGGGCCGCCCGGGGCAGCGCCATCTTACCTGCGGACAACAGGGGGTTCATGCCTGGATCTCCTTGAATTCTGTGCAGAACGTCTTGCGTTCAGGGGGGGCAGGCGCGCGGGGGCGGCGCCTGGGCTGTGGATATGGGCTGGCCAGGCCGCCTTAAAACCGCCGGGTAAGCTGCAGGCCGAAGCTGCGTTCATCACCGATGCTGGCGCTGTTGCCGCTGACAGAGGTCAGATATTTCTCATCCAGCAGGTTTTTGGCGTAGATGGTGAATTCAAACCGCTCATCGCGGTAGCCGGCCTGGGCATTGACGATGGTGTAGGAATCGACCGCATTGGCGGGCAGGTTACGCACATCGCCCTTGCTGTAATAGCCCTCGGTAAAGGCCACATCACCGCCGACAAACCAGCCGGAATCGTGGCGATAGATGCCGCCCAATGAGGCGGTAACGGCGGGGGCCTCGGGGAATTCATTCCCGATCAGGCTGCTGCCCTCAAAGATGCCCTCATCAAAGCGGGTGCGGATCAGGCCCAGACCGCCAAACATCTCCAGCCCGGAATCGAAGGCCCATCTGGCCTCGATCTCGGCACCATAGGAATGCGCCTTTCCGGTGTTGATATTATAGGTATAGGCCATGCCCAGCATCCCCGGCACCGCCACCGGAACCTGCATATCGGTGTAATCATAGTAAAAGAGATTGCCGCTGATCTGCAGCCGGTCATCCAGCCATTTGGAACGGTAAGCCATCTCATAGGCCCAGAGGCTTTCGGGTTTCACCTCATTCAGCGTGGTGGTGCCGACGATGATTTCGGAAAAACCGGGCCGATAGCCCTTGCTGGCGGTCAGCGCCAGGTTCTGGTTCTCGCTCAGCTCGAAGGCCAGCCCCAGGCGCGGCAGGAAGGCGGTGCTGGACGAAGAGCTGACCTCATCCAGCGTGGCATGCAGGAAGGTGCCGGGCAGCACATCGCCGCGATAGGTGGCCGAGACCCTGTCATGCACCAGCCGCGCCCCGGCCAGCAAAGTCCAGCGGTCAGCGAACTGGTAGCGGCTGTCGGCGTAAAGCGCCAGCGAGGTATTGGTGCTGTCGCGCTCGATGATCTGGAACGGAATGGCGGTGCCCGTTACGAAGAGATCATAATCGGTCTGGCCCGTGCTGTGGTTCTTCGACTTGCCCGCATAGACGCCGACCACGCCCGAGAAGGCGCTTTCCCCGGTGCCGAAAGACAGGGTGAAATCCTGCGAGATATCCTGGATGTGGCGGGTCTCATCGCGCCACCATCCGGCCTGGGCGGCAGGGGTGGTGATCCCGACGGTGGTGTCAACGAAGGTGGTCAGCGATTGCAGCGTCAGATCCGCGCCGATCTCATATTTCAGATCGGCGATATAGCGCTCGACCACGGTATCGCGGAACTCGGTGGCAGTGCTGGCATAGCGGCGGTCGAAGTAATCGGGCCCCAGCACCAGATTATGGGCGGGCTTGTCATGGGTGCGGCTGGCTGAGAACAGCGCCGTAAAGCCGGGCATATCGCTGGGCGTGAACAAAAGCTTGCCGCGAAATTCCTCGAATTCCTCTTCCCCATGCGAGGCATAGCCAGGATCGGCATAGGTGATGTCGTTCTTGCCGCGCATGACCTGGCCAGACAGGCGGAAGGCCAGCTGATCCTCGACAATAGGGCCGGTGACCGCGAAAGCACCCGAGCGCATATTGGCGGTATCGGCCCCGGCGCGGATGCTGGCCTCTGGGGTAAAGCTGGGATCTTTGGTTTTGATCACCACCGAACCCGCCAGCGCATTGCGGCCCTGCAGGGTCGATTGCGGCCCGCGCAGCACCTCGATCTGCTCGACATCCCAGATGCCGCGCGTGCCGGCCCGGGTGGCCTCATAGTTCTGCTGTGCGCCATCGACGGTGACCGAGATCACCGGGTCAGAGCGGTTGGGCTGCGTGGTGCCCTCGGCATTGATGCCACGGATCACGATGCCCGTTGCGCCATCCCGCTCGGTGATGCGCACATTCGGAGAGCTGTTCAGCGCCTCATCCAGCATCGGCCTTGCGTAATCGTCCAGATCCCCGGCGGTGACGACGGCCACGCTGGAAAAGGTGTTGAACTGGTCACGCGCGAATTTCTCGCCCTGCAGGACAATCGTGCCCAGCGGGGCAGCACCTTCCGCCCCGGCCTGATCCAGGCTGCTGTCAGGCTTTGAGATCACGACATTGCGTTCGCCTGCGAAGGAATAGACGAGGTCCGATCCCTGCAGGATCTGCGCCAGCGCCGCCTCACGGCTGAGCGCGCCGCGCAGCCCGGGCGAAGACAGCCCCCCTGCGATCGAGGCCTCATAGGAAAGCTGGGTGCCCGATTGCGCCCCAAAAGCGGCCAGGGCGCGGTTCAGCGGGCCCGCGGGGATATTGAACTCGGTCAGCTGCGCATCCTGCGCCATTGCCGGGCCCGCCCGAAAACCGATGCCCGCGGTGATTGCGGTGGTTGCCAGCAGTATCGCCAGCAAGGCCCGATGGCTGATTTTGCAAAACTCGTCAGCAGGAGAGGCACGCCCCATGTCAAATCCACTTCGATTGATGTCAGTTGGATGGGCTGGCGTGCCTGCATGCTGGGTAAAGCAGCCCCTGATATTCTTTACGAACGGGGCCTGCATTTTTTCAGAAATTTTTGACCGATCTGACGGACGCGTCAGGGTGGGCGCCAGAACAGGCGGCAGCGCAGGCCTAGACGGGTGAGATAACGATCAGAAAAGGCGTGACTTTTCTGACTTTCGCCCCAAAGGGCCGCACGACCGCCTCAAGCGCTGAAAACGGGTCATTCAGGTCGAACACACCACTGACCGCCCGTGATCCCAGCCAGGGATCTGCCAGCACGACATGGCCATCCTGCCAGCGGGCAATCCGCGCGACCAGGGCGGAAACCGCCTCGTTTTCGGCGATCAGCATACCGCTTCGCCATGAGGCGATCTGTTCCGGGTCGCGCTGGCCCCGGTTTGGGGTGATGTTTTCGGGGGCCATGGTGACCCAGTCACCCGCAGCCAGCAGGTCGGGGCTGTCCCCCTGCCGGGCCTGAACCGCGACCTGGCCATGATCGACCGAGACCTGCACGAACCCCGCATCGAGGCTGACGTCAAAGGCGGTGCCAAGCGCCGTCACCGCGACCTGATCTGCCACAACCGAAAAAGGGCGGGCGGTATCGGGCGCGACATCGAAAAAGGCCATGCCCTGCAAAAGATCAATGCGGCGGCCAGAGGCTGTCATCTGCACCGCAATCGCGCTGTCAGGCCCCAGGGTAACGATACTGCCATCGGGCAGCCCGATCTGGCGCTGCTCGGCGCTGGCGGTGATATGATCGGCCCGTGCCCGCAAAATCAGATCCGGGATCACCCAGGCCCCTGCCGCGCCACCCAGCCCCAGCAGGCCCGCCAGGGCAAAGGTGCGGCGGCTTATCAGCGGCGCACCGTTTCGCTGCTCGTTCAGCACTTTCCCGGTCATGCCATGGATGGCGGCCACCCTGGCCCAGGCCGCCTGATGATCCGGCCCGCGTGCGATCCAGCTGCGCACCATCTCAACCGCGACAGGATTGGCGGGGTCATTTTGCAGGCGGATCGCCAGATCGGCGGCCTCGCGAAACAGCAGCCGCTCGGGTGCGGGGCTGTGGTCGGGGCCGGAAACGGGGTTGCTCATTTCCCCGCAAGCCGCTGGTCGAGATGGTCATAGGCATCGCGGATCAGCGCCCAGACGTTGGCGGTCGATAGGCCCAGATTTTTGCCAACCTCGGCCATGGTCATCTCGCCCAGGCGGTGCAGCTCAAAGGCGGTGCGCTGGCGCTCGGGCAGGTCCGCAAGGGCTGCCTCTACGATTGCAAGCTGCTCGCGGCCCGTGACAACCGCCTCGGCCGAGGGCGCGGGATCGGCTATCTCTGTGAAATCCGCGTAAGACAGGAACAGACGGTTCGCCAGCCGCTCTTTGCGCTGATGGTCGATCCTGAGATTGCGGGAAATACGATACAAATAGGCGGCGGGGTTATGCGCCTCAGACCGGGGGACGGGCTGGGCGTTCAGCACCCGCAAAAAGGTGTCCTGGGTCAGATCGGCCGCCGTGTCATGGCTAAGCCCACCGCGCCGCAACGAGCGGGCGATGTCACGCGCATGCCTGAGGAAAAGATTGTGAATGTCCCAGCTCATCCCTGACCCCGACCGCTTGGCCCCCGACCGCTTAGACTCCTGTCGCAAAGCGCAGCGGCGACGATCCGCGTCAGAGGCAGGCTGAAAGGCTAGTGCCCTGGTCAGAGGCCGTTCAAGATGGGATGCGGGTTTCTTTGTAAATTTGTCAGCTTTGATGCGAAATCGCCGCAACACCATTGGCATCCGGCCAAAACGGCCCTGCCTTGCCTTCCGGTGCGGGCCCGGAAAGGCAAGGCGCGGCGGCAGGGTTCAGGCGGCCTTTTCGGCGACCGGCAGCCGGATCAGGTGGTCGAAAGCTGCAAGACCTGCCCGCGCCCCTTCGCCCATGGCGATCACGATCTGCTTATAGGGCGCGGTGGTGCAGTCTCCGGCGGCAAAGACACCCGGCAGCGAGGTTGCACCATGCGCATCGACCACGATCTCGCCCCTCGGGCTGAGCGTGATGGTGCCTTTCAGCCAGTCGGTATTCGGCATCAGACCGATCTGGACGAAGATCCCCTCCAGCGCGATCTCGCGGATTTCGCCGCTGTTGCGGTCCTCATAGGCCAGTCCGGTGACCTTGCTGCCATCGCCTTTGACCTCGGTGGTGCGGGCCTCGGTCAGGATGGTGACGTTTTTCAGGCTGCGCAGCTTGCGTTGCAGCACCTCATCGGCGCGCAGGGTTTTATCGAATTCGATCAGCGTCACATGGGTCACAAGGCCCGCCAGATCAATCGCCGCCTCGGCGCCTGAATTGCCACCGCCAATCACCGCGACGCGCTTGCCTTTGAACAGCGGGCCATCGCAATGCGGGCAGAAGGTAACGCCTTTGGCGAGGTATTTCTCTTCGCCCGGCACGCCCATTTTGCGCCAGCGTGCCCCGGTCGACAGGATCACCGAGCTGGCCGTCAGCGCCGCCCCAGAGGCCAGGGTGACGCGGAAACCATCTGCCACCTGCTCCAGCCCGGTGGCGGTCTGGGTGTTGAAAATATCGACCTCATATTCGCGCACATGGGTTTCCAGCGCACGGGCCAGCTGCGGGCCTTCGGTATGGGGGACCGAGATCAGATTTTCGATCGACATCGTATCCAGAACCTGGCCGCCGAAACGCTCGGCCACGACGCCGGTGCGGATGCCTTTGCGCGCGGCATAGATCGCTGCCGCCGCCCCCGCCGGGCCGCCGCCCACCACCAGCACCTCATAGGGGGCCTGGGCCGCAATGCCCTCAGCCGCGCGGTTCGCCGCCCCGGTGTCGATCTTTGCAAGGATCTGTTCGGCATCCATCCGGCCTGCGCCAAACAGCTCGCCATTGAGGAAGATCGTCGGCACCGACATCACCTGACGCGCATCGACCTCTGCCTGGAACAGCGCGCCATCAATGGCCACATGCTCGATCCCGGGGTTCAGCACCGCCATCAGGTTCAGCGCCTGCACCACATCGGGGCAGTTCTGGCACGACAGCGAGAAATAGGTCTCAAAGCGGAAATTGCCCTTCAGCGCCCGGATCTGGTCCTGGATCGCCTGCTCGACCTTTGCCGGATAGCCGCCGGTCTGCAAAAGCGCCAGCACCAGCGAGGTGAACTCATGCCCCATCGGCAGGCCCGCGAAGGTCAGGCTGATGTCATGGCCCGGCGATGACAGCGCGAAAGAGGGCACCCGTTGGGCATCGCGCCCTTCAACGACGGTGATCCTGTCAGAAAGCCCGCGAATATCCGCGATCAGCGCCAGCATATCACGCGATTTCGCATCATCGCCTGCGAAAGTGGTGATTTCAACCGGGCGCACGAGGCGCTCAAGATAGCCCTTCAGCTGGGTTTTCATATTTGCGTCAAGCATCGGGGCATCCTTTCCGGCAGGGTTTGTCAAAGGGGGCGAGCCTGGCCGCCCCCCTCAGGGATCAGACCTCAGATCTTGCCAACCAGATCAAGCGAGGGCGCGAGGGTCTCTTCGCCTTCCTGCCATTTGGCGGGGCAAACCTCGCCCGGATGGGCGCGGACATATTGCGCGGCTTTGATCTTGCGCAGCAGGTCTTCGGCGTTGCGGCCAATGCCTTCGGCGGTGATCTCAAAGGCCTGGATCACGCCATCGGGGTCCACGATAAAGGTGGCGCGGTCTGCAAGGCCCTCGTCCTCGCGCAGGACGTTGAAGTTGCGGCTGATCTGATGGGTCGGATCGCCGATCATCGTGTATTGGATCTTGCCGATGGTGTCCGAGCTGTCATGCCAGGCTTTATGGGTGAAATGGGTATCGGTCGAGACCGAGAACACCTCGACGCCGCGCGACTGCAGTTCGGCATAGTGGTCGGCAACATCGCCAAGCTCTGTCGGGCAGACGAAGGTAAAGTCAGCCGGGTAAAAGAAGAAAACCGCCCATTGGCCGACAACATCGGATTCGGTGACTTCGATGAATTTTCCCTGCCGGAAGGCCTGGGCTTTGAAAGGCAGGATCTTGCTGTTGATGATGGCCATTTCATGTTTCCTTGTTCTTGCGATCGCAGGTCTTGAAGTCGCAGCTTCTGAATTCGCACAGGCTGCTGCCTGTTTTTGGCTCGGCCGATAACGCCGGCACCAGAGCCGCCCCTTGCCCCGTCTGGGGTGGGCTTTCGGGAATGCCGCGCAGCACTATGAATTTATTCAGATATTCTTCAATAGCTTACCCATGCAGCTTTTGCATGGCGGCCTTTCGCTATGCGCATTCCACTTGTGGCTGTCGGGGATTTTGCGCGGCCTGTCTGGCCGTTTCCCAGCCGGGGCTTCGGCCAGTATCCGGCAGGCTTTAATGGCTCTGCGTATGGCCCTGCCCCTTAGGGCTGTGGGTCGTCGCGTCTGGCCGTGCTGATACGCCATCAGCCCGGTCTGCGGCTGACAGCGCCAATGCGGCAGTGCCGTAAGGCGGCGCCTGTGGAACCTCATGTTTTGCCCGGCCGATGGTCGGCTGGTCTTGCTTCGTGCGTGACGCCTTCATTCGGAACCAGAGCCGGAACGCGGTAATCGGGATCGGCGCTGATCCGCCCGGGATCATCCTGCCAAAATGAAAAGACACGGGGCCAGCGGCCCCGTGTTTGTGGACTGTATCGCAAGGCCGTCCGGCGGGGATCAGCGCATGGTGAAGGGATTGGCCGGAGGCGCGTCACTGGTATTGATCCAGACGCTTTTGGTCTCAAGAAATTCCTTGATCGAGTCCATGCCGCTTTCGCGCCCAAGCCCCGAGTTTTTGATCCCGCCAAAGGGCATCATATAGCTGACGGCGCGATAGGTATTGACCCAGACCATCCCCGCCCGCAGCGCCTTTGTCATCCGCACGGCGCGGCCGATGTCTTTGGTCCAGACCCCGGCGGCCAGCCCATAGATCACATCATTGCCGATGCGGACGGCCTCGGCCTCATCCTCGAAACCGATCACCGACAGGACGGGGCCGAACACCTCTTCCTGGGCGATCCGCATGTCATTGGTGACATCGGTGAAGATGGTCGGCTCGACGAAATTCGCCTGGTCAAGGCCGGGGCCGCTGGCGCGTTTGCCACCCAGCACGCAGCGTGCGCCCTCGGCTTTCGCAATGTCGATATAGGACATGATCTTGTCGAATTGCGGTTTCGTGGTGACCGGGCCGACATGCACATCCGCCTGCATCGGATCGCCGATCCGCGCCTGGGTCGCCAGCGCCAGCAGCTTTTCGAGGAAAGCCTCACGGACCGAGTTCTGCACCAGCAGCCGCGATCCCGCGACACAGGTCTGCCCGGTGGCGGCAAAGATCCCCGAAATCGCCCCCGCCGCCGCCTGATCAAGATCGGCATCGGCAAAGACGATATTGGGGGACTTGCCGCCCAGTTCCAGCGAGACGCGTTTCAGCCCCTTTGCGGCCGCCTGATAGACCGCCGCGCCGGTGGCATCGGATCCGGTGAAGGTGACTTTGTTCACGTCACGATGCGCAACCAGCGGCGCGCCGACGTCCTGGCCAAAGCCCGTCACAACGTTGAACACGCCATCCGGGAAACCCGCCTCTTTGGTAAGGGCCGCGAATTCCAGCGTGCTGGCCGAGGTGAATTCGGAGGGTTTCAGAACAACGGTGCAGCCCGCCGCCAGCGCCGCCGCGCATTTCCAGGCAACAAACAGCAAAGGCGAGTTCCAGGCAGTCAGCGCCGCCACCACGCCCAACGGCTCGGATGTGGTGTAGGTCAGCATATCGGGCTTGTCGATCGGCACCACCGCGCCCTGGATCTTATCGGCCAGACCGCCAAAGTAATACCACCACTCGGAATTATAGCGGACCTGGCCGATCATCTCGGCATAAAGCTTGCCGTTATCGCGGACCTCGATCTCGGCAAGACGCTCGGCATTGGCCAGAACCAGATCGCCCAGACGCCGCATCAGCTTGCCCCTGGCTGAGGCAGTCATCCGCCCCCATTCGCCGCCAAGCGCTGCCTTTGCCGCCGCGACCGCCGCATCGACATCAGCGGCAGAGCCCCGTGCGATCCTGGCCCAGACCTCGCCGCTATAGGGGTTTTCGCTGTCGAACCAGCCGCCATCCGCTGCATCGCAAAAACGGCCATTGATGAACATCTGATAGGTCTGCATTGCGGACTCCCCCATGACTTTGCGGCGCAGAATCCTGAGGTGATGGCCATATGTCAAATATGTTGAAGTTCTCATTGCTATAACAAACCGCTATCGCGAAAGACGGAATTGCCAGCCTGCGTGCAAGAGTATAAACTTATGGCAACCCTCGCAGTATGGCGGAAATGATATGGATATCCGGCAGCTCCGCTATTTCGTCGCCATTGCCGAACAGGGCTCGATGACGCGGGCGGCCTCTTTTTTGCATGTGGCGCAGCCCGCCCTTTCCCTGCATCTGCGCAATATGGAGGAAGAGCTGGGCGCGGCGCTGCTCTACCGCTCTTCGCGCGGCGTCTCGCTGACCGAGGCCGGCCATATCCTTTTGCGCAACGCGCGGGTGATCATCAATCAGCTGGCACTGGTCGAGGATGAGATCCGCGGCCAGGAAAGCGACCCGGCGGGCGAGGTGCGCCTTGGCCTGCCCGGCACGATCAGCCAGATCCTGGCCGTGCCGCTGATCACCGCCGCGCATAAGCGTTTCCCAAAGATCAAACTGCAGGTCTCAGACGCGATGAGCGGCTTTGTCCTCAGCTGGATCCGCGAGGGGACGGTCGATCTGGCGGTGCTTTATGGCAAGGATGAAAGCCACGGCATCCGCACCCAAAAGCTGATTGAAGAGGAACTGCAGCTGCTCGGCCCGACCAAAGGCGAATTTGAGGGCCAGCCGGCCTCGGCCGATGGGTCGGTGCGTTTTGCCGATGCGCTGGAATTGCCGCTGATCCTGCCCAGCAAGGGCCATGGGCTGCGCGATCAGCTGATCCGCACCGCCGATATGCTGGATCTTGACCTCAACACCACGATTGATGTCGATTCCTACAGCAATATCAAAAGGCTGGTCGAAGAGGGCCTGGGCTTTTCGATCCTGCCGAAAAACGCCATCGCCGCCGAGGTGGCCGATGGCCGCCTTCGCTGCCACAGCTTTTGCGAGCCCCCGGTGCGGCGCAGCGTCTATCTGGCGCATTCGCTGGAACGCCCGATGACCAATGCGGTGAAGGCCATTCACAGCGTCACCCGCGACACGCTGCGCAAGCTGGCCCGCGATGGCAGCTGGGTCGGCGTCGAGGTGATCGAGGATCAGGACCAACGGCTCTGAACCCTTTGCCCCCGCCCTTTGCGGGGCGGGGGCAAGAGGTATTCACATCGTGAAGTCAATCACCTGGCGGATCGCTTCGCCCCGGTGCAGGCGGTCAAAGCCTTCGTTGATCTCGCTCAGATGCAGGCGGTGTGTCATCAGCTTGTCCACGGGCAGCCTGCCGCGCTGGAACAGCCCAAGGAAGCGCGGAATGTCGCGCGAGGGCACGCCCGAACCCAGATAGCTGCCGCGCAGGGTGCGCTCTTCGGCCACCAGCGTCAGGGGCGAGATGTTCAGCACCGCCCTGGGATTGGTCAGCCCGGCTGAGATGGTGGTGCCGCCACGCCGCGTCAGGCGGAAGGCCGATTCCAGCGCCCGCGCCGATCCGGCAAATTCCAGCGCCGCATCGACACCGCCCTGGGTGGCCTCTTTGATCTTTTCGGTCAGATCGGGGTCGGCGGCATCAAAGCAATGCGTCGCGCCCAGGTCTCTGGCGAATTCCAGCTTTGAGGCGAGGGTATCGACCGCGATGATCGTCTCGGCCCCGGCCGCCGCCGCACCAAGGATCGCGGCAAGGCCCACGCCACCCAGACCCACCACGGCCGTCCGGCTGCCCGGCTGCACCGCGCCCATGTTGAAAACCGCGCCCGCCCCCGTCAGCACCGCGCAGCCCATCAGCGCCGCGATCACCAGCGGCACATCATGGTCGACCTTCACAAGGCTGCGGCGCGAGATGACTGCATGGGTCGCGTAGCTCGACACCCCGGTCATATGATAGACCGTCTCACCACCGCGCGACATGCGGGTGCCACCGCCCAACAGCTCGCCCTTGCCGTTCGAGGCCGCGCCCGGCTCGCAAAGCGCGGGACGCCCGGCCTGGCAGGGGCCGCAATGGCCGCAGGACGGCACAAAGACAAAGGCCACCTTGTCGCCAGGCACCAGATCGGTGACACCTTCGCCGACCTCTTCGACGATGCCCGCGCCCTCATGGCCCAGCACCATCGGCACCGGGCGCGGGCGGTCGCCATTGATCACCGAAAGATCCGAATGGCACAGCCCCGCCGCCACCACGCGCACCAGCACCTCGTCGCGGCGCGGGCCTTCAAGGTCGATCTCGCAGACCGTCAGGGGCTTTGTCTCGGCATAGGGACCGGCGCGCCCGATCTCTTCCAGAACCGCTGCAGTGATTTTCATAGCTGTGCCCTTCCCTTATGCCGCCGCCACTGTTGCAACATCGCTGTCGATCCTGCCGCGTTCCACCGTCACCATACGCGAGGCAAAGCGCCGCAAAAGGCCCGGATTGGATTCGGTGATGATGATCGCCAGCGTCGGATCGATCTCGCGCAATTTGCCAAGCGCCTCGGCGTAGCGGTTGGCCAGCACCGGGGCGAGACCCTGAAACGGCTCGTCCAGCATCAAAAGCCGGGTCGAAAGCATCATCGCCCGGCCAAGCGCCACCATCTTGCCCTGCCCGCCCGAGACCGAACCCGCCGGGCGCGGGCCCAGCGTTTCCAGCTCTGGCATCACCAGATAGATGCGGTCCAGCCGCCGCTTCGTCTCGGCCTCATCCAGACCCGCGACCCGCGCGGGCAGAAGGATGTTTTCCGTGATGGTAAAGCGCGAAAAGAGCCTGCGGTCCTCGGGGGCATAACCGATCCCAAGCGCCGGGCGCTGATGGGGGGCGATGTCGAAAAGGTTGCGGCCTTCAAACGTGATCGCGCCGGTGCAGCTGGTGAACCCCATGATCGAGCGCAAAAGCGTGGTCTTTCCGGCCCCGTTGCGCCCGACAAGCGCGATGGTTTCCGCCGGATCGACGTTCAGAGAGATGTCGCGCAGGATCGGGATCCGGTCGATCGAGGCGTCTACCGATTTGAGGTTAAGCATGTTCACCGCTCCCGATCACGTTGCGGATGACGTCGGGGTCGTTCAGCACGGTCTTTGGCTCCCCGGTCATCTGGATGATGCCCTGCGCCCAGACCGCAACGCGGGTGGCGTAAAGCCCGACCATCTCCATATCATGTTCGACAAAAACCGAGCTGACCCCCGCTTCGCGCAGCGCCTTCATCAGGGTTTCCATCACACCGAATTTGTCCGCCGTCGCCACGCCCGAGGTGGGCTCGTCCATCAGAAGAACCTCGGGCTTAAGCGCCAGCGCCACCGCGATATCGACCAGCTTGCGCTTGCCCTCGGGCAATTCCGACGCCAGCCGGTCGCGCACATCGGCGCAGCCGACCATGTCGAGCAGATGCTCCATCTCGGCCCGTTCCGGGATCCGCATCAGGTTGCGCAACAGCCCCCAGTGCCTTTCGCGCACCGAGGCCGCCAGCAGCATATTCTCCAGCACCGTATGGCCGGTGAAAAGCTGCGGGATCTGGAAGGCGCGGGCCACCCCCATGCGCGTGATGCTGCGCGGCGGTCTGCCGGTGATCTCGCGCCCGTTCAGCGTGACCTTGCCGGCATCGGGTTTCAGATAGCCGGTGCAGATGTTGAGAAAGGTGGTTTTCCCCGCCCCGTTCGGCCCGATGATCGCCAGATGCTCGCCCTTATACAGCGAGAGGTTGATGCCGTCGGCGGCGATGATTCCGCCAAAGCGCAGCTTCAGCCCCTCGGCCTGCAACAGCAATGTGCCTTTATCCGTGCTCATTTCTGCACCTCTTCGCCGGTTTTGCCTTTGCGCAGGAAGACCCGTTTCCACAGTTCCACAAGGCCGCCCGGCGCCCAGAGGATGATCACGATCAGCGTAATCCCAAGGATCAGCTGCCAGCTGTCATCCAGCACGGCCGCCGCGAATGTGCGCACCGCCTCGAAGATCACCGTGCCCGAAAGCGCGCCCGCCACATGGCCCGGGCCCCCAAGCACCGCGATGAACACCAGTTCCGCCGAGCGCGACCAGAAAGCATGTTCCGGCGTCGCCAGCCCCTGCACAGTGCCCAAAAGCACCCCGCCAAGCCCGCAAAGCACCGCCGAGATCACATAGCCCGTCAACAAAACGCGCCGCGCCGAAAGCCCCAGATATTCCAGCCGCGTCTCATTGGTCTTCAGCGCGCCAAGCGCCTGCCCCAGGGGCGAGCGCAGATAGCGCCAGACCAGCCAGAAGCACAGCGCAACCATCGCCAGCGTGACATAGAAGATCACCAGGTCGAACTCGGCGCGTTTGAATTCCATCCCCATCAGGGTTGGGCGGCGGATGCGCAGCCCGTCAGAGCCGCCGGTGATGTGGAAGGCCTTCTCAAGCCCCGAATAGAGCACCATCGAGAAGGCAAGGTTGATCATGCCAAAGAAGATGCCGCGATAGCGGGTGACGAAAAGCCCGACCAGCAGCCCCGCGATCAGCGAGGAAATCGCCGCCGCAAGGATCACCAGCATGATGTCGATATTGCGGAATTCGGCGGTGATATAGGCCGCCGTATAGGCCCCGATGGCGAAATACATCGCATGGCCGAAGGAAACCTGATCGGCGCGGATCAACACCAGAATGCCCAGAACCGCGAGACTTTTCGCAAGGCAAAGGGTGAAGAAAACCACGGTCGAAGGCGCACCGACCGGCACCAGCGCCAGCACGATCAGCGCCACAATGGCAGCAATAAGCCCTTTGCTCATCAGATTTTCCTCACGGTTTCTTTGCCGAAGAGGCCATTGGGGCGCACCAGCAGAACAAGGACCATGATGAGATAGGGCATCACGACCTCGATTTCGGGGGCCAGATAGACCGCGAAAGAGCGCGCGATGCCGATCATCAGGGCGGAAACGGCGGCGCCTTCGATCTGGCCAAGGCCGGCGGTCGCCGCAACGGCGAAGGACAGGACGATCATATTCGCGCCCATCCCCGTCACCAGAGATGTGGTCGGCGTGGCCAGCGCTCCGCCAAGGGCCGCGAAACTCGCGCCGATGACAAAGGTCACGAAATAGACCCAGGTTGCATTGATCCCGATGGAAGAGGCCGCCTCACGATCCTCGGTCACGGCAAGGATCTGCGCGCCCATCGTGGTATGACGCAGGAAATAGCGCAGGAAGACCAGCACGGCGATGGCCGCCAGCGGCAGGAAGGCCACCTGGTAAAGCGTGTAATTCACCCCCGCCAGCGAGACATTGCCCAAAAGCGTCAGCGGCGTATCCAGGAAATAGGGCTGCACGCCCCAGATCATCCGCTGCAGGTTTTCCAGGATCATGAATACCGCAAAGGTGATCAGCAGCTGCAGGATCGGCTCTTTGGTGTAGATCCGGCTCAGAAGAAGCCGCTCGATCAACCCGCCAAGGATCACCCCCACCAGGATCGCCGAGACGATCAGCGCCGGAAAGGTCAGCCAGGGGTTATAGCCATTGGCCACCAGCCAGGTGCCGATGGTTGCCGTCACATAGGCACCGATTGCGTAAAGGCTGCCATGCGCGATGTTAAGAATGCCAAGAACGCCAAAGATCAGCGTCAGGCCGACGGCCACCAGAAACAGCAAAGCCGCATAGGCGATGCCATCCAGCAGCGCCAGAAGGATAATATCCATAGGCCAAAGCTCCGCTTTTGCCGGTTTCGTCAGATCGGAAAGGAAACCGGGCAGCCTTTGGCGCCCGGCCCCGACCGGGCTTAGTCAAAGGTGGTGGGGTTGATTTCGGCCAGCTTGCCGGCCTCGAATTGCGAGATCCACTCGATCGAGTTCTCGCCCACCGGCGCGATCAGGTCGGCACCGTCATAGATGGCGATGTCTTTCAGCACCTTGAACGGGAATTCGCTGCTGGAAGTGGTCACGCCGATCAGCTGCGCCTCGATGGCCTGGTTGTCCTCACGCACCACCAGCGGGCGGCCAAAGCCCTGGAATTCCAGCCCATTCATCGCCTCGGCGATCTGGTCTTTCTCGGGCCATTCGCCGCCGTTTTCCGCGATGGCTTTGGCATAGACCGCCTCAAGCGCGGCGAAGGCCTGCACCATGTGGTAGACCGAATAGATCGGATAGCTGCCGGTTTTCGCTTTGAAATCCTCATTGAATTTCACGAAATCGGGGTTGTTAATCTGCTCGGGGTGGCGGAAATAGTGATCGCCGCGACCGCCGATGATGACGCCCTCAGGCAGGGTTGCGCCCAGGCGTTCGACCGAAGATTCGCCAAGGCCAAAGATGAAGGTCGATTGCTCGAAAAGGCCACGTTGCTGCGCCTGGCGCACGAAAGTGTCCAGATCGCCGCCCCAGGACATCGAAAGGATGACATCGGGCTTCAGCGCCTGGAGACGCGAAACCTCGGCCGAGAAATCCGCCGCGCCAAAGGCGGGGAACAGCTCTGCCACAACCTCGACATCAGGACGCTGCGTTTTCAGCGCGGTCAGGAAGATCTCCCAGCTGTCACGACCGAAAGCATAGTCCTGGTTCACCACCGCGATGGTTTTGAAATCAGGCTTGTACTTCAGCAGATAGGCGAGCGGCGCCAGCGTTTCCTGGGTGGCATTGGCCTGGGTGCGGAAGACATAATCATAGTCGTCATCTTCGAGGATGCGCTGCGTGCCGCAGTCCCACATGAAGTTGATGACCTCAAGATCCTCGGCCAGCGGCGCGATCTTGTTGCACACGCCCGACGAGACCGAGCCGAACATGATATCGGCGCCCACATCCTCGACCTGGCGGCGGTACTCGGTCAGCACGGTTTCCAGCCCCGCGCCCTCATCAATGAAGCTGATCTTAACGGGCACGCCCTCGATGCCGCCGCGTGCATTCAGGTTCTCGGCCAGCATCTCGGCAGCGGCGCGCGCCGGCACCCCAAAGACCGAGGCCGCGCCCGATGTATAGGTCGTGATCCCGATCCTGATTTCGGCGGGTTTTTCCTGGGCCGTCGCGCTATTGGCGAAAAGCATCGCAGCCGCGACAAGGGCCCCTTTCAGGTATCGCTGTGTGTTCATCTTCTACCTCCCAATGCCGCATCTCCACATACGACGACGAGAAGAATGACAGAGGCCGGCCCATCACTACAAATTTAGAATAATGCTGGCATCTATAACTTCGTGATATGGCTAAAGCTGGCGATATCGCTTTTGTATCGGAGGCATCCATATTTTGAATTTCTCGCGCGGGTTAAACGCTCGCTAGCCTCAGCCCGGGACAGGAGGGTCCCAGGAGGAGACGACCTATGAAATCACCCTATATTTCACGCAGATCGCTGATGATCGGGGCGGGCGCATTGTCTATGACCCCCATGCTGGCGAGCGGCGCATTGGCCGAGGCGCCCCAGCTCGGCACCCAGATTCCTGGCTGGTATCGCTTTAAGATCGGCGAAATCGAGGCGACAATCATTTCGGACGGCTTGCTGAACCTTGGCTCGGCCAATGATCAGTTCCCGGCTGCGCCGCAAGATCAGATCGCCGAAATCATGAAGGCCGAGTTCCTGCCCGTCGAGCCGATGATGCTGGAGCAGAACTGCATCGTGCTGAACCGGGGCGGGCGGCTTGTGCTGATCGACAGTGGCATGGGCAAGGATGAGATGTTCGGGAATGGGGCTGGCCGGTTGCTGCGCAATCTGGCGGCGGCCTCGATCACACCGGAACAGATCGACGATATCGTGCTGACCCACGCCCATCCCGATCATTGCTGGGGCCTTGTCGGGGCTGACGGATCCCCGCTTTTCCCCAATGCGATGCTGCATCTCTCCCAAGTGGATTTTGACTTCTGGACCGATGAAAGCAAGCTTTCAGCCGAGGGCTTTCTGCCCGCCTTCGTTGCAGGGGCGCGGCGCAATCTGCTGCCTTACCGCGAGCGGATGAATTTCGTCAGCGACGGCAAAGAGGCGCTGCCAGGGATCACCGCCATCGCCACCCCCGGCCATACGCTGGGCCATATGTCCTATATCATCAGCTCAGGCGATGAAGCCTTCCTTAACGTAGGCGATGTCTGCCATCATTATGCGCTGCTTTTCGAAAATCCCGGCTGGGAATTTGCCTTTGACACCGACCCGGGCCTGGCCGCAAAAACCAGGCTGCGGCTGTTCGACATGGCCGCGACTGAAGCCCTGCCGATGATCGGGTATCACTTCCCCTTCCCCGGGCTTGGCAATATCCGCCGCGCGGGCAGCGCTTATGAATATGTACCGATAGCGCTCAGTCACGGATAAAAGCTTCTGGCGTGGCCCGGAAAAGGCATGAAAAGAGAAAGGGCGCGATTGCAGCGCCCTTTTATGCGCCCTGAACAGTTTCAGAGCTTTTCCGTCAGCTCTGGCACGAGCGTGAACAGGTCCCCGACCAGGCCATAATCGGCGACCTGGAAGATCGGGGCCTCTTCGTCCTTGTTGATCGCCACGATCACCTTTGAATCCTTCATCCCGGCAAGATGCTGGATCGCACCCGAGATGCCAACGGCGACGTAAAGATCCGGGGCCACAACTTTCCCGGTCTGGCCAACCTGCCAGTCGTTCGGGGCATAACCCGAATCCACCGCCGCGCGCGACGCGCCAACGGCCGCGTTCAGCTTGTCGGCAAGCTTCTCGATCACCGCGAAGCTTTCTTTCGAGCCGACACCACGCCCACCCGACACGACGATCTTCGCCGAGGTCAGTTCAGGGCGATCAGAGGCTGCGACCCGATCCTCAACGAAAGAGGAAAGGCCGTCAGTCGCCGGGCCATTAACCGCATCAACCGCCGCAGAGCCGCCAGCATCTGCAGCCGCGAAGGCAGCTGTGCGCACCGAAAAGACCTTCTTCGCGTCCGAAGATTTCACCGTCTGAATCGCGTTGCCAGCGTATATTGGCCGCTCAAAGGTTTCAGAATCGATAACGGCGGTCACATCCGTGATCACCATCACATCCAGCAAAGCCGCGACGCGGGGCAGAATGTTCTTGGAAAACGCGGTCGCAGCGCCCGCAATATGGCTATAGTCGGCGGCGATCGAGACGATCAGCGCCGCGACAGGCTCTGCCAGCCCATGCGCAAAGCCCGCATCAGCAGCATGGAGCACCTTCGAGACGCCGCTCAGTTTCGCCGCCTCTGCTGCGGCTGCCGCCGGGCCGGGCACCAGGAGGTGAACGTCCCCCAGCGATTTCACCGCCGTTAGGGCTTTGGCAACCGAATCAGTGGCAAGCTGGCCTTCGTTCACATCAGCAATCAGGAGAACGGTCATCAGATCACCCCCGCTTCATCTTTAAGTTTCGCCAGCAACTCGTCGACCGAGGCCACGCGCACGCCCGCTTTGCGGCCGGCAGGCTCGGTGGTTTTCACGACGGTCAGGCGCGGAGTGATGTCAACGCCATAATCAGCCGGGGTCTTCACCGCCAGCGGCTTGGCCTTGGCTTTCATGATGTTCGGAAGGCTTGCGTAACGCGGTTCATTCAGGCGCAGATCGACGGTGACGACCGCCGGCAGCTTCACCTCAATAACCTGCAGACCGCCATCAACTTCGCGGGTTACGCGGGCCTTGTCGCCCTCGATCACCAGCTCTGAGGCGAAAGTCGCCTGTGCCTGGCCCAGCAGTGCCGCCAGCATCTGGACGGTTGCGTTCATATCGTTGTCGATGGCCTGTTTGCCCGCCAGCACCAGGCCAGGGGCCTCTTCTTTCACCACGGCCGCCAGCAGTTTTGCCACGGCGAGCGGCTCGATATCGGTATGCACATCGGTCGATGCCTCGATCAGGATCGCGCGGTCGGCGCCCATCGCCAGAGCATTGCGCAGCGTTTCCTGCGCCTGCTTCACACCGATCGAGACCACCACAACCTCGGTCGCAACGCCTTTTTCTTTCAGACGGATCGCCTCTTCAACCGCGATCTCATCAAAGGGGTTCATCGACATCTTAACATTGGCGAGATCGACACCCGAGCCATCCGCCTTAACGCGGACCTTCACGTTGTAGTCAATCACCCGTTTGACAGGCACAAGGACCTTCATGCGGCAAATCTCC
>NZ_JABJXT010000002.1:159227-406609 GCF_013155295.1 Pseudogemmobacter hezensis | reverse complement strand
CAATCTGAGGGCTCCACGCCCGGCGCGCTTGCCCAACCCGAAACCTACCAATATCAAACCCAAGGACTCTCGTTATGAACGAGGGACGACCGGGGGGCAGGTCACGGCGCAGAGCACTTCTCTTGCGCCGGTCTCTTCTTCAATCGTCAGACGTAGCGGTTCCAGAGGTTCTCCAGGCGCTCCTGGCGGCCCGAGCGTGGCTGCGGCTCAAGGCCCTCTTTGCCAACGCGGGCGGCCGCATCCTCAAGCGAGCCTTTCAGCATCGCCTGCGCGGCTGGTTCCTGCCAGCCCGCGTAACGGGCGCGGACTGCAGCCTCAACCTCGCCCGATTCCATCATCGCAGCCGCGGCACGCAGCGCGCGGGCGCAGGTATCCATGCCGCCGACATGGGCCAGAACCAGGTCTTCGGCATCCAGCGACTGGCGCCGGATCTTGGCATCGAAATTGGTGCCGCCGTTTTTATAGCCGCCCGCCTTCAGGATCTCGAAGAAGGCCAGCGCCTTTTCGACATGGTTGTTGGGGAACTGGTCGGTATCCCAGCCCGACTGGTAGTCATTGCGGTTCATGTCGATCGAGCCAAAGATACCAAGTGCCGAGGCAGTGGCGATCTCATGCTCAAAGCTGTGCCCGGCGAGAATGGCATGGCCCTGCTCGATATTGGTCTTGACCTCATTCTCCAGGCCGAACTGTTTGAGGAAGCCGTAAACCGTTGAAACATCATAATCATACTGATGTTTGGTCGGCTCCTGCGGCTTCGGCTCGATCAGGATGTCGCCTTTGAAACCGATCTTGTGCTTATATTCCACCACCTGCTGCAGGAAGCGCCCGGCATGTTCGCGCTCGGCCTTAAGATCGGTGTTCAGAAGCGTCTCATAGCCCTCGCGTCCGCCCCAGAGCACGTAGTTCTGCCCCCCCAGTTTCAGCGTGGCATCCATATTCACCTTCACCGTCGCGGCGGCATAGGCATAGACATGGGGGTCAGGATTGGTTGCAGCACCCGCCATCCAGCGGCGATGGCTGAACATATTCGCAGTGCCCCAAAGAAGCCGGGTCTTCGAAGACGCCTGCTTTTCCCCAAGGTAGTCGACCATCTCTTCCAGATTGCGGGTGGTTTCCGCAAAAGTCGCGCCCTCGGGGCGGATATCGGCATCGTGGAAACAGTAGAAGGGCGCGTCGAGGATGTCATAAAGCTCGAAGGCGACATCGGCCTTCAGCTTTGCCAGAGCCATGCTCTTGCCTGCCCAGGGGCGCTCAAAGGTCGCGCCGCCAAAGGGGTCGCCGCCGGGCCAGGCAAAGCTGTGCCACCAGGCCACGGCAAAGCGCAGATGCTCTTCCATCGTTTTGCCGAGGATCACTTCCTGCGGATTGTAATGGCGGAAGGCGAATTCGTTGCGGCTCTCAGACCCCTCATAGCTGATTTTGGGGATGCCTTTGAAAAACTCGGTCATATCAGTCCTCGGATGGCAGTTGGGGCGGCCCGGAAGCGGGCATACCCTTCGTCGAAAGCCATAGTCAGCGCCTCTGCAGGCGTGAGCTGGCGGGCAATGGCGGTGCGGGCAGCGATGCGGGCGCCAGCGCTGGTGGCGGACACCCCCTGCGCTGCCGGCCGATCCATCACCGAGTGCGCAGAGGTGATGCAATCGTCCGCGGCCTGCTCGGCCCGGCGCTCGGCTGGGCGGGCGGCAGGGCGTGAGACGGTGGGGTCCGCAGTCGCCCCGCCCAGTACCTGCTGGCTGCCGTCGATCAGGATGCCCTTCAGCCCTGAAATTTCAGGATCAAGCCCGATATACATGGCTTAATATGCCTTTTCCGGCTTCTTACCCATGATGATCATGCCGAGGATGTCGTCATCCGTGACCTCGTCAACATTAACAGTGCCGATGCGGGCGCCGTTCTTCATCACCACTGCGCGGTCGCAAAGCTGCATCACGGCGTGAATGTCATGCTCGATCAGGAAAATGCCGAGACCCTGGCGTTTCAACTCCTGGATCAGTTCGGCTACCATCTGCGTTTCATGCGGGCCAAGGGCGGCGGTCGGCTCGTCCATGATCAGGATCTTTGCGTTGAAATAAACCGCCCGCGCAATCGCCACCGATTGCCGCTGACCGCCTGACAATGCCGAGACCGGCTCGTTGAACTTGCGGAAGTTGGGGTTCAGGCGGCCCATGATCTTGCGGGTCTCGGCCTCCATCGCGTCATCGTCCACCATGCCCCAGGTATTCAGCAACTCTCGTCCAAGGAAGAGGTTCGAGGCCGCATCGAGATTGTCGGCCAGCGCCAGCGTCTGGTAGATCGTCTCGATATTATGGGCGCGGGCGTCGCGGGGATTGCGGATCTCGGCCCGCTCTCCATTGATGAAAATCTCGCCTGCATCGGCCTGATAGGCACCCGACAGGCATTTGATCAGCGTCGATTTCCCGGCGCCATTATGGCCCAGAAGGCCCACAACCTCGCCCGGATGCAGATCAATCGAGACATGATCAACCGCCTTGATGCCGCCGAAAGAGATCGAAATGTCGCGCATCTCGACAAGCGGGGTGCCCGTATTCGCCGAGCCGGTGTTCTGCTGTGCGCTCATGCCCGGGCCCCTTTGCGTTTGCGGTATTGAATGTCGATCCAGACCGCCAGCGCCAGGACGATGCCGACCACGATATTCTGGAAGGGGCTGTCGACGCCGACCATGGCCATCCCCGATTGCAGCGCCTGCATGATGACCGCACCAAGGATCGCGCCGTAAATGGTGCCGATGCCGCCTGACAGCGCCGTGCCGCCAATCACCGCCGCGGCGATCACCCGCAGCTCATCAAGCGTGCCAATGTCATTGGCGTGGTTTTGCAGCCTTGCCTGGGCGACAATCGCCGAAAGCCCGCACAGAAACCCCATCAGCGCAAAGACCTTGACCGTCAGCAGGCGGGTGTTGATGCCCGACAGCTCTGCCGCATCGGGGTTGCCGCCGGTGGCGAAAATATAGCGCCCCAGCCGCATCCGCCGCGCGATCACCGTCATCACAAAGGCGACGACAACCAGCACCAGCACCGAAATTGGCAGGCCGTAGCCGATAGAGTAGCCCTCGGGCATCGTCTCGCCCCGCGCAGCGAATTCGCGCGTCAACCGTCCGGGCGGCACCTGATAGGCGTTCACAATCGCCACAAACCCCAGGATCGCCGTGGCCACAAAGCCTGCGATCACCCCTTCCGCCCAGAGCGGTTTGACCGGAAATCCGTGCCGTGCCTTATTCGCGCGGCCGCGAAACAGCGCCCAGACCGCCAGAGCCGTGGCCAGAAGGCCGGCGATCCAGCTGGCAGTCGGGTAAAGTGTGCCGCCCGCGCCGCCGAACAGCAGGAAATTGGCGTCCAGCGGTCCCTGGGTCTGCCCCGAGGTGATATACCAGCCGACATTGCGCCAGATCAGCAGCCCGCCCAGCGTCACGATAAAGGCCGGGATGCGCTGATATCCGACCAGCCAGCCATTCAGCGCCCCGATCAGCGTGCCGGTCAACAGCCCCGCAAAGATCGCAATCGGCGCAATTGCGGGATTGCCGATGCCAAGGCCCATAAGCTGTGGCAGCACCCAGACCTGCAAGATCCCCATCACCGCCGAACAGACTGCCAGGATCGAGCCGACCGACAGATCGATATGGCGGGTGACGATCACAAAGACCATGCCTGTCGCCATGATTGCAACCGATACCGTCTGATTGGCGATATTGAAGATATTCTGGGGTATCAGAAAGCGCCCGCCCGTCAGCCAGGCCAGCGGATTTCCTCCGCCCACGGCGCGAAAGCCGGTCCAGAGCTGGAATGCAAGGCAGATCACCGCAAAAGCGCCGACCATGCCCAGCAGGCGGGAATCTATCTGAAGGTGTTCAAACAGTCCGCGCCGCGTTTGCGGCGTGACAGGGGGCAGGGCTTGCGTCATGTGGGATGGCTTCCGGGGAAAATGGTTCCGGTGGGAACATAGGCGCGCGCGGTCGCTGTGGCATTCCGCGCGCGCTGAACCGCTCAGATCAGTTGCAGATTGCCGGGCCGGCACTTACGCCCTGGCACAGCTCTTCTTTGGTGATCCAGCCGCCATCGACGACGATGTTCAGATTGTCTTTGGTGATCGCAACCGGCTTGAGGAAGACCGAATTCACCACCTTGCCCGAGGGCGTGGTAAAGGTGGTCGCATTGGCGACATCTGCGGGGGCGGTGCCACCTGCCAGCGCCAGCGCGATTTCTGCCGCGCCCTTGCCCAGATCGCGCGAGTCCTTAAAGACCGAAACCGTCTGGGTGCCTGCCGCCACGCGGTTCAGCGCCGCTTTGTCGGCATCCTGGCCCGAGACCGGAATCCCCTGCAGGCCCGCCGCCGTCAACGCCGCAATCGCGCCGCCTGCGGTGCCATCATTCGAGGCGACAACGGCATCGACCTTATTGTCATTGTCGGTCAGGAACTGCTCCATGTTCCGCTGCGCAGTGGCTGGCAGCCAGGCATCGGTATAGGCCTCACCGACGATCCTGATGTCACCGGAATCGACGGCGGCCTGGATCACCTCTTGCTGGCCCTGACGCAGGAAATCGGCGTTCGGATCGGTGGGCGAGCCCTTGATCATCACGTAATTGCCCTTGGGCGCCAGTTTGAAGACCTCGGCAGCCTGCAGGCGACCCACTTCGACATTGTCGAAGGTGATATAGAAGGCCCGCTCATCCTCGATCAGGCGGTCATAGGAAATCACCGGAATGCCGGCGTCAGCGGCCGCCTGAACGGCGGGGGCGATGGCGGCATTGTCCTGGGCCAGCACGATCAGCGCATCAACGCCCTGCGCCATCAGTGCCTCGATGTCGGAAAGCTGTTTCGAGGAATTCGACTGGGCATCGGCGGAAACATAGGTCGCTCCGGCTGCGTCTAGCGCGGCCTTGATCGCGGCCTCATCGGTCTTCCAGCGCTCTTCCTGAAAATTCGACCATGATACGCCGATCGTCAGCCCCTCGGCCAAAGCTGCAGAATTAAATCCGGCCGCCGCGATGATCGCGGCGAGAAATACCTTGCGCATATTCGTCCTCCCTAACGATACGGCCCTGCGCGGGCCGGTCCAGGCGGATTCGCCGGACAGTGTGACTGTTGGGTTGTTTTATTCATATGTCAAAATAAAAACTGAGGCGCGCGCAACTATTTCGCCAGTTATTCCTGGATTCAGCCGGGGTTATCGGTGATATTGAAGATATATCCGCGACTTTACTTCATCGGCTCAACAAAATGCTGCAAGTGCAAACATCCTTAGCTGCGAAACCAGAGGGGCGCCCGGGATCCGGGCCGCTGATCCCGCCGCTTACGGAATCGGCCCGGCCGCTGCGCCAGCAGGTGTTCGAGCGTATTCGCGCGGCAGGGCAGATCCCGCGGGCCCAGCTTGCACGCGAACTTGCGGTCTCGCCTGCATCTGTCACCAGCGCCACTTATGAGCTGATCGCCGCCGGGCTGATTGAGGAAACCACGACCGCCTCTCCTGAAGGGCGCGGGCGTCCGGCGGTTTCGCTTGCGGTTCGGGCCGAGGCGCTTCTGGTTGCCGGGATGAAGCTGTCCGACCATGAACATACTGCCGTGATCGTTGATTTCGCGGGCAATCTGATCGCCAGTGGCATGATGCGCCGTCGCCCTGGTGCGGTGGATCTTCATGAGCTGCTGGAAGCCACCGAGACGCTTCTGGATCAGGTCTGCACGCAGGCCGGAATCGAGCGCCGCCAGCTGGCCGCCCTTGGGATGGGGGTGCCCGGTTTTGTCGACACGGCCGAAGGGGTGGTCTTGTGGTCATCGGTGCTGACCGGCCGCCAGGTGCCGCTGGCAACCGAGGTTTCGGCCCGGCTTTCGGTACCTGTCATCATCGACAATGACGCCAATCTGGTCGCCCTGGCCGAGCTGTGGTTTGGTGTCGGTCGCGGGCTGACCGATTTCGCGGTGGTGACCATCGAGCACGGCCTGGGCATGGGTTTTGTGATGAACCATCGGCTTTACCGGGGGGCGCAGCGGCTGGGGATGGAGCTGGGCCATACGAAGGTGCAGCTGGACGGTGCACTTTGCCGTTGCGGCCAGCGCGGCTGTCTTGAGGCCTATGTCGCCGATTACGCCCTTGCGCGCGAGGCGACGACCGCGCTGGACTGGGGGCACCGGGAAAGCCAGCCGATCGAACTGCTGCTGGAAAGCCTTTATGACCACGCGAAAGGCGGCGATGCGATCGCGCATTCGATTTTTCGCCGCGCGGGGCGATATCTGGCCGTGGGCCTGTCGAATGTGGTCAATCTTTTTGACCCGGCGCTTATCATCCTTTCGGGGAACCGGATGCGCTACGACTACCTTTACGCCCCCGAGACGCTGGACGAGATGCGCAATCTGGTGATCCGCTCAGGCCGCCCGCTGCCGCCGATTGAGGTTCATGCCTGGGGGGACCAGCTCTGGGCGCGCGGCGCCACGGCCCTCGCGCTGTCGAGTGTGACCGAGGCTTTGCTGAACAGGCGCTGAAAGGCATCGGGTGGTGCCTCAACCCGGCGGGCGACAGCATCCTGCTCTGCGCATGTCTGAACGCCGGCTTGCAGAATATCCCGAGGTAATCGGGCATGTCCTGCCTTTGGTTTTCGTGGCCCGCCAGCCCCAGCGTCAGGCCTCAGCTTCAGCGTCCATCATTGCTTCAAAGCTGGCGAGGCAGGCGCCCGCAAGACATGGGGCCATTCATTTGGCCGCGACAGGTGGGCGCGGTGGAATGGGGCAGGCCAGGCGAAACCCCATATGCCCCGTCGTGCTGGCTGGCGTATTGTGGCTGCGCGAATGAACGAAATAGCGCTCACAATAGGACGCGCAGCAAAGATGCGAGCCGCCGCGGATCACCCGGCCCTGGCCTTCAGATGGGCCGCCTGGATTGGCAAGCGGCGGGATCTTTGCCGCGGGCAGGGGGCCGAACCAGTCTGCCACCCACTCCCAGACATTGCCGCTCATATTGTAGAGGCCATATCCGTTGGGCATGTAGCTTTGCGCCGGTGCGGTGCCCGAGTGGCCGTCTGCGGCGCTGTTTTCCATCGGAAAGCTGCCCTGCCAGGTGTTGCAGCGATGGGTGCCGCCGGGCGCAAGCTCATTGCCCCAGGGGAATTTCATGCGCCGCAGCCCACCCCGCGCGGCATGTTCCCATTGCGCCTCGGATGGCAGGGCGGTGCCGGTAAAACGTGCGAAAGCGACCGCATCATCCCAGGAGACATGCACGACCGGATGATCCTCGCGGCCGGCAACCGAGCTGCCGGGGCCCTCGGGATGCGCCCAGTCGGCACCTTTCACCTGACGCCACCATGGCGTGCCGGGCGGCGCGGCAAAGGCACCGGGATCAGACAGGCCGAGGTGAAAGACGAAGGACCAGCCTTCGCGCTCGGCGGTGGTGCGATGGCCGCTTTCGGCGACGAACTGTGCGAATAGCGCGTTGGTGATGCAGGTTGCGCTGATCTGAAAGGGGTCCAGACGGATGCGCCGCCTGGGGCTGTCGAGGTCAGCGGCATAGCGTGATTTCGGGGCCCCCATCTCGGCAAAGCCGCCGGGGATGTCGCGCAGCAGGTCCAGGACAGACTGGCGCAGACTGTCCGAGCAGCCCCCTGCAAGCACTTCGCGGTCAGCGCCTTTGTCAGCGCTTTTGGCTGAGGCCGCCCCCGAAGGCGCGCAGCGACAGGTCATTCAGCGCCACCCTCATCGGGGGCCGCATCAGACTGGCCCTGATCACGATAGACATAGCCTGTCTGTCTGGCCCAGTCATCCAGCGCCTGGCGCATCGGCGCAAAGGCAGGGTGCCCGGTGCCCAGGTTGTTCAGTTGCCAGTAATCATTGCGCAGATCGAAAAGCTGGAAATCCGGGCTCGCGGGATCCGAGGCATAGCGGATGATGCGGTAGTCACCTTTGCGGATCGAAATGCTATTGCCGTAATAAGAGGGGATGACCCGATCAGGATCACGCGCCCCATGCATCATTGGCCGCAGCGAACGCCCGGCATTGGGCGGCGGCGATGTCACTTCGGCGAAATCCATCAGCGTTGGGCCCAGATCCAGCAAGGCCACCGGATCGGTGACAATCTGCCCCTGTGGATCGGAGGGATCGAAAATCACAAAGGGGACATGCAGCGACTGTTCCCACAGCGTGGTTTTGCGAAACAGATTGCGGCTTCCCAGATGGAAACCGTGATCGGAGACCACGGCGACGATGGTATTCTCTGCATGGGCCGAGGACAGCAAGGCCGAAAGAACACGCCCCAGCTGATAATCGCCATGGCTATAGGCCGAGAAGTAATTCCGCACGCTTTTCTGCCAGAAGTCGAGCGAGCGGAATTCTTCAAATTCCGGAATGTTCCTCGATACATAGGGGCTATCGGCGATATAGCCGTCCCATTCGGCAGGCTTTACAAAATTCGCGGCGTTGTAAGCTCTTTTAAAGCGGGCCGGGGTTATATGCGGCCCATGTGGGCTGAAAAATCCGACCTCGCGGAAAAAGGGGCGATCGTCACGATAGGTCTCCAGAAAATCGATCGTGGAATTGGCCACCTGCTGATCGAAGAAGAAGTCATCATCAACCCCATCCACAGTGCCGCGACCGTGACGATGGCCGCCAAAGGGGTGAGAGCGGCGGCGCAACTCTCGCGGCAGGCGCATATCGACATCGAAAGCCTTGCGCTCGTCAGAGTAAAGCGCCCGGTGGTGGGGGCGGGCAAGGGTCGGTTTGTGGTGCACCTTGCCCCCTGATGAGCAAAAATAGCCGCTTTCGCGCAGGGTGTGGATCCAGGAGGTCTCGGCCGGAACATGGTCAAAAAGAAAGGTCGAATTGTCGAGAATACCCAGATCTGACGGCAGCTGAGAGGTCATCATGCTGGCGCGTGACGGGCCGCAGATCGGGGCCTGGCAATAGGCAGACTGAAACACTGTGGCCTGCCTGCAAAGGGCCTCCAGGGTGGGCAGCTGCAGCGGCTCCTGAAAGGCGGTCTTATAGCGCCAGGGCGCGCAGGCATCGTCGAAAGAGACCAGCAGGATGTTCTTTTTGCTCATACGGCGGCCTTTTCTCTGCGCTTTGCACAGAATAGCTGCGCCGCCCCCTGAACATCAAGCTGATGCAACCCGCGGGCGCAAAGGGGGGTCAGCTTTTCCCGATCCAGGGCAGGAAGCGCCGCTCCAGCCAGCGCAGCAGGATCTCAGACGCGGTGGCCAGCGCGGAAATCACCAGGATCCCCGCGATCACCATATCGGTGACCAGGAATTGCGCGGCCGACTGGATCATATAGCCAAGGCCCCGCGTGGCCGCGACCAGCTCAGAGGCGACCAGCGTCGTCCAGCCCGCGCCAAGGGCGATGCGCATGCCCGTAAAGATCGAGGGCAGGGCGGCGGGCAGCATCACCTCGCGGATCAGCTGCGCGCGCGTGGCACCAAAGGTGCGGGCGGCCCGGATCTGATTTTCATTCGCCGCCTTCACCCCCGATACGGTTGAGATCACGATAGGGGCCAGCATGGCGATGCTGATCACCAGCACTTTTGATCCCTCGCCGATCCCGCACCAGATGATGATCAGCGGCAGATAGGCCAGCGGCGGCAGCGGGCGGATGAACTCGACCAGCGGGTCAAGGATGCCGCGCCCGATCCTTGAGGTGGCGATGATCAGGCCAACAGGCACGCCGACCAGCATGGTGAAAAACAGCGCCGCAAAGACCCGCCAGAGGCTTGCGCCCATATGTGCCAGCAAGGTTGCATTGGCATAGCCCTCAAAGGCGACGCGGTTCAGCGCCGCCCAGACCCGCGCGGGCGAGGGCAGAAACACCGGCGAGGCCCAGCCAAGCGCCGAGGCCAGCGCCCAGATCGCAATCAGGCCGCCAATCGTTGCCAGACCCAGCAACAGCCCCCAGGGCAGGCGCAGCTTCACCGGGCGGCTGGGGCGGTCCTGGGCGGGAATGGTTTCGGCGGTGCTGTCGCTCATCACGCGGCTTCCTTTTCATAGATCGCGGCCAGCAGACGCTCGCGGGCGGCGATAAAGCCTGGCTCGGATTTCAGCGCCCTGGGGTCTTCGCCCCGGATAAAACGGCGGCCATAGTCATAATCTTCCTGGAAACTGATGCGTCCGGGCCCAGGCGCCAGAACCACCACCGAGGTCGACAGAAACAGCGCTTCCTCAACCGAATGGGTGATCAGCAGCGCCCCGGTATGGCTTTCATCCCAAAGCTTCAGCAGCAGCTCATGCATGCGGTCGCGGGTCATGGCGTCCAAAGCGCCAAGCGGTTCATCCATCAGGAGAAAATCCGGCCCCGAGGCCAGCGCCCGGGCGATGCCCACCCGCTGGCGCTGCCCTCCGGAAAGCTGCCAGATATGCTTGCCCTCCTGGCCCGCCAGATCGACGGCCTGCAGCCAGTGCCGGGCCGTGGCCTCACGCTCGGCCCGGGGTTTTCCGGCCAGTTTCAGCGGCAGCGCGACGTTATCAACAACGCTGCGCCAGGGGAAAAGCGCGTCATCCTGAAAGACCACGGCGCGGTCTGGGCCGGGGCCGGTGACGGGCCTGCCATCAATGCTGACCTGGCCCGCAGTGGGCCGCAAAAAGCCCGCCGCCAGGTTCATCAGCGAGGTCTTGCCAGAGCCGGATCGCCCGATCACCGAGACGAAATCGCCGCGCGACAGCGACAGCGTCACATCTTTCAGCACCGGCAGCGCCGCTGTCCCAGAGGGCTGACCATAAGAAAGTGACACATGCGAAAGGCTGAGAACTGACATGGCAACCGTGCTTTTGAAACAAATATGGCCCGGCGCAGGGTGCGCCGGGGCCGGGGGTGTATGGCGCAGGCTTATTGCTGCGCGGCGGCGGCAAAGCCTGCATTCACGAAGGCGCTGTAATCCTCTTTCGCGGTGGCAGAGCCCTGCTCCTGCAGGAAGGCTGCGGTGTTTTTGATCGCGGCTGCGGTGGCCCCGCCAAGGAAGGCCTCAGAAGTCTGATCTTTCAGCCCGGCAAAGACATAGCCCTTCAAAAGCGCGGGCACGTCGGCGGCCGGGGCCCCGGTCAGCTCGGCGATCTTTTTCGCCTGCTCGCTGTCCGCGCCCCAGGCAGCCGGATCGGCCAGATAGGCGTCGGTCGCCTGGCCCGTCACTTTGACAAAGGCGGTGACGATTTCGGGGTTTTTCTCGGCATAATCCTTGCGCACAATCCAGGCGTCAAAGGTTGGCCCGCCCCATTCGGCCACATCGGCGCTGTCGGCCAGCACGGTGCCGCCGGTGGTCTTGATCTGGTTCAGCACCGGATCCCAGATATAGGCGCCGTCAATATCGCCACGCTCCCATGCGGCCGCGATCTCTTGCGGGCGCAGGTTCAGCAGGCTGACCTCTGAGGCCGGGATGCCCCAGTGTTCCAGCGCGGTCAGCAGCGAGTAATGCGCGGTCGAGACAAAGGGCGTGGCGATCTTCTTGCCGCGCAGATCCTCGGGCTTCTCAATTCCTTTGACGGCCAGGGCCTCGGCCTCGGCGATATTGCCGACGATATAGATGGTCTCGATCGGCAGATCCTGCGAGGCGGCAGCGGTCAGCGGCGAGGAACCCACATAGCCAATGTCGATCGAGCCCGCGGCAATCGCCGCGATCACATCGGCACCGCCGCCGAACAGATGCCATTCGACATCGGCCCCGGTGGCGCTTTCATAGGTCTTGTCGGCCTGCGGGATGCGCGAGGGCTCGACGATTTGCTGCCAGCCGATGCGCAGGCTTTCGGCGAATGCGGGCAGCGAGACGCCCGCCAGAAGGCCGGCAAGGGTCAGCGTGGTTGTCAGTTTGCGCAGGGTCATGATGGCCTCATCCGTGATCTGAAAGCGGGATCAGGGGCGATCCGGCTGGCCCGAAAACCGGGCGTTTTACAGAGGCCAATCTGGCCGGGATCAGGCTTTTTCTCCATTCTGAAGAAGGGGCCGGCGAAAGCGCACCCTCTCTGCGGGTCGTGCCGGGCAGAGATTATTATTCTCTTTCGTCCTCTGACCCTGCGCCGGACATTGGGCGGGAAAAGGAAAAGGGCCGCCCCGGAGCGTTCCGAAGCGGCCCTTTTTCAGTCTTGCGACCGGTGCGGCGATCAGCCGTTCACCAGATCCTTCAGCGCTTTTGCGATGGTGAATTTCACCTGCTTGTCAGCCGGCTTCGACATGGTTTCGCCGGTTGCCGGGTTGCGGACCATACGCTCGGGGCGCTCTTTGCAGGCAACCTTGCCAAGGCCGGGCAGGGTGACCGAGCCGCCAGCGGTGACTTCTTTCGCCACGATATCGGCGATTGCGTCCAGCGCGGCCGAAGCGGTTTTCTTGTCAGCGCCCATTGCATCGGCAAGTGCTGCCACCAGCTGGGTCTTGGTCATCGGCTTGGACATTGATGTCTCCTGTATTCGTTCAGCATCTGTTCGGTTGGCCTGTCCTGGATCCCCCGGGGTGACGGGCTGCGAACAAAGCGCAGACCATACCCAATCGGGGCCCGGATGCAGGGCTGTGCTCAGTCACCTGGAAAGCGGGGGGAAATCAAGCCCCGGAACAGCGTAAAGCGCCGCTTTCGGCGGATTTTAACGTCAAACGCCTTGTTTTACAGGAAGGCGGTTTCCTCAAAGCTGCGCAGCTTGCGCGAATGGATGCGTTCCACCGGGGTTTCGCGCAACAATTCCATCGCCCGGATGCCGATCTGCAAATGGCGGCTGACCTGGGCGCGGTAGAATTCGGTGGCCATGCCGGGCAGTTTCAGCTCGCCATGCAGGGGCTTGTCAGAGACGCAAAGCAGCGTGCCATAGGGCACCCGAAAGCGGAATCCATTGGCGGCGATGGTGGCCGATTCCATATCGAGGCCCACCGCCCGCGACTGTGACAGGCGACGCACCGGGCCGGATTGGTCGCGCAGCTCCCAGTTGCGGTTGTCGATGGTGGCGACGGTTCCGGTGCGCATGATGCGCTTCAGCTCATAGCCCTCAAGGCGGGTGACCTCTTCGACGGCATCCTCCAGCGCGATCTGGATCTCGGCCAGCGCCGGGATCGGCACCCAGACGGGCAGATCGTCATCCAGCACGTGATCTTCGCGTAAGTAGGCATGCGCGAGGACATAATCCCCCAGCTGCTGGGTGTTGCGCAGCCCGGCGCAATGGCCAACCATCAGCCAGGCATGCGGGCGCAAGACCGCAATATGATCGGTCGCGGTTTTCGCATTCGACGGGCCCACCCCGATATTGACCAGGGTGATCCCGCTGCCATCGGCGCGTTTCAGGTGATAGGTGGGCATCTGCGGCATTTTCGCGGGCAGCCGGATCTCGCCCGTGCCGCTGGTGATCTCCTGGTCGCCCGTGGCCACGAAAGCGGTATAGCCAGAGCCGGGCTGATCCAGCGCTGCGCGGGCAAAGGCCTCGAATTCATCCACGTAGAACTGATAGTTGGTAAAGAGAACGTGGTTCTGGAAATGCACCGGGCTGGTGGCTGTATAATGCGCCAGCCGCGCCAGGCTGTAATCGACGCGCTGGGCGGTAAAGGGCGCCAGAGGCATCGAGCCATCGGCGAAATGCTCCAGCGTGCCATTGACGATGTCATCATTGGTGGTGGCCAGATCGGGCACGTCAAAGACATCGCGCAGCGGGAAATCCAGCTCTCCGGCCTGGGGGATGATCAGATCGGGCTGGCTGGCCACCGCGAAATGCAGCGGGATCGGGGTTGTCGACCAGCCGATGCTGACCGGCACGCCGTGATTGCGGATCAGCAGACCGATCTGTTGGATCAGGTAGTTGCGGAACAGATCAGGCCGGGTGACGGTGGTTGAATAGCTGCCAGGCCGCGCCACATGGCCAAATGACAGGCGGCTGTCGACATTTGAGAAACTGTCGACCACCAGGCGGATCTCAGGATAAAAAGCGCGGATGCGCTGGGCCGGGCGGCCTTGCAGCAGCGCCTCGCGGAAATGGCCGATCAGATGCGCGGTGGCTGCGTCAAAAAGCACATGCAGATGGTCGACGGCCTCGGTTGCATCGGTGAATGTGACGGCGTCCCGGGTATCTGGCAGAAGATGAAGCGACACTTTGGTCCTGACAGGTTGCGGCAGATGGCTGCGGTTACACTATTGGCCGCGAGTAAAGCGCGAAGCCGGGGTGTCAGGCAAGTGAACTCCGTGTAACGGTTGCCAGCAGCGGTGGGGCGCTTGCAGCGGCGGGCGGCTGGGGCGATAGTCGCCGCCATGAAAACGCTACTTTCTTTAGGACATGGCTATTGTGCCCGCGCATTGGCGCAGCGGCTGCTGGCGCAGGGCTGGCAGGTGATCGGCACCACCCGTGATCCGGGCCGGATGGCCGAAATCGCTGCCACCGGGGCCGAGCCTTTGCTTTGGGACACTGACGCGCCCGCAACCCTGCAACCCGCGCTGGCGCGGGCCACATATATAGTGCATTCGGCCAGCCCCACCGCGGCGGGCGATCCGTTTCTGACTGCCTGGCCTGCGATTCGTGAGGCGCGGGCCGAATGGGTGGGCTATCTGTCGACCACCGGGGTTTACGGCGATACCAAAGGCGCCTGGGTTGATGAGGACTCGCCCGTGCTGCCCGCCCGCGCCCGATCCGGCGAGCGGGTGGCGGCCGAGCGTGACTGGCTGGCCACGGGCCTGCCCGTGCATATCTTCCGCCTTGCGGGGATTTATGGGCCTGGGCGCGGGCCGTTTGAGAAGATCAGGAACGGCACGGCGCGGCGGATCATGAAAGAGGGCCAGGTGTTCTCGCGCATCCATGTCGATGACATTGTGCAGGTGCTGCTGGCCTCGATGGCGCGGCCACGGCCCGGGCGGATTTATAATGTCTGCGATGATCTGCCTTCGTCGGCGGCCGAGGTTTTGAGCTTTGCCGCCGGGCTGCTGGGGCTGCCAGAGCCGGAGGCGGTCGATTTCTCTGAGGCGAAGATGGGGCCGCTGGCGCGCAGTTTCTATGAGGAATGCCGGCGGGTCAGGAATACGAGGATCAGAGAGGAGCTGGGGGTGCGGCTGCTATACCCGGATTACCACTCTGGCTTGCGGGGGATCCTTGCGGCTGAGGGCTGAGGGTCTGGTCTGGGGCGGGAGCCTCCGGCGGGGATATTTAAGGACAGATGAAAGCCGCTTTTGAGGGGCAGTTCGGGGGCGGCGATGGCTGTGGTTGCGGATTTCAGTTTTGAGACAGAGGCGCTGGCGTCGGGCGCGGTTTTTGTGGCCGGGGTTGATGAGGTTGGCCGCGGCCCGATTGCCGGGCCGGTGACGGCGGCGGCGGTGCGGCTGGATCCGGGCCGAATCCCGGAAGGTTTGCGCGACAGCAAGGCGATGACACAGGCCGCGCGTGAGCGGCTGGCGGCCTGGCTTTGGGAGAATGCGGCGGTCTGCGTGGCCCATGCGACGGTGGAGGAGATTGATGAGATCAATATTCTTCGCGCCAGCCATCTGGCGATGGAACGTGCCGTGGCGGGACTGGGGCAGGTCGATTTCGCGCTGGTCGATGGCAATCTCTTGCCGCCTGGCCTGAGCTGCCCGGCGCAGGCGCTGGTCAAGGGCGATGCGCGCTGCCAGTCGATTGCGGCGGCCTCAATTGTCGCCAAGGTTGCACGCGACCGGATCATGGTGGATCTGGCGCAACAGTTTCCCGGATATGGCTGGGAGCGCAACGCCGGCTATCCGACTAAGGCGCATCTTGGGGCGCTCCTGGATCTTGGGGTGACCCCCGTGCATAGACGCTCGTTCAGGCCTGTCCACAATATCTTGTATCAAGATAAATCTGTAACCCCTTGATTCAATAAACAATTTGACGGCGAATCACTTCTGACTCATTCTTATCCACAAGACGGCACACAAGAATGGCCGCGGACAGAGGCAGAAAATGGCGATGAAAAGAGCACCGGCGGAGCATGCGCTTCCGCTGAACGAGATCCTTGCGGGTGATTGCATCGAGATCATGGAGAGCCTGCCTGAAGGCTCGGTTGACCTGATTTTTGCAGACCCGCCCTACAATCTTCAGCTGAAAGGCGATCTGCATCGGCCGGATAATTCGAAGGTGGATGCGGTTGACGATCACTGGGATCAGTTCTCCAGCTTTGCCGCCTATGATGATTTCAGCCGTCGCTGGCTGGCGGCCGCGCGTCGGCTGTTGAAGCCCAATGGCGCGATCTGGGTGATCGGTTCTTACCACAACGTCTTCCGTCTGGGGGCCGAGCTGCAAAATCAGGGGTTCTGGATCCTGAACGACGTGGTCTGGCGCAAATCGAACCCGATGCCGAACTTCAAAGGCAAGCGTCTGACCAATGCGCATGAGACGCTGATCTGGGCCTCAAAGGATGAGAAGGCGAAATATACCTTCAACTATGAGGCGCTGAAGGCGCTGAATGAGGGCACGCAGATGCGCTCTGACTGGGTGCTGCCGATCTGCACCGGCCATGAGCGTCTGAAAGACGAGACCGGATCGAAAGCGCATCCGACGCAAAAACCCGAATCGCTGTTGCACCGTGTGCTGCTGGCGACGACCAATCCGGGCGATGTGGTGCTGGATCCCTTCTTTGGCACGGGCACCACGGGTGCGGTTGCAAAGATGCTGGGCCGCGATTTCATCGGCATCGAGCGCGAAGAAAGCTATCGCAAGGCCGCCACCGCGCGGCTGGCGCGGGTGCGCAAGTTCGACGCCTCGGCGCTGGAAGTGACCGGCTCGAAACGGGCCGAGCCGCGGGTGCCCTTTGGCCAGGTGGTCGAGCGTGGCATGCTGCGCCCGGGCGAAGAGCTTTACTCGATCGGCAGCCGTTTCAAGGCGCGGGTGCGCGCTGATGGCACGCTGGTTGGCAATGATGTGAAGGGCTCGATCCACCAGGTCGGGGCGGCGTTTGAACAGGCCCCTTCGTGCAATGGCTGGACATATTGGCACTATCAGCGTGACGGGAAGATGATCCCGATTGACATGCTGCGCCAGCAGATCCGCGCCGAGATGGGCGAAGGCGCCCGTCCGAACTAAGCGCTTTGCTGACAGATTAAGAACGCCAGCGCCCCGGTCCGCCTGGGGCGCCACTTCCCCGCCATGTGACCATGGCGGGGTCTTTTGGATCTGAAATTACTCAGATATTTTTGGCCGCGAAGGCTGCGAATTTCTCCAGCACGCCCCCGAGGAACTTTGCGGTATCGGGTTTCAGATTGCCCGCATCATCGATCAGTGTGTTCACCTGGGCCAGATAGACCTCGGGCTGTTGCAGCGTCGGCATATCCAGGAACACCAGCGACTGGCGCAGATGGTGGTTGGCGCCAAAGCCAGAGATATTGCCCGGCGAGGCCGAGATGATCGCAGCGGGCTTGCCGCCCCAGACGCTGGAGCCATAGGGGCGCGAGCCGACATCCAGCGCGTTTTTCAGCACCGCAGGCACCGAGCGATTGTATTCCTGGGTGACAAAGATCACCGCCTGTTTAGCGGCAATCGCCTGGCGAAAACGGGTCCAGGGCGCGGGCGGTGTGCCTTCATCCAGATCGGGATTGTAGAAAGGCAGATCGCCAATCGGGATGATCTCGGTGGTCATGCCACTGGGGGCGATGGATTGCAGGGCCTTGCCGATGCTGTGGGTATAGGCCCCCTGGCGCAGGCTGCCGACAAGAACGGCGACGTCGAGACTGGACATTTGAAGGATTCCTTCTGTTGATCCCTAGGTCCATTCTTACGCAAAACCGATGATCGGCAAAGGCTTTCAGGGCACAGTCTCTGTGCAGATCGGTAAGAAACCACCCTGCCAAAGCGTCCTAGCCGCGCCCGATATAGGGCATGGCGGTTGCCATGATGGTAACGAAGAGCGTGTTCACCGCAATGGGCTGGTTGGCGATCATCACCACGGCATCGGCAACGTGGCGCAGGTCCATCACCGGCTCTGCCCGGGTGCTGCCATCGGCCTGCAGCATGCCCCTGGGCATATCGGCGGTCATATCGGTCGCGGCATTGCCGATGTCGATCTGGCCAACCGCGATGCCAAGGCTGCGTCCTTCCAGCGCCAGCGCCTTCGTCAGCCCGGTGATCGCATGTTTTGAGGCGGCATAGGCCACCGTATGCGGGCGCGGCACATGCGCCGAGATCGAGCCGTTGTTCAATATCCGCCCGCCCGGCGGATCCTGCGCCAGCATTTGCCGCCAGGCCTCGCGTGCGCAATAGAAGGCGCCGTTCAGGTTGATGGCGATCACGCTGTCCCAGGTTTCGGTGCTGGTTTCGGCAATCGGGGCCTGGCCGCCAAAGGTGCCGGCATTGTTGAAGAGGAAATCAATCCGCCCGAAATGGGCGATCAGCTTTGCGAAAGCGGCGCTGACGGCCTCGGCCTGGCTGAGATCGGCGGGCAGGGCCAGGGCGTTTTGTGGATGTGCCGACAGGGCGATCGTTTCCGCCAGTGCCGCCGCGCGCCGCCCCAGAAGCGCACAGCGATAGCCCGCCGCCAGCAAAGCCAGCGCCACGCCGCGCCCAATCCCTGACCCTGCGCCGGTGATCACGGCGACTGGCATCTTAACCGGCATCTTATCTGTGCTCATAGCCTCAGGCTCCCTTTTGCAGACGATCATTCGGCCTCAGTCATTCGGCCTCGGTGATATCGACGCTGTGCCGCCCCTCTTGCAGACCATCAAGGCGCAGCATGCCGGTGACCGGGGCCACATCGCCATAGTCGCGGCCCATGCCGACATCGATGTGATCTGCGCCGGGGAAACAGGCATTGGTGGGGTCGTAATCGATCCAGCCTGCGAACTCGCCGCCCCAGGCGCGGACCCAGGCATGCATCGCATCGGCCCCGACAAGGCGCGGCTGGCCGGGCGGTGGCTGGGTGCGCAGATAGCCCGCCACATAGGCCGCAGGCACGCCCAGGCTGCGCAGCCCGCCGACCATGATCTGCGCAAAGTCCTGGCAGACGCCGCGCTTTGCGGCAAAGGCCTGGGCCGGAGGGGTGGCGGCATCGGTCACGCCTGCCTCAAAGCCCATGTAATCATGCAGCATCAGGCCCAGTCGCTCGATCAGGGCGCGGGTGCTTGTGCCGGGGTGCGGCTGCAGCGCCCCCGCGGCAAAGCGGCTGATCGCCTCCACCTGGGGAATACGGCGTGAGGGCTGCAGGAAATGCAGGGGCGAGCCGGGCCCGATCATGCGGATCGCGGCCAGCTCTGCCGCCAGCTGGCCTGGATTGGCGGAAAGGTCGGGGGTGGCGATGGGGGCCAGCCGCTCGACCTGGGCCTCAAGGCTCAGATCCAGCCGGGTCAGCCCGGCGGGGATCGCCGCCTCGACCACCGCGGTGCCGAAGAAGTCGGTGAAATGGCCCAGCTCGCCCGGTTCTGGCTGCAGCGTGACAGTCGAGCCGAGCACCCGCTGCCGCCCCGGCAGGCTGGCGGGCAGAATACGGAAATGCTGCCGCCCGGCCCCGCTGGGACGCGCGAATTCATAGCTGATGTCCATGCGCAGATTGTAGATGGTCACCGGAAATACCTTTCCGAGACCAGATCAGAGACCTCGCCCAGCCGCGCTTGCAGGCTGATCAGCATCGCGCTGTCCAGCGCCTCTGGCGTCAGGGTGGCCAGGTCGGTCTGCAGCCGCAAAATCGCCCGGGCGGGCGCGGCAAGGCGGCCATCCTGGCTGGCACCGGGCAGGGTGCGGGCCATTTCCATCATGCCATCCACCTGATGCCGGATCGAGCGCGGGTTCTGCGGATCCAGCGCCAGCAGGTCGATCACCGGGCCGCGCCCGCCGCTCATGGCAAAGCGGCGGCGATAGGTCATCACGGAATCGCCCAGCTCGATGCACATCTCGATGCCGCCGGGATCTGCGTCCGGATCGGCCAGCGCCGCCAGCCAGCCCGCCATTGAAAGCGCCCGTTCCTGCATCCGCCCCAGCGTCAGGAACCGCCAGCCAACCAGGCGATACATATTCTCATGCACCAGCCCCGAGAATCCGGCCAGCTTGCGCAGCAGCGCAGAAAGCGCCTGGGCGGCATCGCTGCCCTCCCAGACCTGGCCCGCCATGCGCCGGGCCGATTTGTCCAGATCCTTCAGCGCCGCCCAGCCATCGGCTGAGAAACGGTCCCGCAGCTGCGCCGCGCTGGAGACGGCGCGGCCGATATTGGCCAGCAGTTCTTCCGGAACGGGCGCGTCCGGGTCGATCCCGGTGCGGGCCAGCAGCGCATTGACCTCGGCCAGCAGCGGCAGCGAGCTGTCACCGCTTTCCGAGATCCGGCCGTGGCGGGCGCGCAAAAGCCGCACCATGGCCTCGGTGCGCTCGACATAGCGGCCCAGCCAGAACAGGTTGTCCGCCGCCCGCGCGGGCAGCTCGTCACTGCGGGCGGTATTGTCGCCCGGGCGCGGGTTCATCAGCGTCTCGCCGCTGACATTGCCGGGCGAGATGATCCAGACATCAGCCGCGGCCCCGCCCCGTTGCATCGCCAGCGCAGCCGGGTCGTTTGAGGCGCCGATGCGGGCGAAACCGCCCTGCATCACCTTCCAGCCCTGGGCGGTTCGCGCCAGATAGACCCGCAGCGACATCGGGCGCGGCGTGATCTTGCCCCCGACCAGCGCGGGCGTGGTCGAAAGCGTCACCGCCTCTTGCGCAACCAGCGTGCCGCTTTCGCGCAGCAGTTTTTCGCGCAGCGCGGCGGGCGACAGGCTGGCGGCGGCCAGCGGGCTGTCCTGGCGGTCATAGGGCAGCCCGGTGCCAAGCGCGGGCGACAGGATCATCTGCTCAGGCGCGGCCATCACGGCGGCGCGTTCGGCCTCGCCGCCGCACCACCAGGTGGCGATATTCGGCAAGGCCAGCTTTTCCCCGGTCAGAAGGGGCGCAAGGCGCGGCAGAAAGGCCATCATCGCCCGCGTTTCCAGCACGCCAGATCCGGGCGGGTTCACCATGCTAAGCCCGCCCTGGCGCAGCACAGAGACAAGGCCGGGCGTGCCAAGACGCGAATCCGGGTCCAGCTCTAACGGGTCGGCGAAACTGCCATCCAGCCTGCGCCAAAGCACATCTATCGGCTGCAGCCCCGATACAGTGCGCAGCATGATGCGGCCATTCTCGACCGTCAGATCCTCGCCCTGGACAAGGCTGATCCCCAGATATCTGGCCAGCCAGGCCTGCTCATACCAGGTTTCATTCCAGGGGCCGGGGGTCAGGATCGCCACCAGCGCGCCGGGGTCATGGCGCATCGCCAGCAGATGATCGCGGAAATCGCGGAAGAAGCCGGCCAGCCTGTGCACCTGCTGGCCGAAAAGGTTTTGGCCCAAAAGCTGGGGGCCAAAGGCGCGGGTGGTGGCGACGCGGGTTTCCAGCGCATAGCCCGCGCCCGAGGGAGCCTCAGTCCGGTCGGCCAGCACCCACCATTGCCCATCCGGGCCGCGCCCGATCTCAAAGGCGACGAAATGCAGATAATGGCCCAGGCGGGGCGTGATCCCGACCATCGGGCGCAGCCATTGCGGGTTTTCCGCCAGCAGGCTGGCGGGCAGATGCCCCTCGGCCACCATGCGGTTCGGGCCGTAAAGATCGGCCATCAGCGCCTCAAGCACATCGGCCCGCTGGATCAGCGCTGCGGAAAGTCGCGTCCAGTCGGACTCATCAATCAGCACCGGCAGATGGCTGAGCGGCCAGGGTCGTTCGACCGAATCCGAGCCGGAATCTGCCGTGCTGTCCTGGCTGCCGGTCGTGCCATATTGGCGGTAAATCACCCCGGAATCGCGCAGATAGAGGTCGGCGCGGTCGATGGCGCGGTTCAGATCTGTGCTGCTCATTGCGCCCAGATGGTCCAGCAGCGGCTGCCAGAGCGGGCGAACCTGCCCGTTCTTCCCGATCCCGTCCTTCCCGATCAGCTCATCCGGGATGCCGGGCAGGGCGCGGTACTCCGCCAGACCGAAATCGTGGCGGGGTTCGGGTTCGGCCGGGCAAGACGGATCACCATTCATGGGCCGACTAGATGCCGATGGGGCGTCTCAGGTCAAGGGTCAGCGGGAATTCCGGGTGCCACGTTTCAGATGCCGGCTGCCAGGGCGCGCCCCCGGCATTGCCCACCCCGCCTGACGGCTGGAACCGCGCGAGGCGCCGCGCCTCGGCCTCATTTCCGTTCACCGGGAAGGTGTCGTAATTGCGCCCGCCGGGATGGGCGACATGATAGGTGCAGCCGCCCAGACTGCGGCCCGACCAGCGGTCATAAAGGTCAAAGGCCAGCGGGGCCTGGGATTTCAGACGCGGATGGATCGCCAGCGCGGGCTCCCAGGCTTTGAAACGCACCCCCGCCACTGCCGCACCCCCGCCGATGGCCGTCATCGGCAGTTCGCGCCCGTTGCAGGTGACGATATAGCGCGAGGGGTCGGCGGTGGTCAGTTTAACCTGCAGCCGCTCGGTCGAGCTGTCGGTGTAACGCGCCGTGCCGCCGATGGCCCCGGTCTCGCCCAGCACATGCCAGGGCTCCAGCGCCTGGCGGATTTCGATGTGATTGCCCTCATATTCGGCCTCGCCGCAGAAGGGGAAGCGGAACTCTGCCTGCGCTTTGAACCATTCTTCCTTCAGGTCGAACCCGTGGCTCCGCAGGTCGGCCAGCACGTCGCGGAAATCCTCCCAGACGAAATGCGGCAGCATGAAACGGTCATGAAGCGCCGTGCCCCAGCGGGTCAGCGGGCCAGAGGCGGGGGCCTTCCAGAAGCGTGCGATAAGCGCCCGGATCAGCAGTTGTTGTGCCAGCGACATCCGCGCATCGGGCGGCATCTCGAACCCGCGGAATTCGACCAGGCCGAGGCGCCCGGTTGGGCCGTCGGGGGAATATAGCTTGTCGATGCAGATCTCGGCGCGGTGGGTGTTGCCGGTGACATCGGTCAGCATGTTGCGCAAAAGACGGTCGGTCAGCCAGGGCAGCGGGGCCTCGCCTTCGCCCCCCAATTCCGGCGGCGCGGGGATCTGCGACAGCGCGATTTCCATCTCATAAAGCGCGTCATGGCGGGCCTCGTCGATCCGGGGGGCCTGGCTGGTCGGGCCGATGAACAGGCCAGAGAACAGGTAGGACAGAGACGGATGCCGGTTCCAGTGCAGGATCAGCGAGCGCAAAAGATCAGGCCGGCGCAGGAAGGGGCTGTCGAGCGTGGTCGCACCGCCCACCACCACATGATTGCCGCCCCCCGTTCCGGTATGTTTGCCGTCGATCATGAATTTTTCAGCGCAAAGACGGCTTTGGCGGGCGTCTTCATAGACGCCATTGGTAATGGCGACGCAGTCCTCCCACGATGTCGCGGGATGGATATTCACCTCGATCACGCCGGGGTCAGGTGCGACGCGGATCACGTTCATCCTGGGGTCATGCGGGGGCTGATAGCCCTCAATATGCACCTTCACGCCCAGCTTTGCCGCTGCGGCCTCGGTGGCGGACAGCAGATCAAGGTAATCCTCCAGCCGTACCACCGGGGGCATAAAGACCGAAAGCCGCCCATTGCGCGGCTCGACCGAAAGCGCGGTGCGCACTGCGCCGCCAAGGTCAGAGCCTGCGATCTGTTCGGTGATCTGCTGCCCCTCGGTCGCGGCGGTGAAGGTGGCGCGGGCCTGTTCGGGCGCGGGGCGCTTTTCGGGCAGGGGCAGCGGGGGGCGCGGCTCGGTCGGGTCGGCGGGGTTCAGATAGGGGTATTGTGCTGCTGAAAGATGCGGCAGGCTGCCCAGCGGCAGGCGGTATCCGACCGGGCTGTCGCCCGGCGTCAGAAACACTTTGCCCCGGCGCAGCGACCAGAGTTCCGACACCCATTTCTGCCCGCTGGCGCGGCCCTGCCAGGGCTGGACCGGCAGCACATAGCCGACAGGCTCGGTCAGCCCGCGCGAGAAGACCTGCGCAATGCGGTGCCGCGCCTCGGGGTCTTTCAGCTTCGGGTTCTCAGGCGTGACATTTTCGGGAAGCTGCGCCTCTTTCACCAGCCATTCGGCGGGGTCTTCATAGGCGGGCAGGATGTGGGATTGCGGCAGGTCAAGCTGCACCGCGATCTCAGAGAGCAGCGCCGCCGCCTGATCCGCTGTAGCACCCTGATCGACGCCTTCGGGTGCGATAAGATCGGCGTTTTGCCAGACCGGATGCCCGTCGCGCCGCCAGTAAAGCGAGAAGGTCCAGCGCGGCAGCGTCTCGCCCGGATACCATTTGCCCTGGCCGTAATGCAGGAAACCGCCCGGCGCGAAACGGTCACGCAAACGGCGCACCAGCTGATCGGCCAGCGCCCGTTTTTGCGGGCCGACGGCTTCGGAATTCCATTCCGGGCTTTCAAAATCGTCGATGGACACAAAAGTCGGCTCGCCGCCCATGGTCAGGCGCACATCCCCGGCCTCCAGCGCCTGATCGACGCGGGCGCCGAGGGCGTTCAGCTCATCCCAGGCCGCATCGGAAAAGGGTTTGGTGATGCGCGGATGCTCGGCGATCCGGGTCACGCGCATGTCGAAATCAAAGCTGACATTGGCCTGGCCGGTGAAACCGCCGGAAATCGGCGCGGCATTGCGGTAATGTGGCGTCGCGGACAGCGGGATATGGCTTTCGCCGGCCAAAAGCCCCGAGGTCGGGTCCAGCCCGATCCAGCCCGCGCCGGGCAGGTAAACCTCACACCAGGCATGGAGGTCGGTGAAATCGACCTCGGTCCCCGAAGGGCCATCCAGCGCCTTCAGATCCGGTTTCAGCTGGATCAGATAGCCCGAGACAAAGCGCGCCGCGAACCCCAGATGCCGCAGCAGATTGACCAGCAGCCAGGAGCTGTCACGGCACGAGCCTGAGGCCAGCTGCAGCGTCTGCGCAGGCGTCTGGACGCCCGGCTCCATCCGGATCAGATAGTTGATTTCATTCGAGATCCGCGCATTCAGGCCAACGATGAAATCAACGGTGCGTGTGGGCGCGCGGCTGACCGAGGCCAGCAGCGCGTCGAATGCCTCACCCTGGGGTTCGACCTGGCGGTAGATCGACAGATCCTGGATCAGGTCTTCGGGATAGGTGAAGGGGAAGGTCTCGGCGCTTTCCTCGACGAAGAAGTCGAAGGGGTTGTAGACGGTCATATCGGCGACCAGATCGACCTCTATCTTCAGCTCTCGCACGGGTTCGGGAAAGACGAAACGGGACAGCCAGTTGCCATAGGGGTCTTGCTGGTGGTTTACGAAATGGCCGCCGGGGCTGACCTTCAGCGTGTGACTGATCACCCTTGTGCGGCTGTGCGGGGCGGGGCGCAGCCGGATCACCTGGGGGCCCAGCAGCACCGGCTGATCATAGATGTAATGGGTCAGGTGGTGGATGGCAGCCTTGATCGACATCGGTAATTCCTGCTTGCAACGGGCCTGCTGCTGACCAGGAAGCGCCTAAACCCCCGGCCCAGAGCCCCAGAGTTTCGGGGGAATCCGGGCCGGGCAAGGGCTAAATGCAATCGCTTCGCGCAGATGATGCAAATCCGGGCATGCTCTGCCCATGAAACGGGCAGAAATCCCGCGCCTATCCGTCTGCGGTTGATTCCGGCGGCGGCAATGCGCGGTCTGGCTGTTGCCGGCGCTCTTCATCCTCGCGGATTTCACGCTGCCATTCGCGCCAGATCGACATCAAGAGCGCCATCAGCACCGGGCCGACAAACAGCCCGACAATGCCCATGGTTTTCACACCGCCAATCAGCCCGAAAAACGTCGGCAGGAAGGGCAGCCGCACCGGGCCGCCAACCAGCATCGGGCGGATGGTCTTGTCGACGATGAACAGCTCGACCGTGCCCCAGACGAACAGTGCCAGGCCCGCCCAGGGCGAGCCAGACACCGCCAGATACAATGAGGCCAGCGTGAAGGACAAAGGCGCACCGCCCGGGATCAGCGCCATGACGGCGGTGATGACGGCGAAGGTGACCGGAGAGGGCAGGCCCGCAAAGTAATAGGCGATGCCGAGCACGACACCCTCGCCGATCGCAATCAGCGTCATGCCGGTTACCGTGGCCGAGATGGTGGCGGGCGCAATGCGTGACAGGCGGGTCCAGCGCTCGGGCAGGATCCGCTGGCCGACGCGGTCGATCTGTTCCACCACCCGGTCGCCGTCGCGGTAGAACACGAACAGCGCGATCAGCATGAAGATCAGGTTCAGGAACAGGTGGAAGGCGCTGGATCCGGCCGAAAGCACGCCGCGATAGATCGAGCCGATATTCTCACCCGAAATCAGCTGTACCAACTCGCCCAGGCCGCCAGGATGGCCCAGCGTTGCGTGCCATTTCTGCTCGATCCAGGGGCCGATCTGCGGCAGCTCGATCAGCCAGTGCGGCGGCGGGGTGCCGGTGGTGTTGATACGGAACCCCCAGGAGATCCATTCGCGCAGTTCATGGAAGGCGTAGAACAGCGCCGCCAGGATTGGCAGAACCAGAAAACAGACCAACACCAGAACCAGCAGCGAGGCGGTCAGCGTCCGCCCCAGTTTCGGCAGCGAGCGCTCGCGCAGCGGCCAGCTGGCCACCGCGATAACGGTTGCAGCCAGCACGGGCACGGCAAAGCCGTAGAAAAAGTAAACCGAGGCCGCCAGGATCGCCAGCAACAGCCAGCGTGCTGCCGAAATATCGGTGATCAGCGGCCGTCGAAAACCGTGACGGGCCTCTTGTCCATGGATCAGATCCTTGCGGGGCGGGGGCGCTGATGGTGCGGCAGATGAGGTTGCGGCCATGATCCATTCTTTTCCGTTTGCCCCGCATAGTCACCCCTGGCGGGCGCTATGTCGAGACTTCGGCGAACAAGATCTCTGATCCGTGATGGATTGGCACGGTGTAAACTGTTGTCCGGGCGGTGCTATTGGTGGATTTGGCTGTGGTTCGGCCGTTCTTTCGGTGCCCCGTTTCAGCTCCCGCTCTCAGCGCCCGTCCTTAGCGCCCCGTCCTGGACAGCACTGCGCCAATGGTCAGGAAAATGATGCGTATATCGGCAAAGAGGCTGCAGCTGGCCTGATATTTAAGATCAAGGGCCACCCGCTCGGCATAGCTCAGATCATTGCGGCCACTGACCTGCCACAGCCCGGTCAGCCCGGGCAGCATGGCTTTGTAATTGCCCATTGCCTCGCCATAAAGCGGCAGTTCTTTGCGGGTCACCGGGCGCGGGCCGACAAGGCTCATCTCACCTTTCAGGATGTTCCAGATCTGCGGCAGCTCATCCAGGCTGGATTTTCGCAGAAACCTGCCAAAACGGGTGATCCTGGGGTCATTTTCCAGTTTGAAGTTCAGCTCCCATTCGCGGCGGGCACCGGGATTGTCGCGCAGATGCAGGCGCAGCACCGCCTCTGCGCTGGGGATCATCGAGCGCAGCTTCCAGCAGCGAAACTCGCGCCCGTTTCGTCCGATTCTGACATGGCCGAAAAAGGGTGCCCCCCCGTCACGCATGACCAGAACAGCAAGTATCGCAATCAAAGGCAGCAAAAGCGGAAGTGCCAGGGCGACACATATCAAATCGAACAGCCGCTTGCCAAAGGTCAGGTAAAGGCTGCGGGCCTGCCGGGATCTGGCGAAAGGGGCAGCCGTGCCGCCCTTGTCGTCCGAGAGAATGAAGGATTCTAAATCGTGTTTCATGACCTGACGGATCTGATTTCAAGGCATGGGCCACGAAACGGTCATCGCATGAGTACACGTTTAAATTGCAGCGCAGCTGCGACCCGAAGAGGCAGCATGCATAGCTGCATCCATGGGCGCGCGGGGCCCGCGAGAAGATCACTGGCAAATGCTCTGATGGCGTTAACTGGCTGAGAGGGCAGATAATAAGAAGCAGGAAATCCGGAAATATTTTAACAAATAGCTATAGAGTAAAATGTTATCAGTTTATTAATCACGGCGCTGTTCGAAGCGCTCTACCACATATTTTCGCACGGATGTCGTCTGATCAGACCACTGTTCCTGCGCATGTGATCATAAATCAGGCGATCAGTGAATGCAATCATAGGTTGTTTTCTCTGTTTGCAGGGGTGAGGCGGCGGCGGGGAAGGGCTTTGCGAATCACCTGCGCTGCAGGGCAAAGACCGCAGGCCCCCATTACGCGCGCCCTTGCACGCCCGCTGCGCGCCGCAGACCTGCGGCAGGGCGCAGGTTGCCGTCTGCCCAGGTTGCCAGCCCTCTGCCCGCAGATTATGCCTTTAGCGCGGGCATAACAGGAGGTCGGCGTGGCTCTGACAGAAGCAGCTCCGAAATTTGGCACCAGCGGCTTGCGGGGCCTGGTAAGCCAGCTGACCGAGGCCCTGATCGCCGATTACACCCGCGCCTTCATCGCGGCCTGCCCGGTCGGAACCGCCCTGTATCTGGGCTGCGATCTGCGTCCCTCTTCGCCACAGATCATGGGCTGGGTGGCGGCTGCCGCGCAGGCCGATGGCGTAGATGTGGTGTTATGCGGTGCGCTTCCGACCCCGGCGCTGGCGCTGATCTCGCGTCAGGGGGGCGGGGCTGCGGTGATGGTGACCGGCAGCCATATCCCCGCCGACCGCAACGGACTGAAATTCTACACCCCGACGGGCGAGATCACCAAGGCGGATGAGGCGGCGATCCTTGCGCACCTGGGTCGTCCGTTCCGGCCGCATGCGCCGGCTGGGCAGCTCCGCCCCGAGGCGATGGGGAATGCGGCCTATATCCATCGTTATGTATCGGCCCTGGGCGCTGGAGTGCTTTCCGGGCGGCGGATCGGGGTTTACAGCCATTCCGCCGTTGGGCGTAAAGCGATGCTGGCTGTCCTCTCTGGTCTCGGCGCGGAAGTGCTGGAACTGGGCCATTCCGAAACCTTCATCCCCGTCGATACCGAGGCCGTCGACCCGCAAGTGGCGCGCCAGATCAGCGCCTGGGTGCAAGAGCACCGCCTTGACGCGCTGATCTCGACCGATGGCGATTCAGACCGCCCGCTGCTGGCGGATGAGGCGGGGCGCATCGTGGCTGGCGACATTCTGGGCCAGATCGCGGCGCAGGCCCTTGGGGCAGAGACGGTGGTGACCCCTGTCTCGTCGAATTCGGGCGTCATGCAAAAGGGCTTTCGGCAGGTGATCCGCACGCGGATCGGCTCGCCCTTTGTGATTGCGGCAATGGAAGAGGCGGGCGGCCGCGTCGTCGGTTATGAGGCCAATGGCGGCTTTCTGCTGGGCTTTGATGCACAGGGGCCCCAGGCGCAGATCAGCGCCCTGCCCACCCGCGATTTCATGCTGCCCCTGCTGATGGTGCTGCAGGCGGCGAAGGGCAGGCCGATCTCGCAGCTGGTCGCCGCCGAGCCGCCGGTCGTCACCCTGTCAGATCGCCTGCAAGAGATCAGCCCGGCCCTGTCGCAGCCATTTCTGGCGCGGCTGACTGCCAGCCCGGCCGCACGGGCGGAGTTTCTGGCGGATTTAGGCGTCGCAGAGGAAACGGTCGATCTGACCGATGGCTTGCGGATCAATCTTCGGGGGGGCGGGGTGGTCCATCTGCGCCCCTCAGGGAACGCGCCCGAGTTCCGGCTTTACACCGAGGCGGCGGATGCAGAAACCGCAGCCGCGCTGATGCAGCGGGGCCTGAGCGCGCTGCGTCAGGTGCTGGTCGGGGTCTAAGCCTGTCGGCCCGGGTGCAATTGTAAATTGCGACAGATGGCCCTCTTGCCGATGGCGGGTGATCGGGGCAAATAGCGATGAAATTTTGTGCAGGGGTGAGCGTTATGGGCTTTGATCAGGCATTGGCGCAGTTTCGTCCGGTGTCGGTTCCGGCGATTGCGGGGGCTGAATATGAGGCCCGCGTCGCGGGTCTGCAAAAGCTGATGGCGGGCGCGGGGATCGGTGCGGTCTGGCTGGATGCCTCTTCCTCGCTGACCTATTTCCTGGGCCACAGCCTTGGCCTGTCAGAGCGCATTCACGGGGCGCTGATCCCGGCCAGCGGCCAGCCTGTCCATATCAGCCCCACCTTTGAAGAGCCGAAACTGCGCTCTTTGCTGCGGGTTCCGGGCCGGATTGCCACCTGGCAGGAGGATGAGGATCCCTATGCGCTGATCGCCGCCGAGGTGGCGCAGATCGCGGGCGAAGGCGCGGTTCTGGCGCTGGATCAGGCGACGCCCTGGCTGTTCGCGCAGCCTTTGCAGCAGGCGATGGCGGGCCGGATCGTTCCGGCGAAACCCCTGATCGCCGCGCTGCGTCAGGTGAAATCCGCCGCCGAGATCGCCATCATCCAGACCGCGATGAGCGCCAGCTGGCAGGTGCAAAAGGCGGTCTGGCAAAACCTCTCAGCCGGGGTCTCAACCACAGAGGTCTGCGCCTTTATCGCCGCCGCGCATAAGGCGCAGGGCATGAAGCCGCTTTTCGCCGCCGCGCAGTTTGGCGAGGCCACGGCCTACCCCCATGGCGTGCCGGACCCGCAGATCCTGGCCCTGGGCGATATGGTGCTGATCGATCTGGGCGCCACATTGCACGGCTATTGCTCTGACATCACCCGGACCTATGTGTTCGGCACCCCGACGGCGCGGCAGCGTCAGCTTTGGGGGCATGAGCAGGCGGCCCATGCCGCGGCTTTCAAAGCGGCGCAGATCGGTGCGCCCTGCGAGGCTGTCGACCGCGCCGCACGTGACAGCCTGGTTGCCGCCGGATTTGGCCCCGATTACGCGGTGCCGGGCCTGCCGCATCGCACCGGGCATGGGCTGGGCATGGACATCCATGAAGAGCCCTTCATCCTGCGCGGCAATCAGACACCGCTGGCCCCCGGCATGTGCTTTTCCATCGAGCCAATGCTTTGCGTCTATGGCGAATGTGGCATCCGGCTGGAGGATATCGTCTGGATGGGTGCTGACGGCCCGCACTGGTTCTGCCCACCCGCCGCAAGTCTGGATAACCCCTTTGGCTGAACCAGAGTAATCTGCGGCCGCTTTGGCGGCTGATCAGGCATTATGATCGGAAAATGCGTCTGCATGCGGCAAAGTGAAGTGAAAAATCGACATCTTGCCCCTGTATTCAAACGGAATACAATTCGGGTCAACGGCACGAATCCGGAACAACAGACCAAGCAACAGTGAGTGAAAGGATATCTCATGAAGCTTCTCTCCCGCAGCCTTCTCGCGGCCTCGGCCCTGGCGCTTTCCGCCGCGGCGCCGGCAATGGCGAAAACCTTCATCTATTGCTCTGAGGCCTCGCCCGAGGGCTTTGATCCGGCCCCCTATACTGCTGGCACCACTTTCGATGCGGGCGCACACCCGATCTATAACCGTCTGGCCGAATTCAAAAAAGGCACCACCGAGGCCGAGCCGGGCCTTGCTGAAAGCTGGGACATCTCGGAAGACGGCACCGAATATACATTCCACCTGCGCAAGGGTGTGAAGTTCCATTCGAATGACAAATTCACCCCGACCCGCGATTTCAACGCCGATGACGTTGTATTCTCGTTCGAGCGTCAGGGCAGCGCCGATCACCCCTGGCACCAGTATATCCCGGGCGTGACCTATGAATATTACACCTCGATGGACATGCCGAAACTGGTGAAGTCGGTCGAGAAGGTCGATGATTACACCGTCAAAGTGACGCTGAACTCGCCCGAGGCGCCGTTCATCGCCAACCTCGCCATGCCCTTCATGTCGATCGTGTCGAAAGAATATGCTGACACGCTGGACGCTGCAGGCACCCGCGAAGACTTCAACAATGCGCCGATCGGCACTGGCCCGTTCAAGTTTGTGGCCTATCAGAAAGACGCCGTGATCCGTTATCAGAAGAACGCTGATTACTGGGGCGATGCGCCGCTGATCGACGATCTGGTCTTTGCGATCACCCCCGATGCAGCCGTGCGTCTGCAAAAGCTGAAGGCGGGCGAATGCCACCTGATGCCGTTCCCGGCCCCGGCTGACCTGGCTGGCATCTCTGCCGATCCGAACCTGAAAATGGACGAGCAGGCCGGTCTGAACGTCGGCTACCTGGCCTATAACACCACGCTGGCGCCCTTCGACAATCCGAAGGTCCGCAAGGCGCTGAACATGGCGATCAACAAAGAAGCCATTGTCGCCAACGTGTTCGAGGGCCATGCAGAGCCCGCCAAGAACCCGATCCCGCCGACCATGTGGTCCTACAATGAGGCGATCCAGGACGACCCCTATGATCCCGAAGCCTCGAAGAAACTGCTGGAAGAAGCAGGCGTAGCCGGTCTTTCGATGCAGATCTGGGCAATGCCGGTGCAGCGCCCCTATATGCCCAACGCCCGCCGCACCGCCGAGATGATGCAGGCGGATCTGGCCAAGGTTGGCGTCAAGGCCGAGATCGTTTCCTACGAATGGGGCGAATATCTCGACAAGTCGATGGAGCCGGGCCGTCCTGGCGCGGTTATCCTGGGCTGGACGGGCGACAACGGCGACCCCGACAACTTCCTCTCGGTGCTGCTGAGCTGCGCTTCGGCGGGCCCGGGCGGTGCAAACCGCGCCTTCTGGTGCAATGAAGAGTTCTCGGCCCTGCTGGCCAAAGCCAAGGTCTCTTCCGACCCGGCAGAGCGCACCAAACTTTACGAAGAGGCCCAGGTCATCTTCAAGGATCAGGCGCCCTGGTTCACCATCGCACACTCGACCCAATATGTGCCGATGAGCAACAAAGTCAGCGGCTTCGTGCAAAGCCCGCTGGGTGATTACGTCTTCGATACCGTTGATATCGCTGAGTAATCCACTGGTTTAACGACATGGATGCGCGGGGCTGGCTATGGTCTTCCCCGCGCGTCTCTTTAAGGGGGATGCTTATGCTCCGGTTCATTTTCTCCAGACTGCTCTATCTGGTGCCCACCTTTCTGGGGATCACCATCGTTGCCTTTGCGTTCCCGCGCCTGCTGAAGGGCGATCCGGTCCTGCTGATGGCCGGCGAGCGCGGCGTGACGCCTGAACGTCATGCCGAGATCTCGGCCCAGCTGGGCTTTGATAAGAATATCGTGCTGCAGTATTTCGATTTCGTCGGGCGGTTGTTCCAGGGCGATTTCGGCAATTCGCTGGTCACGAAAAAGCCCGTTCTCTCGGAATTTCTGACCCTGTTCCCCGCCACGATTGAGCTGGGTTTCGTGGCCATCGTGATCGCCGCCCTGGTTGGCGTGCCGATTGGCGTGCTGGCGGCGATCAAGCGCGGCTCGTGGTTTGATCAGCTGTCGATGTCGGCGGCGCTGGTGGGCTTTTCGATGCCGATCTTCTGGTGGGGCCTGCTGCTGATCATCGTCTTCTCAGGCAACCTGGGCTGGACGCCGGTCTCTGGCCGCATCTCGCTGATGTATTACTTCCCCAATGTCACCGGCTTCATGCTGATCGACAGCCTGCTTTCGGGGCAAAAGGGCGCGTTTCTTTCCGCCGTGCACCACCTGATCCTGCCTTCGGTCGTGCTGGCGACGATCCCGCTGGCGGTGATTGCGCGCCAGACCCGCTCGGCCATGCTGGAGGTTCTGGGCGAGGATTACGTCCGCACCGCCCGCGCCAAGGGCATGCCCGCGCGGCGCGTCATCGGCGTGCATGCGCTCAGGAATGCGATGATCCCGGTGGTGACCACCATCGGGTTGCAGATCGGCGTTTTGCTGGCGGGCGCGATTCTGACCGAGACGATCTTCTCCTGGCCGGGCATCGGCAAATGGATGATCGATTCCATCTCGCGGCGTGACTATCCTTCGGTGCAATCGGGGCTTTTGCTGGTTGCCGGGATCGTCATGCTGGTCAACCTGCTGGTTGACCTGACCTATGGCCTCATCAATCCGAGGATCCGCAACAAATGAGCGACACAACCGTCAAACTCACCGACGCGCAGATCCGCCGCCGGATGCTGGCCGAATTCTGGTTCTACTTCTCGCGCAACCGTGGCGCGGTTGTCGGGCTGGTGGTCTTTGTCCTGCTGGTATTCATGGCGATTTTCGCCGATTTCATCGTGCCGCATAACCCGATCCTGCCCTATGAGGGCATGGCGAAACTGCCCCCCGCCTGGGCCGAAGGCGGCAATCCCAGCTTCCTTCTGGGCACCGATGCGATTGGCCGCGATATGCTGTCCAGGCTGATCAAGGGCTCGCAATATTCGATGTTCATCGGGGTGGTCGTGGTCTCGATCGCGCTGGTTGGTGGCATCGTGATCGGGCTGGTGGCCGGTTTCTTTGGTGGCTGGGTCGATACCGTGATCATGCGGGTGATGGATGTGATCCTGGCCTTCCCGTCTTTGCTGCTGGCGCTGGTGCTGGTGGCGGTGCTGGGGCCGGGGCTGATCAATGCGATGATCGCCATTGCCATCGTCTATCAGCCGCATTTCGCGCGTCTGACCCGGGCGGCAGTGATGTCAGAGCTGCGGCGCGATTACGTCGCGGCAGCGCGGGTGTCTGGCGCGGGCAATCTGCGGCTGATGTTCAAAACCATCCTTCCCAACTGCCTTGGCCCGCTGATCGTGCAGGCGACGCTGTCGTTTTCCTCGGCGGTGCTGGACGCGGCGGCGCTTGGCTTCCTTGGCATGGGGGCGCAGCCGCCCGCTGCCGAATGGGGCACCATGCTGGCCGAGGCGCGTGAGTTCATCACCTCGCATTGGTGGATCGTCACCTTCCCGGGTCTGGCGATCCTGATCTCGGTGCTGGCGATCAACCTGATGGGCGATGGTCTGCGCGATGCGCTTGATCCGAAACTGAAGCGGAGCTGACCCATGGCGATCCTGAAAATTCGCAATCTGACGGTCCGTTTCGCCACTTCGACCGGGTCTTTCACCGCCGTTGACGGCATCGACACCGAAGTCGACCGCGGTGAGGTGCTGGCGATTGTCGGCGAAAGCGGCTCTGGCAAATCGGTTTCGATGCTGGCGGTGATGGGGCTTTTGCCCGACACCGCCACCATCACCGCCGACGAAATGAGCTATGACGGCCACGACCTGCTGAAAATGACCAAGGCAGAGCGCCGCCAGCTGATCGGCCGCGAGATCACCATGATCTTCCAGGAGCCGATCGCCTCGCTGAACCCGTCTTTCACGGTGGGCTTCCAGATCGAAGAGGTGCTGCGGCTGAACCTGGGGCTGTCGCGCCGCGACGCCCGCGCCCGCGCGCTGGAGCTGTTCAAACAGGTCGGCATCCCCTCGCCCGAGGAAAAGCTGGGCGCCTATCCGCATCAGATGTCGGGGGGGCAGTGTCAGCGGGTGATGATCGCCATGGCGATTGCCTCGAAACCGCGCCTTCTGATCGCGGATGAGCCGACCACCGCGCTGGATGTGACGATCCAGAAGCAGATCCTCGATCTGCTGATGAGCCTGCAGGAAGAATATGGCATGGCGCTGATCATGATCACCCATGACATGGGCGTGGTCGCGGAAACGGCAGACCGGGTGGTGGTGCAATATAAGGGCCGCAAGATGGAAGAGGCTGACGTGCTCAGCCTGTTCGAGGCTCCGCAGCACCCCTATACTAGGGCGCTTTTGGCGGCCTTGCCGGAAAATGCCACCGGCGACCGTCTGCCGACCGTCTCTGATTTCTTCGCGGAGGGCGCACAATGACCGTCGTTCTTGAAGGCCGCAATATCACCCAGGACTATCACGTCAGCGGCGGGCTGTTCGGGGGCGCAAAGACCGTTCGCGCCGTGAAGGGCATCAACTTTTCGGTGGAAAAGGGCAAGACGCTGGCGATTGTCGGCGAAAGCGGCTCTGGTAAATCGACGCTGGCGCGGATCATCGCGCTGATCGACGCGCCCTCGGGGGGCGATCTGCTGATCGGCAGCGAGAAGGTTGATATCTCGCAAAAGCGGCCCGGGCCCGAGATGCGCTCGCGCGTGCAGATGGTGTTCCAGAACCCCTATGGCAGCCTTAACCCGCGCCAGAAAATCGGATCGGTGCTGACCGAGCCGCTTTTGATCAACAAGCCCGAAATCAGCGCCGAAGAGCGCCGCTCGCTGGCCGAGGCGATGCTGGTCAAGGTCGGTCTTGGGCCAGAGCATTACAACCGCTACCCGCATATGTTCTCGGGCGGGCAGCGGCAGCGGATTGCGATTGCGCGGGCGCTGATGCTGAACCCCTCGCTGCTGGTGCTGGACGAGCCGGTTTCGGCGCTGGATCTGTCGGTCCAGGCGCAGGTGCTGAACCTGCTGGCCGATCTGCAGGAAGAGTTCGGGCTGACCTATGTTTTCGTCAGCCATGACCTTTCCGTGGTGCGCTATATCGCCGACGATGTGATGGTGATCAGCCAGGGTGAGGCGGTCGAGCAGGGCACGCGTGAGGCGGTCTTTGCCAATCCGACCCACCCCTATACGCGTCAGCTTTTCGCCGCCACTCCGGTCACCGATGTCGAGGCGATCCGGGCGCGGGTGGCAAAGCGCCAGGCGGCGCGGGCCGCGGTCTGAAACAATTTCCCGATTTTGCGGCGGCCCGGGGTGTTTCCCGGGCCGTTGTTCTTTGCGGTGGGTGTTCAGTAACTGGGCGGGGTGATGGCGCTGATTATTCTGGCCACCCCCTCATCCAGATTTCGGAAGCGATGCGGCAGGTTGCTGTCGAAATAATAGCCGTCGCCCGGGCCAAGCGTCCAGCTTTGCTGGCCGACGGTCAGCTCGATCCGGCCTTCCAGCACCAGCCCTGCCTCTTGCGCGTCATGCGAGAAGATATCGCCGGTATCGGCCAGCGGCTGATAGGTCTCCATCAGCACCTGCATCTTGCGGGCGGGCTGGTTGAAGCCAATCACCCGATAGGAGATTTCATCAGGATTCCCGATCTCTACGAAATCATCGGGGCGATAGACGGGGCTGTAATTATAGCTGCTGCGCAGGCCCGAAAAGAACTCGACCAGCGTCGTGCCAAGCGCATCGACAACTGCGCCCAGGGTATCGACAGAGGGGCTCATCCGGTCACGCTCGATCAGCGAGACGGTGGAATGCGAGATCCCGGCGCGCAAGGCCAGCTCGCGTGAGCTAAGCTGACGGCGGCGGCGCAACTCGCGCAGGTGGCGACCAATCTGGGGCATAGGGGCCTCTGTCAGGGCTGATTTCGGTGAGTATATGCACCACGCCCTCATGCGGCAATTGCCGGAATCGTGGGAAAGCCGGAAGAATTGCTCATTCCCTGACCGGATCCCCTGTCTCAACCAATGGACCAGACGAAATGACCAGGCTGCCTGAAAATGTTGAATCCCGTATCTCTCGTGTGAAGGCGCCGGCCCGGGATGTGATCTCGGACAATTCCCCGGTTGAGGTCCTGGTGAAGGAAATCATCGCCAATGTCGCCGCGCGTGGCGATGAGGCGGTGAAGGAATACTCGCTGAAATTCGACAAATCCGACCTTGAGGTGCTTGAGGTCAGCCGTGAGGCCCGCGAAGCCGCCGTTGCAGCCCTTGATCCGCAGACCCGCGCCGACACGCAGTTCGCCATCGACAACGTGACGGCCTTTGCGAAGGCGCAGCTGGGCACCATCCTGCCGCTGGAAATTGAGACGCTGCCGGGCGTTCACCTTGGCCATCGGGTGATCCCGATTGACCGCGTCGGCTGCTATGTGCCGGGCGGGCGCTATCCGCTGCTGTCGGCGCCGGTGATGACCATCGTTCCGGCGAAGGTGGCGGGCGTGAAGGAAATCATCGCCTGCCTGCCGCCAAACGCGCATGAGGCGATGATTGCGGGCTGCCATATGTCGGGTGCGGATCGCATCTTCCGCGTTGGTGGCGCCCAGGCGATTGCGGCCATGGCGCATGGCACGGGTTCGATCCCCAAGGCTGACAAGATCGTCGGCCCGGGCAATGCTTTCGTGAATGAGGCCAAACGCCAGGTCTTTGGCCCGGTCGGCATCGACCAGCTGGCAGGCCCGTCCGAGATCTATACGCTGGCCGATGAAACCGGCAATCCGCGCATGATCGCCACCGATCTGCTGGCCCAGGCCGAGCATGACATCCGCACCCGCGTTGGCCTGATCACCACCGACAAAGCCCTGGCCGAGGCGGTGCTGCTTGAGGTCGAGCGTCAGCTGAAAGACCTGCCCACCGCCCCCGTCGCGGCCGAGGCCTGGCGTGACTATGGTGAGATCATCCTCGTCCCCGATGATGCGACCATGATCGAGGTTTCCGACCTGATCGCGGCGGAACACCTCCAGGTTCACACCAAAGACCCGAAGGGTTTCGCGCTGAAGCTGACCTCTTACGGCTCGCTGTTCATTGGGGAAAATGCCTCGGTGGTCTATTCCGACAAATGCATCGGCACCAACCACACGCTGCCGACCATGGCGGCGGGCCGCTATACCGGCGGGCTTTGGGTTGGGGCCTATGTGAAGATCTGCACCCATCAATGGCTGGAAGATGACGCGATCCGTCAGGTGGCCGAGCCTGCGATCCGTCAAAGCGCATCCGAAGGCCTCGAAGGGCACCGCCGCGCGGCGGCATTCCGCCTCGAACAGAACTGAGCTCAGGCTGCCCAGGCGGGGGCTTGCCTTTCCCCGCCTGGCAGCGCAAAATTTGATCAACAGGGAGAAAATCATGCAAAAAACACATAAGATTTCCGCATTCGGCCCCAGGCTTGCCCGTGCAATGGCGGTTGGCGCGGCGCTGACGCTGGCGGGCACTGCAGCAAGTGCGCGTGACCTGACCATCGTCTCTTTCGGCGGCAATTTCCAGGATGCGCAGCGCGAGCTGTTCTTCAAACCCTTCGCCGAGCTGACCGGCAAGCCGGTGCTCGATGAGGCCTGGGAGGGCGGCTATGGCGTGCTGCAGGCCAAGGTCAAAGCGGGCACCCCGAACTGGGATGTGGTCCAGGTCGAGGCCGAAGAGCTGGCGCTTGGCTGCGCCGATGGCATCTATGAGAAACTCGACTGGGAAAAGCTGGGCGGCAAAGACAGCTATATCGACGGCGGCGCGACCGATTGCGGCGCGGGCCATATCGTGTGGTCGGTCGCCATCGCCTATGACGGCAACAAGCTGACCGACGCACAGCCGCAGGGCTGGGAAGATTTCTGGAACGTCGAGAAATTCCCCGGCAAGCGTGGCCTGCGCAAATCGGCAAAATATGCGCTGGAAGCGGCGCTGATGGCCGATGGTGTTTCGGGCGCTGAGGTTTATGACGTGCTGGCAACGCCCGAAGGCGTGGACCGCGCCTTCGCGAAACTCGATGAACTGCGCCCGAACCTTGTCTGGTGGGAAGCTGGCGCCCAACCGCTTTCGATGCTGCAAACCGGCGATGTGGTGATGTCCTCGGTCTATAACGGCCGCATCACCGGGCTTAACCGCACTGAGGGCACCAATCTGAAACTGGTCTGGAACCAGTCGATCTATGCGGTCGACAGCTGGGTGATCCTGGCAGGGGCTGAAAACAAAGACGCGGGCCAGGACTTCATCGCCTTCTCGAATGCGCCGGAAAATCTGTCGAAACTGCCCGAGCACATCGCCTATGGTCTGCCGGTCAAAGCGGCGGCTGAAATGGTTCCGGCTGAATTCGCCGTCGATCTGCCGACCTATGCCGACAACCTGGCGGTCTCGGTGAATCTCGATGTGGATTACTGGGTCGACAATTCCGAAGAGCTGACCGAGCGTTTCAACGCCTGGGTCGCGCAATAACACGACCAGACCGGCCGGGATCACCCCGGCCGGTCTGTTGCTTTTGGCGACAAACAATAAGAATAAGACTGGCCCGGGGATTTCTGAGATCATACCGACGCGGACACCCCGGCGCAGAAAGATTTCAGGGGGTCCAGTGTCCGAAAACTTCATCCGCTTTCAAAAGGTCACCAAGGATTACGGCACGGTCCGGGTGGTCGAGGATCTCGATCTCGACATCGCGCGCGGCGAGTTTGTCAGTCTGCTGGGCCCGTCGGGCTCTGGTAAAACCACGCTTCTGATGATGCTGGCGGGGTTCGAAACCGTCAGCGCCGGCGCGATTGTGCTGGATGGGCAGAAGATCAACGATCTGCCGACCTATAAGCGCGATATGGGCGTCGTCTTCCAGAATTACGCGCTTTTCCCGCATATGAGCATCGCCAAAAACGTCGCTTTCCCGCTGGATATGCGCGGCACCGCCAGGGCCGAAACCGCCGAGCGGGTGCAGAAGGCGCTGGATATGGTGCAGCTTGGCCATCTGGCCGACCGCCTGCCGGGCCAGCTTTCGGGCGGCCAGCAGCAGCGTGTGGCGCTTGCCCGTGCACTGGTGTTCGAGCCGCGCGTCGTCCTGATGGATGAGCCGCTTGGCGCGCTCGACAAACAGCTGCGCGAGCAGATGCAGCTGGACATCCGCGACCTGCATCACCGCCTTGGCCTGACGATCATCTTCGTCACCCATGACCAGGACGAGGCGCTGACCATGTCCGACCGGATTGCCGTTTTCAATCACGGCCAGATCCAGCAATGCGCCAGCCCGCGTGAGGTCTACGACCATCCCGCCAACCGTTTCGTGGCCGAGTTCATCGGCGAGACCAATCTGCTGGAAGGCACGGTTTCCGCCATTTCCGGCGAGACCCTGACCCTGACGCTGCCCGGTGGCGCCAGCTTCCAAAGCCACGGCCTGCCCGGGTTCAGCACGGGCGATAAGGGCCTTCTGTCGCTGCGCCCCGAGCGGATCGACATCTACCCGCAGGGCGAGGCCCCCGCAGGCGTGAACACCCTGGCGGGTGAGGTCACCGACACCGTTTACCAGGGCGACCATCTGCGCGTGGTGATCGAGACAGCCGCTGGCCGCATCATCGCGCGGATCAACCGCAAGGTCTCGGAATGGGAGAATGGCGCGAAGGTCAGCCTCGGCTTCCGCGCCCAGGATGGCTGGGTGATCGCACCATGAAAGGATCACCCCGTCTGAGGGCGCTGATCCTGATCGCGCCGCTTTTGTTTTTCCTCGGTCTGTTTTTCGTCTGGCCGCTGATCACCGTCATCACGCAATCGGTCTCTGACCCGGCGGTCTCGCGGGTTCTGCCGCGCACGGCTGACCTGATCGGTGACTGGGATGGTGAGGGTGCGCCCTCGGCTGAGATCCAGGCTGCCTTCCGCGCTGATATTGTTGGCGCAACCGACGATCAGGCGGTGGGCGATGTGACGCGCCGCCTGAATTCCTCGAAATCCGGGTTCCGCTCGCTGATGGGGAAAACCGTCACGGCGGTGCGCGAAAACCCCGATGTCGATCTGGCCGAGGTTGATAAACGCTGGGCCGACCCGGCCTTCTGGAAGGCGATCCAGGACAATGCCTCGCCCTATACCGACAGTTTCCTGCTGGCCGCCGTGGATATGGAGCGCGACAGCGCCGGTTCGGTCGTCGCAATGAAAGAGGGAACTTCGGCCAATTTCACCATTCTGATGCGCACGCTCTGGACCTCGGCGCTGGTCATGCTGTGCTGCCTGGTGATCGGGCTGCCCTATGCGATGATCGCGGCCTCGGTGACGGGGTGGAAGCGGGCGGTGCTGCTGGGGGCGGTTCTCTTGCCCCTGTGGACCTCGCTGCTGGTGCGCACCGCGGCCTGGATGATCATCCTGCAGGACAATGGCATCATCAACCAGGTTCTGACCGGGCTTGGCATTACCTCTGGCCCGCTGGCGCTGATCTACAACCGTTTCGGCGTGGTGCTGGCGATGACGCATGTGCTGCTGCCCTTCATGGTGCTGCCGATCTACTCAGTCCTGATCACCGTGCCCGGCAACCTGATGAGCGCGGCGGCCTCTTTGGGCGCACACCCGATCCGCGCCTTCCTGCGGGTCTTGCTGCCCCTGTCGCTGCGGGGCGTGATTTCCGGCGCGCTTCTCGTCTTCATGACCTCGATCGGCTATTACATCACGCCCGCGCTGCTGGGCGGGGCGGGGGATCAGATGATTTCCTCGGTGATCGCCGAATATGCCACCAGGTCCGCCAACTGGAGCATGGCCGCCGCTATCGGTCTGATCCTGCTGGTGCTGACGCTTGCGCTTTATGCGGTTTATAACCGCCTGTCGCGCGACCCGATCCAGGCGAGGTAAGCATGATGAAATATGCAAAAGCGATCTATGCGACGCTGATCGTCGTCTTCCTGCTGTCGCCCTTGCTGGTGATCCTGCCGCTGGCTTTTACCTCAAGCGCGTTTCTGACCTATCCGATCCCGGCCTTCTCGACCCGCTGGTTTGAGGAACTGGTCATCAACTCGGTCTGGAGCCGGGCCATCGTCAACAGCCTGATCATCGCGCTGGCGACAACGGCGCTGGCGACGGTGCTGGGCACGCTGGCGGCGCTTGGGCTGCGCTCGCAGGATCTGGGGATGAAGTCGCAGATCCGCACGCTGTTTTTGCTGCCGATGGTGGTGCCGGCGGTGGTGCTGGGCGTCGGCATGCAGGCGCTGTTCGTGCGGCTGGGCTTCAACTCGACCTATTGGTCGGTGATCATCGCGCATACGGTGGTGGCGATGCCCTTCGTGGTGATCTCGGTCTCGGGTGCGCTGACGGGGATCGACCGCCGGGTGGAACGCGCCGCCGAAAGCCTTGGGGCCCCGCCCTGGAAGGTGTTCTCGCTGGTGACGCTGCCCCTGGCGATGCCGGGGGTGCTGTCGGGGGGGGCGCTGGCCTTTGCGACCTCGCTGGATGAGGTGGTGCTGACGCTGTTCGTCGCCGGGCCGAACCAGCGGACGCTGGCGCGGCAGATGTTCTCGACTTTGCGCGAGAATATCAGCCCGGCGATTGCCTCGGCGGCCTTTATCATCATCGTCGGCACTGTGGTGATTGCCGCCGTGCTGATGCTGTCCAGGCGCAAAAAGGCCTGACGGCAGAGAATGAAAAACCCCCGCCAGCGATCCTGGCGGGGGTTTTGGTTACTGAGCGAGCACCTTGTCCAGCGTCTCGATAAAGCGTTCGGCGTGATCTGCCCCGAAGGGCAGCGGCGGGCGTATCTTCAGCGCATCGCCTTTGGCGCCTGAGGCCGAGATCAACACCCGCGCATCGCGCAGGCGATTGACGACCCGCGCTGCCGCTTCGGCCGAGGGCTGACCGTCTTCCAGAATATCGACCGCGACAAACAGCCCGGCCCCACGCCGCTCGCCCAGGGCGGGATGCTTCGTGGCCAGATCATCAAGGCCCGCCAGAAGCGCGGCCCCCGATGCGCGGGCATTGTCCAAAAGCCTCTCATCCTCGATCACGGAAAGCACCGCGCCTGCTACCGCTGCCGCCACCGCATTGCCGCCATAGGTGTTGAAATACCGCGCCTTAGCACCGAAGTCGGCGATAACCTCGGGGCGCATCACCAGCGCTGCGACGGGATAGCCATTGCCCATCGGTTTCCCCATTGAGACCATATCCGGCACCACGCCATGGCGCTGGAAGCCCCACATCGCGGCCCCGGTGCGGGCGAAACCCGGCTGCACCTCATCGGCGAGGAAAAGCCCGCCCTCGGCCCGGATCGCATCGGCTGCGTCTTTCAGAAAGCCCTCTGGCCCGGTGATCAGCCCGTCTGAGGAAAAGATCGTGTCGACGATCAGCATGGCCGGGCGGATGCCCTGTTCGCGCATTTTCGCGCAGGCGTCGCGGATGGCCTGGGAGAAGCCCGCCGCCACGCCGCCGGGGTAATTGGCCAGGGTCGGTGCGGGCACCGGGAACACGTTTGCCCCGGGTGCGACTGCCGGGCCGATCGACATCGACATCTCAGCCGTGGCCAGCGTCACGCCGTGATAGGCGTTTGATGTCACGATCACCCCCGTGCCCCCCGTCGCCGCGCGGGCGATGCGGTAGGCCAGATCATTGGCCTCAGACCCGGTGCAGGTGAACATCACATGCGAAAGCGCGGGCGGGAAATAGCCCAGCAGGCGCTCGGCATAGTCCAGGATGCCTTCGTGCAGATAGCGGGTATGGGTCGCCAGCGTCGATGCCTGTTTCGCCATGGCCTCGACCACGCGGGGGTGGCAATGACCGACCGAGGCCACGTTGTTGTAGCAATCAAGCCAAGGGTTGCCGTCAGCGTCATAAAGCCAGACGCCCTCGCCGCGCACCAGATGCACCGGGGTCTCGTAAAACAGCCGATAAGCGGGCCCAAGTGCCGCCTCGCGGCGTGAGACCAGCGCGTCATCGGCTGGCGACAGCTGCGCGGTGGCGCGGTCAAAGGCGTTGACCATGGTTCCACGGGTCATCTCAGGCCCCTTTCGCTGCAAGATGGAAGGCGCGGGCGGCGGCATCTGCGCCAATCGCGCGGAATGCGGCCAGCCCGGCCCGGGCGGCAGGCGCATTGCGCAGAATATAGGGCGCGTTTTCCGGGTAACGCGCGGCCCGCCAGGAGGTGATCGACAGCGTGGTCACCATCCGCGCGGTGATCAGATCGAACAGAAGATCCAGCTCTGAAGCGTTCAGCGGTTGCACGGCGCAATAGGCGCGCACAAACAGCGACAGCCTCTCCAGCGGGCGGGCCGGGTCGATCTGATAGGCGGCGGCGACGGCCATGTCACAGATGCGCGGGGTCCAGACCATATCGCCGAAATCCAGCAGGCCGGTGATCTGATCGGGCTGACCCTGGTCGACCAGCAGGTTATGCGGGTTCAGGTCGGCATGGCAAATCTGCCAGGGCAGATCCTTCAGGCGCGGCGCGATATCGGCGGCAAAGCGGGCGACAAAAGCCGTGGCCTCTTCGCGCAGTTCCGGATCCTGGATCGAGGGCAGCAGCGGCATCAGGCGCGGCGTCTGCCGGATATCCCACAAAAGCACATGATCTGCCGCCGGATGGCTGTATCCCGCCAGCGCCTTCGTCAGCCGCGCCAGCGCATCCCCCGAGGCCACCGCCTGCGCGTCAGATCGCGGCGTCAGATGCATCGGCACGCCCGAAAGCCAGGAGTAGACCCGCAGCCGCCCCTCTGGCAGCGCCGCCCAAAGCGCCCCATCGGCGGGCCGGATCACCAGTGGCACCGGGATCGTCGGATCCGTATCTGCGACATGCACCAGCGCTTCGGTCTGAAACTCGGTCATCCCGAGGCTTTCGGCCGGATGGGTCAGCTTGACGAGGTATTTTCCGCCCTGATCCGTGGTCAGGCAGAAGTTCAGATCACGCTCACCCGCCAGAGGCTCCATCCGGCCGGTAAGGCCCCAATGGGCGGCCAGCGCCCGTTCGATGATCGCATCGGCGACCTCGGGCTTTGGCAGGGTCAGAAGGGCGCCAAGCGCGTCATCAGTGGCGCTGGCGGTTGCTGGCTGGGGGTTTTGCAAGGATCTGGTCATATCGCGCTTATCGGCACTGGCGGGAAATAAATCCAGATGCAACGCTATCTGACCCTATGAAATGGCCCGATCTGGACTGCCCGTGCAGGGGCGTGGCGGCGCGGGGCGGACCGTCACCGGGCCGCCTTTCCACCAGCCTTCACAGTGGATTTACCACTTTGCGACAAAGTTCTGCTGGCAGGATGGGGCAATGCAGGGAAGATTGAGGGCAATATCCTGGCGCAAAAGGCGTGTTCTGCGCCAATATGCAAAAAACCTGGCAATCTGCGCCGGAAAACTGTCGCTTTTACGTGTCAGTATGGGGCAGAGCCCAAAGAGAAAAACACCCGAACGGGCAGAGCAGAGGCGAAATTCAACCCATGCTGACCATATTCCGACGCCGCCCCCTTAATATCGCGTTGGCCCTGGCCGCTTTTGGCCTTTGCGTGACCGCGCGGGCAGAGGCGCAGACGGCCCCCGATCAGGGCGTGACCGCCGGATATATCGTGGTCGAGGAAAGCACGGTTCCGGTGCGCCAGACCCTGACCGGGCGCGCGGTTGCCCTGGCCGCGACCCAGCTGCGCCCCCGCGTTGGCGGCGAGATCACCGCGATCCTTTACGCGCCCGGCACCAGGGTAGAGGCGGGCACGCCGCTTTTCACCATTGATCCGCTGACCTGGCGCACAGCCCTTGCCTCGGCCGAGGCGGCGGTTGCCCGGGCAGAGGCTGATCTGAAATCGGCTGAGACCGCCTATGGCCGCGTCAGCGCCCTGCGGGGCAGCGCGACCAGCCAGGCGGCGCTGGATCTGGCGGAAACCGATCTTCTGAAGGCCCGCGCCAGCCTTGCCGATGCGCAATCCGGGGCCGAGCTGGCCCGCGCCCAGCTGGACTGGACCACGATCCGCGCCCCGATCACCGGGATTGTGGGGGTGGCGCAGGTCTCGGTCGGGGATCTGGTGACCCAGGGCCAGGCCCAGCCACTGGCTGAAATTGTGCAGGTCGATCCGGTGCTGATCGACCTGTCAGAACCCTATCAAAGCCGCCTTGCCATCGAGGCGCGGGCCGAGCGCGGCGAGATCGTGCTGCAGCCGCCAGAGCTGCAGATCGTGCTGGACGGCGGCAGGCGGGTCAGCGGTGAGACGCGGCTGCTCTCGGCCTCGGCCACGGTGTCCTCTTCGACGGGCACGCGGGTTTTGCGCTTTGAGATGGCCAATCCCGGCGGGGTGATCGCGCCTGGCATGTTCGTGCGTGCCGAGATGGAGCTGGGTCAGCAGCAGGCGATCCTGGTGCCGCAACGGGCCACGCAGCGCGAGCGGGATGGCCGGCTGTCGGGCTGGGTTGTCGTTGATGGCAAGGCCGAAAAGCGCTTTCTGACTGAGGTTGGCACCTCTGGTTCGTCCTGGGTGGTGCAGGCCGGGCTGCAGCCGGGCGACTGGCTTTTGCTGGATGGGATCAGCACTTTGCGTGAGGGGCGGGCGCTTGCCCCGGTGCTGGTGACGATCGACGATGAAGGCGTGGTGCGCGATCTGCCCGAGGCCGCCACTGGCAGCGCGGGCAATTAAAACATGGCGCAGTTTTTCATCACCCGCCCGGTTTTCGCCTGGGTTCTGGCCATCGTTACCATGCTGTTTGGCGGCTGGTCGGTCTGGTCGCTGCCGGTAGAACAATATCCCGACATCGCCCCGATCCGCATCAGCGTCACCGCGAATTACCCCGGCGCCTCGGCCGAGGCGACAGAGAACTCGGTCACTTCGGTGATCGAGGATGCGATGACCGGGCTGGATGGGCTGTTGTTCATGACCTCCAGCTCTTCGGCCACCGGGCGCAGCCGGGTTGAACTGGTTTTTGGCGACAATGTCACCGCGGAATCAGCGCAGATCCAGGTGCAGAACAAGGTCTCGCTGGCGGAATCGGGCCTGCCGCTGGTGGTGCGCGAACGCGGCACCGAGGTCGAGCGGGCGGGCGAAAGCTCTTTGATGGTGGGGGCGCTGGTCTCGCCCGACAACCGTTATTCGACGCTGCAGCTGGGCGATCTGACCACGCAGCTGGTGGAAGATGCGGTCTTGCGCATCGACGGCGTTGGCGCGGTTGACAGTTTCTCGGCGGGCTATGCGATGCGGGTCTGGCTGGACCCGATGAAAATGGCCGAGTTCCAGATCACCGCGGCCGATGTGACGGCGGCGATTGCCGATCAGAATTCAACCGTCTCGGTCGGCTCGCTGGGGGCCGATCCGGCGGTGCCGGGCCAGCAGCTGACGGTCGCGCTGTCCTCGCAGACGCAGCTTTCCTCGGTCGATCAGTTCGCGCAGATCCGCCTGCGGGTCGAGGCGGGCGGCGCCGAGGTGCTTTTGGGCGATGTGGCGCAGATAGAGATCGGGCAGACCAGCTATGGCCGCTCGGCGCTGTTCAACGGGGCCAATGCGGCGGGGTTCTCGGTCACGCTGGCCACAGGCGCGAATGCGGTCGAAACGGCGAAACGGGTGCGCGAAACGCTAGCCGCCCTGGCCCCGGCCTTCCCCGAAGGGGTCGAGGTGGCCTATCCCTTTGATACCTCTCCCTTTATCGAGGAATCGATCCAGACGGTCTGGAAAACGCTGGCCGAGGCAGTGGCGCTGGTTTTCATCGTGATTCTGGTGTTTTTGCAAAGCTGGCGGGCGACGATCATCCCGGTGATCGCCATTCCGGTGGTGCTTTTGGGCACATTCGGGGTGCTGTCGCTGCTGGGCTATTCGATCAACACGCTGACCATGTTTGCCATGGTGCTGGCCATCGGCCTTTTGGTCGATGACGCGATCGTTGTCGTCGAAAATGTCGAGCGCCAGCTTGAGGAAGAGCCGGGCCTCGACACGGTCACCGCGACGCGGCGCTCGATGGGGCAGATTTCGTCGGCGCTGGTCGGCATCGTGCTGGTGCTGTCCTCGGTGTTCCTGCCGATGGCCTTCATGACCGGGTCGACCGGGGTGATTTACCGTCAGTTCTCGGTCACCATCATCTCGGCCATGGTGCTGTCGCTGGCGGTGGCGCTGATCCTGTCGCCTGCCATGTGCGCTGCGATCCTGAAGCCGCGCGATCACAGTGGCGGCAACTGGTTTGCGCGGGTCTTCAATCGCGGGATGGATCGGGCGACGACGGGCTATGGCGCGATTTCGGCCCAGGCGATGCGGGTGCCCTTTGTCGTTCTGGCGATCCTGGTGGCGATCAGCTGGGGCTCTTTCCAGCTGTTTCGTCAGCTGCCCTCGTCCTTCGTGCCGCAAGAGGATCAGGGGATGATGACGGTGCAGCTGCGCCTGGCCGAGGGGGCGACGCTGGCGCAGACCCGGGCGGTGACCGAAGAGGTTGCGGCCTGGCTGACCGGGGAAGAAGGGGCGACGGTTGACACCGCGATGACCGCGCTTGGCTTTGTCTGGGGTGGTGGTGGGCCGAATACCGCGATGCTGTTCGTGCGGCTGAAACCCTTTGCTGAACGCCCCGGCCTTTCTGCCGCCCGGCTTGAGAGGATTGCGAACGCACAGTTCAACGGCCATCGCGCCGGAAATATCACAGTAAATCAACCGCCTGCGATCCAGGGTGTCGGCAGCTCTGCCGGGATTTCCTTCTATCTGATCGACCAGGCCGGGCATGGCCAGGCGGCGCTGGAAGAGGTGGCGATGCAGCTGGCAATGCTTGCCCAGGAACGCGGCGTGGCAACCGGGTTCCGCGGGCATGAGCCCTCGCGCCGCCCGGCCCTGCGCCTTGATGTCGACCAAAGCCGCGCAAGGGCCATGGGGCTGACGGTGTCTGAGGTCAATTCGATGCTGTCGGTGATCTTTTCTGGCCGCGAGGTGAATGATTTTGAGCTGGGCACAGAGCTGCGCCCGGTGATCGTCCAGGGCCGCGCCGAATACCGCATGCAGCCCGAGGATGTGAACGCCTGGCACGCTCGCAACCGCGATGGCGAGATGGTGCCCTTCGCCAGTTTCATGACGCAAAGCTGGTCAGAGAATTCGCCGACGCTGAACCGCTATGGCGGCACGCGGGCGATCTCGATCTCGGCCAATCCGGGGGCGGATGTCTCGACCGGGGCCGCGATGGAGGCGTTAGAGGAAATCGTCGCCGAGATGCCGGGCGGCTACGCGATTGCATGGACCGGCCTGTCCTATCAGGAAAAACTGGCCGGAAACCAGGCGCCGCTGCTTTTTGCCATGTCGGCGCTGGTGGTGTTCCTGGCGCTGGCGGCGCTTTATGAAAGCTGGTCGGTGCCGTTCTCGGTGATGCTGGCGGTTCCGGTCGGGATCCTTGGGGCGTTGCTGGCGGCCTGGGGCTTTGGGCAGTCGAATGACGTCTATTTCAAGGTTGGCCTTCTGACGACCATCGGCCTTGCGGCGCGAAACGCGATCCTGATCGTGGAATTTGCCGAGGCGCGACGAAAGCAGGGGATGGCGCTGATCGCCGCCACCCGCGCGGCGGCCGAGGCGCGGCTGCGGCCTATTCTGATGACATCCTTCGCCTTCGCGCTTGGGGTTTTGCCGTTGGCGCTGGCAAGCGGGGCGGGGGCTGCGGCGCAGCATGCCATCGGCATCGGGGTGTTGGGGGGGATGGTCGCCTCGACCGCGATTGCGCTTTTCATGGTGCCCGCGCTTTATGTGCTGGTGATGCGTGTTACGGGGAAGGCGAAGGCAGGCGCAGCCTGACCCAGACCGGAAAACTGCGCGAGGCGGCGGCCGCATCTGCCGCTGCCGGATCCGTTGGGGCAGGGCGGTAAACACCCGCACCAATCACCGTCAGACCCGCATCGGGCAAAATGACGCCGACCCGTAAGCCCCCGGTTTGCTTGTAAAACGCGGTATCAAGCGCTGTATCCCCCCTATGGCCCGCCTCATCCGGCGGCTGCCAGCTGCTGCGGGGCGCAGGATCTTGCAGCTTTGGATGGGAAATCAGGCTGCGAATGGCTTCTTTGCGCCCGTCTCCATCTTCGGGGTCAAGGTTTGTGATACCCATGACCACATAGGGGGTCTCGGGGGCGGGGGCGGGCAGGCGCCCCTCAAGCAGGGCGATCCAGAACGCGGTTTCATCGTGGTTTCGGCGTGCGTTCACCCCGCCTTCGGCCCCGAAAACCGGCGGCGCACCATGCCATGCCAGCAGATCCAGCCGCCCGCCATCAGGCAGGATCAGCGGCACCTGCCAATGGCCGGTCGTGGACAGGCGCAGCTGTTGGCGCGCGGCGGGGGGCAGGGTGGAGGGCCATAGCGCCCCAGGCAAGTCGGCCCAGAGAAATGCGCTGAAATCGCGGACAGCCCCTCGGTTTATGGGTAGTTTGGACAGGATCAGCATGCCCGACTGGCCAGAGAAATAGCCAAAACCCTGCGCATCGCCGGGCCCGCCCAGACGACCATCCCCATCCAGATCCAGCCCCGTGGCCATGCCGCGATTGGGCCGCAGGGCGAAAAGATGGGGATATTCCGGCCCCGCTGCGGCCAGGCGGTCGGCAAAGCGATTGGCGGCGATCAGCCCGTGATCATAATCAAAGCCCGCCAGCACGATTGCATCGGCATCAAGGCTGGCCAGAACGCGCAGCGCGGCCTCGGTCTGCTCATCCTTGCCGCTGGCGATATCCCGCAAGAGCAGGCCAGGGCCTTTCCGCTCCAGCCCGATATTCCATAAAACCAGTTTGAGGCTGCCCTCTTCGGCGCTTGCCACGGGCGCGATCAGCGTCAGAAAGCCCGCGCTGATCCAGATCAGCAGGCTTAAGCCCGCCGCACGGGGGGGCGTGATCAGGCGGCGGCGACGATCCCGGGCGTGCCTGGCGGCAGATTTGCAACGCGCCTTTGGCGGATCATCGCGGCAATCCGGCCCATCGCCACACCGCGCATCAGAAGTGAGGCCGGAATGAATGCCCATGCTGCCATCGTCCAGATCAGTGTCTGCGGCGAGGTCAGTGTGACCGGGCTGAACCCGCTGGATACCAGATTAACCACCGCCGGGATCAGGAATGGCAGCAAAAAGCCTAAGGAAAGGTTAAGGCGCGCGTCTCTTTCCAGCCGGTCAACAACATCGCCGCCGGCAGTCGGCTCGAATGTTGGCAGATTGACCCAGACGTTGAAATCCTTATGGCGCGACGGCCAGCCCTTCAGCTTGAAGATAACAACGAAAAACGCCAGTGATATCAGTGAGATGATATAGGCGGTTCCGGCGGCAGTACGCACGGCTGTCAGCTCTGAGGGGGTTGCCCCCTCGGCCATCATCAGGGTTGCCAGGCGGACGGGCGAATAGGGAAAGTCGAGAGATTGCCCGATCAAAAGGCCGATAGCCTCAAACAGGCGAGAGATTGAGGTGGGGGCGATGCTGGCGGCCTCAATGACCGACAGGATGAGAACAGTCAGGAAAAGGGCCAGAAAGCGCACACGGTTAAAGGGCGGCGCATCCCGAAACTCGATCAGGCTGGGATAGACGGCGTTATATTCGGCAAAGGTCAGCACGCCGCCAAACAGCGCAATCAGCGCCACCATCTGTTGGGTGTCAGGGCCCGTCCCCGGCAAAATAACCGAGGGCGTGGCGATGAGAATCATCACCAGAAATGCGCGCACCAATGCGCCGGTCATGCGTGAGACCACTGCCTTCACATCCTCAACATGGACGGAAGCGATACGACGCCGCTTCCTGTTTCCCATGATCCCACCGACATTGCGGCGGATCGCCTCAATTTTGCCCAAAATTTGCCTTCTTTCGCCCGGTGAAGCAACGATCATCCGCATCAAAGCGCACTCCTGTGACCTAAACAGGGCAGAGATGTTGCAAGAATGGAGCAAAAGCGGAAATCATCCGTTAATTCGGCAGAAAAATTACGTCAGGCCAGACGGCGCGCATGAAAAAGCGCGGCATCCATGATGCCGCGCCGCAGGGTCGCTTTCGCAGGGCGTAACGCCCCGGCTATATCCCGGTCAGGCCCATGGGCGGGCAGCAGCGTTCTGCTTTTCAAAGGCGTCGATTGCCGAGACCTTTTCCATCGTCAGGCCAATATCGTCCAGGCCGTTGAGAAGGCAGTGCTTTTTGAACGCATCCACCTCAAAGGCGAAGGCGGTGCCATCTGCGGCCGTCACGGTCTGGTTCTCCAGATCGACGGTGATCCGGGCATTGGCCCCTTTGCGCGCGTCATCCATCAGATGATCGACCGCCTCTTGCGGCAGCACGATCGGCAGGATGCCGTTCTTGAAGCAGTTATTGTAGAAAATATCCGCAAAAGAGGTCGAGATCACAGAGCGGATGCCGAAATCCAGCAGCGCCCAGGGGGCATGTTCGCGTGAAGAGCCACAGCCAAAGTTGTCACCCGCGACGATGATCTGGCTTTCGCGCCAGGCGGGCTGGTTCAGCACGAAATCGGGGATTTCCTTGCCATCGGGCGTATAGCGCATCTCGTCGAACAGGTTCACGCCGAGGCCCGAACGCTTGATCGTCTTCAGAAACTGCTTTGGGATGATCATATCGGTGTCGATATTGACCAGCGGCATTGGTGCCGCGATCCCGGTGATGGTGGTGAATTTATCCATTGGGATTGCCTATTGGAGTTTTTTCAGCGCGACGCCCATCGCAATCAGGGCGACGCCGACGGAAATCAGTTCGATGGCAAGCAGGGTTCCAAGCAGGATCGCGCTGGCAGCGGGCAGGAAGAACAGCACGTAAAGACCAAGGCCGATCGACAAAAGCGCCGAGAGGATCAGGACCCAGAAGCTTTGCCCAGCACTGACCCCAAGCCGGAAGGCCCAGACCAGACGCAAAACGCCGGTGGCGAAGAACAAAGCGCCCGCCATGATGGTCAGCGAGATCAGGCCTGCCAGCGGATTGGCCAGCAGCCAGACGCCCAGGATCAGCTGCATCAGCGCAAAAAGCATCACCCAGCCGCGCGAGGGCATCTCGCTGTCGCTGAAAGCTGCGAACAGGCCCAGGGCGCCCGCGACCAGAAAGGCCACGCCCACGAAAACCGTGACCGCCAGCGAGGCGGGCAGCGGGAAGATAAGCGCGATAAGGCCCGCGATGAATGCAAGCGCACCTGCAACGATGCTGGCGGTAGAACCCTTCATGACTCGTAATCCTTTCGACTTTGTGAATTCAGACGGTTTCGGCCATGATATCACGAATATCGGTCAGGTGTCCGGTAATTGCCGCCGCCGCCGCCATTACGGGCGACATCAGATGCGTGCGCCCGCCACGGCCCATCCGGCCCTCGAAATTGCGGTTCGAGGTGGCGGCGCAGCGCTCGCCCGGGGCCAGCTGGTCGGGGTTCATGCCCAGGCACATCGAGCACCCGGCCAGACGCCATTCAAAGCCCGCATCGGTGAAGATCTGTGCCAGGCCCTCTTCCTCGGCCTGCAGTCGCACAAGGCCAGAGCCCGGCACGACCATGCCGCGCACGCCCGGGGCCAGCTTTTTGCCCTTCAGGATCGCGGCTGCAGCGCGCAGGTCTTCAATCCGGCCATTGGTGCAGGACCCGATGAACACCGCGTCAACCTTCACATCGGTCAGCTTCATGCCAGGCGTCAGGCCCATATAGTCGATCGAGCGCTGTGCCGCCTCGACCTTGCCGCCCTGGAAGTCAGTGGCGAAAGGCACGGTGGCAGAGATCGGCAGCACATCCTCGGGGCTGGTGCCCCAGGTCACGACCGGGGCGATATCCTCGCCCTTGATGGTGATGACCTTGTCGAAATGCGCGCCCTCGTCGGTGAAAAGGGTCTTCCAATAGGCGACCGCGGCCTCCCATTTGGCGCCTTTGGGCGCATGGGGGCGGCCCATGCAATAGGCGAAGGTCTTTTCATCGGGCGCGATCAGGCCAGCGCGGGCGCCACCCTCGATGGCCATGTTGCAGACCGTCATCCGGCCTTCCATTGACAGATCGCGGATCGCTTCGCCGCAATATTCAATGACATAGCCGGTGCCGCCTGCGGTTCCGGCCTCGCCGATCACCGCAAGGGTGATGTCTTTCGCGGTCACGCCCGGCAGCAGCTTGCCGGTGATCTCGACCTTCATATTCTTCGATTTCTTCTGGATCAGCGTCTGCGTCGCCAGAACATGCTCGACCTCAGAGGTGCCGATCCCATGTGCAAGGCTGCCAAAGGCGCCATGCGTCGCGGTATGGCTGTCACCGCAGACCACTGTCATGCCCGGCAGCGTCCAGCCCTGTTCCGGGCCGACGATATGGACGATCCCCTGGCGCACATCGGTCACCGGGTAATAGACCACGCCGAATTCGCGGGCGTTTTTGTCCAGCGCATTCACCTGAATGCGGGATTCTTCGTTGTCGATATGGGTCTCGCGGCCCTCGGTCGTCGGCACGTTGTGGTCGGGCACGGCGATGGTTTTTTCCGGCGCACGAACCTTGCGGCCGCTCATACGCAGCCCCTCAAAGGCCTGCGGGCTGGTGACCTCATGCACCAGGTGGCGGTCGATATAAAGCAGGCAGGTGCCGTCATCAGAGGTGTCTACGACGTGATCATCCCAGATCTTGTCATAGAGGGTTCTGGGTGCGGCAGGATTAGGAGCAGTCATGGCTCTCACCTTTTGGGATAGCTTTTCGGAGATTCGGTGTCACAAACTCGCGCGGCGTCAGGGTCGGGAAATCCGGCCCGCCGCGTCAAAGACGTGCGAGAATGTTGCGGGTCGCGCCGAAAAAACGCGCCGGAAGGCGTGCGTGGTCGGTGATGTTGAAATAGATGAACCCGTTCATAGCCGCTTATTTACGCCCGAATCCCGGCGTAATCAAGGATTGCCGCATCATGCCGGTGCAGAGCTGGGCTGCGGAGAAATGGTCCGGGTTGAGGGCCCGGGGCCGGGGTGAGGTCAAAGATCGCGCCAGCGTGGCAGATCACGGCTAAGGCTTTGTATCCGGATGAAAACCGTCAGTGCGCCGCCCAGAAATGCGCCAAGGGCTGCAGTGCTTGCCGGGCCAACCCTGTAAACCCAGCCGAGTTTGCGATGACCTTCGAGATCAAAGAGGCTGAGGGCCCACCAAAGGCCGAAAAACAGAAAACCCAATGTGGCTGCCAAGAATGACAGCAGAAGCCATGTCGGCATATAGTGTAAAGGTCTGACCGGCAGGCCGATCCGGTTACAAATGCGCAAGAAAGGCGGAAGCATCTGTGCGCGGCTGATGCCGAGCCTTTCACCCAGTTCGAGGGCGAGGGCGAGCTTTTCGTTGTGTTCCGGGGATGCCATTCGGACGCTCTGCAATCGTGAACTCTGTGATGAAGCCCTGAAAATCTGTCAAATTCACGCTGCAATCAGGGAGATTTTCCGGCTTTGGCTCGCCCTGGCGTTGAGATTGCCCGCTTTGGGTGCTATTCTGATGTGGAAACGCCCGGCGCGGGGCTTGCGCGCTGATTTGGAGGACACTTCCCTGTCCCATACTGACCCTGTGACCGGCCTGCCGGTCGCCCCGCGTGCCGGACGTCCGGCGCAAACGGAATTCAGCTCGGATGCCGTGCGTGACGCTGTCATGGCCTCGGTTGAGGATGACAAGGCCGAAGATGTCGTGCTGATTGATCTGCGCGGCCGCTCGGATGTTGCTGACTATATGGTGATCTGCTCTGGCCGTTCGTCGCGCCAGGTGGCTGCGATTGCCGAAAAACTGTCCGAGCGTCTCAAAGACGCCTTCCGCATCATCTCGCGGATGGAAGGCAAAGAGACCGGCGACTGGGTGCTGATCGACACCGGAGACGTGATCGTTCACGTGTTCCGTCCCGAGGTTCGTGAATTCTATCAGCTGGAAAAAATGTGGCTGCCCAGCGGCCAGGTCGGCGCAGCCCGCACCCTGTAAGCGCGGGGTCAGGCTGTGCGCGTGCATCTTTGCGTGGTCGGGCGGCTGCGGGCCTCGCCCGAGCGCACCCTGATCGACGATTATCTGGATCGCTTTGGCAAACAGGGGCGGGCGCTGGCGCTTGGCCCCGCCAGCGCGCTTGAGGTCGAGGATAAAAAGGGCGGCGGCATGGAGGCCGAGGCTGCGCTTTTGTCACGGGCCATTCCCACAGGGGCGCTGATCTGCACGATGGATGAGCGTGGGCGCCAGATGTCCTCGCCCGATTTCGCGGCGCTTTTGGCGAAATGGCGCGATGCGGGGCGGCAGGATCTGGCTTTTGTGATCGGTGGCGCCGATGGTATCCACCCGGATCTGCGGGCGCGGGCCGATCATTCGCTGAGTTTTGGGCAGATGGTCTGGCCGCATATGCTGGTGCGGGTGATGCTGGCCGAGCAGCTTTACCGCGCCGCGACCATCCTTGCGGGCGGGCCTTATCACCGGGTCTGAACCTGCTATGCAGACCACAGAAATCTGCCAGATCAAAGAAAAAGGGCGCCCGCATCATCTGTGCCGGGCGCCCTTTTATGTCTCGGTTTGCGGAAACCCTGATCCGCGAAAGCCTCAGTTTGCGGGCTGGGCCTGACGGCGGGCGATTTCCTGGCGATAAAGCGCGAGGAAGTCGACGTTGTCGATGTTCAGCGGCGGGAAGCCACCGTCGCGGGTGATGTCAGAGATGATGCGCCGCACGAAGGGGAACAGCAGACGCGGGCATTCGATCAGCAGGAAGGGGTGCATCTGATCTTCGGGCACGCCCTCGATATGGAAAGTGCCGGCATATTCCAGTTCCAGCAGGAACAGCGTCTCGTCATTGTTCTTGTTCTTCGAGGTGACCTTGAATTTGGTGATCACTTCGAACTGATGATCTGCGGGGCGCTTGCGGGCGTCAAGGCTGACCGCGACCTGGACGTCGGGCTGGACTTCGACCCCGGCGAGGCCTTTTTGCACCACGACATTCTCAAAGCTGAGGTCGCGGATATATTGCGCCAGAACCTGCATCCGCACCTGGGGTGCTGCGGTGCCGTTTGCGCCTGCGGCCGGTGTTTCTTCCGCCATGGAAATCCTCCTGAAAAGGGGCGGCACCTGTTACGCTGCCGATGTGGCAGAGGCCGCGCCCGTCAATGATACCGCCCTCCCCTAGCAGAGGCGGGGGCGGCGCTCAATGTCTCTGGCCGGATCTGTGACGGGTTTTCCGTTTGGCTGTTACTCGGGCTCCGTCCAGCGTGAGGGGCGGTTGCGGTTTGCCTCTGGCGGCAGCTCAATCCATTCGCCATCGATTGTGCTGTCGTCGCGGCCGTCGTTCGTGCTGCCCGCGCGGGGGGCGCCAAAGGGCGACTGCCCGGCGGCAAAGCCGCGTGCGTTGAGGGTGCCGAGTTTGGCGGTCACCAGGTTGCGCATCAGGGCCTGGACCGGCGGCAGCAGCAGCAAAATGCCCAGGGCGTCGGTCAGAAAGCCCGGCAGCACCAGCAGCACCCCGGCCAGCGCCCGCATCAGCCCCCTGATCGGATCGCCGATTGCGCCGCCCTGCGAGATCGCAGTGCCGCTCAGCCCACTGCGGATCAGTCCCGCCCCTCGCGCGGCTTCAAACCGCAGGATCACAATTCCGACAAGTGCCGTTAATACAACCCAGGCCAGTGTCGGCCAGAGGCCGATTTCCCCGCCGATAATCACGAAAAGACCGATCTCAGCCAGTGGCCAGGCCAGAAAGAGCAAAATTCGCGGCATTTTTTGTCCTCATGCGACTGCTTCGGTGCGGCAAGGTTTACTTGCGGGCGGGTAAAACCTACATAAGAGAACAATCGCGCCTTCCCAAGCCTCTCGTGACCAGCCCGGGCCATTGATTGCCCGTGCAGGCTCACCGAAAGGATGGGGGCGACATGTCATGGGATAGCCGATGAACAATGCGTTGATTCAGCTCCTGGTGCTTGCCGGGGTCGCAATTTTCCTGATCCTCAAGCTCCGCTCGGTGCTGGGGACGCGGGACGGGTTTGAGAAACCGCCGGCCCTGCCGCCCGAAGAGGGGCGTCCGGCTGCCCGGCAAGAGTTCCAGGTGATCGAAGGTGGTGCCGATCAGGACATCACCGACCATGTGGCGGCTGACAGTGAAGCGGCAAAGGCCCTGATCGCGATGAAAGCGGCAGAGCCGTCTTTCGTGCTGACACCCTTCCTCAGCGGGGCCCGCCAGGCCTATGAGATGATCCTGATGGCATTCGAGCGCGGCGAGCTGGATCCGGTGCGCGCCTTCCTTGGCGATGAGGTCGAAGCCAGCTTTGATGAGGTGATCAAAGCCCGTGAGGCGCGCGGCCTGACCGTCGAGGCGAATTTCATCGGCCTGAAGGAAATGGTGCTGCAGGATGCCACTTTCGACAAGGTGACCGGCTTTGCCGAGCTGACAGTGCGCTTTGTCGGCGAGCTGACTTCGGTGGTGCGTGACAAAAGCGGCACGATCATTGAGGGCGATGCGAAAAGCGTCAAACGGCAGCGCGATGTCTGGGTCTTTGCCCGCAAGATGGGCGCGGATGATCCAAACTGGCAGCTGGTCGCCACCGGCGACTGAGGGATGCCATGTTGCGGCGGCTGCTTTTCGCACTTCTGGTCGGGATGGCGGCGGTGACGGGCGCAGAGGATGCGCATGCCGAGATGGTCGACTTCGAGGCGCTGAATGGCTGGCGCGAAGGCGGCCAGCTTGAGGCGCTTGAGGCCTTTCTGGTCACCTGCGCCCAGCTGGATGCCCCCTGGTGGCGGCCGGTCTGCAAGCTGGCCGGTGATGTGCCAAAGGACGATGCCTCGGCGCGGGCATTCTTTGAGCTGCTGTTCCGTCCGGTGATTATCGGCAAGCCGCCCGCGCTGTTCACCGGCTATTATGAACCGGAACTGAACGGCTCTGCGGTGCGCACCCCCACCTATGCCTGGCCGCTTTATCGCCGTCCGCCTGAACTGACCGATGGCAGCGTCTATTACAGCCGCGAGCAGATTGAGGCAGGGGCATTGGCGGGCAGAGGGCTGGAGATCGCCTGGATCGACGACCCGGTCGAGGTGTTTTTCCTGCATATTCAGGGCTCTGGCCGGGTGAAGATGACCGATGGCTCGGTGATCCGCCTGGGCTATGCGGGGCGAAACGGGCATGCCTATCGCTCTGTCGGGCAGGAAATGGTGCGGCGCGGAATTTATGCGGCGCATCAGGTTTCCGCGCAGACCATCCAGAGTTTTGTGCGCCGCAACCCGGGCCTGGGGAATGAGCTGCTGAACCACAATCCCTCATATATTTTCTTTCGCAGGATAAGGGATTTGCCTGCTGAAAAAGGGCCAATTGGCGCGATGGGAAAATCGATCACGCCGATGCGCTCGCTGGCGGTTGATCCGGCCTTCGTGCCGCTGGGCGCGCCGGTCTGGATTGAGAAAGCGGGGCGTGCGCCCCTGCAGCGGCTGATGGTGGCGCAGGATACCGGCGGTGCGATCAAAGGGGCGCAGCGGGCGGATATCTTCTTTGGCTATGGCGGTGCGGCAGGTGATGCCGCCGGGATTGTGCGCGATGGCGGGCGAATGGTGCAACTTTTGCCTATCGACCGCGCCTGGGCACTGACGGGCGGGAATTAAGATGGCGCGGCGCAGACAGCTGAGGCCCGAAGAGCGCGAGCTTTGGCAGGCGGTCGCACGAACGCTGCGCCCGATGCGCGGCTCTGATATTGCCGAGGACATCGAACGTGAGGCGCATATCCCGCAAGAGGGTCTGCCCGGCCCGACGGCTGCGCCGGGGGCTGCATTTGGTAAAACTGGCACCGACTGGCCGCTGCCCGCCTCAAAGCCCTTTCGCCTTGGCGAACGCGCCGCACCTTCCGCCAGTATCTCTTTGCCTGCCAGCCTGACCAATGGCTCGCCCGCGCCCCTGCGGCTGGATGCGGGGCTGCATCGCAAGATGCTGCGGGGCAAGCTGGCACCTGAGGCCCGTATTGACCTGCATGGTATGACACTGGCGGGGGCGCATCCGGCGTTGATCGGTTTTCTGATGCATTCTCAGGCCTCGGGCAAGCGGCTGGTGCTGGTGATTACCGGCAAGGGCAAGCAGATCTATGAGCCGGTTCCCCGCCCCACCGGCGCCCTGCGTCATCAGGTGCCGCATTGGCTGCGGCTGCCCCCACTAAGCGCCGTCGTGCAGGAAGTGCTCGAGGCCCATCTGCGCCACGGGGGCGCGGGCGCGTTTTATGTCTGGCTGCGCCGGGGCTAAGCCCGGGCCGCACAGGATTGTCAGGCGATCAGCATAGCGCGGCCGCCCTCTTCTGAGCCGTCACTTAACGCCGGAGGCTCGGCTGTTCGGAAGGTGACCAGCGTTGCGCCATGCGGCATCGGGGCCACGCGGCAGCTGAGCAACCTTCCATCCAGCATCCGCAATTCGCCATCCCAGGCCTCACGGGTGCCAAACAGGCCGATAAACTGCTCCAGATCGCCCCATAACAGCGTCGGCGCGGTCTTTTCGCGCCAGCGGTGAATGGCTTTGCCGCCCGGGCTGCCATCGCTTCCGGCAAGTGGGTTCTGGCCCCAAAGCCGGGTGGCCGCAGCATTCGCCAGCGCGACCGAGCCATCCTGGGCAAAGACCACAACCGCATCGGGCAAGCCGTCAATCACCGCCTGACCCAGTTCCAGATCGGCGCGGTAGCGGCGGGTGCGCGTCATTTCGGTTGAAATATCCTCAACCATGAAGGCCAGCGCCCCATTTGGATGGGGGCGCCCGGTGACGCGCCAGGTATGGCCCGATGGCAGCGCCCAGGTTTCCTCAAAAAGGCCCTCGGCGGCGGCTTTTTCCATCTCGGCCATCTGGCGGCGCCAGGAGCGATAGTCCTTCGGCTCTGGCAGCATCGAGGTTTCGCGCAAGGTATCCAGCATGGCGGGCAGGCTGGGGCGGGCGATCAGAAACTCGATCGGCAGGCCGGTCAGGTCCAGAAGCGCGGGGTTGAACATCTGTAAAACCCGCGTCTTGTCGAAAATAGCCAGGCCGATCGGCAGCTGCGCAAAGGTCTTTGCCAGGGTCTGCGTAAACTCATGCAGGCTGTTTTCGGCGGCGACCAGGCCATCTGCGGGCAGCGCATAACACAGCCGCCCGCTGCCAGGGCCACGCCCGGCCAATGGGCGGCTTTGGATGTCATACCAGCAGGTTGTCTCACCAAGCGTAAGCGAGGCGCGGGTTGCAGCCGGGGCGGGCCTGGGTCGTGAAAGGGCGTCTTTGGCAGAATGCGGCTGCGATATCGCGCTGTTGTCGGCCTGCGCAGCGACCTGGGGGAAAATGATCGGCAGCGGCCAGGTCAGCTCTTTCCCCGGCTCCAGCTGTTCGGCGGCGGCGGCGAGATAGGGGCCATTGGCCCAGATCACCTCGCCCTCGGCGGTTTCGCGCCAGACGGGCAGCGGCGCGCGCGCAAGCGTGTCATGCAGATGCGCCAGCTCATCTTTCAGGGCCAGCTCGGCCAGGCCGTCAGAGCCGGGGCTGGCGGCCTCTCCGTCGCCATCAACCAGGGTCAGCCGCGTCAGGCCACCGATATATTCGGCCCGCAGCACCAGCGGCGGGCTGACATCCTCGCGTGAACACAGAACAAAACGCCCCTCACGCTGCAGCCCTTCCAGCCTGGTGTGAAGGCCTGGGAACATCGGTTCCAGCCGGGAGAGGGCGCGAAACCACGGCCCCCCCGATTCGACACCATTGGCAATCAGCGCCCGGGCGGGCGGGGTCGCATCGACCAGCGCCTCGCCATCGAAGATGAACACCGTCTCAGCCAGGCGGCTGCCAAAGACCGAAGCCGCAGCCGGCGCACGCGATTGCATCGCGGCCATGAAGAGAAGGCAGGCCATGGCGATCAGCGCCGCCGTCAGCACCAGCCCGATTGACAGGATCCAGTCAGCTTCCATATCTGTCCGCACCATCACATCATGATGAAAACTCTACGGTGCGAGCGGTTAATGCGGGGTTAACTGCGATCAGCGCTGATTTCGCGCCATTGTCTCTGTCATGGGCGGTAATCGGGGGCGGCAATCGGGGGCGGCAACCGAGCTGCCGCCGCTCAGATCGGGATTGGCGCATTAGCGGCACCCGGCTGCGTGCTGGGGGCCAGCAGATCGGCGCTTTTCCAGCGCAGCTCTACCAATGCGCCGGAACGCCCGTTGCGATCTGTGCCGGGCTGAAACGGATCATGGGCATTGGTGAAGGTCAGGCTGGCCCCGGTGCGTTCCAGCAGGGTTTTGGCGATGAAAAGGCCCAGGCCCATGCCCTCATATTCGGGGCGATGGGTCAGATCCTGATCGCTGCGCCGTTCGCGCACGAAGGGGTCGCCGATGCGGTTGATGATATTGGGGGGATAGCCCGGGCCGTCATCGACGATGCTGAGCAGGATCTCGCGCTCGTTCCAGCTATAGCGGATCCAGACCCGGCTTTGGGCGAAATCGACCGCATTCTGGATCAGGTTGCGCAGCCCGTGGATGATCTCGGGGCGGCGGCGCACCAGGGGCTCGCGGCCTTTGCCGGCTGCGGCGTCATTGCCGGGGGCCTGTTCGAAGATCAGCTCTTTGCCGCGGTTCAGATGCGGCTCTGCAGCCTCGCGCAGCAGCGCGGAAAGCGGCGTCTGGCGCAGCTGCAGATCATCATTCCCGGCCCGGCCCATGCCGCGCAGGATGTCACGGCAGCGGTCGGCCTGTTCGCGGATCAGGCGGGCATCGGCCAAAAGTTCTGGCTGGTCGGAAAGCTCGTCCATCAGCTCGGCCGAGACCAGTTTGATGGTGGCAAGCGGCGTGCCCAGCTCATGCGCGGCGGCGGCGACCACGCCGCCCAGATCGGTCAGCTTCTGCTCGCGCGCGAGCGCCATCTGCGTTGCCAGCAGCGCGTCTGACAGGGCCCGGCTTTCGCGGGCGATCCGGCGGGCATAGATGCCAAGAAACAGGATGCCGACCACAATCGCGGCCCAGAAACCAAAGTTGAACAGCTGCGGGATCTCAAGCGCCGCGCCGCTTTGCATGGTGATCGGATGATTGAACTGCGCCAGGAGGCTGACCGCCGCGATAGAGACCGCGCCCAGGATCAGCGTCGGCCCGACCGACAGCACCGAGGCCGAGATGGTGACCGGCGCGATGAACAAAAGCGCAAAGGGATTGGTCAGCCCGCCGGTCACATAGACCAGAAACCCCAGCTGCGCGGTGTCAAACAGCAAGGACAGCAGCGCCCCGGTTTCCGACAGGCGGCGGTTGCCGGGGAAAACCACCGTCACCACCAGATTGACGATGACCGAGGCGCCGACGGCGAGAAAGCAAAGGCCCAGCGGCAGATCGAAGCCAAAGCCCTCTGAGACCAGTGTGATCGCTGCCAGCTGGCCACAGATCGCCAGCCAGCGGATCAGGATCAGGGTTCGCAGCCAGACCCGATCATGGGCCGAGCTGCCCGCCAACAGGCCAAAGCCCGCGATTTGTCGCATTGCGGATACGCCTTTTCTCGTGTGGTAATTCTTGTTACGACCCGATTTCAAAGGGATCAATGGGCCAGAGGCCCGATCATTACAGTCGATCAGTTACCCGCTCTGCCGGTGCCCGATTGCGCGAATGTGGAGAAAGCGATGAGCAGGATTTACGCAATTGCAGCGGCGGCCGCATTGGCGGCTCTGATCGGCGGCAGCGCGGGGTATATCTGGTTCGCGCGCCAGGATCAGGGCGATCCGCTGGCACAATGCCGCGAGGGCAATGTCGGCGGCGCAGATATTGGCGGCCCGTTTTCCCTGCTGGACAAGAATGGCGCGACTGTTACCGAGAAGGAAGCAATCACCCGTCCGACCCTGGTCTATTTCGGCTATACATTCTGCCCCGATGTTTGCCCGTTTGACATGTCGAGAAATGCCGAGGCGGTGGATTTGCTGAAAGAACAGGGCCGTGATGTGGATCTGGTCTTTATTACCATTGATCCCGAACGCGATACCGAAAAGGTGGTCGGCGATTATGCAGAGGCTTTCAGTGAAACAGCCCTTGGTCTGACCGGCTCGGCCGAGCAGATTGCGGCGGCGGCAAAGGCCTATCGGGTTTATTACAAATCACAAAAGGCGAATGACGACTATTATCTCGTCGACCATTCGACCTTTACCTATCTGATGCTGCCGGAAACCGGATTTGCCGATTTCTATCGCCGCGAGGCGACTCCTGCGCAGATCGCAAAAGGGGTAAGCTGCATGATGGATGTGACGGGCTGAGGCCGGACGCAGGTCTTTACCGCAGATCATTCGGGCCCCGATCCGGGGCGTGTTACTCAGGAGTATGAAGATGTCCGCTGAGCTGAACGCCGAACCGGGGCCAGATCGCACGCTGCTTTTGGTCGATGATGACGAGCCCTTTGTAAAGCGCCTGGCAAAGGCGATGGAAAAGCGCGGCTTTGTTACTGAAACGGCGGAAAGCGTGGCGATTGGCAAGCTGATCGCGCAGACCCGCCCGCCCGCCTATGCGGTGGTCGATCTGCGGCTTGAGGACGGGAATGGCCTCGATGTCGTTGAAACATTGCGCGAAAAGCGCCCCGATTGCCGGATCGTGGTGCTGACGGGTTATGGCGCGATTGCGACTGCGGTGGCGGCGGTAAAAATCGGCGCGATTGATTACCTGTCAAAGCCTGCTGATGCCGATGATGTTACCAATGCGCTGCTGGCAAATGGCGAGGCTCTGCCTGCGCCGCCCGAAAATCCGATGTCGGCGGATCGCGTTCGCTGGGAACATATTCAGCGCGTTTACGAAATGTGCGACCGGAATGTTTCCGAAACGGCCCGCAGACTGAACATGCATCGCAGAACTTTGCAAAGAATCCTGGCGAAACGTAGCCCAAAATAAATGCCTGCTTTGCGTGAATTGGAATATGCTTTAAGCAGGCCGCGTTGATACGCAGGAGCATTCAATGGAACTCGACCTTAATACGCTTGATCTCAAAGAGCTGAAATCGTTGCAAACCCGTGTTGCACGGGCGATTGCAACCTTTGAGGATCGTCGCAAGAAAGAGGCTCTGTCCAAGCTGGACGAAGCCGCACGCGAACTGGGCTTTGCTTCACTGGCAGAGCTGACCGGAACCGCCGCACCGCGCAAGCGGGCCGCAGTCGAGGCGAAATATGCCAATCCGGCAAATCCCGCTGAGACCTGGTCGGGCCGTGGCCGCAAGCCGCGTTGGTTTGCTGCAGCGCTGGCTGGTGGCAAATCCGAATCCGATCTGCTGATCTGACAGGCGCAGCTGATCGCATTTTGAAAAGGCAGGGCGTTCAGGCGCTCTGCCTTTCCTTATTTCCGGGTGGGTTCATTCCGCCGCAAGTGGGCTGTCAGTGTCCAACGGCATGCCGGATGCGCTGTTCGTTCCGATGATCTCGGCGATTACGCCATTGATCAGATTTCGAAATCCTGGAAAATCGGCGTGGGGCTCGATCCGGGCTTCATCCATGTAGAGCCTGCGGTCGATCTCGATCTGAACCGCGTGGACCTGCCGCGACGGGCGGCCATAGGCCTGGGTGATATAGGCCCCGGCAAAGGGCATATTGCGGCTGACGCGCAGGCCCGCCGTCTCAAAGGCGGCCGCAACCCTGTCAACCACCGCACGGGAGGCTGCTGCCCCAAAGCGGTCGCCCAGCACGATTTGCGGCGCGGGCATGCCTTTGTTCGCCTGCAGCTCTATCGCTTCATGGGGCATCGAATGGCAGTCGATCAGAATCGCCTCGCCAAACTGGCTGTGGGTGTCGTTGATCAGCCCGCGCAGGCGGTCGTGCCAGGGGTGCCAGCAATCGCGCAGGCGCCCCTCCGCCTCGGCGCGGCTGATCTTGCCGGTGTAAATCGCCCTGCCGCCTGAGACCACGCGGGGAATCACCCCCAGCCCCGAAGAGATTCGCGGATTATGGGCCGGGCGCTCGGCCCCCTCGATCACCGCCGGATCCAGCTCATCAGGGCCGCGATTGAGGTCGATATAGGCCCGCGGTGCACGTGCCAGCAGCAAGGGTGCGCCCATTTTTGGTGCGCAATCAAAGAGTTGGTCGATAAACGCATCCTCGGATGAGCGGATCATATGCGCGTCCAGCCGGGTCTGGCTCAGGAAGGTGGGCAGGTATTCGCGCCCCGAGTGCGGCGAGGAAAACACGTAAGGGCTGGTCTGCGGCGCAGGCAGATGCAGCTCAAACGACGGATGAGAGATGATTCCAGGCAAACGGACCTCGGCGCATGATGGGGGCGAAAGGCTGGCTGGTCAGGGTTTGGGGCATATTCCCCCGATAATTTTCCCGTCCTGGCGGTGTATTGCGATATAACTGCATAATTCTTCGTTCCGAAACCCCTTGCGGGCGGTGGGATGGTTGAGTATAGACCCCAGCACGCCGACGCGGTCAGCCGTGTTTCTTTTGCTTCGCAAGGGAGACGGGACAGACGCAGAGGCAAGAGTGGGCGGTTAGCTCAGCGGTAGAGCACTACGTTGACATCGTAGTGGCCACTGGTTCGATCCCAGTACCGCCCACCATTTCATCGCTTTTGGGGTTAAACCCTGGGCACGGGTTTAATCAGGCGCGTGATGCGCCGCGAAGGACAGGAGTCAGCCATGAAGGTTGCCAATTCGCTCCGCTCGCTGAAGACGCGTCACCGCGATTGCCAGGTCGTGCGCCGCAAAGGCCGCGTCTATGTGATCAACAAGACGCAAAAGCGCTACAAAGCCCGCCAGGGCTGATAGCTACTTTCAGCAGACGGATTTGGGCCGCAGCGGGAAACCTCTGCGGCTTTTCCATTTTCTCCGGTGGCCGCATGAGGCGAATCGCCCGGCCCTGGCTCTGGTGCCGGTTCGTGCTTTACGCGGGCCGTGCTCTGAGGGGGGGCGGGGAGGGGCTCAGCCCGTTTGTCTGGCCTTTCGCAACAGTTATCCAGCTGCGTCCGGCTGTCTTTCCCGGGCATGGAACGGGGCACAGAATGGGGGCTCTGGGGTGAAAACCGGGGGGCTGGCCTGCGGCAAAGCCGCATCAGATGCCTTTCCCCTTGATTTTATAGACCACTGCGTCGGAATGTTGGCTGGACGATCTATCACGGCTTGTTTACAACCGCGCCCGTCAGGGCAGGGGGAATTCCGTCTGCCCCCGCACAAAATTCTGGTCGCAGACGCGGCCATGCCAGGGAGAGGAACTCGTGTCCCAAGCAGATGATCACGCAGGCAGCCGCCGCGATTTCCTGTATTATGCCACCGCAGGAGCGGGCGTTGTCGCCACCGGGGCGGCGGTTCTGCCGCTCGTCAATCAGATGAACCCCTCGGCCGATACCCGTGCGCTTGCATCCATTTATGTCGATGTGACGAATGTGGCAGTTGGCTCGCAGCTGACGGTGAAATGGCGCGGCAAGCCGGTCTTTATCCGCCGCCGCACCGCCGCCGAGATCGAGGCCGCCCGCGCCGTTCCCGGCGATGACAGTGTCCTGATCGACAAAAACGCCGAGAATCACAACAAGCCCGGCGCTGACGCATCCGACCAGAACCGCACGCTGGATGAAGCCGGCGAGTGGCTGGTGATGATGGGCGTTTGCACCCACCTGGGCTGCGTGCCGCTGGGCAATGGTGCCGGTGACTTTGGCGGTTGGTTCTGCCCCTGCCACGGGTCGCACTATGATACGGCAGGCCGTATCCGCAAAGGTCCGGCGCCCCGGAACCTTGAGGTGCCGATCGCACAATTCACCGACGAAACCACGATCCTGCTGGGCTGAGGAACGCAACATGGCCGGTATTCCGCACGACCATTACGAACCGAAGACCGCCCCCGAAAAGTGGCTGCACAAGCGGCTGCCCGTCGTGGCGCTGGTCTATGACACTTTGATGATCCCGACACCGAAGAACCTGAACTGGATGTGGATCTGGGGCATTGTCCTGGCATTCTGCCTGGCGCTTCAGATCGTCACCGGCATCATCCTGGCGATGCATTACACGCCGCATGCCAGCCTGGCCTTCGCCAGCGTTGAACACATCATGCGCAACGTGAATGGCGGCCATATGATCCGCTATCTGCACGCAAACGGCGCGTCTTTGTTCTTCTTCGCCGTCTATCTGCATATCTTCCGCGGTCTCTACTACGGCAGCTACAAAGCCCCGCGTGAGATCACCTGGATCATCGGCATGCTGATCTATCTGCTGATGATGGGCACCGCCTTCATGGGCTATGTTCTGCCCTGGGGTCAGATGTCCTTCTGGGGCGCAACCGTGATCACCGGCCTCTTCGGCGCGATCCCGGGCATCGGCGAGCCGATCCAGACGCTGCTCCTGGGCGGCCCGGCGGTCGACAATCCGACGCTGAACCGCTTCTTCTCGCTGCATTACCTGCTGCCCTTCGTGATTGCAGGCCTCGTGATCCTTCACATCTGGGCCTTCCACCACACCGGCAACAACAACCCCTCGGGTGTTGAGGTCCGCCGCGACAGCAAGGAAAACGCCGCGAAAGACACGGTGCCCTTCTGGCCCTATTACGTCATCAAGGACCTCTTCGCGCTGGCGGTGATCCTGGTGGTGTTCTTTGCCATCGTGGGCTTTATGCCGAACTATCTGGGCCACCCCGACAACTATATCGAGGCAAACGCCCTTTCGACCCCCGCGCATATCGTGCCGGAATGGTACTTCCTGCCCTTCTACGCGATCCTGCGCGCCTTCGATAACACCGTCTGGGTGGTGCAGCTGGTCGAGTTCCTGTCCTTCGGCATCGTTGACGCCAAGTTCTTCGGCGTGCTGGCGATGTTCGGCGCAATCGCTGTCATGGCGATTGTTCCCTGGCTGGACACCTCTTCGGTGCGCTCGGGCAAATACCGCCCGATGTTCAAATGGTGGTTCGCGCTGCTGGCAATCGACTTCGTCGTCCTGATGTGGGCCGGCGCGATGCCCGCCGAGGCCCCCTATTCCACCATCGCCCTGATCGGCGCGACCTATTGGTTCGCCTATTTCCTCGTGATCCTGCCGCTGCTTGGCATCATCGAAAAGCCGCTGCCGCAGCCGGCCACCATCGAGGAAGACTTCAAGGCCCATTACCCCCACGCGGCCGAGTAAAAGGATCTGACGCAAAATGTTCCGCAAGATCATTCTCTCTGCCGCTACCTCGCTGGCACTGTCTGGTGCCAGCCTGGCAGCCGGGGCCGAGACGCATATCGAAGACGTGACCTTCTCGTTCGAGGGCCCTTTCGGCAAATATGACCAGCTGCAGCTGCAACGCGGCCTGCAGGTCTACACCGAGGTCTGCTCGGCCTGTCACGGCCTGAAATTCGTCCCCATCCGCACCCTCGCGGATGAGGGCGGCCCGCATCTGCCCGCCGACCAGGTTCGCGCCTATGCGGCTGGCCTTGATGAGGTTGAGGCGCTTGGCGTCGAGGCCCGTCCGCGCGAATGGACCGACAACTTCCCCGCCCGCGCGGGCGATGGCACCGGCCCGGATCTTTCGCTGATGGCGAAGGCCCGCGCAGGTTTCCACGGGCCGGAAGGCACCGGGATCAATCAGCTGGTGCGCGGCATCGGTGGCCCGGAATATATCCATGCCATCCTGACCGGCTATCATGAGAACCCCGAATGTGCCCCCGAGGGCATTGACGGTTACTATTACAACACCGCCTTTGGCGCCGGGGCGATCCCCGACACCTGCAAAGACGATCACGGCGCCTCGACCGTTCCGGGCAGCTGGATCGCAATGGCCCCGCCGCTCTCTGATGATGTGGTCAGCTTCGAGGATGGCAGCCCGGCGACGGTCGATGCGATCGCCATGGATGTCTCGGCCTTCCTGATGTGGTCGGCAGAGCCGAAGATGATGGATCGCAAACAGGCAGGCTTTGTGGCCGTGGTGTTCCTGATCCTTCTGTCCTCACTGCTCTATCTGACCAACAAAAAGCTCTGGGCAAAGGTCAAGGGCAAGACGGTCAATCTCTGACCCTGTCAGGCCAGACCGCATCGCCCGATCAGGCGCGGTGCAGAAAAGAACCGGATCAAAGCCCCGCCCCTCTGGCGGGGCTTTTCCTTTGGGTCCAGCGACTTGCCGAAAAGCTCAGCGCCCCAGTCAGCGCCCCAGTCAGCGCGCCAGTCAGCGCCCCAGATAGGCGGCCAGCGCCTCAGGCGGGCTGGAAAACAGCGCCGCCGTTGCCGCCGGGGGATGCGCGACCCCATCCGCAACCAGCACCGTCTCATCCGCGAATTGCAGGGCGTCGCCCGGATCATGTGTTACCATCAGCACCGTCGCATGGCTTTCGGCCGCCACCTCGGCCAAAAGATCCAGCATCCCGGATTTCAGCGCGGGCCCAAGGGCGGCAAAGGGCTCATCCAGCAACAAAAGGGGGCGTGCGCGCAGCAAAACCCGGGCCAGCGCCGCCCGGCTGGCCTGACCGCCCGAGATCTCAGCAGGTTTGCGCTTGCCCAGGCCCTGCAACTGCACCCGCTCCAGCGCCGCGTCGATGCGGCGATGATCTTCGGCGCTCAGCCGCAGATCGGGCCGGATCCCCAGGCCCAGATTCTGCGCCAGCGTCAGATGCGGAAAGAGGTTCTGGTCCTGGAACAGCACCGAAAGCGGGCGTTCGCCGGGCGGTAGCGCCGTCAGATCCCGCTGATCCAGCCAGACCCGCCCCGAGACGGGCTGGTAAAACCCGGCAATCGCCGCCAGCAGCGAGCTTTTCCCCGCCCCCGAAGGCCCGATCACCGCCACTTTCGCGCCGGGGCGGATGCTCCAGTCGGCGGTCAGGCGGAAATCCTTTTGCGCCAGCACCAGATTATCGAGCCTGAACATAACGTCCCCCTGCATCAAGCAGCCAAAACAGCGCGAAACTCAGCGCAACCAGAACCAGCGCCGCACCCGCCGCCGCCTGGATCCGGTAAGCGCCCAGCAGATGCTGCACCAGCAGGGGCAGCGTCACCTGATCGGGGGCGGCAAAAAGCGCGATCACCCCCAGATCCCCCATCGAGAGCGCCGCACTCAGCCCCGCCGAAAAACCGATCGGCGCCGCCATGCGCGGCCATGTCAAAAGCCGGATCCTGGCAAATCCCACCAGCCCCAGCGATGCCGCCAGCCGGCCATAATCGGCCTCAAGATTGCGGGCGGGGGTAATCAGCAGCCGGTAAACAAAAGGCAGCGCCATCAGCACATTGACCAGCAGCGTAACAGGCAGGGCCAGCTGCGCCGGGCCGATCCAGGGCCGCACCAGCAGGAAAAGCCCGATCCCCAGCACCATCCCCGAGGCCGCCAGCGGCAAAACCGCTGAAAACTCGATCCAGCGCGCCCCGCCCCGCGCAACCGCCCCCACAAGGATCATCCCCAGCGTCACGGTCAGAAACGCCGAGATCAGCGCGACCGTTACCGAGCGCAGCGCCGCAGGCCAGACCGAGGCCGGCAGCGCCGTCAGCCCTGGCAGGCCTTTCAGCGCCATGGCGGTCAGCGGCAGCAAGAGAAACGCCGCCGCAAAGATCAGCCAGAAGCCATCGGCGATGCGTCGCCACCCGGTTGGGGGCATCAGCGCAGAAGGGCGGTCAAGCCCCGCCCCCGGCCCCGCCCGCATGCCCGCCAGCTGCCAGGCCAGCAGCGCCGCCACCGCCCCAAGCCCCGTTTGCAAAAGCGCCAGCCCCGCCGCATGGGCCAGGTCAAATTCAAAGCGGATCGCCTGATAGATCGCCAGTTCCAGCGTGGTCGCGGCAGGGCCGCCGCCCAGGGTCAGCGCCACCGCAAAAGAGGTCAGGCAGATCGCAAAAATGCTGGCCAGCACGCCGGGCAGCAGCTGCGCAAGCATCGGGCGCTCGATATGGCGGGCGATGTCGCGTGGGGTGAAGCCAAGGCTTTGGCCCAGACGAAACCGCTCGGCCGGGATCGAAAGCCAGCCCTGCAGGATCATCCGCACCGCCAGTGGCAGGTTCAGAAACACATGGGCGATCAGCACGCCGTGCAAGCCGTAGATGCTGATCCGGGGCAGGCCCAGGCTTTGGCCGAGGCTGTTGATCCAGCCCGCCTGACCAAAAACGGTGATCAGCCCCATGACCGCGACGATCACCGGCAGCAGGAAAGGCGCCCCCATCAGCGTGATCAAAAGCCCGCGCCCGGGAAAGCGTCGCCTTGCCAGCGCCTTCGCCACCGGAACCGCCAGCGCGGCCGAGATCAGCGCCGAGAGGCTGGCCTGCAAAAGCGTGAAGCGCAGCGCCGCCAGATCGGCGGCACCCAGCGACAGCCCCCCGGCATGGAAGGCGACCGCCGCAATCGGCCCAAGGATCAGCGCCAGCAACCCGGCGCTGATCGCGCCTGCGCCTAGCGACCGAGGGCGGCTTGCCATTCGGTCAGCGCGGTCGCCCGCGCCTCCAGCGCCTCATCGGCGCCAAGAAGCAGCGATTTTGCCGGGCGATGGGTTTCAAAGCCTTCGGGCAGGGTCTGGCTGGCGGCCGGATACATCCAGTTTGTTTCCGGGATGACCGACTGGAAGGCGGGGGATTGGGTGAAGGTCAGGAATTCACGCGCCAGTTCGGGTTGTTTTGAGGACGCGAGCAGGCCCGCGACCTCGATCTGCAGGTAATGGCCCTCGGCAAATTCGACCCAGTCCTTGCTGTCGTCCTGCTCGGCCAGGCGGTGATAGGCGGGTGAGGTCGAGTAAGAGAGGACCATATCGGCCTCACCTTCCAGGAAAAGACCGTAGGCTTCGGACCAGCCCGGCGTCACGGTCAGGATATTGTCTGAAAGGCCTGCCCAGATGTCAGGGGCCTGATCGCCATAGGCGGCCTTAACCCACATCAGCAGCCCAAGGCCCGGGGTGGATGAGCGCGGATCCTGGATTACGATCTTCAGATCGCTGTCGCCAAGCGCGCGGAAATCTTCGGGCGGCATCGCGGTGCGGGTCTTGTCATAGACGAAGGCGAACCAGCCCCAGTCATAGGGCAAAAACAGCGGATCCTGATAGGGGATCGGCAGCGCCGTGGCCGGGTCGGCGCCATGGGGGGCGAACAGCCCGCTGGCCTGGGCCTGGGCGGTCAGATTGGTGTCGAGGCCCAGCACGATATCGGCCTCGCTTGAGGCCCCTTCCAGCTGCAGCCGCGCCAGAAGTGCGGCCCCGTCGCCGCCGGTGATAAAGCGCAGATCGCAGCCGCAATGTTCCTCGAAGGCTTTCTCGATGGCGGGGCCGGGGCCCCATTCCGAGGTGAAGCTGTCATAGGTCATGACGGTCAGGACAGGTGTTTCTGCAACCGCCAGGCCCGGCAGAGCAAGGCTGGGCAGGGTCAGGAAACACGCCGCAAGGAAGGGTCTCATTTGGGTCCTCCAGTTGCGACGGAAGGCCCGGGGCCCGGATTTCTCCGATGCACCTTCCCTCCGCCGGTATGAGCCGGTTCAGGTTCGACGGGTCCGCGTAGCGCATCTCAGCCCTGATCAGGGCACCCCGAGGTGGGGGTGAGCATAGGGGATTGGTTTTGGGGCGCAAGTGGGGGGATGTGGTGAGGTGCCGTGGTGGTTTGGGGCTCTGCCCCCGAGGCGCAAAGCGCCTCTCCCCCGGGATATTTCAGGACAGATGAAAGGGGGCGGTGGCGCCCCCTTTCGAATTGGTTCCGTGGTTTGGTCAGTGGTTTGGTTGGTGGCGGGCGGGGTGTTCGTCGCCCGGCTCGCCCGGCAGGGTTTCATGGGCGGGCTGGCCGCGGGTTTTCCACAGGGAGACGATGACGCCGCTTGCAAGGATCAGGAAGGTGACGCCCAGCGAGACCGAGGCCGGGAATTTCTCAAGGTTGAGAAGGTCGGCGATGAACACTTTCGAGCCGATGAAGATCAGCAGGATCGCCAGCGCGTATTTCAGATAGGCGAAACGGTGCAGGATCGCGGCAAGCGCGAAGTAAAGCGCGCGCAGGCCGAGAATGGCGAAGATGTTCGAGGTGAAGACGATATAGGGGTCAGAGGTGATCGCAAAGACCGCAGGCACGGAATCGACCGCAAAGACCACATCGGCGATTTCTACCATGATCAGCGCCAGCAAAAGCGGCGTGGCATAGAGTTTCAGCTTGCCGGTTTTGGGGTCTGGTTTGCGCACGGTGAAATCATGGCCGTGCAGTTCTTCGGTGACGCGCAGGCGGCGTTTGAGGAATTTCAGCACCGGGTTGTTGGCGATGTCTGGCGCGTCATCTTCTTTGGCGAAGAGCATTTTGATGCCGGTGAAGATCAGGAAGGCGGCGAAGATATAAAGCACCCAGTGGTAGTTGTTCACGAGCGCAGCGCCAAAGCCGATCATCAGACCGCGCAGCACGATCACGCCCAGGACGCCCCAGAACAGGGCGCGGTGCTGGTATTTGCGGGGGATGGCGAAGAAGCCGAAGATCATCGCGATGACGAAAACATTGTCCATCGCCAGCGATTTCTCGACCACGAAGGCGGTGAGATAGAGGCCTGCCGCCTCGGCGCTGATCTGCCACCAGACGAAGAGCGAGAACAGCAGCCCAAGTGTGACGTAGAAAGCCGAGAGTTTCAGGCTTTTGGCGACGCCGATCTCCTGGTCGCCCTTGTTGAACAGGCCGAGATCCAGCACCAGGAGCACCAGAACGATTGATATAAATGTGAGCCAGAGCCAGAGCGGCTTGCCCAGAAACAGTGTAAGCAGGATCTCCATCCGCCTTTGCCCTTATGACTGGCGCCGGAGGGAGTGACCGATCTGCATGTGTCAGACATGCGGGAAATGCCGGGCAATCCATCGGGCGCGTTTTCCCGATGCGGTCCGACATCACGTCAGGTTTTCCGTGGTCAAAGTCCCGGAAAGTTTGTCCTGCCGCCAGAGGGGCCCGGCCCGCCCGTGGCAAATGGGGGCTTTGGGCGCTGTTTCAACCCCGCTGATCACTTTTTTGTTGATAAGTGTTGATGCGGGGCAAGGCGGGGGGCTATGCCAGCCCCGATGATTGCGCAGATATCACGCTGTGCCCCAAGCCCGGAGCCTTTCATGAGCCTGAACACTTTCGGCCATCTCTTCCGCGTCACCACCTGGGGCGAAAGCCATGGTCCGGCGCTTGGCTGCACCGTGGATGGCTGCCCGCCCGGCATCCGCCTGTCCGAGGCCGATATCCAGCCCTGGCTGGATCAGCGCAAGCCCGGCACCTCTAAGTTCACCACCCAGCGGCGTGAGGCCGATGAGGTGAAGATCCTTTCGGGCGTGTTTGAGGGCGTGACCACCGGCACCCCCATTCAGCTGATGATTGAGAACACCGATCAGCGCAGCAAGGATTACGGCGAGATCGCCCAGGCTTTCCGCCCCGGCCATGCCGACATCACCTACCACATGAAATATGGCGTGCGCGATTATCGCGGCGGCGGGCGTTCCTCGGCGCGTGAGACGGCGGCGCGGGTGGCGGCGGGGGGCGTTGCGCGGGCGGTGCTGGATGTGCTGGCGCCCGAGGTGAAGATCACCGGCTATATGCTGCAGATGGGCGAGAAAAAGGCCGACCGTCTGCGCTTTGACATGGCCCAGATCCGCGAGAACCCGTTCTTTTGCCCCGATGTCGTCGCGGCGCGGGAATGGGCGGATTACCTGGATGAGCTGCGCAAGACGCATAATTCCATCGGCGCGGTGATCGAGGTGCTGGCCGAGGGCGTGCCCGCCGGGATCGGGGCGCCCCTTTACGGTAAGCTTGATGCCGATCTGGCGGCGGCGATGATGTCGATCAACGCGGTTAAAGGGGTTGAGATCGGCGAAGGCATGGCCTCGGCCGCGCTGACCGGGGTTGAGAACGCCGACGAAATGCGGATGGGGCCGGATGGGGTTCAGTTCAGCTCGAATCATGCGGGCGGGATTTTGGGCGGCATCTCGACCGGGCAGCCGGTGGTGTGCCGTTTCGCGGTCAAGCCGACCTCTTCGATCCTGACGCCGCGCCGCACCGTGAACCAGTTCGGGCAAGAGCTGGATCTGGTGACCAAGGGCCGCCACGACCCCTGCGTCGGCATTCGCGCCGTGCCCGTGGGCGAGGCGATGATGGCCTGCGTGATCCTGGACCATATCCTGCTGGATCGCGGCCAGACCGGCGGGCGGCGCGGTCGCATCGGCTGAGTGCTTGCACCCGGCCCCGGCGCGGGTGACAAAGCCATATGGAACAGGAATATCATCTGCATGATGAGGAAGAGGCGCGTCTTTTCGGGGCGCGTTTCGGCCTTTGTTTGCGCCCGGGCATGACGGTCTTGCTGTCTGGCCCGGTGGGTGCGGGCAAATCGCATCTGGCCCGCGCCGCGATCCGCGCGATGGCGGGGGCGGAAATCGACGTGCCATCGCCGACCTTCACCCTGGTCCAGACCTATGAGACCGAGGTTGCAGAGGTCTGGCATGCCGATCTCTACCGCCTCAGCGATGCCAGCGAGATCGAAGAGCTGGGGTTAAGCGCGGCGATTGGCCATGATATTTTGCTGATCGAATGGCCCGACCGCCTTGGCCCCTATACGCCCGAAGACGCGATCCGTGTCACCCTGTCCTATCAGGGCGAGGGGCGGCTGCTGCATCTGACTGCGCCTGCGGAATTCATCACCTGCCTCGCGCAGCCGTCCGAGGGCGTGCGATGAGAGAGGCGCTGATCCCGGATTTTCTGGCGCAGGCGGGCTGGACGGGGGCGTCCCGGCACTGGCTGGCCGGGGATGCCTCGGCCCGGTCCTATGAGCGGGTTGCGCTTGGCGATCAGCGGGCGGTTTTGATGGATGCGCCGCCCGGTTGCGGCGATGATGTGGGCGCGTTTCACCGGATCGGGGCGCATCTGGCGGGGCTTGGCCTGTCGCCGCCGCGCACGCTGGCATTGGATGAGGCCCAGGGCCTGATGCTGATCGAGGATCTGGGCGACGGGATTTTCGCCCGCCTGCTTGAGGCTGATCCCGGTGCTGAGCCTGCGCTTTATCAGGCGGCGGCGGATGTGCTTTTGCGCCTGCAGGCCGCGCCTGCTCCCGGCGGGCTGCCGGACCTTGGCGCGGCAGACTGGGCCGCCTCGGCCGGGCTGGCGGCAGAGTTTTACGCCCATGCGGCGACGGGGGCGCTGCCCGATGCGGCCCCGATGCTGCAGGCGCTGGAGGATGCGATCCGTGCCCATGCCGATGGGCCGCGTGTGCTGATCCTGCGCGATTATCACGCCGAAAATCTGCTCTGGCTGCCCGAGCGGGAAGGCGTTGCCCGCGTGGGGCTGCTGGATTTCCAGCTGGGCCAGATGGGGCAGCCGGAATATGACCTGGTCTCTTTGCTGCAAGATGCCCGCCGCGATGTGACCCCCGCGACCGAAGCGCAGGTTCTGGCGTATTTCGCCGCCCAAAGCGGCCAGGACCCGGCCCGGATCGGCGTGGCTTATGCGACGCTGGGGGCGCTCAGGGCATTGCGGATTATCGGGATTTTCGCGCGGCTTTCGATGGTGGCGGGCAAGGACCGCTACCTTGCCTTTTTGCCGCGCGTCTGGGGGCAGCTGATGCGCAACCTCTCGCATCCGGCGCTGGCGGCGCTGCGCGGGCAGGTGCTGGCGATCCTGCCAGAGCCGGACACAGAGATCATCGAAAGGATCAGGGCATGGCCGACCGTTTCCCGCTGATGGTATTTGCCGCAGGCCTTGGCACCAGGATGCGCCATCTGACCCAGGTGAGGCCAAAGCCGCTGATCCGGGTCGGCGGTGTGCCCATGCTGGACCGGGCGCTGGCCTTTGGCCGGGCCGCCCGCTGCCGCCCCGTGGTGGTGAACACGCATTACCTGTCAGAGCAGATCGTCAGCCATCTGATGGGCCGCCCGGTCAGGATCAGCCATGAAAAAGAGCTGCTGGAGACCGGGGGCGGGCTGCGCCAGGCGCTGCCGGCGCTTGGCCATGGGGCGGTGATGACGCTGAACCCCGATGCGGTCTGGACGGGGGGGAACCCGCTGAAGGCGCTGGCCCGCAACTGGGATCCGCTGAAGATGGGGGCGCTTTTGCTGCTGGCCCCGCGTGCGGGGCTGCCGGGGCGCAAGGGCGGGTCGGATTTCACCCTTGGCCGCGATGGCCGCATCATGCGCATGCCCAAAGACAGCGAGACCGGGCGCGATATGATGCCAAATGGCATGGTCTATCTGGGCGCGCAGATCCTGCGCACCGACTGGCTGTTTCGCCAGCCGACGGGCGCGTTTTCCCTGAACCTCGTCTGGGATGAGATGATCCGCAACGACCGCGCCTATGGCCTGGTCTGGCCGGGCGGCTGGTGCGATGTCGGCAGCCCTGAGGGCCTTGCCGAGGCCGAGGCGATGCTGGCCGCCGCGAAATGACAGTCTGCCAATCGGTATTCCCAGAGCCAGGCCCCCGCCTTTTCGGCCTGCCCCCCGGCGCCGATTTCCCGGCCCGGCTGGCCCAGGGGCTGATCGACCGTTTCGCGGGCCAGCCGCCTGAGGCCATGGCGCGGGTGACGGTTTACCTGAACAGCCAGCGGATGCGCCGCCGCCTGCGTGAGGCCTTTATCGCCCGCGGCGCGGGGTTTTTGCCGCGGATGCGGCTGGTCTCGGAACCTGGCAACGACCCTTTGCTGACGGGCGCGGTCGAGGCCGTCTCGCCGCTGGGCCGCAGGCTGGAGCTGGCGGTGCTGATCGACCGCCTCTTGCAGGCCGAGCCTGATCTTGCCCCCCGTCACGCGCTTTATGATCTGGCCGACAGCCTCGCCAATCTGATGGATGAGATGCGGGCCGAGACGGTGGACCCGGCCAGCCTGGACACCCTGGATATCGAGGGCCACGCGGCACATTGGGCCAGGACGCGGCGCTTTGTCTCGCTGATCGGGCAGTTCTTTGTCGGGGGTGTCGCCCCAGACGGTGAGGCGCGGCTGCGGCTGGCGGTGCTGACGCAGATCGCCGCCTGGCAGGCGGTGCCGCCACAGGATCCGGTGATCGTGGCAGGCTCGACCGGATCGCGCGGCACCTCGGCCCTTCTGATGCAGGCGGTGGCGCAGCTGCCGCAGGGCGCGATCCTGGTGCCGGGCTATGACTTTGACCAGCCCGCGCCGGTCTGGGCCAGCCTGGATGACGGCATCAGCCAGGAGGATCACCCGCAATACCGCTATCACCGCCTGATGCGGATGCTGGATCTGCACCCGGATGAAGTTTTGCAATGGGATGCGGCAGACAGCCCCGATCCGGCCCGCAACCGTCTGATATCCCTGGCAATGCGCCCCGCCCCCGTGACCGATCAGTGGATATCCGAGGGGCCGCGCCTTGGCGATCTGGTCGCGGCCACTGCGGGCATGACCCTGATCGAGGCCCCCAACCCCCGCGCCGAGGCCCAGGCGATTGCGCTTTGCCTGCGCGATGCGGTGGCGCGGGGCAGGACGGCGGCGCTGCTGACGCCTGACCGCGATCTGACGCGGCGGGTGACGGCGGCGCTGGATCGCTGGCGGCTGGTGCCCGACGATTCTGCGGGCTCGCCGCTGATCCACAGCCCCTCGGGGCGGATGCTGCGGCTGGTGGCGCGGGCCATGGGCAAGCGGCTGATGGCCGATGAGGTGCTGACGATCCTGAAGCACCCGCTGTGCCATTCAAACGCAAGGCGCGGTCCGCATCTGCGGCTGACCCATGAGCTGGAGCTGGAACTGCGGCGCAACGGCCCCGCCTTCCCGGATCTCGATTTCCTGCAAGCCTGGGCTGAGAAAAACCGCGACCCCTTTGCGCCCGCCTGGGCACAGTGGCTGGGCGCGGCGCTGGCTTTGTCAGAGGCGGTGACGCCCGGCCCCCTGCCTGACCTGATCGCCCGTCACCGCGCAATCGCCGAGGTGTTTTCGGCGGGCGCGGCTGATCCCGCCGCAACCGATACGGCGCCCACCGATACGGCGCCCACCGATCCCGCGCCCACAGATACGGGCAAGCTCTGGCTGGCCGAGGCGGGTGAGGCCGCGCTGCGGGTCATGGATGATCTGGCGAAAGAGGCCCCTGCCGCGCTGTCGCTGGGCCTGGGCGATTATGCGGCGCTGGCCGATGGGGTGATCAACCGCGCCCAGGTGCGCAGCCTGATCCCGGCGGATGAGCGGATCGTGATCCTTGGCGCCCAGGAGGCCCGCGTCCAGGGCGCGGATATGGTGATCCTTGCCGGCCTGACCGAGGGCGTCTGGCCCGCCCAGCCCGACCCCGACCCCTGGCTGAACCGCAAAATGCGCATGGATCTGGGCCTCTTGCTGCCCGAGCGCCGCATCGGCCTTTCCGCCCATGACTGGCAGATGGCGATTGCCGCGCCTGAGGTGGCGCTTAGCCATGCGCATCGCAATGCCGAGGCTGAGACCGTGCCCTCGCGCTGGCTGAACAGGCTGACCAATCTGATGGACGGGCTGCCCGGCTCGGGCGGGCGGCAGGCGCTGGCCGCGATGCGCGGGCGTGGCGCGGCCTGGCTGCAGGGCGCGGTGGCGGTCGAGGCGCCGATTGCCTCGGTGGCGGCGCGGCGACCCTCGCCCCGCCCGCCAGTTGAGGCGCGGCCGAAATCGCTGTCGCTGACCGAGATCGAAAAGCTGATCCGTGACCCCTATGCGATCTATGCGCGGCATCTGTTGCGGCTGCGCCCCCTGATGCCGGTGCGCCCGATGGCCGATGCGCGGCTGCGCGGTGAGGTTTTGCACAAGGTGCCAGAGGCGCTGTTGCGCGAAGGGCTGCCCCCAGATCCCCAGGCCGCCGCTGAGGCGCTGATGCGGATCACCGATCAGGTGCTGGAACAGGATGTCGCCTGGCCTGCGATGCGGGCGATCTGGCGGGCGCGGATGGCCGATCTGGCGCAGCCTTTCGTCGAAAGCCTGCTGGCCGAGGGCGGGCATACGGTTTCCCTGGAAAAGAAATATGCCGCCGTCCTGCAGGACCCCGATTTCACCCTGATCGGCAAGCCTGACCGCATCGATGTCACGCCCGAGGGACGGCTGCGCATCGTTGATTACAAGACCGGCGCGCCGCCTACGGAAAAGCAGCAGGCGGCTTTTGCCAAACAGCTGCATCTGGCGGCGGTGATGGCCAGCCTGGGCGCTTTCCCCGAGGTTGGCCCCCATGATGAGGTCGAAATCGCCTATATCCGACTGGCGGCGGATCTGAAAACCGTCTCGGATACGCTGGGGCCGGGCGATCTGGCGCGGATCCTCGAAGAGTTCCGCCGCCTGATCCGCGCCTGGGAGGAACCCGGTCGCGGCTATACCGCCCGCCAGGCGATGCTGGGCATGCGTGATCGCAGCGATTACGACGATCTGGCGCGTTTTGGCGAATGGGATCTGACCGCCCAGCCCTGGCCCGAGGATCTGACATGAGCACCCTGCACCCCGCCTCACAGGCGCAGATCGGCGCGGCGGATCCTTCGGTCAATGTCTGGCTGGTGGCCAATGCCGGATCGGGCAAGACCAAGGTGCTGACCGACCGCGTGGCGCGGCTTTTGCTGCGCGGCACCGATCCGCAGAACATCCTCTGCCTGACCTATACCAAGGCTGCCGCCGCCGAGATGCAAAACCGCCTGTTCCGCCGTCTGGGCGAATGGGCGATGGCGCCTGACACCGATCTGCGCCGCAATCTGGCAGATCTGGGCGAGGCCGCGACGGATACGCAGCTGACCAGCGAGGCCGCCCTGCGCCGCGCCCGCCAGCTGTTTGCCCGCGCCATTGAAACGCCGGGCGGCATCCGCATCCAGACCATCCACTCGTTCTGCGCCGGGCTTTTGCGCCGCTTCCCGCTTGAGGCGGGCGTCAGCCCGTCCTTCTCGGAACTTGATGACCGCTCGGCCGAATTGCTGCGCAACCAGATCCTGGAGGATATGGCCGGGGATGAGGCGCGGGCCCTTTTCGAGGCGATCCTGCCCGAAGTTGGCGAGCGGGTGGACAGCCTGCTGGCCCGGATCACCGGCATGCGGGCCGAACTGCTGGCGGTCCCCGATCAGGCGGTCTTGCGTGAGGCTTTTGGCCTGCCTGCGGGCCTTGATGAGGCGGGGCTGCTGGATGAGGTTTTCGGCCCCGGCGATCAGGCGATGCTGGCGGCGGTGGTGCCGGTCCTGCAGGCCTCATCCAAAGTGACCGACCAGAAGGCGGGGGCAGCGCTTTCGGGCATCAAAGCGCTGGATTGGAACGCTCTGCCGGTGCTTGAGGCGGTGTTCCTCTTCGGGGCGACTGCGAAGCTGCCCTTCGGGGCGAAGATCGACACCTTCCCCACCAAAGATACCCGCCTGGCGCTTGGCGCGCATATCGACGGCCTGAACTCTTTGATGAGCCGGGTTGAGGCCGGGCGGCCCCTGCGCCTTGGGCTGGCATCTTTCAGCAAATCCATGGCCCTGCACCGCTTTGCCGCCGAATTCCTGCGCCGCTATGAGGGCGCGAAGGCCGCGCATGGCTGGCTGGATTTCGATGATTTCATCACCCGCGCCACCCAGTTGCTGACCGATCCGGCGGTTGCGCCCTGGGTGCTTTACCGCCTTGATGGCTCTATCGACCATGTGCTGGTCGATGAGGCCCAGGACACCAGCCCCGCGCAATGGAAGATCATCGCCGCCCTGACCGAGGAGTTCATGGCGGGCGAGGGGGCGCGGGATACCGAGCGCTCGCTCTTCGTGGTTGGTGACAAGAAGCAGTCGATCTATTCCTTCCAGGGCGCGGATGTGGCCGGGTTTGACGCGGTGAAATCGCGCTTTGCGGCTGGCTTCGCGGCATCGGGCGTGCCCCTGACCGAGCAGGCGCTGGAATACTCGTTCCGCTCATCGCAGGCGGTGCTGGATCTGGTGGACCAGAGTTTCCCCGGCGAGATGGAGGCCGCGCTTGGCGGCGCGTTCCGCCACCGCCCCTTCCATCAGGCGCTGCCCGGGCGGGTTGAGATCTGGCCCGTGGTGCCCAAACCCGAAGAGCCAGAGCCGGGCGAATGGTTCGATCCGGTCGATCAGATCGGCGAGGCCGATGCGACCGAGGTGCTGGCCCGCCAGATCGCCGATGAGATCGGCCTGATGATCCGTGAGGGCCGCCAGATCCCCGATCACCGCGCGAAGGGCGGCTTTCGCCCGGTTCATGCCGGGGATTTTCTGGTGCTGGTGCAAAGGCGCGGCCCTATCTTCAACGCGGTGATCCGCGCCTGCAAGGCGGCGGGCCTGCCGATTGCCGGCCCCGACCGCCTGACCCTGACCGGAGAGCTGGCAGTCCGCGATCTGCTGGCGCTTTTGTCGTTCCTGAACACGCCAGAGGATGACCTGGCGCTGGCCACCGCCCTGCGCTCGCCGCTCTTTGGCTGGTCTGAGGCGCGGCTTTACGCGCTGGCCCATGGCCGCAAGGGCTATCTGTGGGAAGAGTTGCGCCACCGCGACGAGCCCGAAACGCTGGCGGTGCTGGATGATCTGCGCAAGCTGGCCGAATATATGCGGCCCTATGATCTGCTGGACCGCATTCTGACCCGCCATCAGGGCCGGGCGCGGCTTTTGGGCCGGATGGGCGAAGAGGCGGCTGACGCGATTGACGAACTGAGCCAGCAGGCCCTGGCCTATGAGCGCGGCGAGGTGCCCTCGCTGACCGGGTTCCTCGTCTGGATGGAGGCCGGCGAGGTTGAGGTCAAACGCCAGGCCGAGGGCGAGGGGCGGCTGATCCGGGTGATGACGGTGCATGGTTCAAAGGGGCTTGAGGCGCCGATTGTGATCCTGCCCGACACCGCCGACCGCAGGCTGTCCGACAAGGATCAGATCCTGGCGATCGGGCCGGGGCTGGTCACCTGGTCGGGGCGCAAATCCGGCGATGCGGGTGCGGTGGCCGAGGTCAAGGCACAGCGCGCCGCCGCCCGCGAGGCTGAGAACCTGCGGCTGTTATACGTGGCGCTGACGCGGGCGAAACACTGGCTGATCGTGGCGGCGGCGGGCGAGGCGGGGCCTGGCTCCTGGTATGGCACCGTGCTGGCCGGGGCTGAAGTTCTGAAGAATGAGGCCCTGAAGAGTGGGGCTTTGGAAAAACAAACGGCAGCAGAACCTGCAGAGGCCGGACCTTCGACCCTGGCCGATGCCGATGGCCGCATCCGGCTGGGCTTTGGCGACTGGCCCGACGACAGACCAGCTGACCGACCCGGTGATGCGCCGCAATCTGGCGGGCAGCAGGCGGGCGGGCAGCAGGTGGGGGCGGATGCTCTGCTGCTGCCCACATTGCCTGCTGCGGTGCCGCCCCGGCGGCTGTGGTCGCCCTCGGGGCTGGGGGGCGGCGAGGCGGTTGTGACAGGCGGTGCCCTTCATGTGGTCGTCGATTTCGATGAGGATGACCCGCTGGAACGCGGCACGAAACTGCACCTATTGCTGCAGCATCTGGCCGATGCGCCAAAGGACCAGTGGCCGGAGCTGGCAGCGCGGCTGGGCGCGGGCGAGGCGCTTTTGCAAGAGGCGGGCGCGATCCTGACCGATCCCGCGCTGGCCTGGCTTTTCACCCGCGAGGGCAGCCGCGACAGCCTGGCCGAGGCGGAAATTCAGGGCCTCTGGAATGGCGGCTGGCTGGCGGGTTCGGTCGATCGCCTGGTCATCACGCCCTCGCGCATCACCGTGGTTGATTTCAAGTCGAACGCCCTGGTGCCCCATGAGGCCGACACCATCCCCGAGCCCTATCTGCGCCAGCTGGGGGCCTATGCCCATATTCTGGCGCAGATCTACCCGGGCCGCGCCGTCGATTGCGCGATCCTGTGGACGCGGGCGCCAAAGCTGATGCAGGTCGATCCCGCCAGGGTTCAGGCGGCTTTGCAGCGGGCGCAGGCCTCATGATGGCCACGCTTCTTGACGTTCAGCCTGGGCAAACCTAGCTATTGTTCAACTCAATTCGCAGGAGAGACGCCATGGGCGCTGCAACTGTCGCTGTTACCGATGCCACTTTCGACGCCGAGGTCCGCCAGTCGGATCTGCCGGTTGTCGTGGATTTCTGGGCCGAATGGTGCGGCCCGTGCCGGATGATCGGCCCGGCTCTGGAAGAGCTGGCCGCCGAATATGAGGGTAAGGTCAAGATCGTAAAGGTCAATGTCGACGAGAACCCCGAGGCCCCGGCCGCCCTGGGCGTGCGCGGCATCCCGGCGCTGTTCCTGTTCAAAGGCGGCGAGGTCGTCTCGAATAAGGTCGGCGCCGCCCCCAAAGCGGCCCTGGAAAACTGGATCAAAGCGGCGATCTGAGCCTGCAGGCTTGATCGCAGATCCTGGATCAAAAACGGCCCCCGCTATGGGGGCCGTTTTCATTTTCCTGTCTGGCCTGCGTCAGGCGGCCTTTTTCAGGCCAAGCGCCGCAGCATCATCGCTGGCGAAATAGATGTGATGCATCGCATCGACCCGGCCTGGCACCAGGGCTATGTCGTCTCGCCGCCAGGGCCAGCCCTGCCGCGTCAGCCGCGCCTCGAAATCGGGGGCGACACTGGCCGACCAGAAGGCGGCTATACCGCCCAAGGCCAGCGCATCGCGGCTGCGGCTGAGACCGGTATCGCCATAGATTGCGCTATTCGTCTCGCGCACCAGGATGTCGGGGCCATTGTCGGTATCCATCAGGATCGCGTCAAAGCGCCCCGGATTTCGGGCCAGAACTGCGGTCACATCCGCAATCTCGACGCTGACGCGGGGATCGGTCAGCGGGTGGCCCGCCAGATGCGACAGGCGACCATGGTTCCAGGCGACGATCTCTGGCACCAGCTCGCACAGGGTGACGCGGGCGTTCGGGGCCAGAAGATCCAGCGCGGCGCGCAGCGTAAAGCCCATGCCAAGGCCCGCAATCAGCACCTCTCGCGGTCTGCGGCCCAAAAGGCGCAGGGGGCGCTCGGCCAGAACGGCCTCGGACTGGTGGTTCAGGTTCGACATCAGCTCGATGCCGTTATAGCGGATCTCGAAAAGCGTATCGCGCTGGCGCAAAAGGATTTCGTCGCCCGCCGCATTGGTGGCGCGGGCCAGGTCGGTCCAGGTTGTCATGGCAATCCCAAAACAGGGGGCATGCGAGGGCGCAGCCCGTGTTGAACGGTCAGAAACTCAGCTTGTCAGGGGAAAGGGTTGCCGGGCGCTCAGGCCAGGAAGGCCATCAGACGCGGCAACCCCCGGCCATTGCGGGCGCGGGTTCCGATCAGCACCGGAAACAGCGCCGTCAGATTGGGGGTGTTCCGGCTGGACATCCTCTGATGCGCCCTGTTTTGGTTCCGGGAAAGCAAACGCCGCAGACCATGCCGGGGCGGGCGGGCAAAGTCCAGCCCCGCAGACCATGCCTGACTTGTGCTCGCAAGGGGCCGGGTCCATATAAAACAGCGCAATATCCAGGAAGGTCCATCCATGGCAGAAGACAAATTCCCCGGCTGGCACGGAACCACGATCCTCGCGGTCCGGCGCGGCGGTGAGGTTGTGGTGGCGGGGGATGGCCAGGTCAGCCTGGGGCAGACGGTGATCAAGGGCTCGGCGCGCAAGGTGCGCAGGCTTTCCCCGGGCGGCCATGATGTGGTGGTGGGCTTTGCGGGATCCACCGCCGATGCCTTCACTCTGCTTGAACGGCTGGAGAAAAAGCTTGAGGCCCAGCCCGGTCAGCTGGCGCGGGCCTGTGTCGATCTGGCGAAAGACTGGCGGATGGACAAATATCTGCGCAATCTTGAGGCGATGCTGATCGTCACCGATGGCGATCAGCTTTATGTGCTGACCGGCGCGGGCGATGTGCTGGAGCCTGAACATGACGTGGCCGCAATCGGATCAGGCGGGAATTTCGCCCTGGCTGCAGCGCGTGGCCTGCTGGAAACCGATCTGCCCGCCGAAGATGTCGCCCGCAAGGCGATGGCGATTGCCGCCTCGATCTGCGTCTATACCAATGGCAACCTGACCGTCGAGGCGATCCGCAAATGAGCACAGCCGCAGATCCTGAATCCCCCGGCGGTGTCGTCGATGTTGATGGGGGCATCCGCGCCGGGGTTCAGGCGGGGATCCTGAATGAGGCCCAGGCGGCCTCGCTGATCGCGCTGTTCCATGCGCAGGCGGCGAAACGCCAGGCGATGAGCGCCGAAGATGAGCCGTTTGAGTTTTTCAGCGGTTTCGCTGAGGTTTTCGTCAGCATCGGCCTGGTGATCCTGATGACGGGCCTTCTGATGCTGGTCGGTGTCTTCGCCTTTGCCTGGGGCAATGATACAGCGGGGGTGGTCATTCTGGCGGTGGCGGCGGTGCTGGCCTGGGTGCTGGCGCTGTATTTCACGCTGAAGCGGCGGATGAACCTGCCCTCGATGGTGCTGACGCTGGTCTTTGGCGGCGCGATCTGCCTGGGGGTGGCGACGCTTTTGATGGCAGAACCGCAAGAGCCCTCGCGTCTGATCTATGCTGCGCCGCCCCTGGTGGCGACGCTGGCCATGGCGCTGTGGTATCGCCAGTTCCGGCTGCCTTTCTCGATGTTTGTGCTGGGCGGCTTTGCGCTGGTCACGCTTTACACGCTGACCGCCACCCCCGAGGCGGTGTTCCAGCTGATGCGCAGCGCCGACGACGATCTGATGAACAGTTTCTTCGATCTGAGCCGCAACCCGGTCTTTGCCCTGGCGACGCTGGGCTTTGGCGTGACGGCTTTCCTTGCGGGCATGTGGTTTGACATGCGCGACCCGCATCGCCTGTGCCGCCATGCGGCGACGGCCTTCTGGCTGCATCTGCTGGCGGCATTCGCGCTGGTCAATACGGTGGCGGTTTCGCTGCACAGCGCGGGCGGTATGGCGATGCTGGTGCTGGCGCTGATGGTGATCACGATCCTTGCGCTGGTGATCGACCGTCGCTCTTTCGTCTCGGCCGCCACGGCCTATATGGCGATTGTGATCATCACGCTGACGGGCAGCGACGATTTCACCTCCTGGCCGGTTGCGCTGCTGATCCTTGGCGCATTGATCACCGCGATCGGCACCTGGTGGGTGCAGTTGCGCGGCTGGCTGATGCGCCGCCTGCCCGATTTCCCCGGCAAGGACCGGCTTCCCCCTTACAACAAGGCCTGAACGCATGACTGACCTGACCCCGCGCGAGATTGTCTCGGAACTGGATCGCTTCATCATCGGCCAGGCTGATGCCAAACGGGCCGTGGCGGTGGCGCTGCGCAACCGCTGGCGCAGAAATCGCCTGCCCGCCGATCTGATCGACGAGGTTTACCCCAAGAATATCCTGATGATCGGGCCGACCGGGGTGGGCAAGACCGAGATCTCGCGCCGCCTGGCGAAACTGGCGAAAGCGCCCTTCCTGAAGGTCGAGGCCACCAAATTCACCGAGGTGGGTTACGTTGGCCGCGATGTCGAAAGCATCATCCGCGATCTGATGGATGTGGCGGTGGTCGATACCCGCGCCCAGATGCGTGACGAGGTGCGCGAGAAGGCCCGCCGCGCCGCCGAAGAGCGGGTGATCGACGCCATTGCCGGCGCCGACAGCCGCGAGCAGACCCGTGAGATGTTTCGCAAGAAACTGCGCGCGGGCGAGCTGGACGATACGATGATCGAGATCGAGGTCCAGGATGCCGCCCCCGCTTTCCCGATGATGGCCGGCGGTGGCCAGGGGATGGAGATGCAGCTGCAGGGCCTGCAGGAGATGTTCGGCAAGGCCTTTCAGCGCAGCACAAAAAAGCGTGTCACCGTGGCCGACAGCTATGACCTGCTTCTGGGCCAGGAGGCGGATAAGCTCTTGGATGACGAGGCCGTCAAGCTGCGCGCGCTTGAGGTGGTGCAGTCCAGCGGCATCGTTTTCCTCGATGAGATCGACAAGATCTGCGCCAAATCCGAGGCCCGGGGCGCCGATGTCTCACGCGAGGGCGTGCAGCGCGATCTCTTGCCGCTGATCGAGGGCACAACGGTTTCCACCAAATATGGCCCGGTCAAAACCGACCATATCCTTTTCATCGCCTCAGGCGCGTTCCATGTGGCGAAACCCTCGGATCTGCTGCCCGAACTGCAGGGCCGTCTGCCGATCCGCGTCGAGCTGGAGGCGCTGAGCGAGGGCGATTTCGTTCGCATCCTGACCGAGACCGACAATGCGCTGACCCGGCAATATACCGGGCTGATGGCGACCGAAGAGGTGACGGTCAGCTTTACCGAAGACGGGATCGCGGCGATTGCCCGGCTGGCGGCCGGGGTCAACCGCTCGGTCGAGAATATCGGGGCCCGCCGCCTTTATACCGTGATGGAGCGGGTGTTCGAAGAGCTGTCATTCGCCGCCCCCGATCGCGCGGGCGAGGCCGTGGTGGTCGATGAGGCATTCGTCGAGAAAAACGTGGGCCAGCTGGCGCGCTCTGCCGATATCTCGCGCTACGTGCTCTGAGCGGATTGCGCCCCCGGACTGCCCCCTGCCCATAACCGGGCAGAGGGGGCGGGCCAGGCGGGGACAACCGTTTCTGACAGGGATGAAATATCTGGTGATTGCATAGGGGCTTGACCGTTTGCGCAGTCGCGGTCAGGAAAATGCCATGAGAGTTTTTATCGCCCTTATGGTGCTGGTTGTATTCGCCTCGTGCTCGCCGCGCGGGAATTTTGTCATGCTCGAAGAGCTGACACCTGAAAAGATCGCCATCGCCGAAGATGTCACGATCAGGGTGCCGATCTATGTCGGCACATCGCGGCGTGAGGTGGATGGCGAATTCGGCTTTCAGCGCTCGGAACATGCCACCTTCATGCGCTATGATATCTTGCTGCCGAAGGAGCATAAAATCGGCGAGGTCACCTGGCCGAAATCGGTAAAACGTGCTGATCCTGCACGGGATTTTCTGACGCTGGCAGATCAGCAATTCGCCTCTGACAAAGATTTCCGCAAGGACCTGGGCAAAAATCTGGGCCGCAAAGGCAGCCGCGATGTCGTGGTCTATGTGCATGGTTTCAACAACACCATGGCCGAAAGCATCTATCGCGTGGCCCAGATGCATTACGATCTGAAAGTGCCCGGCGTGGCGGTGCATTATGCCTGGCCCTCACGCGGCTCGGCGCTTGGCTATGTCTATGACCGTGATTCGGCGCTGTTCGGGCGCGATGGCCTGGAAGAGCTGCTGCGCGAGGTCGCCGATGCCGGAGCCGAGCGTATTATCATTGTTGCACATTCGATGGGCGCAGCCCTGACGATGGAGACTTTGCGCCAGGCCTCGATCCGGGGGGATCGCAAGGTGATGGACCGGATGGCGGGTGTCATCCTGATCTCGCCCGATCTCGACGTGGATCTGTTCCGCGCCCAGGCCCATGCGATGGGGAAGCTGCCGCAGCCTTTCCTGATCTTCGGCAGCACGCGCGATTCCATCCTGAATCTGTCGTCGAAACTGGCGGGCGCGCCTGACCGGCTGGGAAATCTCAGCGATCTGACGCCGATCGCCGATCTGCAGGTGACCTATTACGACACCGCCGCCTATAACCAGGGGGCGGGGCACAACAATCTGGGCACCTCACCTGCGCTTTTGCAGCTGCTGGGCGGGATTGCCAATGTCGACGCTGCCTTCCGGGCTGAGGCGCGGACGCGGGTGGGGCTGTTGCCGGGCGTTGTGCTGACGGTCAGGAATGCGACGGCGATTGTGCTTTCGCCTGTCGAGGCGGTTGCAACGCGCAATGCGGGCAAGGTGGACTGAGCTTTGCTTGCCCGCATCCGCCGGGACGATTAAGGCTGTTTCTGAACATTGCAGGAGCAGCCCCATGTCCGATTTCACCCCGGTTGATCCGGTCGCCCTGACCGCAGAGCTGATTCGCTGCAACTCGGTCACCCCGGCTGAGGGCGGCGCGCTGACCCTGCTGGAGGCGCGGTTGACCGAGGCGGGGTTCACCTGCACCCGCGTTGATCGCGGCGGTATCGCCAATCTCTTTGCCCGCTGGGGCACGCGCGGCGCGAACCGCTCTTTCGGGTTCAACGGCCATACCGATGTGGTGCCGGTCGGCGATCTGGCCGCCTGGACGCATGACCCTTTCGGGGCCGAGGTGGTTGACGGCTGGATGTATGGGCGCGGCGCGACCGATATGAAATCGGGCGTTGCGGCCTTTGTTGCCGCCGCGATTGATCTGGTCCGCGACACGCCGCCCGATGGGGCCATCGTGCTGGCGATCACCGGCGATGAAGAGGACGTGGCCGAAGACGGCACCGTCGCGCTGCTGGACTGGATGGCGGCGAATGGTGAGCGCATGACCCATTGCCTGGTGGGTGAGCCGACCTGCCCTGACACCATGGGCCAGATGATGAAGATCGGCCGTCGCGGCAGCCTGACCGCCTGGTTCACGGCTGAGGGCGTTCAGGGCCACTCCGCCTATCCGCATCGCGCCAAAAACCCGATGTCGGCGCTGGTCAAACTGATGGCGCGGCTGGAAGCCGAGCCGCTGGATCAGGGATCGGACCATTTTGACGCCTCGACGCTGGCGATTACCACGATTGATTGCGGCAACCCCGCGACCAATGTGATCCCGGCCCGGGGCCAGGCCACCGTCAATATCCGCTATAACGACCTGCACACCGGCGACAGCCTTGCCACCTGGCTGACCGATCAGGCGAAGGCGGTCGAGGCCGAGACCGGGGTGAAGATCACTGCCCGCATCAAAAGCTCGGGCGAAAGTTTCCTGACGCCGCCGGGTGAATTCTCGGCGCTGATCCGCAAATCGGTGCTGGCCGAGACCGGGGTCAGCCCGGAATATTCCACCTCGGGCGGCACTTCGGATGCGCGGTTCGTGAAGGATCACTGCCCGGTGGTCGAGTTCGGCCTTGTCGGCAAAACCATGCACCAGGTCGATGAGCGGGTCGAGATCGCGCAGATCCACCAGCTGAAGGCGATCTATGCCCGGATCCTGCGGGACTATTTCGCGTGATCCGGGTTGCGCTGACCGAGGATCTGGCCAGCTGCCATGCGCTGCGCCGCCGTGTGTTCATTGAGGAGCAGGCCGTTTCCGAAGCCGAAGAGATCGACGGGCTGGACGATGTGGCGCTGCATCTGCTGGCAGTCGGCCCGCAGCCGCTGGGCACGGCGCGGATCCTGATCGAGGGCGATACGGGCAAGATCGGCCGCGTCTGCGTGCTGGCCGAGGCGCGGGGCCAGGGCATCGGCCAGGCCCTGATGCGCGAGGCGATTGCGGTTTTGCGCGCGCGCCCCGGGGTGATGCGTGCGAAGCTTGGCGCCCAGATCCACGCGCTTGGTTTCTATCAGGCACTTGGTTTTCAGGCCTATGGCCCCGAATACCAGGATGCGGGAATCGCACATCGGGATATGCTGCTGATGCTGTGATCCTTTACCTCTGCCGCAGGGAGGGGTAATCCCGAAGCGTCAGATACAGAGGCTTTCGCAATGTCGCGCTACGAACCGGCTCAGATCGAACAGAAATGGCAAACCGCCTGGGATGAGGCCGGGGTTTTCACCGCCAAAGCCGACCCTGCAAAGCCGAAATATTACGTGCTTGAGATGTTCCCCTATCCCTCGGGGCGCATCCATATGGGCCATGTGCGCAACTACACCATGGGCGATGTGGTCGCGCGGTATAAATCCTCCTGCGGGTTTTCCGTGCTGCACCCGATGGGCTGGGACGCTTTCGGCATGCCCGCTGAAAACGCCGCGATGGAACGGGGCGGCCACCCGAAAGACTGGACCTACGGCAATATCGCCGTGATGAAGGACCAGATGAAGCCGCTGGGCCTTTCCATCGACTGGAGCCGCGAGTTCGCCACCTGCGACCCCGAATACTACGGCCAGCAACAGGCGATGTTCCTCGATATGCTTGAGGCGGGGCTGGTCTACCGCAAGGCCGCCGTGGTGAACTGGGATCCGGTCGATATGACCGTTCTGGCGAATGAGCAGGTCGAGAACGGGCGCGGCTGGCGCTCGGGTGCGCTGGTCGAGCGTAAGGAACTGACGCAGTGGTTCTTTAAGATTTCGGCCATGGCGGATGATCTGCTGACCTCGCTCGACGGGCTGGAGAAATGGCCCGAGAAGGTTCGCCTGATGCAGGCGAACTGGATCGGCAAATCGCAGGGCCTGCAATTCGCGTTTGAAACCGTGAATGCGCCCGAGGGCTTTGAGAAGATTGAGGTCTATACGACCCGCCCCGATACGCTGGGCGGCGCAAGCTTTGCCGGGATCTCGGTGGATCACCCGCTGGCGAAAGCCCTGGCCGAGAAGAACGAGGCTATCGCAGCCTTCGCCGCTGAATGCCGCAAAGGTGGCACCACTGCCGAAGAGATCGAAACCGCCGAGAAGATCGGCTTTGATACCGGCGTGCGCGTGCGCCACCCGCTGGACCCGTCCATCGAGCTGCCGGTCTGGATCGCGAATTTCATCCTGATGGATTACGGCACCGGCGCGATCTTCGGCTGCCCAGGCCATGACCAGCGCGATTTCGAGTTTGCCACCAAATACAGCCTGCCGATCATCCCGGTTTTCGTCGCCGAAGGCACCGCGGAGGCGCCGCTGACCGAGCCATACGTTCCGATGAAATCCGAGCGCGTCACCTATATCCGCAATGTCGCGGGCGAAGACGTCAAGACGGGCGAACAGGGGATCCTTGATGCGATTGCGCTGGCCGAGGAAAAGGGCTTTGGCGAGGGTGTGACCAAGTTCCGCCTGCGCGACTGGGGCCTGTCGCGTCAGCGCTATTGGGGCTGCCCGATCCCGGTCGTCCATTGCCCGACCTGCGGCGTGGTGCCCGAGAAGAAAGAGAACCTGCCGGTCGAGCTGCCCTATGATGTCAGCTTCGACAAGCCGGGCAATCCGCTGGATCGTCACCCGACCTGGCGCGACGTGCCCTGCCCGAAATGCGGTCAGGCGGCGAAGCGCGAAACCGATACGATGGATACTTTCGTCGATTCGTCCTGGTATTTCACCCGCTTCACCAGCCCGCGTGCCACCACGCCCACCGTGGCGGCGGATGCGGAATACTGGATGAATGTCGACCAGTATATCGGCGGCATCGAGCACGCGATCCTGCACCTCTTGTACTCGCGCTACTTTGCCCGCGCGATGAATGTGACCGGCCACCTGCCCGCCAAGTCGCGCGAACCTTTTGACGCGCTGTTCACGCAAGGCATGGTCACGCATGAGATTTACAAGACCACCGACGACAAAGGCCGCCCGGTCTATCACCTGCCCGAGGATGTGATCCGCCAGGACAGCGGCGTGACCCTGGCAGATGGCACCGCAGTTGAGGTGATCCCCTCGGCCAAGATGTCGAAATCGAAGAAAAACGTTGTCGACCCGATGAATATCATCGCCTCTTACGGCGCGGATACGGCGCGTTGGTTTGTCATGTCAGACAGCCCGCCCGAGCGGGATATCGAATGGACGGCCTCTGGCGCCGATGCCACCAACAAGCACCTGACCCGGGTCTGGACGCTGTCGGCGCGTATCGCCTCGATGCCTGCAGATCACGCCGGGACCACCGATCTGGAGCTGCAAAAAGCGGTGGCCCGCGCCACCGTGGATGTGACCAAAGCCATTGAGGGCTTTGCCTTCAACAAGGCGATTGCGGTGCTTTACGGGCTGACCAATGCCATCGCAAAGGCCGATGCCTCGGCGGGGGTGGCGCGTGATGCGATGCGGGTGCTGGCGCAGCTGATGCAGCCGATGACCCCGCATCTGGCCGAGGAAATCTGGGCAGCCCAGGGCGGCGAAGGCCTTTGCGCCCAGGCATCCTGGCCCAAAGCCGACCCGGCGCTGCTGGTCGATGACGTGATCTCGCTGCCGATCCAGATCAACGGCAAGCGGCGGGCGGAAATCAGCGTGCCGAAAGATCTGGCCTCGTCCGAGATTGAAAAGCTGGCGCTGGCCCATGATGATGTGGTGAAATTCCTGGGCGGCAATGCGGTGAAAAAGATCATCGTGGTGCCGGGCCGTATCATCAATATCGTCGCGTAACCGGGGCAGGGGGCTGAACACGTGGGAACCGATCGCCGTTCTTTCCTGCTGATGCCGCTGGCACTGGCCGCCTGCGGCTTTACCCCCGCTTACCAAAAGGGCGGCCCGGCCGAGGCACTTTTGAGCCAGGTGCGGGCAGCCGACCCGGATACCAAAGAGGCCTTCGCCTTCGTGCAGCGAATCGAGGAACGTCTGGGCCGCCCCGAGCGGCACCTCTATGACCTTGATTATGCGATCACCACGGATACCACGGGCGTCGGCATCACCTCTGACAACCGCACCACGCGCTATAATATCGACGGCGTGGTGACCTTCCGCATCTCGGATACGCTTAGCGGCACGGTGCTGGCCAACGGCCGGGTGCAAAGTTTCACCGCCTTCAATGCGACGGGCTCTACCGTGGCGATGCTGGCCGCCGAAGAGGATGCGCAGGTGCGCCTGATGCGGATCCTGGCCGATCAGACCGTGGTGCGGCTGGTGGCCGAAATGGCGGCGATCCAGCGGCGGACCGGGCAGCCCGCCACCCCGGCAGACTGATGCTGCTGCGCGGCGCCGAGGCCAATCGCTATCTGGCAAAGCCCGACCCCTCGCGGGCGGGGTTGTTGATCTTCGGTGCCGATGCGATGCGGGTTGCGCTGAAACGTCAGGCGGCGATTCTGTCGCTGATCGGCCCCGAGGGCGAGGCCGAGATGCGGCTGGCCCGCATGACCGGGGCGGAGCTGCGCAAGGATGCGGCGGCATTGCAGGACGCGGTTCGGGCCAGCGGGTTCTTTCCGGGCCAGCGCGTCGCTTTCGTGGATGAGGCAACCGACGGCCTGGCTGACACTTTCGCCGCTGCGCTGAAAGACTGGAAACCGGGCGATGCGGTGATCGTCGCCACCGCGGGCGAGCTGAAAAGCAAATCGGCGCTGAAATCTTTGTTTGAAAAGCTGCCCAATACGGTTTCCATCGGCCTTTATGACGACCCGCCCACCCGCGAAGAGATCGAGGCAGAGCTGGCCCGCGCAGGCCTTTCGCAGATCCCGCCCGAGGTGATGAACGATCTGACCGCGCTGTCGCGGGCTCTTGATCCGGGCGACTTCCGCCAGACGCTTGAGAAAATCGCGCTTTACAAGTGGCACGATCCCGCGCCCCTGACCGCAGCCGAGGTGGCGGCGCTGGCCCCTGCAACCGTCGATGCCGAGGTCGACGAGCTGCTGAATGCCGTGGCCGAGGGGCAAAGCCGCCAGGTGGGCATTCTGATGCTGCGTCTGGGCGGCCAGGGGGTAGCGCCTGTTACCCTCTGTATCCAGGCTTTGCGCTATTTCCGCACTCTATATATTGCGGCCAGCGATTCTGGTGGCGCGGGGGCGGGGCTGCAAAAGGCCCGCGTCTTTGGCCCGCGCCGTGACCGGATGCAGGCGCAGCTGCGTCGCTGGGGCATGCACACGCTGGAGCCGGTGATCGCAGACCTTGTCGAGGCCGATATGACCCTGCGCTCGACGCTGAAAGTGCCGGGGCTGGCGCTGGTCGAGCGGGTTTTCCTGCGAATCGCCGCCCGCGCCAGCCGCTGATACGGGTATCCCGGACCGGGCGCTGCGCCCAGGATGCAGGAAGGCCATGCAAAAGCACAAAGAAAAAGGGCAGCTGCGCCGCCCTTTGATCTTACAATCTGAATTTCGGCAGAAGGCCTGACTGGTTCAGAGCTTGCTGTCGCGGATCCGCAGCTGCCTTGCGCGGGTGAGAATCGCATCCTCGACCGCGCGGATGGTTTCAGGCGCGACCGCGCTGCCCCCCTGGCCCTGCATGGCGATTTTCAGGCTGCGGGCCTCAAGCGCGGGATCCTGCACATAGATCGTGGCGCGATAGGCGCGGCCGCCGCCCGGCGGATGGCCATATCCGGTAACAATCACCCCGGTGAAGGGATCGACAGTTTCAATCGGCAGGAAGTTCAGCACCTCAAGCGAGGCCTGCCATATATACTTGTTCACCTCGACCGTGGTGCTGGGGTCGATGCTGTTGCCGAACAGATTGAAGATCGAGCCATTCGCCGCGGCGCGACGATCTTCGGCATTGGTGATGCGCTGCTCTGGCTTCGCCTGACGGCGGCCAGTTTCATCTGCAGCGTCCTTGCTGCCGCCACATGCGGCCAGGGTAACAATCAGGCCGCTGCAAAGAGCAAGACGCACGGATTTAGCCAGAGTCATCGGAAACTCCCGTTCAACATAAACGGTTGTCTAGCTTAGCGACCGGGGTGGAACAAGGCTTTTTGGCTGATACCGGGCGCTGAGTGGCGGCCCCGCGCCATATCGCGCGGGCGCGCGTTCCTGAACCGCCCGTTTCAATTTCGGGGCGGGGGGGACTGTGACTTTGCTGCACCAATGCGCAACCGTTAACCCGCACTTCCCGCCATGATGATTGCAATCACAACCTGAGAGGCAGAAATACACTGACATACCCAGTTCGGATTCCCCTGAGTTGGGCAACATCCTTGGAAGTCAATCGAGGGAAAACGATGAAAAAGCTTCTTATCGCTACCACCGCACTGGTTGCCGGCGCTTCGGCCGCAGCTGCTGACGTGACCATCTCGGGCTACGGCCGTTTCGGTCTGCAGTACTTTGAAGATCGTGGCATCACCGAAGGCCTGACCGGTGCAGCTGCTGACGCAGTTGAAAACACCCAGATCGCAAGCCGTCTGCGCATCACCATCAACGCTTCGACCGAAACCGATGTCGGCGTGACCTTTGGCGCACGTCTGCGTTTCCAGAATGACGGCGAAGCCGGCACCGCTGGCAACAAAGCAATGTTCTCGGTCGGCTACGAAGGCTTCAACGTTCAGGTTGGTAACGTTGACACCGCGCTTGACTCGGTTGGCCTGACCTACGATTCGGAAATGGGCTTCGACGACACCTCGTTCGGCGACCAGCAAGGTTCGTTCTGGGCGTACCGCTCGCAAGGCGCTCACAGCCGTCAACAAGATGACTACACCGGCGTTGCTGCGACCTACAGCGTCTCGGACATCAACCTGTACTTCTCGTACATCGACCCGTCGCAAGGCACCAAAGGTGCCTACAGCACGAGGGAAGAAGAAGTCGGCTTCGCTGGTGACTGGACCAACGGTCAGATCTCGATCGCTGCTGGCATCACCCAGGACGGTTCGGGCATCAAGGACAATGACCTTGGCTTCATCGGCGCTGCATACAACTTCGGCGATGGCGTTGTTGGCCTGAACTACTACGACAACGGCAAAACCTCTGCTGGTCTCGACAATGGCACCCAGGTTACCCTCTATGGTAACTACACCTTCGGCGCGACCACGCTCAAAGCCTACGTGTCGGACTGGGATCATGACACCGTCGACTACAAAACCGCTTACGGTATCGGCGCTGACTACTCGCTCGGCGAAGGCGCTCGTATCTCGGGTTCGGTCCAGCGTGGCTTCGGCATCGACCAAGGCAACTACGGCACCACCGCAGACCTCGGCGTTCGCTTCGACTTCTGATCTTAACAGATCATAGTCTACGGAAAGAGCGGGCATTGCCCGCTCTTTTCTATTCTGGCCATCCGGCTGCGGCTGATGCCTGCTGGCCCCTGCCGGCCGCTCGGTGTATTCGTGGGCTGGTCCCGCCAGGGATAACCCCGACCTGCAGGAGGCATCGCTATGGCATTGGCAGAGATCACCGCAAGGCTGCGCGCCGCCGAGAAAGCCGCAGGCCGGGCCGAGGGCTCGGTCACCCTGATCGCGGTGTCAAAGATCCAGCCCTCGCCCCGGGTAGAGGCCGTTCTGGACCAGGGGCAGCGCGTTTTCGGCGAGAATTACGTCCAGGAGGCCGCCTTCAAATGGCCGACCTGGCGGGCGAAATACGCGGGCGTAAAGCTGCATATGATCGGCCCTTTGCAAAGCAACAAGACCAAGGTGGCGGTTGATCTCTTCGACGCGATCCACTCGGTCGACCGCCCCTCACTGGCCGAGCGGCTGGCAAATCTGGCCAATGCCCGCGGCGCCAGCCCCGATATTTTCATCCAGATCAACACCGGCGAAGAGCCGCAAAAGGCCGGGATCCTGCCGCAACAGGCCGATGATTTCATCGCTGCCTGCCGCGCGATGTTCCTGCCAGTGGTGGGGCTGATGTGCATTCCCCCCGACGAGCAGGATCCGGTGCCGCATTTCAAAATGCTGGCCCAGATTGCGGCGCGGAACGGGGTTGAGGGGCTTTCGATGGGCATGAGCTCTGATTTTGAGCTGGCCGTCGCGCATGGGGCGACGCATATCCGGGTCGGCTCGGCCATTTTCGGGGCGCGCAATGTGGTGGCCAGGACCTGAGGCCGCAGGCGGTCAGGGCACGATCAGCCGCGTTCCCGGCAGGATGCGGTTGGCGATCCACAAAAGATCGGCCTGATCAAAGGCGATGCAGCCCGCCGTCGGCCAATGCGCCCGCCGCCAGCTGTGCAGAAATATCGCCGAGCCCAGGCCCGGTTTCGCATCGGGCCAGTTCCAGTCGGTGACCAGCACCAGATCATATTGCGGATCGCTGCGGCGCAGCACCTCATGCGAAAAAGCATAGGGGGCGCGGACATGGCTGTTATAGGCGGCGTCGCGGCTGTCATCAGACCACAGATCGCCGGGGATCAGCGGCTCGGCCCAGGCGGGAACGCGGGCGCGGGAGAGGCGGTCGGGGCGGTAAAAGCCGCCGACGATATGGTGCAGCCCGGCGGGCGTTGCGCCATCGCCCTCGCGTTTGGTGCGGGTGATGCCGCTGCGGCCGATGGTGCAGGCAAAGCGGCGGCCCCGGAACAGGAGGCCCTGGCGGGTCAGGACAAGGTCATTCGCGCTTTGGCCGGGGTGGATCACAGCAGATGCCCCGATTTCGCGGCCTTGGTGGCCAGATAGGCGGCGTTCTCGCGGGTCTTGCCGACTTTCAGCGGCACCCGCTCGACCACTTTCAGACCGCAGCTGTTCAGCATCGCCACCTTGCGCGGGTTGTTGGTCAAAAGCCGCACCTCGCGGAAACCGAGGCCGCGCAGCAGCTCGGCGCCGATGCGGAAGTCACGCTCATCATCCTCAAACCCCAGGCGGTGATTGGCGTCGACGGTGTCAAACCCCTGATCCTGCAGCGAATAGGCCCGCATTTTGTTGGCCAGGCCAATGCCGCGCCCTTCCTGGTTCAGGTAGAGAAGCACGCCCGCCCCCTCTTCGCCCATATGCGACAGCGCGGCATGCAGCTGCGGCCCGCAATCGCATTTCAGCGAGCCCAGAACATCGCCGGTAAAGCAGGCCGAATGCAGCCGCGCCAGCACGGGGCGCTCTCGGGCGGGCTGGCCGACCTCAATCGCGTAATGCTCATCGCTGCCATCATCGGGGCGGAAAACATGCAGCCGGCCGGCCCCGGCCAGCGCCATCGGCAGCCGCGCCGAGACCACATCGTCAAAGGGCGCCAGCCGCGAAAGCGCCGGGATTGCCTCATCGACGCGCAGGAAGGTCAGCCCGTGATCGGCGGCCAGCAGCAGCGGGTTTTCAACCCGCACCAGCAGCGCGGCGGGCAGCAGATGCGCCGATTTCGCCAGCAGGACGGCTGCCCGATGCAGCGTGCCAGAGCCACCGTAAAGCCCGCGCACCGGCCCCTTCATCGGCACCCGCAGATCATCCTGCGGGTCGGCAATCGCCTTCAGCCAGGCGGTATCGGCGCTGTCGGGCACGGCGATGCGGGCTATATCACCGTCACAGGCGAAGGCCTTCAGCGTCTCAGCCCGCCAGGCGGTCAGGGCAAGTTCGGGCGTGCCCAAGCCGCGCAGGGCATTGAGGCGGGCGGGCTCCAGCGCCTCAATGGCGATGGCAAGCGCGGCCTCGCCCTCGCCTGCCAGCAGCACCGGCACCCCCATCCGCAAATCGCCGCGTGCGCGCGAAAGGCGCTCGGTGATATCGGGGCCTAGGGCGGCGCCAGGGCGCGGGGATGGCGTCTTGTCTGATGCGGTCATGGCAGATCTCCTGCCTTATGAGATAGCGAAAGGATTGCAGGATTGAAACATTTCCCGCGCCTGCGACACGAGGCCGTGAGGGATGTGTCGCAAATCTTGCGGCAGATGTGATGGCGCCGCATCTCTTGACGCAAGAGCAATGGAAGGACCGTATCATGGCCCAGCTTCGCAAAATTCTTTTGGTGGACGACGATGATGATCTGCGTGAGGCATTGTCAGAGCAATTGGTGATGACCGAGGATTTCGACGTCTTTGAGGCCCGCAATGGCGCCGAGGGGATGGAGAAGGCCAAAGCGGCAATCTATGACCTGGTGATCCTGGATGTCGGCCTGCCCGATACCGATGGCCGTGAGCTGTGCCGCCGGATGCGCAAAGCGGGCGTGAAATGCCCGATCATGATGCTGACCGGGCATGATACCGATGCAGACACCATCCTTGGCCTTGATTCCGGTGCCAATGATTATGTGACAAAGCCGTTTAAATTCCCGGTTCTTTTGGCCCGCATCCGGGCGCAATTGCGCACGCATGAGCAATCAGAGGACGCGGTATTCCAGCTTGGCCCTTATTCGTTCCGTCCGGCCCAGAAATTGCTGGTCGATGAAAAGGATAAAAAGATTCGCCTGACCGAGAAAGAAACCAATATCCTGAAGTTCCTCTATCGGGCGCAATCCGGGGTTGTGGCGCGGGATGTGCTTTTGCATGAGGTCTGGGGATATAATGCGGGGGTTACCACCCATACGCTGGAAACCCATATCTATCGCCTGCGCCAGAAAATTGAGCCAGATCCCTCAAATGCGCGGCTTTTGATCACCGAAAGCGGCGGCTATCGGCTGGCCTCCTGAACTGTGGTCAGCAAACCAGACCTGCAAATGACGCAATTTCCTGTCATAATGTCGCTTGATTCATCGTGGATTAATGTTTTGCGATGAATACTGGCGATCAGGGCCTGGCGCAGTTGTCGCAGTTTCAGGCGCATGAGTTCCCCTTGCCGTGTCGGGGTTATGGCACGGCATCCTCCCTGTTGGACTGGCCGGGCTTTTGCCCGGCCTTTTTTTATCGCACGGATCTGTCTTTCGGATCAGGATTTGCGGGAACTGCCTTTGTCCGGCTCTGGGCTATCTTTTGTGCCTGGCTGCGCATAGTGTCGCGCCGCAAGTCAGCCGACAGGAGAGAGTTATGAGCTTTACCCTTGCCACCTGGAACATCAACTCTGTGCGTCTGCGCGAGGGGCTGGTGGCAAAGCTGCTGTCTGATGACGCGCCGGATGTCCTGTGCCTGCAGGAAATCAAAACCCCGATCGACAAGTTCCCGAGAGAGGTCTTTGATGCGCTTGGCTATCGGCATCTCGTGGCGCGTGGCCAGAAGGGCTATAACGGTGTGGCGATCCTGTCGAAACTGCCGCTGGAGGATGCTGGCGACCGCGACTATGCGACGCTGGGCCATGCGCGGCACGTGGCGGCCAGACTGGAAAACGGTGTGACGATCCACAATTTCTATGTTCCGGCAGGAGGTGACATCCCCGACCGTGAGCAGAATGTGAAATTCGGTCAGAAGCTGGATTTCCTGACCGAGATGCGCGATGTGTTCCATGCGGATCGCCCAGAGCGTGCGATCCTGGTCGGGGATCTGAATATCGCCCCGCGCGAAGATGATGTCTGGGATCACAAAAAGCTGCTGAAAATCGTCAGCCATACGCCGATTGAGGTCGAGCATCTGGCGGCAGCGCAGGACGCCGGAAAATGGGTCGATGTGACGCGCCAGGATATTCCCGAGGGCAAACTCTATTCCTGGTGGAGCTATCGCGCCGCAGACTGGGATGGTGCCGATAAGGGTCGGAGGCTTGACCATATCTGGGCGACGCCTGACATCTCAGGCGCGGCCCAAGGCTCGCGGATTTTGCGTGACGCGCGCGGATGGACGCAACCCTCTGATCACGTTCCTGTATTTGCGACATTCGATCTGTAGCGCAATCGATTTCCTGGAGGAAATCGGCCCGTTTTGTTGCAACAAAACGGATTGCGCTAGTGGTTGGCCGTCAGCGCCGAAAGCACCGCTTTCGCGCTGTCGCTGTCCCATTCGGCATCACCGATCAACCGGGCAACCTCTTCCCCCTCGGGGTTCAGGATCACGGTGACCGGCAGGCCCATCACCCCCATTTGCCGCGACAGCGCTGATTTGGGGTCGCGCAAGGTCGGCAGATTGCTCAGGCCGGCCTCATCATAAAAGCGGCGGATCGCGGCGGGCTCATTGCGGCCTGTCGCAACCGGCAGCACCACCAGCCCGGGCATATCCGCCTGCAGCCGCGCAAGTGACGGCATCTCGGCCCGGCACGGCGCGCACCAGGTGGCCCAGAAATTCAGGACCACCCATTTGCCGCGATAATCCGTCAGCGATGCGGGGGCGTCCTCCATGGTCAGCAGTTCGACCGGGGCGATCCCGACCGGCGCCTCATGCAATGCGAGCTTTTTCATATCGCCCGTGCGCAGGCTGGCCACATCTTCGGCCATGGCCGCATTTGCACCAAGCGCCAGCGCGGTATAAAGAGCAGCCACAAACATCCGCATTTCGATCTTCCTTCTCTGACCCGGGGCCCGAGCCAAATGAGCGCATCTGACCAGTCCAAAGCCGCAAACCAGATGTGGGGCGGGCGTTTCGCCGAAGGGCCGGATGCGATCATGCAGGCGATCAACGCCTCGATCGGTTTCGACAAACGGCTTTACGCCCAGGACATTGCTGGCTCGCGTGCCCATGCCGCGATGCTGGCGGCGCAGGGCATCCTTACCGATAACGATGCAAAGGTGATCCGGGAAGGCCTGCTCACCGTCTTGTCAGAAATCGAGGCCGGGAATTTCCCCTTCCGGGTCGAGCTGGAGGATATCCACCTCAATGTCGAATCGCGCCTGACCGAGATCGTCGGCGAGGCCGGCAAGCGTCTGCACACCGGGCGTTCGCGCAATGATCAGGTGGCGGTCGATTTCCGTCTTTGGGTGCGCGACCAGTGTGATGCGGCAATCTCTGGCCTGACCGCTTTGATGCGGGCCTTTGTCGCCCAGGCGGAACAGGGGGCTGACTGGGTGATGCCCGGCTTCACCCATCTGCAGACCGCGCAGCCGGTGACCTGGGGCCATCACATGATGGCCTATGTCGAGATGTTCGCCCGCGACCGCTCGCGGTTTGAGGATGCGCGCAAGCGCATGAATGAATGCCCGCTGGGCGCGGCAGCGCTGGCGGGGACCAGCTTCCCGATTGATCGCCATGCAACGGCCGAGGCGCTTGGCTTTGACCGCCCCACCGCGAACAGCCTCGATTCGGTTTCTGACCGTGATTTCGCGCTGGAGTTTCTGTCGGCCTCTTCGATCACCGCCATGCATCTGTCGCGCTTTGCCGAAGAGCTGGTGATCTGGTCCTCGGCGCAGTTCCGCTTTGTGCGGCTTTCAGATCGCTGGACCACCGGATCCTCGATCATGCCGCAAAAGAAAAACCCCGACGCGGCAGAGCTTTTGCGCGCGAAACTGGGCCGGATTCTGGGGGCGACGGTGGCGCTGTTCACCATCATGAAAGGCCTTGCCCTGACCTATTCCAAGGACATGCAGGAAGACAAAGAGCAGGTTTTTGACGCTGCCGACAATCTGATGCTGGGGCTGGCCGCGATGACGGGCATGGTCTCTGACATGGCGGCGAACCGCGACAGCCTGACCGCGGCGGCGGCCAGCGGCTTTTCCACCGCGACCGATCTGGCCGACTGGCTGGTGCGCCGCCTGAATCTGCCCTTCCGCGAGGCGCATCACGTGACCGGCACCCTGGTCGGCATGGCCGAGAAGGCCGGGATCGACCTGCCGGATCTGACACTCGCGCAGATGCAATCGGTGCATCCTGGCATCACGGATGAGGTTTTCACCGTGCTTGGCGTGGAAAACTCGGTCAATTCACGCCTTTCCTACGGCGGAACCGCGCCTGTCCGGGTGCGTGAGCAGATCGCCCGCTGGAAAGCTGCGCTGGCCTGAGCCAGGCTGCCCCATCAAGGCCGCGCCCCATAACCGCGCCCCGTATCAGGAGCCTCCATGCGCATTATCGCCGCCCTCACCCTGACCGCTTTGCTGGCCGCCTGCGGTGTCGGCGGCGAGCCGAAGCATCCCGAGGAAACCACCTCTTTCTCGGGCAGCCTTCGCATTGGCACCAGTCACAGTTTCTGATGATGATGCGCCCCGCCCGCTGGACCTTCACAATGCTGATCTGCGGTCTTTGTGCCGCCTGTGCGCCGCGCCAGCCGCAAAACCAGGTCGTTTATGATCCGACGCTGGGGCTGCATGTCAGCAAGGGCGGCCATGTCACGCCTTCGGTTGCCGGGAATATCGCGGGGGTTACCGTTGGGGCCTCGCCCAATGGTGGTTTTCTGGGCACGCGGGTCGGCCCGATCCGTCTTAGCACCGGCTTCTGATCCCCTTGCCGCCCGGGCGCAATTGCAGCCGGGCGCAGCTTTGCTATAGCAAGGGGTGAAATCGGGGCGAAAGGGCGCGGGCCATGGATCATTTCCTTTACAAAGGTGGCATTCTTCACGCCGAAGACGTGGCGATCCCCGAGATCGCGGCCCAGGTCGGCACGCCCTTTTACGTCTATTCGACCGCCACGCTGACCCGGCATTTCCGCCTGTTCTCAGAGGCGTTTTCGCCCCTGCCGCATCTGGTTTGCTTTGCGATCAAATCGCTGTCCAATGTCGCGGTGCTGAAGGTGCTGGGCGACCTGGGCGCGGGGATGGATGTGGTCTCGGTTGGCGAGTATCTGCGCGCCAAAGCCGCAGGCGTCCCGGGCGAGCGGATCGTCTTTTCCGGCGTCGGTAAAACCCGCGATGAGATCCGCACAGCCCTGGAAGGCGGCATCCGCCAGTTCAACGTTGAATCGGAACCCGAGATGCGGGCGATCTCTGAGGTCGCAACCGCGCTTGGCAAGGTTGCCCCGATCACCGTGCGGGTGAACCCCGATGTTGACGCCAAAACCCATGCGAAAATCGCCACCGGGAAATCTGAGAACAAATTCGGCATCCCCATCGCCCGCGCGCGTGAGGTCTATGCCGAGGCCGCCCGTCTGCCCGGTCTGAAAGTCGTGGGCATCGACGTGCATATCGGCAGTCAGCTGACCGAGCTTGCCCCCTTTGAGGCCGCCTTTGACAAGGTGGCCGAGCTGACCGAGGTGCTGCGTGCCGACGGGCATGAGATCACCCGCCTTGATCTGGGCGGTGGGCTTGGCATTCCCTATACGCGCTCGAATGAGGCGCCGCCCTTGCCGGTGGAATACGGCCAGATGGTGCAGCGCAAACTGGGCCATCTGGGCTGCGAGATCGAGATCGAGCCGGGTCGCCTGATTTCCGGTAATTCCGGCATTCTGGTCTCTGGCGTGATCTATGTGAAAAACGGCGAGGGCCGCGATTTCCTGATCCTGGATGCGGCGATGAATGACCTTGTGCGCCCCTCGATGTATGACGCCTGGCATGACATCATCCCGGTGATCGAAGGCGCCCCTGGCGACCCGACCCAGCCCTATGACGTGGTTGGCCCGGTTTGTGAGACCGGGGACACCTTTGCCAAGGGCCGCGATCTGCCCCTGCTGGCGGCGGGCGATCTGGTCGCCTTCCGTTCGGCCGGGGCTTATGGCGCGGTGATGGCCAGCGAATACAATACCCGCCCCCTGATCCCCGAAGTGCTGGTGCATGAGCATCAATTCTCGGTCATTCGGGAACGCCCTACCTTTGACGAAATCCTCGCACGCGATAAGGTGCCTGCGTGGATGAAGGATCAGTAACCCCCCGGAAGCACGCCGGGGAAGGGAGAGTGGATGGCTGCGCCAGGCGCTGACAGATCTGCCAAAGGGCAGGGCGGGTCCGATCAAACCAGCGCAGAGGCGCTGAAATCCATCGAATGGCCGCGCCGTTTGACGCTGATCGGGCTTTGGGCCGAGCGGCTTGCCCGCGCCTTCTGGCCGCTGTGGTCGATCCTGTTGCTGGCTTTCTCGGCGGTGGCCTTTGGCCTGCATGATTTCGGATCGCTGCTGCAACTGCAGATCGGGCTTGGTCTGGTGGCACTGGCGGCGCTGATCGCTTTGGTCTGGGGCTGGCGGAAATTTCGCCGGCCCACCTCGGACGAGGCGCTGATCCGGCTGGATGCCTCGCTGCCCGGCCGCCCGATTGCAACGCTGCGCGATGCCCAGGCGATTGGGGCCGATGATGCGCAATCGGTCGCGGTCTGGCGCGTGCACCTGGCGCGGATGGCCGAAAAGGCCCGTGCGGCCCGCGCGGTTCCTCCTGATTTGCAACTGGCCTCGCGGGATCGGCTGTCGCTGCGTTATGTGGCGCTGACGGCTGCGGTGATGGCGGCGCTGTTCGGATCGTTCTGGCGCGCGGCAGAGGTTGTGGCCATCGGCCCCGGCCCGGCCCAGGCGATCCCCTCTGGCCCCACCTGGGAAGGCTGGGCCCGCCCGCCTGCCTATACCGGAAAGCCGGTGCTTTATCTGAACGATATCACCGCCCCTGAATTTGAGGTGCCGGTCGGATCCAGGATCCAGATCCGCGTCTATGGCGATCAGGATGGCCCTGCGATTGAACAGACCATCGCCCAGGTTGCCCCCCCCGCGCCCGCAGGCGAGGTGACGGCGGCGGTGCCAGAGGGGCTGCGCGGTCTGACAGAGCTGGTGGTCAGCCAGTCTGGCCGCCTGTCGATCGGGGGTACAGGCGGCACCGGGCGTGAGTGGCAGGTCATCGCCACCCCCGACAATGCCCCCTCGGTCGAGCTGACAGGCGAGATGGGCCGCGAAGCCGATGGCCGCTTCAGGCAAAAGTTCAAAGCCAGCGATGATTACGGTGTCACGGCAGGGCGGGTTACGATCAGCCTTGATGCGGATAAGGTGATCCGCCGCTATGGGTTGGAAATCGCGCCCGAGACGTCGGATCCGGTGACGCTGGATCTGCCGATGCCCGTGAAAGGGGATCGGCGTGAGGTCACGCAGACGCTGGTTGATGATCTGTCAGAGCATCTTTTCTCGAATATGCCGGTCAGCATGGTGTTCTCGGTCAGCGATGCGGCCGGGAATGAGGGTCAGGCCCAGCCGCTGCAGGTCACGCTGCCGGGCAAGCGGTTCTTCGATCCGATGGCCAATGCCGTGGTTGAGATGCGGCGCGACATTCTGTGGAACCGCGAAAACCTGCCGCGTGTGCTGCAACTGCTGAAGGCAATCGGCAATCGCCCTGAAGAGCTGGCCCGCTCGCAAAACGCGGCCAAGCGGCTGCGGGTTCTGGTGCGCGGTGCCGATGCGATGGCACAGCCTCTGACCGATACGCAGCGCGATGAGGTGGCCAAAGAGCTGTGGGAAATCGCCTTCATGTTTGAAGAGGGCGATCTGAACAACGCCTTTGAACGGCTGCAGCGGGCGCAGGATCGCCTGGAAGAGGCGATGCGCAACGGGGCCTCGCCCGAGGAAATCAACGATCTGATGAAAGAGATGCAGCAGGCGATGCGCGAGTATCTCAAAGAGCTGCGGGCCCAGGATCAGGCCAACGGCAATCAGGACGGCAAGGATGGCCAGGACGGGCAGGGGGGCCAGGGTGGTGGCCGCACCATCACCGATGACCAGCTGCAAAAGCTGCTTGATGAGATCGAGCGGCTGATGAAAGAAGGCAAAACTGCCGAAGCCATGCAGCTGATGGAAGAGTTGCGCCAGCTGATGGAGAACCTTGAGGTCCAGAATGGTCCTGGTGGTCAGGGCGAAGGCCAGGGGCAGGGCCAGGGCACCATGCGTGATCTGGGCGAGACGCTGAAGGATCAGCAGGGCCTTTCCGACGACGCCTATCGTGACATGCAGCGTGGGCGAAATGGTCAGGGCGGGGGCACCGATCCGGGTGAGCTGGCCGACCGCCAGCGCGAATTGCGCGACCGTCTGAACGAGATGCAGAACGGCAAAATGCCGGGTGACGGTTCAGAGAAGGGCGAAGAGGGCCGCGAGCGGCTGGGCGAGGCCGAGCAGGCCATGCGCGAGGCCGAGGAGGCGCTGCGTCAGGGTGATCTGGCCGGGGCGCTGGACAAGCAGGCCGAAGCGATGGAGCGGATGCGCCAGGGCATGCGCGATCTGGGCGAGGCGCTTGCCGATATCGAGCGCGAACCCGGCGCCGAGGGCGGCAACCAGGACCCGCGTGAGGCCCGCCGCGTAGACCCGAATGCCGTCGATCCGCTGGGGCGCGAGCCTGGATCTTCGGCCCGTATCGGCTCTGACCGCAATATGGTGCAAAACACGCCGGATCAGCGCGCCCAGGAGCTGCTGGATGAAATCCGCCGCCGCTCGGGCGAGGCGGCGCGCCCTGATGCGGAACTGGATTATCTGCGGCGCCTGCTCGAGCTGTTCTGAGCGATCAGACGGCCGCCGGCGCCGCGCTGAAAGACAATATAAAAGGGGCGCATCCGATGCCGGATGCGCCCCTTTTGAAATCCTGATGCCTTAAACCACGATGCCCCGGGCAGAGCCCACGACGGGCTCAGATCACTGCTGGCCGCTGTCACTCAGGGCGTGGGTGGCGCTGTCCATCAGGGAATTCAGCCAGTTGCGCAGATTGTCGACGAACAGGACATATTTCTGCAGCGTGCTTTCCAGCGCCGGGAACCAGGCTGTGATCTCGGTCGAAAACACATAGGCCAGCGCCGCAAGAATAAGCGCCAGGACAGAAAGACAGAATCCGGTTCTGAAGCTGCCCCTGGTCAGATCGGGCAGCGATTCGACTTCTGCATCAGGGTCGAAACGGGCCTCGTCGGGCTGCAGGGTCGAGTTGATTTCCTCGACATCGGGCAAAAGGTCGCGCCGCGCCATGGGGCGCCCCTGCTCGGGCGGCGGATCATCATCATCGAGATCCTCGCCGCGCAGCATCGCCAGCCGCTTTTGCTGCGCGGTCATCTCCGGGGTGGGCGCGGGCACCGACAGCTCGGGCTGGGATTGCAACCCGGTTTCCGCCTCGGCCCGGCGATTCGTATTGCGTTGGGCCTCGCTGCGACGGGCCTCGGCCTCGCGCTCGGCCTCATCGCGCAAAATTGCGAGAACCTCGTCGTCCAGCTCACGGCGGACGGGTTGCGGCGGCGGCGCTGCGATCGGGGCCGGATCGGCCTCTTTGCGGCCAGCACTCAGCGCGGCCTTCAGGGCGCTGGCCCCGGTAAGCGGGGGCGATTCGACACTGTCTGCGCGCGAAGGTGGCTGTGGCACCAGCCCGATCACGCTGGCTTCCGGGGCGGGCCCAGGGGCGTCTTGTGCTGTCTCGGGCGGCGGTGAAACGGGCGGCAGCACGACGGCAGCCTCTGCGATCTCAACGGCTGCCTCAACGTCGTCAGAGGGGGGCAAGGCAGCTGCTTCGCCTGGCGGCGGTGCGGCCTGATCCGCCGCTGCAACCTCGTTTTCGTCAAAATCAGCAGGTTCCGGGGCAGAATCCGGCGTGGTCCAGGCTGCAGCCGGGGCCTCCTGGTCGGGGGCGGTCGGCTGCAGATCCTCCTCCGACTGGGCTGCATCAAAGGGCAGCTGGAACCAGGCATGACCACAGTTCGAGCACTGAACATCGCGTCCGTTTTCAGGAATCGCGTTGTCCGGTACATCGTATCTGGCGTCACAATTTGGACAGGCCAGTAACATGAAAATCCCCGCCCGAAGCTAAGTCCTTTTCTCTTCTAGCAATAATCCGGCATTCGTCCAAGACTATGTCGCCTGGTCTTGTGCAATCACCGCGACCTGTGCGAATCAGGTCATGGTTTGTATATAAATACGGGCAAGAGTTGGGCCAGGGGCTTCGGCGCAGGGTTCTGGGTGCAGGGGGATCGGGCGGTGATTGCCTTCGAAAGTGCAGCCTATAATTATGGCGGCGGAGAGCTCTTGTCAGATGTGACGCTGCGGCTGGCACCGGGCTCGTTCCATTTCCTGACCGGGCCTTCGGGCTCGGGCAAGACGACATTCCTGAAAATGGCCTATGCAGAGCTTTTGCCCACCGCCGGCCATGTGACGATCTTTGACCGTGAGGTGAAAACCCTGGGCCGCGATGATGTGGCGGCGGTCCGGCGTCGGATCGGCGTGGTGCATCAGGATGTGCAATTCCTTGATCACCTGCCGCTGGCGACCAATATGCAGCTGCCGCTGATCGTTTCGGGCAAGAAAACCTCGGCGGATGACCTGAATGAGCTGCTGAAATGGGTGGGCCTGTCGCATCTGGCCGATGCTTTGCCACCGTCCCTTTCGGGCGGGGAAAGGCAGCGGGCCGCGCTGGCGCGGGCGATCATCATGGGGCCCGATGTGATTATCGCCGATGAGCCCACCGGCAATGTCGACTGGGAGATGTCGCTGAGGCTGCTGACGCTGCTGGTCGAGCTGAACCGGATGGGCAAAACGATTCTGATCGCCACCCATGACCTGAACCTGATTCGCCAGGCCAAAAACCAGATCCCGACCCGGGTGCTGCGCATCTCGAAACGGCGGATCCAGCTGGCGGGGGCCGACCTGTGAGGCTGCCAAAACCGATCACCCGCGCCCTTGCGCTGATGTCGCCCGATTCGCGCTCTGACCGGGTGGTGCCGCCCTCGGGGCATACCGCATGGCTGACCACTTTCACCGCCGCCGCGATGACCTTTCTTTGCGTCTTTGCCATGGCGCTGTCGCTGGCCTCGGGGCGGCTGGCGACCCGCTGGTCGGATGCGCTGGCGCGGACCTCGACCATCCGCCTTTCCGCGCCGCCCGGCCAGATGGAGGCGCAGACCGCCGCGATTCTGGCCCTGCTGGCGGCGACGCCGGGCGTCGAATCGGCCCGCGCCCTGACGGATGCCGAAAACCGCGCTTTGCTGGAGCCCTGGTTCGGCCCTGAGCTTCCCGTGGAAGAGCTGCCCCTGCCCGGCCTGATCGAGGTGACAGAGGCGGATCCGGGCTATGACACCGATGGGCTGCGTCAGCGCCTGCGGGCCGAGGCGCCGGGCGCGGTGCTGGATGATCATGCCCGCTGGCGGCGCCCGCTGGCCGAGGCTGCCAGCAAGCTGCGGATGCTGGGCCTGTTGTCGATCATCCTGATCGGAACGGCGATGGCGGCGATGGTGACGCTGGCGGCCAGCGCCTCGCTGGAGGCCAATGCCCAGGTGGTGCGGGTGCTGCGGCTGGTGGGGGCGCGTGATCAGTATATCGCCCGCGCTTTCGTGCGCCGCTTTACGCTGCGGGCGTTTTCCGGGGCCTGTATTGGTGCGGTTTTCGGGTTGATCGGCGTTTTGATCCTGCCGCGTGCCGATGCGGCCGGGGCCTTCCTGACCGGGCTTGGTTTTACCGGCTGGGGCTGGCTTTTGCCCTTCGTGCTGCCGCCGCTGGTGGGGCTGGTTGCCTTCTTCTCGACCCGCTACGCCGCCCTTCGCAAACTGAGAGAGTTCCGATGATCGCCATTCGCTGGGTGCTGTCGCTGATCTTCATCATCCAGATGTATGTGGTGATGGCGGTGTTTGCGGTGCTGTTTTTTCCCTTTGCAATGGCGTCACGGCGGGCGGCGCTTTGGGTCTGCCACCTCTACGCAAGATGGGTGATCCTTACGGCCCGGATTTTGTGCGGTATTCGCACAGAGGTTCGCGGCACAGCCCCGGTGGGTGAAGTGATCATCGCCGCCAAGCATCAGAGTTTCTTTGATATTCTGGTCATCTTCGCTTCTGTCCCGCGCCCCAGGTTCGTCATGAAACGCGAGCTGATCTGGACCCCGTTTCTGGGCCAGTATGCGCTGCGGATCGGCTGCATTCCTGTGGATCGGGGCAAGCGGGGCGCCGCACTGGCCAAAATGAAGGCCGATGTCGAAAAGGGCCGCGCCGAGCCGGGGCAGCTGGTGATCTACCCGCAGGGCACCCGCGTCGCGCCAGGGGTTTCGATGCCCTATAAGGTTGGGACAGGCCTGCTTTATCAGCAGCTGGGTCAGCCCTGCGTGCCCACCGCAACCAATATCGGCCTGTTCTGGCCAAAGCGCGGTATCCTGCGCAGGCCGGGTGTCGCTGTGGTCGAGTTTTTGCCCACGATAGCCCCCGGTCTGTCTTTGTCAGCGTTTATGAAAAAGCTTGAGGCCGAGGTCGAGACTGCGTCCGACAGGCTGATGGTTGAGGCCGGATTTTCGGGCAGCCGGGACGAAAGTGCATAGCAGGCCGATCAAAGACTAACGCCGCAGGAAGATCCCCGCGGCGTTGCTTTTTGTCAGGTCAGGCTGAAACCCCAGCCCAGTAAGCCAGAACCGTAAGCCAGCCCGTAAGCCTGTCAGTCGGCCAGCAGCGATGCCAGTTTGCGCCGCACCACCGGGCGTGCAGCCATCGGCGGCGCGTCATGCAATTGCGGGAAGAGGCGCAGAACCTCATTGCGGGCGTCGCTTTCCAGCCCCTGCAAAGAGTGGTCGCCGGGGTGAAAGCTTTCACTCGGAGCGCCTTCGGCCAGCACGATCTCGTGCTCTTCCAGCAGGAAATGCACATAGGTCACATCCTCGGCGGCGCTTGCCTGGCGGATCGAGCCATTGTTCACCAGCGAGATCGCCGGAACCAGAATCTCGGATTCGCCGAACCACAGCTCGGCCTTCCAGCCCGAGACCAGCATGCGGTGCTGCGGCGAGACCGCAAGGCGGCGCTTTGGCATGCCATCGCCCAGCGAACCGGGCTCAAAAACCACCGGGCAGAGGCTGCCGTCATGCAGCTGCTGCGCAGCCGTGATGGTGCGGGCGCCAATCCACTTCAGCGGCAATGCGCGTCCATCACTGGTCAGAACCAGGTCGCCTGCCTGCAGCTGTTCGACCGGACGCTCACCCTCGGGGGTCGCAATCAGCGTTCCGGCGGTGAAGCAGACCAGCAGCGCAATATCATCAATGATAGCGCCATAGCTGTTGTTCACCCCCAGCTCGGTAAAGCTGACCTTATAGGGCCCGGCAGTTTCAAAGGTGATCGGTATCCGGAAGGACGCCCAGGACTGATCCTGCGGATAGATATGCTGCGAGAAAATCGGAAGACCGATTGTCTCATCATAGATGTCGATGCGAAAGCCTTCGCCATTTGAAAGCGGCTGTCCATTGCGCAGCGCGGTGCGGAATTCCAGCGGGTAGGTACCAGGAGCGGTGATCTGAACCACCTGGTACATCACGGTGATCTGGCCTGATCCGCCATCCATCTCAGCGACGCGATTGGACGACCCGTTCCCCAGATATGAATTCTCGGTATAGGCGGTTTCCATATCGACCCCGGACCAGCCGGAGCTGCCGAGGTTGAAGTCACCATTCACGATGAGATTGGTAATGGCCATGATACAATCCTTACAATCAGTGGGCCCCTAATACCCACCGACTGCGCGTTTTCTTTGCGCTATTTATGGCAAAATCCAGAGGGCGGGCAAAAAATCGGGCATGCTAAATAGCAGCCTGAGGCAATATTGCCGCTAAAAACGGGTAATTTTAAGAACCGGGCTGTCAGCCGCAGACTGCGGTATCAGGCAGCCAGGCCTTTCGTTCCCATATCAAGAAACTTCTGCCGGCGATCTTTGCGCAGCGCCGCGGGCTTTTTATCGCCGATCTCGGCCAGCATCGCCTCAATGGCTTTACCCACAGCATCAATCGCCTCCGAGGGGGCGCGTTGCGCCCCGCCGACCGGCTCTTTGATGATGCGATCAGCAATGCCCAGCTTTTGCAGGTCCTGTGCCGTCAGGCGCAGCGCCTCGGCGGCCTCACGCATTTTCTCGGCGTCTTTCCACAGGATCGAGGCGCAGCCTTCGGGCGAGATCACCGAATAGACCGAATGCTCCAGCATGGCGACGCGGTTGGCGGTTGCAAATGCCACCGCCCCGCCCGAGCCACCCTCGCCGATGATCACAGAGATCAGCGGCACGCCAAGCGACAGGCATTTCTCGGTCGAGCGGGCAATCGCCTCAGACTGGCCGCGCTCTTCTGCCCCTTTGCCGGGATAGGCGCCGGGGGTGTCGACCAGGGTGATCACCGGCAGGCCAAAACGGTCTGCCAGATCCATCAGGCGAATCGCTTTGCGATAGCCTTCGGGGCGGGCCATGCCGAAGTTATGCTCGATCCGGGTCTTGGTATCGTGACCCTTTTCATGGCCGATCACCATCACCGGGCGGTCATTGAAGCGGGCGATCCCGCCCATGACGGCATGGTCGTCGGCGAAGGCGCGATCCCCGGCCAGCGGCGTATATTCTGTAAAAAGCGCGTCAATATAAGCCTGGCAATGCGGCCGATCCGGGTGGCGCGCGACCTGACATTTCTGCCAGGCACTCAGATTCTTATAAAGATCGCGCAGCGCGGTTTCGGCCTTGCGGTCCAGCGCCTCGGCCTCACGCGTGACATCCATAGCGGAATCCTTGCGGGCAAGTGCCCGCAATTCCTCAGCTTTGCCTTCGATCTCGGCCAGGGGCTTTTCGAAATCGAGATAGATCATGCGCAGGACCCTTATTTTGATCACCCCCTATATGGCGAGGAAGGCGGCGAAGTGCAACTCTCAGCACAAAGGCCAGGCGCAGAGCGGGCACCATCCCTGCGTGCGCGGGCAGCGCCATCGGCTTCGGGGGCGGTGAGGGATGGACTGCAAAGGGTCAGAAATGGCAACGCCCCATAGCCCTGGACCACTGTCCTGAACTATGAGGCGTGCGTCCTCCCGGATTGCCGCGCAGGGCCTCCTCTCCCTGTGGTCGCGGCTCGGGTGTTCTTTTGGCATTGCCCTGTGGTTGAGCGCCGTTGGAAAGATGTTGCACAATGTAAAAGCAATGTGTCAACGGATTCCCGCTAGTTTTGCGAAATGATTTCAGCCTGGCGCGTGATGACTTCGGCCTGGCGCATTGATGCAATGTCGACCAGCCGGCCCTTATAGGTTGCAGCGCCCTGGCCTGCGGCTTTTGCGGCCTCCATCGCGGCAAGGATTTCGCGGGCTTCAGCCACCGCGGCCTCAGAGGGGGTGAAGACCTCATTGGCCAGCGCCACCTGTTTCGGGTGAATGGCCCATTTGCCGACCATGCCCAGCGTGGCCGAGCGCAGCGCCTGGGCGCGAAAGCCCTCATCATCTGAAAAGTCGCCAAAGGGCCCATCGACCGGCAGCACGCCATGGGTGCGGCAGGCGGCGACGATTGCGGCCTGGGCCCAGTGCCAGGGGTCAGACCAGTATTTCTCGCCCTGGCGGTGCATGTAGTAATTCTCTTGCGTGCCACCGATGCCCGTCGTCTGCATCCCCATCGAGGCTGCGAAATCGGCCGCGCCAAGGCTCATCGCCTGCAGGCGCGGGCTGGAGGCGGCGATTTCCCCGACATGGGCAATTCCGGCAGCCGTTTCGATGATGACTTCAAAGCTGATCGGTTTTTGCCGGCCCTTTGCCCGCTCGATCGCGGTCACCAGCGCATCGACCGCATAGACATCGGCAGCGCAGCCGACCTTGGGGATCATGATCTGGTCAAGGCGATCCCCGGCCTGTTCCAGCAAATCGACCACATCCCGATACCACCAGGGGGTGTCGAGGCCATTGATCCGCACCGACAGGGTCTTTTTCCCCCAGTCGATGCTGTTCACGGCCTGGATGATATTCTGCCGCGCCTGATCCTTGTCCTGGGGGGCGACGGAATCCTCCAGATCGAGATTGATCACATCTGCCGCCGAGGCGGCCATCTTCTCAAACAGCGCCGGGCGCGAGCCGGGGCCGAAAAGCTGGCAGCGATTGGGCCGGGCAGGCGCAGCGGGCTGAAGGCGAAAGCTCATCGCGTGATCCTTTGGTAATCATATTCTGATTTGATTGCAAAAATTGGTAGATTGTTACCTTGTGGCCTGCAAGAAGAATTTGCGCCTGCAGAATCATCCTGCCGCAAAGCAGCGTGGAATTTACTTGCCCTTACCGCGCCCAGGCGAGACAGGGCGCTGAGGGCCAGGAATGAGGGCCGGGAATGATGGTCCAGAACGACAGGTCAGAACGGGCAGAGGGTCAAATGATCACAGTCACGACCGAGCGGTTTCGTCTCGCACAGGTTTTCACCATCAGCCGTGGCTCAAAGACCGAGGCGCAGGTTGTAACGGTTCGCATCACCCGTGGCGGTGTTACCGGCAGCGGCGAATGCGTGCCCTATGCGCGTTACGGGGAAAGTATCGACTCGGTCCTGGCGCAGATCCGGGCCCTGCCAGAGGCGATCACCCGCAAAGACCTGCAGGACGCGCTGCCGCCGGGGGCTGCGCGAAATGCCGTTGACTGCGCCCTGTGGGATCTTGAGGCGAAAGCCGCCAATACGCGCGCCTGGACGCTGGCCGGGCTGCCAGAGCCCGCCCCCGTCACCACCGCCTTCACCCTTTCACTGGCCGCGCCCGATCAGATGGAGGCGGCGGCGCGGGCCGCCCAGAACCGCCCGGTGCTGAAGATCAAACTCGGCACCCCCGATGACATGCCCCGACTTGAGGCGGTGCGCCGTGGTGCCCCCAACGCCCGGCTGATCATCGACGCCAATGAGGGCTGGACGGCGGATGTCTACCGCGATCTGGCGCCGCGTCTGGTCAATATGGGGGTGGTGCTGGTCGAGCAGCCCCTGCCCGCAGGCCAGGATCAGGCGCTGGCCGATATGGCCCGGCCGCTGCCGGTTTGCGCCGATGAAAGCTGCCATGACCGCGCCGGTCTGCACGAATTGCAGGGCCGCTATGACGTGATCAATATCAAGCTGGACAAGACCGGCGGCCTGACCGAGGCGCTGGCCCTGCGCGATGCGGCTGTAAAGCAGGGCTTTGGCATCATGGTGGGCTGTATGGTCGGCACCAGCCTTGGCATGGCCCCTGCGGTCATGCTGGCGCAGGGTGCGGCGCATGTTGATCTTGACGGGCCGCTCTTGCTGGCAGAAGACCGCCCTCATCCGCTGCACTATGATCTTTCGCAGCTTCATCCGCCGACACGCGCACTCTGGGGATAACAGCATGACCCGTACCGTCTATGTGAATGGCCAGTATCTGCCCGAAACCGAGGCCACGGTTTCCATTTTCGACCGCGGTTTTCTGATGGCGGATGGCGTTTATGAGGTAACTTCGGTTCTGAATGGCAAGCTGATCGACTTTGGCGGCCATGTCGCGCGGCTGCAGCGCTCGCTGGATGAGCTGGAGATGGACAATCCGCTCAGCGCGGATGAATGGCTGGCCGTGCATCGTGAGCTGGTCGCGCTGAACAATGTCACCGAGGGCATGGTCTATCTGCAGGTCACGCGCGGCAATCCGGGCGACCGGGATTTCGCCTGGGGCCCGGGCGTCGCACCGACCGTGGTGCTGTTCACCCAGGCCAAGGCGGGGCTTGCCGACAATCCGCAGGCGAAGATCGGGCTGCGGGTGATCTCTATCCCGGACATCCGCTGGGGGCGGCGCGACATCAAGACGGTGCAGCTTCTCTATCCGTCGATGGGCAAGATGATGGCCAAGAAAGCGGGCGTCGATGATGCCTGGTTCACCGAAGATGGCCATGTGACCGAGGGCACCTCGAACAACGCCTATATTGTGAAGGGCAATAAGATCATCACCCGCCCGCTGTCCTCGGATATCCTGCACGGGATCACCCGCGCGGCGGTGCTGCGTTTTGCCAAAGAGGCGCAGTTCGAGATCGAGGAACGCCTGTTCACCGTCGAAGAGGCGCAGGCAGCGGATGAGGCTTTCATCACCTCGGCCTCGGCCTTTGTGATGCCGGTGGTCGAACTGGACGGCGCTTCTATCGGCACCGGCAAGCCGGGCAAGGTGGCAGCGCGGATGCGTGAGATCTATCTTGATGAGATGAACAAAGCGGCGGTCTGAACCGCGCTGGGAGTAAACTCCTGAACGACAAAAGGGCCGCTCCGGTGTTGGAGCGGCCCTTTTTCAACTGGCTGTGCCTTAACTGGCTGTTCTGGCTGTCCCGTCAGATGCGGATAAGCGGGCTCTGATCGGAAACAGGGGCCGGGACGGGGGCCGGGGTGACGTGGCGCGTCACGAAGAAATCGTCGCTGTTGACGGCATCGGGGGCGATGTTTTCCAGGAAAACCTCGTCGATGCCGTTCACGGTTACGATGGTTCCGGTGCCCGAGGCGCGAAGGCTGACTTCGGGAAGTTCCGGGCCTTCCAGCACATGGATATGCAGCTCGTCCTGGGAGGGGCTGTAATCGGTGACGGTCATCACGCCTTCGCCAAGGCCGCGGTGATCCAGCTCAAAAATGTCCTGACCTTCGCCGCCGGTCAGCGTGTCGCCGCCATCGGCGGTCAGCCGGTCATTGCCATCGCCGCCGAACAGCAGGTCATTGCCGACATGGTCAGGGTCCAGATCGGTCGAGCGGATATAGTCATTGCCGACGCCGCCATAGAAGGTGTCGGATCCGCCCAGCGAGCGCAGCGCGTCATTGCCGGCATCGCCATAAAGCGTGTCATCGCCGGTGCCGGTATGCATGACGTCACGCCCGGCGCCGCCCCGCGCAAAGGTGTCGCCATCCGCATCGCGGCCGTTCAGCACATCATTGCCATCGCCGCCGTAGAAATGGTCATTGCCTTCGCCTGCGACGATCTGGCCGTAATCATCACCCGCGCCGCCATAGAGGGTGTCGTCGCCCTGATTGCCCTGCAAGGTGTCGTTGCCCTCGCCGCCGATCAGGGTGTCATTGCCCATATTGCCATAAAGCGCGTCTGCACCTTCGCCGCCATAAAGCAGGTCATCGCCGCCCCGGCCGATCAGCGCATCATTGCCGCCGCCGCCATAGATCGCATCGCTTTCGCCGGTGCCCTCAAGGCGGTCAACATCATCGGTGCCGCGGATCACATGGGGGTTATCGGGCGAATCGCCCTCATCATCCTTGTCATCATCATCAAGGGCGACGAAGACGCCTGCGACCAGTAAGACAGGAAGAAGAAACAGAAATTCCATCGCGGCAGCCCCCACCGACTGAATAATGCCAATATATTCAGCAGCGATGATCCTTGCGCGAATTGGAGTCAAGAAAATCAGCTAAAGGTTGATTAAATGTTGCTGCAATTACCCGAAATACTGGCCGCAATCCGGGATTGTTTCCGCGCCTTTGCTGGCCGCCTCAGGCCTTGCTCAGGCCTTGTCGGTGACGTTGCGGGCAAAGGCCTCGCGGAAGGCGGCCTGCTTGTCGGCCCCGGCCTCTGTCTGATTCGAGGCCACCCAGTCCGCATAGGGCATGCCATAGACGATCTCTCGGGCCTGGTCTTTCGACAGTTCGATGCCCTGGGCCCCTGCGGCCTCCTGATACCAGCGGCTCAGGCAGTTGCGGCAAAATCCGGCCAGGTTCATCAGGTCGATATTCTGCACATCGGGCCGCGCCTGCAGCAGATGGTGCATCAGGGCGCGAAAGGTTGCGGCCTCCAGCTCGGTCCGGGTCTGGTCGGGGAGGACGGGCAGGGCAGGGGTGTCAGACATGGCGGGCCTCAGGAAAGGGTGGCGTCAGGAGCGGGCGGTTTCAGGAGCGGGCGGATTCAAGGGCGGCCTCCAGGATCGGCGCAAGGCGCTTGGCCCAGGCCTGCTGGCTGGCGGCATCGGTGATCAGATCATTGCGCAGCTCTATCAATGTATTGTGCCGTCCCTGCGCAAGGGCATGGCGGTCGATGGAATCGCCGGGCAGATGGCCGGAATAGGGCTCATTGTCGCCGATGCAAAGATCGGCCTCACAGTTCAGCCCCGCCAGCAGCGGGCGCGACAGGCGGCTGTCGAGATGCGAATGCAGGACGCCGACATGCCAGGGCCGGGGCGGACGCCCGCGCAGACATGGGGTGAAGGAATGGATCGCCAGGATCGCAACATCCTGCCGCTGCGCTGCCAGCCGCGCCAGGGCCGCGTGATAGGGGCGGTAAAGCCGGTTCAGCCGTGCCTCGATCCCGGCGGCGTCAATCCGGCGGTTGGCCGGAATGACCGAGCCGTCATAAAGCCGCATCACCAGCGTCGGATCATCCTCGCCCCGGTTCGGGTCGATCACCAGCCGCGAGAAATCCGTGGAAATCACCGGGCTGTCCAGGTCTTGCGCCAGCGCCCGCGCCAGCCCAAGCGCGCCGGGGTCAAAGGCGATATGGCGGGCCATATCGGCGGGCGGCAGGCCCAGATCGCCGCCATTCACCCAGTCGGGCACCCGGTTCGTGGCGTGATCGCAGGTGACCAGCCAGCGGCCGGGGCGGCCCTCGCCTTCAATATGATATGCGTCCTGTGCTGTCTCTGCCGCCATTTTTGCCGCAGCCCCGCTGTAATCGCCTGTTCTTTCATCGGGGTATCCTATTCAGGCCCCCCGGCCAAGCATCCGCAATGCGAAAGACGGCATCGTTACAAATCGTTCTGTTGCGGGCGCTAACATTCTGCGCCATAACGCGGATGGCCCACATTGTAACACGAAATTCGAGACAGGAGGATGGCATGCGCCGTCACCGTAACGTCAAGGTTGTCGCAACGCTGGGGCCTGCTTCCAGCACCTATGACATGATCTGCCAGCTCTTCACCGCCGGGGCCGATGTGTTCCGCCTGAATATGAGCCATGGCACCCATGACGACATCCGCGAGCGTCATACCATCATCCGCCAGGTCGAAAGCGACCTTGGCCGCCCGATCGGCATCCTGGCTGACCTGCAGGGGCCAAAGCTGCGCGTCGGCGCCTTTGCCGCAGATGGAGGGCATGACCTGGCCGATGGCGCGAAATTCCGCCTTGATCTGGATAAGGCCCTGGGTGACGCGACCCGCGTGCAGCTGCCGCACCCTGAGATTTTCGCAGCCCTGGAACCTGGCGCCACGCTTTTGGTCAATGACGGCAAGATCCGGCTGAAAGTGCTGGAATGCGGCAAGGATTTTGCCGATTGCGTGGTTGAGATCGGCGGCGTTATCTCGAACCGCAAGGGCGTGAACGTGCCTGACGTGGTGCTGCCGCTGGCGGCTTTGTCGGACAAGGATCGCAAGGATCTGGAATTCGTCTGCGAGCTGGGCGTCGACTGGCTGGCGCTGTCCTTCGTGCAACGCGCCGAGGATGTGCATGAGGCCCGCGCTCTGGCCAAAGGCCGCGCCGCGATCCTGTCGAAGATCGAAAAGCCTGCCGCGGTGAAGGCCTATGAAGAGATCCTCGCGGTCTCGGATGGTATCATGGTTGCCCGTGGCGATCTGGGGGTTGAGCTGCCGGTCCATTCGGTGCCGCCGATCCAGAAACGTCTGGTGCGCAAGGCCCGCGCCGCCGCGAAGCCGGTGATCGTCGCCACCCAGATGCTGGAATCGATGATCGAAAACCCGATGCCGACCCGCGCCGAGGTCTCGGATGTCGCCACCGCGATCTATGAGGGCGCGGATGCGGTGATGCTGTCGGCCGAATCGGCTGCCGGCCGTTTCCCGGTTGAGGCGGTCACCACGATGGACAATGTCGCCCGCTCGGTCGAGGCTGACGCGACCTATATCTCGATCATCGACGCCAGCCGCGTGGTCAAGCGTGAGACGGTGGCCGATGGTATCGTCGCCGCCGCCCGTGAGATTGCCGAGGCGACTGACATCAAGGCGATCGCCTGCTTCACCCAATCCGGCCAGACGGTGGGCCTTGTGGCGCGTGAGCGTCCACATGTGCCGATTATCGCGCTGACTCCGCTGGTTGAAACCGCGCGCCGCCTTGCGCTGACCTGGGGCGTGCATTGCGCCCTGGTGCCCGAGCAAGAGCGGTTCAAGGGCGCGGTGCTTTCCGCGATCCGCGCGGCGCGCTCGGCTGGGTTCGCCGACGAAACCGATCAGATCGTGGTCACGGCGGGCGTGCCGTTCAATGTGCCCGGCTCGACCAATATCCTCAGGGTTGCGCCCTGCGATGAACGGTTGATTTCAAAGTCTGACCCCGGCTAACCTCTGCCTGTAGTGAGGTATTCGGTGGGGTTGGTATGGACGCGGATATTCTGCTGACGGCTGGTGTCGTCATAGGCGTTCTGACCATTCCGGCGATGCTCGCGGCCTGGGTCGATGGCCGGGCCGGCCGAATCGGAACATTGATGGTGGTGATCGCCACAGCCCTGGTGATCACCGCATTCACGCAAAAGCCGGGCGGGTATGAAGTGTCAGAGATTCCGGGCGTCATGGGCGCGGTGATCTGGCGTTATCTGCCCTGAATCTGCCCCGAACGCCGGGGCGCCGCCCGATTAGGCCTTGCCGCTGTGGCCTGAACCCCCTATAGGAACGGCTTCTATAAGAACCGCGAGATCGGCGAAGGTGGCATGCCGCATCACGCGCGAAAGCACTGGAGTGTAAAATGCCCAAAATGAAGACGAAATCCGCTGCGAAAAAGCGGTTCTCCTTCACCGCCTCGGGGCGTGTGAAGGCCGGTGTGGCCGGTAAGCGCCACGGCATGATCAAACGTTCGACGACCTTCATCCGTCAGGCGACCGGGACCATGATCCTGGACGATTCGGATGCGAAGATCGTCAAAAAATACATGCCCTATAACCGGTAAGGAGAGAGACATATGTCCCGCGTTACATCCGGTAAAGTGACCCACGCCCGTCACCGCAAGGTGATCAAGGCTGCCAAGGGCTACTACGCCGCCCGCTCGACCAATTTCCGCACCGCAACGCAAGCCGTTGACAAGGCGCAGCAATACGCGACCCGCGACCGTAAGGTCCGCAAGCGGCAGTTCCGCGCCCTCTGGATCCAGCGGATCAATGCTGCGGTCCGTCTGTTCGACCCGGCCTTCACCTATTCGCGCCTGATCGACGGTCTGGCCAAAGCCGGGATCGAAGTGGACCGCAAAGTCCTCGCAGATCTCGCCGTGCATGAGCCGGAGGCGTTCAACGCGATCGCTGACAAGGCCCGCGCTGCTCTGGCTGCCTGAGGCATTCGCCCGGATTAAAGAAAAGCCCCGCCAATGGCGGGGTTTTTCAGTTCTGCAGGTGCGTTTTGTCCCGCGCAGGATCTGCCGGGGTGCCCCGGCGTAATCCCCTTATCCGCTTTTCGGCGGCCCGGCTGGGCAGATACCGGGGCTATTCTTTGGTCATAGCGGCGGCCAGCGCCGCTTTCTCAGCCTCGATCACCTCTGGCGTCAGATCAGGGCTGCTGTGGTGTTTGGCGAAAAACACCTCGCGCTGCAAAAGCGCATAGATTGCGCCCAGATCAGGGGTGCCATTGGCCATAGGCAGCGTGTCGGGGATGAAGAAATTCTCGGTCAGGCAATTCACATCAACGCAATTCGCGCCGGTGATGCGGGCGATCTGATCGATGAACCCATCGGCGGCATCGCTCATCCTGCGGCGGATCATCGCGATATTCGCCGAAGGCCGGGCGGAAAAGGCGATCATGTGAAAGGCAGAGCCCTCAACCCCGAGAATGTAATCCGCCGCCCGGTAGCTGGCGATCTGCTCTGCCAGACCATGCTCTTGCGGATGAAAGATGTCATAGCCCTCTTCCCGGGCCGCGTCTTCGATCAGCCGCTCAAACAGCAGATGCCCCGGCGTGCCGGTCATCTTTGTGCGTGAGACATAAAGCTTCTTTGCCCCTTTGGGTTGGATCCCGGGCGCGAAACGCCTGTTGATGAAGGCGCGGAATTCGGGGCTGCCCGGGGCCATCATCCCGGCTCCACATCCCTGGGGGGGCACGATCAGACGCTCAAACCGGGTCTTTTCGGTGAAAGCCCGGCGAGGGGGCAATTCGCCAACCAGATCAAACAGCGGGGCCGAGGATTGCAGCTGCAGACTGGCCCGCTTTGCCGGCACGATCTTTGGCGGCAGAAAGGCAATCCCGGCAATCGGCCCCTGGCAATACTCCAGCGCCCAGAGACGGCTGAGCGTTTCAACCAGAAAATGCCCGAACCGCCTGTCGTGTTTGCCGCCAAAGAGCCAGGTTCCGGCCAGTTCCGCGGCATCATCGCCCCGTATGCCGGGTTGCGGCCGATTTACCTGCCGGGTCTCAGAGATAAAACACAGCGAGTTTTCGACAAAACTCAGGTCACTGCGATAAACTCCGCCGAGATGAACTTTGCCCCGCCTGGGGGTCGGATCATTATAGGGCACCAGCAAAGCATTGGGGACAATCTCAATTCGTGCGGAAAGCGCTTCGTCCGGTGAAAACGGCCTGGTCATTCGGAATGATCCGTAAAACATAAGAAAATCATGGGAAACATGCTGGGAAAGCGCCCGGAAGGCAAGCGCCCGGAAGGCAGGCACCCGGAAGGCAGGGGCGGGGCAGGGCCGCCGCCCGATGTCATCGCCGGGCAGCCGTGGCGGCCCCAGGGACTGATCTTGCATCCCAGAGGTCTTCCGGCTAGTCCCTGCAGGGCAATTCAGCTGTTTCTTACCCCGGGGGCTCCGATGGATCTGACCGAAATCCGTGGCAAATATATCGGAGCCGTGGCCGGTGCCGCTGACGAGGCCGCGCTGGAAGAGGTGCGTCTCGCCGCGCTTGGCAAAAAGGGCGAGATTTCCGCCATGATGGCGACGCTCGGCAAGATGGACCCTGAAGAGCGCAAGGCCGCAGGCGCCCATCTCAATGAGCTGAAAACCGAGATCGACACCGCCCTTCGCGCCCGCAAAACCGCGCTGGCCGATGCCGCGCTGGACGAGCGGCTGAAATCCGAATGGCTTGACGTGACGCTGCCGGGCCGCCCGCGCCGTCAGGGCACGATCCATCCGATTTCCCAGGTAATGGACGAGCTGACCGCGATCTTCGCCGATATGGGCTTTTCCGTCGCCGAGGGCCCGCAGGTCGAGGATGACTGGCACAATTTCGACGCGCTGAACATTCCGCCCGAACATCCCGCCCGCCAGGAACATGACACCTTCTTCATGCACCGCGCCGAGGGGGACAACCGCCCGCCGCATGTGCTGCGCACCCATACCAGCCCCGTGCAGATCCGCGCGGCGCTGGATCAGGGCGCACCGATCCGGGTGATCGCGCCGGGCCGCGTTTACCGCATGGATATGGACCAGACCCATACGCCGATGTTCCACCAGGTCGAGGGGATGGCGATTGACCGCAATATCTCGATGGCCAATCTGAAATGGGTGCTGGAAGAGTTCTGCCGCGCCTTCTTTGAGGTCGATAAGGTCGAGCTGCGGTTCCGTGCCAGCCACTTCCCCTTCACCGAGCCTTCGGCCGAGGTCGATATCCGCTACTCCAATGTCGGCGGCCAGCTGCGCATCGGCGAGGGCGACAAATGGATGGAGATCCTCGGCTCTGGCATGATGCACCCCAAGGTGCTGGCGGCTGGCGGGATTGATCCCGACAAATGGCAGGGCTTTGCCTTCGGCATGGGGATCGACCGGATTGCGATGCTGAAATACGGCATCCCCGACCTGCGGGCCTTCTTTGAAAGCGACCTGCGCTGGCTGAAACACTACGGATTTGGCGCGCTGGATCTGCCGAACCTGCCCGGCGGGCTAAGCCGATAAGCGGTGGCAAAGGGGGCGTTTCCGCCCCCTTTTCTTTTGGCGGCTACTGCGTGCCCCGGTATCTGGCCGCCGCAAGGCCCACCCAATGTCCGCTGGCAAAGCAGCCGGTCAAAAGATAGCCGCCGGTCGGGGCCTCCCAGTCCAGCATCTCGCCGCACAGATAGGTGCCGGGCATGGCCTTCAGTTCCAGCTCGTCCGTCAGCGCCGCCCGCATCACCCCGCCCGCGACCGAGATCGCCTCATCCAGCGGGCGCAGGCCGCTATAGGGCACGTTCAGCGCCTTAGGGGCGGCCAGCGGATCGGCGCGGCCCCATTCCATCACCAGCGCCACCGCTGCAGGCGAAAGGCCCAGCTTGCGCAGGCGGTTCACCACCGTCTCAGAGCTGCGCATCCGGGCCAGCCGCTGCGTCACCTCTGGCGCGCTCAGCCCCGGCAGCAGGTCGATCTGCAGGAGGGCGCCTCTCCGCAGCGCAGGGGCCAGCGGATAGATGCCGCCGCCCTCTAACCCTTTGGCGGATATGACGATCTCGCCCCGGCTTTGCAGATCTGCCGCCGTCAGCGTGATCCCTTTCAGCGGCTGGCCGAAATGCTTTTCCATATGCCGCGACCAGGTCAGGGTGACGCCCATATTCGCAGGTTGCCAGGGCGCGATCTGCACCCTTTCGGCCTGCAGCCACGGCACCCAGGCCCCGTCAGAGCCAAGCCGCTGCCAGCTGGCCCCGCCAAGCGCCAGCACGCAAACCGCAGGCTGCATCTGCTGCGGGCCATCCGGCGTATCAAAGCGGAAAACGCCGCCGCCCAGGCCGCTCAGCCGCCAGCGGGTGCGGATCTCAACCCCCAGCTCCGCCAGCCGCAGCAGCCATGCCCGCACCAAAGGCGAGCCCTTCATGGCCACCGGAAACACCCGCCCCGAAGAACCGGTGAAAACCTCCTGGCCCAGATCACGGCTGAACTGCATCACCTCGGTCGGGCCAAAGGCCGCCAGCATCGGGGCCAGCCAGTCGGGTGGGCTGTATTGCGCCTGAAAGCGGGCAAGGGGCTCGTCTTTGGTCAGGTTCAGCCCCGATTTTCCTGCCATCAGGAATTTGCGGGCGGGGCTGGGTTTTGCCTCACATATCAGGACTTTGCGCCCGGCGCGGGCCAGCTGTTCCGCGGCCATCAGCCCGGCGGGGCCGGCCCCGATCACCAGCGCGTCCGGTCGGCTCACTTTGTCGCCGCTCACCTGGTCATCGCCTTGATCGCAGCGACATGGCCCGCCCTGGCCCCAAGCGCATGTTCGGCCAGTTCCAGCGCGGTTTCAACCAGGGTGCCGGGGGTGGTGATGCGGTCGATCAGCCCCCAGGTCAGCGCCTCTTCGGCATTGATGCGGGCGCCCGCCATCAGGATCATTCTGGCCCGGGACGGCCCGATCAGCGCCGACAGCCGCCCCGGATCCGAGGGCTGCGGCAAGTGCCCCAGCCGCATCACCGGATAGAAGAAATTCGCGCTGGGCGGGGCGATCCTGATGTCGCAGGCCAGCGCGATCCCAAAGGCGCCGCCCGCCAGCGTGCCGTTCAGCGCAGCGATTGTCAGGCCGGGAAAATCTGCGATCGCGCTCGAGGCCCGCTCCCACACCGGGTCCTGGCCCAGGCCATTGGCGACCGCATCCAGATCGGCCCCGGCGGAAAAAACCCGCCCCTCGCCGGTCAGAACCAGCACCTGAATGCCGCTGGCGGCCGCTGTTTCCGCCGCCGTTGCAATCGCGGCAAGCATTTCAGCGGTCAGGGCATTGGCTTTGTCGGCCCGCGCAAGACGGATGATGCGCAACGCACCCTGATCCTCAGTGACAATCATACTGTCGCTCCTGTTTTGCGGTGGCCTGGTTTGCATTTGCTCATGCGGCGTTCAGGAAATCTCAATCGAATCAGGTGCCCTATATGTCAACCGTGGCCAGAGAGGCGGGCCGTGGCCAATATGATGTTTCGCAGCATTTCGCACGAAAGGCCCTGCTATGCAGCTTTTGCTATGCTTTCTTTCGATCCTGGCAAGACAGGGGCGTCAAGGCGGTGGCGTCAGGACGGGGGCGTCAAAACGGGAGCGTCAAAACGGCGTGCAAGATTGGGGTGCACCCGGCCCCCGCCCCGAACCGCAGGCTCTGGCCATTTGGCACAGCTAAAGCCGCAGTATAGGGTATTTCTTACCTGACACCTCTTTGAGAACGGCGAAGAGTTCAGTTAAGCTGCCAGTCGCGGCGTCTGGAAATACTGGCCCGGCCAGTGTCGCGGGTCTCAAATCGGGTTGGTGTGCTATCGTTCAGGCGAAATCATATGTCCAGCTCGCTCCGTTCCACCGTTTTCGCAGGTTCTGTGGCTCTTGCGTCGGTGCTGTCACCGATTACCGGCCATGCCCAGGGCGTGATGGCACAGGACTTATGGGCGGCCTGGCAGGATGGTGTCGCGGTTGCGGGGGGCACCCTTTCTGCCACCGAAACGCGCGAGGGGAATCAGCTGGTTCTCTCGGATCTGCGGCTTGATATGGGCGGCGAAGCCGGGGTGCTGCAGCTGGAGAAAGTGCGGCTGATCAACCAGGCTGATGGGTCGGTCGGCGTGATCCTGCCCGACAGCTTCCCGCTGATGTTTGAGGCCCCGCCCAGGGCAGGCGCGGCTGATAACGCCCTGCCTGAGGTGGTGTTTTTCCGCGTTGATGCACCAGAGCTGACGCTGATCGTGCGGGGCCTGGGCGAGAAGGCTGAGTTTCAGGCGGCCTCGCCGGATATCACGCTGACGCTTGACCGTATTGTGCCGCCCTTGCCCAAAACCGAGGGTGAGCTTGCAATATCCGCCACCCTGGGCGGTTTCGATCTGCGCTATGTGCAGGATTTAGGCGCCGAATCCCCGATGCTGGATGCCGCTTTGTCATTTGCGACGCTGAATGGCGTGGTGCAGCTGACAGGCGCCCCCGATGGGCAGGGTGAGGTCTCGCTGAATATCGGCCCGTCAAAACTGGCGGCATCGGGCGCGATTCCGCTGACCTCTCCGGCGGTGCAGGCGTTGCAGGATGGGTCGGCCGGGGGCGTCGTCGGCCTTGGCGATATCGCGGCGGTTCTGGATGCAGGGCTGCGCATGACGGCAAGCGCCAGCTTTGACGGGGCGACGGTGGCTGCGCGGATCGAGGATGCAGATGGCGAAGAGGCCAGGGTCAGCTTTGCGGTGGCACAGGCCGGGGCACATGCGGGCCTCGATGCGGCGGCCACAGGTCTTGGCTTTCAGCTTGCCGGCATTTCCCTGAAGACCACTGGTGATTTCAGCCAGCTGGAGGGCGTTGCCATCGATCATGATGGCAGCATGGAAATGAGCGTCGATGAATATCGGTTCTCGCTGAACCTTGGGCTGAATGGCTGGCGTGGCCCGCAGGATTGGTCGGTGGCCTATATCCTGCGCAATATCGTGCTGCCCGATGAGGTCTGGGAGGCTGATGAGGAACTGCGCGATCTGCCGCGTGACCCGCTGACCATGGCCATTGATCTGGCCGGAAAATACGGGTTGCGGCCCGAGGCGCTTGCCAAAGGCTATGAGCCAAGCGCGACAGAGCTGCCTTTTGATAACTTCAGCTTCAAAATCAATGAGCTGGCCCTAGCAGGCTTTGGGGCCGATGCAAAGGGGCAGGGTGGTCTGAGCTTTGACTTTACAGATCTTGCGCGGTTCCAGGGCGTGCCCGCGCCCTCGGGTAAGCTCAGCTTCCAGGCCAATGGGATCTATGCGCTGATCGACCTGATGCACAAAAGGGGCGACATCGAGGATGCGGATCTGACCGGGGTTCGGGCGATGCTGATGGCGGTTGCGAAGGCGGGGACAACCCCCGACAGCCTGATCTCGGAAATCGAATTCCGGGACAAAAGCGTGTATCTGAACGGGATCAAGGTTTACTGAGGGGTTTACTGAGGGCCCGGCCGCGCCCTTATTCCCGGGGCCATCGCCCTGCGCCATGGCTTGCACTGGGGCGGTCTGACGACTACCTCTGTTCCGCCCTACCGGAGGATTGTCGATGTCTGCACCCCAGCTTGCCGAACTGGCCCAGGATCTGTTGCGTGCCGCGCTGAAGGCGGGGGCGGATCAGGCGGATGCGCTGGCGGTGCGTGGCACTGCGCTGTCGGTTGATATCCGTCAGGGGCAGCTGGAACAGGCCGAACGCGCCGAGGGCACCGATATTGGCCTGCGCGTGCTGATCGGCCAGCGCCAGGCCTGTGTTTCGGCCTCGGACACCTCGCGCCTGACGATTGAGGCCCTGGCCGAGCGGGCGGTCGCCATGGCGCGTGAGGCCCCCGAGGATCCCTCGATCGGTCTGGCGACGCCTGATCAGCTGTCCGCCAGCCGCGATGCTGCGGGGCTGGAGCTGGCAGATCCCGGTGCAGATCCGGATGCCGCCGCGCTTGAGGCGGCGGCCCGGCGGCTTGAGGCTTCGGCGCTGTCGGTTTCCGGCATCACCCAGGCCGAGGCCTCGGCGACATTTTCGCGCCGCGAGCTCGCCCTGGCGCAATCAAATGGCTTTATCGGCGGGTATGGCCGCACCGGGTCCAGCCGCAGCATCGTGTCCTTTTGCGGCGCGGGCACCGCGATGGAGCGTGATTATGCAGGCGAATCCCGTGTATTCGCGGCCGATCTTCCCGATGATGAAGGTATCGGCCGGCTGGCATCCGAGCGGGCATTGTCGCGGCTTGGCGCGGTCAAACCACCGACCGGCACCTATCCGGTGCTTTATGATGAGCGCATCGCTGCATCGCTGATCGGGCACCTGCTGGGCGCGATCAATGGTGAGGCGGTGGCGCGCGGGGCCTCCTGGGCGCGTGATCTGCTGGGCAAAGCGGTGCTGCCCCAGGGCCTGTCGCTGACCGAGGATCCTTTGCGCATCCGCGCCTCGTCCTCGCGCCCCTTTGACGCCGAGGGGCTGGCGGTGCGGGCGAAAAACTTCGTCGAGGACGGGGTGCTGACCACCTGGGTTCTCGATCTGGCCACGGCGCGGCGGCTGAAGATGACGCCGACCGCCAATGCGATGCGCGGCCCCTCGGCGCCGCCCTCTCCCGGCACCACCAATCTGCAGCTGACGCCGGGCGCGGCCAGCCGTGACGATCTGATCGCGCAGATGGGCACCGGGCTGCTGGTTACCTCGCTGATCGGCTCGACCATCAATCCGACCACCGGGGATTATTCGCGCGGCGCCTCGGGCTGGTGGGTCGAGAATGGCCAGCTTTCGCATCCGGTGCATGAATGCACCATCGCGGGCAATCTGCGTGACATGCTGGGGCGGATCGTGCAGGCCAATGATGCAAGGCCGCATCTGGCGATCCGGGTGCCCTCGATCCTGATCGACGGAATGACCATTGCCGGGGCCTGATCGCGCCCCGGTCGGCGCTGCTGCGGCAGATGCCGAAGACCTGGCCCTGCTGGAACGGGCGGCCCGCGCTGCCGGGCCGATTGCGCTTCTATATTGGCGGCGCGCGCCTGAGGCCTGGGAAAAGCCCGGCGATGCAGGCCCGGTGTCCGAGGCTGATCTGGCGGTTGACCGGGCGCTGCGCGAGACGCTGATGGCGGCCCGGCCCGGCTATGGCTGGCTGTCCGAGGAAACCCCGGATGATCTGGCGCGGCTTTCGCATGAGGATGTCTTCATCGTCGATCCGATTGACGGCACCCGCGCCTATCTGGCCGGAGAGAAAGAGTTCGCGCTGTCGCTGGCGGTGGTGCGGCGTGGCCGGGTGGTGGCGGGGGTGGTGCATCTGCCCGCCCGAGATCTGACCTATACCGCCGCCCTTGGCGGGCCTGCTCTGTGCAACGGGCTGCCGATTTCCGCCAGCAGCCGTGCCTCGCTGTCCGGGGCCAGCCTGATGACCAATCGCGCCAATCTTGATCCGGCGCAATGGCCGGGCGGCCTGCCCGATGTGAAACGGGTGTTCCGCTCTTCGCTGGCCTATCGTCTGTGCCTTGCGGCAGAAGGCCGGGCCGACGCGATGCTAAGCCTGCGGCCAACCTGGGAATGGGACGCGGCGGCGGGCAGTCTGATTGCGGCTGCGGCCGGATGTGTGATCAGCGACCGCCACGGCGCGGCCCTGGTATTCAACCGCCAGGATGCCCGGGCTGACGGTATTGTCGCGGCCCCGCCGGCGCTGCATGCAGAGTTGATGGCGCGGCTTCATCCCTGATCAAAGGCTGATCCCGAGGCATGGCGCAACATGGCGCAGCCGGGTGCAAAGTGCCGGGATCGCCAGCGGATGCGCCAGATAATCGGCCAGCGCCATCATCTGCCAGCCCTGGCCTTCATCGCCAAAGCGGATCTGCGCGATCTCAGCCTCGGTGATCCACCCCGCGAAGAATACCGCCGGAAGCGCGCTCATGGCGGGCCCGGGGTTCATGGCCGGAAAGACAAAGCGGTGCTCCAGCCGCGCGGGCGACAGGCTGAGGCCAAATTCCTCATGCAATTCGCGCAAAAGGCAGGCTTCGGCTGTCTCGTCGCCCTCACGTCCGCCGCCGGGCAGATCCCAGTGGCCGGGCCAGGGCAGGCCTGGATGCACGTCACGCTGCAATGTCAAAAGCCGCGCCCCGCTGCCGTCAGACAGAAAGAGCGCGGCTTTTGCGCCGGTAAAGGCAGAGATCGGGGCGCGGCCCGTCTCTCCGCCAGTTTTTTCGGGCGGATTCGCCGTCACGGATTGTCGTTGATGTCGCGGTCCCAGATCTTGACCTGGCCCTCGCGGGTGCCCAGCAGTTTGCGGATCACCAGCCAGGAGATCAGCGACAGAACGGCAAAGACCGCCAGCATCAGCGGCAGGCCAGAAAGGATGCCCAGACCCGTCAGCGCCCCGGTCAGCACAGCGCCCACCGCAAAGCCGACAAAGATATAGCCGGGCACCAGGACCTCAACCACACCCAGCACCAGGCCAAGGACGACCCAGCTCCACCAGACAGTCCAGATCTGATCCATCACTTCCCTTTCAGCATGTTGAATGCGTTGCCGAATGCCTCCAGCGCCTGGGCGGGCACCAGGATCGTTTGCTTGCCATTGCCTTTGGCCACCGATTCCAGCGCCGCGACCTGTTTCAGCGCCACCTGATATTGCGCGGCGGCCAGGCCATTATCGGCAATCGCGGCTGAGATGACGGCGGTTGCAAAGGCCTCTGCCTCGGCGGTGACGCGCTTGGCTTTGGCCTGTTGCTCTGCCTGATACAGCTCTGCATCGGCCTGCAGTTCGACGGCGCGCTTTTTGCCCTCGGCCTCGGTGACCTGGGCGCGGCGTGCGCGTTCGGCGTTCAGCTGCTGCAGCATGGCCGAGCGGGTCGCGTCATCCAGGTTCACGTCCAGGATCTCGGCGCGGGTCACTTCGACGCCCCAGTCATCGACCATGGCCGCGACCTGCTCTTTGACGCGCTCGATCAGCGAAGAGCGGTTCGACTGCACCTGATCCAGTTCCAGCTTGCCGATTTCCGAACGCACGATCCCGGCGACGGTGGTGGCGATGGCGCCGTCGATGTCGCGGATGCGGTAGACGGTCTTTTCCGGCTCGGTCACGCGGTAAAAGACCGAGGTCTCAACCTTGACCAGCACGTTGTCGGCGGTGATGGCGTCCTGGCTGGCCGAGGGCAGCTGACGTTCCAGCACCGAGACGCGATGGGCAACGCGGTCCAGGAAGGGCACGACAAAGTTGATGCCCGGCCCCAGCACCGATTTCAGGCGGCCAAAGCGCTCAACGACATGCTTTTCCGATTGCGGCACGATGCGCACGCCGAGGAAGATGCAGATGATGATAAAAACGGCAATCGCCACCAGGACGGCGTTACTGCCTGAGATTTGTGACAGATCCATAAAGTTCACTCCTGGAAAAGAGCCCATCGCGGGCAATGCGCGCATTGTGGTTATTCAATGTGTCGACATCAAGGTAAGTTATTCCGTCATTCTGGCGCAGTGACGGCATCAGGGCGCGGGCCGCTCTTTCCCCGGGCGGGCTGGCAGGGTAGAATTGCGCCATTCCGGGCCTGGTCCCGGGCCCATTGCAGACCGGCAATGCCGGAGGGGATGATCATGGCGCAGCGACTTCACCTGGTTTTCGGCGGCGAGCTGGTTTCACCGGATTCGACGCAGTTCCGCGACGCGGAAAACATCCATATTGTCGGAATGTTCCCCGATTATGAAAGCGCCTATCGCGCCTGGAAGGCCGAGGCGCAGCGCACCGTTGATGATGCGCATACCCGTTATTTTATCGCCCATATCCACCGGCTGCGCGATGAAGAGCTGGCGGCTTCGGCCACGGCAGAGCTGGGCTGAACGCCTTGGCTGCGGCGCCTTCGAGGGGCTGGTGGCCCGCCGCAAATCGCCGCAGCCGCAGCCAGAACCAGCGTCAGGCGCGGCCGCAGGGCGGGCTGGTCTGGCTGCATGTGACGGGGCCTGCCTCGCTTTCGGGGATGAATGAGCTGGCGCAGCGCCTGCTGGCCGAAGATGGCGCATCCGTTCTGATGACGGGTGTCCTGACGGCTGGCGGGCCTGGCGTGGTGCTGCCGCGCGGCGTGCTGCAAGACGAGACCCCGGATGAAAACAGTCAGGCGGTGCGCGAATTTCTTGACCATTGGCGCCCGGATGCCGTGGTGATGTCCGAGGGCGAGATCCGCCCCGCCCTGCTGCATGAATGCGGCGAGCGGCAGCTGCTGTTGGTCATGGCGGATGCGGGGGATCCCTGGTTCCTGCGCGGCCATGAAAGCTGGATCCCGGGGGCGATGCGGCGGGCGATTTCGGCCTTTTCGATGGTGTTTGCGATTGATGCTGCGGCCGGAAGGGCCTGGCGCAAGGCGGGCCTGCCCGCCGCCCGCGTCGAGGCCACGGGCCGGATGGAGGAAAGCTCGCTCGCGCTGCCCTGCCTCGAGGCAGAGCGCGAGTATCTCGCAAAGCTGATGGTGACGCGCCCGGTCTGGTTCGGGGCGCGGATCCCGCGCTCTGAGGAAAAGGCTGTGCTGGCGGCGCATCAGCACGGGCTGCAACTGGCGCATCGCCTGCTGTTGATCATCCTGCCCGAAGATCCGGCGCGAGCGGTGTCTCTGGCCGAAGATCTTGCCGCTGAGGGCTGGGATATTGCCTCGCGGGCCAGTGAGGAAGAACCCGAGGCCGAGACCAGTATTTTCGTCGTCAACGACCCGGCAGAGCTGGGGCTGTGGTATCGGCTGGCCCCGGTCAGCTATCTGGGCGGAGGGCTGTCGGGCATCGGGCTTTTGACCAGCCCGCTGGAGCCTGCGGCGCTTGGCTCGGCGATTTTGCATGGGCCGCGCCCGGGCGGCTTTGCGCCGCAGATCGGCCGTCTAGGTGCGGCAAGGGCGGCGCGGGCGGTGGCCTCGGTCCGGGATCTGAGCGAGGCGCTTGGCGATTTGCTGGCGCCCGATCGCACGGCGCGGCTGGCGCAGGCGGCCTGGGGGGTGGTCTCTGATGGGGCTGAGGTAACCGAGGGCATTCTGGCCACGCTGCGCCGCGCCCCGGGCCTTGCCCGCACGGAAAGGCGCGGCTGATGCGGGCACCTGATTTCTGGAACAACCCGCCCGCACAGCCCGGGCTGAAGGCACGCCTTTTGCAACCCCTGGGGGCGCTATATGCGGCGGCGACGGCAAGGCGGGTGCGGCAGACGGGGGGATACCGCGCCCCGGTGCCAGTGATCTGCGTGGGCAATCTGAACGCAGGCGGCGTTGGCAAAACGCCAACCGTGATGGCGCTGATCGCGCATCTGGGCGCAAGAGGGCACCAGGTGCAGGTGGTCACGCGCGGCTATGGTGGAACGGCGCCCGGCCCGCTGCGTGTCGACGAGATGCGGCATCGCGCCGATGAAGTGGGCGACGAGCCGCTGCTGCTTGCCCCCTTCGCGCCCGTCTGGGTGGCGAAGGATCGCGCGGCGGGGGTGCGGGCTGCAGCCGAGGCCGGTGCCAGCGTGATTTTGCTAGATGACGGTCATCAGAACCCGGGCGTGGTCAAAGACCTGTCGCTGGTGGTGGTTGATGCCGCGCAGGGATTTGGCAACGGTCTTTGCCTGCCTGCCGGCCCCCTGCGCGAGCCGGTCGCGGCGGGTCTGGCACGGGCAGATGCAATCCTCTCGATCGGCGATGTGGCCGCGCAGGCGAAATTTCAGGCGAACTGGTCGGATGCAGTTGCAGGGCTGCCTGCGCTGCAGGGCAGACTGGTGCCATTGCAAATGGGAATGGACTGGCATGGTCAGCGCGTGCTGGCTTTTGCGGGCATAGGAAACCCGGAAAAATTTTTCGCCACATTGCGGGCAGAAGGGGCCGAACTGGTGCGCAGCGAAGCGCTGGATGATCACCAGACACTTTCACCCGCTTTGATTGCGCGTCTTGAGGCTGAGGCTGCGTTGCTGAACGCGCAATTGGTCACAACAGAAAAAGACGCAGCCCGGTTGCCCTCGGCCTTCAGAACAAAGGTTCTGACATTGGTGGTGCGGCTTGAAATTTCTGACTGGGCACCCTTTGACAGGCTGCTGGACAGGCTGGGTCTGTGATCCGAAATCTTTAAAGATTTCGGACAAATTCCTTTGAAGGAATTTTCCCGTTTCCTTGTAAGGAAACGGAGTCAGGCCCGGTTTGCAGCCGTTGCCACACCCAGAACCTGCAGCACCTTTGCCTCGATCTGCGCGGCATCCATACCTGCAATCCGATACATCGCTTCTGGGCTGGCCTGGTCGATGAAGATATCCGGCAGCACCATCGAGCGGAACTTCAGCCCGCGATCAAATACCGCCGCATCCGACAAAAGCTGCGCCACATGGCTGCCAAAACCACCCGTGGCACCTTCCTCAACGGTAATCAGTGCCTCATGTTCACGGGCCAGGCGCAAGATCAGCTCATGATCCAGCGGCTTGGCAAAACGGGCATCGACGACTGTCGGGGCAAGGCCGCGCGCCGCCAGGTTTTCAGCCGCCTTCAGCACTTCGCAGAGCCGGGTTCCAAAGGACAAAAGCGCCACGCTATTGCCCTCACGCAGCACTCTGCCGCGCCCGATTTCCAGGACCTCACCGCGCAGTGGCATCTCAACGCCCATGCCCTCGCCGCGCGGATAGCGGAAGGCGATGGGGCTTTCGTCGAAAGCGGCAGCGGTTGCCACCATATGGCGCAGTTCGGCCTCATCGGCGGCGGCCATCACCACCATGCCCGGCAGATTGGCCATGAACGCCACGTCGAAAGATCCGGCATGGGTCGCACCATCGGCCCCCACAAGGCCCGCGCGGTCTATCGCAAAGCGGACCGGCAGGCGCTGGATCGCCACATCATGCACCACCTGGTCATAGCCGCGCTGCAGGAAGGTCGAATAGATCGCGCAGAAGGGCTTCATTCCCCCTGCGGCGAGACCCGCCGCAAAGGTCACGGCATGTTGCTCGGCGATGCCGACATCGAACAGGCGGCGCGGAAAGCGGGCGCCAAAGAGATCAAGCCCGGTGCCATCAGGCATCGCGGCCGTTACGCCTACGATTTTCTCGTCGCGCTCGGCCTCCTGGATCAGGCTTTCGGCGAAAACCTTTGTGTAGGAGGGCGCGTTTGAGGGTGCTTTCTTCTGCTCGCCCGTCACCAGATCGAACTTTGCCCGCGCGTGGCCGCGATCCGGAGAATTCTCGGCTGGGCCGTAGCCCTTGCCCTTTTTCGTCAGCACATGCAGCAAAACCGGGCCATGCGCCCGCGCCTTCAGCGTCCGCAGCACCGGCAGCAGCTGGTCCAGGTCATGACCATCAATCGGCCCGACATAGGTGAAGCCAAGCGCCTCGAACAGGGTGCCGCCGACGGCCATCCCCTTCAGCATTTCCTTGGCGCGTTTCGCTCCCTCTTGCAGGGGGCCTGGCAGCAGCGAGACAAAGCCCTTCGCCACCTCTTTCAGGTCCTGCATCGGGGCTTCGGCGTAAAGCTTGCTGAGATAGGCCGACAGCGCGCCGACCGGGGGCGCAATCGACATTTCATTGTCATTAAGCACCACGAAGAGCCGCTTTTTCAGCGCGCCCGCATTGTTCATCGCCTCAAAGGCCATGCCCGCCGACATAGAGCCGTCGCCGATCACCGCGATCGCATCGCCCGCGTCACCACCCAGATCGGCGGCCATCGCAAAGCCAAGCGCCGCCGAAATCGAGGTAGAGCTATGCGCCGCCCCGAAGGGATCATAGGGGCTTTCTGAGCGTTTGGTGAAGCCGGAAAGCCCGCCCTCCATCCGAAGGGTGCGGATCCGGTCGCGTCGCCCGGTCAGGATCTTATGCGGATAGCATTGATGCCCGACGTCCCAGATCAGCTTGTCCTTTGGTGTATCAAAGACCGCATGCAGCGCCACCGTCAGCTCGACCACGCCAAGCCCTGCGCCCAGATGCCCGCCTGTCACCGAGACCGCTGCCACCGTCTCAGCGCGCACCTCATCGGCCAGCTGACGCAGCTCATGGTCGGTCAGCGCTTTCATGTCTGACGGGAAGTGCACCCGGTCCAGAACAGGGCTGGCGGAATTGCTGTCCGGTGGGATGGCGACCATGAAAAACGCTCCTGCGAGGGGCCCTGGGCTGATGGGCTCAGGCCTGTCTCGATATAGTGAAACGGGCGGCAGCGACAAGGTTTTCTGCCGCCGCGCCATAGGGAGTAAGGGCGGCCTCGGCGCTGGAAATCAGCTCTTTTGCGCGGGTTTGCGCGCCTTCCAGCCCCAAAAGCGAGACGAAAGTCGCCTTGCCGCGCCCGGCATCCTTGCCCGTGCGCTTGCCGGTGGTGTCGGCATCACCCGTTACATCAAGAATGTCGTCATGGATCTGGAATGCCAGCCCAAGCGCCTGGGCATAGGCCAGAAGCGGGGCCGGATCGGCCCCCGCCAGATGCGGGCCGATGGTTGCTGCATGGCAGATCAGCGCCCCGGTCTTGCCCGCCTGCAGCCGGGTGATACCCGCCAGATCCAGCGGCTGCGGCGCGGTCTCCGCTGCTATATCAAGCGCCTGACCCAGAACCATTCCCTCGGCCCCAGAGGCTTTTGCCAGGCTGGCGACCAGGGCTATGCGCCGATCGGCCGCGCCAAGCGCCGGGTCTGCAAGCAGTTCAAACGCCAGCGTCTGCAGCGCGTCGCCCGCAAGGATCGCCGTCGCCTCATCCCATTTCACATGGATGGTCGGCTGGCCGCGGCGCAGATCGTCATCATCCATCGCAGGCAGATCGTCATGGATCAGGCTATAGGCATGCAGCGCCTCGACCGAGGCTGCGGCAGGCAGCGCCGCGGCGGTCGGGATCCCGTGCAGGCGCGCCGATTCCAGCGCCAGATAGCCGCGCAGACCCTTGCCGCCGCGCATCGCATAGCGCATCGCCTGCACGACAGGCAGCTCGGCCCGGCGGTCCAGGGTGGCGGCGATGAAGGCCTCAACCCCGGATGCGGCGGCCTTCAGCTGGTCGGGGAAACTCACAGCCCTTCGGCCGGAGCGGTGCCAACGGCCTTGCCCTCCTGGGCGCGGATCAACTCGACCCGAGCTTCGGCATCGGCCAGTTTCCGGGCGCAGTGCTTCTTCAGCTCGGCCCCGTGTTCATAAAGGCTGATCGACTGTTCCAGCGCCACTTCGCCGCGTTCCAGCTGGCTGACCACCTGTTCCAGTGCGGCCATTGCCTCTTCAAAACTCATTTCCGCAACGGGTTTCTGGCTCATCGGGCTTATCCTGCTCAGCTCGGTCATATGGGGGCGGACCCTATCGGTCGGCGCGGGCAGATTATAGCCCCCTTCAGGGCCGGATACGACCCCCGGCCCGCCAATCTGCGCAAGTTCTGCACAAGTGCGCGTGAGCCAGCGCACATCGCCCGGCCCTTTGGGGATCAGCTAGGAGCCTTAGTCGGGCGCCAGCATATAGCCTTCGCCGCGCACCGTTTGCAGGTAGCGGGGCGCTTTGGGGTCATCCTCGATCTTGCGGCGCAGCCGGGTGATCTGCACATCGACGGCGCGTTCCTGCGCCTCTTCCTCGCGGCCCAGATCCAGCACCAGCCGCTCACGCGAGATCGCCTCGCCCGCGCTGGCCGCAAACAGCCGCATCAGCGCCGCCTCGGTCGAGGTCAGCCGCACCAGTTCCGGCCCGCGCCACAGCTCGCCCCGGTCCATATCATAGCGCACCGCGCCCATATGCAGCACCTTTGGCGGCTGATCGGCCTCGCTGATCTGAGGCACCCGGCGCATGATCGCGGCAACGCGCAAAAGCAGCTCTTTGGGCTCGAAAGGTTTGGCGAGATAGTCGTCGGCGCCTGCCTCAAGCCCTTCGATCCGGTTGGCCGTTTCACCACGGGCGGTCAAAAGCAGGATCGGCACCTGGCTGCGCCGCCGCAGATCGCGGGTCAGGGTGATCCCGTCTTCATCGGGCATCATCACATCCAGGATGAGCATGTCGAATTCCAGCCCCGCCAGCAGCCGCCGCGCCTGGGCCGCATCACGCGCAACCGTCACCATATAGCCGCTGCGCACGAGAAATTTCTGCAAAAGCGTGCGGATACGCTCGTCATCATCGACGACCAGAAGATGGATGTCCGGCTGCGCGATCGCCTGAGTTGCCGCCTGCTGTTCTGCTGCCGTCATGCACCACCTCTTATGTGGCGCCGTTCAGCCGCCATCTCTCATGCGGTTGTAATAGTCCCGCAGGCCCGGGTCCATCATTGCTTCAAGCACCTGGCGAAAGCCTTGCACCGCCGCAGGCCCCGCCGCCCGATAAGCCGCCCGCATCCGCGCCCGCTGCGCGTCGGACAGCTGCTTTTCCATCGCCTCGCCGCTGGGGGTCAGGAAAAGATGCCGCTCGCGCCCGTCACGCCGCCCTTTTTCGCTGCGCACATGGCCGTCGTCGATCAGGCTGCGCAAGACGCGGTTCAGGCTTTGCTTGGTGACGCCCAGGATCCCCAGCAGATTGGACACCGTTGTTCCGGGCGAGCGCTGGATGAAATGCAGCGCCCGGTGATGGGCGCGGCCGTAATCCATGGTCTCAAGGATGCGGTCGGGGTCGGCGGTAAAGCCACGATAGGCGAAGAACATCGCCTCGATGCCTTTGCGCAGCTGCTCATCGGTCAGGAAAAGCAGGTTCTCACCGCCCCCGGCACCGCCCGCGCCACTGTTCAAAAGCCCCGCCTGGCCTGCGCCAGAGCCTGGAGTCTGCGACATATCCGGCCTCCTGTCGTTTTATGGAATTTACGTCAGCATTGTTGACTTTCCAAGTGCAAAAGCATAGCGATTCGCCAAATATGCGCAACTTTACGAAATAGATTCGCATTGATGCGCAATTATTGGAAAAATGAGGCTGAAAATGACCAGGTTTGACGATCGGGACGGGTTCATCTGGATGGATGGGGCGCTGGTCCCCTGGCGTGACGCGAATGTGCATATCCTCAGCCATGCGCTGCATTACGGCTCTTCGGTGTTTGAGGGCGAGCGGGCCTATAATGGCCGCATCTTCAAAGGGGTCGAGCATTCTGCGCGTCTGATCCGCTCGGCCCAGCTTCTGGATATGGCGCTGCCCTTTAGCGTGGCGGAAATCGAGGCCGCGAAATACGCTGTTCTGGCGGCCAATGGCTGGAGCGATGCCTATCTGCGTGCCGTGGCCTTTCGCGGCGCGGGCGAGGAAATGGGCGTCTCGTCGCAGTCAAACCCGATCCGTCTGGCGGTGGCGGGCTGGGAATGGGGGGCCTATTACGGCGCTGCACAGGATCAGGGGGCGCGCCTTGATATCGCCAGCTGGAAGCGCCCCTCGCCTGAAACCATTCCCACCGCCGCCAAGGCTGCCGGGCTTTACATGATCTGCACCATGTCCAAACAGGCGGCCCAGGCGAAGGGCTACAGCGATGCGCTTTTGCTGGACTGGCGCGGCCATATCGCCGAGGCCAGTTCCGCGAATGTCTTCTTCGTCAAAGGGGATGAGGTGCATACGCCGCTGCCCGATGCGATCCTGAACGGGATCACCCGCCAGACGGTGATTGAGATGCTGCAGGCCGAAGGGATCCGGGTTCATGAGCGCCATATCGACCCCGCCGAGATGGAGGGGTTTGAGCAGTGCTTCCTGACCGGAACGGCGGCAGAGATCACGCCGGTTTCCGAAATCGGGCCCTATCGCTTTGAGATCGGGGCGCTGACGCGCAGGGTCGTGGCCGGCTATGCCAGGCTGGTTCGCGCCTGACGGCCTTGCCAGCCCATCGCCCGGTTATGAGCCGGGGCCGAAGCGGCGGGGCAATGGCGGCGGCGGGGATGCGTCATGCCCGGCCAACAGGGCGACGACCCTGCCCAGATCGCCGCTGACCATCACCTGCCTGTCGCCGATGGATGCTGCCAGCAGCACCAGCGTGACCAGGATTGCGCCGGCGGGCCAGGCGCAGGTGTTCAGCTGGCTGCGGAATGGCTCTTTGCGGGTCTTGTGGCGGAACCTGCGCTGCGCGAGCCTGGCCCCCGGCCAGTCGCCGATCATCGCAATGAACAGAAGGTCGCGCTCGGGGATGCGGCGAAGCCCCTCAAGCGCGCGCCATTTGTCGGTGCGAAACTGATGCCAGGCGATGAAGCTGGTTGCGATGAACCAGGCAACACCCGCGAGCGCGATCAGCAAAGAGAGCGGGACAGGATACATTTCGGTCTTCTGTCCCGCAGCTTTGGCGAAATTATGACGCCCTCAGCCGGGATGCGACAGCAAGAGATGCGGCACCCCGTCTGAGGTTTTGTCAAAAGAGCGCCCCTTCGCGTCGATCTCTTTGCGGATCCGGCTGCGATAGTTCGAGAAACTGTCGAATGTCACCACATCGACCGGCTGATCCAGCTGCAGCTCGACCTCATATCGCCCCTCTGACAGCAGTCGGATTGCCACCACCTCTGCCAGAAATTCCTGGCCCAGATAGCGCCCGGCGACGGTGTCTCCGGGCATGGCCGGTGGTGGCTGCCGATTGCCCGCGCGGGCATGCAGCGTATTCCAGTCGTGAAAACCATGCGCCTTTGCCACCAGTTCGAGTGCGGCGGAATGGCTGACCTCATGCCCCTGGCGTGCCAGCTCTGCCCGCAGCATACGGGCCTGGTCTTTCGCCTGGTCAGTCGAGGGAATTTGTCTGGGACTATGACCCATTTTCCTTGCGTCCTTTCAGAGCGCCGGGATCTTTTCAATGGGGCCTGCATTGCCATCGAACCCGGCCTGATAAGGAACGGCGGAGTTTCGCTTTCCGGTTTCACCACGGCACAAAGCCAGCAGGCGGCAGGGACCGGAACCCTGCCGCCCACATAGGGCTTTGTGGCCCTGGGGTCAAGATTGGCCTGGTTCAGGTGGTCAGTTCGGTCTCGACCTGGATATTGCCGCGGGTGGCGTTCGAGTAGGGGCAGATGAAATGGCCGCGCTCGGCGATCTTTTCTGCGACGCTGCGCTCCAGGCCGGGCAGGCTGACGATCAGTTTGACGGCCAGACCAAAGCCCCCGTCAGAGCGCGGGCCGATCCCGACCTCGGCCCGGACGCTGGCATCCTCTGGCACCTGTCCCAGCTTTTCGGATGAGGCGGCAAAGCGCATCGCGCCCAGATAACAGGCGGCATAGCCGGTTGCGAACAGCTCTTCCGGGTTGTGCCCCAGGCCCGAGCCGCCCAGCTCTTTCGGGCTGGCCATGGTGACAGTCAGCTGGCCATTTTCCAGCCCTGACAGGCCATTGCGCCCGCCGCCGGTGGCTTTGGCGGTGGTGCGGTATTTGACGTCAACGCTCATGGTGTCTCCTGGGATGGTGCCCGGCACAGGAAAGGCCCGGCCGATGGGATATGCACGGGGCGGCTGGTGATGCTGAGGCCTGGATCTGCTCAGGCCCGGTTATGCTCAGACCCGGTGCCCGCGTGCGATGCGCAGGAACTGCTGCAATCTGCCGGGCCCTGCAGCCTCGCGCGGTTTATGGAAGGTTTCGCGTCCGCTGCGGGCGATGCGCAAAAAGGCCTGAACCCGCGCCCCGGTGGCGGCTGCACGTTTGTCGGCGAGATGTTTGGTCATGTCGACCCTCCTCACGTTTGCGGTGCTATGGGGCCAGCCTGACACAGAATCGGTGCTGGCCCAAGCCTGCAATCGGGGAATTGATAGTCTCAGCCAGGATTGGCCTGCGGGTTCAGGCCTGGGGCTGCAGTTGCGCCATTGCCCAGCGGGCCGCGTCAGCGACGACCGGATCGGCGTCGTCACACAGCGCGCGGGCCGCAGGCACCAGATCAGGCTGGCCAGAATTTCCGATGGCATAAAGCACGTTACGGACAAATCGGTCGCGGCCGATGCGCTTGATCGGGCTGCCTGCGAAACGGGCGCGAAAGCCCGCATCGTCAAGCGCTGCCAGCTCTGCCAGCTGGGGCGCCCCGATGCGCGGCTGATAGCCGATCTCCTGGGCGGCGGCGGCGAATTTGTTCCAGGGGCAGGCCGCCAGGCAATCATCGCAGCCATAGATGCGATTGCCCATCCGGGGGCGCAGCGCCTCATCGACGGGGCCTTTGTGCTCGATGGTCAGGTAAGAGATGCAGCGCCGCGCATCCAGCTGATAGGGCGCGGGGAAGGCATCGGTCGGGCAGGCGGTCAGACAGGCCCGGCACGATCCGCAATGCGAGACCTCTGCCGCATCCTTTGGCAGATCCAGCGTGGTGAAGATCGAGCCCAGAAAGAACCAGTTCCCCAGATCACGGCTTAACAGATTGGTGTGTTTGCCCTGCCAGCCAAGCCCTGCCGCCTGGGCCAGCGGCTTTTCCATCACCGGGGCGGTATCGACAAAGACCTTGATCTCTTCGCCAGGCCCCTGATCCAGCAGCCAGCGCCCCAGCCGTTTCAGCCGCCGCTTGACCAGATCGTGGTAGTCCTTGCCCTGGGCATAGACAGAGATCGCCGCGCGGTCTTTTTGGTCCAGCACCAGGCGGGGGTCTGTCTCAGGCGTGTAAAGCTCGGCCAGCATGATCACCGAACGCGCCTCTGGCCAAAGCGCCGAAGGATCGCCGCGCCAGTGCTCACGCTCGGCCATCCAGCCCATGCTGCCGTGATGGCCCGCCTCAAGGAAGGCCCGCAATCGCGCCGCCGTGCCGGGCACGGCATCGGGCGCACAGATCCCCATCTTCGAGAAACCCTCTTCCAGCGCCCGCTGGCGCAGACGGTCTTTCAGAGGCGTGGGATCGGTGCGTTTCATCGCGCAAAGATACCCCGAGCGGGGCGGAACAGCCAGCCCGGCAGAGCAGGGCGGGCGGGGGAGGGACAGGCCCCGATCAGACGATCAGAAGTCGAGATCGGTATATTGCTGCGGCGGCGGAAAGCCCGGAACCTGGTCGCGCAGCAATGTGGTGCGGAAGGCGGGACGCGATTTTATCTTGGCATACCAGTCTTTTACGACCTCATGCCGGTTCCAGTCCACATCCGAGATGTAATCCAGGCTGGAGAGATGCGCCACAGCAGTCAGGTCGGCCAGGGTCATCACATCGCCCGCCAGCCAGCTGCGGCGCTCCAGCAGCCAGGCCATGTAATCCAGGTGATATTTGATCCGGCTGGCCCCGAATTTCACATTGCGCGAATCCGGGTAGCCCTCTTTCGCCAGCTTTTTGTTCACCCGCTCATAAAGCAGTTTCGAGGTGACCTCGTGATGGAACTTGTCATCAAACCATGCGCAAAGGCGGCGGGTCTCATAACGTGCCTCGGGATCGCGCGGGATCAGCGAGGGGGCTGGCACGGTCTCGTCCAGGTATTCACAGATCGCCTGGCTTTCGCTGAGCAATTTGCCATTCAGGCGCAGGATCGGCACTTTGCCCGCCGGATTGCGGCGCATAAAGTCCTGGCTCTGCTCCCAATAGCGTTCTTCGACCAGCTCGACCTCGATCTTCTTCTCGGCAAGCGTCAGCCGAACCTTGCGGCAAAAGGGCGAAAGGGTAACGTGATAAAGACGGTTCATCTGATTTTGCTGCCCGGAAACTCTCACTGTCCTAGCGGCTGAGGGTCTCGGGTTCAATCCCGATGCACCGAAGGGGCGGGAAAACAGGCGAAACCATGCAGCGAAAGCCGGTTTTACTGAAAACAGCCGGCGCGGCCATCGGCCTGGATGGTCTCGGCCCCTGAGATGATCGCCCGGGTCCGCTTGCGCACAAAATCGGTTGGCTTCGAGGCCGAGCGCCCCTTTGGATCGGGCAGCACCGCCGCCAGCCTGGCCGCCTGCAGCGCCGTCAGATTGCGGGCATCGACGCCGAAATAATGCTGCGCGGCGGCCTGGACGCCAAAGACGCCCTCATCAAATTCGGCGACGTTCAGATAGACCTCAAGGATGCGCTCTTTCGACCAGACCAGCTCGATTGCGGGGGTCAGCGCGGCCTCGGCGGCTTTGCGAAACCATGAGCGGTCATGCCAGAGGAACACGTTCTTGGCCACCTGCTGCGAGATGGTCGAGGCCCCGCGCCCAGAGCCGGAATCAATCGCCGCCCGGATCGCCGCCATGTCAAAGCCCCAGTGGTTGCAGAAATTCGCATCCTCTGCCGCCACAGCCGAGCGCCCCATCACCGGGGCGATCTCATCCCAGGAGACCCAGTCGCGCTTTATGCCGCCCAGCCGCCAGCTTTCCTGGATCTGATAGATATTGATCGGGGGCGGCACAAAGCTGAACAGCAGGATCAGCAGGAAGAAAAACCCGACCACCCCCAGCACCAGCCGCAGCACCCAGCCCCGCAGCCGCGCCAGAAACCCTGCGGGGCGCGCCAGAGATTTCGCCTGCGACTTTGCAGCCGGCTTTTTCCGTGGTTTGCGGACCACTGGCGTCTTTTCCTCGGGCTGCTCTGTGATTTCCTCGACCATGATCTGCAATGGCCCGATCCGCGGCTTTGCGTCAAGCCATGCTGCGCCAGGCTGCGGTTAAGGCCCGCGAGTCGTGGCCTGGCCGCCCGCATCTTCCCCTGCCCGCATTTTCCGGGGCCAGGCAGGGCGGCGACGGAAATGCCGGGGGGCGGCGTTGAACCCGGTATGATCCATGTAAAGAGGTAGGCCCATGGTGACGCAAAAACTGATCCCCGCTTTGTTTGTAGCAGCCCTTGGGCTGATGCCGGTCCCATTGTTCGCGCAGGCCGCGCCCGAGGCGGCTGAGGATGCCCGTCCAGACAGCCCGGCCGGGCACCCGCCCGCCCGCGGTGGCATGCCCGGGGGGGTGCACGGGGGGATGCATGGCGCAATGCCGGGGGGCGCGCGCGGCCCGATGATCCGTCTCGACTTCGGTGGTGGGCGCACGATCAGCGTGAATTGCGGTGACACCGCGATTGAGGCCTGTGTGCAGGCGATTTCCCCGCTGACCGACAAGCTGGCCGCGACCCCGGTTCGTGAGGATCGCAATGGCCCGCATAAGGGCAAGAAAGATCATCACGACCGCAAAGGGGATAAAAAGGGCGACAAAAAGAAGCCTGGCCCCGGCAAGGATGGCCGCAAAGATGACGCGCCGCCGCCGCCCGCAGCCGAGTAAGCCCGGGCTTTCCCCGGATTCGGGTAAGATTTACAGGCCGCCTGTCAGGGGCGGCCTGTTCTCATTTGGCGCCATGCGACATCCGCGCATGTTATGCGGGCTTTGGGCGCCGGGATCGGCTCTTGACCTTTGGGCGCCAGCCGTGATTGCGTGACAGTGTCCCGGCATGATCAATGCTGGCGGAATGATGTGCCATTTGTCGTTGTGCGTGGGGAAAATTATTCCGATCCTGGTTGGTGTGTGTTGGAATTTCAGCGGGAATTGGGGGCCCGGGCCCGGTTTGCCCGGCCCCGGTTCGGGCCAGATAGGGCAGATATGAGCAAGCATCCCGAGGTAACGGGTTTTTATGAAAAACGCACCGGATCGGTGCAATATGTCGTGGCTGATCCGGCGACGAAGGACTGTGTGATCATCGATCCGGTGCTGGATTACGACGAGAAATCCGGCGCGGTGGCGACGTTTGAGGCGGATCGCCTGCTGGGTTTCATCGCGCAGAAGGGCTATCGCCTGACGCAGATCCTGGACACCCATCCGCATGCCGATCACTTTTCGGCGGCAGATTATCTGCGGCAAAAGACCGGGGCACCAACGGCGATCGGTGCGATGATCACCGGGGTGCAGAAGCTGTGGAACGGCTTTTACAACCGCGATGATCTGGCGGCAGATGGCTCGCAATGGGATCGGCTTTATGCCGATGGCGATGGTTTTCAGGTCGGCTCGATCCCGGCGCGGGTGATGCATTCGCCAGGGCATACGCTGGCCTCGGTCACCTATGTGATCGGGGATGCGGCCTTTGTGCATGACACGCTTTTCATGCCCGACAGCGGCACCGCGCGGGCCGATTTCCCGGGCGGCAGCGCGACGGCGCTTTGGGCCTCGATCCAGGCGATCCTGGCGCTGCCCGATGAAACGCGGATTTTTACGGGCCATGATTATTGCCAGGGCGGGCGGGAGGCTGCCTGGGAATCCACTGTCGCCAGCCAGCGGGCGGAAAACATCCATATCGCAAAATACCTGACCGAGGCCGGGTTTGTCGCTGCCCGCGAGGCCCGTGACGCCACACTGCCGATGCCCCGGCTGATCCTGCATGCGCTGCAGGTGAACACCAATGCCGGACGGCTGCCCGCGCCCGAGGCAAATGGCTCACATTATCTGAAAATACCTCTGAACCTGTTCAAAACCACCTGGGACTAACCTGGCCATCCGGTCAGCCGTAACTGCAAAGGCAACGAAGATGACGGAATTCACCCCCTGGAGCAGCCTCGCCGGAGGCGCATTGATCGGGCTGGCGGCGGTTCTGCTGATGGCGCTGCATGGAAGGATCATGGGTGTGACCGGGATTCTGTCGGGCATGTTGCCGGGCGCGGCGGCTGGCGGGGGACGCGGCTGGCGGCTGGCCTTTCTGGCAGGCGCGGTGCTGGCGCCGCTGTTTTTGACCAGGGCCTTTGGCCTTGAGGTGGGTTTTGACAGCCCGGTTTCATGGGCGGCGGTGGCGGTCAGCGGATTTCTGGTCGGCATGGGGGTGACCTGGGGCGGCGGCTGCACCTCTGGCCATGGGATCTGCGGCAATGCGCGGCTGTCGCCACGCTCGCTGGTGGCCACGCTGACCTTTATGGCGACGGCGACGCTGACGGTCTGGGTGATCCGCCACCTGATTGGGGGGATCTGAGATGCCTTTGCTTGCAGCTTTGCTGATCGGGATGATCTTTGGCAGCGGTATCGTGCTGGCGGGCATGGCGAACCCGGCCAAGGTTCTGAATTTCTTTGACATCGCAGGCAGCTGGGATCCGTCTTTGGCCTTCGTGATGGGGGGCGCACTGGCGGTGACGCTGATCGGCTACCGTTTTGTGCTGCGCCGCCTGCGCCCGGCTTTCGACCAGGGCTTTCACCTGCCCGCCCGGGCGGCGATTGATCGGCGGCTGGTTGGCGGCTCGGCCCTTTTGGGGATCGGCTGGGGGATTGCTGGTTTTTGCCCGGGCGGCGCGATCCCCGCGCTGGGGCTGCTGCGGCCCGAGCCGCTTTTGTTTGTGGCGACGCTGCTGGCGGGCATGCTGGCGGCGCGTCAGCTGAAAAAGCGCTGAGCAATGCGGAACCTGCGCCGCTGGATGCCGATCTTCGACTGGGGGCGCAGCTATACGCGGGCGACGCTGGGGGCGGATCTGCTGGCGGCGCTGATCGTGGCGATCATGCTGATCCCGCAGGGACTGGCCTATGCGATGCTGGCCGGGATGCCGCCCGAGGCGGGGCTTTACGCCTCAATCCTGCCGCTGATCGCCTATGCGCTGTTTGGCAGCAGCCGGGTGCTGGCGGTGGGGTCGGTGGCGGTGATCTCTTTGATGACGGCATCGGCGGTGGCGCCTGTGGTGGCGCAGGGGCTGGCTGATGCGGTGACGGCGGCTGCGGTGCTGGCGCTGATGTCGGGGGCGATGCTGGTCGCGATGGGGGTGCTGCGGCTGGGATTCGTGGCGAATTTCCTCAGCCATCCGGTGATCTCGGGGTTTATCACCGCATCCGGCCTGCTGATTGCCGCCGGGCAGCTGGGGCATATCCTGGGCGTCGGGGGCGGGGGCAGCACGCTGCCTGCCGTCGTCACCCGGCTGAGCGGGGCAGGTCCGCTTAATGCGGTAACGATGATGATCGGCCTCGGCGTGCTGGTGTTTTTATGGCTGGCCCGCAGCCGTCTGAAGGGCTGGCTGATGCGGGCGGGGGCAGGCGGGCTGATGGCGGGGATCATCGCCCGCGCCGCGCCCGTTCTGGCGATTTTCGTCACGATCGGCCTGTCGCTGACGCTGGATCTGGGCGGCAAGGGTGTGGCGCTGGTTGGCCAGGTGCCCGCGGGCCTGCCGGGGCTGGCGCTGCCGGGGCTTAGCCTGGCGCTGGTTACAGCCCTGGCCCCGGCGGCCTTTCTGATCGCGGTGGTGGGCTTTGTGGAATCGGTCTCGGTTGCGCGGACGCTGGCTGCCAAACGACGCGAGCGGATCGGCCCCGACCAGGAGCTGATCGGCCTTGGCGCCGCCAATATCGCGGCGGGGCTGAGCGGGGCCTATCCGGTGACCGGGGGCTTTGCCCGCTCGGTGGTGAATTTCGATGCCGGGGCGCAGACGCCTGCCGCGGGGGCTTTTACCGCGCTGGCCATCGCGCTGGCGGCGCTGTTTCTGGCCCCGATGCTGGCGGCGCTGCCCCAGGCGGTGCTGGCGGCGACCATTATCATCGCGGTGCTTTCGCTGGTGGATCTGCCGGCGCTGGCCCGGGTCTGGCGCTATTCGCGCCCTGATTTCGCGGCAATGGCGGCGACGATCCTGGTCACCCTGGGCTTTGGTGTCGAAGCGGGGATCATGGCCGGGGTCGGCCTGTCGATCCTTTTGGTCTTATGGCGGGCCAGCCATCCGCACTCGGCGGTGGTGGGCCAGGTCCCCGGGACCGAGCATTACCGCAATGTCACCCGCCATCAGGTGATCACCAACCCGGTGGTGCTGTCTTTGCGGGTCGATGAAAGCCTGTGGTTTGCCAATACCGGCTTTCTTGAGGACCGGATCGAGGCGCTGGCGGCCTGTTCGCCGGGGCTGAAGCATATCGTGCTGATGTGCCCGGCGGTGAATGAGATCGACATCAGCGCGCTGGAAAGCCTGGGCGATATCAACCGCCGCCTGATGGATGCCGGGATCCGCTTTCACCTCTCTGAGGTGAAGGGCCCGGTGATGGACCGTCTGAAATGCAGTGATTTCCTGTCAGAGCTGAGCGGCGAGGTCTTTCTCAGCCAGCATGAGGCGATGTGCAGGCTGGGGCAGCTGCCTGGCTGCGGCCCGGCGGCGGGCGATGCGCTTTGACGCGAATGGCCTGTCAGAGGGCGGATTTGCGCTTGAATCACGGCGGCACTGGCGCGACACCGATAGCCCTGGAAACTGCCCGCCTGACTGCAGGCCGGGCGCGGCATATGGGGCAGGCGGATGGCGGGCACAGTCTTGGGGACCAATCCGGATACTGACCTGAGGGCGGGCTCGCTGGAAGAAGAGCTGCGGCTGGTCGGGCAGCTGGTTGAGGCATCGCTGCCGCTTTGGCCTTTGCCTGCGGGGGCGGAGGCGCGTCTTCTGAACATTGCCGAGAACCTGACCTGGCTGATCCGCGCCGGAGCGTTTCGTGCCGTTTTGCGGGTGCATCGGCCCGGCTATCACTCGCGCCGTGGGATCGGGCAGGAGCTTGCCTGGTCGCAGGCCCTGGCGCGTGAGGCCGGGATCGACACGCCCGCGCCGATTGCCGGGGTGAATGGCGAACTGGTGCAAGAGGGATCGGTGCCGGGGCTGGGCCCGCGCCATATGGTGCTGTTTGAATTCGCGCCCGGGCGGCAGCCTGATGAGGATGAGGATCTGGTCGCGCCCTTTCATACCTTGGGCGCGATTGCGGCCCGCACCCATCTGCATGCCCAGGGCTGGGCGGCGGGCGAGGATCTTGAGCGGCTGGTCTGGGATGAAGATGCGGTCTTTGGCGCGGGCGCGACCTGGGGCGACTGGCGGGATGCGCCCAATGTGACTCCAGAGATCTGCGTGGTGCTGGAGGCGGTCGAGGCCCTGCTGCGCCAGCGTCTGGCCCTTTGGGGCAAGGGGCGCGCGCGTTATGGGCTGATCCATGGTGATATGCGGCTGGCCAATCTGCTGATCAGCGAGGGGCGGACGGTGCTGATCGATTTCGACGATTCCGGCCTTGGCTGGTATCTTTACGATTTCGCCGCCGCGATCAGTTTTATGGAAGATCACCCGCAGGTGCCTGCCCTGCGGGCGGCCTGGACCGAGGGGTATCGCGGGGTCGCGCCACTGTCAGATGAGGAAGAGCGCGAGATCGACACTTTCGTCATGCTGCGGCGGATGGCGCTTTTGGCCTGGATCGGCAGCCATATCGAGGCGCCTGAGCCCCGCGCCATGGCCCCGCATTTCGCGGAAGGGACGGCGCGGCTGGGGCGGATCTGGCTGGCGGGGGGCTCGGTCACCGGATTGCCAGCGCCTGGGCTGACGTCGGACCCTCTGGCAGCGCCGGGGGGTTAAGACCCCCCGGACCCCCCGCGTTGCGCCCGGTTACCCTTTGGGCGCTGAGGCTCAGGCTTCGTTGCGCGACGGATCGAAGCGCAGCAGCCTGAGCGCGTTCAGCGTCACCAGCACCGTCGCGCCGGTATCGGCGAGGATCGCAATCCACAGCCCGGTGATCCCCAGCACCGAGGTCACCAGGAATACCGCCTTCAGCCCAAGTGCCAGCGTGATGTTTTGCCGGATGTTGTCCATCGTGGCCCTGGACAGCCGGATCAGCGCGGGCACATCGGCCACCCGGTCGCGCAGGATCGCCGCATCCGCCGTTTCCAGCGCCACATCGGTGCCCGAGCCCATCGCCACGCCGACATCGGCCTGTTTCAGCGCCGGCGCGTCATTGATGCCGTCGCCGATCATCATCACGCCGCCGGCCTCGCGCAGCTGGCGGATCGCGTTCAGCTTGTCTGCGGGCATCATCTGGGCGCGGAACTCCATCCCCAGCCCGGCTGCGATGGCCGCCGCCGTGCGCGGGTTGTCCCCGGTCAGGATGGTCGCGCCGATCCCGAGGCTGCCCAGCTGGCGGATCGCCAGGGCGGCATCCTCGCGCGGCTCGTCGCGCATGGCGATCAGGCCCAGCGGCTGGCCTTCGGTGAAGACCGCGACCACGGTCTTGCCCTCGGCCTCAAGCGTATTGGCGCGGGCCAGGGCCTCGGCTGGCAGGCCGCCCGCCTCTGCCGCATGGCTGGGCGAGGAGACCCAGGCCCGGACTTCGCCTGCGGGCGTGGTGACCAGCGCCTCGACACCTTTGCCGATGATCGCCTTTGCCTCTCGCGCCGGATGGGCGGTGACGCCCGCTGCCGCAACCCGCGCCAGAACCGCACGGGCCAGCGGGTGCGACGACCCGGTCTCGACCGCGCCCGCAACCGCCAGCAGATCGGCCTCGGGGACGCCCGCTGCCGCCACCAGATCGGTCACTTCGGGCCGCCCCCAGGTCAGGGTGCCGGTCTTGTCAAAGGCGATGTTGCGGATATTCGCGGTAGCCTCGATCACCGCGCCACCTTTCAGCAGCAGGCCCTTTTTCGCCCCCGCAGACAGGGCCGAGGCGATAGAGGCCGGGACCGAGATCACCAGCGCACAGGGGCAGCCGATCAGCAAAAGCGCAAGCCCACGATAGATCCAGGTTCCCCAGTCTGCCCCCGCCGCGAGCGGCGGGATCAGGATCACCAGCAGGGAGATCCCAACGATTGCAGGCATGTAGATGCGCGAGAAACGGTCGATGAAACGTTCTGTCGGGGCGCGGGATTCCTCGGCCTCTTCGACGAGGCGGATGATGCGGCTGATCGTATTGTCAGCGGCCTCGCGGGTGACGGTGACGCGCAGGACCGCCTCGGCATTGATCGCGCCTGCGAAGACCGCATCGCCCGGGCCTTTGGTGACGGGCACGCTTTCGCCGGTCACCGGGCTTTCATCAATGCCGCTGGTGCCTGAGAGGATGGTGCCATCGGCCGGCACCCGGTCGCCCGGGCGCACGAGGACGGTCTGGCCGATGGTCAGCGTCTCGGCCGGGATTTCGCGGCTTTGGCCGTTTTCCTCGATGATCGCCGTTTTGGGCACCAGGTTTGCCAGCGCCCTGATCCCGTCGCGGGCCTTATTGGCGGCGACGCCTTCCAGCACCTCGCCCACCGCGAAAAGGAAGACCACCAGTGCCGCCTCTTCCGCCGCGCCGATGAACAGCGCACCGATGGCCGCGATGGTCATCAGGCTTTCGATGGTGAAGGGCTGGCCCATGCGCAGCGCCTCGAAAGCGCGTTTTGCCACCGGGGCGACGCCGATCACACAGGCGCCAAGAAAGGCCCAATAGCCATATTCGACCGAGGTCAGCAGCTCGAATATCCAGGCCATGGCCAGCAGGATCCCGGTCAGGATCACCAGCCGCCCCTTGCCCGTCAGATACCAGGCTTTGCCGCGATCTGCCGGGTTGTCATGGGAATGAACATGGCCGGGCGCTTCGTGGTCGTGGTCGTGGTCGTGGTCGTGGTGATCGTTGTCCGGCTTTGCCGCATGCTCAGGCGCGGGCCCGCTTTTCTGCCCGATGTCATAGCCCAGGCGGCGCACCACGGCCTCAACCTCTTCAGGCGCGGCACCAGGCGCGAGATTAAGCGAGAGCCGCTCGCTCATCAGGGCGACTTTCACATCGCTGACGCCGGGCAGGCGCTCGACTGCCTTGGTGACTTTCACGGTGCAGGCGGCGCAATCCATGCCCGTCACCTGCCATTCATGGCGCCTGGTTTGCTCTGTCATATCCGATCCTCTGGCCCCGGAGCGGATCACGCATCCGGGGCTTTTCTTCATCGAATCAGGTTTTAATTCCTCTAGCCACTATAGAGACAAGTGGTTTTGTGACCTGCCCGACCAGATCGGAGCGGCTCAGACGGGGGTCACCAAAGGCTTGCCATCGGCAAAGGCGATCAGGTTTTCCAGCGCCAGAAAGCCCATTTCTTCGCGGGCCTCGATACAGGCGGTGCCCAGATGCGGCAGCAGGACGACATTTTCCATCGCCTTCAGAGCCTCGGGAACCGCAGGCTCAAACTCATAGACATCCAGGCCAGCGGCGCGGATCTTCCCGGCCTGCAGGGCGGCGATCAGCGCTGCCTCATCGACCACATCGCCGCGGGCGATATTCACAAAGATCCCATGCGGCGCCATATGGGCCAGCGCTTCTGCGTTGATCATGTGATGGGTTTCGGCGCTGCCGGGCACGCAAACCACCACGAAATCCGCCGCCATTGCAGTGGCGAAATCGACCTGGGTTGCGGGCAGGCCAGGATCTGCCAGGGCAGAGCGGTTGTGGAACACCACCACCATGCCAAAGCCGTAATGCAGCCGCCGCGCCACCGCCTTGCCGATCCGGCCCATGCCGATGATGCCGACGCGCTTGCCGGAAACATGGGTGCCCAGCATCTGCGTTGGCTTCCAGCCATGCCAGCGCCCGTCGCGGACGACCCGCTCGCCCTCGCCCAGCCGCCGCGCGGCCATCAGCAAAAGCGCGACGCCCAGATCGGCGGTCGATTCCGTCACCGCGCCGGGGGTATTGGTCACCGGAATGCCAGCCGCTTTTGCCGCCGCCACGTCGATATGGTTATAGCCCGCGCCGAAATTCGCCAGCAGCTTTGCGCGGGGGGCAGGCACGGCCGCAAAAACCTCGGCCGTGAAACGGTCGCCGATTGAGCACAGCACCAGATCGTAATCGCGCAGCATCGCCTCCAGCTCGGTATCGTCCGGGTTCTGCGGCAGATCGCGCAGCGTCACGTCAAAGCGGGCGCGGGCGGCGTCGATGACGCGGGGCGGCAGGTCACGGGTGATCAGCAGTTTCATCAGAACATCCTCCCGGCCAGGGGCACGTCCTGGCCGGGGACCAGCAGCACGACCTCGCCATCGGCATCGGGCACGCCCAGCACCAGCACCTCGGATTTCACCGGGCCGATCTGGCGGGGCGGGAAATTCACCACCGCCATCACCTGGCGGCCGATCAGCCCCTCAATCGTGTAATGTTTGGTGATCTGCGCCGATGAGCGTTTCACGCCGATATCCGGCCCGAAGTCGATGCGCAGCTTAAACGCGGGTTTGCGGGCCTCGGGGAAGGGTTCGGCCTCGATGATGCGGCCGACGCGAATATCCACCTTTGCGAAATCGTCATAGCTGATCTGGTCTGTCATTTTTCCGCTCATTTCCCAAGTTCTCTGCCGCGATCCGCAGCCGCCTTTACCGCCCGTCGCATCAGCGCGGGAAAGCCGGTTTCGGGATCCATCAGCACCGCAAGCGCCGCAGCGGTGGTGCCGCCGGGCGATGTGACATTGATCCGCAACTGCGCCGCGCTGTCATCTGAGCGATGCGCAAGTTCGCCCGAGCCGGTGACGGTGGCCCTGGCCAGTTGCATCGCGGTCTCAGCGGGAAGGCCTTCGGCCTCGCCCGCCGCTGCCAGCGCCTCGATCAGGTGAAAGACATAGGCCGGGCCAGAGCCGGAAACGGCGGTGACCGCGTCGATCTGCGCCTCATTTTCCAGCTGAACCACCTGGCCCACCGCCTGCATCAGAAGGCGTGCCTGGTCCAGCTGCTTTGCGGTTGCATGGGCATTGCCAACCAGACCTGAGATCCCGCGCCCGACCATCGCGGGGGTGTTCGGCATTACCCGCACGATGGGGGTTTGCGCACCAAGCACCTGTTCCAGCGTCGCAATCGTGGTGCCAGCGGCGATTGAGATGAACAAGGTCGCGCCATTTCCAAGCGCCTTCAGCCCTGGTAACGCCGCGCCCATCATCTGCGGCTTGACCGCGAGAATGGCGATTTCGGCCTGTTCAGGCACGCCCTGGTTCAGATGCACGCCGCTGGCCAGCAGCCAGTCAGAGGGATGCGGCTCGATCACCCAGACGTTGCTGGCGGGCACGCCGCTGTCCAGCCAGCCTTTCAGCAAAGCCGAGCCCATCTTGCCGCAGCCCAGCAGCAAAATTCCATTGTCAATTTTAAGATTTGCCGACATCGCGCCCCGTCTTTCCGCCCCTTTGGGCCAAAAGGTCAAAGGCCCAGTCTGGGCAAGAGGTTAGGCGCGACCGTAGGCCTCTGCAATGGCGACTTTCATCGCATCCTCGGGGGTGCGATCGCCCCAAAGCGTCAGCTGGAAGGCCGGGTAAAAGCGTTCCGCCGCCAGCACCGCCGAGGAGATCAGCCGGTCGATCTGTTCCGGCCCGGCCACCTGGCCGCCCGCAAGGCACAGCCCATAGCGCCAGACCATCAGCCGCTGCTCATCCCACCAGGTGAAACCGCCGGTCCAGACCATGTCATTGCAGCGGTTGATCAGCTCATAAAGCTGGGCCATGCGGGCCTCGGGGGGCTCCATCTCGAAGGTGCAGATCAGGCGCAGTGTCTCATCCTGGTCAGACCAGGCCAGGGTCAGCGAATAGGTGCGCCACTGCCCCTCAACCGCCATGGCGATCTGGTCATCGGTGACGCGGTCAAACTCCCATGCGTTGCTGGCGGCCAGGGTCTCGACGATGTCGATGGGATGGATCTCATCCGAGAGCAGATAATCTTCGGAAAGTGACATGCCCGGCCTCATCATGACGCTTCTGGTCTGTGGGTAACCACCAGAAGCTGTGGGGACGGCAAGGTTATGTGGACTTATCCACAGGCCCCACCAGATATTGATATTATCCTGATTCGTTCCTCTTGCCATGTAAAGCAGTTTGTTGGGGGGAAACCTGTGGAAAACCGGGTTTTCCACAGGAAGATTCGCCTGATGCGGCGGTTGCAGCCGAAACGCCCGATGAAAATGACCCCCGCGCAGGGGCTGCACGGGGGCCGGAACGGGCAGGGGACGCGAATGGCTGCCTGATGGGGGACAGGCCTCACTCAGCACATTGGGGAACTGGGCCCGAACCTGGGCTCAGCTTAACGGCAAAGCGATTCAGGCATATGACAACCGCAGCGGCCCAGCCTGCGCCCAGTCTGCGCCCCGCTTAGCGGCGCGAGTTGATCATCCCGACGATCTCTTTGGTCTTTGCAAGGATCGGGCTGGCAATCGCATCGGCGCGGGCCGCGCCCTCGCCCAGGATCCGGTCGATCTCTGCGGGATCCTGCATATAGCGGTTCATCGCCTCGGTGATCGGCGAGAGTTTGGCCACCGCCAGATCGGCGAGGCGCGGCTTGAAGGTGCCGAATTGCGCGCCTGCAAATTCGCGGATCACCGCCTCGGGGGTGCTGCCTTCCAGCGCGGCATAGATATTGACCAGATTGCGCGCCTCGGGGCGGTCTTTCAGGCCCTCCAGCGTCTCGGGCAGCGGGTTCGGGTCGGTGGTGGCCTTGCGGATTTTCTTCGCAATCGTGTCGGCATCATCGGTCAGGTTGATGCGGCTGGCATCGGAAGGATCGGACTTCGACATCTTCTTCGTGCCGTCGCGCAAAGACATGACGCGGGTGGCCGAGCCCTCGATCAGCGGCTCGGTAATCGGGAAGAAATCGACGCCGTAGTCATGGTTGAACTTGGCGGCGATGTCGCGGGTCAGTTCGAGATGCTGCTTCTGATCCTCGCCCACCGGAACCTGGGTGGTGTGGTAAAGCAGGATATCGGCCGCCATCAGCGAGGGATAAGCCAGCAGGCCAAGGCTGGAGTTCTCTGCGTTCTTGCCCGCCGTTTTGTCCTTGAATTGCGTCATCCGATACATCCAGCCGATGCGGGCGACGCAGTTCAGGATCCAGGCCAGCTCGGCATGGCCAGTCACCTGGCTTTGATTGAAGATGATCGAGCGGGCCGGGTCGATGCCCGAGGCCAGATAGGCGGCGGTAATCTCGCGCGTCTGGTGACGCAGCTTTTCGGGATCCTGCCAGACGGTGATCGCATGCAGATCGACGACGCAATAGATCGTCTCGATCCCCTCATCCTGCTTTTCGGCGAACCGCTTCAGCGCGCCAAGGTAATTGCCCAGCGTCATGCCGCCCGAGGGCTGGATGCCGGAAAAGATCCGTGGCGTGAAGGCCGGATTGGCGGCAACTGGCGCGGACATGATGCACTCCGTCTGGAAAAACTGACCTGCACGGCGTAAGCCTTCGCGGCAGAGGCGTCAACATCCGCGCCTGTAAAGGAACCTGCCGCATGTATGAGACCGACCCCAACGCCAGCCCGTTCAACCAGCTGCCCTGGATCGTCTGGGCGCTGGTCCTGCCGATGATCGCAGCCGAGATCGTGCTGGGCCTGGCCCAGGCCGAACTTATCGGTGGCCCGACCGCGATCGGCTGGCGCGGCCATGCGATCATGAATTACGCGGTGGCCCCCAATGTGGTTGACTACCTCTGGATCAACCGCGTCTGGGACGAGCTGGCCCTGCGGTTTGTGGCCTTCCCCTTCATCCATCACACCACCACCAGCGCCCTTTTCGGCGTCGTGCTGACGCTGGCACTGGGCAAGATGGTGGGCGAGGTTTTCCGCTGGTGGGCGGTGCTGGTGGTGTTCTTCGGGGCCAGCTGGCTGGGGGCTTTGGCCTTCCTGCAACTGGTGCCCTATGAAAATTATCCGCTGATCGGGGCCTATACCGGGGTCTATGGGCTGATCGGGGCTTTCACCTTCCTTCTGTGGGTGCAGCTGATCGGCACCGGCAGCAATGGTTACCGGGCCTTCACGCTGATCGGGATGCTGCTTTTCGTGCAGCTGGTCTTTGGCGTGCTGTTTGGCGGCGGCTATGAATGGATCGCCGAGGTCGCAGGTTTCGCCACCGGCTTTGGCCTGTCTTTCATCGCCAGCCCCGGCGGCTGGGGGCGGGTGATGGCGCGGCTGCGCAACCGCTGAGGCCGCGCGCCCCGGATCGTCACGGATCACGCCGGATCTGTGCACATCGGTGCATAAAAGACCCTTCGGCTGCGCGGTCGGGCCGGTTGTGCATGCCGCAGCCTTTGGCATAGCTCAGACCGAAATAAGTCATTGGGACAGAACCATGATCGGGCCAAAGACCGGAGCCGCCATCTGCGCCATCCTCTGGGGATTCACCTATTTGCTGGCCGGGCACTGGCTGCCGCCGCATCCTGAAATGGCGGGCGCGATCCGGGCACTGGGCGGGGCGGCGTTTCTTTTTCTTTTGCAGCGCCAGATGCCTGCACCTGGCTGGTGGGGCAGGCTGATCGTGCTGGGCACGCTGAATGTCGGGCTGTTCTTCGGGCTGTTTTTCGTTGGCGCGATGCGGCTGCAGGGCGGGGTTGCGGCGGTGTTCCAGGCGCTTGGCCCGGTTTTCGTTCTGATTCTGGCCTGGATGATCCTGAAGCGCCGGCCCTCGGGGTTGCAGCTGCTGGCCGTCAGCCTGGGGCTGGTGGGTGTGGCGATGGTGGTGCTGAAAGACGGGGCGACGATTGATGCACTGGGCGTCGTGGCAATGCTGGGCTGTGTGCTGTCGATCTCGCTGGGCGGCGTGCTTTTGGGGCGTTGGGGCAGCCCGGGGATTGGCGTCGTCTCTTTCACCGCCTGGCAGCTTTTGATCGGCGGGGCCGAGCTGACGCTGGTCGCGCTGCTGATCGGCGATTTTCAGGGCCCTCTCAGCGGGCAGAACATCCTGGCCTTTGTCATCCTTGCGGTGGTTCTGACCGGAATCCCCTTCCTTCTGTGGTTTCGCGGCCTCGAGGCGGTGGGGGCCGTCGGCGTCATGCCGCTGATCCTTCTGACCCCGGTCACCGCGCTTGTGCTGGATGCGGTCTTGCTGCGGATCATGCCCGCGCCGCTGCAGCTGCTGGGCGTGGCGGTGGTGATGCTTTCGCTTTTCCTCAATCAACGGGCGCTGGCCGCCCGCTGATCGCTATTTGCCGGGCCCTTGCTTAGCCGCGCTTGCCACGGCGGAGCGAGGCTTTCAGATCGGCAAGGCTCATTGCGCCGGTCAGGCTGGCGGTGGCGAAATAGCTGCCCATCCCCACCAGCACCATCGCCAGCAGCAAAGGCGTGCGGCTGCCCTTTTCGGTGACCGCATCGCCAAGCCCCCACATCATCGCCAGCAGCACCGCCCCCATCACCAGAGATGACAGGATGATGCGCGGCAGACGGCGGCGGAACCGCGCATCCATCTGCGCCGAAGCCCCCATCCGGCGCGAGCCCAGCCACAGCTGCACAACCATGATCCAGCCCGCAGCCGAAGTGGCAATCGCCGCCGCCAGAAAGCCGATCAGCGGCATCAGCGCAATCGCCAGCACCGCATTCACCACCATGGAAATCACCGCGTAATTGAACGGGCGGCGGGTGTCGTGGCGGGCGTAAAACTGCGGCTGCAGCACCTTATGCAGCACGAAGGCAGGCAAGCCCGCCCCGTAAACCGCCAGCGCCAGCGCGGTATTATGGGCGGCATGGGCGTCATAGGCGCCGCGCTCAAAGATCACGCCGATGATGGGGCGTGCGATCACGATCAGCGCCACCGCCGCCGGAAGGGTCAGCAAAAGCGCGAACTCGGCCCCACGCGAGAAGGAATGCTGCGCGCCCTCAGGATCCTCTGCCCGCAGACGGCGCGAGATTTCGGGCAGCAGCACCACGCCGATGGCGATGCCGACCACACCCAGCGGCAGCTGGTAAAGCCGGTCTGCGTTGTAAAGCCAGGTGATCGCGCCATCGGTGTAACTCGCCACCTGACGGCCCACGATCAGATTGACCTGCACCACGCCGCCCGCCAGCGCGGCCGGGGCCGCGATAATCGCCAGCCGCTTCAGCTCTGGCGTCCATTTCGGCAGCTGGAACGGCAGCGTGAACCCGACCCGCCGCAGCGCCCACCAGGTGAACGCCAGCTGCAAAACGCCTGAGACCGAGACCGACCATGCCAGTGTCCGCCCCATATCCCAGCCGAACCGACGCGCCAGGATCATGCCGACGATCATCGTCGCCGACAGCAGGATCGTCACCGCCGAGGTCGCCAGAAACCGCCCCATCGAGTTCAAAACCCCCGACAACAGCGCCGTCAGCGAGATGAACAGGATATAGGGGAAGGCAATCCGCCCCATGGTCACCGCCAGATCAAAGCGCGGATCGCCCTGAAAGCCCGAGGCCATCGCCCAGACCAGCGCCGGCATGATGACAATCGCAATCGCCGAGAAAACGGCCAGAAAGGCAGCCAGGCTCCAGTAGGCGTCGCGGGCGAAGCCATTCGCGTCCTCGCCGCCCTCCAGCTTTTTGGAATACATCGGCACGAAGGCCATGTTGAACGCGCCCTCGGCGAAAAGGCGGCGGAACATATTCGGCAGCGACTGCGCCACCACAAAGGCCTGGGCCACCGGGCCATCGCCCAGGTAAGCCGACATGAACATATCGCGCACAAGGCCTGCGACGCGCGAAATCAGCGTCCAGAATCCTACGGTCAGGAACCCCGCCACCAGCCGGATCGGTTTCATTTCGGGATCTGCTCCTCAGCCCTTATTGGTTCAGCCTTCAGTCGTTCAACCGGGGGCCTGTGCCCGCTCGGCCCCGTCAGAGATCGCCTGACGGAGCTTTTTCTCCAGTGCCTCCTGGCGACGCTTTTCGTGCAGTTTCAGCCCGAAAGTGTCTTTGACATAGAAGGTATCGACCACCTGGGCGCCATAGGTCGCAATCACCGCCGAGACGATAGAGATATTGTTGTTCGCCAGCGTCCGGGTCAGGTCATACAGCAGGCCGGGGCGGTCGCGGGTATCAACCTCGATGATCGTGTAGATATCCGAGCCTTCATTATCGATGGTGATATGGGTCGGGAAGCGGAACTCACGCTCGCGCCGTTTGACCTTGTCGCGGTCTTTCAGCGCGTCGCGGGCGACGACCTGGCCGCGCAGGGTCTTGTCGATCATCTGCCGCAGCCGGGGCAGGCGCGAGATTTCATAGGGATGGCCCTCGGCATCCTGGACCCAGAACACCGCCGTGGCATAGCCGTCTTTCGAGGTATAGGTGCGGGCATCGACCACATTCGCGCCCACCAGCGCCAGCGCCCCCGCCAGGCGTGAGAAGATCCCCGGATGATCGGCCAGCGCGAAACAGGCGCGGGTGGCATCGCGTGAGGTGTCCGGTTCCAGATCAATGCGGATCTCATCGTCGCCAAGATCACGCAGCAGCCCGGCAAAGACCACCTGGGTCGAGGTTTCCAGCCCCTGCCAATATTGCGGATAATGGCGCTGCGTCTCGATGCGCAGGTCTTTGGCGTCCCAACCGGGCAGGGCCTCGCGCAGGGCGCGCTTTGCCTCATCAGCGCGGTTCTCGCGGTTGACGGTTTCAAGACCCGCCTCCAGCGCCTCGGCGGTGACCTGGTGCAGCTGGCGCAGAAGCATCGCTTTCCAGTTGTTCCAGGTGTTCGGCCCGACGCCGCGAATATCGCAGACGGTCAGCACGGTCAGCAGATCCAGCCGCTTGCGGGTTTTTACCGCCTTGGCAAAGTCGCGCACCGTGCGCGGATCACCTATGTCGCGTTTTTGCGCCATGTCGGACATCAAGAGATGCCAGCGCACCAGCCATTCAACCGTCTCACATTCCTCATCGGTCAGCCCCAGCCGTGGCGCGACCCGGCGGGCAATCTGCGCACCGAGGATCGAGTGATCCTCTGGCCGCCCCTTGCCGATGTCATGCAGCAAAAGCGCCACATAAAGCACGCGGCGGTTGACGCCGGTTTTCAGGATTTCCGAGGAAAGCGGCAGCTCTTCGATCAGCTCTTCGCGCTCGATCTGCGCAAGGGTCGAGATGCACTGGATCGTATGCTCATCGACCGTATAGCTGTGATAAACGTTGAACTGCATCATGGCGACGATGGGTTCAAATTCGGGGATAAAGGCCGCCAGAACGCCCAATTCGTTCATCCGCCGCAGGCTGCGTTCCGGGTTGCCGTGTTTCAGCAGCAGATCAAGGAAGATCCGCGCCGCCTCGGGCGTTTCGCGCATGTCATCGTCGATCAGCGCGAGGTTCGCGGTGACCAGCCGCATCACATTGGGGTGCAGCAGATAGCCGGTGCGCAGACCTTCCTCAAAGACGCGAAGCAGGTTCAGCTTGTCTTGCAGAAACTCGGCCGGGTTGACCACATCAATGCGGCCCTGCACCAGACAGTAGCCGGGGCGGACGCGTTTGGTCAGCTTGAACAGCCCCTTCAGCGAGGCCTCACGTTTCGCATGCCGCGCCTCAAGCCCGGTCAGGAAGATGCGGGTCAGCTCGCCGACGCGGGTGGCGTGGCGGAAGTAATCCTGCATGAAAATCTCAACCGCGCGACGCCCGCCCGCATCCTTATAGCCCATGCGGGCCGCGACCTCGGGCTGCAGATCGAAGGTCAGCTGATCGGTGGCACGGCCTGTGATGTAATGCAGATGGCTGCGCACCACCCAGAGGAAATCCTCAGCGGCGCGGAAGGTCTCATATTCCTCGCGGGTGAAAAGGCCCGCGTTGACCAGCCCGGCTGCTTTCGGCACCCGGTGCAGATATTTGCCGATCCAGTAAAGGGTCTGCAGGTCGCGCAACCCGCCCTTGCCCTCTTTGACATTGGGTTCCAGCACATAGCGCTGCCCGCCCTGGCGGCGGTGACGCTCGGCCCGTTCGGCCAGTTTGGCCTCAATAAATTCGGGGCCGGTTTTGCGGAAAACCTCATTCCAGAGCTTATCGGCCAGCTCTTCGGCCAGGGCCGCGTCACCGGCGATGAAGCGCTTCTCCAGCATGGCGGTGCGGATGGTGATGTCTTCGCGTGCCAGACGCAGACAGTCGCGGATGGTGCGCACCGCATGGCCGACCTTCAGCTTCAGATCCCAAAGCATATAAAGCATGCTTTCGACCACGCATTCCGCCCATGGGGTGGTTCTGGCCGGGGTCAGAAACAGCAGGTCGATATCGGAACTGGGCGCCATCTCGGCGCGGCCATAGCCGCCGACAGCCAGGATGGCGAGGCGTTCGGCCTCGGTCGGGACAGAAACCGGATGCAGCCTTTGGGCGACGGCGAAGGCAATCGTCACCAGCTGATCGGTCAGAAAGGCCTGGGCCGAGATCAGCGGCCGCGCCTCGCCGGGATGGGCGCGGAAGGCGGCCTCAAGCGCAGCATTGGCGCGGGTTTTCGCCGCCGCCAGATGGGCGACCGCGACAGAGCGGGCAGGCTTTCCGGTCAGCCCGTCACGCTCGATTTCATCGAGGATGGCCCGGATTACCGGGCCTGCGTCCAGGATCTCGGATTCGGGCAGCAAAAGCGGAATGGCAGCCGGAACGAAACCGGCTGCCTTATCTGCGATCTGATCTGATGCCTGGCGGTGGTCTTTTCCGGCCCCTTTGCGGGACCCCGGATCAGAGCCCTGCGCCAGAGAAGCTGCGGGGAGCAGGGTCAATCACGACCACCTGATTGTTGCGGATTTCAGCGACGGCAAGGCCGCGCTCATTGGTGCCATTGGCGCGCAGGCGGAAGATGCCCGAGACGCCGACAAAGCCAGCATTCTGCGTCAGAGAGCCGGTCGACATATCGCTGCCCTGGCGCGCCAGCGCCCCGATTGCCGCCACGCCGTCATAGGCCAGGCCCGCAATCGGATGCGGTGCCGCGCCATAGGCCGACTGATAGCGGCTTTGGAACTGCGCATAGAGGTTCGGATCGGGCAGCGTGAACCAGCCACCCTGCACGCCCGGCAGACCCAGCGTCTGCGCGGGTACATCCCAGCGGGTCAGGCCAAGGAATTTCGATGCGTTGCGATCCAGGCCATTGTCGATCAGCAGCTGGCTCAGCAGCGGCAATGCGCCTGCGGTGTCAGCGGTCAGAAACAGCGCCGAGGCCCCGGTTTCACGCGCGGTCGAGACGATGCCCGGGGCCGCCGAAGACACGCCCTGCTGGCTGAATTCATAGGAATTGACCGCGACAACCGTGCCACCCGAGGCGGTGATACCGCGCTGGATCGCCCGTTTCCCGGCCTCACCCGCGGCATTGCGCTCATGCACGATCATGATGCGGTTCTTGCCCTGGCGCACAGCGTAAGAGGCCATGCGGCGGGCGGAATTGTCAAAAGTCGGCCCCAGGACGAAGACATTGCCGCCTGCGATATCGACGTTGTTCGAGAACGCGAGAAGGTTGATCCCCTTGCCCGCCAGCGCGACGCCTGCGGCATTGGCCTCTTGCGCAAAGACCGGGCCCAGGATGACCTCGGCGCCCTCATTTGCGGCCTGCAGCGCCATGGCTGAGGCCTGCGCGGGGCTGCCGCCGGTCTGGTAGACGCGCAGATCGATCTTTACGCCCGAAAGATCAGCCGCCGCCAGACGTGCGGCATTGGTCAGGCTGTCTGCCAGAATCTGATCGCTGGCCTGGCCAGAACCGCCCGGCACCAGCAGCGCAACCTGCACAGGTTTTGCGCGGTCGCTTTTGCCAGGTGTGCCACCGCCGCCGTTGCCCGAAGGCACACAGGCCGCAGCAAAGAGCGCAAAGAAGACGAAAATGAAGCGACCCAGGGACTTGCGGGCCATACGGAATGCGGACAACATCAGGTCTCCTTAACGCGGACATCGCTCCGAACCGAATAGAAGTCCGGGCCTGGTGATAGCAATCAGGTTAGTTGTTTCTACGGTCGAAGTAAACGCAGGCAGAGCGAAGAGATGACGGGAAATTCAGAGAATTCTTCCCGCTGGCGGGCCTCCGCCGGTGGGATTGCGCCGGGTTTGCATCTTGTTGCCACCCCGATCGGGGCGGCACGTGACATTACGCTCAGGGCGCTGGACATCCTGGCCGGTGCCGATGTGCTGGCGGCTGAGGACACGCGCACCCTGCGCCACCTGATGGAGATCCACGGCGTTGCGCTGAATGGCAGGCCGCTGATTGCGGTGCATGATCACAATGAGAAAGGCGTCGCGGCCAGAATCACCGGATTGCTGCGCGAGGGGCGCTCGGTCGCCTATGCGTCAGAGGCCGGGACGCCGCTGATCTCTGACCCCGGTTTCGGCCTCGCGCGGGCGGCTGTCGAAGCTGGCCAGACGGTTCTGGCCGCGCCAGGGGCCTCGGCTGTTCTGGCGGCGCTGGCGGTGGCAGGCCTGCCGACGGATCGCTTCCTTTTTGCTGGCTTCCCGCCTGCAGCGGCAGGCGAAAGGCAGCGGTTTTTCGCTGAGTTGCTTGCCGTTGGCGCGACGGCCGTATTCTACGAATCACCACGCCGTATTCGTAAGACACTGGCAGAGCTGGCAGTGATATGCGGCCCCACGCGCCGCGCGGCCGTCTGCCGCGAGCTGACCAAACGTCATGAAGAAGTGTTGCGTGGCAGCTTTGATGAGTTGCTGGAAGCTATTGGAGACACTGATCCAAAAGGAGAAATTGTTCTGGTCGTTGACCGCGCGCCGCCGGAGCAGTCAGGACCGGAGGCGATTGCCCTTGCGCTGGATCAGGCACTTTTGACGATGCGCGTTAAGGAAGCAGCAGCATTTGTCGCGCAAACTCTGAATGTTGCGCGACGTGAGGTCTATCAGATGGCCCTGGAGCGCAGCCGCAAACCCGATTGAATGGGAAGATTGCCATGCCTCTTGATGTGCTTCACGAAGACTTCTCGCCTCAACGTTACGCCAGGGAGCAGAGGGGCCTGAGAAACCATTTGTCGGGGCGGGCTGCGGAAGAGGCGGTCGCCCGCCATTATCGGGCAGGCGGCTACAGGGTTTTGCAACAGCGCTGGCGGGGTCAGGCTGGTGAAATTGATCTGATTGCCGCAAAGGGCGACGATCTGGTCATCGTTGAGGTGAAAAGCGCCAGAAGCCATGATATCGCAGCGGGGTACTTTGGCCCGGCTCAGCAGCGTCGTTTGGGTAAAAGTGCCGAAAACTATCTGTTCGATGTGCATCTGGCTGGGCGTGACCCGATGATCGAGGTTGATATGCGCTTTGATCTGGCACTTGTCGACGCGATGGGGCGCATTGATATCGTGGAAGCGGCGTTCTTTCTCTGACGAGTTCGCGTTGGTCGCTCGTTGATACGTTCGTGCGATGGGGAAAGATGCCCGTTACCATCCGTTCGGGCGCTTACTTATCAGTTTCGATAGCTTTGAAGCTGATCGCGGCGGTCGGCAATGCGAGCCAATATTTCAGGGGGGGCGACATGGCTCAGACCTGGATCATGCGTCGGGCAGAAGTTACCTTGCAACGGGATACAGATAGGGAAGCCATGAGATTGGTGGCCTTGAATGAGCAGACCCGACCCTGCTCGCTGTTCGGCGAAGATCTGGAAAGGTTACAATGACGCGCTGAAGCAGTACGGTTCCCTGCTGATCTGGCCGAACAGCCGCATGGTATGGGTCGCGCCGAAGCTCCGGGCCAATGGCGGGCCGCCCGGTGTTCAGCTGCGGTGAGCGTCAGAAAACAGTCCTCGAGACTGTTTTCTGAGGAACGCCGTCCAGCTTTGTTTGAAGACGAAGGTTCTGTTCGGGTTACCACTTCGACCAATAGAGCCAGGTTTCACCATTGGTTCGAGGGCCCTGGTGCGGCGGGATGATGACGATCATTCTCTCGATGTCCTGCGTTAACGGATCCGTTCCGGGCTTTTTTGCCCTGAGCCGCTGACCAAAGCGTGCCACGGTACAGATATCGAACCGCTGAATGGACTGTGTCCGCTGAACTCTCTGGTGGATAGGGCGATAGTGCCGGGATCAGGTTCTTCGGCATGAGGGGACGTCGTGGCGGCAGCGCAGCTGCTTATGTGCGACACAAAGAATGGTTGGTGTGCAAGCATCGCGGGCAGCGCAGGCGTCAATATCGCAAAGCCAATTGTGGGGAAAACAGTCCCCCGGACTGTTTCCGGAACTCTCTCATACCGGCGATGGACAGGGCCACCTGCGGCACGCGTGCGTTGATGTTCACTTTCAGCGACAAGGGTGGCAGCCTTGCTTGTTGGACCAGATCCCACCTGATGGGCAGATCGCGACAGCAATCGGCGATGGTGACTTTGACACAAGGCGATGCCATCGCGCGATCCTTAAGAGCGGCGGCACCGCGGGCGCACCAGTCCACAAGAGTGCACGACGATGACGGGGGAATTACCCTGCCGTGAGAGACCGCGACGCGATTTTCAAAGCCACAGAGCGCCTGGGGCATTGGCGGCGCCACTGGTGCAAGGGAGCCTTCTCAACCTGGGAGCCCTGGTCCGGATGTCACGCCCGAAGCGGGATCGAGGCAAAGATGGCCTCGCAGCTTCTGTGAAGCCAGTGGCGTTTGCCTGCTTCACATCAACCGCTTCAATGCGTCATCCACCGTCGAAATCGAATGCCTGGCATGAACCCAGCGGGGAAGGGGCAGGTCATGGGGATGCCTGGTCTTTGTAATGACGCCTCTCCCCCGCCACTAACGGATAAAGAACGCATGAATCATTCATTCCATTTGGTGATGATTTTGCGCACAATTCAGCGCTTCTGTTATGTTTTTTATCATGCCAGACTGAACGAAAAGGGAAGTCTGAATGTCTTATGATCTGGTGATTGGCGACCGCGCCTATTCCAGCTGGTCGCTGCGTGGCTGGTTGTTGTTTGATGCTTTTGGCCTGCCTGTCCGCCTGCACAGCGCCCGTCTCTATACCGAAGAGTTGCCGCGCCTGCTGGCCGATTATGCCCCCGCCCGCACCGCGCCGACGCTCCGCACGCCTGAGGGTACCGTGGTTACCGAAAGCCTGGCCATCGCCGAAGAGCTGGCAAGCCGTCACCCCGAAGCGGGCCTCTGGCCTGTGAACCCTGCCCATCGCGCTACCGCGCGGATGCTGGCGGCAGAGATGCATGCCGGATTTTTCGCGCTGCGCGATTACTGTCCGATGAACCTGCGCGCCTCTTATAAGGATTGCCAGCCGCCCGCCGCCGTTCTGGCCGATCTGCAACGGCTGGAGGTGATCTGGGCCCATGCCCGTAAGATCTGTGGCGGCAATGGGCCGTGGCTTTGTGGTGATTATTCGGTGGCGGATGTGTTCTTTGCCCCGATCGCGGCCAGGATCGCGGGCTATAATCTGCCTGTCAGCGCCGCGGCCCAGGCCTATGTAAATGCGCATCTTTCGCATCCGTCCTTCCGGCGGTGGCGGGCGATGGGGCTGGTTGATGGCCCGGATCAGCCCTTCTACCGCCGCGACTGGCCACGGCGCGACTGGCCGGGCCCCATCCCTCTGGCAGCCAAAATCATCGCGGATGCCTCCGATATTGAAAACAGCACCTGCCCCTATTCCGGCCGCCCGGTGACCGATGCACTGGAACTGGCTGGCCGTCGCTTTGGCTTTTGCAACCCGTTTTGCCGCGACAAAACCGCAGCCGACCCCGAGGCCTGGCCGAAATTCATGGCCCTCTATCGTGGCAGCCCGGGCTAAGCACGCCCAAAAGGCAGAACGAAATTCCGTTTCGGCTGCGCCCGCGTCTTAACCATTCGCTAACCGATCCTGCGGCAATCTGCAGGTCAGGATTGGTTAATGATGGGCGGGCAAGACGGAATGATCGCCACTGCCTATAGCGTCGCCTTTGAAGGGGTTGAGGCCCGCCTGGTTGAGGTGCAATGCGCCATCCAGGGCGGGGCCGCCGGGTTCAGCCTGGTGGGAATGGCCGATAAGGCCGTCAGCGAATCGCGCGAGAGGGTGCGGGCGGCGCTGAATGCCATGTCGATTGCGCTGCCCAATCGGCGGATCACCATCAATCTTGCGCCCGCAGATCTGCCGAAAGAGGGCAGTCATTTTGACCTCGCGATCGCGATGGCGCTATTGGCCGCCATCAATATCCTGCCCCGGGATGAGGTGTCGCGGGTGCTGGCGCTTGGGGAGTTGTCGCTTGATGGGCGCCTTTTGCCGGTTGCCGGGGCGCTGCCCGCCGCTATGGCTGCCGCCGAAGAGGATTGCGTGCTGCTTTGCCCCCAGGCCTCTGGGGCAGAGGCGGCATGGGTCGGTGCGACCGAGGTGATCGCCGCCGGATCGCTGGCCGAGGTGGTGCGCCATTTCACCGGGCAGGCTATCCTGCCGCCGCCGCAAACAAATGAGATCATTGAGAATTTCACCGGCCCGGATCTCAGTTCAGTGCGCGGGCACGAGCGGGCAAAGCGGGTGCTTGAGATCGCAGCAGCCGGGCGGCACAATCTGCTGATGACCGGCCCGCCCGGCACCGGGAAAAGCCTGCTGGCCGCCTGCCTGCCCGGCCTTTTGCCATCGATGAGCGCAAGCGAGGCGCTGGAAACCTCGATGATCCATTCAGTGGCGGGCCTGCTGGATCAGGGAGGCATCTCGCGCAGCCGCCCTTTTCGCAGCCCGCATCAGACTGCATCCAAAGCGGCCATGACCGGGGGGGGCAAAGGGGCAAAGCCCGGCGAGATGAGCCTCGCACATAACGGCGTGTTGTTTCTGGATGAAATGCCCGAATTCCACAGCGACGTGCTGGACACCCTGCGTCAGCCGCTGGAAAGCGGAGAGATCATCGTCTCTCGCGCCAATGCGCATATCCGCTATCCCTGCCGCTTTCAGCTGATCGCGGCGGCAAACCCCTGTCGCTGCGGCTATATGACGGATCCGGCCCGGGCCTGCGCCAGGGTGCCCAAATGCGGCACCGATTATCTGGGGCGGATCTCTGGGCCTTTGCTTGACCGGATTGACCTGCGGCTGGAGGTTTCGGCCATCCCCTTTGACGATCTGGTCACACCCGGGGCAAGCGAGCCCTCGGCCAGGGTTGCGGCACGGGTGCGTGCGGCGCGCCAGGTTCAGTCTGCGCGCCTGGGCATTGAGGGGCGCACCAATGCAGACCTGACCGGGGACGCGCTGGAGAAATTCGCCGCCCCCGATGAAGAGGGCCGCGCGCTTGCGGCCCTGCTGGCCGAGCGGATGGGCCTGACGGCGCGGGGGTATCACCGCCTGTTGCGGGTCGCACGCACGATCGCCGATCTTGAGGGCTGCGACGGGGTCCATCGCAACCATCTGGCCGAGGCTGCCTCTTATCGGGTCAGCCCCGGCTCTTTGGGCTAATGCGACAGGCGGATCAGCCCGCGCGCTTGGCCTCGATCACCTGCCAGATGCGGGCGGCGGCATTGGTGCCATCGAACCGCTCCAGCTCCTGGATGCCGGTGGGCGAGGTTACGTTGATCTCGGTCAGCCAGTCGCCGATCACATCGATGCCGACGAAAATCTGCCCATGATCGCGCAGGGTCGGGCCGATTCGGCGGCAAATCTCAAGATCGCGCTCGGTCAGACCGACCTTCTCGGGCCGCCCGCCCACATGCATATTCGAGCGGGTCTCGCCCGCCTGCGGCACGCGGTTGATTGCGCCGACCGGCTCGCCATCGACCAGGATCACCCGCTTGTCGCCTTTTGAGACCGCCGGCAGGAATTTCTGCACGATCATCGGCTCGCGCGACATCGAGGTGAACAACTCATAAAGCGATGAGAGGTTGCGGTCATTTTCGTCCAGGCGGAACACCCCGGCGCCGCCATTGCCGTAAAGCGGCTTCAGAATGATATCGCCATGGCGGGCCTTGAACTCACGGATCGTGGCCAGGTCGCGGGCGATGGCAGTGGGCGGCGTAAGGTCGGGAAAGCGCAAAACCAGCAGCTTTTCCGGGAAATTGCGCACCCAGAACGGATCATTCACCACCAGAGTTTTTGGGTGAAGCAGCTCCAGCAAGTGCGTCGTGGTGATATAGCCCATGTCGAAAGGCGGATCCTGACGCAGCCAGACCACGTCGAAATCGGCCAGATCGACCTGGGTTTCCTCGCCATAAGAGACATGATTCCCCTTCTCGCGGCGCAGCTCGATGTAAGAGCCGCGGGCAATCACCCGCCCTTCGACAAAGGCCAGCCGGTCCGGCGTGTAGAAGAAAAGGCTGTGCCCCCTCTGCTGTGCCTCAAGGGCAATTCGAAATGTGGAATCGGCGTCGATATTGACGGCACCGATCGGGTCCATCTGCAGGGCGACTTTAAGGGCCATGACGTGCTCCGGCTGTTGCGCCCTATAAATGCAGCAAGGTGCGGGCCGATGCAAACCCGTCTGTTGCGCCAGGCCGGGTGCAAACCTGCGGTGACCCTGAAGTCAGCCCGGACGCAGGCAGGCTGTCACGGGATCTGATTGATCTTATGTAATTTTCCGGGCTGGCTGCCAGAGAAATCAATGCAGGTGACTGAGAGGTTGTCGATCTTATGGGTCATGGCCTCGGTCACGCTTAGCCCGGCCGCCAGCTGCACTGCCGCAAGGATCGCGCCGAAATGCGCGACGATGATCAACTCGTCCGCCGTGCCAGTCAGCCGCAAAAGCGCGGCGTTCACCCTGTCAGTCAGCTGATCCCAGCATTCACCGCCCGGGGCCATGGCTGGGCCGGGGGCCTCCCAAAAGGCGCGGATCGCCTCGGGGTGGGTTTCTTGCGCCTCGGCCCAGGTTTTCAGCTCCCATTCGCCGAAATGGATCTCGCGCAGGTCCGGGTCATGGGGCAGGCGGGGGCGGGGGCGCAGGCAATCGGCGGTCGCTACCGCCCGGCACAGGTCAGACGAGATCACCGGAACATCGGGCAGCGCCGCATTCAGCCGGGCAATCTGCGCATGATCGGAAAGATCTGCGGGAATATCGCTCCAGCCGACCATGCTGTTTGCATGGGTTGGCCCGTGGCGCACCAGCCAGAAGCGGGTCATCGGGTGACCCCCTGAGGCAGCGATCCCTTCAGCGCCAGCGGCAGGCCGCACATCACCGCCACCACCAGATCGGCCTGGGCTGCCAATTGCTGGTTCAGCCGCCCCTGCGCGTCCCGAAAGCGCCGCGACAGGGCATCGGCGGGGACGATGCCCTGGCCCACCTCATTGGTGACCATAATCACCGGCCCCTGGGCGGCGGCCAGCGCGATCAGCAGCACCTTGGTTTCCTGGGCCAGATCGTTCTCGGCCAGCAGGTGGTTGGTCAGCCAAAGCGTTGCGCAGTCAAAGAGCGTCACGCTGTCTGCGGGCGCGGCGGCCAGCGCAGGCGCGGCGTCGAACGGGGTCTCAAACGTCTCCCAATCGGGGCCGCGATCGGTCTGATGCTGGCGGATCCGCTCGGCCATCTCGGCATCAAAGGCCTGGGCGGTGGCGATATAGCGCCGCCGCAGGCCGGAATGGCGGGCCAGGGCCTCGGCCCAGGCGGATTTGCCGGAACGCGCACCGCCGGTGATCAGGGTCAGGGGGGGAAACATCTGCATGGGGCCAAGTATAGCAACCGGGGCGCGGGGCACCAGTGCAGGCCTTATGCTGCGGGGAATTGAGTTCCCCCGCCGCGCACCCTAAGTTTCAGCGGCAATGGAGGGCCGCGCATGCTTGTCGGAAAACGTATTCTTCTGATCGTCGGTGGCGGGATCGCGGCCTATAAGGCGCTGGAGCTGGTGCGGCTTTTGAAAAAAGCTGGCGCGGCGGTGACCCCGGTTCTGACCAAAGCGGGGGCCGAATTTGTCACGCCGCTTTCGCTGTCGGCCCTGGCTGGCGAGCGGCATTACCAGGACCTCTTTGACCTGACCGATGAGGCCGAGATGGGCCATATTCAGCTGTCGCGGGCGGCTGATCTCCTGGTTGTGGTGCCGGCAACGGCGGATCTGCTGGCGAAGATGGCGGGCGGACGGGCGGATGACCTGGCCTCGACCTTGCTTTTGGCGACGGACAAGCGGGTGCTGATCGCGCCTGCGATGAATGTGCGGATGTGGACGCATCCGGCCACGCAGCGCAACCTTGCCACCTTGCAGGCCGATGGTGTGCTGGTCGTGGGCCCCGATCAGGGCGAGATGGCCTGCGGCGAGTTTGGCGCGGGCCGCCTGGCCGAGCCGGCAGTGATTTTCGCAGCGATAGAGGCGGCCCTGGGTGGCGCGGTGTCTGGCCCGCTTGCCGGGCGGCATGTGCTGGTGACCTCTGGCCCGACGCATGAGCCGATTGATCCGGTGCGCTATATCGCCAATCGCTCGTCCGGGGCGCAGGGCACGGCGATTGCGGCGGCTTTGCGCGATCTGGGGGCAAGGGTCAGCTTCGTGACCGGCCCGGCTGAGGTGCCCCCGCCCCAGGGGGTGACGGTGATCAAGGTTGAAACGGCGGCTGAGATGGCGGCAGCGGTGCGGGCCGCTTTGCCTGCGGATGCGGCGGTGATGGCGGCGGCGGTGGCCGATTGGCGGGTTGCCAATCAGGGCGCACAGAAGATGAAGAAAGACGGGTCCGGCCGCGCCCCTGCGCTGGAATTTGCCGAGAATGAGGACATTCTGGCCAGCGTCTCAAAGGGTGAGAGCCGCCCGCGCCTGGTGGTCGGCTTTGCCGCCGAGACCGAGAAGGTGGTCGAACACGCCAGTGCCAAGCGGCTGCGCAAGGGCTGTGACTGGATTGTCGCCAATGATGTCTCGCCCGCGACCGGGATTATGGGGGGGGCGGAAAACGCCGTGACGCTGATCTCGGATCAGGGGGCCGAGGCCTGGCCCCGCATGGGCAAGGATCAGGTGGCGCGGCAGCTGGCTGAACGCATAGCCGCCGCGCTGCGGTGATTACCGCTCTTTGCGGCGGCGGTTCAGCTCCAACACCAGGGCCGTCACCAGGGTCAGCGCGATCAGGATCAGCGCCAGCGCGTTGACGGCTGGCGTCAGCCCGGTGCGCACCTTGGTTGCGATGTAGACGGTCAGCGGCGTGTCGGTTCCGCGCACGAACAGCGTGGTGTTGTAGTTTTCAAACGACTGCAAAAAGGCGATGAAGCCCGCCGCGATCAGCGCCGGTTTCAGAAACGGCAGCAGCACGCGGCGGAAAATCATCCATTTCGATGCGCCGAGGCCAAGTGCGGCCTCTTCCTGGGTGCGGTCAAAGCGCTGCAGCCGGGCCACCACCATCAGCATCACATATGCGGTGATAAAGGTCGCCTGAGCCATCACGATCAGGAAGGTGCCGCCCGCAACCCCGGCCTGCCGCCACAGGATCAGCGTGGCGATGCCGATGGCCACGCCCGGCGTCAGCAGGGGCGAGACCATGACGGCATAGAAAATGCCCCGCGCCCGCGCATTCAGGCTGGTCAGGAACAGCGCCGCCGCCGTGCCCACGGGCAGGGCAAAGGCCACAACCGCCAGACCGATGCCCAGCGACAGCCAAAGCGCCTTCCACATGGCGGCGTCATTCCACAGCTCGCGGAACCAGCCCAACGTGGTGCCCAGCCAGGGGGTGACGGTCGGGAATTTTGAGGCGTTGAAGGTCGCCGCCGACATGATGATCAGCGGCATGAAGAGATAGGCGATGAACAGCGCCAGATAGGCTGCGAAAAGCACCTTCGGCAGCGCACGGGCCAGGCGGTCAAGCGGGGTGATGGGGCGGATATTGCTCATTTTGCCACATCCGCCAGATTGACGCGGAAAATCTTCAGCGTGACCATCACGACGGCCATGCAAAGAACCAGCAGCACCAGCGCATAGGCCGCGCCCCGGTTCCAGTTCCCGCCCTCAAAGAACCAGTTGTAGATGATCTCGGTGAACCAGCGCGACCCGGGCGAGCCCAAAAGCGCAGGCGCCACATAGGACCCCGCCGCCAGCATGAAGGTGAAGACGCAGCCGGTGGCGATGCCCGCCTTCGCATGCGGGATCACGATGCGCCAATGGATGCGCCAGGTCGATGCGCCCAGGTTCTTCGCTGCCTCAAGCTGTGCCGTTTCCAGCGTTGAGATCGAGTTGTAGATCGGGAACAGCATGAAGAGGATATAGGCATAGACCATCCCCGCCAGCACGCCAAAGTCACCCTGCCAGCGCACCGGCTGATCGATCAGGCCGGTCGACAGCAGGAAGGCATTCAGCGGGCCGTTGAACGACAGGATGATAAACCAGGCCAGGGTACGCAGCACCTCATTGATCCAGAAGGGAATAATCAGGATCGTCAGCATGGCGCGGGCCCCGCGCATGCTGGCCACTTTGGCCATCCAGAAGGCCAGCGGATAGGTGATCGCCAGCGTCGCCACCATCACCAGCGCCGAGCCCCAGATGGTTTTCAGAAAGATCGCCCGGTGCACGCGGTCGCCAAACAGCGCCGTGTAGTTGTCGACGGTATAGACGTCTTTCGGTCCACCGATGTCATTGGGGAAGAGCATCGGCTTCAGCGAGAAATTCAGCATCATCAGATTGGGCGCCAGCACCATGCCGATGATCCAGACCGCAACCAGGATCAGGAAAAACCCGCCAAGGCCGGGGCCAAAGCGTTTGATCATCTCATTCATGCGGGCTGGCCCTCTTCTGCGAGGATCAACGCCTCTTCGGGCGCAAAGCTCAGCCAGATCTGCTCGCCCTGGCCCGGGGCCTCGGCCAGCTGACGGTTCGGCACCGCCGCCAGCAGCTCCTGGCCATGCTCAGACCGGGCGCAAAGCATCGCGGAGGCGCCCTCATATTCCAGCGAGGTGGTGATCGCATTCAGGCTGTTGGGCAGCGCGATCCGGCTAAGCGCCATGGCCTCGGGCCGGATGAAAATGGTGGCCCGCGCGCCGTCGGTCAGGCCAGGCCCCGCGCGTCCGGTAAAGCGACCCTCGGCGGTGGTCAGGGTTGCAAGTCCGCCTTCGATGCCGCGCACGGTGCCGACGATGGCATTGGTTTCACCCACAAAACGCGCGGTGAAAGGGGTGGCGGGGTTCGCATACAGCTCTTGCGGGGTGGCGATCTGCTGCAACACGCCCGCGCTCATGACGGCGACGCGATCAGACATCGCCAGCGCCTCTGACTGGTCATGCGTGATATAGATAAAGGTCACGCCGGTGCGCTTTTGCAGCGCCCGCAGCTCGGCCCGCATATGCTGGCGCAGTTTCAGATCCAGCGCCGAGAGCGGCTCGTCCAGCAGCAGCACCTGGGGCTGCACGGCAAGGGCGCGGGCAATCGCCACGCGCTGGCGCTGGCCGCCGGACAGCTCATGCACCATGCGGTCGCCGTAACCCGGCAGCGCGATCAGTTCGAGCAGCTCTTCGGCCCGCTTGCGGCGCTGCGCTTTGGGCACGCCCCGCGCCTCCAGCCCGAAGGCGATGTTTTCCCAGACCGGCATCAGCGGGAAAAGCGCCAGCGACTGGAAGATCATCGCGGTCGGGCGGCGGTCAGCCGGGATCCCGGCCATATCCTTGTCACCGATCAGCACCCGGCCCTTTGTCGGCTCGGTAAAGCCAGCGATCAGGCGCAAAAGCGTGGTCTTGCCACAGCCGGACGGGCCCAGGATCGAAAAGAACTCTCCCCCTGCGATATGGGCAGAGAAGTGGTGAACCGCCTTCACATCGCCAAAAGCCTGTTCAACGTCGATCAGCTCGACCGAATGCGACATGCGGGTACTCTCAGTGTTGTTTCAACAGGAAAGCTGCGGCGCGAGTGTCGCGCCGCAGCATGGTTTGAATATCCGGCGATCAGGCCGAGAGGAACTTGTCCTGGTATTCATTGCGCAGGCTGACATACCAGTTTTCCTGGATCGGCCACCACCACAGCTTTTCAAGCGCGTCGCCCGGATAGGCGGCGGCGAAGAAGGCTTTCGAGGCATCCGACAGATGCTCTTCGGCGCCGACCGCGGTCGAGTTGATCGAGGTGTGGTTGGCATAGATGCCGCCGGCTTCCGGCGTCAGCATGAAGTTCAGGAAAGCATAGGCCTGGTCGATATTGGCAGCACCCGTCGGGATCGAGATCCCTTCCATCCAGGCCAGCGCGCCCTCTTTCGGGGCAACGAAGCCAACCGGCAGGCCTTCTTTGGCCAGGGTCGCAGCCGAGCTGTCCCAGGTCTGGCCGATCTTGGCGCCATTGGTGCGGAACGCGCCCTGGGCCTCATTCTCGTTCGACCAGAACTGGATGATATTGCCTTTGCGGGCAATCGCCTCAGCCAGGATCACGTCGAAGTTGGCCTTCATGATCGCTTCGTCTTTGTAGCTGTCGAGGAACGGATGCGGCAGCTTGCCTTCCGATTCCAGCCAGAGCGCCAGACCAACCAGGCCCGAATGGCCGCGCACGGTGGCTTTGCCAGCCGATTCCGGCTTCCAGATGTCACCATAGGACGCGGTGCCATAGGTCAGCGGGTTGTCATTGGTGTCGAAGGCCAGCGCCTCGGTACCCCAGTCGGTCGGAACCTGGTAACGCTTGCCATTGACCACAGCGCCCAGCACTTCCGAGGATTTCGCAGCCGAGGGCAGGCACTTGTCCCACTCGACTTTCGAATCGTCGATCTCTTTCAGCAGGCCGAATTCGACATAGTTCGGAACGCGGTCGACGGCGGGCCAGATGATGTCATAGCCCGAGCCATTCGAGGCCCGCATCTGGTTCAGCAGCTCGTCATTGGTGCCGTAGGGGGTGTAGACGGCCTTGATTCCGGTGGCTTTTTCAAAAGCAGCCAGCAGGTCGTCGGAAATATAGCCGGCCCATGCAAAGACATTGACGGTGCCCGACGAGCCCTGCGCCAGAGCGCCGCGCGAAACGAGGGGGGCTGCGAGCGAGGCGACAGCGGCGCCCCGGACGAATGAACGGCGGTTGATAAGGGTCACTGTAATGATCTCCGCTTGACCGGTCAGGGCCGGGATTTGGTGTCAGACGCTGCCTGCCTAGTCTCCGTCTGTATCGGCATCATAACCGCCATGTAACGGATGTGTAACAGGTTTTGTCCGCGGCAGGTTAGCCTGGGGTTTTCATCCTGCCTAGTCTGCTGTCGTTGGAATCGGCGGCTCTTGCTAAGAGCGCGGGCGGCATTGTCGCGCGGGGCACGTCAGCCTCTGTGTCCGGCCTTTGTGTATCCACGGACAGTCAACGGCAGCACCAGATCATTTCTGAGTGTTTTGCTTTGCGTGAGAAACCAGGTGATTTAGTCAACTATTTGAATCTATTCGATTTTTTCTTGACGGGCGCGCGAATCAGGTTTAGAACCATTCTCAACGACTGCAAGCCAGCCCGATGACAACGCTCTCAGGTCAGCCAGCTCTCACAGAATTCCAGCCAGCCAGATGACAGGAACCGAAGGCCAAAGGCAGCATATTTGCCACCCACGGCCAGGCACCCATCCTTCCAGCTCGTCAAACGAATTCCTGTGCCATGACGCCAGACAGCCTGACGCCAGAGCCACCTCGCAAGCCAACCCGCCCCGGCGGGTGCGCCAGCCAGGCAGCAATGCGGTCTTGCCCGCCCAACCTCTTCGCCCCGTCGCCAGCCGCATAAGCAGCCAGCCCCGCCGCCAGATAAGAGGCTACGCCAGCCGACCAGCCTCACAGCCCCATCGGGAATGCAAAAAGGCAGCCAATCTGGCTGCCTTTTGTCTTTCGGGGGGCCGGATGAGGGGCCTGTTGGAGCGCGGGTTTCTGCCCGCATCCCGGGATTGCCATCAGTTTTCGCCTGGCGCGTCAGAGATATCGATCTCAGGCGCGGCTTCACCATCCGCCTCTTCCCCCGTCGGCCTGTGGGGCACATCGGCCCGCTCGACTGCGCCGGGGATGCCGGGGGTGCCCTCGATCCGGTCGCGGTGCAGGGCGGCGCGGCCCAGCAGCATCAGCGTGACGGGGGTGGTGATCATCAGGAAGATCCCGATCACCAACTCGTGCAGCACGGGTCGCAGCCCACTCCAGCCCGGTTCGCTTTCGTTCCAGCTCATCAGGATCATCGAGGCCAGCAGGATCCCCGCCGCCCCCCAGGAGGTGCCCAGCGTCGGCGCATGCAGGCGGTCGTAGAAATCACGCAGCCGCGCGAGGCCAAAGGCGCCCAGCAGGGTCAGCGTCGATCCGAGGATCAGGAAAAACGCAACCGGAATGGCGATCCAGGGGGGCAATGTGTCGAGATAGCTCATTCGATCACCTCGCCCCGGATCAGGAACTTGGCCAGCGACACGGTGGCGACGAAGGCCAGGACACCGATCACCATCGCGGCCTCGAAGAAGAAGGGCGAGCCGACGCGGATCCCGGTCACCACGAAAAGCAGCATGGCCGTGGCATAAAATGTATCCAGCCCCAGAACCCGATCCTGCGCGCGCGGCCCGTAAAGCAGGCGGTATCCGGCCAGGCAGGCGGCCAGCGCAAGCGCGATCTGCGCGTAGGTCAGCGCGAAGGACATGATGACAGCGCTCATCCGACAAAGGCCTCCATCAGCAGGTTTTCATAACGGGTGCCGATCAGGGTCACCCAGTCATCGGTCTCGATCATGTCGAAAACATGCAGCAGCAGAACGCCCGTTTCCGCATCGTATTCGATCCAGGCGGTTCCCGGCGTCGCGGTGATGATGATCGCCAGCAGCGCAAGCGGCGCAGGGGCGCGCAGTCTGAGCGGGATCTCGACAAAACCAGAACGGCGCTTTCCATGCCGCCCGCGCGTCAGGATCAGCCATGCCACCGCAAGGTTAGAGCGGATGATGTCGCCGCCCACGATGAAGAACAGCTTGACCAGTGGCCAGACAGCACGGATCGGCACCCGATCCGGTTCGATCGCGCTGAGGGCACGAGAGGCGACGGTTGCCACCGCAAAGCCCAGGATCAGGTGACCGAGAGAGAAGCTGGTCAGCAGCAGCCACAACAGTGTCAGCGCGAGGGTCAGCAGCGGATGCGGGAAGATGCGGCTCATTCGCCCGTCTCCTCTTGGGTGACGGTCGAACGCCGCGGCTCTGAAACACCGACCGAGTAGATCAGCGGATCATGCAGCGCACGTGCCGTTGCATCGGTATAGCGCAGCACAGCGTCGCCGCGCAGGGTGATCGCGACGATGATCGAAACCAGCAGGATCAGCGGCGCAAATTCCATCGCCAGCACCTTAGGTGGCTTTGAATCAGAGGCCCAGAAAGTCTGGATCCCGATCCGCACCAACCCCAGCAGCGTGGCAAAGCCAGAGAGCATCAGCACCGCCAGGAAGGGCCAGCTGACCCAGCCGGGCAGGGCACCAACCCCCAGCATGCCCGAAAGCATCGCCACTTTGCCAATGAAACCGGAAAGCGGCGGCAGGCTGGCCAGAACGATCACACACACCCCGAAACACAGGCCGAGAATGGTCATCGTGCCCGGAATGGCCAGGCCGCCCTCTTCTTCGTCTTCCTCATCGGCATCGAGACCATAGGCATCCGCCGTCAGCGCCAGCATTGCGGCAATGCCGCCCTGTTCGCGTGTCATCGGCTCGATCAGCAGGAACAGCATCGTCGTCGCCAGGGTAGACGAAACCATATAGTAAAGCGCGCCGGACAGCAGCACCGTGCCACCGCCCATCAGCGCTAAGCCAATCGCCGAAAGTACGGTCCCCGAAGAGATCAGGACCAGATGCGCCGCCATCCGCCCCAGCCCCTGCGAGCCCAGCACGCCAAAGACGCCGAACAGCATCGTCGCCATGCCGCCCCAGACCAGAACATCAGCGCCAAAGCCCGCCGATTCCCCGGCGCCGAGGCCAAAGATAAGCATGGAAAGCCTTAGGATCACGTAAACGCCGACCTTGGTCATTACCGAAAAGATCGCGGCCACCGGCGCGGCGCTGGCCATATAGGTGATCGGCAGCCAGAAGGACAAAGGCCAAAGCCCGGCCTTGATCAGGAAAGCCACCCCCATAATCGCGGCCCCGGCATGGAACAGGGGCCGCTCTGATGGGGCGATATTGCCAACCATCTGCGACAGTTGCGCCATCGATAGCGTGCCCGTGACCCCGTAAATCAGCGCCACCCCCACCAGGAAGAACAGCGAGCCGACAAGGTTCATCGCAATATAATGAATGCCCGCCCGCACCTTCACCTGGCCAGAGCCATGCAGCAAAAGCCCGTAAGAGGCCGCCAGAAGCACCTCAAAAAATACGAAAAGGTTGAAGAGGTCGCCGGTCAGAAACGCGCCATTCAGCCCCATCAGCAGGAACTGGAACAGCGAGTTGAAATGCTGACCCTGCTTGTGCCAGTTCGCCCCGGCATAGACCATGGTCGGGATCGCCAGCATCGCCACCAGCACCAGCATCAGCGCGGAAAGGCGGTCGAGCACCAGGATGATGCCAAAAGGCACCGCCCAATTGCCCAGAAGGTAAAAGCTGATCTCATTGCCGCCCGACAAAGGCGTGCCCTTTGAGCGGTTCAGAAGCTCTATCGCCACGAACAAAAGCGCGATGGTCGAGGCGATTGAGATCCCCAGCTTCGCTTTGCGCTGGCTTTCATCGTAAAGCAGCATCAATGCGCCCGCGATCAGCGGGATCAGGATCGGCGCGATAATCAGATGTTCCGTCGCCAGCATTACTTGCCCTCGCTGTTGCGGTCGGGCTCAGAGCCGTCGACATGGTCGGTGCCGGTCAAACCTTTCGAGACCATCATCACCACCAGAAACAGTGCCGTGGTCGCAAAGCTGATCACGATCGCCGTCAGCACCAGCGCTTGCGGCAGCGGATCGGCATATTCCGCTGCATTGACCCAGCCACCCTTGGGCATGATCGCCGGTTTCCCGATGGTCAGCCGTCCCATCGAGAAGATGAAGATATTGACGGCATAGGACAAAAGGCAAAGCCCGATTACCACCTGGAAGGTGCGCGGACGCAGCACCAGCCAGATGCCCGAGGCGGCAAGAACCCCGATTGCGGCGGAGAGGACGATTTCCATCACACGGCCTCTTTCTGTTTCTGGGCTTTTTCCACAGCCTTCTCTTCTTCAAGTTCCCGCAGACGGGCCGCCCGCAGCGATTGGTGGGCGATTGCGATCAGCAAGAGCACGGTCGCGCCAACCACGGCCAGGAAGACCCCCAGATCAAAGGCCATGGCGGTGGCCATCGGCACTTTGCCGATCAGCGGCAGGTCAAGATAGCGGGCATGCGCGGTCAGGAACGGATAGCCAAACAGCCAGGCCCCGATGCCGGTTGCGGCCGCGATCAGCAGGCCCAGCCCCATCCAGCGGATCGGCAGGATGGTGATCCTTGCCTCGATCCAGCGCACATTCGAGGCCAGATATTGCAAGAGCAGCCCAATCGCCACCGTCACCCCGGCCGAGAAGCCCCCCCCGGGCAGATCATGGCCGCGGAAGAAGAAATAGGCGGCAACGACCAGGGTAACCGGGAACATCCAGCGCATGATCACCGAGGGGATCAGCATGAAATCACCCAGCTGGTCAGCGGCATAGCCCTGCTGCTGCTCGGGCGCGCCGATGCTTTCAGAGCCAGGGCGGAAACGGCGCAGCAGCGCATAGACGGTCAGGCCGACAATCGCCAGAACGGTGATCTCGCCAAAGGTATCAAAGGCCCGGAAGTCGACCAGGATCACGTTGACCGTATTGGTGCCGCCGCCCTCATAATAAGCGTTTCGCAGGAACCAGTCGCCGATATTGGGGATCAGCGGGCGCGTCATCACAACATATGCCAGGCCCGCAAGGCCCGCGCCGCCGATAACGGCGATGATCAGGTCACGGCCACGACGGATCTTTGCGGGCAGCAGGTCATCGCCCACGATCTCCTCGCGCCGCTTTGGCAGCCAGCGCAGACCCAGAAGCAGCAGAACCGTGGTCACGATCTCAACCACCAGCTGCGTCACCGCAAGGTCGGGGGCCGAGAACCAGGCAAAGGTCACGCAGGTGATCAGCCCGGCGCCGCCCAGCAGCACCATGGCCGCAAAACGGTGGTATTTCGCCTGCCAAGCGGCACCGATGGCGCAGGCGCCGCCGATCAGCCACATCACCGCGAAAGCGGGGTTCAGATCATTGGTCAGCCGGGTCTCAGATGCCTTCAGCCCGCCCCAGACGGCGACCGCTGCCGCAATAATCCCCAGCACGATCACCAGGCGCAGCTGCGGCTGCAACCGCTCGGTTCCGAAGAGGCGGTGCAGCCCGCGCGGCCAGACCCAGGTCAGGCGCAGCAAAAGCCATTCATAGATCTTCTGGGCGCGGATGCGGTACAGCAGCGGCGGCCCTTCTGGCCCGGCATTGATACGGGCCGAGAAGGTCACCCAAAGCGCGGCCCCTGCCGCCAGTGCAAAGAGGCTGATCATCAAAGGCATGTTGAAGCCATGCCAGAGCGCCACATGCGCATCATGCATTTCCGGCCCCAGCACCGCCCGCCCGGCGATGTTGAGGATCGGATCCGCCAGCCAGGGCATAATGCCAACCGCGACGCAGAGGATCACCAGCAGCTCTACCGGCAGCCGCATCCAGTGGATTGGCTCATGCACGTGTTTGCTGGGCAGATCCTGGGCCTCGGGGCCGAAAAACACCTCCATCACAAAGCGCAGCGCATAGGCGACCGAAAAGACCGAGCCGAAAGCCGCGATCCATGGCAGCGCCCGGTTCAGCAGGCCGCCGCCATGCGTGGCCATGGTCTCGGTCAGGAACATCTCTTTCGAGAGGAAGCCGTTCAGAAGCGGCACCCCCGCCATTGCCGCCGAGGCGATGGTGGCCAGGATGAAGGTAACCGGCAGCGCCTTGCGCAGGCCCGAGAGCTTGCGCAGATCGCGGGTTCCGGTCTCGTGGTCGATGATCCCGGCGGTCATGAAAAGCGACGCCTTAAAGGCGGCGTGGTTGCAGATGTGGAAGATCGCCGCTATGATCGCCGCCTCGCTGCCCATGCCCGCAAGGGCGGTGATCAGGCCCAGATGGCTGATGGTGGAATAGGCCAGCAGGCCTTTGATATCATGGCGGAACAGCGCGATCACCGCGCCCATGGTGAAGGTCAGCATGCCGATGCCGCAGACCAGCCAGAACCACAGATCCGTGCCGCCAAGCGCCGGCTGGAAGCGGATCAGCAGGAACACCCCCATCTTCACCATGGTTGCCGAGTGCAGATAGGCGGAAACGGGCGTCGGCGCGGCCATCGCGCCGGGCAGCCAGAAATGGAAGGGGAACTGCGCCGATTTGGTGAAGGCGCCGATCAGCACCAGCACCAGCACCACCGGGTAAAGCGGATGCTCGCGGATCACCGCGCCCGAGCGCAGCACGAGGTCGATATCATAGCCGCCAACGATCTGGCCCAGCACCAGCATGCCAACCGTCAGCGCCACCCCGCCGCCCGCCGTCACGATCAGCGACATCCGCGCGCCATCGCGTGCGGCCTGGGCCTGGTGCCAGTAGCCGATCAGCAGGAAGGACATGATCGAGGTCAGCTCCCAGAACACGACCAGCATCAGGATATTGCCCGACAGCAACATCCCGACCATCGCGCCGGTGAAGGCCATCAGAAAGCTGTAAAACCTTGGCACCGGATCGGTTTTTGACAGGTAGAACCGCGCGTAAACCACCACCAGCAGGCCGATTGACAGCACGATGAAGGTGAACATCCAGGCAAAGCCGTCCATCCTGAAATTCAGGTTGATCGACAGGATCGGCAGCCAGCGCACCAGGCTGCGGACCACCTCATCCTCGGATATCTGGGGATAAAGGGTGACCAGGATCACCAGGCCGCCCGCCAGTGACAGGCCCGAGACCCAGGCCGCCGCGCCATGGGCGTTGACGGGCAATGTGGCGGCAGCAAGAGCGCCGATAAACGGCAGCAACACGAGAATGAGGATGAGGTTTTGCTCGATCATTCTGTGCCCGTCTCTCCTGCTCTTTTCGTCAATATCATGCCCTGCCGCACTGGCCTTCAAGCCCTGGCAAAGCGGGCGATGCCAGTCTGCGCCTGAGGCAACAGATGCGTTAGGGGTGTCTGAGTGCCAAAATGAAAGATACCAGCCCCTGATTACAACCCCATAACACTCAAAACATCGTAAAAAAACGTCACCTTTTCCGATGTTTCCTGTGTTTTCCTCACAAAAGCGTGTCAGGCGGGTGGGGCAGAGATTGTTCCAGAGCTGGCGACAATGCCGTCTGGTTGCGTCGGGCGATAACTGTGCATGCGATTTATATGCAATAAGCACGCCGCCCAAACCTGCCACCAGGCGAAGGGGGCTGCAAATTCACCGCGCCAGGACAGGGCCGCGCCAGGACAGGGCCGGGGCAGGACAGGGCCGGGGCAGGACAGGGCCGGGGCAGACCGACAGGCGCAGCCCCCTATGGCGGGGCCGCGCGGTATGCGCTGGATGGGATTTGGCCTGCGTTGCGGCCGTCTGGCGGGGCTCAGACTTCCTGCGTGCTGCGTGCTTCGATCAGGATCGCATGCAGCTTGGCCGGATCCGGGTTCGAGCGCAGCTTCGACACCACGCTTTGATCGCGCATGGTGCGGCTGACCAGGGCCAGCGCCTTCAGGTGATCGACGCCGGAATCCTTGGGGGCCAGCAGGCAAAAGATCAGATCGACCGGCTGGCGGTCGACGCTGTCATAATCCAGCGGCTTTTCCAGCCGGATAAAAATTCCGGCGATCCGGTCAAGTTCTTCAATCCGCGCATGGGGCAGGGCGATGCCATGCCCCACGCCGGTTGGACCCAGAGTCTCACGTTCCTGCAACCCATCCACTGCCGGATCGGCAGGGATGCCCCAGGCCGATTGCGCGATTTCCCCCAATTCCTGAAAGAGACGTTTCTTAGAGGTGAATTGGCTGACAACGCGGACAGCAGAGGGGACAAGTAGACTGGAAAGTTCCATGAGACTGCAGAAATCCTGTGGTCACGCCGCGGGGCTATTGCCCGTCAGCGGCTGTTGCGAGGGTCGATCCAGCCGATATTGCCGTCATCACGACGATATACGACATTCACGCCCCCATGGCCTTCGTTGCGGAATACGAGCATTTTCTGCCCCGCCAGTTCCATCTGCATCACAGCCTCGCCGACGGTGATCGAAGGAATCTTCGTCTCCATCTCGGCGACCACCACGGGGGCAAGCGTCTCTGGTTCGGCATCCTCGACATCCTCGGATGGGGCGAGGATATAGGACGATGCGGCACCGAATTCAACCGGGGCCTTGCGATTGCTGTTGTGGTTGCGCAACCGGCGTTTATAGCGGCGCACCTGCTTGTCCAGACGCTCGCGGCAGCTTTCAAAGGCGGCGTAGATCTCTGTCGCACTGCCTTTGGCCGAGACATTCAGCCCGGTGGCCAGATGGATGGTGGTTTCGCAGACGGATTCGTGGGCCGCGCGCGAGAATACCACCACGCAGTCGGTGGCGCGCTGCGCGTATTTCTCGATCAATTCGCCGATTTCGGATTTCACATGGGTGGTCAGAGCCTCGCCCACATCAATCTGTTTTCCGCTGATCTGGTAGCGCATGATGTCTCCTCTGCTTCATGGGCCGGATGTGGTGCACATGCGCTCACCGCATCCGGGTCTGCGAACCGGGCATCTTTCCGAACTGGGTATGGATGGGGAAAACCGCAAGGCGGCGGGGCCATGGATGGCCGCCCGGACCTGTCATGCGGTGGGCAATGCTTGCGCTCATATGACCATTTGGTGACAGCGCGGGCGGGCTGTCAACAGAATCACTGCTTAACCGGCAAGAGTTTACGCAAATGGTTCAGACCATACGAAAATTTTCGCCCAGATAGACGCGGCGGACGGTTTCGTCCTTCACGATTTCGTCGGTGGTGCCCGACATCAGAACCTTGCCGTCATGCAGGATATAGGCGCGATCAACGATGCTGAGCGTCTCACGGACATTGTGGTCGGTGATCAGCACGCCGATGCCGCGCAGCTTCAGATCCTGAACCAGGTGGCGGATCTCATTGACGGCAATCGGATCGACCCCGGCGAAGGGCTCGTCCAGCAGCAGATACTTCGGATCGGCCGCCAGGCAGCGGGCGATCTCAACCCGCCGCCGCTCGCCCCCTGACAGCGCCAGAGCCGGAGCCTGGCGCAGATGGGTGATCGAAAACTCGGACAGCAGCTCTTCAAGACGCTCGCGGCGCTTGCGGCGGTCGGAATGGGCGATTTCCAGGACGGCAAGGATATTGTCCTCAACCGAAAGGCCGCGAAAGATCGAGACCTCCTGCGGCAGATAGCCGATCCCCAGCCGTGCCCGGCGGTACATCGGCAGCGCCGTGACATCGCGCCCGTCGATCAGAACCTTGCCGCCCTCGGGGGTGACAAGGCCTGCGATGGAATAGAAACAGGTGGTCTTGCCAGAGCCGTTCGGCCCCAAAAGCGCCACCACCTCGCCCTGGCGCAGATCCATCGTCACATCGCGGATCACCGGGCGTTTCTTATAGCTTTTGCGCAGCCCGCGGATCTGCAGCCCGGTGCCGTCGGTGGCAACGGCGGGCTTTGCGGGCGGGGTGACGGTATCGGCCAGGACCATGATGCGCGGCTCAGTTCGCGCCGGGCAGGAAGGTGGTGGAAACGCCGCCCTCCATCACGCCGGTGCCCGATTTCATGCGGATGGTCAGCTTTTGGCCGGAAAGCGCGCTGGCGCCCTGGGTCAAAAGCACATTCCCGGTCATCACCACCACGCCGCTGTCGATCTCATAGACCGCCTCGGAGGCTTCGGCGGCATCACGGGCGCTGGCGATGGTCACGCCGCCTGTTGCATGCAGCCTGCGGATGGCGCGGCTGTCAGCGGCATATTCCACCCGCACCTCAGCTGCAGCAAGGCGCATCTCACCCTGGCCCACCAGCACATTGCCGGAAAACACCGCCGAGCCATCGGCATTGTTGACCGCCAGCGTATCGGCCTTGATTTCAACCGGAAGCGAGGTGTCCTGGGTCATCGGGCCGAAGGCAATGGTCGCACCCTGGGCCAGCAAATCGCCGGGCGCCAGCAGCGGCGCCGCTGCCAGGGTCAGCAGCAATGCAAAAGCGCGGGCGCGGCTTTGCAGGGGGCGTGTCTTATGGATGGGCGCGTTCAGGGTCATGGTGCATCCGTTTCGCGGCGGGGGCCGCCGGGCTCATATACCAGCTTTACCGCGCCTGAGAAAACCAGAAGATAGGGGGTAACGGCATTTGTATCCGCGCTTTCCACTTTGGGTTGCGCGTCCTGTTCTCCTGTGGCCTTGTCCTGGCGCTGCAGGGAAAAACTGTTGGCCGTCAGCGTGACCTGCGGGCCGGTGGCATTGACCGGGGCCTCGCTTTTCGCGCCAGAGCGGTCCAGCGCCGCCGTCAGCACATCGGTCACGATATGATAGCCGCTGGAGGTGTCTATCCCGACCCCACCCGTCAGGCGCAGCTGGCTGGCGGCAGTATCCAGAACCGCCTCTTTGGCGCGGATATCGGTGCTGCCACCGCCGGGCATATCAAGGCGCACGGTGACATCACTGGCCCCGGCGCTGCGGGTGCCGGTTGCAGGCCGGGCGGCTGTGGCGGTCATGGTGATCGCCGCCCCGTCCGAGGTGGTCCCGGCATAGGTCGGCGTGGTCATGCGCGGATCGCGGGCCAGATCCTCGACATCGACCTGGGCGTAATGGATCGCGGCATCGGTATCGATCCGGTCGGCCAGCAGAAACATCGTCGAAAGCAGCGCCAGCGCCGACAGAGGCAGCGCCACCTTCAGCCAGCCGACAAGGCGGGAATGGCGATCAGCTCTGGGCATGGTGGCTCCGATATGGGCGGGGCCGGGTATGGGGCCTGATCTGGAGCCGGGTATGGGGCAGGGGTTGGCGCATCTCAGGCCACACCCGCGCGCAGACAGTCATGGATATGCACGATCCCCTCGGCCCGCCCGCCTTCGCCCTGCACCATCAGCGAGGTGATCTTGCGGGCATTCATCAGCCCGAGCGCCTCGACCGCCAGCATCTGCGGCGTCGCGGTCAGCGGATTGGCGGTCATCACCTCACTGGCCTTATGCGACAAAAGCCCGTCCATATGGCGGCGAAGGTCGCCATCGGTGATGATCCCCAGCAGGTGGCCATCGGGCGCGGCCACGCCCACCACGCCGAACCCCGCCCGCGTCATCGCAATCAGCGCGTCGGGCATCGGGGTATCGGGCGCAACCATCGGCGGATCTGCATGCATCAGATCGCGCACCCGCAAGAGTTTCGCCCCCAGCTTGCCGCCGGGATGGAAGGTGCGGAAGTGCTCGGGCGTGAAGTGGCGATGCTCCATCAGGGCAATCGCCAGCGCATCCCCCAGGGCCAGCGTCATCGTGGTCGAGGTGCTGGGCACGATCCCGGTCTCACAGGCCTCGGGTACGGTCGGCAGCAAAAGCGCGACCGTCGCCTCACGCAAAAGGGTCGATCCCTCGCGCCCGGCAATCCCGATCAGCGGAATGGCAAAGCGCCGGGCATGGGCCAGCATATCGGCCAGCTCGGGCGTCTCGCCGGAATTCGACAGCATCACGATCACATCGCCCTGGGTGATCATGCCCAGATCGCCATGGCTGGCCTCAGCCGGATGCACGAATTGCGCGGGCGTGCCGGTCGAGGCGAAGGTCGCGGCGATCTTCTTGCCGATATGGCCGGATTTCCCCATGCCAGAGACGATCACCCGCCCGCTGGCCTGAAGGATCAGCGCCACCGCATCGGCAAAACGCGGGCCGACCGTTTCCGCCAGCGCCGCCAGCGCACCGGCCTCGCGGGTGATGACGCGCCGCCCTGTGGCGATCAGCGCGGCAGGATCAATGGTGGAAGATGTCATTCAGGTCATCCCAGCCCAGCAGATCCATTTCAGCCCGAACCGGCAGAAATGCAAAGAGTTTCTCAGCCAGGGCCAGCCGATCCTCGCGGATCAGCCTTTCCTCAAGCGCGGCTTTCAGGCGGTGCAGGTAAAGCACATCCGAGGCGGCATAGTCCTTTTGCGCCGCTGTCAGTTCGGCCGCGCCCCAGTCGGATGTCTGCTGCTGTTTTGAGACATCAACCCCCACCATATCGGCCAGCAGATATTTCAGCCCATGGCGATCAGTATAGGTGCGCACCAGTTTCGAGGCGATTTTCGTGCACCAGACCGGGGCCGTCGTCACCCCAAAGGCGCGTTTCAGCGCGGCAATGTCAAAGCGCCCGAAATGGAACAGTTTCAGCACATTCTCATCGGTCAGCAGGCGCGTCAGATTGGGCGCCGCCGTCTGGCCAATCGCGATCTGCACCAGATGTGCATCGCCATTCCCCGCAGAAAGCTGCACCACGCAAAGCCGGTCGCGGCGCGGATTGAGGCCCATGGTCTCGGTGTCGATGGCGACCACGGGGCCAAGGGTCAGCCCGTCGGGCAGGTCGTTCTGATGCAGGTGAATGGTCACTATACGGGCTTTCGGGGGCTTGCTTTCGGGCGGAGTATCGCCCGCAATGCGCGGCCAGAGGCTGTTGCGGGGCTGCCCCCGGAATTAGTGGCCCCGCCCCCTTCGGTCAACCGCCGCAAAGCAGGGATCGGCGGGATGGGGCTGAGGGCTCAGCCCCTCCAGGGGGCAAAGCCGAAGGCGGTATAGTCGCGGGCCCAGGCGTCCCGGGCGGCCTCTTCCAGCTCGGGGGTCCAGATTTCATCCAGGGCGGCTGCGGGGGCTGGGTCGATTGACACAGGGGCAGGGGCCTCGCCAAACCCTGCGGCCAGAAAGCCAAGGCCCCGGGCCAGGTCATCCTCGCGCAGCAGCAGATCGGGGAACAGAAGGTTGCCAAAACCCTGCAAGACCGCGCTTTGGCTGGCCCAATGCGGATCGACGCGAAGGCCGGTCTGAGCGCTGAGGGAAAGCTTCGCATAGCGCAGGAAGGCCAGAAAGGCGCTGCGATGCTGATCAATGTCCGCGAAGGCGCGGCCCTTGCCGGGCAGCGGCGCATCATGGGCGCGGATCAGCGCGTTGCGATGTTCATTCAGTCGCCCGCTGACGATCAGGGTCAAAAAGGCCTGATGGGCGCGCAAAAGCGGGTGGCGCAACACGGTGAAACTGCGATAGCCGGGATGGGCCTCTTGCCATTCCCGCAGCGATTTGCGGCCAAAATCACCGATCAGCCCGGCGTCAGCGGCACGCGTGCCTTGCCAGGGCGCGGCCAGCCAGGCCGACACCGCCTCAACCGGCCCGCCTTTGACCGGCAGGAACAAAAGCGGCGCCGTCTTTGCCGCCAGAAATGAGGGCACGGCGGCATTGCGGCGGGGCTCAAAATTCGGGCTGCGGCCAAGGTTGAAGCGGTCCAGCTGTGAAAGCGCCGCCTCCATCTCTTCGGGGTTGGTCACCTTTGCGGCGATCGGGCCGGGATTTTGCTTTTTCAGCCGGTCATCCACCGCCTCGATACGGGCCTCACTGCCCAGCCAGGCGGCCAGACCGTTCAAGACATCGACATCCCGAATATCTTCATAATCAAGGTAAAACGCCGTCTGCCCAGAGGTTTGCAGCAGATGCAGCAGGTGGATCTGATGCTCCTGGCTGGTCTGCAGATGGGTCTCGAAATCGCCTGCATCAAAGCGGATACGGGCGGATTTCAGGTTCTTGATATTGGTCAGCCGCCACTGATTGGTTTCACGTGCGATCTGCCAGCTGACATAGCTTTCCAGCGGGTTGCGGGTCAGGATGATCTTGGCGCATTGCGGATCATCCATGACCACAGGCAGGATGCGCTGGTCGTGATCGTGGAAATAGCGAAAGCCCGACAGGCCCGGGGTTTGCGCCCGCATCGCCCGCAACAGCCCAAGCGGATCCTTCTCTCGCGCCGCGAGATCAAAGCCGAACATCTCATGGCTTTTCTGGCCGCCGATGAAATGCGGGTTGAACATCTCACCATGGCAGGTGATGCCGTCAAAGCAGTTCAGATTGGCCTCAAGGAAGTTCGAGCCGGTGCGCATCTCGGCCAGCATCACGAATGAGGTAAAGCGCGGCCGGGCCGCGGATTTCACATCTGGCATCTGGCTTTACCTGACCAGATAGGGGCGCTGGCGGCGGCCTCCGGGGCCGGGCATCTCGCCCCCGGCGGGGAAATCGCCCATCAGCTCGGGCTTCATGCCCTGGTTGCGCAGGTTTTGCAGGAACTGACCAAAGCCGGTCAGATCGGTCAGCCGTGGCACCTCGGTCAGGCGACGCAGCGAGCGCGGGCTGATTTCGTCAACGATCATTTGCAGCGGCTCCATCGGATTTTCGACGAATTCCGCGAGATTCCACACCCGCACCCGGGCCTTCACATCGGGGGCCCGCAACAGGGTCAGCATTTCGGCCTCAATGCGCTGAAGCCGGGCGGCCTCGGCCCTGATCTCGCTGAAATTCAGGTTTGACTGGAACAGGGGCACTGAGAACGCGCCGGAAATAACCGAAATCTGGGCATTCGGATCGCCGGCGATAAAGGGAATGATCGTTTGATTGTCGCGCGGCCCGAACTGGAAGCACTGCCGCTCGCCACGGGTGTTCCAGATCAGGCTGGTCAGGAAACTGCGCGGATTATAGTCGCGCAGCCGGGCGGAATTGCTGAGCGAGCCGTTATAGACTGTCTCGCCCCCGGCAAATTCCACCCGCTCGGGCGCGAAGATATGGCCGTGGACACGGGTGCCCGAGACCCTGGAAAGCCAGGTGTCGAAATCCTCAAACAGCTGGGCGAAACCCTCGAAAACCGAGTATTGCGCGGCGGTGCGGCCATTGGCCAGCTCGCTGTTGGGAAAGCGCGACTGCATGTAAAGCCCGGCGCGGCCTGCGATACGCCGTTCAACCGCTTTGGCGAAGAGGCGGTCGATCTTGCCGGGATTGGGCTCTGCGCGCGGGTGGCTGGCGGCATCGGGATGCAGGAAGGTCGCGTATAATTTATGCGCATGCGGCCAGATTTTGCGGGCGATAAAACAGTCCGAGCGCCGCAAAAGCTGCAGGTGGTCATCGTAAAAGATATGCGGCTTGCCCTGATAGTCGAATTTCGACAGCGTCAGCGAGCGGCTTTCGATATTGGCCGAGAACAGCCGCGCCAGCGACTGGAAATAGCTTTCATCCGGGATCCAGACCCGGCGGAAATAGGCGTCAAAAGCCTTTCGCTGCGGGCTTTCGAGGATCGCAGAGAGCGTCTGGCGGGTCAGACACCACCATTGGCTGCCCAGATGCGGCACCAGATTTTTCGGCAGTTTGCGCTTTACCTTCAGACGGCGCTGCAGCTCGACATAGGTGTCAAAAAGCCAGCGGTTCGTGCGCCAGGAAAAGGGGAAGCGCAGGGTAAAGCGTTCGGCGTTCAGTCCCCCCACCGTCCAGCCGACATCGGCGGTGGTAACGCTTTCGATGAAATCGGTGCGCGGGCGGGCGTCAAGATATTCGCGCAGCTCATCCACCGGGCGCAGCGGCAGGCACGAGCCTGAGGCAAGACAGACATGACGCACGCCGGGGAAGTCGCGCAGCATGATCTCGCTGGCTTCCTGGGTTGCGGCCACGATCCCCCAGGTGCCCCATTCGCAGATATGGCGCGGCGAAAAGCGGATATTGGCCAGATCGGCCAGTGCCTCTCGCATCTGGTTGTATTTGGCATCCGGGGTTGAGCTGTCGACATGGATCACCACCGGGCAGCCGCGCTCGGCCCAGTAACGCGCCACCTGGCCTGCGCGGTGCAGCGCAGTGTGGCACAGCATGACAAACCCCAGGCTGCCCTGCCCGGCATTGGTGCCTTGCCCGGTATTGGTGCTTTGCCCCGTGCTGATGCCCTGCCCCGTGCTCATGCCCAGTTCCCCTTTGACATGAGGCCCAGAATTTCCAGCTGGCGCCAGTTGATGTATTTCTCGCTCCATTTGCACCAGAAATCGGGCTGCTCTTTCAGCCCCTCAAGATAGGCTTTGTATTCACGGCTGTCGGCGTAATGCTCGCCCCGCGCCATTTCCTCTTGTGCCTTCAGCGCAAATGTATCGAGGAACTTGGCATGAAGAAGGCAGCCAGAAGCCTTTTCTCCGCCCCATTCGTCAAAGGCCAGGTTCAGGCCGCGCGGCAACAGCATATGGGTAGAGCTGATATAGGCATAGGATCTGTGCCAGCGCACCAGCGGGATCTTGTTCAGCGCCGGGGCGGATTTCGGATCATCGGCAAAGAAGGTTCGGGCGCGCGGCCCGCCCTGGATCCACAGATTGCCATAACCCCAGTTGCGGCTGATCGTGTAATTGCCGGAATCGAACCACTCGGCGATCTCGAAGGGGTTCTGCCCCTCGCGGTAGGGCTGATCCTGGATCGGCCCTTTGGGATACATATCCAGAAGCATCGCCGAAAATGCGCGAATGCCGCTGGTATCCAGCCAGTCGGTCAGCGCCCTGAGGGGGCGCGTCTCGCAAAACGGGTAGATCAGGAACTCATCGACATCCACGGTCAGGCACCAGTGGCCATGGCCATAGCGGCGCAAAAGCGCGGTGATCCAGTCCATGCCAAACCGGCTGGAGCGGTAGCTGGCCTTGGTCGTCCAGAGCGAGACATCGGGCTGCCCGGCCAGATATTCGCGGCTGCCGTCATCGCTGTCATTGTCAACAAACAGAAAATGCCCGACGCCCAGATCGCGGTAATACTGCAGGAACCAGGGCAGGCGGACGCGCTCATTCCTGAGGGTGCAGAACAAAAGCACAGTGTTGCGCCGGATCGTCTCAACCCGCAGTTTGACGGGACGCAGATCCCGCTGATGCAAAAGCGCCTTTGCCAGCAGCCGTTTGCGCCGCAACCGCAGGCGATAGGAACCCGCAAGGCTCATGCTGTGGCCCCTGCCGCAAAGACGCCGCGGATACCCAAAACGCCATCACAGGCCGCCAGTGCCGGGACTGACAGTGCCGGGACCGACAGCGCGGGCTGGCTGCTGATGGGGGCTGTCTGGCGTGCCGAATTCTGAGCGGCATCCTGGGCTGAGGGTTGAAATTGCACGGCTCTGCTGAATGCCTGGGTTGAAGTTGTTTCTGACAAAGAAATAATTTTGGAAACACCTAGAGAAATGCCGTTGGAAAGTAAACATTCTGCCAGGAGGCGCCGCTGCCACAGGGCGTGAGGACCGGCTTTTTGCGGCATTTCAGACCCAGCCTCCCCGTGACAGCAGGCCAAGCGCCTCAAGCTGGCGCCAGCCGGAATAGCGCTTTGACTCTGGGGTTTTCAGCTGTGGCGCGGCGATCAGCCCGTCATAGTAATCGCCAAAGCGGGTGGGATCGGCGAAATGCTGGCGGCGCTCTTTTTCCTCGGCGGATTTTTCGATGATCTCGGGCAGGAATTTGGTGTGCAGCAATGCGCCCGAGATCAGCTCTCCGCCATCCCGGGCATAGGTGTGGTTCAGCCGCGCAGGCAGCAGCGAATGGGTCGAGTTCAGCCAGGCATAGCGCCAGGACCATTTGACCAGCGGGATCTTGTTCAGCGTGGGGGCACGGCGCGGATCATCGGCGAAAAAGCTGCGGGCGCGGGGGCCGCCCTGGATCCACAGATTGCGCAGCTGCGGCTGCACCTGCAGGCTGTAATTGCCGCTGTCGAACCATTGCAAAAGCTGCAGCGGATCAGAGCCGGGCGTATAGGGGTGCTGGCCCAGCGGGCCCTCGGGGTAAAGATCCAGCATCATCGCGGGCATGGCCGCCAGGCCCTGGCTGTCCAGCCATCCGGTCAGCGCGGGCAGGGGCCGCGTCTCATGCCAGGGGTAGACCAGCAGCTCATCGGCATCCAGCACCAGGCACCAATGGCCATTGCCGTGCCGCATCAGCACCCAGTTCAGCCAGTCCAGCCCGAAGCGCGATTTCCGGTAAGAGCCAGTGGTGGACCAAAGCGAGACATCCGGCTGATCGCGCAAAAGCGCTGCCGTGCTGTCAGTGCTGTCATTGTCGATGATCAGGAAATGGTTAACACCCAGGGCACGATGATGGTCCAGGAACCAGGGCAGGCGGTTGGCCTCATTGCGAACCACCATGGCGCAAAGGATCGCGCCCTTGCGGATGCTGGCGGTGTGATTGGTGACGCGCCTCAGCTCGCGCCGTTTGCGCAGCGCCCGGGCCAGCAGGGCGCGGCGCCGATTGCGCAGCCGCCAGGCCTGCCACAGATTTCCCAGCAGGCCCGGCTGCAAAAAACGCTGGCCGGGGCGGCTGGCCGGGGCGTCGCCGATGCTATAGCCCGAAGGGCGGGAATTGCGGCCCGCCCCCATGGTCAGAGCGCCCCCATCCGCTTACTCAGCGGCTTTGAGTTGCGCGATCATATCATGCAGATAGGCCGAGAACTCATCGCGCAAATCAGGGCGCGACAGGCCAAAGGCGACGGTGGCCTGCAGGAAGCCGGCCTTCGATCCGCAGTCATACCGCATGCCGCGGAAGCGGAAGCCATAGACCCCGGTGCCGTCAGCGCCGGTTTCCTCGGCAATGGCGTCGGTCAGCTGGATCTCTCCGCCTGCGCCCTGTTTCAGGCGGTTCAGGTTCTGCAGCACCTTGGGCGACAGGATGTAACGGCCGATCACCGCCAGGTTCGACGGCGCCTCGCCCAAAGGCGGCTTTTCAACCATGCCCTTGGCGCGAACGACCGCGCCCATATCCTCACCGATATCGAGCACACCATAGGACGAGGCCTTTTCCGGGGCCACTTCCATCGCCGCAACCATATTGCCGCCGGTTTCCTCATAGGCCTCGACCATCTGGCCAAGGCAGGACCGTTCGGCCGCGATCACGTCATCGGGCAAAAGCACGGCGAAAGGCTCGTCGCCGATCAGCTTGCGGGCGCACCAGACCGCGTGGCCCAGGCCCAGCGGACGATTTTGCCGCAGATAGGCGATGGCACCCGAATCCATATTGGTGGATTTCAGCACTTCCAGCAGCTGTTCCTTGCCGGATTTTTTCAGCGCATTTTCCAGCTCGGGGGCGGTGTCGAAATAGTCTTCCAGCGCCGATTTGCCGCGCGAGGTGACGAAGATGAAGTCTTTGATCCCGGCCGAGCGCGCCTCATCAATCGCGTATTGGATCAGCGGGCGGTCGACCAGCGTCATGATCTCTTTCGGGATCGACTTGGTGGCCGGAAGAAAACGTGTACCGAGGCCGGCGACGGGGAAAACAGCCTTGGTGACCTTTTTGGGCTTCATGTTCGCTACTCGTATGGTTTTGCGGTGCGGCTCTTGCACCTTCATTGGCTGCCATCCCAGAACAATTTGTCCTGATTCAGGCCTTGGCATGTCTTTAGGCGAAAAATTGCTGAAATGATGGGGGAAAAAGCGCCAGGTTTCGCCAGTCTTTCCCGAAGCGCGCCGTTTGTCGAGATGAATACTGTTGCGACACCGGAAACGATCGCGCGAGGTCCGGCGACCGTTTCCCTTGTGCAACGGGCCCCATCCGACCCCTGCGGGATGGAAGAGGGCGGGTCTGACTGGTCTCCTGGCGTGCTCAGACCGGCTTTTTCAGCACGACTTTCGGGGCGCGGGCGATGAAGAAGGGGTTGTCCCAGCCCGGCTTGCCATAGGTCAAAGCGGCATGGGTGTCGAAATGCAGCACCTCGCCGCCCGCACCGCGCAGGACGGCATCACCTGCGGCCGTGTCCCATTCCATGGTGCGGCCAAGGCGCGGATAGAGATCGGCCTCGCCGGTGGCGACCAGACAGAATTTCAGGCTGGAGCCCGCGCTTTTCGAATCGGCGACCTGGTAAAGATTGATATAGGCATCCGTCGCCGCATCCCGGTGCGATTTTGAGGCCACCACCAGCAGCGCCTGATTGTCGGGGGTCTGGCTGACCTGCAGCGGTGTGACGGGGCCGGGCGTCGCTTTGTCGAAATCGCCTGTCTCTTCCACGGCTTGCCCATCGGCGAGCGTGTAGAACAGCCGCCCTTTGGCCGGGGCATAGACCACGCCGCGCAGCGGGACGCCGTTTTCGACATAGGCGATATTGACGGTGAAATCGCCCCGGCGCTGCACGAATTCCTTGGTGCCATCCAGCGGATCAACGATCAGGAAGGTCGAAGCGGTCAGCGCATGGCTGGCGGCCTGTTCCTCGGTGATCAGGGTCACATCGGGAAATTCCAGGCGCAGCCCGGCCGAGATCAGCGCATCGGCGGCCTCATCAGCCTCGGTCACCGGGCTGGAATCGCCTTTGGCCTTCACCTCGAAATCGGGGCCGTTATAGATCTCCATGATCCGATCCCCGGCCTCCAGGGCAAGGCGGCGGATGACGGATGTCAGATGATCGAAATTCATAAAATACTCCGGATCTGCGACAAAAAGGGATGATCTGGCCGGTTGCCGCGAATATTGCCATGGGTGTTGAGGGTCTTTATCCTGGGCGCGAAAGAGATCGGCAAGGATTTGCTGCGATAATTCCTATATCCTGCCCCGGATCCGGCACTATTACAGGCCAGGTGCGGGTATGGGCCAGGTACAGGCGCAGACAGCGCAGAGAATGGCGGGCGCGTTGACGCAGGGCATACCCGATCCGGGGATGCATCGAACGAAAGAGCAAGGACTTCCTCTATGTTTCGACCGCAGGCGAAGCGAACCAGCCGTATGTCGGGCGGCTTTGAGCTGCTTGAGGTGATCTATCACGCAACGGTGCGCCAGTTGCGCGGCACGCATTCCAATGCCGTCACCGCAATGGTGATGAATGTGGTGCAGGCGGCGCTGGTCCTGGTGATCTTTGTGGTCATGTTTGACGTGCTGGGCATGCGCCGGCTGGCGGTTCGGGGGGACTTTATTCTTTATGTGATGTCAGGGGTGTTCATGTTCCTGACCCATGTAAAGGCCCTGGGGGCGGTGTCTGGCGCGGATGGTCCGGCCTCGGCGATGATGATGCATGCGCCGATGAACCCGATCATCGCGGTTGTTTCGGCGGCGCTTGCAGCGCTTTACAAACAGACCTTCGCCGCAGTGGTGATCCTCTTTGCCTATCACGCCCTGATGAGACCGATCACCATCTATGACCCGGTCGGAACATTGGGCATGTTCGTGCTGTCCTGGGCCTCTGGCGCGGCGATCGGACTGATTTTCTATGCCGCCAAGCCATGGAACCCGGATCTGGTCGGTATTCTGGCAACAATCTATCAGCGGGCGAATATGATTGCCTCTGGCAAGATGTTTCTGGCCAATCAGGCCACCAGCTGGATGCGCTCTAAATTCGACTGGAACCCGCTTTACCATACGATTGACCAGGGGCGGGGCCATATCTTTCTGAACTATCAGCCGCGCTATACCAATATCGAATACCCGATCTGGGCGATGCTGATCTGCCTGATGATTGGGCTGATGGGGCAATTTTTCACCCGCAAATACGCATCGGCCAGCTGGGGCAAGCGGCGCTGATCCCTGCTGCAGCTGACCGGCCTGCTGCCGCGACAGGCCGGCCTCTGGTGGATATTTTCTGCCCGGGGGCAGGCCGTGAATGGGCTGTGGCGGCAAATTGCATGCAGATCTGGCACAGGATTGTGAAAAATCGCCGCAGACTCTGTTGCAGGCCCGTTGCAGGCGTAAATCGCCCTGCCTATATACGCCCCATCAACGGGTGACCCATCGAAGGGCGGGACATCCGATCCATTCCATAACCCCGCTCCTGTGCCGAAGTTTCCGGGCAAGACACGGGGGAGATCGCCTGAAGAAAGGGATGCAAATATGGCCAAAGTCATCGGTATTGACCTCGGTACGACCAACTCTTGCGTTGCTATCATGGATGGCTCGCAGCCGCGCGTTATCGAAAATTCGGAAGGGGCACGCACCACGCCCTCGATCGTCGGCTTCACCGAGGGTGAGCGCCTGGTCGGCCAGGCCGCCAAGCGTCAGGCTGTCACTAATGCCTCGAACACCGTTTTCGCGGTAAAGCGCCTGATCGGCCGCCGTATCGGCGATGTCGAAGTGGAAAAAGACAAAAAACTGGTTCCCTATGACATTGTCGATTCTGGCAATGGCGACGCCTGGGTCCAGGTGCGCGGCGAGAAATATTCGCCCTCGCAAATCTCGGCGTTCATCCTGCAAAAGATGAAGGAAACCGCAGAATCCTACCTCGGTGAAACCGTCACCCAGGCTGTGATCACTGTTCCCGCCTATTTCAACGACGCTCAGCGTCAGGCCACCAAAGATGCCGGCAAGATCGCTGGCCTCGAAGTGCTGCGCATCATCAACGAGCCGACCGCGGCTGCGCTGGCTTACGGCCTCGACAAGAAAGAGACCAAGACCATCGCGGTTTATGACCTCGGCGGCGGTACCTTCGACATCACCATCCTTGAGATCGACGACGGCCTCTTCGAGGTGAAGTCCACCAATGGTGACACCTTCCTGGGTGGTGAAGACTTCGACATGCGCATCGTCCAGTTCCTGGCCGATGAGTTCAAGAAAGAGCACGGCGTTGATCTGACGCTGGACAAGATGGCGCTGCAGCGTTTGAAAGAGGCTGCTGAAAAGGCCAAGATCGAGCTGTCCTCGTCCTCGCAGACCGACATTAACCAGCCGTTCATCTCGATGGACAAGAACACTGGCCAGCCGCTCCACCTGGTGGTCAAGCTGACCCGTGCCAAGCTGGAAAGCCTGGTCGGCGATCTGATCGTCAAGTCGATGAAGCCCTGCCAGGCTGCGCTGAAAGACGCAGGCCTGTCCAAGGATGATATCGATGAGGTGGTTCTGGTCGGTGGTATGACCCGGATGCCGCGCGTGATCGAAGAGGTCACCAAATTCTTCGGCAAAGAGCCGCATAAAGGCGTGAACCCCGACGAAGTCGTGGCGATGGGCGCTGCTGTTCAGGCTGGCGTTCTGCAGGGCGACGTCAAAGACGTGGTTCTGCTGGACGTGACCCCGCTTTCGCTGGGCATCGAGACGCTGGGCGGCGTGTTCACCCGTCTGATCGACCGCAACACCACGATCCCGACCAAAAAGTCGCAGGTTTTCTCGACCGCTGAGGACAATCAGTCGGCTGTGACCATCCGCGTCTTCCAGGGCGAGCGTGAAATGGCCGCGGACAACAAGATCCTCGGCATGTTCAATCTGGAACAGATCCCGCCCGCCCCGCGCGGCGTGCCGCAGATCGAGGTGACGTTCGACATCGACGCCAACGGCATCGTCTCGGTTTCCGCGAAAGACAAAGGCACCAATCGTGAGCAGAAGATCACGATCCAGGCGTCCGGCGGTCTTTCGGATGAGGATATCGAGAAAATGGTCCGCGACGCCGAGGCCAATGCCGATGCCGACAAAGCACGGCGTGAGGTGGTCGAGGCCAAAAACCAGGGTGAAAGCCTGCTCGATTCGACGAAGAAATCGCTGAAAGAACATGGTGATAAGGTCGATCCTTCCACCGTCGAGGCGATTGAATTTGCGATGGTCCCGCTGGAAGAGGCGCTGAAAGGCGAGGATGCCGGCAAGATCAAATCGGGCATCCAGAACCTCACCGAAGCCGCGATGAAACTCGGCGAAGCCATCTACAAAGCCCAGGCTGGTGAAGCCGGTGGCGATGATGAGGGGGACGCGCGTCCGGTCGATGATGACAATATCGTCGATGCTGACTTCGAGGATCTGGGCGACAACAAGCGGAAGTAATTCCGTTTTGACCGGGAATGGGGGCGGCCCGACGGGTCGCCCTTCTCCGGTCAGGAGAGGTCTTTTGCTATGGCAAAACGCGACTACTACGAGGTTCTCGGCGTATCCCGTGGGGCCAGTGCCGACGAATTGAAGAAAGCCTATCGCCAGAAGGCGAAAGAGCTGCACCCCGACCGCAACTCTGACAACCCCAATGCCGAGGCTCAGTTCAAAGAGGTGAACGAGGCCTATGACGTGTTGAAGGATGCCGAGAAGAAGGCAGCCTATGACCGTTTCGGCCATGCGGCCTTTGAGGGCGGCATGGGCGGCGGGGGCCAGCGCGGCGGTTTTAACCAGCAGGGCGATTTCGCCAGCGCCTTCTCGGATGTGTTCGAGGATCTGTTTGGCGATTTCATGGGCGGTCGCGGTCAGGGCGGCGGTGGCGGGCGGCAACGTGCGCAACGTGGCTCGGATCTGCGCTATAACCTGCGGGTGACGCTGGAAGAGGCCTGGAAGGGCGTCCATAAGACGATCTCAGTGCCGGGCTCGGTGCAATGTGATGTCTGCCACGGTTCCGGTGCCGAGGGCGGGGCTGAACCTCAGACCTGTCCGACCTGTTCAGGCATGGGCAAGGTTCGGGCGCAGCAGGGCTTTTTCACGGTTGAACGCACCTGTCCCACCTGTTCCGGGACTGGCCAGATCATCAAAAATCCGTGCAAAAACTGCCATGGTGCGGGGCGGATCGAGAAGGATCGTCAGCTCTCGGTCAATATCCCGCCCGGCGTCGAAACTGGCACCCGGATCCGGCTGGCCGGTGAGGGCGAGGCGGGCCTGCGCGGCGGTCCCTCGGGCGATCTCTACATCTTTATCGAGGTAAGAGAGCACGCGCTCTTCCAGCGCGACGGCGTGCATCTGTTCTTCCCGGTGCCGATTTCGATGGCCCGCGCCTCGCTGGGTGGCGAGGTCGAGGTGCCGACGATCGACGGTGGGCGCAGCCGGGTCAAAGTGCCTGCAGGGGCGCAGTCGGGCAAGCAAATGCGCCTGCGCGGCAAGGGCATGCCCGCTCTGCGCGGCGGCGGCACCGGCGATATGGTGATCGAGCTGCGGGTCGAGACCCCGGTGAACCTGACATCGCGCCAGAAAGAACTGCTGACCGAGTTCGAAAAACTCTCAGAGGAGAACAACCCGGAAGGGTCGAACTTCTTCTCTAAGGTCAAAGGCTTCTGGGATGGGATGAAGGGCTGATCAGGCCTTTGCATCGGTAATTCGGGCCGCTTCCAGCCGGGGGCGGCCCGTTTTTATTACGGGGGATTTCTGGCAGGCGGCGCGTTTGTTAGGAATTTATAAACCATCAGCCCGGATGCTGGCCTTATGGCAAAGCATCAATCCTTCGCAGAATCACCGCTGCCGCCCTTCCTTCCTTTCGGGGATGAGGCGCTTGCTGAAACGGTTCCGACAGGGGCGGGCGGGCGTTTGCCCAGCTACATCCAGGATCATCGCAAGCGTTTGCGCAGCCGTTTTCTGGAAGGTGGCGCCTCCGCAATGCCGGATTATGAACTGCTGGAACTGCTGCTCTTTCGTGCTATCCCGCGCCAGGATGTAAAGCCGCTGGCCCGTTTGTTGCTGGAGACCTTCGGCGATTTCAATCGGGTCGTGACGGCGCCCCTTAGCCGCCTTTTGACGGTGAAAGGCGTGGGGGAGGCCGTCGCGCTGGAGCTGCATATCGTTGGCGCCTCGGCGCAGCGGATGATGCGGGCGCGGGTGATCAATCAGCCGGTCCTTTCCTCATGGGATGCGCTGCTCGACTATTGCCACACTGTCATGGCGCATCGCGAGACCGAGCAGTTCCGCATCCTGTTCCTGGACCGCAAAAACGTGCTGATCGCCGATGAAGAACAGGCAAAGGGCACGGTTGACCATGTGCCGGTCTATCCCCGCGAGGTGGTCAAACGCGGGTTAGAGCTGAATGCCTCTGCGATGATCCTGGTCCACAATCACCCGTCGGGCGACCCAACCCCGTCAGACGCGGATATCTCGATGACGATGCAGATCCAGGACGCCTGCAACGCGCTTGGGATTACCCTGCATGACCACCTGGTTATCGGCCAGGGGCGTGAGGTCAGTTTTCGCTCGCTGGGCTATTTGTAAGGTCAGAGGGGCTCTGGCGTGAAATTGGGCACGATCCACAACTCGACCCGGCGATTAAGCCGACGGCCGATCACCGTCTCATCACAGGCCATTGGCAGCGCTTCGCCAAAGCCCTCGGTGATCGGGATCTGATCCGCGCGCAGGTCGGGGGCAAGATCGGCCAGATCCTGGGCAACACGCCCCGCCCGTTCCGCAGAAAGGGCTTTATTGGCGCTGGCCTCGCCCTTTCCATCCGAAAAACCCGCCAAAATCAGCGTCTTGGCAGGAAAGCTTTCTGAGGCGATCATCCGGGCCAACTGTGCCAGATTTTCCTGGCTGCTGGCGTCCAGAACCGAGGTGTTTTCCTCAAAACGGAACGTCAGCGAAAGGCGGTCTGCCCCGTTCATCACCTCTGCCAGACGTTTCAGGTCGGTAAGCGTGACATCGTCGCCAGCCCCCAGAATGGCATTGATCAGGCGCAGCCCGTCCTGGGTCATCGGTGCCGATTCGACCGAGCGGTCGATGAACCCGGCGGCTGCAACTACATGGCCCGCGCGGGGCGTGGCGGTAAATTCCAGAAACTCACGGGCGAAAACGGGGATGCGTCGTGGGGCAGGCAGCAGGAATTGTGGCAGGGCCAGCGGATAATCTTCGGCCTTAACGGCAATCGGCAGCGGCAGCAGCGGAAAGCCACAGCTGTCCACCAGCGGTGCGGCAGAGGCCGGGGCCATTTCGGCGCGGCCCGTGATCGCCAGCGCCCAGGGGTCTTTCGCAACCGCCTCAGCCAGGCTGGCCATATCGGGATGCAGCACGTCTGCTTTGATCTCTGCCCCCAGCCGCTCGGACAGGGCGCGGGACATGTCGGTGTCGGACGCAAGTCCATGCAGCACGATGGGCATATCGGGCCCGCCCATATCGCGCCAGTTTTTCGCCTGGCCAGAGAGGGCGCGGGCCAGGTTGACGGTTGAAATCTGCGGCGTCGGATTTCCCGGGGCCATCACTGGCACCAGGGCGTCCAGCGCGATTGGCCGCGCGCCAGTGGTGCGTGAGGGAATCGCCGAAAGCTGCAACTCTGCCCCGCCGCTTTCCAGTGCCGTACGGGCCTGATCGGGCAGCATCGGCGTGAAGGCGATATCGGCCAGCACCGTATCGTCCTGCTCTTTGAAAATCTGTGCGGCCCAGACGGCGCCTTCGGGCGGCGTCACCTCACGAAACGCCATGCCGCGCACGGCGGCAAAGCTGCGAAACAGGGGGGGCAGCAGCCGCTCTCCGGCATCGGGGGCGCCAACCACGCGGATAGTGGCGCGCGGGGTCGTCAGATCGGGGCAGGCGGGGCCCTCGCAGATCACCCCCTGGCCATCAACTGTCAGCAGCCCCCAGGCGGTTTCGATGCGGTAAAACTCGCCATCATACCCTTGCAGCGTTCCGGGCAGCACGATGCTGCCCTCACGCGAGATCAGAGTGATATCCTGAGCTTTGGCAGGGCCTGGCAGGATGGGCAGGAGAGTGAAAAGAAGCGCAGCGAGAAAGCCCGCTGCACCGGATCGCGTTATCATCTGCTCCCACCGGGGCTGGTTCGGCTTAGTTTGCTGCCACCAGTGTCTTATCCGGGACGAGATTATTCAACACCATAATATCGCCTGTGGCATCACATCCTGGCATGTTGAAGCTCAGGTTTTCCAGCGATCGGCGCCCATTTTCCAGGCGCAGCAACTCCCCATGGATGCGCCGCCCGCAGGTGGTATCGGTGACGGCAGCCTCGACGACAGGAAGGCTGGCAACGGCCTCGTCCTGTGGCCAGGTGTAGATCTCGGCAAGCATCGGAACGTCCAGGCTGGAATCACCCAGATGCAACAGCGAACCGCCAGCGGGCGAAAGCGGGCTTGCAGCACTGACATCGTCATCGCTGCCAAATTCCGACGTGTTTTCAGTGGCGCGCAGCTGGAATGCATCATCGGCGATCCATTGCACAGCCAGGCGGCGAATGCTGTTCAGGTCAGCCAGGGGCGCCGCCGCATTTGCAAAAAATCCATCCGCTGTCAGCGCCTGGACCTCACCTGCACTGTCAAAGCCGGGCAGCGAGAGGGCCAGCTTTCCGGCATCATCCAGCCTGGCAGTAAATGTCAGGCCGGCATGGCTGAGGGTTACACCCGCGCCCGCGCTGCAGCTGGCGGTGAGCATTACATCAAGCATGCCGCGATCTGCGGCACGGACCTGCAAATCGGGTCTGCACGCGCCACCGGCGGCTTCCAGCGGTATATCAGCCGCCAAAGCGTCGGGGGCGGATTGTTCGGTGGATGAGGTCTCTGCAAGCGCTGAAGCGGTCTCTGGCGAGGGGGCCAGTGTCAGCTCGGCCGATCTGTCGCCATAGGTCTGAATCCCGGGATCGGTCCTGGCTGCGACCTGTTCGATGCTGCCAATGGCCTGCAGCCGGGCAGAAGATGCGCCGTGGGCGGTCTGGTTTTTTTGCATATTTTGCACCAGATAGCCCGCGCCAAGCGCCACACCCAGAACTGCTACAACTCTTAATAATCTGCGCGTCATTTCAATTATTCGCCAACCAGGAATCGTCTGCACTGGTGCCTGTATCGCTTTGAATAGCGGCATTCGCATGGCGTGACTGTGGAATGTTTCCAGTCAGAGAACCATCGAAGCCCGTCACACGGCACCTGACACCCACTTTTGCCTCTGTTCTGGCAGTGATGATGGGGGTGATTCCTTAAGTTTCGATTATGCGGGACTTGCCAAGCGGGGCCTGGCAAAACTGCGGGCTGCCGCGTCCCGGTAATGAACGGGCCCCCTGCCGTATCAGGACAGGGGGCCCGGGAAAGACCAGTCTGCAGCTTGCGATCAGATCACAGCTTGCCGTGGCAATGTTTGAACTTTTCACCCGAGCCGCAGGGGCAAAGGTCATTGCGGCCTGGGTTGCCCCAGGTCTCGGGGTTGTTCTCGTCAAAGCCCGGCGCGGCTGCGGTCTGAGCCGCCTCTGCGGGCTGCGACGAGGCTTCAGGCTGCGGCATCTCGATTCCGGCCTGTGCGGCCTGCTGGGCCAGCATCTGCGCCATCATGGTTTCCTGCTCTTCTTTCGAGAGCGGGCGGACGCGGCCCAGCTGTTCGGTCACCTGCACGCGCAGGCTGTCGAGCATGGTTTCAAACAGCTGGAAAGCCTCGGTTTTATACTCATTCAGCGGGTCACGCTGCGCATATTGGCGGAAATGGATCACCGAGCGCAGATGTTCCAGCCGCAGAAGGTGGTCGCGCCATTTGGCGTCGATGGCCTGCAGCATGACCTGCTTTTCGATCTGGATCATGGTGCTCTGGCCAAAACCTTCGGCCTTTTCCGCCATATAGCGGTCGGAATGTTCGATGATACGCTCGGCCATTGCGGCCTGATCGACGCCTTCCTCGGCGGCCCAGGCCTCGATCGGCAGGTCCATGTTCAGGCGCTGACGCCCGGCCTCGCGCAGGCCTTCAAGGTTCCAGGCGTCCGGGTAGGTCTTCGGCGGCATGAATTCGTCAACCATATCGTCAATGACATGGTGGCGCATATCCTGCGCGATTTCCGAGACATGCTCGGCCTTGAGGATGTCGAGACGCTGGCTGAACACGGCCTTGCGCTGGTCGTTCATCACGTCGTCAAAGCGCAAAAGCGATTTGCGGACGTCAAAGTTGCGGCCCTCAACCTTGGCCTGGGCTTTCTCCAGCGATTTATTCACCCAGGGGTGAACAATCGCCTCGCCCTCTTTCATGCCCAGCGTCGAGAGGATCTTGTCCAGACGATCCGAGCCGAAGATCCGCATCAGGTCATCTTCCAGCGACAGGAAGAAGGCCGAGCGGCCCGGGTCACCCTGACGGCCCGAGCGACCGCGCAGCTGGTTGTCGATCCGGCGCGATTCGTGGCGCTCGGTGCCCAGCACAAAAAGACCGCCCGCATCGAGCACTTTTGCCTTTTCTTCGGCATGTTCGGCCTCGATCCGGGCGCGCAGCGCCACCGGATCGGCATCGGGATTGGCGTCAAGCTCTTCGATCACCTTCATCTCGACATTGCCGCCAAGCTGAATATCGGTGCCGCGGCCCGCCATGTTGGTCGCAATCGTCACCGCGCCGGGGCGACCCGCGTCGGCCACGATCTTGGCCTCTTGCTCATGCTGGCGGGCGTTCAGCACGTTATGGGCAATGCCCTCGGCCTTCAGCATCGTCGACAGTTCTTCGGATTTTTCGATCGAGGTGGTGCCGACCAGAATCGGCTGGCCCAGCTCATGCGCCTCTTTGATCGTGGCGACGATGCCTTTGAACTTCTCAATCCCGGTGCGGTAGACCTGATCGTGGTCATCCTTGCGGGCGACGGGGCGGTTGGTGGGCACTTCGACCACGCCAAGCCCGTAGATCTGCATGAATTCCTCGGCCTCGGTCGCGGCGGTGCCGGTCATGCCGGCCAGCTTTTCATAAAGGCGGAAGTAGTTCTGGAAGGTGACAGAGGCCAGCGTCACGTTCTCGGGCTGGATCTGCACGCCTTCTTTCGCCTCGATGGCCTGATGCAGACCCTCGGACAGGCGGCGGCCCTTCATCATCCGGCCGGTGAACTCGTCGATCAGCACGATCTCGCCATCGCGGACGATATACTGCTGGTCGCGGTGGAACATCTTATGGGCGCGCAGCGCCTGGTTGATGTGGTGGACGATGGTGGTCGATTCCGGGGCGAAGAGATGCTGGCCCTCGGGCAGGACGCCTGCCTCACGCAAAAGCACCTCGATATGGTCGTTGCCGGCCTCGGTATAGGTGATGTTGCGGGTCTTTTCGTCCAGCGTGTAATCCTCGGCCACCAGAGCCGGGATCAGCGCGTTGATCTGGGTGTAAAGCTCGCTGCGGTCCTGGCTGGGGCCAGAGATGATCAGCGGCGTGCGGGCCTCGTCGATCAGGATCGAGTCGACCTCGTCAACGATGGCAAAGAAATGCCCGCGCTGCATCATATCCTCGATCGAGCCCTTCATATTGTCACGAAGGTAGTCGAAGCCCAGCTCGTTATTGGTCGCATAGGTGACGTCGGCGGCATAGGCAGCGCGTTTCTCGTCATCGGGCTGCCAGGGGTAGACGACCCCGGTCGACAGCCCCAGCTTGGCATGCACCTTGCCGATGGTATCGGCGTCGCGGCGGGCCAGATAGTCGTTGACGGTAACGACATGGACGCCCTTTCCGGTCAGCGCGTTCAGATAGGCCGGGAAGGCGGCGACAAGCGTCTTGCCCTCACCCGTGCGCATCTCGGCGATATTGCCCTGGTGCAGGAAGATCCCGCCCATCAGCTGCACATCAAAGGCCCGCAGCCCCAGCGAGCGTTTCGCGCCTTCACGACAATTTGCGAAAGCCTCGGGCAGGATGGCATCCAGGCTTTCGCCGCCTTCCTGCACGCGCTTTTGAAATTCGCGGGTCTTTGCGACAAGGCCCTCATCGCTGAGCGCGGCAAACTCCGGCTCAAGCGCGTTAATTTTGGCGACCAGAGACCTGGTGGTCTTGACCTTGCGGTCATTGGACGAGCCAAAGACCTTCTTCGCGAGCGTTCCCAGACCCAGCATGATCTCTCCGTGCGGACGTTCTTGCGTGATGTCATCAGGCTGTGACTTGCCCGGCCTTAACGCCTTACATAGAAAGCCGGGGTAAGTCCTGCAAAGCCCGGGATCACGCGGACTGCCGCGATGTAAGGGTTTGAAGGATCATAGTCAACGTTCGCAGGCTCTGCGGCATTACGGGAGTAAGTGGAATGGCACTGGAAAAGCGCATGAGGGCAGCAGCATTTGTGTTGGCGGGTGCCCTGATGGCCCCGCTTGCAGCCCCGGCCCTGGCCGAAGGCGAGACGGCCGCCACGGTGGTTGCAACCGTGAATGGCAAAGAGATCACCCTGGGACAGATGATTGCCATGCGCGAGACGCTGCCGCCGCAATATCTGACCCTGCCCGATAACGCGCTTTTCAACGGCATCCTTGAGCAGCTGGTGCAGCAAGAGGCGCTGGCCCAGTCGGTCACCACCCTGACGACACGCGATGAGGCGATGATCGCCAATTCGACGCGCGGCTATCTGTCGGGTGACGTGATCCGCAAGATTGCGGAAACCGCAGTGACCGATGCCGCGCTGCAAAAGGCCTGGGATGCCAAATACGCGAATGCGGTTCCGCAAAAGGAATACAGCGCGTCCCATATCCTGGTCGAGACCGAGGAAGAGGCCAAGGCGATCAAAGCCCAGCTGGACGCAGGCGCTGATTTCGCAACGCTGGCCAAAGAGGAATCGACCGATACCGGCTCGGGTGCTGCGGGCGGCGATCTGGGCTGGTTCCCGCTGGGGATGATGGTGAAACCCTTTGAGGATGCGGTGGTTGCCGCAACCCCGGGCAAGGTCTCTGATCCGGTGCAAAGCCAGTTCGGCTGGCACCTGATCCTGGTTCATGAGACGCGCGATCTGCCCGTGCCCACCCTGGATGAGGTGCGCGAGGATCTTGCAGCCGAGGTCGAGCGTGAGGCCGTTGAGGCCCATATCGCCACCCTTACCGCAGGCGCCAGGGTCGAAAAGCCCGGCGCGGGCCTCGATCCTGAACTGCTGAAAAAAAGCGCTCTGATCGACTGATCAGGGCGTTACACGGGTGACAGAACAATGCGGCAGGCACAGCTTGCCCAGGCGGACGGAGGATCACATGGCCAAGACTGACTGGAAGACCGAGGCGAAGAACCTGAAGAAAAAGGTCCGCAAACTGAAAGAGCGGGTCAGTGAGGCCATGGCCCCGGTGGCCGACCGGGTCTCTGATGCGGTGTCAGACGCGGTGACCGGGGTGGCGGCGGCGGTGCATAAGGTGGCGCATCCGGTATCGCCGCTGGCCCCGGCGCAGTTCCCCGCATTGCCGGTAATCAAAGGCGCAGAGTTCTCTGCCATCGGCGCAGGCATCAAATACAAGAACCGCAAAGACGTGATGCTGGTGCGCCTTGCACCCGGTACCGCGATTGCGGGCGCCTTCACCACCTCGACCACGCGCTCTGGTTGCGTGCGCGATTGCGAGGCGAAACTGGCGCTGAAAGCTGCCCCCGGTGACGGCGCGGCAATCATCGTAAACTCGGGCAATTCCAATGCCTTCACCGGCAAGGTGGGCGATAAGGCGGTGGCTGCGGTCACAGGCGGCGTTGCGGCCGCGCTTGGCATCCCCGCCAGCCGCGTCTTCTCATCCTCCACCGGCGTCATCGGCGAGCCGCTGCCCTTCGAGAAAATCACTGCTGTGATTGATGATCTCGCAGCTGGCCTGACCGAGGCCGCGATCGAGGGTGCGGCCCAGGCGATCATGACCACCGACACCTTCCCCAAAGGTGCCACCGCCACCATCCAGGGTGAGGGCGGCGAAATCCATATCGCGGGCATCGCCAAAGGCTCGGGCATGATCGCGCCGGATATGGCGACCATGCTGGTCTATATCTTCACCGATGCCAAAATCAGCCAGGCCGCTTTGCAAAAGCTGGTCTCGCGCCATGTCGGCGGCACCTTCAACTCGATCACGGTCGACAGCGACACCTCGACCTCTGACACGCTTTTGGTGGCCGCAACCGGACAATCCGAGGCGCTTGCCCTCAAGGGGCCGGCCCTGAAGGCCTTTGAGGCCGCGCTGGCCCAGGTGATGCAGGATCTGGCCCTGCAGGTGGTGCGCGACGGCGAAGGCGCGACCAAACTGATCGAGGTGCGCGTCTCAGGCGCGGCCAGCGACCAAGACGCCGCCAAAGCCGCCTTTGCCATCGCCAATTCGCCGCTGGTGAAAACCGCCGTGGCGGGCGAGGATCCGAACTGGGGCCGTATCGTCATGGCCATCGGCAAATCCGGCGCCAATGCCGAGCGTGACCGCCTGACGATCCGTTTCGGCGACATCCTGGTGGCTGAAAAAGGCTGGAAATCCCCCTCTTACACCGAAGAAGAGGGCGCGGCCTATATGAAGGGGCAAGAGCTGTTGATCGACGTCAACCTCGGCATGGGTCGCGCCAAACGCACGGTCTGGACCTGCGATCTGACCGACCGCTATGTCGCAATCAACGCCGATTACCGCTCCTGATCTGTCCTTAAACATCCGGCGGCGTGCGCATCCTTTGCGCCGCCGGTTCAGGTAGAGGATGTTCGCTGGGGAAAAGCCCCTGGCCCCCGCAAAACCGAGAGCGTTATGAAACTTCTTCTTGTCTCTGCTGTTGCCCTGATCGACGCCGATGGCCGCATCCTGCTTGCCCAACGCCCCCCCGGCAAAAGCCTTGCAGGCCTGTGGGAGTTTCCCGGCGGCAAGGTCGAGCCAGGCGAAACCCCCGAGGCCTGCCTGATCCGCGAGCTGAAAGAGGAAATCGGCATCGACACCTGGCAAAGCTGCCTTGCGCCGCTGACCTTCGCCAGCCACAGCTATGAGGATTTCCATCTTCTGATGCCGCTTTTTGCCTGCCGCAAATGGCAGGGCATCCCCACTCCGCGCGAGGGGCAGACGCTCGCCTGGGTAGAGCCTGCAAAGCTGCGCGACTATCCGATGCCCCCGGCAGATTTGCCGCTGATCCCCATTCTGCGCGACTGGCTGTAGCCCATTCGGCGACAGTCGCCCAGCCTGCGCCATATTTCTTCCGAATTCGTTAATTTTTCTGTTTCAAAATGCGACAATACATGGGTAACTATGGCTATATCCTGAGGAGGAGGCGGAAATAATGTTGCGCACGATATCTATCGGCAGTTGCATTTCGGTTCAGGGTCTCATGGTCAGTCAGAACCCAGATGGAACGGTGGTCGTCCGTGTTGATGATCGCACCTTTACCGGCCGCCCGATTGTGGCCAACCATCTGCAGGCGACCGCACCCGGCCACATCTGAGCTGCAGGCCAGAATCTGCAGGCGTGAATCTGCAAGTCAGAACTGCAGGTCGGGTCTGGAGGCTGCCGCAGGCCAAATGCGCGAGGAGGCGCATCCGGCCCGCGTGATCTGCAACGCCAGGTGATCTGCGACGCCAAATGAGACCGAAAAACCAAAAAGCGCCGGTGATCATCACCGGCGCTTTTTCAATTTCACATAAGATATTGGCTCAGAGCGTGGGGTAAAGCGGGAAGCGGTCGCACAGGGCTTTGACCTCTGCTTTCACCTTGGCTTCGACCTCGGCATTGCCATCTTCGCCATTGGCGGCCAGCCCGTCGACGACTTCGACAATCCAGCGCGAGATCTGGCGGAACTCGGCATCGCCAAAGCCGCGCGTGGTGCCCGCAGGCGCACCCAGACGGATGCCCGAGGTGACAAACGGCTTTTCCGGATCAAACGGCACGCCGTTTTTGTTGCAGGTGATATGCGCGCGGCCAAGTGCGGCTTCGGCTGCCTTGCCGGTCACCTTCTTCGGGCGCAGATCGGCGAGGCAAAGATGGTTATCGGTGCCGCCCGAAACGATGTCGATGCCACCCTTCATCAGCTCATCCGCCATTGCCGCCGCATTGGCCTTGACCTGGGCTGCATAGGTTTTGAACTCTGGCCGCAGCGCTTCGCCGAAGGCGACAGCCTTGGCCGCGATCACATGCATCAGCGGGCCGCCCTGCAGGCCGGGGAAGACCGCCGAATTGATTTTCTTAGCGATGTCTTCATCATTTGTGAGGATCATACCCCCACGCGGGCCACGCAGGCTCTTGTGGGTCGTAGTGGTCACCACATGGGCATGCGGCAGGGGCGAGGCATGCACGCCACCGGCCACGAGGCCCGCGATATGCGCCATATCAACATGGAGGTAGGCACCGATCTCATCAGCAATCGCCCGGAAGGCGGCCCAGTCCCATTCACGGCTATAGGCGGTTCCACCTGCCAGGATCAGCTTTGGCCGATGCTCCAGCGCTTTTGCCCGCACCTCTTCCATGTCGAGGCGCTGGTCTTGCTGACGCACGCCATAAGAGACAACCTTGAACCACTTGCCGGACATATTGACCGGCGAGCCATGGGTCAGGTGGCCGCCCGAATTCAGGTCAAGCCCCATGAAGGTGTCGCCCGGCTGCAAAAGCGCCAGGAACACGGCCTGGTTCATCTGGCTGCCGGAATTGGGCTGCACATTGGCGAATTTACAGCCAAACAGCTGCTTGGCGCGTTCAATCGCCAGGGTCTCGGCGATATCGACAAACTGGCAGCCGCCGTAATAGCGCTTGCCCGGGTAACCCTCGGCATATTTGTTGGTCAGGACCGAGCCCTGGGCCTCCAGCACCGCCAGAGAGACGATGTTCTCAGAGGCAATCAGCTCGATCTCGTCGCGCTGGCGGCCAAGTTCAGAGCGCACCGAGCCAAAAAGCTCGGGGTCGCGCGAGGAAAGTGATTCAGTGAAGAAACCGGAATCGCGGGTCTGGGCGGTCATACTCATCTCCCTTGGGCCATGGGCGGTCATCTGATCGTATTTGGGTCTTTAGATCACGTGTCTGTGCAGGGAAAGGCCGTAAAGCGACAGGTTCAAACATGGCTGCGAAATAGCGGTGTCAGGCTGCAGTGATTCGCTACGATCGGCCGGACGTTTGCCCGGGATGGGCGTGGGCCTGATCTGCGTGTTGCCCTGGAACTGCAGGCGGGGCTTGAGTTTCCAGCCCGCCAGGGTCAGGGTTGCCGCCTGACGGAGGGCACCCATGCAGACCAGGATCAGATTCACCGCCTCAAAGGCCCCTGCCGCGCAGGAGGCCTTTGCCCGTCTGGTCAACCGTTACGGCCAGTCTGATCAGCGGCGCGCCTCGGTGATCGTGGCACTTGGCGGCGATGGCTTTATGCTGCAGACGCTGCATGCGCAGTCGGGCCGCGACCTTCCGGTCTATGGGATGAATTGCGGCACCATTGGCTTTTTGATGAATGCCTATTCCGATGATGGCCTGCCCGAGCGCCTTGCCCAGGCCGAAGAGGCGCTGCTGAACCCGCTTTCCATGCGGGCGGAAAATGTGCGCGGCAAAATCTCGCAGGCGCTTGCGGTCAATGAGGTCTCGCTTTTGCGCCAGGGGCCACAGGCGGCGCGGCTGAAAGTGTCGGTCGACGGGCGCGAGCGGCTGGCAGAGCTGGTCTGCGACGGGGCTTTGCTGGCGACCCCGGCCGGATCAACCGCTTACAACTATTCGGCGCATGGGCCGATCCTGCCGATCGGGGCCGAGGTTCTGGCGCTGACGGCGATGTCTGCCTTCCGGCCCCGGCGCTGGCGCGGGGCGCTGTTGCCCAAAGGCGCGCAGGTCCGGTTTGATGTGCTTGACCCTGACAAGCGTCCGGTTATGGTCGATGCGGACAGCCGCAATTCGGTGCGCGATGTGATCTCGGTTCTGATCCATTCCGACCCGGCGATCAGCTATCGGCTGCTGTTCGACCCTGGCCACGGGCTGGAAGAACGTCTGATTCGTGAGCAGTTTGTCTGACCGCCATCCGCGCGCAGCGGTGCCCTACTCTGGCCCCGCCCTACTCTGATCCCGTCCGCCAGGCCTCAATCCGGCGATAGAGCGTTGAGACCGATATCGCCAGCTCATGCGCGGCCTTTGGAACTGATCCCTGGTGACGGGCAAGCGCGGCCTCAATCGCGCGGCGTTCGATCCCGGCAAGGGTCTGGCCCGCAAAGGGATCATCGGCCTGACCCGCAATCGCATCCTGCAGGCCGCCCTGGCGCGGCCAGACCTGCCCCGGATCGCTGCGCAAAATATCAGTGGGCAACATATCGGGGGTGACCATGCCGCCCGGGTTCATCACCACGATATTGCGCACCACATTCAAAAGCTGGCGCACATTCCCGGGCCAGCGCTGGCGCGAGAGGATGCGCTGCGTCTCTGGGGCGAGCCCGGCAAAGCTTTTGCCCTCTTCGGCACCAAACCTGCGCAGGGCGACCTCGGCGATCTCAACAGCATCACGACCGCGATCACGCAGCGGCGGCAGATGCAGCGGCACGACATGCAGGCGGTAATAGAGGTCCTCGCGGAACTGGCCCTGCGCAACCGCCTGCACCGGATCCTTGTTGGTGGCGCAGATGATGCGCACATCCACTTTATGGGGGCGAACCGCGCCCAGCGGTTGCACCATAGAGGTCTGCAGGAAACGCAGCAGCTTGGTCTGCAGGGCAGGGGCCATCTCGCAGACCTCGTCCAGAAACAGCGTGCCACCATCGGCTGCGGCTGCCGCGCCGGGCCTGTCGGCAATCGCCCCGGTAAAACTGCCCTTCAGATGGCCAAACACCTCTGATTCCAGCAGGTCATGCGGGATCGCGCCACAGTTTAATGCGATAAACGGGCCTCTGGCGCGCGCGGATTGGGCATGCAGCGCAATCGCGGCCAGCTCTTTTCCGGTGCCGCTTTCCCCGGTGATGAACACGGTGGCGATGGATCGTGCCACGGATGCGATCACCTGATGCACCGTTTTCATGGCCTCGGACGAGCCGATGCTGACTGCCGAATCCTGGCCTGCAGAGGGATCGGCGCGGCGTCTGGCCGCCAGTGGGCTGTGGGCGGCGCTGCCTGAGTGCTGTGCTGCCCGACGGCCGGGGGGGGCGGGGCGCGTGGCCCCGGTCGGGCCCGGTGTGTTCTGAGCTGCGTTCTGAGCCGCGTCCTGGGCTGCCCGGATGGCGGCCAGGAAGCGGTTCTCCTCAAAGGGTTTCAGCAGGAAATCAAACGCCCCGGCCCGCATCGCCGCCACCGCCCGGTCGACCGAATCCTGCGCGGACATGACGACCACGCAAAGATCCGGATTGACCGCCAGCATCTCTGACATCAGCGCCAGGCCATCGCGGTCGGGCAGCATCAGATCCAGCACCACCACGCCAGGCCGCACCTGGTGCAAAAGCTGCAGCGCTTCGGCGGCGGTTGTGGTGGGATAGGCCTCTATCCCCGCCGCACTCAGCACCGAGCGATAGACGAACAGCAGCGAGGGCGTTTCCTCGACCAGCAGAACCGGCAGCCTGGTCAGGCTCATTTTGCCCCCCATGTCGTAAGGCCCGGTGCAGCCCGGATCAGCGGGGGCTGATCAAAGGTGGGGTCTTTGTAAAATGCGATTGGGGTGAGGCACATGCCCTGAGGCTGGCATGTCGGCGCGACCAGGTCCAGAGGGGGCGGCGGGGATTGTTCTGCCGCCCTGGTCTTAATGGGCGGAAATTTCACGGATCGAAACGGGGGCCAGGTTGCCCCCGAAGGTAACCCCCAGGTCGCCCCCAGACTGCGCCGGGGCTGTCTGGGAGCAGGTGCGATCTGGGGGCAGGTGCGATCAGCGGGCCAGGCCGATGGTTTTCAGGGCCGTTGCAATCTCATCGAGGATCGCCGGATCGTCGATGGTTGCGGGCATTTTCCACTCTGTGCCATCCGCGATCTTCACCATTGTGCCGCGCAGGATCTTGCCCGAGCGTGTTTTCGGCAGCCGCTCGATCACCAGGGCGCGTTTGAAGTCGGCCACCGGGCCGATCCGCTCACGCATCAGTTTGACGCATTCGGTGACGACCTCATCATGGGGCCGCGTCGCGCCGCGATTCAGGCACAAAAAGCCCAGCGGAGACTGGCCCTTCAGCGCGTCCGCAACCCCGATCACCGCGCATTCGGCGACATCGGGATGCGAGGCCAGAACCTCTTCCATGGCGCCGGTCGACAGGCGGTGCCCCGCGACATTGATCACGTCATCGGTGCGGGCCATGATGTAGAGATAGCCATCCTCGTCGATATAGCCGGCATCCCCGGTCTCATAATAGCCGGGGAACTGCGTCAGATAGCTTTTGCGGAAACGCTCTTCGGCCTGCCAGAGGCCGGGCAGATTGCCGGGCGGCAGCGGCAGTTTGATGGTGATCGCCCCCAGCTTGCCCGCAGGCAACGGATGGCCGCCCTCATCAAGCACCTGAATGTCATAGCCGGGCATCGGCACCGAAGGAGAGCCATGTTTGACCGCAAGAGGCTCGATCCCCATCGGGTTTGCGGCAATGGCCCAGCCGGTCTCGGTCTGCCACCAGTGGTCGATAACCGGCACATTCAGATTGCGCTCGGCCCAGGCGATGGTGTCGGGATCGGCCCGCTCGCCGGCGAGGAAGCAGTATTTCAGATGCTTCAGATTGTATTCTTTAACAAATTCGCCGCCGGGATCGTCGCGTTTGATGGCCCGCAGTGCGGTGGGGGCGGTGAAGAAGGTCTTTACCTTGTTTTCCGCAATCACCCGCCAGAAAGTGCCCGCATCCGGAGTGCCGACGGGCTTGCCCTCAAAGACCACGGTGGTGCAGCCTTTGATCAGCGGCGCATAGCAGATATAGCTGTGGCCAACGACCCAGCCCACATCCGAGGCGGCCCAGAACACCTCGCCCGGGTCCATGTCGTAGATCGCTTTCATGGTCCAGTTCAGCGCGACAAGATGGCCGCCGGTGGCGCGGATCACGCCCTTTGGCGCGCCGGTGGTGCCAGAGGTGTAAAGGATATAGGCGGGGTGATTGCCCTCGACGGGCACGCATTCGGCAGGCTCAACGCCATACTGAAAGGCATGCCAGGCCACATCGCGGCCCTCTGTCAGCTTCGCAACCTCTTGTTCGCGCTGGAAGATCACGCAGAAATCGGGCTTGTGGCTGGCCTGGTCGATGGCGGCATCCAGCAGCGGTTTGTAATGCACGATGCGCGACGGCTCGATCCCGCAGGAGGCGGCGATGATTGCCTTGGGTTGACAGTCGTCAATGCGGACCGCCAGCTCATTTGCGGCAAATCCGCCAAAGACCACCGAATGGATCGCCCCCAGACGGGCGCAGGCCAGCATCGCCTCCAGCGCCTCGGGGATCATCGGCATATAGATGATGACGCGGTCGCCTTTGGTCACGCCTTTGGCCCGCAAGGCGCCCGCCAGGCTGGCGACGCGCTTTTGCAGGTCACGATAGGTGATGCCGCGCCGCAGATGGGTGACGGGGCTGTCGTGGATGATCGCCAGCTGATCGCCGCGCCCGGCCTCGACATGGCGGTCAACTGCATTCCAGCAGGTGTTTACCAGCCCATCACTGAACCATTCGTAAATGGGGGCGCGATCGGCATTCAAAGCGCGCGAGGGGGGCCTGTCCCAGTCGATGGCCTTTGCCTGCTGCATCCAGAATGCTTCGGGATCAGCTTTCCATTGCGCGTAGATTTCGCGGTAACCCATCGTCGGCCCTCCTCCAGACTTAAGCATTTGTTATGTCAGGGCAGGGCAGGGCGCAACTTTGTTACCGGCAACACTGTGCCATGTTGTGAAATAGTTTGCAGAATTCGCGGCGGCAGGTTGCGAAATATTTGCAAAGATGAATCTGTTGATAATCTGGCGGTAAATTCCGCGCGGGTTTGCAAATTCTGCGCGATAGGCCTGCCACGGGCGCAGAGGGGTGATTCTCTGCGCCCGGGCGCGTTTGCAGTCTTAGCTGTAGTGCGAGACCGGGGTGCCGGCGATGGCCGACATATTCAAAAGCCCGCGTGCGGTGATTGCCGGGGTCACCACATGCGCCTTATTGCCCATGCCCATCAGGATCGGCCCGACTTCCAGGCCACCAGCCCGCATTTTCAGGATGTTACGCACGCCAGACGCGGTATCGGCCGAGGCAAAGACCAGCACATTGGCGGCGCCTTCAAAACGGCCGCCCGGCAGCTGACGGTCGCGCAGCCCCTGGTCAAGCGCGGTGTCGACATTCATCTCGCCTTCATAGGCGAAGTCGGGTTCGCGCGCGTCAAGCAGCTCAAGCGCCTCGCGCATCACCCGGCCGGAACGGTTGTCCATATTGCCGAACTGGCTTTGCGAACAGAGCGCGACCTTCGGCGTCAGACCAAAGCGGCGCAGGTGCCGGGCGGCGCCCATCGCGGTTTCCATCACCTGCTGCGGGGTCGGCTCGGCGTTGACATGGGTGTCGGCAATGAAGAGCGGGCCATCTTCCAGGATCATCATCGAAAGCGCGGCAACCGCATGGCGACCGTCACGCGCCAAAATCTGGCGAATGTAATTCAAATGCCAGTGATATTGTCCGAAGGTGCCGCAGATCATGCTGTCGGCCTCATCACGATGCACCATCACCGCGCCGATGGCGGTGGTATTGGTGCGCATGATCGCGCGGGCAATATCGGGGCTGACGCCCCGGCGGGCCATCAATTCGTGATAGGTGCCCCAATAATCGCGGTAACGCGGGTCGTTTTCCGGGTTCACCAGGTGGAAATCGCGGCCCGGGCGGATGCCAAGACCGTAGCGTTCGCAGCGGGCCTCGACCACTTCGGGGCGGCCGATCAGGATCGGCACGTCGGTGGTTTCTTCCAGCATGGCATTGGCGGCGCGCAGCACGCGCTCATCCTCGCCCTCGGCAAAGACGATGCGGCGGGTGGCGGTGCGGGCGGCCTCAAATACCGGGCGCATCAGCAGGGCCGAGCGGAAAACCGAGCCGTCCAGCTTGCTCTTATAGGCTTCGGGATCGCTCAGCGGGCGGGCGGCGACGCCGGATTGGGTGGCAGCCGTGGCCACAGCCGAGGCGACAACCCCGATCAAACGCGGATCGAAGGGCTTCGGGATCAGGTAATCGGGGCCGAAAGTGAGCTGCTCGCCCTGATAGGCTGCTGCCGCTTCGGCCGAGGTCGTCTGGCGGGCCAGCGCGGCGATACCCTCGATACAGGCCAGCTCCATCTCATCATTGATGGTGGTTGCCCCGACATCCAGGGCACCCCGGAAGATGAAGGGGAAACACAGCACGTTATTGACCTGATTGGGAAAATCAGAACGCCCGGTGGCAATGATCGCATCGGGGGCGACCGCGCGGGCCGCATCGGGAAGGATCTCGGGATTTGGATTGGCCAGCGCGAAGATGATCGGCTTTTTGGTCATGGTGGCGACCATTTCCGGGGTCAGAACGCCAGGGCCGGACAGGCCGAGGAACATATCGGCGCCTTTGATCACCTCGGCCAGGGTGGCGGGCGCGGTTCCCTGTGCAAAGGCCGCCTTTTGCGGCGTCATCTGCGCTTCGCGGCCCTGATAGACCAGCCCTTCCAGATCGCAAAGCCAGATATTTTCGCGCTTCACGCCAAGCTTCACCAGCATCTCAAGACAGGCGATGCCAGCCGCGCCACCACCCGTCGAGACCAGCTTGATATCGGCGAATTTCTTGCCCGCCACGATCATCGCATTGGTCGCAGCCGCACCGACGACGATGGCCGTGCCGTGCTGATCGTCATGAAAGACCGGGATATTCATCCGCTCGCGGCAAATTCGTTCAACGATAAAACAATCGGGGGCTTTGATGTCTTCCAGATTGATCGCGCCGAAGGTCGGCTCAAGCGAGCAGACGATCTCTGCCAGCTTTTCGGGGTCGTTTTCATTCACCTCGATATCAAAACAGTCGATATTGGCGAATTTCTTGAAAAGGACGGCCTTGCCTTCCATCACAGGTTTCGAGGCCAGCGCCCCGATATTTCCCAGCCCCAGAACGGCGGTGCCGTTTGAGATCACCGCCACCAGATTGCCGCGAGAAGTGTAACGGGCTGCAGTCGCCGGGTCTGCCTTGATTTCCAGGCAGGCCTCGGCCACGCCCGGGGAATAGGCGCGCGAGAGGTCGCGTCCGGTGGCCAGCGGCTTGGTTGCCCGGATCTCAAGCTTACCGGGTTTGGGAAATTCGTGGTAATTCAGTGCGGCCTGGCGTGCGGCCTGTGCTGCTTCATCCTGCATTCCGTTCGACATTCCCGTCCTCCCGTCAGAATGGTTCACCCTTAAACCACTCTCTTTTGTTTTCCAATCATCCCTGGCACAGCTGTGAGGGCATCACAAAAGAAAACCGGGATATGCGCCAAGGCCTATCCCGGTTTTGTAACTGTCAGCACGTCCGGTTATCAGGTCGGGCTGGGCTCTGCGTCGCCAGCCTGCGGGCCACGCGGGGCGCGGGTGGTTTTGGGAACCGCCAGCACCGAGGGCGCGGCCTCATCTTTGCCCTCATCCCCGCCTTCATCATCGGGTTTGCGACCCGCGATGACCCGGTTGATTTCTTCGCCGGTCAGGGTCTCATATTCGATCAGGCCCTGGGCCAGACGCTCAAACTCTTCCTCATTTTCATTGAGGATCTGCATCGCACGGGCATAGCCTTCGTCGATGATGGATTTGACCTCATCCTCGATCAGGCGCTTGGTTTCGGCCGAGACCGAGAAGCCGCCGGTATTGCCCTGATAGCCTTCATGCGCCTCGGAATAGTCGATATTGCCGATTTTTTCCGACATGCCCCAACGCATCACCATAGCCCGCGCCACGCTGGAGGCCTGCTGGATATCGCCCGAAGGCCCCGAGGAAACGCGCTCATCGCCCCATTTCTTGATTTCGGCCGCCTTGCCCGCCATGGTCATGGCGATGCGGTCCTTCATCTGGTCCTTGTGCCAGGAATGACGGTCCATTTCCGGCAGGCTCATCACCATGCCAAGCGCATTGCCGCGCGGCATGATCGTGGCCTTATAGACCGGGTCGCATTTCGGCAGCTTGATGCCAACGATCGCGTGACCGGCCTCATGATAGGCGGTCATTTCCTTGTCTTCGGGCGACATCACCATCGAGCGGCGCTCGGCCCCCATCATCACCTTGTCCTTGGCATGCTCGAAATCAGCCATGGTGACAAAGCGGCGGCCAACGCGGGCAGCGGTCAGCGCCGCCTCATTGACGAGGTTCGCCAGATCCGCACCCGAGAAACCGGGCGAGCCGCGGGCGATGGTGCGCAGATCTACATCGGCACCCAGCGGGATCTTGCGGGCATGCACGTTAAGGATCTTTTCGCGGCCCTTGATATCAGGATTGCCGACGGTGATCTGGCGGTCAAAACGGCCCGGGCGCAAAAGCGCGGGGTCCAGCACGTCCTTGCGGTTGGTGGCCGCGACGATGATCACGCCTTCATTGGCCTCAAACCCGTCCATCTCAACCAGCAGCTGGTTCAGCGTCTGTTCGCGCTCATCATTGCCGCCGCCCATGCCCACGCCACGGGCGCGGCCAACGGCGTCGATCTCGTCGATGAAGACGATGCAGGGCGCGTTTTTCTTCGCTTGTTCAAACATATCGCGCACGCGGCTTGCGCCGACGCCTACGAACATCTCAACAAAGTCAGAGCCGGAGATGGTGAAGAAAGGCACGCCAGCCTCGCCTGCGATGGCGCGGGCGAGCAGGGTTTTCCCGGTGCCGGGCGGGCCGACAAGCAGCGCCCCTTTCGGGATTTTGCCGCCAAGGCGCGAGAATTTCTGCGGGTTGCGCAGGAATTCGACGATCTCTTCCAGCTCTTCCTTGGCCTCATCAATGCCGGCCACGTCGTCAAAGGTCACGCGGCCCTGCTTTTCGGTCAGCAGTTTCGCCCGGCTTTTGCCAAAGCCCATCGCGCCGCCTTTGCCGCCGCCCTGCATCCGGTTCATGAAGAACACCCAGACGCCGATCAGCAGGATGAAGGGCAGGAAAGACAGAAGCAGCGTCGACAGGAAGCCCTGTTGCTGCGGCGTGGCCTGGACCTCGACCCCTTTGGCGATCAGGCGGTCCGCGACCTCTTCGTTGCCGGGTTTGATCGTGGTGAAGGTGCTGTTGTCCTTGGTCTGGATTGTCACCCTTTCGCCGTCCAGCGTGACCTTGGCCACCCGACCCTGGTCAACCTGTTGGATAAATTCCGACCAGCTGAGGCTGCGCGAATTCATTGCCGACTGGCCGCCCGAGAAGACGTTGAAAAGCGCGAGGACCAGCAAGAGCAGCACGACCCAGAATGCAATATTGCGCGCGTTGTTCACTTGTTTCTCCCGACAGGCAGCCCATCATCGCCTTTGTTAAGACGGGGCCGCGTTTGTGCTTAATTTAGCAATCCCAGCCCCGGGTTCAATGCGATAAGATGAAACTTCCAAAGGATGGGTAAAGGTCTGCGCACCATTCATGTGCAAATTGAGGTAAAAGAGGCGCCGCAATCAGCCGCTCGCCCTGCCAGAGACCTGGCGAGACGATAACGGCGTCGCGGCGCAGCCCGCTGTCGCGCCAGTCCCTGACCTGGGCAAGGCCCGCGGCGGTCAGGGCGCGGACCTCCAGCCCCGGCCGGGCGGGGCCGCTGATTTTCCAGCGGTGATCCCAGATCATCCCCGGCTGCCAGGCCTGCCGCGCCTGCGCCGCCTGCGGCTCGCGGAAGATGCGAATGTTTTGCGCAGTGACCCGGATCAGGCAGCCGCCAAAGGTGCTGCCGCGCCCGCGCAAAGCCTCGGTGAGGGATTGGCTGACCGTTTCCGCGCGTGGCGGATGGCGGTTGCCCGAAATCCAGCGGGCCGCGCTGACAAAGAGGCGGCGTTGCAGCTCAGCCGGGCTTGCCGCGAAATCGGCTCGCGCAAGATTAAGGCTGCCGGCCTCTTCCGTGCCAAAGCGGGCAAAGCCCTCGGCAAGGCTGTGGCGCAGCATGTCCTGGACATCGGTGAGGTTCGAGATCGTCTCACGCAATGCGGAAAGGGTGATCCCCAGGGCTGCCAGATCCGGCAAGGCCTTGCGGATACGGACGCGGGTATAGCGGTCATCCTGGTTTGAGGGATCCTCGCACCAGGGCAGGCTGTGCCGGGTGAGAAAATCGCGCAGGCTCGCCCGCCCGGTCTGCAGCAGGGGCCGCCAGAACTGCACGCCCGCATGCTCAAAGCTGGGGCGCATGCCGGTCAGCCCGTCGATGCCAGAGGCCCGCGACAGGCCCATCAGGAAGGTTTCGGCCTGGTCATCGGCGGTATGGCCCAGAAAGACCGTGGCAATTCCGCGCGCCTTTGCCCAGGTGGCCAGCAGATCCAGACGCGCCTGCCCCGCCGCCTGCATCAGGTTCCCGGTTTCGGGATGCGCGTTCCAGTTCAGGGTCTGATGCGCCAGCCCCAGACCAGAGGCGACGTCCGCGACGAAAGCGGCCTCTTCAGCGGCCTCGGGGCGCAGATGGTGATTGATGGTGGCGGCCTCGGCGGTCAGGCCGAAATGCGGGGCGGCGCGGGCGATCAGATGCAAAAGCGCGATGGAATCGCCGCCGCCCGATACCGCCACGCCAATTTTCGGCCCTGTCGCAAGCTGGGCAGCTTGCCGGAGAAACTCAGACGGCAGGCAGCATTGCAGCAGGCCGCGATCGGCCTGCGCATGTGTTTCAAGCCAGCGATATTGCGGGCTCAGGGGCACCCCAGCCCCTGCATCGCAATCGTCGCCTGCGATGCGGCCTGGCTGGTGGCAAAATTGATCGGCACCTGCTGCAGGGTGACGCAGGCCTGATCACGCTCGCCCAACTGGCCAAAGGCCTCGCCCAGTTTCAAAAGCGCATCCGGCGCAATCGTGCCATTCGGGGCCGAGTTATAGGCCGTCAGATAGGCCCGCGCCGAAGGGGCGATCTGGCCCGCCTGACGCAGGGCCTCGCCGCGCAGGTAATGCGCCTCGGGGACTAGCGGCCCGCCAGGATAGGATTGGGCATAGGTCTCAAAGAGCGATGCAGCACCATGAAAGTCACCCTGACCGAGCACCCCCTTGGCCCGGTCAAAATCTGCCTGTTCTGCGACGGCAAGCGCGGGTGCGGAGGAATTGGACGCGGTATTCGAGGGCGCGGCCGGGGGCGGGGTGGTTGCGCTGCCACCGCCACCCAGAGGGGCGGTCGCGCTCATGTTCAGCGGATCACAGGCCGGATCGGCATCGCAAAGGCGGAACTCGATATCGCCGATACGATTGGTGCCGTCCTGGATGACCCGGTTCAGCTTCAGCTCGATTTCCTCGGTGCGCGAGGTCAGGCGCATCAGCTCGGCCTCAAGCGTGTCCATGCGGGCCAGCGCATCAGCACCCCCCACCCGCGCCGAGGCGCCGGTGGTGGTCAGCTCTGCCTTCAGCTGGTTGAACTCTGCCGCCAGCTGGCCCAGTTCATTGCGCACATCGGCAAGGCTTTCCGCCGCTGCCGGGGTGGCAAATCCAAGCGCCAGCAGCGGCAAAATCAGCCTGACTTTCGCGGCCCGCATCATGATCAGGACCCGGCGCCGACCGACAGCACCGTGACGGCGCGGCGGTTCTTGGAATAGCAGCTCTCGGTCGAGCAGACCTCAATCGGGCGCTCTTTGCCGTAAGAAATGGTGCGCATCCGGGTGCCGGCAACGCCCTGCGACAGCAGGTATTGCTGCACCGAGGCCGCGCGGCGTGCGCCAAGCGCGAGGTTGTATTCACGGGTGCCCTGCTCGTCGGCATGGCCCTCGATGATGATCGCATAGCCCGGGTTCTGGTTCAGCCAATTGGCCTGGCCATTCAGGATCTGACGGCCCTGATCCGAGACGGTCGACTGGTCAACCAGGAAGAGCACGCGGTCGCCAACCGTTTGATTGAAATAGGCAATCGAGCGCGGGTCGCTGGGGTCGCCCAGGCCATTGGTGTCGATATAGCCAGAGCCGCCAGCGCCGCCCGGGCCGCCTGCACCACCGTCACCCGAGCCATAGCGGTCGGGGTTCTGACAGGCGGCAAGGCCCAGCGAGGCCAGAAGAAGAAGGGCTTTGGGCATAAAGCTCATCGGGAACAATCCTTATCGGTCGCGGCGCGGGCCACTGTTTCAGGGCCCAGGTTAGCAGGTTTCAGACGCATGGGGAATCCGGCAGGATTGCCCATGCGCCTTTGTGGCGGTTTATGGCAACAGTGGCGACCAGGCCGGGTCAGAGGCGGCCCCTTCGGTCGGGATCTGTTTCAGGTTGCGGCCCGTAATATCGACCGACCAGAGCGAGGCCTGACCGCCGCCGCCCTCGGTTTCGCGGGTGAACATGATCACCCGGCCATTGGGGGCCCAGGTCGGGCCTTCGTCCAGGAAGGAGGAGGTCAGCAGACGCTCTTCCGAGCCATCGGTGCGCATGACGCCGATATGGAACCGGCCCTGATGCTGTTTGGTGAAGGCGATCAGATCGCCGCGCGGGCTCCAGACGGGGGTGCTGTTGCGGCCTGCACCGCCCGAGATCCGCTGTCCCTCGCCGCCGCCTGCGCCCATGATATAGATCTGGCTGCCGCCGGTGCGGTCGCTTTCAAAGACGATGCGGCTGCCGTCGGGCGAATAGCAGGGCGCGGTCTCGATCGAGGGGGCATTGGTCAGCTGCTGGGTCTGCCCCGAGGAAAGGTTCATCTTGTAGATGTCGGTATTGCCGCCCCGCTCCAGGCTGAACACAACCGAGCTGCCATCGGGCGAAAACCGCGGCGCGAAGGTCATGGTGCCGGGCTGCTCGGCCAGCGTCTGGCGCGACAGGTTCGACATATTCATCAGGGTGATGCGCGGGAAGCCGGTCTCATAGCTGGTGTAAAGCAGCCGATCCCCTGAGGGCGAGAAGCGCGGTGCCAGCACGATGGACGAGCTGTCGGTCAGATACTGCACATTCGCGCCGTCATAATCCATCACGGCCAGCCGCTTCAACCGGGCATTTTTCGGCCCCGATTCAGAGACATAGACCACGCGGCTGTCGAAGTAGCCGCCCTCGCCGGTGATCTTGGAATAGACCACATCGGCAACCTTATGCGCCATGCGCCGCCAGCCTGCGCGGGTGCCCGCGAATTGCATCGCAGCGCCTTCAAGCTGCTGACCGTTTGAGACGTCATAGGCGCGGAACTTGACGGTGATCCGGTCACCCGAGGCCGAGACCGCGCCCACCACCAGCACGCGGGCATTGATGGTGCGCCAGTCCTCATAGCTGATCGCGCCGTCAAAGCCCTGGATGCGGCTGATATAGGCATTCTGGGCGATGGTGCGGAAGAACCCGGTGCCGTCGAGATCCGAAGAGACCACCGAGGCCAGATTGCGCGCCAGATCGCCCGCGCCGCCCTCATCGATAAAGGCGGGAACGGCAATCGGCATCGCCTCGATGGTACCCGTGATGTTGATGCGCGGCGGCTGGCCATCCTGGGCGCGGGCCATGGCAGGGATCATCGCGGCCCCTGCCAGCATCGTGGTCGCAAAGCTTCTTCTGGTGAAGGTCATCTGCCTCTCGCTCCGGTCTTTTCCGGTCTGTTGCCGGGTTTGCGGGTCCTGGTTACTCTATCCGCCGTTAACACATCACGACGCAAATGGGTTCCGATGTCATCTGACATCTGTGTCATTGCCCTGCCTCATCGGAGGGGCCGAAGACCAGATCAATCACGGCGTTTTCCGGTCGTCCGTGTGTCAGATCGTCAAGCGGCCCGTTCAGTGTTCCGGCATTCAGCGCACGCATAAGCGCCCGTCGCGCGGCGGCTTCGGTCGCATCGGCGACCTCACCGACTGGCCCGGAGTAATCAATAAGATCAATCACCGGCTTGCTGAGGGCACGATTGAAGCACAGCCGCAGCACGACACGCGCCCGCTCTGAGCCCTCTGGCAGACTGCCTGTATTGTGGACAAGTGCGATGGCCCGGCCAATCTGCAGGACGGCCTCCGGATCAACCGCATTTTTCGGCGCAAGATTGGCGCAGGTGAATTTTTCATCCACCGCGTTCTGGCGCATTTGCGCATCGGCCAGGGCCGGGCAGGCCACCAGCGCCGCAAAGGCGAGCATGCCAAGGCGTTGCGAGGGGGCAGCGGCAAGGCCCATCAGCGCAGCCTCATACCATTGGCATCGAAGACGAAGTCCAACACTTTCCAGGTCTGATATTTGTCAGCGGGCAGAGGGATACCGCCTTCCTGATAGGCGCGGGCAATTGCACTGCGGGCAGTGCGGAAAGCCACGTCAATGTCATTCTGGCTCGGGCCTGAGGACTCGATCAGCTTCATATCGGTCGGCCTGCCGCTTTGGTCAAAGGTGACGCGCACCACGATCAGGGTGCTCATGGCACCAGTGCCCATAGTGCCAACATTCCACTTCGAGCCAATAGCTGCAGCGATATTGCCGGTCTCGCTGGCATTCAGCGGCGGGCCGCTGGCGGCCTGGCCCTGGCCTCCGGTGCCTGACGGGCCCGAGGATTGGCTGGCGGCAGCTGCGGCTGCGGCGATGGCGGCGGCTTCGGCCTCACGCTCGGCGCGTTCGCGGGCGATGCGGGCGGCGTTCTCGCGGTCCTGCTGGGCGCGGTCTTCGGCGGCGACCTCGGCGGCGATGCGGGCGTCACGCTGATCCTGCGTCTCGGCGGGCGGCGTTTGCGTGGGGGCAGGGCGATTGGGGCGCGGTTTCGGGCGCGGCGAGGTCTGCATGCCCAGCGATTCCTGGGTGTCCTCGGTCGCTTCGGTGCGCAGGACATCGCCCGTCTCCTGCGGAGCGGTGGCGGTCTGTTCCTCGCGCGGCGGCTCGGGCGTCGGCTCTGGCGTGGGCGCGACGGTTTCCTGCGGCGTCTCGGCTGTTTCGGCACTCTCGCTGGCAGGCGTCGGGTTCGGCGCGACGATATTCGCCGGGCGCGGCTTTGGCCGCACCGAGGTGCTCATCGTCGGGATCGACTGCTCTTCCGGGGCAAAAACAGCCTCGGGCGGGGCGGTGTCCTGGGGGGCAGGCTGCGGATCCGGGGTCGGCTGTGGCTCTGGCTCGGGTTCGGGCGGCGGCGCGACAGGCTCGGGCTGCGGCGCCGGATCGGGCTGCGGCGTGGGCTCTGCGACAGGTTCATTCAGCCCTGGCTCGACCGGGTCGGGCGCGGCGATGGCGTCCGGCGCGTCTGAGGGCGTATCCGAGGCCTGGGGGGCTGCCGCCACCATCGCGTCAAACTCGCCCGCCGTCATGGTCGAGACGGTCATGGTGATTTCATCAGGCGGTGGCGAGGGCGAGAAGAACCAGTCGCCAATCATCACCCAGAGGATCAGGCCAGCATGGCCTGCCCCCGAAAGGATGGTGCCTGTTTTGAACCGCCCTTCCATGCCCGGGGTCCGCCTTAATTGACCGGTGCGACGCGGTCAGCGCCGAAAGACGGGCCCTGGCTGTCCATGACCAGGCCCACATCATTGAAGCCGCCCGCATTCAGCGCGCCCATCACCTGGGCCACGCGCTCATAGGGCAGGTTGCCGTCAGCCCGCAGATAGACCTTTTTCGAGGTCCGCTCGGCGGCGATGGCCCGCAGTTGGGGGATCAGCTCATTCTCGGCGATCTCGGTTTTCATCACCATGATCAGCCCATCAGCGGTCAGGGTGATCGCCAGCGGTTCCTCTTTTTCCTCGGGCATGGCCGAGGCTGCGGTCTTTGGCAGCTCGATCGGCACGCCGACGGTCATCAGGGGGGCTGCGACCATGAAGATGATCAGCAGCACCAGCATGACATCGACGAAAGGCGTGACGTTGATCTCGCTCATCGCGGCGGACGTGCCGCGACGACGCCCGCGCCTGCCACCGCCCCCGGACTTTTTAATGACACCCGCGCCCATGATTTACTGATCCAGCTGGCGCGACAGGATGGTCGCGAATTCGTCGGCAAAGCTTTCCCAGTTGCCCTGGATATGCTCGCTGTCGGCGTTCAGCTTGTTGTAGAACACCACGGCCGGAATAGCGGCGATCAGACCGATGCCGGTGGCCAGCAGCGCCTCGGCGATACCCGGGGCCACAACCGCCAGCGAGGTGTTTTGCGAGATCGCAATTTCCTCGAAGGAGTGTTTGATCCCCCAGATCGTGCCGAACAGCCCGATGAAAGGCGCGGTCGAGCCGGTGGTCGCCAGGAAGGAAAGGCCCTTGTTCAGCTTTTCGCTTTCGCTGGAGATGGCTACATCCATCACGCGGTCGATCCGGGCCTGGGCGCCGGTGATCAGCGCGCCGTCCTGCTTGTGGCTGCGACGCCATTCCAGCATGCCGGCGGCAAAGACGCGCTCGGATGCGCCCTGAGGCTCTGCGCCGATACGCTCATAGAGCTCGTCCAGCGGCTCACCCGACCAGAAGGCCTGATCGAAAGCGGCGGCCTCGGCCCGCGATTTGCGGAAGAGGATGTGTTTTTGGATGATGATCGCCCATGACCAGAAGGACATGACGATCAACAGGATCATCACCAGCTTGACCGTAAAGGTCGCACGGGCAAAGAGGGCCAGCAGCGAGAAGTCGATCTGCTGCGCCATAGCGAGGGTATCGGTGTTCATTACGCCTGCTCGTTTCAAGTCGCCGGTCAGTGTTCGCCGGTCGTTAGATATGATTCTAACAGCGATACAAGGGGATTGCCAACACATCTTGGCGAGATGGGCCTGGATTTGCCGTGATTTCGCCAAACTATGCGTGAGGGCGGCGGATGGGCCACTTCTGCCGGGGCTGTCTGGTGCCGATCCGGCGGTCGCAGCGGCCTGGTGTGTCTGCCGCAAAAACAGGCATTCCGCCGTCTGGTGCCCATTTGTGGGGCACCTGTAACGGGGCAGCCCTTGACCCCGCAGCAAGGCGGCGTAGGCATATCCGGTCAATAATCAGGTGCCCGATGTCCTCTGCCGTGATCATCACCGAAGAAAGCCCGCTTTCGAAAGACCTCGAACTGCTGTTTGCCCGCCATAGCGCCGCGATGCATGCCGAGACCCCGCCCGAAAGCATCTATATGATGGACCCCTCTGCGCTGGCCGCCGCCGATGTGCGGCTTTTCGTGATCCGCGAGGCGGGCCAGCCGATTGCGATGGGGGCGCTGAAGGCGATCAGCCCTGAGCTTGCCGAGATCAAATCCATGCATGTGCTGAGTGAGGCGCGGGGCCGTGGCCTTTCAACAATCCTGCTGGCGCATCTGATCGCCGAGGCCCAGGCTGCAGGCCATCGTCAGCTGTCGCTGGAAACCGGGCGTGAGAAGGGCTTTGCGGCCGCGACCGGCCTTTACACCAAGGCGGGCTTTACCGAATGCGGCCCCTTTGGCAGCTATAGTCTTGACCCGAACTCGCTTTACATGACCCGCGCCCTGTGATGCCTTTCGGGTGATCACCCTGTCCGGGTGACCGTCTGCAAAGGTGATCATGATGCGCAATACTCTGCATGAACCCGTCGATGCCTCGCGTGTGCCGCGCTTTGCCGGGCGGACCACCTTTATGCGGCTGCCTGCGGTCGACAGCCCCGAAGGCCTTGATGTGGCGCTGGTCGGCATCCCCTGGGATGGCGGCACCACCAATCGCGCCGGGGCCCGCCACGGCCCGCGTGAGGTGCGCAATCAGTCCAGCCTGATGCGGCGCGGTCATCACGTCTCGGGCGTTATCCCCTATGAGCTGATCTCGGTCGCGGATCTTGGCGATATTGAGGTGCAGCCGATCAACCTGCCCGAGGCGCTGCGCCAGATCGAGGCAGGGATCGCCGCGATTTGCGCCGCCGGTGCGCTGCCGCTGTCGGTCGGCGGCGATCACCTGACGACGCTGCCGGTGCTGCGGGCGATCCATGCGCATCACGGCCGGGAAAGGGCCCAACAGCTGGGTCTTGTGCAATTCGACGCCCATTCCGACACCAATGACACTTATTTCGGCGACAATCGCTTTACCCATGGCACGCCCTTTCGCCGCGCCATCGAAGAGGGGGTGCTGGATCCGACGCGGATCGTGCAGATCGGCATCCGCGGCTCTGTCTATGCCAGCGATGAGCATCAATGGGCCAAAGACCAGGGCATCCGCATCATCTATATCGAAGAGGCTGTGGAGCTGGGCCCGCAAGGCGTCATCGCCGAGGTGCATCGTATCATCGGCGACAGCCCCTGCTATGTTACATTCGATATCGACGCGATTGACCCCTCGATGGCCCCCGGAACCGGCACGCCCGAGATCGGCGGCTTTACCACGCGTGAGGCAATGGCGATGGTGCGCGGCCTGGCCGGTCTGAACATCCTGGGCGCCGATGTGGTCGAGGTCTCGCCGCCTTTTGACCTCGGCGGGCTTACCGCGCTGACCGGCGCAACCATGCTGTTCGAGCTGCTCTGCGTCATCGCGGCCGGGACAAAGCGGCAAGGGCCGGGCTGACCTCTCGGCGCGATGGCGGTGCCTGAGGTGCAGGCCAGGGTCTTTCGGGGCTCTTTCGGGTGGCGACTCCGGTATTTCCGGCCCTGAAATGCGACGACAGGGGCCGGGAATGTCGCAGAAGTTGTTTTAACGGCTTCACATATCAGAAAGGGTTGTATCATAAGGTCAGTATAGTCTGAAGCTGTGCTGCCCGGACCAGGATTGTCATGAAGTCGTTGTTGCCCCACTGGATAAGATATCCGACTTTGCGGATGTCGATTGTAGCCATTCTTATGGTCGCGCTGCTGCCAACCCTTGGCATCGTCGCAATGGCCTTGCTGAACGCGGGCCAGTCGTTCCGCGACCTGTCAGAGCAGCGCCTGCTGGAAACAGCCCATATCCTGGCCAGCACCACCCAAAGTGAGATCGATGTCACCGGCCATCTGTTGCATGCCATTCGCAGCGACCTGGATGGTGAGGTGACGACGGATCAGCCTGGCGTCACCTTCCTGGCCAACCCCGATGATGAACGTGGCTATAAGCTGTTCATTCTGAAACGCGATGCTGTGGGCGGGATCATCAGCCCGGACTTCAGCGAGCCTGCGATTGCCAGCCTTGTCATGCTGGCCGCCAGCACGGGTGAGATGCAGGTCTCGAACCTGCTGCCGCCCCGCTTTGATGGCGACACACCGCGCATTGCCTATGCCTATCCTGAAGAGGGGCCCGATAACACGATTTTTGTCGCGGCGGTGGCGGATCATCCTTCCCGGCTGATCCGCTCGCTGGGCAAATACGCGGCAGATGACGCAAGCTCTGTTCTGGCGATTACCGATGGCAATGGGCTGCTTCTGGCCCGCTCTGTCGACAGTGAGCGTGCGCTGGGCAGGAAAGTGCCCGACTGGGATCGGCTGAGCGCGCAGGGCGCAGACAGCGGCAGCTTCCGCGCCTCTACGATTGAAGGGCGCTCGATTGTCTTTTCCTATCAGAAAATCGCCAGCACCCCCGGCTGGGTTGCTGTCGTAGGCGAGCCGGTAACGACCTTTGATGCCCGCTGGGAACACCCGATCCGCACGATGATTCTGGCGTCCGGGGGAACGATTACCGTCGCCCTGGTCCTGGCTTTTGCGCTGGCGCGCCGCTTGCTGACGCCGATCCGCAGTCTCGCAGAGCAATCCGCAAGGATAACCCTGGATGATGCGGAAAGAGAGGGGGCGCCCGTTCGCATCCCTCCAACCCGCATTCAGGAATTTGAGACGTTGCGCCAAAGCCTTGAGCAGGCGGATATCATTTTGCGCGGCCGTCTCGCCGAGAGCCGTGCAGCCGAAAACCTGGCGACAGCCAACCTGCAGGCGATGGAGCGGGCCGAAAATCTGTCCCGGATCGGCAGCTGGACGCTGAACCTGGAAAGCGGGGTTTTCACCTTCTCGGCGATGATGGCTGAAATGAACGGCCTGCCGCGCGATGCGATTGTCACAATCGATGACCTGAAAAAAATGATGAGTGACGCCGATTATGCCAGGTTGGGCGCGGCGATCGCGCGCTGCCTGGAAACCGGCGAGCCCTATACGGTCGATGTCGAACATATTTCGGCTGATGGCAGCAGCTTTGCCGCTGAGATCCGGGGGGGTGCCCTGCATGACGCCAGCGGAAAGATCACTGCGCTTTCCGGCACAGTGCAGGATGTCAGTGAAAGGGTTGCGGCCCGGGCCCAGATGTCCGCAATCGCTGACAGTCTGCCCAACGGCGCCATCTACAGGATTGATTTCCTTACGCCCGAGCTGGGCCTGCATGGCGCAGACAAAGCGCATCTGGACATGCGCTTCTCTTACATCAGTGCTGGGGTCGAAAAGCTGTTGGGATACAGCGCTGAGGCGATCATCGCCGATCCTTCGCTCTTTATTCTGGCCGTGCATCCCGAAGACCGTGAGCGTTTCCTTGAAACCTCTCGCAAAGCAACAGCGACGGGCACCAATTTTGAATGTGAGTTCAAACTGGTTCGCCCCGATGACACGATTACCTGGCTGCAGGTTCGCTCTGCGCCGCGCATGGCTGAAAGAGGCCGGGTCTGGGATGGCATCATTCTGGACGTCACCGCCGCGCACAAAGCGGCTATTGCCCTGCGTGAGGCCAAGGATCTGGCCGAGGCGGCCGAGCGTGCGAAAAGCGATTTCCTCGCCACCATGAGCCATGAGATCCGCACCCCGATGAACTCGGTCATCGGGATGACGCGGCTTGCGCTGCAGACCCAGCTGGATCCAAAGCAGCGTGCCTATCTGGGCAAGATCAACGATTCTGCCAATGTTCTTTTGGGAATCATAAATGATATCCTCGACTTCTCGAAGATCGAGGCAGGGGGAATGGCGCTTGAAAACTCTGTTTTCCGCCTCGAGGATGTGCTTGATTCCGTCTCAACCGTCACCGCACTGAAGGCTGAGGAAAAGGGCCTTGAGCTGACCTTCGTCATCGCTCCGGGCATGTCTCAGCACTGGCGCGGTGACTCGCTGCGCCTGTCCCAGGTGCTGACCAACCTCGTCAGCAATGCGATCAAATTCACCGGCGCGGGTGATGTGGTCGTGTCGATATGCGCCCTGCCAGAGGCGCCTCCTGGCGTCCATCAGCTGTTCTTCACCGTGCGGGATACCGGCATCGGGCTTAGCCAGGAACAAATCGATGGCCTCTTCCGCCCGTTTGCCCAGGCAGACAGTGATACCGCCCGCAAATATGGCGGCACCGGCCTTGGGCTGGCGATCAGCCGCAAGATCGTCGAGATGATGGGCGGCACGATCTGGGTCGAAAGCCGCCCCGGAGCGGGCAGCACTTTCTGCTTTACGGTCGAACTGGAGCCTGCGGCCTCTGAAATATCCGCAAACACCCTTGTGCAGATCTCTGCCGGGCTGAGGGAGCGGCGGGTTCTGATTGTGGATGACAACGAAACCGCACGCATGGCGCTGGCGGATATCGTCGACAGCTTTGGCATGACCTCGATCGCAGTTGATGGCGGTGAGGCCGCGCTGTCATTGCTGCGCGAAAGCCAGTTCGGCGGCGAGCCTTTCGATATCGTCCTCTCCGACTGGCGCATGCCAGGGATGGACGGGCTGGAGTTGGCCCGCACCATCCGGGGCGATTCACGGCTGGTAAATATGCCTGCGGTTCTGATGGTTACAGCATATGGTCATCAGCTGGTGATGTCAGAGGCAACCCGTATCGGGCTGCAGGGTGTTTTGCTGAAGCCCGTTACCCGCTCGATGATTTTCAACACCTTTATGGAGGTGCTTTCGGTCGCGCCAGCTGACAGCTATCAGCGGCCGCCGGTGCCGAAGATCACCGATAACGCCGATCTTCGTCGCTTGCTTGGCAATCGCAGGGTGCTGGTTGTGGATGACAATGCCCTCAACCGTGAGGTTGCCGGAGAGTTTCTCGAGCTTGCGGGCGTCATCGTCTCAACTGCAGAAAACGGGCAGGAAGCCATCGACAGAATGCATGCCGAGGCCTTCGATGCGGTTCTGATGGATGTCCATATGCCCGTGATGAACGGGCTTGAGGCGATCCGCGAGATCCGCCGCCATGAAAAATGGGCCCGTCTTCCGGTCATTGCCCTGACCGCCCAGGCACGGCCCGAAGATCAGCGCGAAAGCCTGGAGGCAGGGATGTCGGCGCATCTGACAAAGCCTGTCGACGAGCAAGAGCTATATCGCCTGCTGGGCGAGCTGCTCGCCGCGACGCCGCTTTCTTCCCCTGCAGCCACGCAGCCGAAAGAGCCAACAGAACAAGAGGAATATATCGCAAATCTGCCTAAATTGCTGCGTCGTTTCGGCGGCTCACAAGAGCGGCTTTTGCGATTTATCAATGGTTTCCTGCGTGACTTCGGTGACATGGCTGAACGGTTTGCAGAGATGAATGCCGAAACGGATATCGCAAGGATCGCAGAGTTTGCGCATCGGGTTAAAGGTGTCGTTGGCTACGTTGAGGCTGACGCCCTGTTCCGGGTCTCCGACAGTATTGAATCTGCCGCACGTGCGGGGGATCTGGGAGGGGTTCAGGCCTCTTCAGCCCGGTTCCATCAGCTGATGGAGGAATGCGTTTCTCAGCTCAGGAAGCTTGCTGCTGAAATGACGGCGGTGTCTGCAAGCGCCCCAACCGGGGTCAGCATCACCCCGGATGCTGCATGGAAGGCCGCGACGGCGACACTTCCGCTGGTTCAGGCCGGGGATTTCACTGCGCGTGGTCAGCTGGCCGCACTGGCCAGCGGAATCGGCGATGAAAATCTGAAAGCGATGCTGGGCGATGCGCTGGAACAGTTTGAGGATCTGGATCTGGATCGTGCAAATCAGACGCTGCGTGCCGTGATTGCCAGGCTGGCCGAAATGCTGTCGGACAACGCGACATGATAGCCGCGCCCCGGCCCGCGACAGTTCTGGTCATTGACGATGATCGACTGAATCGGGTCGCCCTAGCAGAGCTGTTGCAATCGGATCACCGGGTTCTTCTGGCGCGCGATGGTGCATCGGGCCTGGCGACACTCGAACGGGAACAGGTGCAACTGGTTTTGCTTGATGTCTCGATGCCGGGGATGGATGGCTATGAAGTTCTGCGTAAAATCCGGGAAAATGACGCGACACGTAATCTGCCTGTGATTTTCATCACCGGAATGTCCGACGCTGCCGATGAAGAGCGTGGTTTGCTGCTGGGCGCCGCCGATTTCGTCCGCAAACCCATTCGGCCAGCGGTTGTGCGCGCGCGCGTCATGACACATTTGCGCCTTGCACAGCAGCGCAATGAAATGCAGGCGCTGGCAGCGCTGGACAGCCTGACTGGCATCGCCAATCGGCGCAGCTTTGATGAGGCACTCGATCACGCGATCCATCACGCTGCCCGGGCCGGGTTGGGCCTTTCGCTGGGGTTCTTTGACGTCGATCATTTTAAACAATTCAATGACCGCTATGGTCACAGCGCCGGGGACGAGGCGTTGCGCTGCGTTGCCACCCGGCTGCAGTCATTCGCCAGGCGCACAGGTGACATCGCCGCAAGATATGGCGGCGAAGAATTTGTCATCTTGCTGCCCGAGTGCGAAAATCTCGAAACGGTAATGAAAAAAATATGCTATAGCATTGCCGAGGCACGCATTCCGCATGAAAGTTCTTCTACCGCAGAATGGCTTACCGTCAGCGGCGGTGGTGTCGTCTTGAGAAAGGTTACCCCTGGAAGTGCAAAAAGCGCTTTAGAGTTGGCGGATAGGCTGCTCTACCGCGCCAAGGCCAATGGCCGGGATCGCGTCATTGTCGATGAGATCGTTGGTATCTGATCGCGCAGACCAGGCACCTTCACGTGGCCTGACCAGCTCTCCGCTCGCCCCTTGTGCGTCACGAGATGACCTGGGGCTGGGTAATCTTTTCCGTATGTAAGTTACTGAATGGGCATAATTTTCTTGTGATTCGTGATCCAGGTGAATAGCCCCCTGTTTCGTGGACGCCTTCTTCGCTGACTTTGAGGCAAGGAGGCCATGATGGGCACGGGCAATTTCCCTGACGCCTTCACGCGTGATGCTGTCGCGCAGCTCAGGGCACAGATTGGCTATAAACGCCGACCCGGCAGCTATGACGGCAAGCCATCGATCGTGGTCGATATCGAGCCGGTGAGCGCCACCGGTTCAATTGAACCGGCGAGGCCTCTACCGGCAGTTCGATGTCGAAGCCCCCGATAAGGTCTGGGTGAGCGATATCACCTGCATCCGGACGCAGGAGGGCTTTGCCTGTCTCGCGGTGGCCATCGATCTGTATCCCCGGCGAGTGGCCGGCTAGTCGATGCAAAGCCGTCGGACGACAGATGTCGTCCTACAGGCCCTGCTCAGGCCGTCTGGCGGAGACCTTCGGAGCATCGCAGGTCAATGCCAGGGTCTCAGATTTTTCGTCAAATTCTAGGCGCATCGCACCGCTTCCCCGCTTCGGGCGCATGGCCTACGATACCGCTAATCATTTGATCCGGAGAGTTAGAGTGTCGGAAGACCGCTCCATTGAACGAATTTTCCACTATTGCTCGCCTTCCACTTTCCTGTCGATCGTTAAGCACAAGCAGCTTTGGCTGATCTCTCTCACGCAATCCAATGACACGGCGGAGGGGAAGTGGATACTCCAGCGTTGGCTGGATGCTTTTGACACTTCAAACGAGGGAAAGCGGGTCCAGCGCAGCGGCGCGTGGCATGCCGTCGATATGGTGTTGCGGGAAACGGTTGCTCTAGGTGCTTGTTTCTCGGAAGCCGGGGATCAACTCAGCCAGTGGCGAGGCTACGCGGCAGATGGGGCTGGGTTCGCGATTGCTTTTGATCGTTCTGAGCTTGAGGCTGCGATACCCAAGGAAGGGGAGCAAGCGCCCGAACTCACGAATGTTATTTATGGCAGGGAAGCGCATGATCGTCGGGACGACCTGTTTCGCTCGTTGCACGAGCCCTTCTTCGCAGATTTTTTGGATTACAGCGTGTTCGGCGGTTTTGGCAGTATGTCAATCGACAACACCAAGTCAGCTCGGGACGCGAAACTCTGTGCCGTCCGCAAGTTGTTCGCGTTCAAAAATCCCGCATTTGTTGAAGAAAAAGAGTGGCGATTGCTCTTGGTGGGCTATCTGTCGCAGCTGGAAAAAATGGACTTCCGCGAAGCCGGTGGTGTGATTTCGCCTCTTGTAAAAATGCCCTTTCCCGCTGCGGCCAAACGTAGCGTTAGGCTGGGTCCGACAAACAAAACACCGGAGCGCGTTATTAAGGCACTTCTGGCACGTGAGGGAATCAAGGCGGACGTCAGGAAAAGCTCGGCCTCTTACACTTCTCGATAGAGGCCCTGCACATTTCAGCCTGCTCTAGTTAGAATGCTCGCCGAGAGGGGCAGCTGAAACGAAGCAATTATCTGAAATCAAAAGATCATTTATCTCATTGGATTAAATGGTGGCGAGGGAGGGACTCGAACCCTCGACCTTGCGATTATGAGTCGCACGCTCTAACCAGCTGAGCTACCTAGCCACTGGGCGGGGGGATATGCGGGCCGGGCGGGGGCGTCAAGGGGGAATGCGCAGGCGGGCGTGCAGTTTTCAGCCCCAGGTCGCCACATACCTAACGGATATGGGCGACGCGGGGACGGCCCGAGGCTGTGACGGTGACCGTGGCCTCAACGAAAATGATCTGCCCCTCGATCCCTGCCTCTTTGATGTCGCGGCTGGACTCGACGCGCAGGTCGTCTGCTCCGCTGGCGCTGGCGCGGCGGATGGCCTCTTCGCGCAGGGCGGCCTCCATCGCATCAAGGGCGGCATCACGATCGCCATAAGCCTTTGGTCCCGATGCGAAATGTGCGACAAACCGCCCCTGGGCCGGTGAGGTAACCAGCCCGGAAACACGCTGGCTGATCTGCCCCGCCACCGCGCCAATCGCATTGGCGACGCCCGCATGTTCGGGCAGGATCATCTGACAGCCCAGCCGCTGCCCGACCGCCCCATAGTAAGAGGGCGCCGAGGCGCCGAGGCCGATCACCGGCAGCGCCAGCTGCGTGGAAAACGCCATAATGCCCTGGTATTGATCCAGCCCCGCCACCAGCAGCGGATGGCGCGCCAGCGCGGTCACGTCGGTTCCCTGAAAACGCGGATCCTCGGCCAGCGCGGCCTCAAGCAGGCAGGCGACGGTCTGCGCCGTCACCTGGTCGATGATCATGCGGGCCATAGCGGCGGCATCCGTGGCAAAGCGCTCGCCCGCGGCGGTTTTGCGCATCGCCATCAGCTGCAGCGCCTTTTCGGCGGCCGATTTGTCCCAGTCGCTCAGGCTGCCTGCAACATGGCTGGCATCCGAGGGCGTCACGCCGGACAGCATCACCAGCCCCCTGGCAACCAGCCGATCCAGCGCCGCTGCCTCCAGCCTGGAAGTCCGGGCTTTGGCGACCGGCATCGGCGCATTGATCCGCTCTAGCACCGCCAGATCGCGCGGGCCAAGGCCACCGGTTTGTGTAACGCCTTGCATTGGCACGACAAAGCGCCCGTCATATTCGCCAGGGGCCGGGCCGGACAGCCAGCGATCAAGCGCCTCATGCACCATGGCGGGGGTGGTCATTGCCAGCAGCGAGATCGGCAGCAGACGGCGCGGGCCCAGGTGCAGCCGACCGCCCATGCCCTCTTGCAAGAGATGAACCTCTGAATCGCCGCCGAGCCCGGTTGTGCGCATGGCCACCGCCTCGACCATGGTGCGAAAGCCGCCGACGCGGGCCCCTTCGGGGTCGATCTCGGGCAGGCCGCCGCGCAGCAGGGCGACATCGGTGGTGGTGCCGCCGATATCCGAGACCAGCGCATCCTGAGCCCCGGTCAGCCAGCGGGCCCCCACGATCGAGGCGGCGGGGCCGGAAAGAACCGTCTCAATCGGGCGTTCGCGCACGACAGCGGCCGAGATCAGCGCCCCGTCACCGCGCACCACCATCAGGGGCGCATTGATGCCGATTTGCTGCAGATGACGCTCGCAGGCGGCGACGAGGCGGTCGATCATCCCGATCAGCCGGGCATTCAGCACCGCCGTCAGCGCCCGTTTCGGCCCGTTCAGCTGCGCCGACAGCTCATGCGAGCAGGTCACGGGCCGCCCGGTCACGCTGCGGATCAGGTCTCGGGCCGCCAGCTCATGCGCGGGGTTGCGGGTGGCGAAACGGGCGGCGACGGCAAAGCCCATCACATGCGGCCCAAGCGCCCGAACCTCGGCCTCAAGCCGCGTCAGATCGGGCTTTTCGGCCTCGATCCCGGCATGGTTATGGCCGCCCGCGATGCGGATCACCGGGTCGCCCTTCAGCGCGTCCGCAAGGCCGGCGCGGGTCAGGTCATCCTCGTCAAATCCCATTGAGATCAGGGCGACGCGCCCGCCCTGGCCCTCGACCAGCGCATTGGTGGCAAGCGTCGTTGAAAGCGAGACCAGCGCGATCTGATCGGCCGCGATCCCTGATGCGGCCAGCGCCCGGTCAACGGCGCCGCCGATGCCAAGGGCCAGATCATGGCGCGTTGTCAAAGACTTGGCGGTGCCGAGAATGCGGTTCTCTGCCTCATCCAGGATGACGGCATCGGTATAGGTGCCGCCGGTATCGACGCCCAGGAAATAGGCCATGACCCGCCCTTTGCTGCTTATTGCCGATCCGGTGCTACTGTAGGGCGGGGCCGGGGTCATCCCCAGCAGCGACCGTTTTCGCCATTTTCCGCATGGATTTCGCCAGTTTGGCCGCCCGCCTTCGCTGCGCGGCGGTGGGGATGCCCAGCTCCTGGCGATATTTGGCGACCGTTCTGCGGGCAAGGGGGGCACCGGCCCCCGTCAGCGCCCGCGACAGGGCCTCATCATCCAGGGGGCTGGCCGGATCTTCGGCGGCGATCATCTGCGCCATCGCATCGCGCAGCGCCGCGCCCGCCGGGCCGCCCGGTCGCACCGCTTGGGAAAACATTGCCCTTAGCCAGAACGTCCCGTTCGGGGCCGCGACAGAGGTGCCCTGGACGACCCGGCTGACGGTGCTTTGATGCAGGCCCAGCCCGGCGGCGACCTCGGCCATTGTCATCGGGGCCAGCATGCCCGCGCCCTGGTTTACCACCTGGTGCTGACGGCGCAGAATTTCTTTGCCGACGCGCAAAAGGGTTGTGTTGCGGCTTTCCAGCAGGCGGATCACCTGGCGGGCCTCTTTGCGGCCAGGCGCTGCCGCGTCGCCCGCGCCCTGCGGCGAAAGCATCACCGAGGGCAGGCAAGAGCGGTTCAGGCTGAGGCTGGCCCCCTCGGGCGTAACCGTCAGCACCAGATCAGGCTCGGCTATGGGGGCGGCGCCGGGCAGGAACTGGCTGCCGGGCTTGGGGTCATAGCTGCGCAGGCGGCGGATTCGCAGGGCGATGTCCTCGGTGCTGCAGCCCGCTTTGGCGGCCAGCGCCGCCAGATCGCCCTGCGCGACCAAGGCCAGATGGTCCAGTACCTGCGTCATGACCGGGTCCAGCTCTTCGGCCTCGATGGCCTGCAGACGCAGGCATTCGGCCAGGTCGCGGGCGAAAAGCCCCGCAGGGCCGATCTGTTGCAGGCGTTGCAGCACCTGCTCCAGCCGGGCGGGGGTGACGCCCAGGCTGCGGGCGATTGCAGCGGGCGGGCGGGCCAGCCAGCCACTGGGTTCGAGCGCGTCGATCAGCGCATCGGCCAGCGGACGATCGGCGATTGCCAGCCCCAGACCCGCCACCGCCCCCGAGACATGGGCGATCAGGCCGGGGCCGGGGGCGGCGGTCTGCGCCACCGCATCCGCCGCGCCGCCTTGCCGTGACAGAGCATCCTGCCAGCGCGGCAGCCAGCTGGCAGGATGCGCCTGCGGGCGCGTCACCACCAGATGTGGGTTGGCGGCGGCCTGCTCTTCCAGCCAGGCGGTGATCTCTTCGGCATCCGACTTCAGCACCGAGATCGCCGTCGCAAGCGACAGGTTCAGTGACAGGCGCTGCGTTTGCGCGATGGTGATCCGGGTGCGGGTCCTCATGGGGTGAAAGTGCCGGGGGCCGTCCTGCAACGCAACGGGTTTTCGCGTCGTTCTGCGCTATATGGTCGGGCGCAGAATGCGGCTCGCAATGGATCCGGTGATACGTGCCAGGGGGCGCCGGTCGATTTCGCCGGACCTGCCGCTTTGCGCCTTCTCTCTGGCGGCGCTTTGGGCCAGAATTGGTGCAGCTGAGACAGTCCGGTTCCCGATGTTGCGCCCTGCCATTTTCCTTTCGCTGATTGCTGCTGTGCTGGCTGTGCCTGTCGCCGCGCAAGAGGCCCGCCCGCCCGGGCCTGTCAGCACGCTGTCGCTGGCGCTGCGGCTATATGCCCAGGCCGCGCAAGAGGGTGATGCGCTTGGCATGGCGGTTGCGGCCCGGCTGGCAGAGGGCATTCGGCTGCGTGAGGGGGCGGGGGCGCTGTGGCAAAAAGACAGTGGCGCCTTCTCGCCGCCCGCTGATCTGCCGGCTGATCTGCCGGGATCAGCGCCGGTTTCGCCCGATCTGCTGTTCTCTGGCGCGGCTATATCGGGCGCGCTTTTGATGGCCGAAGAGGATGAGGCGCTCAGTGATCTGCTGTCAGAGCTGCCGCCGCCTGCCCTGCGCGGCAGTGTCAGTTTGGCCAGAGGCACCTTGCCCCCAAAAAGACGCGACGGCTGGTCCATTCCCTTTGCCGGGCAAAGCCCCGCAGGGATCGGCGTTTTCGCGGGAGACAGTGGTGAGGACAGCGGGGAAGCGGCCGATGCCGCCGCACCGTCTCAGCTGTGGTGGATGGTTGAAGACCTTTCAGGCGGGGTCATGTGCCCGCTGCGCCCGGTCTCGGATGTGATTTGCAGCTTTACCCCGGCGGAAAATGTCTTTTACCGGGTGGTGATTGCCAATCCTTCGGCGGTCGCCGGTGATTATATGCTGGTCGTCAACTGACATGGCGGGTGCAGGGATGATGCGCAAAACCAGCTACAGATCAAAGCCCCGGTCTGTGGCCCTCGCGGGCAAAGCGGCGCTGATGATGGCTGTCTGGCCGGGGATGCTGGCGATCCCGGGCGCGGCGCAGGCGCAGCAGGATCTGCAGGGTGGTGCGCCCCGGAACGAGGCCGCCGCAGGTGATGCGGTGGCGCGGCTGGCCCTGTCCCAGCAGCTTTTCGTCCAGGGGCAGGCCTATGGCGATGCGCTGACGGTGCTGGCGGCGGCGCGGCTGGCCGCATCGGTGCGGGTTGATCAGGGGCAGGCATTAACGCCGCGCAGCGAGGCGAAAATTTCCGCCACCCCCTCTGCGCCCGCCGATGAGGAAACAGAGGCCCTGACGACGGGGCCGGACAGTCTGGCCGATCCCGGAATGCCAGTTCTGGCGGCCCCTGATCCGATGCCTCCGCCGCTTTCCCCGGCCGAGGCCGGGCAGTTCCCCGATGCGGGCGCGATGTTTGCACGGGCTTTGGCTCTTGCCGGGCAGGATGACTACCTCGGCGAGCTGATCGTCGCCGCGCAGGCTCAGGCTCAGGCTCAGGCGCAGGCTGGCGCAGCTGCGGCTCAGGGCACAGTCGCGGCCTATGGGGCGCATCTGGCGGCGGACCAGGTTGATCACTGGCAGCTTGCGGGAAAAAGCGGGGAGGGCGTGGCGGTTCTGGGTCATGGTGGGGCCGCGCTGGAGATTGCGGTCCGCGATGCCAGCGGCATCGATCTTTGCCGTGAAACCGGGGCTGGGATCTTCCTTTATTGCGCCATCCCGGCGGCCGCAGCGGCCCCCCTGGTGGTCAGCATCACCAGCCAGGACACCAGTTCAGACTCCGGCCCAGACACCAGTTCAGGCCTGGGCGGCGCGGATTACACCCTGATTACCGGCGCAGGCCCGCAGTAGGGGCGCCCCGGCAGGTGCCCTGGCAAGCGCATAGCAGCCAGACCGTTTGCCAGCCCGCTTGCCAACCTTTGCGAAAGCCCATCACGGCCGTTGTGGCGGTGCGCCCTTTGGCATCGGGTTTTTGGCTTTGTTATAGGGCTTCCAATCGGTGATGTCGGGGTAGAATTGCCTGCGCCAGGCCCGCACACGGGGGTTCATCGCGCGTTTCCAAAGGGGCGGGATCATCGCAAGGCTGGTCATCACCGGATAGCCATAGGGCAGCTGCGGGGCCTCATCCTCTTCGTAGTTCTGCAAGAGGGGGAAGCGACGGTCCGGCTTGTAATGATGATCGGAATGGCGCTGCAGATTGATCAGCAGCCAGTTCGTCGCCCGATGCGCGGCATTCCAGGAATGGCGGGGCAGGGCGTGTTCGTATTTGCCCTCGCCCAGGTGGCGGCGGGTCAGGCCGTAATGCTCGACATAATTCACCAGTTCCAGCTGCCATTGCGCGATCAGGGCCTGGGCCAGGAAGATCACCAGCCCCTGCCAGCCGCCCAGCAGCAGCGCAAGGGCAAGGAAGGCACTCTGCAGCGCCCAATAGCGCCAGAAGGGGTTGCTTTTGTGCCACCAGGGCAGGTTTTTGCGCGTCAGCATGGTCTTTTCCGCCGCAAAGGCCGAACGGCGCTGGCCGATCAGCACGCGGGGAAAAAAGCGGTGAAAGCCTTCATTATAGCGGGCAGTAACGGTGTCGCGGGGGGTGCCGACGTAAAGGTGGTGGACGCGCATATGCTCGGACCGGAAATGCGAATGCAGCACCGAGGCCAGCAAGAGATCGCCCGCGAGGCGCTCGATCTTTGGCTTCTGGTGCAAGAGTTCATGCGCGTAGTTCAGCCCGATGGTGCCCGACATCACCCCCATGCCAAAGACCATGCCGGCCTTTTCCCAGCCGCTCATCTGGCTTTGCGGCAGATACCAGAGGGTGGCGCAAAGCACGGCGAACTGGATCGGGAACCAGATCAGCGTCAGCAGGGTATAAAGCCCAAGCGCGGTGTCGGGGGTCTGGGGGTCGGCATTGTCCTTGTTCAGCCCGAGTGCGGCGTCGAGCATCGGAAAGAGGATCCAGCAATAGGCGGGCAGGGCGAGGGTCCAGAACCCGCCCCAGGCCAGACCCGCCAAAGCGACGGGCAAAGTGCCGAGGGAAAGCCAGAAGGGCAGGGCTTGCGAGGGGCTGGCCAGGGTATCGCGTGAGATCTGAGCCATTAAAATCCTCCGGTATGGGCGCAAGATTAACCGCAGCCGCAACCAGGATCAACGCGACGAAATCGCAAGGGGGCGGGGCGCATCAGGGCTGCATCAGATGGGCCGCGCCCAGATCGAAGGCTTTGCGGAACACCGTCGGCAGGGCATCCGGGCGGAACAGGTCATCCGGAATGATTTCGCCGCGTGTCGGGTTTGTGCTGGCTGAGGCAACCATGACGCGCAGCACCAGATCGAAATGGGTGAAACTGTGCCGGATCTC
>NZ_JABJXT010000002.1:0-159217 GCF_013155295.1 Pseudogemmobacter hezensis | reverse complement strand
CCCCCCCCCCCCCCCCCCCCCCCCCCCCCCCCCCCCCCCCCCCCCCCCCCCCCCCCCCCCCCCCCCCCCCCCCCCCCCCCCCCCCCCCCCCCCCCCCCCCCCCCCCGGCCCCGGCACCGCCGGACTGCGTCCGGCGGTGCCGGCCTGCCTCTGGCTGGCTGGCCCGCCCCTGATCCCAGCCGTCGCCGGGAAGGCCAAGCATGCCCCCCAGCATGCCCTGCTCAGGCCGCCGCTCGAGCAGCCATCCTGAGGGTGTGCGCAAAAGCCATACCGTTCCCTGCCGCAGGGGTTTGTCGGCCTTGGGCATCTTTCGCGGCAGGGATGCCTGTTCGCCCGTGGCCCGTGCCTTGCAGGGGTGCATCCAGGGGCAGATGCCGCAGGCAGGCGAGCGGGGCGTGCAGATCGTTGCCCCCAGATCCATAACCGCCTGGGCGTAATCGCCCGGGCGCAGCTTTGGGGTCAACTGGGCCGCAAGCGCGGTCAGCTCTGGTTTTGCCTTTGGCAGCGGTGTGGTCACCAGAAAGAGGCGCGACATCACCCGCTCGACATTGCCATCGACCACAACGGCGGGGGCATCAAAGGCAATCGCCGCGATTGCCGCCGCTGTATATGGGCCAACCCCTGGCAGCGTCAGAAGGCCCTCATATGTCTGGGGGAAACCGCCTCTTTCGACCACGGCCCGGGCGCATTTCAAGAGGTTTCGGGCCCGGGCATAATAGCCAAGGCCCGCCCATTCGGCCATCACCGCCTCATCCGGGGCCGCCGCCAGCGCCGCGACATCGGGCCAAAGCTGGGTAAACCGCTCAAAATAGCTGCGCACCGCCGCGACCGTTGTTTGCTGCAGCATCACCTCTGAGAGCCAGACGCGATAAGGATCAGGCCGCACGCCTTCGCGGCGCTGATCCGGGCCGATCCGCCAGGGCATCTGGCGTGCATTCCGGTCATACCAGGCCAGCAGGCTCATGCTTGGCTCTGCATTGCCCATATCGCTGTTGCCCATATATGTATTGCCTGCATCGGGCCCCGGTTGTGGGCGTCGCATATTTGCCTCGCTGCCCTCTGGAATGGTGCTGGCCCGCTCTGGCTGGCTGTTTCTTACAGGGCTGTCACGCAAGATTTATGCTCTCTGCTCGTTCACGGGCTTTCCGTGCGCTTGGGTTCCTCTAAGATAGAGACAGAGCCCGCTTCGGGGAACCGTCTGCATCACCTTTCTGCAGCGCCCCGGGTCTGGCCCGTCATAAATGTCTGAACAGCCGGAGACGATGCCCCATATGGCGCGCAAACCCGCCGCCCCTCCTTCTTATGAACACCGCCGTCGCGGGTTCGAGCCCGCTTTTTCGCTGGTCTCAAACCAGGTGCGCGGCGCCGGAGAGGCACGTGGTTTCGCCGTCGCCCGTCTTGTGACCCATTGGGCCGAGACGGTGGGCGAGGATCTGGCCAGGATCACCCGCCCGGTTAAAATCGGCTATACGCAAAACGGCATGGGCGCGACGCTCTCGCTGCTGGTCCAGGGGGCGCATGCGCCCATGGTCGGCATGCAGCTGGAAAAGATCCGCGAGCGCGTCAATGCCGTCTATGGCTATAACGCGATCTCGCGTGTGCATCTGACCCAGACGGCCAGCGCAGGTTTTGCCGAAGGCCAGGCGCAGTTCACCCATGCGCCCGCCCAGCCCGCGAAAGACCCCGAGACAGAGGTCCGGCTGGCCTCGGCGGCTGCGAAGCAGGCCGAGGGCGTTGGCGATCCGGGCCTTCGGGCCGCGCTTGAGCGACTGGCCCAAAATATATTATCACGCCCTGACAGAAAATAAGGACGACACCGATGACCACGATCAACCGCCGGCTGCTGCTTTCGATGGCTGCGACCCTTGCTGCCGCACCGGCCTTCGCCCAGGACGCCACCGCTGAGGCCCCTGCTGCTGACGCCCCGGCCGCGCCTGAGGCGGATGCGGCTGCGGCGCTGGCCCCGCGTGACTTCACGCTGGGCGATGAGGCTGCAAAGGTGAAAATCGTCGAATATGCAAGCTTCACCTGCCCGCATTGCGCCAACTTCCACGACACGGTCTTTAACAGGCTGAAGGCCGAATATATCGACACCGGCAAGGTGCATTTCACCCTGCGCGAGGTCTATTTTGACCGCTATGGCTTCTGGGCCGGGCTGATTGCCCGTTGCGATGACAACAAGCGCTATCTGGGCATCTCGGATATGGTCTTTTCGAAGCAGCGCGAATGGCTGAACTCGGATGATCCGACGGTGATCATGAACAACCTGCGCACCATCGGCCTGACCGCCGGGCTGACCAATGAGCAGCTGGACGCCTGCACCGCCAATGAGGCCTTTGGCGAAGAGATGCTGAAGCAGTTCAACGCCAATATGGCCGCAGACAGCATCACCGGCACGCCGACCGTCATTCTGGATGGCACCAAGGTTGACAACTGGGCCTGGGACAATCTGAAGTCCCTGATCGACGCCAAACTGGAAGGCTGATCCAATATGTCCGCGCCGCTTGAAGGCATCCGCGTCATTGAACTGGCGCGGATATTGGCTGGCCCCTGGGCGGGCCAGATCCTCGCCGATCTGGGCGCGGAAGTGATCAAGGTCGAGGCCCCGGAAGGCGATGATACCCGCCGCTGGGGCCCCCCCTTCATCACCCATGAAGGTGAGACCTCGGCCGCCTATTTCCATTGCTGCAACCGTGGCAAGAAAAGTGTGACCGCAGATTTCCGCGAGCCCGCCGATCAGGCGCGGGTGCGTGAGCTGATCCGCACCGCTGATGTGGTGATCGAGAATTTCAAGCTGGGCGGGCTGAGGAAATACGGGCTGGATTATGACAGCCTGAAAGAGATCAATCCGGGGCTGATCTATTGCTCGATCACCGGGTTCGGCCAGACCGGGCCCTATGCGCATCGGGCGGGCTATGATTTCATCATCCAGGGCATGGCCGGGCTGATGTCGGTCACGGGCCCCGCCGATGGCCAGCCGCAAAAGGTGGGCGTGGCGGTGACGGATGTGTTTACCGGGATCTATGCGTCAAACGCGATCATGGCGGCGCTGATCCAGCGCGGGCGTACGGGTCTTGGACAACATGTCGATATGGCGCTGATGGATGTGGCGACCTCGATCATGGCGAACCAGGCGATGAATTACCTGGCCACAGGCGTTGCGCCGCAGAAAATGGGCAATGCGCATCCCAATCTTGCGCCCTATGCGGTGTTTGACTGCCTGGACGGCTGGCTGATCCTGGCGATTGGCAATGACGGGCAATTCCGCAAACTGTGTGATCTGCTGGGGCTGGCGGGGCTTGGAACGGATCCGGCCTATTTGACCAATGCCGACCGGGTGAAAAACCGCGAGGCCCTGACGGCACAGCTGACCGCGGCGACGCAGGCGATGACCAAAGCCGAGCTGCTGGCCGCCTGTGAGGCGCATGGCGTGCCCGCCGGGCCGATCAATGACATGGCCGAGGTCTTCGCCGATCCGCAGATCATCGCGCGCGCCATGCAGATCGCGCCGGGCGGTGTGCCGGGCGTGCGAAATCCGATGAGTTTTTCCGGGGCAGAGCTGTCTTTGGACAATCCCTCGCCCCGTCTTGGGCAGCATCAGGACGAGATTTTCGGCTGAGGTTCCAGGGGATTACCCTGAGTGGAAGCCCGGTCAGCCGCGCCGGGCATTGTGTTAAACCGCGAGCGGGGGGCCTGCCCCCCGGCGCCCTTGCAGGGCGCTCCCCCCGGGATATTTTCGGACAGATGAAAGGCCCGGGGTGGCTGCGGCCTTATTCGGGATAGGCGGCGCGGCACTGGGAGATGACGGATTGGGCCCGGATTATGTGCTGGCGCTGCTTGTCTTTCAGCTGGGCCAGCTGTTTGGCCTCTTGTGCGAGGTCGATTGTGCGCGGCCTGGTGCGGGTTTCCGTGTCCCAGGTGCGGCAGGTGGTTGAGACAGGCCGCGGCGTCGGGTCTTCTTTGGTGCCGGGGATATAGCGGATGCAGGGCTGCCAGTCGGGGACGGTGACCTCGTAGCGGTCGATTGCATAGCCGCGGTCGAGATTGCCCTGGGTCTCGGCGATCAGCTTTTCCACCGTCCGCAGATCGCGGGTATTGCGGCTGATACATTGCTCTTGCGGCGTGCCACAGGCGGCAAGCGTGGTCAGAACGAGGAGAGCAGCGGTGGTCTTCATGATGCGACTCGCAGGGGGTTGGGATTGGCGTCAGTCTTTCGCGGTGTCAGCTTACACCAGAGCGGGCCGGGGCCAAACGGGTTGGAGGCAGGGGCTGGCGGTGATAGGCAAAGGCTGGCCGAAGGGATGGTATGACAATGGGCAGTGATTTTCAGGAATACAAGACGCGGGCCTCGGAATGGTTTCGCAGTCTGCGCGACCGGATTGTGACCGCGTTTGAGGATCTTGAGGCGCGGACGGACTCGGATCTGCCTGCGGGGCGTTTTGAGGTCACCCCCACCAGCCGCGAAAACGATGGCGGCGGCGGTATCATGAGTGTGATGCGCGGCGGCCGGGTGTTCGAGAAGGTTGGCGTCAACTGGTCGGCGGTGCATGGCACCCTGGGTGAGCGGGCGCAAAAGGCCATGGCGGCGCGGGGCGTGCCTGGCATGGACAAAGATCCGCGCTTCTGGGCCAGTGGCATCAGCCTGGTGGCGCATATGCAAAACCCGCATTGCCCGGCGGTGCATATGAACACCCGCATGTTCTGGACGCCGGGTGCCTGGTGGTTCGGCGGCGGCGCCGATCTGAACCCCTGTCTGGAATATGAGGCCGATACCGCGCATTTCCACCGCGAGATGCAGGCCGCCTGTGACGCCCATGATCCGGGCTATTACGCGCGCTTCAAGCCCTGGGCGGATGAGTATTTCTTCATCCCGCATCGGGGCCGTGCCCGGGGCGTTGGTGGTATCTTTTACGATGATCTGAACAGCGGAAACTGGGAGGCTGATTTTGCCTTTACCCGTGCGGTGGGCGAAGCCTTTCTGCCCGCTTTCCTGCCGGTGACCGAACGCCATATCGGCCAGGCCTTCGGCGCGGCCGAGCGTGAGGCGCAGCTGGTTCATCGCGGGCTTTATGCGGAATATAACCTTGTCTATGACCGCGGCACCAAATTCGGCCTGGAGACCGGCCATGATGCCAATGCGGTGCTGATGTCGCTTCCCCCCCTGGCGAAATGGATCTGAGCCATGTCTGATATTACGGTCAAAGCGCTTTATGCCTCGGTGGTCGAGGATGAGGGCCTGCTTTTCATCGGCTTTGTCGAGGGCGAGGACGAAGATGAGCCCTATGTCATGTTCCGCCGCGACGTCGCTGGCGGCCCGGTCTGGTTCGAGGTCTCAGACGAAAGCCTTGGCGCCGAGGATGCGGTCGAAAGCGTCACGCAGACCGAGCGCGGGCTTTCGATCCTGATCGATCCGGCAAAGGCGCTGAAGATTGGCGCGGCGCGTGAGATCACGGTCAGGATCACCCCCGCGACCGAGAATGGCGAAGAGGCGACTGAGGCGCTGCGCGATATGCTGGGGCCGCGTTTTCTGTGATGGGGTGGGGGGTTACGCCCCCCGCACCGCGTCGATCATTCGCTGCACATTGTCGGGGCTGGCATCTGGGGTGATGCCATGGCCGAGATTGAAAATATGCGGGCCGCCCTGGAAGGCCTGCACGACCTTGCGGGTCTCGGTGACCAGATCCTCGCCGCCCTGAACCAGGTGATGGGGCGCCAGATTGCCCTGCACGCAGCCGTCTTTTTGCACATTTGCCGCCGCCCATTCGGGGCTGACCGAATTGTCAACCGCGACGCAATCGGCCCCGGTTTTATGGGCGAAACCGATATAGCCTTCGCCCGCCTCACGCGGGAAGGCGATGATCGGCAGGCCGGGGTGACGTTCGCGCAGGGCTGCGATGATGCGGGCGGTGGGGCGGACCGCGAAATCCTCGAAATCCTGGCCTTTCAGGCTGCCGGCCCAGCTGTCGAAGATCTTGATCACCTCGGCCCCGGCCTCGACCTGGGCTGAGAGATATTCGATGGTGGATGTGGTCAGCCGCTCGATCAGCGCCTCGAAGGTCGGGCGGTCTTCGGCTTTCAGGCGATGCGCCCCGGCCTGTTCCTCTTTGCCCCGGCCTGCGATCATATAGGTCGCAACCGTCCAGGGTGCGCCCGCAAAGCCGATCAGCGTGGTCTCAGATGGCAGCTCCTGTTTCAGGATCCGCAGCGTCTGGTAGATTGGCGCCAGCGTCTCATGGATCGCCTCATCGGGGCGCAGGGCGGCGACCTGATCCGGCGTGGTGGTGGTTTCCATCCGGGGGCCTTCTCCGGTCTCGAACCACAGCTTCGGCCCAAGAGCCTGGGGCAGCAGCAGGATATCAGCAAAGAGGATCGCCGCGTCAAAGCCATAGCGGCGGATCGGTTGCAGCGTGACCTCGGCGGCCAGATCGGAATTGTAGCACAGCGAGAGGAAATCGCCCGCCTCAGCCCTGGTGGCGCGGTATTCGGGCAGATAACGCCCCGCCTGACGCATCATCCAGATCGGTGGCACGGCCTGGCGCTCGCCTTTCAGGGCCCGCAGGATCTTTTTCTCGCTCATCACATACTCCGGCCTGGTCCCGGCAGAGGGTGTCCGGGATTGCTGCAAAGGGCCGTGCCCCGTCAGCCGCCACAAGTCAAGCAATCAGCCAGAAAAGGGGCGGAGGGCTGTGGCCGTTGGGCGGCCAGAGCGGGGCAGGTATGGAAAACGGGACAGTCGGTTGATATTTCATCGCACCCAGGTCAAAGCTGAGGCCCGCAAGATTTCCCGCAGAATTTATGGGTGACCTATGTCCGATTTTTCCGCCTCGCCCGTCGCCTCGCCGCGTCGTGTTTCAACGATAGCCGTTCTGGCGGTCTTTCTGATCGTTACCGTGTTGATTACGGTGGCGGCGGCGGTCCTTTATCTGATCCTTGATGCTGTGACCGGCGTCAGCACGTCGGGGGCAGCGATGGCCGGGGTCATTCCCATGGTGGCTGCAATGACGACAGGGGGTTTTTGGGCCAAACGCGAGGGCCGCCCGTCATCGGGCCGCCAGTGGTTCGTGGCCCTGCTGGCTGCCATTTTGACCGTCGTGCTGAACCTTGCGGTTGCCTGGTTTGCCATCCGGGGCGGCTTTGTGCCTGAACTGCGCAGCCAGGTCGCCATGAGCACCGAGGATATGCAGATCCTGGTCATTGTCGGTGCCGCTTTTGCCCTGATGTTCCTGCTGCTGATCCGCCTTGGGTTCTGGACGGGGATCAATGGCTGGGAAAAGCGCAACAAAAGCCTGCAGGACAAGCTGCGCAAGTGATCCCCCGGCGCGGCCCCTCAGCGGCCCCTGTCTGGCCCTTGGGCGGGCTGCCTGGCTGGTCGAAATCTGCCTTGTCGGATTGCGGTCTCCGTTGTCAGACGGGCGCCGCTTTGCTATCGGGCGGCTATGACATCTGATCTGAACATCCCCGCATTGCCCACCCCGGATCGCCCGCTGAAGATCGGCACCCGTGGCTCGCCGCTGGCCCTTTGGCAGGCGCATGAGGTGCGGCGCTGCCTGATGGCGGCCTTCGATCTGCCCGAAGCTGCCTTTGAGACGGTGGTGATCAAGGTCACCGGCGATCAGATCCAGGACAAGGCCCTGCGTGAGATCGGCGGCAAGGGCCTTTTCACCCGCGAGATCGAGGATGCGCTGCTCTCGGGCGAGATCGACATCGCCGTTCACTCGATGAAGGATATGCCGACCCTGCAGCCCGAGGGTCTGATCCTTGACTGCTACCTGGCGCGGGCCGATGTGCGCGATGCCTTTGTCTCACATAAATACGCCTCGATTGCCGAACTGCCGCAGGGCGCGGTGGTGGGCTCCTCCAGCCTGCGGCGGCGCGCGCAGCTGGCGCAGGTGCGCCCCGATCTGCAGCTGGTCGAGTTTCGCGGCAATGTGCAGACGCGGATGCGCAAGCTGGAAGAGGGGGTGGCGGATGCGACCTTCCTTGCGATGGCCGGGCTGGCGCGGCTGGGGATGCAGGATGTGGCGCGGTCTGCGATCTCGCCCGAGGACATGCTGCCCGCCGTCGCCCAGGGCGCAATCGGGGTCGAGCGTCGGCTGGATGATGCCCGGGTTGCCGCCATGCTGTCGCGCATCCATGACGCGCCGACCGGGCTGCAACTGGCGGCCGAGCGGGCCTTCCTGCTGCGCCTTGACGGCTCTTGCCAGACGCCGATTGCCGGACTTGCGGTTCTTGCGGGTGAGAGCCTGCATCTGCGCGGTGAGATCCTGCGCCCCGACGGCTCTGAGGTGATCCGGGATGAGATCACCGGCCCGGCCAGCCAGGGCGCAAGCCTTGGTGAGACGCTGGCGCAGCGCCTGCTGGCCCGTGCGCCTGCGGATTTCTTCGCCTGATACGGAGAGGGGGCTGTCGCCCCCTCAGCCCTCTTCGCGCAAAAGCCTTGCGGGTTTGACCTGCAGGGCGCGGCGGGCGAATACCAGCCCGGCCAGCAAAACCGCAACCACGCCGCCGATCACGATCAACAGCGCTGAGACGGGTTCGAACCGCCAGCTGCTTTCCATCACAAAGCGCATGACCGCCCAGCCGGACAGTGCCCCCGCGAATACCGCAACCAGCCCCGCTGCCGCGCCAAGGATTACCGCGCGCAGCGCGAAACTGGCCATGATGCGCCCGCGCGTGGCCCCCAGCACCTTAAGGATGGCGGCCTCGCGGGCGCGGCTGCGCTGGCCTGCGGCGGCGGTGCCGATCAGCACGGCGAACCCGGTCAGCAGCGTGCCAGCCGCCGCCCAGGCGGTGGCGGTGGCAATCGCTGACAATGCCTCGGATACGCGGTCGACCGCCTCGCGGATGCGGATCGCGGTGATGTTCGGCCAGTTTCCGGTGACCTCGCGCAGGATCGGGGCCTCGGCCTCGGGCGGGGCGTAGAGGGTGGCGATATGGCTGTGCGGTGCGCCTTTCAGCGCCGCCTCATTCATCACGATGACAAAGCCCATGCCCGCGTTCGAGAAGTCCACCTCGCGCAGCGAGGTGATGGTGCCCGTGATGTCGCGGCCCAGGATGTTCAGCGTGATCCGGTCGCCCAGACCGATGCCGGTCTCTTCGGCGACCTGGGCGGAAAGGCTGATCTGCGGCTCGCCGCTGTAATCTGCGGGCCACCATTCGCCGGCGGTCAGGCGGGTGCCCTCGGGCATCTCGCCTGCATAAGAGACGCCGCGATCGCCGCGAACGACCCAGTGATCGCCCGCCACCTCACGCGCCGGGCGCTCATTGATCTGGGTGACGACGCCGCGCAGCATGGGGGCAGATTCATATTCCGAGACCTGGGGGTTGGCCTTCGCCATCTCAAGGAAAGGGCCGATCTGATCAGGCTGGATGTCGACGAAGAAAAAGGCGGGTGCCCGGGTTGGCAGATCGCGGTCAATCGCGGCCCGCAGGTTCGCGTCGATCTGGCCCACAGCCGCCAGCACCGAAAGCCCAAGCCCCAGCGACAGCACGACCGGAAGCGCCTCGCTGCCAGGGCCGCCAATCGCCGCCAGCGCCGCCCGCAGGCCCGGCCGACCCCGGGCGATAGCCCCATGCGCCAGCCGCCGCGCCAGCCATTTCAGCCCCGCTGAGGCCAGCGTCAGCACCGCCAGCGCCGCCAGAATGCCACCCGCCGTGCCAAGCGCCAGCTCGGGAATGCCCGAGGTCAGAACCGCGATGATCAGCAACGCCAGCACCAGCGCCGCCAGCACAAAAAGCCAGCGCTTGCGCGGCCAGCCCGCCGCCCCGCCCCGGTAAAGGGTGGCAGCGCGGATTTTCTCGGCCCGGGCCAGCGGCAAAAGGGTGAAGATCAGCGCGGTGAAAGCGCCGTAGAACGCCGCCTCAAGCAGGGCGGCGGGCGCGATGCCGATCTTTGCCGGGAAAGGCAGCGAGGCCTCGATCCAGGGGGCGGCCAGCAGCGGCACACCCACCCCGATCACCAGCCCAAGCGCGATGCCGATCACGGTCAGCACGCCCACCTGGATCAGATAGGTGGTGAAGATCAGCCCCGAGCCTGCGCCCAGCGTTTTTAGCGTGGCGATGGTCTTTTCCTTGCCCTGCAGCCAGGCCCTGACCGCCGCCGAAATGCCAACCCCGCCGACCGCCAGGCCCGCCAGACCCACCAGCACGAGGAAGGATCCCATCCGGTCGATAAACCGCTCGATCCCAGGGGCGGGGCGGCGCGAATCCGTCCAGCGCAGGCCGGAATCAGGGAAGGCGGCCTTTGCGGCTTTCTCAAGCGCGTCCAGATCGGCGCCCGGGGGCAGCGCCAGGCGGTATTTCGTCTCGAACAGCGTGCCGGGGGCCAAAAGCCCCGATTGCGCCAGCGCAGGCGTCGCCACGATGGTGCGCGGCCCCAGCGAAAAGCTGTCAGCGCCGCTGTCAGGCTCATCCGTCAGGGCGGCCATCAGCACGAAGGATTGCGTCCCAAGCGTGAATCTATCGCCCGTTTTCAGCCCCAGCCGGTCGATCAGCAGCTGATCCATCACCGCGCCGGGCAGGCCGTTTTCGCCCGCCAGCGCCTGGTCGAGCGCGATTGCGGGCGCAAGCCCGACCGCGCCATAAAGCGGCCAGGCGGTGTCGATCGCCTTGACCTGGGTCAGCGCCTGATCCGCGTCCGTCAGCGCCATAGAGCGGAAATCGACGATCTCAGAGACGCGGCTGGCGTGCTGGGCCATAAAGCCCCGCTCGGCCTCATTGGCGAAACGATAGGTGAAGCGCAGCTCGGCATCGCCGCCTAAGAGAACCGCGCCCTGATCGGTCAGCCCGGCCTGGATCGAGGCCCTCAGCGTTGCCACCCCGGCAATCGCCGCCACCCCAAGCGCGAGGCAGATCAGAAACACCCGCAAGCCACGCAGCCCGCCGCGCAGCTCTCTCTTTGCGATACGGAACGCGAGGCTCATGCAGCGCCCCCGGCCTGGGCCAGGCCTGCGCCGCTTTGGTCGCTGACCACCTGGCCATCGGTCAGCCGGATCACCCGGTCGCAGCGATTGGCCAGCTCTGGCGCATGGGTGACCATGATCAGGGTCGAGCCGTCGCGGTCGCGCAGCGAAAACAACAGATCCATGATCGCCTGGCCATTCGCCCCATCCAGGTTTCCGGTCGGCTCATCGGCCAGCAACAGCGCCGGGCGGGTGACGATTGCGCGGGCAAGCGCGACGCGCTGCTGCTCGCCGCCCGACAGCTGCGCGGGATAGTGATCGCCGCGATGGCCAAGGCCGACGGCCTCCAGCTCGGATTTGGCGCGGGCGAAGGCGTCTTTATCGCCGCTCAGCTCCAGCGGCAGGGCGACGTTTTCCAGCGCGGTCATATTGGGGATCAGGTGGAAAGACTGGAAAACCACGCCCATATTGTCGCGCCGGAAGCGGGCCAGCTGGTCCTCATCCATCGCGCCCAGATCCTGACCAAGCGCCGTGACCTGGCCCGCGCTGGCGCGCTCCAACCCGCCCATCAGCATCAGAAGCGAGCTTTTGCCAGAGCCGGATGGCCCGGTCAGCGCCACCGTCTCGCCCCGGTTGACCTTTAACGAGATGCCCCGCAGAATCGTGATCGGTCCGGCATTGCCGTCCAGGGTAAGCCCGATATGGTCAAGTGAAAGGACGGTTCCGGTCATGCAAATTTTCCTGAGACGAATGGTTCAGAATGGGTATGCCGCATTGCGGCAGCTGCGCAACCTCACGTTTGCGTTGGTTTTGCCGGTTACCCCGGTTTTTGCGGCCGATCCGGTGGTGGTGGTGGCGCTTGGCGACAGTCTGACGGCGGGCTACGGGCTGCCCGATGGTGAGGGGTTCGTGCCGCAGCTGCAATCCTGGCTGGATCGCCAGGGCGCGGGGGCGATCATCCAGAATGCGGGTGTCTCGGGCGATACCACGGCGGGCGGGCTGTCGCGGCTGGACTGGGCGCTTGGCCCCGATGCTGATGCGCTGATCGTGACGCTGGGCGGCAATGACATGCTGCGCGGCATCCCGGTTGCCGAGGTTTCGCGCAATCTGGATGCGATCTTGCAAAAGGCCAAAGAGCGCGACCTGCCGGTGCTGCTGGTTGGGATGAAAGCGCCGCTGAACTGGGGGCCTGATTACAAGCGCGATTTCGATGCGCTTTACCCGGCGCTGGCGGAAAAATACGGGGCTCTGACCACCGGGAATTTCTTCGCAGGCCTGCTTGCGACCGGGGCAGACCCCTCAGATCCGGCGGCGCTGGCGGCCTGGATGCAGGGGGATGGCATTCACCCCAACGCAGCCGGGGTGACGCTGATTGTCGAGGGCCTGGGGCCCGATGTCCTGCGCCTGATCGCGGCCTCGGCCAAAGACCAGCCGCAGGAATAACGCCCTCTCAGCCCACGCGCTGGCCCGCAACCCAGGTGCCGCGCAGCGCGCCTGCGCTGCCGACCCGGTGCACGCGGATCAGATCGGCGCGTTTGCCGATGGCGATCTCGCCGCGATCCTCCAGCCCGGCGGCGCGGGCGGGGGCCTCGGTCACGGTGCGGATGCCGCGCGGCAGATCCCCCCAAAGATCGCCCAGCATCAGCGCCGCCGACAACAGCGCCGAGGGCACATAATCCGACGACAGGATATCCAGAAGATCGGCGCCCGCCAGCTCTGCCGCCGCTACATTGCCGGAATGCGAGCCGCCCCGGATCAGGTTCGGCGCGCCCATCATCACCAGAATGCCGTGGTCATGGCAGGCGCGGGCGGCCTCGGTCGTGGTGGGGAACTCGGCAAAGCTGACGCCTTTGGCGCAGCTGGTCGCCACCTGGTCCGCGGTGGTGTCATCATGGCTGGCGATCACCGCGCCATAGCGGCGGGCGGCAAGCACGGCGGCCTCTTCATGCGCCTGGCTGACGCGGGCGGACAGCGCCTGCTGGCTGGCGATGTGATCGGCGAATTGCGCCTCTGTCATGCCGCGCTTGCCCATCACATAATCGCGCAGCTTGGTGATGTCGCGGAACTGGCGCTGGCCGGGGGTGTGATCCATCAGGCTGACAATGCCGATACGGTCAGCGGGGCCGAACTTCCCCAGCTCTTCGATCAGCGTTTCCGAGCAGACCTCGGCCCGCAGATGCAGGCGGTGGCTGATCTTCAGCGCCCCCTGATCGCGCAGGCCCATGATCTCGGACGCCAGCGCCCGCGCATATTCGCCGTAACCCGCATTGTTCGACGAAAAGATCGAGCCCACCCGCAGCGCATCGAACACCGTGGTGATCCCGACCGAGGCCAACTCGGCATCATGGGCGATGATCGCCGCCGCATGGGGCCAGTCGACCCGGGGGCGCGGCTGCAGGTGACGCTCCAGGTTGTCGGTATGCAGCTCTACCAGGCCCGGCATCAGCAGATCGCCCTGCATATCCTCGGCCCCGGCCGGGGCAGCACTGCCGCCAATACCGCCGCCGATACCGCTGTCGATTCTGGCAATCAGCCCGTCACGGATCACGATATTGCCGGTGACGATCTCATCACGCAGAAGGATGCGGGCATTGGCCAGGATGGTCTCTGTTTTCGGGCTGATTTCGGGCAGGCTCATGGGGCGGCTCTTTTCAGGCAGATGTTAATAGGGGCAGATGGCAGGGCGATGTCACACCCGTGTGACGGTTTGCGGCCATGGTGGGCGGGATTCCCGAACACCTGTGCGCAGGCGGCCCGGAACAGACCGCAAAAGACCCGGAAAGGACCAGGACATGCGTGAATATCAAAGGTTTGCGGTCTATTACGCCCCCCGTCCGGGGGCCTTCGCATCGCGTGTGGCAAAGTGGCTGGGCTGGGATCCCGAGGCCGGGCAGCCGATTGCATATGAAGGGCCGCAGGCGCTGCCGCGCCCCCAGGCCGAACTGACCATGAGCCCGCGCAAATACGGTTTTCACGGCACGATCAGGGCGCCGTTCCGCCTGGGCGAGGGCGTTGACCGGGCCGCCCTTTCGGGGGCACTGGCCGCGCTGGCCGCCCGGCTGGCGCCGGTGGTGATGCCCGGGCTTGAGCTGCGGCAGCTGGGCGGCTTCCTTGCGCTGGTGCCGCAGGGTGATGAGAGCGCGCTGATGGCCCTGGGGGCCGAGGTGGTGACGGCGCTGGATGGGCTGCGTGCGCCGCTCAATGAGGCCGAGATCGCAAAGCGTCGCCCCGAGCGGCTGAACCCGCGTCAGCGGGAACTGCTGGCGGCCTGGGGCTATCCCTATGTTATGGAAGAGTTTCGCTTCCATCTGACGCTGTCGGATGATCTGCCCGGCCCAGAGGCGGCAGGGCTGGCGGCGGTGCTTGGCCCCTGGCTGCAGCCCGATCTGCCGCGCCCCTTTGAACTGGCGGATCTGTGCCTCTTTGGCGAGGATCATCAGGGCCGGTTCCACCTGCTGGAGCGTCATGCGCTGACCGGCTGAAGCGCGGTCAGAAACCGCGCGACCCCTTCTTCGGCGCTGCCATCATTGACGACGGTGACAACCGGCATCCCCGAGGGCAGCGGCAGCGCGGCCCGGGCCACCCGCCGTGCGACATCTGCCGCATCCTCACGCCCACGCGCCAGCAGGCGTGCGGCCAGGATCTCTGGCGGGGCGGTCACATGGATGACGATCAGCGCGGGCCACATCGCAGCGGCCTCTGAAAGCCCCACACGCGAGCCGTTGAACAGCACATCATGCCCATGGCTCAGTCCCTCCAGCGCCGCGCGCGGGATGCCATAAGACAGCCCATGCGCCCGCCAGCTAAGGGCAAAAGCGCCGGACTGCAGGCGGGTTGCAAATTCCGCGGGCGTGACACCCTCGAAATCCTCGCCCCCGGCGCTGGCCGGGCGGGTGATCACCCGGCGCACCACCGAAAGGCCGGGTCGGGCCGCCAGCGCCCCCTGGATCAGCGTGTCTTTGCCCGCGCCAGAGGGGCCGACGATGGCGAAAAGCCGTCCGGTCATGGGGCTTGTCATGCTGCAAGGCCCGGCGTGAATCCGGTCACATCCAGCACCCGGTCGCAGACCCGCTCACGGGCTTCGGTGTCGTGGAAAATGCCCAGGATCGCCGCGCCGCGCTGCTTTGCCTCTTCGATCAGCTGCAGCACGACCTCACGATTGGCCGCGTCCAGGCTGGCGGTCGGCTCATCCAGCAGCATCGCGGGGTAATCATGCACAAAACCCCGGGCGATGTTCACCCTTTGCTGCTCGCCGCCCGAGAAGGTGGTCGGCGACAGCTGCCACAGCCGTTCAGGCAGGTTCAGCCGCGAAAGCAGCTCTGCCGCCCGCGCCCGCGCCTGGTCGGCCGGGATGCCCAGCGTCAAAAGCGGCTCTGCCACCACGTCCAGCGTCGGCACCCGTGGTACCACCCGCAGGAACTGGCTGACATAGCCCAGCACCTGCCGCCGCAGCGCCAGGATTTCCCGCGGGCTGGCGCGGGCCACGTCGGTCGCGCCAACCAAAATCTCACCCGAGGCGGCCAGGTAATTGCCGTGGATCATCCGCATCAGCGTCGATTTTCCTGCCCCCGAGCGCCCGGCCAGGGACACGCATTCGCCCGGGCTGACGGTCAGATCCACCCCCTGCATCACCGGAATCACCGCGCCCCCCTGATTATGCAGGGTAAAGGTTTTCGAAACGTTTCTGAGTGTAATCATAGCATCAGACCTGCAAAACCGAGGAGACAAGAAGCTGGGTATAGCCGTGCTGCGGATCATCAAGTACCTGATCGGTCACGCCCTGTTCCACCACCTGGCCCGATTTCATCACCATCAGCCGATGCGCCAGCAGCCGCACGACGGCCAGGTCATGCGTGACCAGCACGACCGACAGCCCCAGATCGCGCACCAGCCCGCGCAAAAGATCCAAAAGCCGCGCCTGGACAGAGACATCCAGGCCCCCGGTCGGCTCATCCATGAAAACCAGCCTTGGCGCGGTGACCAGATTGCGGGCGATCTGCAGCCTTTGCTGCATGCCGCCCGAAAACGCCGAAGGGCGGTCATCAATCCGCGCCCCGGCAATCTCGACCCGCCCCAGCCAGTCCAGCCCGGTTTCGCGGATCTGGCCATAGTTTCGCGCCCCGACCGCCATCAGCCGCTCGCCAATATTGCCGCCGGCGGAAATGCCCATGCGCAACCCGTCCCGCGGATTCTGATGCACAAAGGCCTGCTCGGTGCGCGACAGCCGTCGCCGCTCTGGCTCGGACATGGCCAGCAGGTCGCGGCCGTCAAAATGGATTTCACCGCGATCAGGTTGCTGATGCCCGGCCAGACAGGAAAGCAGCGTCGACTTGCCGGACCCGCTTTCGCCCACAATGCCCAGCACCTCGCCCGGCCAGAGGTCGAAAGACACATCCGTGCAGCCGATCCGCGTGCCGTAATACTTCGCAAGACCCCGCACCGACAGCAAAGGCGCGGCCTCGGGCCGGGTGTTCATTTGCATCCTTTCCATCATGCGGCCCCGCTTTGCTGGGCATTGCTGCGCGTGCTGCAAAAATCGGTGTCCGAGCATACGAACATCCGCCCGCCCTGATCATCGGTGATCACCTCATCGAGATAGCTTTCGCATGAGCCGCAGATCTCGCAGGCATGATCGGCTTTTGAGGCCTGGAACGGGTGATCCTCGAAATCGAGGCTGACCACCTTTGTCCAGGGTGGCAGCGCATGGATACGCGCCTCGCGCCCGGCCCCGAAAAGCTGGATCGCAGGGCAATCCGACAGTTTCGGGTTGTCGAATTTCGGGATTGGCGAAGGGGTCATCACATAGCGCCCCTCGGCCATAACGGGCCAGGCATAGGCGGTTGCGATTTCACCATGGCGGGCAATGTCTTCGTAAAGCTTGACATGCATCAGGCCATATTCCTCCAGGGCATGCATGCGGCGCGTTTCGGTTTCGCGCGGCTCCAGAAAGCGCAGAGGCTCGGGGATTGGCACCTGATAGACGAGGATCTGATCCTCCTTCAGCGGGGTTTCCGGGATGCGGTGACGGGTCTGGATGACGGTTGCCTCGGTCGTGGTCTCGGTTGTTGCCACACCTGCAACTCGCTGAAAAAACTTGCGGATCGAGACGGCATTCGTGGTGTCATCGGCCCCCTGATCGATCACCTTCAGACGATCTTCGGGCACAAGGCAGGCTGCGGACACCTGCACCCCACCCGTTCCCCAGCCATAGGGCATCGGCATCTCGCGCGGCGCGAAGGGCACCTGATAGCCCGGCACCGCCAGCGCCTTCAGGATCGCGCGGCGCAGCATGCGTTTGGTTTGCTCATCCAGATAGGCAAAATTGTAGTTGTCAGCAGATGCGACGTTCATTTTCGCCCCCCCGCCGGCTGAAGGGCCCCGGGTCTGGGCAAGCCACGCAGGTTCAAAAGCAGGGCGGCGGCGATTTGCACAGGCATTATTCTTCCTTCCCGGATGGGGTGATTGCGGCTGCACGCAGGCGTCGGACCAGCTCCAGTTCTGACTGGAAATCGACGTAATGCGGCAGTTTGATATGTTCGAGGAACCCGGTGGCCTGGATATTGTCGCAATGCGACAGCACGAATTCCTCGTCGCGGGCCGGGGCGGGGCTGTGGCTTTCGCCCAACTCTTTCCAGCGCAGCGCCCGATCGACCAGGCTCATCGACAGCGCCTTGCGCTCGCTTTGGCCAAAGACCAGACCATAGCCGCGGGTGAATTGCGGTGGCTCAGATTTCGAGCCGCCGAACTGGTTCACCGTCTCGCACTCCGACAGCTCGATCTCGCCGATCTCAATGGCAAAGCCCAGCTCGGGCAGTTCGGCCTCGACCGTGACCTGGCCAATGCGCAACTCGCCGACAAAGGCATGGGTGTTGCCATAGCCGCGCTGCGTCGAATAGGCGAGCGAGAGCAGAAACCCCTCATCGCCCCGCGCCAGCGCCTGCAGCCGCAGGGCGCGGTTGGCGGGCAGTTGCAGTGGGTTGCGGGTCAGATCGGGCGGTACCTCGTCGCCCGCGCCAGGGGCCTCAATCAGGCTTTCGCGGTTCAGAAAACCCATGACATGGGGCACGTTGTCCAGGCCCTCGGGGTTGGCGGAGGGGGCCTCCACAACATCCAGGCCCTCTGCGGCCAGCGCGAAATCCAGCAGGCGATGCGTGTAATCGAAGGTCGGGCCCAGCACCTGGCCGCCGGGCAGGTCACGATAGGTTGCCGAAATCCGCCGGATCACCGCCATTCGCGCTGTTTCAACCGGCAGCGAACTGCCAAAACGCGGCAAAGTGGTGCGATAGGCGCGGATCAGGAAAATCGCCTCGATCAGATCGCCCCGCGCCTGTTTAATCGCCAGCGCGGCAAGATCGGGGTCGTAAAGCGAGCCCTCGGCCATCACCCGATCAACCGACAGCTTCAGCTGTTCGCGGATCTGGGCGATGCTGAGCGCGGCAATCGCGGTATCGCCCCGGCGCTCTTCGGCCAGCCAGGCATGGGCATTGTCGATGGCCCGCTCGCCCCCTTTGACGGCAACATACATCAGCGGGCCTCCACGATGGTCGAGCGCGGCAGCCCGGCGATCTGCTCGCCTGCCGCAAAAAACGTATCAAACCCAAGCGGGTAAAGTTGGCGATTGGCCTGGAAGGCCGCGATTTCCGGCAGCGACAGCTGCGCCTCATGGCGGATGCCGGGGCCGGTCAGGCGCGGGCCATCCTGCGCCAGCGCGGTCAGTTCGACGATCAGAGTCGCGGCGCGGTCGGGATATTCGGGCGTGCCAATGGCAAAGCGGTCAACCGGGTTCAGCGCGGCCCAGGTGCCGATTGCGAAAAGCGCCTCATGCGCGGGGGCAAAGGGGGCGCCTGTGTGAAAGGTCAGCCAGGCCCGCAGCTCTGGCGTGTCATGCGAGGGGGCCAGCCAGAGCGGCGTCGTCTGATCCAGCAAGACCAGCGCCAGGGTGCCCGCCGCAGGCGAAAGGGGCGCGGGTGGCGTGGCCCCGCTGATTTTTTCCACCTGCCCGGGGCGTGCCATCGCCTGCATGATCGCACGGAAGGCGCGGGCCGATTGCTGGGGTGGATTGGAAAATCCACCGGATTCCAAAGGTTTGATGGTGGATTGCAGGGTCATTTGTCCTCTCCGCGCACCAGGGTGAAAAATTCGACGCGGGTTGCCGCAGCCTTGGCGGCGCGGGCCTGACGGCGGTCGGTTTCGGCTTTGGTCAGCGGGGTCAGGATGCGCTCGCGGATGCGGCTGGCCTCGGGCGTTTGCATCAGCGCGTCGATCAGGGCGGCGCGGCGGGCATGGGCGCGGTCGCGCCCCTGGACCAGGGCATGGCCCGTGGTGCCGCAGGGCAGATGCAGGGTCGCGCGGGTCACGGTGATCTCGCCCAGCGAAAAGGGGGCGCCGCTGGCATCGGTGCGGCCCTGAACCATCATCGTGCCGACCTCGGGGGCGCGCAGATCCTGGTGTTCTGGCAGCGGCTCTGGCAGCAGATTGGCCAGGCTGTCGGGGCGGGAGCGGGCCAGCAGGCCCATCCAGGTCCGGCGCTCGTCGGTGGTGAAGCCGGGGGGGGAAGTCTCGGTTTGCAAGCTCATGGCAGACATCTTTTCTGACTTGTCTACATTACTAGACAACTATACAAATAATGAGGCCGCCGCAGGTGACGTCAAGGCGAATGTTTTGCGAAACTTTGGTGACGCCAGTGGTGGAAGGCTGCGATAAGGGGGTGGCATGACGCGCACAGCTTTGTGGAAAGAGATCGCGGAAACCCTGGCGGATGAGATCGCGCGGGGGCATTTTCCGACCGGGGCGCGATTGCCGACCGAGGCTGAATTGTCCGCCCGTTTCGGGGTGAACCGCCACACCGTGCGCCACGCTTTGGCGGATCTGGCGGCGCGGGGGCTGGTTCATGCGCGGCGCGGCGCGGGGGTTTTTGTGCTGGGCCAGGCGGCAGAATATCCGCTGGGGCGACGGGTGCGCTTTCACCAGGCGATGGAGGCGGGCGGGCGGCTGCCGATGAAAGAGCTGACCCGGCGCGAGATACGCCTTGCCGACCCGGATGAGGCGGCGGCGCTGCAGCTGCAGGCGGGGGCGCAGGTCGTGGTGGTTGAGGGGCTTTCTTCGGCCGATGGGCAGCCGATTGCGGTGTTCCGCTCGGTCTTTCCGGCGGCGCGGTTTCCGGGGTTGTTGGAGGCCTTTGCGGGCGAAACCTCTATCACCCGGGCGCTGGCAGCCTGCGGCCTGGCCGATTACACTCGCGCCTCGACCAGGGTGTCGGCGCGGGCGGCGGGGGCGATGGTGGCGCTGGCCTTGCTCCTGCCCGAGGGGGCGCCGGTTTTGCGCACCACGGCGGTGAATGTGGATGCGGCGGGGGTGCCGGTTGAGTTCGGCACCACCTGGTTTGCCGGCGAGCGGGTGACGCTGACGGTCACGCCCGAGGGCATTTAGGCGCTGTATTTCTCCAGAAATTCCTCGGCCCGCAGCGCCCGGAAATCGGGCAGAACGTCGCGCAGGCGGGCGTGATCCCAGTCCCACCAGGCCAGTGCCAGCAGGCGCTCGATGATGGTGTCGTCAAAGCGCATGCGGATCAGTTTCGCGGTATTGCCGCCGACAATCGCGAAGGGGGGCACGTCTTTGGTGACCACCGCGCCCGAGGCCACGATTGCGCCTGCGCCCACGGTGACCTCGGGTTTGATGATCGCGCCATGGCCGATCCAGCAATCGGGGCCCAGCGTGGTGCGCCGCGCGGCGCGGGCGGCGAAGAACGCCGGGTCATCTTCGGCATCGTCGAAATACCAGGAGGAGCGATACAGGAAATGGTGCTGGGCGGCATTGGCGAATGGGTGGTCGGTCGGGCCGATCCGGGTCATGGCGGCGATATTGGCGAATTTTCCGACCGTGGTATTGGCGATGTCGGAAAGGCGCTCGGCATAGGCGTAATCGCCGAAGGTGGAGTTGAGGACGCGGGTGCCCTCGCCGATTTCGCAATAGCGGCCGAAGGTCGAGTTGGTGACCTGGGTGTTTGGGTGCAGGAAGGGTTGGTCTGGGCTGAGGCGGGGCATTGCTTTTGGGGCTTTCTGATGGGACAGGCCCCGCCCTTTGGTATCGGGCGGAGCCTCCGGCGGGGATATTTAAGGACAGATGAAAGGGGTTTTTTATTCACCCTTGATCAGTTTGCGGCGGATCCAGCCCGAGAGGCTGTCAAGCGCCATGACCATCAGGACGATCAGGATCATGTAATAGGCCACGTCCTCCCAGTCTTTTTGGGTGATGATGGCCTGGGTCAGCAAAAGCCCGATGCCGCCGCCGGTGATCGCGCCGATGACGGTGGCGGAACGGGTGTTTGACTCAAAGAGGTAGAGCACCTGGCTGAGCAGCACCGGCGTGACCTGGGGCAGCACGCCGAAGCGGGCGCGTTGCAGGGTGGTGGCACCTGTAGAGCGGATGCCCTCGGTCTGCTTTTCGTCGATGTTTTCAAGGGTTTCTGAGTAGAGTTTGCCGAAGGTTCCGGTGTCGGTGATCAGGATGGCCAGCGCCCCGGTCATGGGCCCTGGGCCAAAGGCGCGGGCGAGGACGATGGTCCAGATCAGCGCATCGACGCCGCGGATGAAGTCGAAGATCCGGCGCATCACGAAGCGCAGCGGCCCGAGCGGGTTGAAGTTGCGCGCCGCCATGAAGGCCAGCGGCAGCGCCACGAGGGCAGCGAGAAATGTGCCGATGAAGGCCATCAGCAGGGTCTCGAACAGCGCCCAGGCGACCTCGCCATGGTGCCACATTTTGTTGTTCCAGAACTCGGATGCCATATATCTGAGGTTGGAACGGTTCGGGTCGATGCGTTCGCCTGTGGTGGCGAGGGCGGCCAGTTCCAGCGGTGATTTCTGGAAGAAGGGGCTGTCGGCGGTGAAGAAGAACAGCGCCCAGCCGGCCTGGTAGCGGAAGGTTTCCACCTTTGAGCGCGAATAGTTGAAGCGGCCTGCCGGGGTGGTGACGGTGATCAGGCGATCCGAGGCGTTGATCCAGGAAGGCAGCGGCTGGGGCGCGTCGAGGATCAGCGACTGGCCATCTTCTGAGGGGCGGATGTCTATGGTGCCGTATTCGGGCACGATATAGCGGGCCCCCTGGTCGTCATAGGTGACGATATTGCCCTGGCCCAGGTCGATTGTGGTGACGCCATTGGTGACAGTGACCCAGTCGGGCAGCAGGCCGGGCGGATAGGCGCCTCGGTTTTCGCCGTCTTTTGAGATCGACAGATTGCCTGTGCGATTGTCGCGGGTGACATGGGTTTTATGGGCCCAGAAATCGGTCAGCAGCACGGCGGCATTGTCGGTTTTCGCCCGTGCCGCGATGCCGGGAATGTCGAAGGCGAAGAAGATCCAGGTCAGATAGGCAAGGATCACCCCTGGCACCAGGAAGGCCATCCGGCTGCGTCTGCGGAAGGTGGCCAGCAGGGCCTCGGTCGAAAGAGTATTGGGCGTGTTCAGGCTGATGGTCATGGCTCAGGCCCTCGCCTTGCGGTCGCCTTTGACAAGGCGGGTGCGGAAATGGTCGGTGACCTGGTCGATCACGATGATGGTTAGGAACAACAAGAGGAAGATCGCCACCACCTGATCGTATTTCCCTGCCCCCCATTGCATGGCGAGTTTCAGGTCATAGCCGATGCCGCCAGAGCCGACGAAGCCAAGGATGGCGCTGGCGCGGACGTTGATCTCAAAGCGCAGCATCAGGTAGGAAAGCCAGTTCGGCGCGACCTGGGGGATCACGCCCAGCCACATCCGTTGCAGCCAGCTGGCGCCGACCGAGGTCAGGCCCTCGACAGGCTTTACGTCAGCGTTTTCAGCGACTTCTGAGAAGAGTTTGCCGAGTGCCCCGGCGGTATGCAGGCTGATGGCGATCATCGCGGGCACCGGGCCACCGCCAAGGATGAAGATCAGCATCAGCGCGATCACGATTTCCGGGATCGAGCGCGTCAGATCCATCATGCGGCGGAAGAGGGGCGTCAGGCGGGGCCAGCGGGCAAGGCCGCGCGTCGCCAGCAGGGCCAGCAGTGCCGCCGTAAAGCCGCCGATCAGGGTCGAGACGGCGGCGATGTTCACCGTCTCCATCAGCGACGGCAGGAACTGCAGGAAGAGGCCGGGGATATTGGTGCGTTTTTCCCAGGCCTCAGAGATTACCTCGGAGGGGAAGGCGAAGATCTGCGGCAGGCCGTTCAGGAAGCCGCCCGCATTGCGGCTTTGGGCCAGCTGGAACCCTGCCACCATCAGCGCGATGAAAAGCGCCAGGATGATGCCGCTGTAAAGACGGCGGCGGCGCACCATCTCCAGATAGGCCTCGGATGTGGTGATCGTGCTGCCGCCTTCGGGCTTGCGATCCGGGCCGGGCCCGTAAGCGATATCAACCATGATGTCCCCGCATAAAAAGAGACCGGGCCTTCGCAAGAGGAAGGCCCGGCTTTGGGTCAGACAGGATTATTGATTGTCTTGCAGTTTGCGGGCCTCGACGATGCCGATATAGGCCTCATGGGTGACCGGAACGAAGTCCAGCGCCTCGCCAGCGGCGACGCCATAAGCGCATTCCTTGTTGGTTTCATGCAGGTCGGCGGTCAGTTTGATAACCTTGTCTTTCACGTCCTGCGGCAGGGCTTTGCGGATCACCATCGGGCCTTCGGGGATCAGGGCCGAGCGCCAGATTTCCTGGATGTCGTTCATATTCACGAGGCCCGCGTCAGCTGCCTTGCGGAAGGCGCCCGAGTTATAGCCGTCTTCCCAGTTGCCCAGGCCGTCAGCCCAGGCGACAGCGGCGTCGAAATCGCCATTCGCCACGCCGACGATGGATTGCTCATGGCCGCCCGAGAAGCGCACTTCCGAGAAATACTGATCCAGCGGGCCGTATTTGCCGGCCATTTCAGCGCCGGGAACCAGGTAGCCCGAGGTCGAATTCGGCTCGGCAAAGGCGAATTTCTTGCCTTTGGCGTCTTCGATCGACTTGATGCCAGAGTCGGTGCGCGCAAATGCGATCGAGTAATAGCCGGTCGAGCCGTCCATGTTTTGCTTGGTCAGAACGGCCTCAACCGATTCCGGGTCGGTCATATAGGCTTTCGCATAGCCCGAGGCACCCATCCAGGCGAGGTCGATGGTGCCGCCCAGCAGGCCCTGGATCACGCCGTCATAGTCAGCCGGGGTGAAGACCTTGACCGGAACGCCGAGGGCTTCCTCGATGGCGGCGCGGTAGCACTCATTCGAGGTCATTCGGTCCTGGGCGTTTTCACCGCCAAGGATGCCGAGGTTGAACTGTTTGATCTCTTGCGCATGTGCCATGCCCGAGAGGGCGGTGGTGACAGCCAAAGCGAGTGCGAGGGTTTTCATGGTTTTCTCCATGGAGGGGGAAGGTGGAAAGGGGTAAGAAAAACCCCGTAACGCGGGCGCGTCCGGGGCTGTTGCGTCACGACATCAAAGTGTCGGCATAGCTGCGGTCGGCGGTTGCATCAGCCGGGATCGCGGTCGAGGTTGCGGCCTCGTTGAAGGTCTCATCCGCGCCATAGATGTCACGCGCCACGCCGGTTGACAGCTGATCTGGCGTGCCGTCGAACACCACGCGGCCATCGCGCATGCCGATCACCCGGTCGCAATAGCGCCGCGCGGTGTCCAGCGTGTGGAGATTGGCGATGACCATGCGGCCATCCTCGACATTGATCGCCTTCAGCGTGTCCATCACGACCTGGGCGTTCATCGGGTCCAAAGATGCAATCGGCTCATCGGCGAGGATGATTTTTGGGTCCTGCATCAGGGCGCGCGCAATGGCGACACGCTGCTGCTGGCCGCCCGACAGCGCCTCGGCGCGTTTGGGGGCCTGTTCCTGGATGCCAAGGCGGTCAAGGATCGCCAGCGCCTTCAGGATGTCGTCTTTCGACCAGATGTTGAACAGCGTCTGCAAAGAGCTGCGGCGGTTCAGAATGCCATGCAGCACGTTCGAGGCCACATCCATCCGGGGCACCAGGTTGAACTGCTGAAAGATCATCGCGCATTGGCTTTGCCAGGCGCGGGCCTCGCGGCCTTTCAGCGCCAGCACATTGCGGCCCTCGACGCGGATCTCGCCCGAGCTGGCATCCAGCAGGCGGTTCATCATCCGCAGGAAGGTGGATTTCCCGGCCCCCGAGCGCCCGATGATCCCGACAAAGCCGGGGCCGTCGATGGTAAAGCTGACATTGTCCACGGCAGCTTTCTGGCCAAATATCCGGGTTACGGATTTCACTTCCAGCATGAGGGTCCGCCTTTGATTGCCTTGGGCGGACCTAATCTGCGGTTGTGACACCGGGTTCTCAGCGATGTGAAACTTGCGTAACGCTGCGGCCCGGTCAGCCCCTGGCGGGGATCACCTTGCCGGGGTTCATCCGGCCCTCGGGGTCCAGCGCGGCCTTCACCGCACGCATCACATCCAGCGCCACCGGATCCTTGCGCCTGCGCATCGAGGGCAGTTTCGACAGCCCGATCCCGTGCTCGGCTGAGAAAGATCCGCCCAGTTCCGCGACCATATCCTCAACGCAGTTCATCACCGGATCTTCCAGCCCCTCACGGGTTGGGTAGACCGAGAAATGCAGGTTGCCATCGCCCAGATGGCCGACGGTGATCGTCGTGGCCGCGGGATCAATCGCTGCCAGCCGCGCGCCGATCCCGGTCAGGAAGGTGTCAACGCGGTCAATCGGCAGGCAGATATCGGTGTCGACAAAGGGATGGATGCCGTGACAGATCTCGGCGGCAGCCTCGCGCCGGGCCCAGATCGCCATGCGCTGTGCCTCAGACTGTGCGATCACGGCGTCGTCGATCAGACCTTCTTCCAGCATCGTGCCCAGAACGGTTTCCAGCTTTGCCACCAGCGGCACCTGGCCATCCGGGCCGGGATTTGCCTCATCCGCCGAGGTGGTCGCCGCCTCGATCAAAAGCGTTACCGGCGGGATCGTCGCAAAGGGCTGGCCCAGATCGGGGCGTACCTTTGACAGCCTGTGCGAGTAATCTTCGGGCATCAGCTCAAACGCCTCGACCCGGCCGCCCGTGGCCTCTTGCATGCGGTTCAAAAGGCCAAGCGCTTTGGGCAGGCTGTCTGCGGCCACCACCGCCGTTGCATGGGCACGCGGCGCGGGGACCAGCTTCATCACGGCGGCGGTGATGATGCCCAGCGTCCCCTCGGCGCCGATGAACAGCTGTTTCAGATCATAGCCGGAATTGTCTTTGTGCAGCTCGCTCATCAGGTTGAGGATGCGCCCGTCGGCCAGCACCACCTCAAGCCCGAGGCACAGCCCCCGGGTTGAGCCATAGCGCAGCACATTCGAGCCGCCCGCATTGGTCGAAAGCGCCCCCCCCAGCATCGCCGAGCCGCGCGCCCCGAACCAAAGCGGGAAATAAAGCCCCTCGGCCTCGGCGGCCTCATGGATCTTTTGCAAGATGACGCCAGCTTCGGCGATCACGAGGCGCGCACCGGGGCGCAGCTCGCGGATGCGGTTCATCCGGTCAAGGCTGATTATCAGGCTGGCGGTTGCCATGGTGCCGCCGACAAGCCCGGTATTGCCGCCGATTGGTACCAGGTTCACCCCGGCCCGCGCCGCGATCTGCATGCAGGCTGCCACCTCGGCGGTCGTGCCGGGCCGCACCACCGCCAGCGGGCTGCCGTGATAATGGCCCATCCAGTCGCTGGCATATTTCGCCATATCCGCGCCCGTCAGCACCTGGGGCCCGCCCACGGCCGCCGCCAGTTCCGCCAGCATCTGATCCATCACCCTGTTCCCTGTCTTATTCGTTGCGAAATTTCTGCGCGTCCCGGGGGGCGGAATCAAGGGCCGCACAGGCGCAAAGAAAAACCGCCGGGGCTGGCCCGGCGGTTTTGGGATCAAAATTCAGGCAGTTCAGCCGATGATCGCGTTCAGCGTCGCCGAGGGGCGCATCACGGCGGCGGTTTTCGCCGCATCCCCGCGGTAATAGCCGCCCAGATCGACCGGCTTGCCGCGATCTGCCTGCAGCTCGGCGGTGATTTTGGCCTCACCCTCGATCAGCGCTTTGGCGATAGGGGCAAATTCAGCCGCCAGTTCGGCATCCGAGTTTTGCTTTGCCAGGGCATCGGCCCAGTAAAGCGCGAACCAGAAATGGCTGTCGCGGTTGTCGGGCTGGCCTGCCTTGCGGCCCGGGCTGCGCTCGTGGTCCAGGATGCCCTGGGTTGCCTGATCGACTGCCGCACCAAGGACGCGGGCTTTCTCGTTCCCGGTCGCTTCGGCCAGGAAGCTGAGGCTTTCGCCAAGCGCGCAGAACTCGCCCAGGCTGTCCCAGCGAAGGTGGTTTTCCTCCATCAGCTGCTGCACGTGCTTGGGCGCCGAGCCGCCCGCGCCGGTCTCGAACATGCCGCCGCCCTGCATCAGCTTGACGATCGACAGCATCTTGGCCGAGGTGCCGAGTTCCAGGATCGGGAAAAGGTCGGTCAGATAGTCGCGCAGCACATTGCCGGTGATGGCGATGCTATCCTTGCCCGCGCGGATGGTTTCAAACGAAAGCCGGGTCGCTTCGCGCGGGGCGAGAACCTGGAACTTCGCCTCGACGCCTTTTTCCCTGAGGATCGGGCGCACATAGGCCAGCAGCTCGCGGTCATGGGCGCGGGTCTCATCCAGCCAGAAGATCGCCTGGCAGCCTTCCAGCCGCTGACGGTCGATGGCCAGCTGCACCCAGTCCAGGATCGCCGCCTTGCGGGTCGAGCACAGACGCCAAATGTCGCCTGCCTCAACGTCATGCGAATGCAGCACGTCGCCATTGGCGGCGATCACGCGGACGGTGCCATCCTCGGGGATCTCGAAGGTGGTCGGGTGCGAGCCATATTCCTCGGCCTTTTGCGCCATCAGGCCGACGTTTTGCACCGTGCCTGCGGTCGCCGGATCCAGGGCCCCGGTCTCGATGAAATACTTAACGCTTTCGTCATAGACGGGCGCATAGGATGTGTCAGGGATCACGCAGACGGTGTCTGCCTCTTTCCCGTCCGGGCCCCAGCCCTTGCCGCCTGCGCGAAGCAGTGCGGGCATCGAGGCGTCGATGATCACATCCGAGGGCACATGCAGGTTGGTGATGCCCTTGTCCGAATTCACCATGTAAAGCGGCGGACGCGCCGCCATGGTCGCATCGACATCGGCAAGGATCGCTTCGCCATTCGGCAGCGCTTTGATCTGCGCAAGCAGGCTGCCAAGGCCGCCATTCGCGTCAAGGTCAGCCAGCTCGGGGTGTTTTGCGTAAACCGGCTGCAGCCAGGCCTTGACCACATGGCCAAAGATGATCGGGTCCGAGACCTTCATCATCGTGGCTTTCAGGTGAACCGAGAACAGGATCCCCTCGGCTTTGGTCTTTGCAATCTCATCGGCCAGAAACGCATCCAGCGCTTTGGCCGACATGAAGGTTGCGTCGACAACCGTGCCCTCGGGCAGGTTCACGCCATCTTTCAGCACGGTGACCTTGCCGGATTTGCCCGTCAGCTCAATCTTCACCTTGCCCGCCTGGGCCGCAGTCAGCGTGACCGAGGTCTCATTCGAGAAGAAATCGCCGCCAGCCATCGCCGCCACGCGAGTTTTGCTGTCCGCGGACCATTTGCCCATCGAATGCGGATGCGCTTTGGCGTAATTCTTCACCGCTTTGGCGGCGCGGCGGTCGGAGTTGCCCTCGCGCAGAACCGGGTTCACGGCCGAACCCTTGATCGCGTCATAACGGGCGCGGATCTCTTTTTCCTCAGCCGTGGCGGGCTCTGCCGGGTAATCGGGCAGCGCATAGCCCTGGCCCTGCAGCTCTTTGATCGCCGCCACCAGCTGCGGCACGGATGCCGAGATATTCGGCAGCTTGATCACATTGGCCTTTGGCGTTTTCACCCATTCGCCCAGGCCCGCCAGATCATCAGCCTGCTTTTGCGCCGCCGTCAGACGCTCGGGGAAGGCGGCGATAATGCGGCCCGCCAGCGAGATGTCGCGGGTCGCAACCGAGATCCCCGCCGCTTTGGCAAAGCGCTGAACGATCGGCAGCAGCGAGTAAGAGGCCAGCTCGGGGGCCTCATCCACTTTGGTGTAAACGATTGCGGGCATAGCCTTGTCGGTCATCTGCGCTGATCCTCCGTTAGCGATCTGATGGGCCGCCCGCAAATGGGGCGGTCGCTGCCTCTGCCCGGTCGGGCGCAGCTGGCCAGTGCAACAGGGCACCGCTGGCTGTCTGGTCCGGGGCAATGCAACTCTGTTGCCTCTTCTGGGGGACAGTTGCTGCCGGTGCAACTGTGCAGCTGCGGCAAGCGGCAGAATTATCCGTTTATTGCCATGTTTTCCGTCAGAAAACACCCGCGCTGCATCGCCGTGGCGGCTGGTTGCGGTAACGCCTGTCCCAAAGCGGGGCAGGGCTTGCAGATCCGGGCGGGGGGGCTGAAAACAAAGCAGATTGCCAGGAGCCCGCGCTGCCCATGACCGAAAGTGATTCCCCCCGCTACGTGATTACCCCCCCGCCGCAGGCCGCGCTGCCGGTGCAGGGCAGCGACCGGCTTTTCCCGGTGAACCGCGTCTTTTGTATCGGGCGCAACTATGCGGCCCATGCGGTTGAAATGGGCCATGACCCCGACCGCGAGCCGCCGTTCTTCTTTCTGAAAAGCGCCGATTGCGTCACCGCAGACGGGACTTTCCCCTATCCCCCCGGCAGCCAGGACGTGCAGCATGAGGTCGAGCTGGTGGTCGCCCTGGGCCTTGGCGGGCGCGATATTCCGGTGGAAGCTGCGCTGAGCCATGTCTGGGGCTATGGCATCGGCCTTGATATGACGCGGCGCGACCTGCAGGCCGAGGCCAAAAAGCTGGGCCGCCCCTGGGAGATCGGCAAAAACTTCGCCCATTCGGCGCCTTGCGGCCCGTTAAGCCCGGCCAGCGAGATCGGCCATCCGGCAGCGGGCGCGATCACCCTGGATGTGAACGGCCAGCGCAGGCAAAGCGGCGATCTGAACCAGATGATCTGGAAAATCCCCGAGGTCATCGCCACCCTCTCGCGCTGGTTTCAGCTGCAGCCGGGCGATATCATCATGACGGGCACCCCCGCCGGGGTGGGCGCGGTCAGCCCGGGCGATCTGATCCAGGCCAGGATCGCGGGCTTTGCCGCGCTGGACATCCGCGTGACCTGAGTATTTTCTTCCCCCCGGGCAGGCGAAAGGCGGAATTGCCCGCCTTTCTTTGCAATCGCGCGGGGCCTGGTCTTTTCACCGCCCCGGCGCTGGCTTAGGCAGACCATATGTTTCGAAAGCCGCAGGAGATTGCGCATGTTCCCTGACCTCTCGACCCTGGTGCCGCTGATCCTTGTGCTGCTGGCGGTTGGTGCGCTGGCCGGGATCATCGCCGGGCTTCTGGGCGTGGGTGGCGGCATCGTGCTGGTGCCCGCCTTCTTCTACGTCTTCACCGCGCTTGGCTATGACGGGCCGCATGTGATGCAGGTCTGTCTGGCGACCTCGCTTGCGACCATCATCTTCACCTCGATCCGATCTGTCGCGGCGCATAACAAAAAGGGCGCGGTCGATTGGGAGGTGCTGAAATCCTGGGCCCCTGGCATCGTGATCGGGGCGGTGCTGGGGATGCTGGTTGCCTCGCAGCTGCGCTCGGTGGTGTTGCAGGCGATTTTCGGCGGGCTGGGCATGGTCGTCGGCCTTTACATGGCCTTTGGCAAGCAAAGCTGGCGCATCGCCGATGAAATGCCCAAAGGCCCGGTGCGGGCGGTGTTTTCCTCGGTCGTGGGGTTCCTGTCGGTGCTGATGGGGATCGGTGGCGGCTCTTTCGGGGTGCCGCTGATGACGCTTTACGGCGCGCCGATCCATCGGGCGGTGGCGACGGCCTCGGGCTTTGGGGTGACGATTGCGCTGCCCTCGGTGATCGGCTTTCTGTTCATGCCGCTGGATCCGGCCAGCAGCCCGCCGCTGACGCTGGGCGCGGTAAACCTGCCCGCCTTTGCGGTGGTGATCGGCATCACCATGGTGACCACCAGCTATGGCGTGAAGCTGGCCCATGCGATGGATCCAAAGCCGCTGAAGCGGATTTTCGCGCTGTTTCTGATCATTGTCGCTGCAAATATGCTGCGCAAGGCGCTTGGCTGGTAAGGTATTGGTCGCATTGTCATGCAATGGCGGATCGCCCAAAATAGCGCGATGATGATTCTGCTGCGCAACAGGCTGACACGGCTGATGGTCGCAATGGTGATGGCTTTGTCCATGACCACGGCCGCCTTTGCGCATCGCCTGCCGGGCGGGGATGAGGCCGCACTTGAGGCCTTTGTCCTGGCGGGCGGCAATCTGAATGATCTTTGTGGTGAAGGGCATAATGGCCCTGGCGGCAGTTGCCCGCTATGCCGGATTGCCGATGATCTGGCACTGGTCGATGCACCGGGTCTTGCTGTGCCGATCCGCTATCGGCTGGTTGCGCAGCTTCATCCTATCCCCGACCCGGTTCCGGCCGCCCCCTGGCACAGCCATCCGGTGGCGCGGGGGCCCCCATTCCTCTGAGACGGAATTTTCTGAGCCGGGCTATGTGCCCGACCCTGTCTCAACCTGTTGAATGGACATATAAAATGAAGATGAAACTGCTTGCTTCGGCCTTGGTGGCCGCGATGATTTCTGGCCCGGTCTTTGCCCATGGCTTCAAGGGCGGCGATCTCGAAATTGGTCATCCCTATATCCCGACGCCGCCCGCTGTGGCCAAAACCGCCGGGGGCTATCTGAAAATCACCAATACCGGCACCGAGGCCGACAAGCTGATCGCTGTCGAATCCACGATCGCCGATAAGACCGAGGTTCACACCACCGAGACCGACGCCGAGGGCGTCGCGCGGATGATCCATGTGCCCGAGCTGGTGGTGCCCGCCGGGGAAGCCGTGACTTTTGAGCGCGGCGGCTATCACATCATGTTCATGGGTCTGAAGAGCCCGCTGAATGAGGGCGATCTGGTCCCCGGCACCCTGGTCTTTGAACGCGCCGGGCGGATCGATGTCGAGTTCTCAATCGATGCGCCGAAAGACGGCGAGGCCGACCATAGCGGCCATTAAGACCCGTATCTGAGGCCATATCTGGCCCGCATCAGGGGGATCTGTCAGGATCCCTGAAAACGAAAAAAGGGCGGGTGTCGATCACCCGCCCTTTTGCTTTTATGCGCCGGATCAGGCGTGGATCGCGCCCAGACCGCAGGCGAGGGCGGCTTCGCGCACGGCCTCGGAATAGGTCGGGTGGGCGTGGCAGGTCAGCGCCAGATCCTGAGCCGAGGCCCCGAATTCCATCGCCACGCAGACCTCATGGATCAGATCGCCCGCGCCCGGCCCGATGATATGGCAGCCCAGAATGCGGTCGGTCTCTTTGTCGGCCAGCAGTTTGACGAAACCTTCAGCCTGGAAAACGGCCTTGGCGCGGGCATTGCCCATGAAGGGGAATTTGCCGACCTTATAGGCGCGGCCCTCTTCTTTCAGCTGCTCTTCGGTTTTGCCGACCGAGGCGACCTCGGGGGTGGTGTAGACCACACCGGGGATCACGTCGTAATTCACGTGGCCATGCTTGCCGGCGATCACCTCGGCGACGGCCATGCCCTCATCCTCGGCCTTATGCGCCAGCATCGGGCCCGGAACCGCGTCACCGATGGCATAGATGCCGGGAACATTGGTCTGCCAGTGGCTGTCAACTTTGATCTGGCCGCGCGGCAGCAGCTCTACGCCCAATGCCTCAAGGCCGAGGCCCTCGGTAAAGGGCTTGCGGCCGGTGGCCACCAGCACGACATCGGCCTCGATCTCGCCGGGCGCGTCGTTCTTCTTCAGCTTCCAGGCGACTTTCGCGCCATTCTTGGTGCGTTCGACCACCTGGACGGCGGCCCCCAGCACAAATTCGATGCCTTGCTTCTTCAGGATTTTCTCGAAGTTCTTGGCAACTTCGCCATCCATGCCGGGGGTGATCGCGTCGAGATATTCGACCACGGTGACCTTGGCACCCAGACGCGCATAGACCGAGCCCATTTCCAGCCCGATCACCCCTGCGCCGATCACGACCATGGATTTCGGGATCTTCGGCAGCGCCAGCGCCCCGGTCGAGGTGACGATGATTTCCTCATCAACGGTGATCCCGGGCAGAACCGAGGCGGTCGAGCCGGTGGCGATGATGATATTTTTCGCCTTGTGGATCTCTTCACCGACTTTGACCTGGCCTGCAGCCGGGATTGAGCCCCAGCCTTTCAGCCAGGTGATCTTGTTCTTCTTGAACAGGAATTCGATGCCCTTGGTATTACCGGAAACGACATCATCCTTATAGCGCAGCATCCGTTCCCAATCGACTTTGGGATTGGCGCCCATCAGGCCCATTTTCTCAAAGTTCTCATGCACTTCGTGCAGATGATGGGTGGCGTTCAGCAAGGCCTTGGACGGGATGCAGCCCACATTCAGACAGGTGCCGCCGAGCGTTTCACGCCCTTCGACGCAGGCGGTTTTCAGGCCGAGCTGGGCGGCATGGATCGCGGCCACATAGCCGCCGGGGCCGCCGCCGATCACGATAACGTCGAAATCTGCCATGGGTGGTCTCCTTCTGGTGGCCGTTGGCCGGGGGCTGCCTGCCCCCGGACCCCCGGGGATATTTCTGGACAGATGAAAATCAGGTGGGGGCGAAGAGGGCGACCCCTGTCAGCGTAAGAGTGGCGGCAAAGCCCACCACCCAGATGACCGAACGCCATGGCGCAAGGCCAAGCGCATAGGCCGGGATATAGAGCAGGCGGGCGGCGACATAGATCCAGGCCGCGACAGCGGTCAGGTTTGATGTCTTGCCTGTGATGACGACGATCAGCACCATCGGTGCAAAAAGCGCGAGCCCCTCAAACCCGTTGTTGACCGCCCGGCGCAACCTGCCCAGCAGCGGTGAGGCCTCGGGCGTGTGATCACGCGGACCCGCATTGTAGCGCGGGCCAAATTCACGGGTCATCCGCGCCCCGGCAGCCGCAATAGCAAGCATCTGAACGAGGATCGCGCAGGTCAGGGCGGTAAGCTCGGGGCTCATTTCGGCGACGCTTCACGTAGCGGATGGAGATGTCGGGGGGGCGCTGTCAGCCGGGCCCCGATAGGGGCCCGGATGGTGCGACCGCAGGCAGAGCTGCCTGCGGTCTGTGAAAGCTGAAGCGCGCCGAAAGGCATGGATCAGAGATCCATCAGCAGGCGGCGGGGGTCTTCCAGCGCCTCTTTGACGCGCACGAGGAAGGTCACGGCGCCTTTGCCATCGACGATGCGGTGGTCGTAGGAGAGCGCCAGATACATCATCGGGCGGATCACGATCTGGCCGCCGACCACGACCGGGCGGTCCTGGATCTTATGCATGCCAAGGATCCCCGATTGCGGCGGGTTCAGGATCGGTGAGGACATCAGCGAGCCGTAGACGCCGCCGTTCGAGATGGTGAACGAGCCGCCTGCCATCTCTGCCATGGTCAGCTTGCCGTCGCGAGCGCGCAGGCCCAGTTCTGCGATCTTTTTCTCGATCGCGGCAAAGCCCATCTGATCCGCATCGCGCACCACCGGAACCACCAGCCCCGAAGGCGTGCCAACCGCCACACCCATATGGACGTAGTTTTTATAGACAACATCGGTGCCGTCGATCTCGGCATTCACCTCGGGCACTTCTTTCAGCGCGTGACAGCAGGCCTTTACGAAGAAGGACATGAAGCCGAGTTTGACGCCGTGCTTCTTCTCGAACTGGTCTTTGTATTCGTTGCGCAGCTGCATGATCCCCGACATGTCCACCTCATTATAGGTGGTCAGCATGGCGGCGGTGTTCTGGGCGTCTTTCAGGCGGCGCGCGATGGTCTGGCGCAGGCGGGTCATCTTGACGCGCTCTTCGCGGGCGGCGTCATCGGCGGGCACAGGTGCGCGCGGGATCGCAGCCGGTGCGGGGGCAGGGGCAACTGCGGCGGCTGCGGCACCCGGCGCCCCGGCCACGGCGCGGGCCACGTCTTCCTTCATCACGCGGCCGTCTTTGCCCGAGGCCTGGACCTGATCGCGCGACAGCCCGGCCTCTGCCATGGCTTTCTTCGCAGAAGGGGCATCCTCGACATCTTTGCCGGCAGGTGCGGCGGCAGCCGGGGCGGCAGGGGCCGCAGCTTTGGCGGCGGGCGCTGCGGGGGCGGCCCCGGTGGCGCCTTCGGAGACGATGGCGAGGCGGGCGTTGGCCGCGACGGTTTCGCCTTCCTGGGCGATGATCTCGGCCAGCACGCCTGCGACAGGCGAGGGGACCTCAACCGAAACCTTGTCGGTTTCCAGCTCGCACAGCATTTCGTCCTGCGCGACGGTGTCGCCCACCTTTTTGAACCAGGTGGAAACGGTTGCCTCGGATACCGATTCGCCGAGTGCGGGGACCATAACGTCAGTCATATTCTCTACTCCTTAGCCCCTGTCTGGCGGGCATCAGTCAGATTGTGGTTGGACCCCGTGCGATCCTGTGCACGGGGCGCAAATGTCATTCAGCCAGAGCGGCGGCGATCAGCGCGGCCTGCTCGGCCTTGTGGCGCGAGGCCAGGCCCGTTGCAGGCGAGGCCGAAGCCACACGGCCCGCGTAAACCGGGCGGGTGGTCGTGCCGCGCACGCGGGTCAGAAGCTGCTCGAGTTCCGGCTCGATGAAGGACCAGGCGCCCTGGTTCTTCGGCTCTTCCTGGCACCAGACGAATTCGGCATTGGCGAAACGGGCCAGCTCGATCTGCAGGGCGACGGTCGGGACCGGATAGATCTGTTCCAGCCGCAGCAGATAGACATCGTCCTGGCCACGGGCGTCACGCTCGGCCAGCAGGTCATAATAGACCTTGCCCGAAGAGATCACCACGCGGCGGATCTTGTCGTCGGATTTCAGCTTCAGCGTCGAGTTGCCCTTTTGCGCATCATCCCAGAGGACGCGGTGGAAGGTGGAACCGTCGGTAAAATCCTCAGCCTTCGAGATCGCCATGGGGTGACGCAGCAGCGATTTCGGCGTCATCAGGATCAGCGGCTTGCGGAAGTCACGATGCAGCTGGCGACGCAGGATGTGGAAGTAGTTCGCAGGCGTGGTGCAGTTTGCGACGATCCAGTTTTCTTCAGCCGAGTTTTGCAGGAACCGCTCAAGCCGGGCCGAGCTGTGCTCGGGGCCCTGACCCTCAAAGCCATGCGGCAAGAGAACCACAAGGCCCGACATCCGCAGCCATTTGCTTTCGCCCGAGTTGATGAACTGATCGAACATGATCTGCGCACCATTGGCGAAATCGCCGAACTGCGCTTCCCAGAGCGTCAGGGCATTGGGCTCGGACAGCGAGTAGCCATATTCGAACCCGAGCACCGCATATTCCGAGAGCATCGAGTCGATGACCTCATAGCGGGCCTGACCGGCGCGGATGTGGTTCAGCGGATAGTAGCGTTCCTCGGTCGTCTGGTCGACGATGCCGGAGTGACGCTGGCTGAAGGTGCCACGGGTGCAGTCCTGGCCCGAAAGGCGAACCGGGAAGCCTTCGACCTGCAACGATCCGAAGGCCAGGGCCTCGGCGGTGGCCCAGTCAAAGCCCTCGCCGGTCTCAAACATCTTCTTCTTGGCTTCCAGCAGGCGCGAGACGGTTTTATGCGCGTCAAAGCCCTCGGGCAGGCGGGTCAGCGCGGTGCCGATTTCCTGGAAGGTCTCTGGTTTGATCCAGGTTTCGCCACGCTGGTAATTGTCAGCGCCGGGGCGGCTCATGGATTTCCAGCGCCCGTCCAGCCAGTCGGCCTTATTGGGCTTATATTCCTTACCGGCCTCGAATTCCTCATTCAGATGGGCCTGGAAGGCGGCTTTCATATCCTCGATCTCACCCTCGGGGATGAGGCCGTCTTTCACCAGCCGCTCGGTATAAAGCTGCAGCGTGGTCTTTTGTTTGCGGATGTTTTTATACATCGCCGGGTTGGTGAACATCGGCTCGTCGCCTTCGTTGTGACCAAAGCGGCGATAGCAGAAGATGTCCAGAACCACGTCTTTGTGGAACTTCTGGCGGAATTCGGTGGCGATGCGGGCGGCGTGGACCACGGCCTCGGGGTCGTCACCGTTGACGTGGAAGATCGGCGCCTCGACCATCAGCGCGATATCGGTCGGGTAGGGCGAGGTGCGCGAGAAATGCGGCGCGGTGGTAAAGCCGATCTGGTTGTTCACGATGATATGGATACAGCCGCCGGTGCGATGGCCGCGAATGCCCGAAAGCTGCAGACATTCGGCGACAACGCCCTGGCCCGCGAAAGCCGCGTCACCATGCAGAAGAATCGGCAGCACGGCCACCCGCTCTGCGGTATCGTTCAGCTGGTCCTGCTTGGCGCGAACCTTGCCCAGCACGACCGGGTTCACCGCCTCAAGGTGCGAGGGGTTCGCGGTCAGCGACAGGTGAACGGTATTGCCGTCAAAGGTGCGATCCGAAGACGCGCCGAGGTGATATTTCACATCGCCCGAGCCATCGACATCCTCGGGCTTGAAGCTGCCGCCCTGGAACTCGTTGAAGATCGCGCGGTAGGGCTTGCCCATCACGTTCGCCAGGATGTTCAGGCGGCCACGGTGCGGCATGCCGACCACGATATCCTTCACGCCCAGCTGGCCGCCGCGCTTGATGATCTGCTCCATCGCGGGGATCAGCGCCTCGCCGCCGTCCAGGCCGAAGCGCTTGGTGCCCATGTATTTCACATGGAGGAATTTCTCGTAACCCTCTGCCTCGACCAGCTTTTTCAGGATGGCGCGGCGGCCCTCGCGGGTGAAGGCGATCTCTTTGCCGTAGCCCTCAATCCGCTCTTTCAGCCAGGCGGATTCCTCGGGGTTCGAGATATGCATGTATTGCAGCGCGAAAGTGCCGCAGTAGGTGCGCTTCAGAATGTCGGTGATCTGGCGCATCGAGGCATGTGACAGCCCCAGCACGTTATCAAGGAAGATCGGGCGATCCAGATCGGCCTCGGTGAAGCCATAAGAGGCCGGGTCCAGTTCCGGGTGGTTCAGCTCATCGCGCATGTTCAGTGGGTCGAGGTCTGCCGCCAGGTGGCCGCGGATCCGATAGGCGCGGATGATCATCAGCGCCCGGATGGAATCGATCACCGCGCGTTGCAGCTGCGCCTCGGTCAGGTTGACGCCCTGATCCTGGGCCTTGGCGGCGATCTTTGCGCCAGCGGCCTTGCCCTCTTTCGCCTGGGGCATCGGCCATTCGCCGGTCAGCGCGGCGGTCAGATCATCCACCGGCTGCGGCGGCCAGTCAGCGCGGGCCCAGGACGGGCCAGTGGCCGCCTTTTTCGCGTCCTGCTCGCTGTCGCCAAGCGCACGGAAGAACTCGGCCCAGGCGGCATCGACCGAATTGGGGTCGGCCGCATAACGCGCCTGAAGCTGGTCGACGTAATCGGCATTGGCCCCGTCAAGAAAGGACGAGGCATTGAAAGCGGCGGTGGGGGACTGGTCGGTCATGACTGGACCTCGGTAGGGTTGGGACCGTAACGGTTGGGAGCAGCCTGGCGGGCCGGGGCAGCCAGGGCCAAATGCGTAAGCGCCGCAAAGCCGGGGCTTTGCGGCAGGCAGGGATCTGCGGCGCAGACCATCCTGACAGAGCGTGTGACTGCAGCGGGCGGAAGCCGGGCTTCCACGGCGCGGAGGGCCCGCACCGGGGAAAGACAGGACCTGTATCGCAGGGCCCCTATGGCTTGCGCCGGTTGCATGATCAGCCCTTGATTGCTTTCAGCACAGCCTCGCCCAGGGTCGCGGGGCTGTCTGCCACCACGATGCCTGCGCTCAGCATGGCTTCGATCTTCGATTCCGCATCGCCCTTGCCGCCTGCGACGATCGCACCGGCATGGCCCATACGACGGCCCGGAGGAGCAGTGCGGCCCGCGATGAAGCCAGCGGTCGGCTTCCAGCGGCCTTTCTTCTTCTCGTCGGCCAGGAATTGCGCAGCCTCCTCTTCGGCAGAGCCGCCGATTTCGCCGATCATGATGATCGAATGCGTCTCAGGGTCTGCCAGGAACATTTCCAAAACGTCAAGATGCTCGGTCCCTTTGATCGGGTCGCCACCGATCCCGACAGCCGAGGACTGGCCAAGGCCGACATCGGTGGTTTGCTTCACCGCTTCATAGGTAAGCGTGCCCGAGCGCGAAACAACGCCCACCGAGCCGACCGAGAAGATATTGCCGGGCATGATGCCGATTTTGCACTGCGAGGGCGTCATGACGCCGGGGCAGTTCGGCCCGATCAGGCGCGACTTCGAGTTGATCAGCGCGCGCTTGACCTTCATCATGTCGAGAACCGGGATACCCTCGGTGATCGCGACGATCAGCGGGATCTCGGCGTCGATCGCCTCAAGGATCGAGTCGGCTGCGAAGGGCGGCGGCACATAGATCACGGTCGCATCAGCGCCGGTCTTTTCCACCGCGTCATGCACCGAGTCGAAGACCGGCAGGCCGAGGTGGCTGCTGCCACCTTTGCCCGGCGTCACGCCGCCGACCATCTGGGTGCCATAGGCAATGGCCTGCTCGGTGTGGAATGTCCCCTGCGAGCCGGTGATGCCCTGACAGATGACCTTGGTATGCTTATTGATCAGAACGGCCATCCGGGCCTCCTTGCAGAATAGATCTATCCTCACGGAGACCCGGGCCAGGCCGGGCCACCGCATGTTCTTTGTCTCGCCCAGCCTGCAGGAGGCGGGGATTACTTCGCGGTGCCGACAGCGATCATCGCGGCATTGCCCGCGCGGTACATGTCGGCATTCGCGTTATAGCTGTTGCGAACCTCTGCACGTCCTGCGCCGGTCGGGCAGGTGATGGTGATCGGGCGGCCATCGGTACGCCCCGCTTTGGCCATTTCTGCCTGCTCCTGGCAGACGCGGACCGGGTCATTCTCAGGACCATAGCCACCGCCGCAGGCAGCGAGAACGGAAAGCAGCATAATGGCTGGCAGGGTCACTTTAATGCGCATGAATAGCTTCCTTACTTGAAACAGGGTGCGGGTCGCGGTCATTCTTCCGTTGCCCAGGTGAAACTTACGCCACTATTGTCGGAAGAGACACAGACCGGATCATTGCCCGAAGAGGTGACTTCGACCATCGCGCCGATCTGCGCCAGGGCAAGCGTCGGGCATTCGCCCCCTGCCTCAGCGGCCGATGGTGCCGCCGTTAGCCCTGCCTCTGCCAGCACCCCGGCCAGCAGCTCTGCCGCACGGGCAGAACCGATGGTTTCAGACTGGATCAGGCAAAAACCGCCATCCGCCCAGGTCAGCGCGAAAAGATCTTCCGGCCCCGCGCTTTCGTAAAAGCCCGTTTCGGCATCCCCCTCGACCGACCAGCCTGCCTTGCGGAAAGCCTCGGTCGCGGCATCAGCCTTATTGCCCAGCTCAAGACAGGTCGCATAGGCCGCTTGCAGCAGACCCTCGCCGCTGGCGGTGGCCAGACGTGCAGAGGCCTGCTCTGCGCCCGCAGCCTCGTCAGCACTGACGGGCGCTGCAAGCAGCACCAGCGCCAGAACGGCAGAGAGAGAGCGCAGAGCCATGGCTGTCAGCCCTTAACGGCCGCGACGATCTTTTTCGCCGCATCCGAGAGGTCATCGGCGGCGATCACGTTCAGACCGCTGTCATTGATGATCTTTTTGCCCAGATCGACGTTGGTGCCTTCCAGCCGGACCACCAGCGGAACCTTCAGGCCGACTTCTTTCACGGCTGCAATCACGCCCTCGGCGATGATGTCGCAGCGCATGATGCCGCCGAAGATATTCACGAGGATGCCTTTGACGTTCGGATCCGAGGTGATGATCTTGAAGGCTTCGGTCACTTTCTCTTTGGTGGCGCCGCCGCCAACATCGAGGAAGTTCGCAGGCTCTGCGCCGTAAAGCTTGATGATGTCCATGGTCGCCATGGCAAGGCCTGCGCCGTTCACCATGCAGCCGATTTCACCGTCCAGCGCGATGTAGTTCAGATCGAACTTCGAGGCTTCCAGCTCTTTCGGGTCTTCCTCGGTCTCGTCGCGCAGCGCGGCGATATCGGCGTGGCGGTAGATCGCATTGCCGTCAAAGCCCATTTTCGCGTCAAGCAGCTTCAGATTGCCGTCGGTCATCACGACCAGCGGGTTGATCTCAAGCATGTCCATGTCTTTGTCGATGAAGAGCTTATAGAGGTTCTTCACGATGCCGACGGCCTGTTTGACCTGCGCGCCTTTCAGCCCCAGCGAGAAAGCAACGCGGCGGCCGTGGAAATCCTGCAGGCCCGTGGCCGGATCGACGGTGATGGTGTGGATTTTTTCCGGGGTCGAATGCGCGACCTCTTCGATATCCATGCCGCCCTCGGTCGAGGCGACGATCGAGATGCGGCTGGTCTGACGGTCGATCAGCAGCGCAAGATAAAGCTCGCGCTCGATGTCCGAACCATCTTCGATATAGATGCGGTTGACCTGCTTGCCAGCCGGGCTGGTCTGGATCGTGACAAGGGTGCGGCCCAGCATCTGACGGGCGAATTCAGCGGCCTCTTCGACCGATTTCGCCAGGCGCACGCCGCCTTTTTCGCCGGCCTCAGGCTCGACGAATTTGCCCTTGCCGCGACCGCCGGCATGGATCTGCGACTTCACCACCCAGAGCGGGCCATCAAGCTCGCCTGCGGCGGTCTTGGCGTCCTCGGCTTTGAGCACGACGCGCCCATCGGAAACCGGAATGCCATAAGAGCGAAGCAGCGCCTTGGCCTGATATTCATGGATGTTCATGGGGGCGTTTCCCGTATTCGGTGAAGATCTGGCGACCTTCTGCCATGGAAAGCCCCGGCTGGCCAATTCAATCCGCGTTGTTTCGGCGGGAATTGGCTAAAATTCGCGCTTTGTGATCACGAGAATAAAAAGTGTGATCACAGAATTTCGCCCGTGATCACATTGGTGCAACCATCAGGAAACATGGGCATGACGCCGCGATTCGTATTGGTGCAACCGCCCGGGCAGGAATGGGGCCGCAGGGGGGGCGCAGAGATGAAAAGCCCCGGGGCGCGCAACGGCGACCCGGGGCTCTGCAGCCTGCGCTGTGCGGGCCGCTGTTGCGCAGGCGTGCTGGCCTTAGTCATCAATGCAGAAATTGATCCCTGCCGCCAGCGAGGATCCGTAGATCGTTGCCGGATTCATCGCCTGTTCAACCTCTTGCTGGAAGGGCTCTCCCAGCGAGGCGATATAGGTTCCCGCGCAGGTGCAGACCTCATCCAGCTTCTGACGGGTCGCCCTGATGCGGGCTTTGGCTGCATCGGGGTCAAAGCCGGGCAGCAGCATGTCCCCATCAAGTGCCAGACGACAGGCGTGGATATCGCCCTCATCCGGGGTCAGCATATTGTCGGCAAGCACCTCTTCGATGGTCAGGTTCTCGTCGCTGTCATCGGCAATGTCGAAATTCAGATCATCATCGCTGAGACCCAGATCTATACCCGGACCGATTCCGTGATCTGCATCCGGCCCGTCAGGATTTGCAGGCATGCAGGCCGACATCTCAGACAGCAGCAGCGAGGCCATCATGGCATATTCGCCATCCTCTTTGATCTCCTGACGCAGCTCGGCGGCCATTTCGTCATCGGCGGTATTGCGGAACCCCGTGCCGACGCAGTCGCAGAACTGGCGCTGCGGATAGCGCATCGAGACCAGCTCGCGCAGCATCTCCTGTGCGTCGAAACTGCCGATATCGCGCACGAAAGACTGGGCACAATAGTCGCGCCCCATGGCGTAAAGATCATCCCCGACACTGTCGGCGCGGGCCGCATGGGCCGTGGTGACAAGGCCGAGGGCGGCGATCATCAGAAAGCGGTTCATCGGGCGCTCCGTTCAGGAATTGGCGGTTGCGGCGCCCGTGGCGCGGCGTTTGCGGCCAAGCGCGACCAGCGCCAGGGCCAAAGCGGCCACCACCACCAGCGCCGCCACCGAGACCAGCGGGCGATGCGCGAACCAGGCCACGGCGATCACCACCAGCCCGAGGCTAAGCCCCATCACCCCGGCAATCAGCCCTGTGCCAAAGCCCATGACCGCGCCCAGGAAAGGCAGCACGCTGGCCAGCACCGTCAGAGGGCGCAGGATCAGCGAAAAGCCCAGGATCAGCCCGGCCACAGCGCCAGCCCTGATGCCCCAGGTCGTGGTGCTATTGCCGCTTTGGGCGGTGGCGAACATGTCTTTCGCGTCACGGTTGCCCTTTTCCACCATCAAAAGCGCATTGCCGCTGTCGGTGCGATAGCGGCCGATGCCGCTGTCATGCTGGCGTCCGATCACCGAGATCGTCTCAAGCGGCACGATGCTGAAGGTGATGCGATAATCGCCGATGGCCGGGATTTCCGGGTTGCGGCCCAGATAAAGGCTGCCCTGATGCAGCTGGGCCAGGACCCCCGCCCCAAGCCGGGCGCGGATGGCGGCAAGCTGGTCCTCACTCAGCCGCTGGGCGACGGCGCCCCCCAGCTGGGCAATAGCGTCATCTTCCAGACCATAGGCCCCGACGCGGGCGCCTGCGGCCAGGCTGTTGCGGGTGCTATAGGCCATTTGCGGATTGTTATGGCCCTGAGGCTCTTTGAAATTCGCCGGATCCTGCCAGTTGCTTTGCCAGTCGGGGGCATAGCTATAGGTGGTGACCTGGGTTTCCGATCCGCCGGTCGCGGTGCTTTTCTCGGTGCGGCTGCTTTGGACCCACTGATACATCTCGACCTTGCGCTCAAGACGAAGACCCGCGAATTCCAGCCCGAAATCCGGATCCTGCAGCGGTGCCGCAGCCGAGGTCGGCCCTGCCACATGGATCAGCCCGCCATTGAAGGCCGGGTCGATCTGATCAGCGGGGCGCTCGACCACAAGGCCCGCCCCCTCGCTGAGCGAGCGTGAGGTCTGGACCGCGCGGCCCTCATTCCAGAACAGCGCCCCCACCATCGCGGTGACAAGTGTCGCCCCGGTGGCAATTCCGGCGACCGATTGCTTCAGACGTTCGCCCCAGGACTGGGTGATGGTTTCTTCGACGGACATTCTTTTCCCTTCCAGGGCCCAGGCGCAGTGCTGCGCGTTGCCACAAGGCCCCGCATGAAAGGGGCATGAGGGGATTGCATTATTTGGCGGCATCGCGGCTGCACACTCAGCCAAAAGGGGTAGGTCAGGCGCGGGCGCAGCTTGTCGGGCCATACAACTTTGTCTAATCACCAAAGACGGGTTTACACTTTCTGAATGATTTTTCGCGCCATGGCTGTTCAATGCTGATCCCTGGGTCCGCCCCCGATCTGCCCCCAGGGCGAGAGCACCCCGAGCCAGTTGCCGCCAACCCTTTCCTGCCCCGCCCCGCGGTCGTGGCGCTACTGCGCGATGCCGCCGTGCCGCTGGTTTTGCTGGCCGCGCCTGCGGGCAGCGGGAAATCCATGGCGCTGCTGGCGCTGGCCCGGGATGCGGGCGCGCGGGGCCAGGACTGCCACTGGATCCACCCCGAGGCGCTGGCCGATGCCCCGCGTGAGGGCAGCTTGCTGATCAATCGCGGTGATGGCCCCTGGGATGCAGGCATGATGGCGCAGCTCCGCGCCCGCCTGCCGCGCCAGCGCATCGCTATCGCCGTCAGCGGGCATCTGCCGCAGTCCCTGCGCGATGAGTGGATCGCGGGCCGCGCCAGCCTGATCACCGCGCAGGATCTGGCCTTCAGCCCCGATGAGACGGCGGCGCTGTTCGGGCAGGCGCTGCCCTCACGCGAGGCGCAGCTTTTGTGCCAGTTCACCCGGGGCTGGCCGCTGGGGCTGGGGCTTTTGTCGCGCGACCCATCGGGGGCCTTCGCGCTGATGCGCCGCGAGGGGGCGGGGATGGCGCTGCCGCAAAGCCTGTCGCGCTGGTTCGATGACTGGCTGGATGCGACGGTTTGCCCGCGCGGGCAGCAGCAGCTGATGGATCTGGCGATCTTTGGCGATTTCCCGGCGACAGTGCTGCAGGCGCTGCCAGCGGGCCCTGGCGAGCGCATGGCCAATACAGCGCCGCCCGCTGTCGCCCCGGCAGATCTGTTGCGCGCCCTGGCGGGGGATGGGCTTTTCCTGACCCGCAGCACCCGGCCCGGCTGGTTCAGCCTGATGCCTGCCTTTGCACGCCATCTGCGCGACCGCCTTGACCTCGAAAATCCGGGCCGCGCCGCGCAGATCCGCCGCTTTGCTGTGGAGTGGAGCAGCCTGCACCGCGATGCCTCGGAAGAGATCCGGCACGGGCTGGCGGTCTGGTCGCCCGATGAGATGATCGCCCGCGTTGATGCGGCGGGCTCGGTCGCGGTTTCGCTGGCGGCGGGGCCGGATCTGGCGCTGGAGCAGCCGATCTCGGCCACCACCGCCCTGACCGCGCCGCTGACCTTTTTCGGCTTGATCTATGAGCGCATCCGCCTTGGGGCCTTTGCCGAGGCGCGGGTGCATTACGACAATGCCGCCCGGATGACTGAGGGCTTCACCCGGTTTCAGACCCCCCAGGATGCGCGCCAGATCGGCGGCTGGATTGAGGTGTTTTCGGCGGTGATCCGCATCTCGGCCGATACCCCGGTCGACCCTGCCTGGCGGGCCGGGTTCCAGCCCGCTTTGCGCGATGCGATCAGCCGTGATCCGGTGCTTGCCATGGCGCAAAGCACGGTTGCCATGCTGATGGCGCTGAATGCGGGCGAATGCGAAGAGGCGCTGGCGATCGGCCGCCTTGCCATGCAGCTGCAAGAGCGCAGCCGCGCCGATAAGGCGGCGATCTTTGTCTGCCTGCACCGGGCCTCGGCGCTGATCGCGCAGGCCGCGCTGGATGAGGCGCGGCTGGCGATTTCCGAGGGCGAAAAGCTGGCGGCGGATCATACCGAGGCCGACAGCTATGAGATGATCTCCTGCCAGATCCATGCCGGGCTGTGTGCCTTTGAGGCGGGCGAGATGGCGGCGGCGCAGGCCTTGCTTGAACCATGCCACGCCCATCTGGCAAGCATCCATGGCTGGCGCCGGAACTGGCTGGAATATTTCACAGCCCTTGCGGAAATTGATTTCCAGTCAAAGGGATATGCCGTTGCCGGGCGCTGGATTTCGCGCGGGCATGACCTGGCGGCGCAGCGCGATCAGCCGCAGCTGGCCCTGGGGCTGCAGCTGGCAGAGGTGGATTTCCTGCTGCGTGACGGGCAGACCGTTCTGGCGCGGCAGCGCTTTGACGCATTGGCCCCGGGGTTGCAGGGCATGGCTGCCGCGCCGCAGATCGACCATATGGCCCGGCTGCTTGTGCCTGCCTTGCTGCTGGCTGATGGGCGGCTGCCCGAGGCTGCCGCCGCGTTGCAGCAGATCGACCGCGCGGCCATCGCGGCGGCGGACCTGCGCAATGACCTGCAGTTAAGCGCCCTCGGCCTTGATCTGGCGTTGCAAACGGGGGACCTGGGCGCGGTGCAGGCCGCGCTGCAGCATTGCGCCCTGCTTGCGCCGCGCCTGCCGCGACTGGGGCGTGAACTGGGGCATGAACGGCGGATGCAAAACCGCCTGCGCCAGGCCGGGGATCTGCTGGCCGCCCATCAGATCGCACCAGAGCCCGCGGTGCAGGCCCTGCTTGCCGCGATACCGCGCAGCGGGCGGGGGCTGCTTAGCCCGCGAGAGACCCAGATCATCCGCCTGATCGCCGAGGGTCTTTCGACCAAAGAGATTGCCCGCAACCTGGGCACCTCGGATGGGACGGTGAAGACCCATCGCAAGAACCTCTATGAGAAGCTGAAGGTCAGCTCGCGTTCGGCAGCGATTGCCCGGGCGCGAGAATTGCGGCTGATCCAGGTGGGTCCTGGCGGGTAAGAACCGCCAGCGCCTGGCCGCGTGGCAGCAGATCGTCACGCCAGCGCAGATTGTATCCGGCGGCCTGTGCATCCGCCTCGACCGCCGAGGGGGCGCGGTGCCAGGGCGGGCGATTGGGATGGGTGACCACGCCGTCGCGCTGGCGGAAGGGGCCGTCATGGGCCTCGGGGGCCAGAAAAACCGTCAGCAGAAACTTGCGCAGCGCCGGGAAGCTTTGCCGCATATTGACCAGCGCCGGGCGCAGCGCGGGGGCGGGAAGATGGGTGAATACCCCCCAGCACAGTGCGAATGTGATCGAGGCCGGCAGGCCGGGAAAGCGAAACTCGCTGTCTTCGCGCAGCTGATCTGCGGGCAGGCGGGCGCGGGCCTCGGGCGTCAGCTCATGCGCGTGGCCATGCAGCATCAGCGCATGTGAGGCATCGGTGCCCCAGTAATGGCCGTGGTCGAGCCAGGGCACCAGCCGGTGCCCCAGCCGCAGGCAGCCGCAGCCGATATCGAGGAAATGGTCGTGCCGTTCCAGCCCTTCGTCCAGGATCACCTGCATCTGATGCAGGGCAGTTTCCTCCCAGCGGCCACCGACGATGTCGCGGTGTTTGCCGCGTGCCAGCGCATCCGCATAAAAGCCGGGTTTCAGATAGGGCGAGGCGAGCGTCATCGCACGGCGCGGCTGGCGATGCCCTGCATCAGGGCAACCGCCTGCGCCATATCCTGCAGGCTGACCCATTCAAGCGGCCCGTGGATTTCCTGCATGCCGGTGAAGAGGTTGGGGCAGGGCAGGCCCAGTTCGGTCAGGCGCGAGCCATCGGTGCCGCCCCGGATCGGGACCGAGACCGGATCAAGGCCGATATCCTGCGCGGCCTGACGGGCAAGGTTTACCGGGGTCATGTCGCGCTCCAGCCAATAGCGCATATTGCGATATTGCGGCGTGATTTTGCAGGTGATTTCGGCGCGGGGCTCGGTCAATGCCAGGGCCTCACAGGCGCGGGTCAGCATCTCGCCTTTGGCGGCAAGACCGTCCAGCTCAAAGTCGCGCAGGATGAACTGGACCACCATTTCCGATGAGCCGCCGCTCATGCCGACGGCATGGATAAAGCCCTCGCGGCCCTCGGTGACCTCGGGCTGCATGGTGGCCTGGGGTAGGAAACCGATCAGTTTTGCGGCGAGGTGGATCGCGTTGACCATCTTGCCTTTGGCCCAGCCGGGATGGATCGAGACGCCTTTGATGGTGACCACCGCACCATCGGCCGAGAAGCTTTCATATTCGATCTCGCCGGGGTTGGCGCCGTCAAAGGTGAAGGCGAAATCGGCGCCGATGTCTTTGGGCAGGCGCGGATCGACGCCGCGGCCGATTTCCTCATCCGGGGTGAAGGCGATGCGGATTTCGGGATGGGCGGGCCTGTCCGCGATCAGGCGATGGGCGGCGGCCATGATGATCGCCACGCCTGCCTTGTCGTCAGCCCCCAGAAGCGTGGTGCCCGAGGCGGTGACGATGTCATGACCCTGGCGCGTGGCGAGGCCGGGTGAGGTTTCGGGGGACAGGACCAGGGCGGGATTGTCGGGGAAGGTGATCTCGCCGCCATTATAGCCATGGATCACCCGGGGTTTCACGCCGGTCGCGTTGAACTGCGGCGCGGTGTCCATATGGGCGAGGAAGGCGATGGTTGGTCCGGGCGCGGTGGCGGGAATGGTCGCCAGCACGGTGCCGTAATCTGTCAGGCGGATGTCGGATGCGCCGATCTCTGCCAGTTCGGCCTGCAACAGACGCGCCATGTTCAGCTGGATCGCGGTTGAGGGCTGGCTGGGGCTGGCCGGATCGCTTTGGCTGTCAATGGCACAGTAGCGGGTCAGGCGGGATGACAGCTCTGAGATCAGGTCGGACATGATGGGCCTGTGGCTGGCTGGGGGGGGGGGGGCTGGCCGGGAGAGGGGGGCGCTGCCCCCGTCTGCCGGTGGCAGACTCCCCCGGGATATTTAAGGACAGATGAAAGGGGTCAGTCTTTCTTGCGGGCCTCGGCTGCGGCTTTCATACGCTCGAGGAGCGCGGCCTTTTTATCGGTTGCGGCCTTGTCTTTGGGGGCGCCGCGACGGGTCAGGTCGAGGGCGTGATGGCTGTCTTTGGCATTTTTCGGGTTGCCGGATTTGGAATAGTCCATGGCGGGCTCCTTGGTTTTCTCTGAGATGGCGCAAAGGGCGGCGCGGGGCAAGGCCTCGTGCTGCAGGTTCGGTTGGCTCAGGGGGCGCGGGGGATGCGCAGATTGAGGCGGACCGAGAGGACGCGGATGAAGAATGTGGCGAGAAGGGCGATGCTGGTGGTGAGCAGCGGTGACCAGCCGAGGTGATCGCCGAGGATGACGAGACCCGCCCCGATGATCGCGGCGACGGCGTAGATTTCTTCGCGCAGGACGCGGGGGATCTCGGTCACCAGCAGATCGCGGATCACCCCGCCGCCGACCGCAGTCAGAACACCGATCACGCAGGCGGCGGCGGGGTGCAGACCGAAGATCAGTGCTTTTTGCGTGCCCGCGACGGTGAAGGTGCCAAGGCCGAGCGCGTCGAGCAGCATGACGGGTTTCGACGCGCATTCGATCAGGCGGTGGAAGAAGAAAGCGGTCAGGCCCGCAAGCAGTGTGACCAGCAGATATGAGGGATCGCGCAGCATCGCCGCTGGCTGGTCACCGATGGCCATGTCGCGGATCACCCCGCCTGCAGTGGCGGCAGCGGTGGCCAGCACGATCACGCCGAACAGATCCAGCTGGCGGCGCACCGCCAGCATGCCGCCGGAGAGGCCGAAGACATAGGTGCCCGTCATATCGAGCCACCAGAGCAGCGAGGCGTAATCCGTTGCGATCCAGGTCATGCGGTTCCCCGAGTGTCAGGGGCGATACTGGCATTGCCCGCCGCCAATGAAAAGCGCACGCCCCCCGGGGGAGCGTGCGCCTGTGATGTCTGGCCGAGGCTTAGTTCAGCGAGGGGTCGATGCCTTTGCAGGCGGTGACGAGGCCTTTGACCGCGTCGATCGACTTGTCGAGCATCGCTTGCTCGTCTGCGTTCAGCTTGATTTCGACCACTTTCTCGATGCCACCGGCACCGATCACGGTCGGCACGCCGACATAGAGACCGTCAAGGCCGTAAGCGCCTTTGACGAAGGCAGCTGCGGGCAGGACGCGCTTTTGGTCTTTGAGGTAGGCCTCTGCCATCTCAATCGCCGAGGTCGCGGGGGCGTAGAAGGCCGAGCCGGTTTTCAGCAGGCCTACGATCTCTGCGCCGCCGTCACGGGTGCGCTGCACGATCGCGTCGAGTTTCTCCTGCGTGGTCCAGCCCATTGCAACCAGATCCGGCAGCGGGATGCCAGCCACGGTCGAGTAGCGGGTCAGCGGCACCATCGTGTCACCGTGGCCGCCCAGCACGAAGGCCGAAACGTCACGCATCGAGACGTTGAACTCAAGCGAGAGGAAGTGACGGAAGCGCGCCGAATCAAGGACGCCCGCCATGCCGACGACTTTCTCATGCGGCAGGCCCGAGAATTCGCGCAAAGCCCAGACCATCGCGTCAAGCGGGTTGGTGATGCAGATGACAAACGCATTCGGGGCGTATTTGGCAATGCCTTCGCCGACCGATTTCATGACCTTGAGGTTGATCCCCAGGAGGTCATCGCGCGACATGCCGGGCTTGCGCGGCACGCCTGCGGTAACGATGCAGACATCTGCGCCTGCGATATCCTCGTAGGAATTCGCGCCTTTCAGCGCCACGTCAAAGCCTGCAACCGGGCCACATTGTGCCAGATCGAGCGCTTTGCCCTGAGGGGTGCCTTCTGCGATGTCGAACAGGATAACATCGCCAAGTTCCTTGGTGGCGACGAGATGGGCGAGCGTGCCGCCAATCTGGCCTGCACCGATAAGGGCAATCCTGGGTCGTGCCATGGGAGTGATCTCCGTTGCTGGGGTTGGCGGAGGCGTAGCCCCTTAACGCGTCTCTGTCCAGCGGCTCTGAGGGGCGGTATGCCATTGCATGCCGAAAATTCTTTCTGCTTTCGCCGCCTGCCGCACAGGTATAGCCGGGGTTAGCGATAACAGCCGATGGTGGCAAAGCCGCGGGTCGCAGCGGCTAAGGGGGCGGCGGTGGACGGTAGCAGTTTCTGGGTGCTGGCGGTGATCGCCGCGATTCTGGTTGGCCTGTCGAAAGGCGGGCTGCCTGCGCTGGGCATTCTGGCGGTGCCGGTGATGGCGCTGAAAATCTCGCCTGTGCTGGCGGCGGGGATCTTGCTGCCGGTCTATGTGGCCTCGGATATTTTCGGGCTCTGGGCCTATCGGCGCGCCTGGGATCGGCGGGTTTTGCTGTATCTTTTGCCAGGCGCGGTGCTGGGGGTCGCCATTGGCGGGCTGACGGCCTCTGTGGTGCCCGAGGCGGCGGTGACGCTGCTGATCGGGGTGATCGGGCTGGCTTTCAGCCTTAACCTTTTGCTGCGCCGCCCGGCCGAGGGCCCCCCGCGTGAGGCCCGCCCTGGCCCGGGGCTGTTTTGGGGCGTGGTGACGGGGTTCACCAGCTTTGTCAGCCATTCGGGGGCACCGCCCTATCAGGTCTACACCCTGCCGCTGCGGCTGGAAAAGGCCGTGTTTGCGGGCACTTCGACCATCGCCTTTGCGGTGATCAATGCGGTGAAACTTGTGCCCTATGGGCTGCTTGGTCAGCTGAACCCGGGCAATCTGAAACTGTCGGCACTGCTGATTCTGCCGGCGGTTCTGGCAGTTTTTGCTGGGGTGAAGCTGGTTAAGATCCTGCCGGAGAAAACCTTCTTCCGGCTGGTGGTCTGGTCCTTGCTGCTGATCTCGGTCAAGCTGATCCGGGACGGTCTGGTCGGCATTTTGTAGCGGCCCGCGAAGGAAAGGGGCGCTGAGGTCTGATGCCCCGCGCCCCCCGTATTTCTGAAACCACATTGCTGAAGCTGCGCTTGCCGAAGCTATGGCCTTACTGTGGCCTTACTGTGGCCTTGCCGATGCGGTGGCTGCTTTATCAGCGGCCCCGGACAGCGATGTGGTCAGCGATGTGATCAGGTCTTGTCGACCACGTTCTTGACGGCGTCCTTGGCCTTGCCAAGCGCCTGTTGCGCCTCGCCTTTCAGCTCTTGCGCGGCCCCTTCGGCGCGCAGGCGGTCATTGCCCACAGCCTTGCCGACGGCCTGTTTCACATTCCCCACCGCTTCATTGGTGAGGCCTTTGATTTTGTCACCTGTGCTGCTCATCTTAATCTCCTGTCAGTGATTGCATCCTGAGCGTCTCAGTGTGGAAACAACGCCGGGGGGCTGGATCGGGTTCCACAGGTGGCGATCACTGTGGCGTGTTTCCGCCGCTTTGCCCCAGGGATATGGCGGCAATCGCATCAGCCTTAGGTGAATAGTTTCTGCGTTGCGGCGTTTATGCTCTTGCTGAATCTGCCAATTTGGTGAACCTGTGCGCAATATTCTTTCACAGGAGATGCGCATGACCCGCCCCTGCCGTTCGGTTCTCTATATCCCCGGCTCGCGTGAGCGGGCGCTGGAAAAGGCGCGGGATCTGGCCTGCGATGCCATCATCTTCGATCTGGAAGATGCGGTGGCACCCGATGAAAAGACCGCTGCCCGGGCGCTGCTGGCGCAGGTTTTGCGGGCCGCCGATTACGGGCCGCGGCTGAAACTGGTCAGGATCAATGGCCTGGACACCGAATGGGGGCGCGAGGATGCGCTGGCCATGGCCGCGGCGATCAGGGCCGGGGCGGGGATCGATGCGCTGCTGGTGCCCAAGGTCAGCCAGCCCGGCGATCTGGAGGCGGTGGCCCAGCTGGCGCCCGGAACGGACCTCTGGGCGATGATGGAGACGGCGGCGGGCATGCTGAACGCCGGGGCGATTGCCGCCCATCCTGCGCTGCGGGGCATGGTGATGGGCACCAATGACCTGGCCAAAGAGCTGGGCAGCCGTTTCCGCGCCGATCGTCTGCCGATGCAGGCGGGGCTGGGGCTTTGCCTGCTGGCGGCGCGGGCGCATGGGCTGACCATCGTCGACGGGGTCTATAACGCCTTCAAAGATGACGAGGGGCTGCGTTTCGAATGCGAACAGGGCCGCGATATGGGCTTTGACGGCAAGACGCTGATCCACCCGGCGCAGCTGGAGATCGCCAATGCGGCCTTCGCCCCCTCTGAGGCAGAGCTGGATCTGGCGCGGCGTCAGATCGCGGCCTTTGATGAGGTGACGGCCCAGGGCGGCGGGGTCGCGGTGGTTGACGGGCGCATCGTTGAAAACCTGCATATCGTGACGGCGCGCGGGCTTTTGCAGAAGGCTGCGGCGATTGCGGCCCTGGCAGAGCCGCGCTGAGGCCGCAGGCGATTGCCATTCTGGCCGCTCTGGTGGTCTATGGCGGGATTGCCGGGGCGTATCGCGCGCCCCGCTGTCACGCAGCCGGATGAGAAGAATGAAACTTTACCGTTTTTTAAGCGAGGATGACACTTCGGCCTTTTGCCACAAGGTCTCGGCCGCACTGGCAAAAGGGTGGGAGCTTTATGGCCCGCCGACCTATGCCTTTGACGCCTCAAACGGGGTGATGCGCTGCGGCCAGGCGGTAACCAAAGAGGTGGCCGGGGAATACACGCCCGATCTGAAGCTGGGCGAGCAGTAAGCCGGGGAAAAGGGGCGGCAGCCCCCGCCTGCACAGGAAGTTCCCGGGATACTTGGCGCAATATTTGGGCAAGGCCGAAGGGGTGCCATTTGCACCTTTTCGGCCCAGAGGGGGAGGTCTGGGATGAAAACCAATGCGGGGCGTTTTTTTGAGGATTACCGGATTGGCGAGGTGATCCGCCATGCGGTGCCGCGCACGCTGTCGGGGGGCGAGCGGGCGCTGTATCATGCGCTTTATCCGGCGCGTGGTGCGCTTTATTCCTCGGATGAATTTGCGCGGGCCTCGGGGCTGGCGGCCAGCCCGCTGGATGATCTGATCGCTTTCCACACGGTCTTTGGCAAGACGGTGCCCGATGTCTCGCTGAACGCGGTGGCCAATCTGGGCTATGCCGAGGGGCGCTGGCTGGCCCCGGTCTGGCCTGGCGATACGCTGCGATCCGAGTCTGAGGTGATCGGGCTGAAAGAGAACTCGAACGGCAAATCCGGCGTGGTCTGGGTGCGCACGCGGGGGATGAACCAGCATGACAGGGTGGTGCTGGACTATATTCGCTGGGTGATGGTGAAAAAGCGGCGCGATGTGGCGGCGCCTGCGCCCGTCGTCCCCCCGCTGCGGCCGGTGGTGCCTGCAGGCGAGCTGGTGGTGCCCCAGGGGCTGGATTTCAGCCGATACGATTTTGATCTGGCGGGCGAGCGGCATCGCTGGGCCGATTACACGGTGGGCGAGAAGATCGACCATGTCGACGGCGTTACGATTGAAGAGGCCGAGCATATGCTGGCGACGCGTCTCTGGCAAAACACCGCCAAAGTGCATTTCGACGCCACCAACCGCGAGGACGGGCGGCGGCTGATCTATGGCGGCCATGTGATTTCACTGGCGCGGGCGCTGTCGTTCAACGGGCTGGCCAATGCGCAGATGATCGTGGCGCTGAATGCGGGGGCACATGCGAATCCCTGTTTTGCGGGCGATACGGTCAGGGCCTGGTCTGAGGTGCTGGACCGGGCGGAAACCGCAGCCCCGGGCGTGGGCGCGCTGCGACTGCGGCTGGTTGCGGTGAAAGAGGGGGCAGCACCTTTCGCGCTGAAGGGGCAGGATGGGAAATATCTGCCCGAGGTGCTGCTGGATCTGGATTATTGGGCGCTTGTGCCTGTGTGAGTCAGCGCAGCGCCTGCGTGACGAAAGGGGCCAGTGCGGGCGCGAGGGTCAGGTTTTCCGGCATCTCAGCCGCGGCTAGGCGGCTTAGCTTCATGCGGTAAAATTCGCCGTGGATGACAAAGCGCGCGCTGAGCCCGTCCCCGGGTTCCAGCGACCAGTAGAGTGAGCCCTTGATACAATGCCGTGACGGCTCCTTCAGCGGGGCGAGAATTCGGATGGTTGTGTAACAGGTCCGCACCGCTGGCCGACTGGTCGGACTCCGCCTCATGACTGGGTAATCAAAAACAGTACCCAGCTTTTCGATTCGTAGCGATTGCGTGATCGTCTCGCCGGCGAAGGCGAGCCGCACGAGCGGAATCGCAGTTGAAACGAACACCGCCGACAGCATGAACGCAAGCATCGGGAGAAAGAGAACGTATATCGCAATACGGCCCACATAGCCTGACCCGATGTTGCGGTGCCCATAGTATGACCGGATGCCGGTCGGCGGTATTTTCGGCGCCCGTATCATCACGATTACGCCCGCAATCCACCAATAAAGCCCCAGGCCCCAGAACGGGAGTGCGAGGTCCCAGGTGTTAAAGCGGGGGCCGTTGAGGCTCTTTGGCACCGGGCCCCCGCCGAAGAAAGGCGAAAAGCGCACCACAAGGAACCAGAGCGCTGCGACGATCATCGAGATGGCTGCGACGACAAGAGACCACTCGAAGGCGCGGCGCCAGAGGGGCAGGGTCGGGTCTCGATAGCGGAGCGGCGAGGCAGCGGGCATAACCTGCAGCATTGCGGAGCAATCGGGCGGTTCCTGGGCGTATCAGCGGCGGTTTGGGGGCCGGCTGCGAATGCCACCGTTAACCGCCGGCGTGGCTGTGGAGATAAGATGCGCGAATTTCTGAATAAAACTCTTGGTTATTGCCCGTGATCACCTGTGTGATCACGGCATTCAAAATCGTGATCACAAAATGTACAAAAACTTTCCTGGTTAGCGGGAACAGTTTGCAATTGCGGCATTGCCCCCCGTGACTCGGCTGATAAAAGCGCTATGAGAATTGGCATATCGAAGCGCGCTCCATCGTGTCGCCATTTCCCGGAGGCATCCGGGATGGAGCAAGCCAGCGACGAAGGGACAAGCCATGTCTGCACCCAAACGGGTCGAGCGACCTCTTTCTCCGTTCATGATCGGGCCGTATTATCGGCCGCAAATGACCTCGATCTCGTCGATCATGGTGCGTATCACCGGGATCGCAACGCTTGGCACGGTGTTTCTGATCGTGGCCTGGCTGATCTCGGCGGTGACATCGCCTGCGGCTTTTGCCTGCGTGAACGGCATTCTGACCAGCATCGTCGGCGATGTGCTGATGACGCTGGCGGCCTGGGCGATCTGGTATCACGCGCTTGGCCGTCTGCGCCATGTGATCTGGGATCTGGGCTATTTCATCGAGGTCAAAGCCAATGAGATCATGGGCTGGTCCATGTTCATCGGCGCGACCATTCTGACCATCATCACCGTGCTTGTGGTCTGAGGAGGCAGGATATGCGTTTCATCACCGATCGCAAAAGTGCTGAGGGGCTGGGATCGGCCCGTGCAGGCACCCATCACCACTGGGGCATGATGATCAGCTCGGCGCTGCTGGTTGTGCTGGTGCCGCTGTTCGTTTTCACCTTTGGTCTGGGCCTTGGCCGCAGCCATGAGGGCGTGCTGGAGTATTTCTCGCGCCCCTGGCCCGCGATCATCAGCGGTCTGACGCTGATCGTGGTGACGCTGCACTGCAAAGCAGAGGCCGAAGAGGCGATCATCGACTATGTTCATGGCGTGAAGGGCAAGCTCTTGCTGGTTGCGGTGACGGGCCTTGCCTGGGCGCTGATCGCGGCGGGGCTGTTCGCTCTGGTCAAAATCGCTTTGTAAGATTTGCCCTGCAGGCGGCCGCCCGGCGTGGCCCTGCAAGAGATGCGGTAAGGAAAGACGGAAATGACGGCTGCATACCAATACGAGACGCATGAATATGACGTCGTGGTTGTCGGCGCCGGTGGCGCGGGGCTGCGGGCGACGCTTGGCATGGCTGAGCAGGGGCTGCACACCGCCTGCGTGACCAAGGTTTTCCCGACCCGCTCGCATACTGTGGCGGCCCAGGGTGGCATCGCGGCGTCCCTGGCCAATATGGGCCCCGACAACTGGCAGTGGCATATGTATGACACCGTCAAAGGGTCAGACTGGCTGGGCGATACCGATGCGATGGAATATCTCGCACGCTCCGCCCCGGCAGCGGTCTATGAGCTGGAACATTACGGCGTGCCGTTTTCCAGGACCGAAGAGGGCAAGATCTACCAGCGCCCCTTCGGCGGTCACACGACCGAATTCGGCGAAGGCCCGCCCGTCCAGCGCACCTGTGCTGCCGCTGACCGCACCGGCCACGCGATCCTGCACACGCTTTATGGTCGTTCGCTGAAAGAACAGGCCGAATTCTATATCGAATATTTCGCACTTGATCTGATCATCACCGATGGCCGCTGCACGGGTGTGGTGTGCTGGAAGCTTGATGACGGCACCATCCATGTCTTCAACGCCAAGATGGTGGTGCTGGCGACCGGCGGTTACGGTCGCGCCTATTTCTCGGCAACCTCGGCCCATACCTGCACCGGCGACGGCGGCGGCATGGTTGCCCGCGCAGGCCTGCAGCTGCAGGATATGGAGTTCGTGCAGTTCCACCCGACCGGGATCTATGGCTCGGGCTGTCTGATCACCGAGGGCGCGCGCGGCGAGGGTGGCTATCTGACCAACTCGAACGGCGAGCGCTTTATGGAGCGCTATGCGCCCCATTACAAAGACCTGGCGCCGCGCGACTATGTCTCGCGCTGTATGACGATGGAAATCCGTGAGGGTCGTGGCGTCGGTGCCGAAAAGGATCACATCTTCCTGCACCTGAACCACCTGCCGCCCGCCACCCTGCATGAGCGTCTGCCGGGCATTTCCGAATCCGCCAAGATCTTCGCCGGTGTCGATCTGAACAAAGAGCCGATCCCGGTTCTGCCGACCGTTCACTACAATATGGGCGGCATCCCGACCAACTACTGGGGTGAGGTGCTGAACCCGACGCCCGAGAACCCCGACGCGATCTTCCCCGGCCTGATGGCTGTGGGTGAGGCGGGCTGTGCCTCGGTCCATGGCGCGAACCGTCTCGGCTCGAACTCGCTGATCGACCTTGTGGTCTTTGGCCGTGCGGCTGCGATCCGCGCAGGCCAGGTGGTTGATCCGAAAACCCCGGTGCCGCCCACCAACAAAGCCAGCGTCGATAAGGCGATGGCGCGGTTTGATGATCTGCGCCACGCGAAGGGCGCGATCCCGACCGCCGATCTGCGCCTTGAGATGCAGAAAACCATGCAGCGCGACGCCGCCGTCTTCCGCACGGAAAAGACCCTGGCCGAGGGTGAGGTCGCCATGACCGAAATCGCTGGCAAGATGGGCGATCTGAAGGTCACCGACCGCTCGATGATCTGGAACAGCGACCTGATGGAAACGCTGGAACTGACCAACCTGATGCCGAACGCGCTGGCGACGATCTATGGGGCGCATGCCCGCACCGAAAGCCGTGGCGCCCACGCGCATGAAGATCACCCGACCCGCGATGACGTGAACTGGCGCAAGCACAGCCTGGCGCATGTTGACGGAAACAAAGTTACGCTCTCCTATCGTCCGGTCCATCTGGACCCGCTGACGGCAGAGGCCGATGGCGGAATCAGTCTGAAAAAGATTGCTCCGGCAGAGAGAAAATTCTGATGCGTGTAACCAGTGCTGTTCTTTTGTTTTCTGGGGCTGCGTTTGGCCTATCCGCTTGCGGCGGGCCCAGCCCGCTGGCTCAGGCCCAGACCAGCTGCATGTTGCAGCTGAAACCGAAGGGCAGCTATGTGTCACAAAATGACAGTGTGCTGATGCCCGGTGTTGGCGCAACCCAGGCCGAGGCCGACGCACTGAACGCCTGTGCCAATGCCCGCCTGGCGGCCAGCGGCTCTGCGGGGGCGCCGATCTCGGCGCTGAACAGCACGCCCTCGGCAGGCACCGCCGCCTCTGGATCAATGCCGCGCATTGACACCAGGGGTGGCCCCTCAACCGGCGCAGTCGCAGCGCCGCAAACCCCGACCTATCAGACAGCACCTGCCCCGGCGGCCCCTTCGCGCGCGCCAGCCCCCCGTGCAAGCTGCAGCGTCACTTTGAGCGGAGGGTCGGGCTATGCCTGCACTGGCAACTAAGCTGAGCCCTGGCATCCTCGCTCTGGCGCTTTCCGGCTGTGTCGTGGGCGAAAGCGTGATGCAGGAAACCACCCGCTCGCTGGCCCGCACGGCGGTGAACGGGGCTGCGAACCAATATCTGCCGGGCGTGAACGTCTCGCCCTATACCGATTGCGTGATCAACAATGCGCAGACGGGCGAGCTGGTGCAGCTGGCACAATATGCCTCGGCCGGAACGAATGGCGCTGGCCAGGCCTGGCCGGTGGTGCGCACGATTGCGACCCGCCCCGAGGCCACCCAATGCCTGGTGCAATCGCTGTCGACGACCGATCTGCTGAAGGTCGGCGGGGTGTCGCTGTGATGCTGCGTCCGGCCCTGATCCTTGCGACACTGGCGCTGGCGGGGTGCGACCCGCAGGCGCTGGCGGATAAGACCACCCGCAATATCGCGCATGGCGTGGTGATGCCGGTCGTATCGCGTGACATGCCAGCAGGGCCCGCAGGCCAGGCCACCGATTGCATTCTGAACGCGGCCTCAATGCCCGAGATCCGGGCGCTGGCGCGTGACACCGGGGTCGAGGCAGGCAGCCTGACGCGTGAGAATATCCGCAATATCGCGCTGCGCCCGGCGGCGCAGAGCTGCTTTGCCGCCCATAACATCCCGCAGGTGCGCTGATGCGGTATCTTGCCCCCTTCGCAGTACTTGCGCTGGCTCTGGCCGCCTGCGGCCCGGTTCCGGTGCATGTCGCCGAAGAGCAATGTATGAAACCCGCCCGTCAGGCGCGCGCGCCCACGGGAACCGCCGGGATCGGTATTGTCTCTGGCCCGCATGGAACGCGGACAAGGGGCGATCTTGAGCTGAACATCTCGTCCGACTGGCTGCTGCGCAAAGATCCGTCAGCAGTTTACGAAACCTGCGTCATGGCGAAATCGGGTCAGGCCCCGAGCCGCCCGCTTTATCAAAGATCCGACTGGAAAGGCTGACCCATGGTCCAGTTCTCACTTCCGAAGAACTCCAAGGTACGCACCGGCAAAACCTGGCCGAAACCCGAGGGCGCGAAGAACACGCGCGCCTTCCGTATCTATCGCTGGGATCCCGATACCGGGGAAAACCCGCGGGTCGATACCTATTATCTCGATATGGACAAATGCGGCCCGATGGTCCTGGACGCGCTGATCAAGATCAAGAATGAGATTGATCCGACGCTGACCTTCCGCCGCTCCTGCCGTGAAGGGATTTGCGGCTCCTGCGCGATGAATATCGACGGCGGCAACCATCTGGCCTGTATCTATGGCCTCGATGAGATCAAGGGCGATGTCAAAATCTACCCGCTGCCGCATATGTCGGTTATCAAGGATCTGATCCCCGATCTGACGCATTTCTATGCACAGCACGCCTCGATCATGCCCTGGCTGGAGACGCGCTCGAACACGCCGGCGAAAGAGTGGCGTCAGTCGATCGAAGATCGCAAAAAGCTCGATGGGCTTTATGAATGCGTGATGTGCGCGTCCTGCTCGACCTCTTGCCCCAGCTATTGGTGGAATTCGGACAAATATCTCGGCCCGGCCGCGCTGCTGCATGCCTATCGCTGGATCGTCGATTCGCGCGATGAGATCACCGGCGAGCGGCTTGATGGGCTGGAAGATCCATTCAAGCTTTACCGTTGCCACACGATCATGAACTGCGCCAAGACCTGCCCGAAAGGGCTGAACCCGGCCAAGGCGATTGCAGAGATCAAGAATCTGATGGTCGAACGCGCAGTCTGAGACAGGGCTCTGAGATCAATCGGGCTGAGGGGGCGCTGCCCCCTCGCGCGTGCCGCGCTCACCCCCGGGATATTTAGAGACAGATGAAAAGGGGAGAAGTTTTTCATCTGTCCTTAAATATCCCCGCCGGAGGCGCAGGCTGGCCAGTGGCGCAGGAGCCTGTTGTTGATGATTTTATTCTTTCCTTTGGGCTTGGTGCTTTTGTTTGTTGGCCTGTGGTACTATCGGCGCGGCTCCACACTGACCCGCGCCTGTCGATGGCGGTTGGACAGGGCTGGCGGGCTGGGGCATTATAAATGCGCGGCTTGTGGGGCCGAGTGTGATCTGCCGCCGGGGCAGGCGCCGAATGCCTGCCTCCGGCCATCTCGTGATCAGCAATAGCGTTCGACACCGGTCAGCTGATGGTCGCCATAGCGGTCGCCTTCGGCGAAACCTGCAGGCAGCAGGCGCTCGATTTCTGCAATGGTCTCTGGGCTGAGCTGGATCTCGGTTGCCATGAGCCATTCCGCCAGATGCGCGGCGCTGCGTGTTCCTGGGATTGGCAGCACATGGTCCCCTTTGTGCAGCAGCCATGCCAGAGAGATGGCGGCTGTGCTTTGCCCCTGGCTGCGACAAGACTGGCGGAAGGCCTCAATTTTTGCGCTGTTGCGTTTGAATGCATCACCCGTGAAACGCGGATTGCGCGCGCGAAAACCGTCGGTTGGCAGGGGCAAGGGCGTATCACCCAGCATTCCCCGCGCCAGCGGCGAGAAGGCGACGAGGGTTGTTCCCAGCTCGGCGCAGGCCTGGATCAGGCCAAGTTCGGGCTGGCGTGACCAGAGCGAGTATTCGTTTTGCACCGCCATGCAGGGATGGACTGCATGCGCCAGCCGCAGCGTAGAAGGCGAGATCTCTGACAGGCCATAGCCGCCGATTTTGCCCTCTTCGATCAGGCGCGACAGGGTTCCGATCACCTCTTCCAGGGGCCGCTCGGCCTCACGGCGGTGGATGTAGAACAGTTCGACATGATCGCGGCCCAGCCGTTTCAGCGAGGCCTCTAACTCGGCCCGCAGATAGCACTCGGAGTTGTCGATCCGGCGCGGCGTGCCATCAACGATTGCGGCCTTGGTGGCGATTACTGGCGAATGCCCCCGTGTTTTCAGCCAGTTACCGATCACCGCCTCTGACACGCCCATGCCGTAGATATTGGCGGTATCGAAATGGGTGATCCCGGCATCCCAGGCCGCATCCAGCGTTCTGAGGCTGGTCGCCTCATCGGTGGGGCCGAACATGCCGCCAAAGGACATCGCGCCAAATCCAATGGCGCCGACATCGTGGCGGCCCAGCTTTCTGATCTTCATGAGGAGGCTCCGGTCACAAGAGGGGGGCCATACAACAGGAGCGAATCGCTTCATGCAAGAGGCAAAGAGAAAGGGCGCGACCCGCAGGCCGCGCCCTTTCTGAAGAGGTCCGGTCAGGGATCAGATAACGCCAAGCGCCCGCATTGCCTCGGCCACTTTGATGAAGCCCGCGATGTTCGCGCCCATCACATAGTCGCCCGGGGCGCCGAATTCCTCGGCGGTGCCGGCGCAGGTGTCATGGATGTTCTTCATGATGGTGGCCAGACGCGCCTCTGTCTGCTCAAAGGTCCAGCTGTCGCGGCTGGCGTTTTGCTGCATCTCAAGCGCCGAGGTGGCGACGCCGCCCGCATTCGCGGCTTTGCCCGGTGCGAAAAGCACGCCCGCCTCCTGGAAGATCCGCACTGCATCCGGGGTCGAGGGCATATTCGCGCCTTCGCCCACCGCCAGCACGCCGTTTTTCACCAGCGTTTTCGCGTCTTTGCCGGTCAGCTCGTTCTGCGTTGCCGAGGGCATCGCCACATCGCAGGGCACATTCCAGATCGAGCCTTCGCCCGCCTTGACGAAGTAAACGCCTTTGCCCTCGCCCTTGATGCGCAGATATTCCGAGATCCGGGCGCGGCGCACCTCTTTGATCTCCTGGATCAGATCAAGGTCGATGCCGTTTTCATCGACGATATAGCCCGAGCTGTCGGACATCGCGATGACCTTGCCGCCGAAGGATGTGACCTTCTCATGGCTGTAGATCGCCACATTGCCGGAACCAGAGATCACCACTTTCTTGCCGTCAAACGAGGTGCCTTTGGTCCCCAGCATCGACTGCACGAAATAGGTATTGCCGTAGCCGGTGGCCTCGGTGCGGGCGCGCGAGCCGCCGTAGAACAGCGCCTTGCCGGTCAGAACGCCTGCCTCATAGCGGTTCGTCAGGCGCTTATACTGGCCGAACATAAAGCCGATTTCGCGCCCGCCCACGCCGATATCGCCTGCAGGAACGTCGGTATATTCGCCGATATGGCGGTGCAGCTCCAGCATGAAGGACTGGCAGAAGCGCATGATTTCGCGGTCAGATTTGCCCTTGGGGTCGAAATCAGAGCCGCCCTTGCCGCCGCCGATCGGCATGCCGGTCAGCGCGTTCTTGAAGGTCTGCTCGAACCCGAGGAACTTGATGATCCCCACATTCACCGAAGGGTGGAAGCGGATGCCGCCCTTATAGGGCCCAAGCGCCGAGTTGAACTGCACGCGGAAGGCGCGGTTGATGCGCACCTGATTGCTGTCATCGATCCACGGCACGCGGAAGATGATCTGACGCTCTGGCTCGCAAATGCGCTCGATCAGGGCGTCTTCCAGAAGGTCGGGGCGTTTGGCGACCACACGGCCGAGGCTTTCGAGAACCTCGCGCACCGCCTGGTGGAATTCTGGCTCGCCTTGGTTGCGCCGGATCACTTCGGCAAGGATGGATTCAAGTCTCTCGTCAAGTTGAGGCATTCTTGGTCGCCGATTCGCCTAAAGATTGTTCATGTTGGCGCGAAATAAAGCAGTTTGTGATCCGATATAAGGGCGGCGCGGCATTTCGCCGAAAAACATGACAAAATGCCGCCATTTCGTCGGATGAAGTTGGCTCAATCAGTCAAAATGACCTTATGGCGCATCAAATTGCCGAAGTGGGGTTACAATCTCATATCTGCTCGGCCTGAAATCGCCATCGCTCAGGGCATATTCATTCATGCAGCTTTCGGTTTTCTGACCGCCGCAAATGCCGTCTCTCGGCCAGACGCGCAGGAGGGGAGCGCCGTCGCCCGGAACAAAATCCCAGCTTCGGATCACCAGCGTCATCTTGTTTTGGCCCAGAAAGAACATGGCCTTACAGCTGTCATTGTCGCAATGGCGCAGCCAGGTGCCGCCGTCGCAATAGAGGTAACCTTCTTCAAAGATCCAGAGCCTCTCGCCGCTTGGCAGGCGGGTTCCGAAAGAGGTGAGTGCGGTCTCTTCCCCCATAAGCATGCCGCTGTCCTTCAGGCAACGAGAGCGCAGGGCCACGATCCGCTGTGAGATTTCAATGGGTTGCGGTGCATCCCCCGGCGCCCCGGCGGTTTGAGAGCGGACCGGCGCCGCCAGGGCAGCCGTCAGCAAGAGGCCTGTCAGGATCTTGTGCATATTTCCCATCTCCCCGGATGCAGGCGGATGGCGGCAGTTTTGACCACCATCCCCGCCTTCGCAATGGGGGGAAATCTGATGCGTCAGGCGGCCTGTTCCTCTGGGTCAACCAGGGTGACGATGTCCATCATGATCCGGTTCAGCTCGAAATCCTTCGGCGTATAGACGGCGGCGACCCCCATGGCGCGCAGTTTTACGGCGTCTTCCTCGGGGATGATGCCGCCGACCACGACCGGAACCGTCAGGCCCGCCGCCCGCATCCGCTCCATCGTGTCTGAGATCAGGGGCAAATGGCTGCCGGAAAGGATCGAGAGGCCGACGACATGCACCGCGCTGTCGGCGGCAGCGGCGACAATCTCGGCGGGGGTCAGGCGGATGCCCTCATAGTGGATCTCCATCCCGCAGTCGCGGGCGCGGGCGGCGATCTGTTCGGCCCCGTTGGAATGGCCATCAAGGCCGGGCTTGCCGACAAGGAACGAAAGCTGGCGACCAAGCCGGGATGAGACAGCCTGGACGGCTTCGCGGATCGGCTCCAGCCCCTCGGTGCGGTTTGAGGGGCTTTTTGAGACGCCCGTCGGGCCGCGATACTGGCCGAAGGCTTTGCGGACAGTCTCGCCCCATTCGCCGGTGGTGGCACCTGCTTTGGCCGCTTTGATCGAGGGGGGCATGATGTTGCGGCCTTTGGCTGCGGCCTCGTGCAGCTCTTCCAGCGCGGCCTGGACGCGGGCCTCATCGCGGGCCTCACGCCAGGCACGAAGGCGGGCCAGCTGATCGGCCTCGGCGGCCTCATCGACGACCATGATCGCGCCATCCCCGGTGGTCAGCGGCGAGGGTTCCGTCTCGCGCCAGCGGTTGACGCCGACGACCACGGTCTCTTGCGTTTCAATCCGGGTGATGCGTTCAGCATTGGCCTCAACCAGCCGCGATTTCATATATTCGATCGAGGCCACCGCGCCGCCCATGGCGTCAATCTGGGCCAGCTCCTCACGGGCGCCCTGTTTCAGTGCCTCAACCTTGCGGTCAATCGCGGGGTTCTGGTCGAAGAGGTCGTCATATTCCAGCAGGTCAGTCTCATAGGCCAGGATCTGCTGCATCCGCAAAGACCATTGCTGATCCCAGGGGCGCGGCAGGCCAAGCGCCTCATTCCAGGCGGGCAGCTGCACGGCGCGGGCGCGGGCGTTTTTCGACAGTGTTACGGCAAGCATCTCGATCAGGATGCGGTAGACGTTGTTTTCGGGCTGCGGCTCGGTCAGGCCAAGGCTGTTCACCTGCACCCCATAGCGGAAACGCGAATATTTCTCGTCAGTTATGCCGTATCGGTCGCGGCAGATCTCGGCCCAGAGATCGACAAAGGCACGCATCTTGCACATCTCAGTCACGAAGCGGATGCCCGCATTGACGAAGAAGGAAATCCGCCCGACCATCCTGGGGAAGTCACTCACCGCGACCTTCCCCTTCAGGTCATCGAGCACCGCGCAGGCTGTCGCGAGTGCAAAGGCCAGTTCCTGCTCGGGCGTCGCACCGGCCTCTTGCAGATGGTAGGAACAGACATTCATCGGGTTCCATTTGGGCAGATTCCGCCCCGTCCAGGCGGCAACATCGGTGATCAGCCGCAGGCTGGGCTTCGGCGGGCAGATATAGGTGCCGCGCGAGAGATATTCCTTGATGATATCGTTCTGCACTGTGCCCTGCAGCAGGCTGATATCAGCGCCCTGTTCCTCGGCCACCGCGACATAAAGCGCCAGCAGCCAGGGCGCGGTGGCGTTGATCGTCATCGAGGTGTTCATCTGCTCCAGCGGGATCTGGTCGAACAGCGCCCGCATATCGCCTAAGTGGCAGACCGGCACGCCGACCTTGCCGACCTCGCCGCGCGACAGTTCGTGATCGCTGTCATAGCCGGTCTGGGTGGGCAGGTCGAAGGCGACGGAAAGCCCGGTTTGTCCCTTCTTCAGGTTGCCCCGGTACAGCGCGTTTGAGGCCGAGGCGGTCGAATGCCCGGCATAGGTGCGAAAGAGCCAGGGCTTGTCTTTCGCGGGTTTTGCCTCTGCCCGGGTATCCGTGGGGGCTGTGCCTTCGGTCATATCCGCCTCACCTGTCGTGCATCGCTGAAATTCAATACGCAATAATCTTGTGCACAAAGATTGATAGGGGTCATTTAATGACAATGTCAATCGCTGCAATGCGGCGCGGGCGATGCGGTTGCAAAATCCCCGGGCCCCGCTGGCTTTGCCCCCCGAAAGCGCGTAATTCCGGCAGGGACCGCATCATCCGAAATCCCCCAAACGCGCCCCCGGAGGCCAGATGTTCATCGCCACTTTGCTGACCAGCCCAGAGACCCCGATTCTGAACCGCCAAACGGTTGAGAGCCTGCGCAATGCCTGGGGTGGCGGCGATGCGGCCTGGCTGGACCCGGGCGTGGCTGCGGAATTTGCGCTGGCCTCGGTGCCTGACAATGCGGATCAGGTCTGGCAGGATCTGCAGGGGCTGAAGATCGACCTTGCCATCCAGCCAGAGGCGGGGCGCAAAAAGCAGCTGCTGATCGCCGATATGGACAGCACGATGATCCGCCAGGAATGCATTGACGAGCTGGCCGATGAGGCGGGCGTCGGGGCCTATGTGGCCGGGATTACCGCCCGCGCGATGAATGGAGAGCTGGATTTCGACGCCGCCCTGCGCGAGCGCGTCGGCCTGCTGAAGGATCTGCCGGAAAGCGTGATCGCCACCGTGATCCGCGACCGCATCACGCTGATGCCAGGCGGCGAGGTGCTTTTGCGCACCATGAAGGCGCATGGAGCCTATACGGCGCTGGTCTCTGGCGGGTTCACGGCTTTCACCTCGGCGATTGCGGCGCGGCTGGGCTTTGATGAAAACCGCGCCAATACACTGCTGGTGGCCGACGGACGGCTGACCGGGCAGGTCCAGGATCCGATCCTTGGCAAAGAGGCCAAGGTCACCGCGCTGGAAGAGATCACCGCCCGGCTGGGGATCGGCGCGGATCAGGTGGTTGCGGTGGGCGACGGGGCGAATGACCTGCCGATGCTGCAGCGCGCGGGCATGGGCGTGGCGCTGCATGCGAAGCCAAAGGTTCAGGCCGAGGCGCGGATCCGCGTCAACCATGGCGATCTGACCGCGCTTTTGTATCTGCAGGGCTACCACCGCGAAGAGTTCGCCGCATGAGCGCCTCCGTCCTTGTTCGCCCGGTGAGGCTGGCAGATGCGGGCGCGATGACCCGGCTGCAAAACCACATCATCGCGCTCGGCGGCACCACCGCCTATGAGGAACCCCGCGATGAGGCGCAGGTCATTGCCTCTTACATCCGCTCGGACGCCGGGGTCTGCTGCCATATCGCCGAGGCGGACGGCCAGCTGATCGGCTTTCAGTCAGTCGGGCTGAACCCGAAGCTGCCGCCAGGCTGGGCCGAGATCGGCACCTTCGTCGCCGCAGATGTGCAGGCGCGGGGCACCGGACAGGCGCTGTTTGCCGCCACGCGGGCAGCGGCGCAGGCGGCGGGTATTCGCGTGCTGAACGCCACCATTCGCGCCGACAACCGTCCCGGCCTTGGCTATTATGCAAAGATCGGCTTTGTTGATTATGACAGTGATCCGGCCTGGGCGCTTGCCAATGGCCAGGTCGTGGGCCGGGTGCATCGCAGGCTGGATCTCTGAGATGTTCGGTCTGGCCATGGATATTGTGCTGCTGCTGATGCTGGCGGCCTTCATCGGCGGCTTTATAGACTCGATTGCGGGGGGCGGCGGGCTGATCACCGTGCCTGCGCTGCTGCTGGCGGGGCTGCCCCCGGTTGAGGCCCTGGCCACGAACAAACTGCAGGGCAGCTTTGGGTCCGGCACGGCGGCGCTGACCTATGCGCGGGCCGGGCATGTAAACCCCGCAGCCCAGCTGCCGATGGCGGCGATTTCGGCGCTGGCAGCGGGCGCGGGGGCGATGATTGCGCATCTTCTGTCGGCCGAGCTGTTGCGGATCATCATGCCCGTGGTGCTGATCGCGGTTGCCGCCTTTTTCGCCTTTCGCAAGGGGCTCAGCGACAATGACCGCGTTCAGCGGATGAAGCCTGCGGTTTTCGCGCTGACGGTGGTGCCGCTGGTTGCCGCCTATGACGGCTTTTTCGGTCCGGGGACCGGCAGCTTTTTCATGATGGGGTTCGTGCTGCTGGCGGGCTACGGCATCCTGAAGGCCACCGCCCATACGAAGATGCTGAACTTCGCGTCCAATCTGGGCTCGCTTGCCGTGTTCATCCCCACGGGCAGCGTGCTTTGGATGGTGGGCTTTGCCATGGCGCTGACCCAGACGCTGGGGGCCTGGCTGGGGGCAAAACTGGCGATGCGTATCGGGGCCGGGCTGATCCGCCCGATCCTGGTGATCACCTCAACCGCGATGGCGCTGCGGCTGATCTGGCAGGCGATCTACGGCTGAAGGCCCGGCTTACGCCTGCGTCTCGCTGTGCTCTTCGCCGGGCTCTTCTGTGCCCCAGGCCGCATCCTGCATCTCACGCAGACGGCTGGCGGTGCGCTCAAACTCAAACGCTCCGGTGCCCTCATTGTAAAGCCGTTCTGGCTCATCCGCCGCCGAAGCAATCAGCCGGACTTTGGCCTCATAAAGCGCATCAACCAGGGTCACAAACCGCTTTGCCTCATTGTAATTCGAGGCGCTGAGCTGCGGGATATCATCCAGGATCAGCACCCGGCAGGCCGCCGCGATCGCCAGAAAATCCGCAGCCCCCAATGGCCGCGCACAAAGATCATAGAACGAGGCCCGGCCGACGCCATTGGCAAAACGCGGCAGCTCGACCTCGCGGCCATTGACCGGCAGGCGCAAAGGCGCACCCGCAGCCCCGCCGGTCAGATCCTTCCAGATCGCGTCAATCTGGCCCCGGCTGCTGCCCGCAGGCTGGAACCAGACCTGCGCCCCCTTCAGCCGGTGCTGGCGGTAATCATTGGCGCTGACGATCTCATGAACGGTCATTTTCTCGCCCAGCATGGCGATGAAGGGCAGGAAAAGCTGACGATTCAGCCCGTTTTTGTACAGATCTTCCGGCGGGCGGTTCGAGGTGGTCACGATCACCACACCCGCCGCGAACAGCTTTTCAAACAGCCGCCCCACGATCATCGCATCGGTGATATCGGTGATCTGCATCTCATCAAAGGCCAGCAGCCGCAGCTCTTTGGTGATCTTTGCCGCGACCGGGGCCAGCGGATCCTCGACCCCTTTCTGGCGGGCCTCATGCATGCCGTGATGGATCTCTTGCATGAAGGCGTGAAAGTGCACGCGGCGCTTTTCGGGGATCGCGGTGGCCTCGGTGAAAAGGTCCATCATCATTGACTTGCCGCGCCCGACCCCGCCCCAGAGGTAAAGCCCCTTCGGCCCCTGCACCGGGGCCTTGCCAAAGAGGCCTGAAAGGAAACCACCCTTGCGCGCGGGCGTAGTCTCCAGCCAGAGCCGCAGCTCTTCCAGCAGGGGAAGCACGGCTTTTTGCGCGGGATCAGGGCGTAAAAGCCCCTCACTGACGCGCGTCTCATAGATTTCTGAAAGGGTCTGTCGCATGCTGTCACTATACTTGGGTCAATGGGCAGCTGAAAGGTTTCGCATCAGCCGCAGGGGCGGGAAATCGTCGTGAACCGCCGCGAAAAGAATACCGACAATTTAAGCGAACGCGGTTTTGATAACCGAATCTATACGCGGCGCGGGCAGGTTTCCCAGCAGATATGTCTTTGCTTCAGGGGATTTCATGCAACGGCTGCGCTCACTCGGCCTCGTCACCAAACTGACCGGCCTTTCGCTTGTAATGTTCCTGCTTGTCGGCGGGATCGGGGTCTGGTTTTCCAGCCATAAGGTCTCTGTTGTGGTCGAGGAAAGGCTGCAGGCCATCGTCCTGATGGCCTCACGCATGACAGCAGAAATCACCGAGGATACGTTTTCCGGCCTCAGCTATCGGATTGATGAGGCGGGGAATGTGACCGATGTCGTCTGGGACGCAATCCCCAGTTTCAACAGTCACACCCTGGTGGATGAGGCGAAAAAGACCACGGGCTCGCAATTCTCGATCCTTCGCTGGGATCAGGCGCGGGCCGACTTTTTCCGGGTCACCACCAGTATACTGGACGAAAATGGCCGTCGCTGGACCGATAGTCCGCTGGGGCCGGATCATCCCGCCCGTGCCAGCCTGCTGCGTGGTGAAACCTATACCGGATCGGCCAATCTCTTTGGCGAACCCTATGCGGTGAACCTTATCCCGATTCGCAACCCTGAGGGGGCTGTCGTTGGCGTGCTGTGCAACTTCATCCCCGAGGCTGTGCTGCGCGGCGGGCTGCGCTCGGCTGAGTTGCAGGGCGTGGCTGGCGTGGCCATCGCGTCGCTTTTGGGCGCGCTGCTGCTTTATCTGGCCAATCGCGGTTTGCTGCGTCCTCTGGACTCTTTGTCGCGGGTCCTTGAGCGCATCCGTGAGGGCGATACCACTGTGGAAGTGCCTGCCCTCAAGCGCCAGGATGAGATCGGCACCTTTGCCCGCGGGTTTGAGGACTGGCGCCGCTCGGTCGCCGATACCGAAGAGATGAGCGCTGAATCGACCCGGCGCGAGGCCGAGCAAAGCCGGGTGGTGCGCGACCTGTCGGATTCTCTGACCCGGCTGTCGGCGCTGGATCTGACAGCGGCGATTGTCAGCGCGTCGGATGACCCCTTCCCGGCCCGTTATGAAGAACTGCGGCAGAACTTTAACAATGTCGTTGATATGCTGGCCGAGACGATGGTGATGATCCGCCAGATCGCGGGTTCCATCGACAGCGGCGCTTCAGAGTTCAATACGATCGCCCAGGATATGTCGAATCGCACCGAGACCCAGGCCGCAACGCTGGAAGAAACGGCTGCAGCCCTGGATGAGCTGACGGCCAGCGTGCAGTCCACAGCGGAAAATGCGGCAAATGCCGATACGCAAATGGCAGAAAATGGCCGCCAGGCCGAGGAAAGCGGGCAGGTGGTTCACCGGGCGATCACGGCGATGGAACAGATCGAACAAAGCTCGCGCCAGATTACCCGCATTACGGATGTCATTGATGACATTGCTTTCCAGACCAACCTCCTGGCGCTGAATGCCGGGGTTGAGGCCGCCCGCGCGGGCGAGGCAGGCAAGGGTTTTGCGGTGGTGGCATCAGAGGTGCGTTCACTTGCACAGCGTGCCTCGGAATCGGCGCGCGAAATCAAGCGGTTGATCAGCCAATCCACCGAGCAGGTCGAAGCTGGATCGGCTCTGGTGCATGAGACAGGATCGGCGCTGAACCGGATGATCGAACGTATCCATTCGGTCACTACATTGATTGCCGATATTGCCGCCTCAGCGCGAGAGCAGTCGCTGGGCCTTTCTGAAATCAATACCGGCGTGAAACAGCTGGATGAGGTGACCCAGCGTAATGCTGCCGTGGTCGTACAAAGCACGACGTCTTCAGATGCGCTGCACAATGACGCCATGCGTCTTAGCGAAACTCTGGCCCGTTTTACAGTACCGGCCACGAAGGACACCGACGGCCGAACGGTACAACGTGAACCTGCACCAGTAGCCCGGACACCGGAAGGATTTCAGCCGGTGCCAATTGCGCGTACCGGAACAGACGGTGGCGTTCAGCAATGGGAGGACTTCTGACGAGGCTCCAGGCGGCAACGGGAAGCTAAGCTGTTTTGGGTTTCATTCATGCAGGAAATCCCGCTGCTGTGCGTTATCGGCTGGCGACATGGTTCATGTGGTTGACCAATCTCCAGGCAAATTAAACACCAAAAGCAGAGTAGTGGGTTGCGGCGAGAGCGATTGCTGCGAGGAGGGCGCAGGGGCATCTGCCGTAACGTCTTTCCGCGCGACACCACTCCCATGAGGCCTCCAAACCCGATCTAAATGAGGCTTAGATTTTTGTTGCGGCGTTTTTTGTGTCGAACTGCATTTTGTGGACTTTCCGGTTCAGGGGACAGGCGTCTATACCACTGTCATTCAACGCGCCTTTGAACCAATCGGTATTCTGGCCCCCATCTGCCGGCATCCAGTCCGCCTTTGAGACGCTGTGCAACACAGCGGCGGCGCCGCTATCGTCACTGGTTGGTGTGGCTGCGACAAACAGGCTGAGTTGCCCGGCGCTGAGTGGTTTGGACTGTGTGGCCCGGCTTTGGATCGGAGAGTTCCGGCAAAGTGGTTTCAGGTCATTCCGCCTGACGCTGTCGGCACTGGCGGCGGTTTTTGCCATGATCTGGGGTGCCGTGAAACGGCTCTTTCTCATGCGAAACTCTTCAGTTCGCTGCTCACGCGGAAATTGCGTCCCTGCGCCCCTTTAGCCTCGCGGACGGATCACTTTTCCAGGTATTTTCAGTCGGCCAGGCCGGTCCTTTCCGCATATCTTTGCCGAATGATGCGGGCGAGGCGATATTGTTGCGGCAACAAGAGGTACCTAAACCTGACCGGCAGCAGGAAGCATCCGCGCCATCAGTCGCAGGGCATGTCCGGGGTCACGGGCCACGGCTGGCAGGACCTGGTCATAGGCGGCGCGGATCAGCCGCGCGAGGTCGGGATGCAGGATCACGCCGCCTCCATCACTGCGGGCCAGTGGCGAAAGCTGGCCGAAGGCCCCGTCTGCGAAGGACAGCATCGCCTCGGCGCCCTGGGCCAGGGCCAGATCCTCGGCGGGCATCTGCGCCAGATGCTCATCCATACGGATAAACAGAAAAACCGCCCTGATCGCACCATCGCCGTCAAAGCGGAAAGTCCGATAGCGGTTCGCCCCCTGATCTCTGAGGCGCTCGCAAAGCGCGGCAAGACCCGGGATCATATGATCGAGCTTGGGCACCTGCGGCAGCTCTGCCCAGTCACGGAAGAAAAACACCATCAGATTGGCGCCAAGCTCGGGGTCGGTCTCGGCCATGCGATGCCCGGCCAGCAATACCACCGCCTCGATCGCGCCTTTGACGATGGCAAGCGTGGCGTCATCGGTGCCGAAAATCACCGGCACGATGGGGCGGCCCCAGCGGGCGCAGAGGAAGCTGCCATCGGGGCGGGTGAAAAGCGACTGGATCTGATCTGGCGTCATGGGCTTTGGTTAGCGGGTTCTGCGCCATGGCTCAAGCCGCAGGAAAGGGGGCTTGCGCGGCCAGGGGCAGAGGCATAAGCGGTTTCCCCATGAAACTGCTTTTTCTTGGCGATGTGATGGGGCGCAGCGGGCGGGCGGCAATAACGGCCGGCCTGCCGAAAATGCGTGCGGATTGGGGTCTCGATTTCGTCGTGGTCAATGGCGAGAATGCGACCGGGGGCATGGGGCTTTCGGCAGAGCATGCCAAAGGGATCCTGGCGGCGGGCGCGGATGTTGTCACGCTGGGCGATCATGCCTTCGACCAGAAAGACATGGCGCAATTCCTGGAGACCGAGCCCCGGGTGGTGCGGCCGCTGAATTATTCGCGCATCGCGCCGGGCCGGGGCGGGCGGGTCTTTGATGCTCCTGGCGGGCGCAAGGTGCTGGTCGCGCAGGTTCTGGGCCGGGTCTTTATGAAGCAACCTTTCGATGACCCTTTCTCTGCGATTGACCCGCTGCTGAAGGCGCATCGGCTGGGCGTTGGCATCCAGGCGGCAATCATCGACGTTCATGCCGAGGCGACCTCAGAGAAGATGGCGCTTGGCCACTGGTGTGACGGCCAGGCCAGTCTGGTCGTCGGCACCCATACCCATGTTCCGACCGGGGACGCACAGATCCTGAAGGGCGGCACCGCCTATCTGTCAGACGCCGGTATGTGCGGCGATTATGATTCGGTGATCGGCATGGAAAAGCTGGAACCGATGCGCCGCTTTATCACCGGCATGTCGAAAACCCGCTTCGAGCCTGCCAGCGGCGAGGCGACGCTTTCGGGTGTCTATGTCGAGACCGATGACGCAACCGGGCTTGCAACGCGCGTCGTCATGGTGCGCCAGGGCGGCAGATTGCAGCAGTCGGGGCCGTAACCGGCGCCTTGGGGATGGAAAATGCTGACGCGCCACGCAGCTACCCCGTGACGGCAGCAAAGACGACCTTGTTTGTAGAATTTTCTTCCCCAGCCCCCCGGCGCTGCCTATAAGACCCACAGTATAGCTGAGGGTGCCAATGCTCTGGTTTGAGATTTCTGCCGCAGCGCAGCCCTGGGTGGCGCTGGCGGTTCTCGTGGTGATGTTCGGCCTTTTCGTATCCGAGGCCATTCCGGTCGAGGTGACGGCCATTGCTGCCGCTGCGGTGATGATGGTGCTGGGCTTTTTGCCGTTGTCAGAGGCGCAGGCGGTGCTGTCCAACCCGGCGCCCTGGACGATTGCACTGATGTTTCTGGTGATGGGTGGGCTGGTCAGGACCGGCGCGATCGAACAGGTGATCCACCTGGCCGAAAAATCGGTCGAGGGGCGGCCACGCGTCACCATCATCGCGCTTTTCGCTTTCATCTCGGTCGCCTCGGCCTTCATGAACAACACGCCGCTGGTGGCCGTGATGATCCCCGTGGTCATGCAACTCGCACTGAAAATCGGCACCTCTCCCTCTAAGCTGCTGATCCCGCTGTCTTATATGACGGTAATGGCCGGGATGATGACGCTGATCGGCACCTCGACCAACCTGCTGGTCGACGGTGTCGCGGCCAAGGCGGGGCTTGCGCATTTCTCGCTGTTTGAGGTTCTGCCACTGGGTCTGGCCGTCACCATCGCGGGGGCAATCTTCCTCGGCCTCTTCGCCAACCGCCTGCTCCCCGAGCGCCAGTCGATGGGCATGCTGCTGACCGACCGGCGCAAGATGAAATACTTCACCGAGGTCGCCATTCCCGAAGACAGCCCGCTGGTAGGCCAGGCCCCGCTTGAGGTGGATCTCTTCCGCCGCAATGGCGTGCGGCTGATCGACGTGCTCAGGGGCGACGCCTCTTTGCGCCGCGACCTTGCCCCCGTGCGCCTGCAGCCCGGCGATCGCGTGGTTCTGCGCGCCGAAATGGCCGACCTGATGGAGTTCGACCGCCGCCGCGAAGTGCATCTCGTGGACAAGCTCTCCTCGGTGAAAACCGAGACAGTTGAGGTGCTTATCGGCCCCGGCTGCCGGATGGAGGGCCAGCGCCTCGGCGATCTGCGCCTGCGTCGTCGCTACGGCGTCTATGTGTTGGCCGCCCATCGCCGCAACCAGAACATCGGCCGCCAGCTGGACGATCTGATCGTTCGCGTCGGCGACACCCTGCTGCTCGAGGGCGCAATCGAAGACATCCAGCGCCTCGCCGCCGATATGGATCTGGTCGATATTACCCGTCCGCGCGAAAAGCCCTATCGCCGCGGCAAAGCCCCCATCGCGGTCGGCGCATTGGCTTTTATCGTCTTTTTGTCGGCCTTTGATGTCGCCCCGATCCAGCTGCTGGCCTTCCTCGCGGTGGCGGTGATCCTCGTCACCCGCTGCGTCGACAGCGATGAGGCTTTCAGCTTTGTCGATGGCCGCCTGCTGGCGATGATCTTCGCCATGCTTGCGGTGGGCGAGGGGCTTGACCGTTCCGGCGCAGTCGAGATGATCGTCAACGCCGCCGCCCCCTGGCTCCAGGGCCTCTCGCCCTTCTTCCTGATCCTCGCGGTCTATTTCCTCGGCCTCGTGCTGACCGAATTCCTCTCAAACAATGCCGTCGCGGTGATCTACACCCCCGTCGCAATCGAACTCGCCAATAATCTCGGCATCGACCCGCGCCCGCTCGTCGTCGCAGTGATGTTCTCGGCCACGCTCGCCTTTGCGACCCCGGTCGGCTACCAGACCAATATGATGGTCTATGGCCCCGGCGGCTATCGCTTCTCCGATTATATGCGCGTCGGCCTGCCGCTCAATATCATCCTTATGTTCCTGTGCTCGGCTCTGATCCCGGTTTTTTGGCCGCTCTGAGCTGTTTTCCCCTTTCATCTGTCCAAAAATATCCCAGGGGGGCCGGGGGACTGGTCCCCCGGTTTTTCTTTCAGTGTTTTGCGGGACTGCTCCCCCGGCCCTTGCCGCGCATGCCCCGCACGGTGTAAAGAGGCCCACCACGAAAATCGAAGGAATGAGGCCCCTATGGCAGGCCATTCGAAATGGGCGAACATCCAGCACCGCAAGGGCAAGCAGGATGCAATCCGCTCCAAGATGTTCTCCAAGCTCTCGAAAGAGATCACCGTCGCTGCGAAGATGGGCGATCCTGACCCCGAGAAGAACCCCCGCCTGCGTCTGGCGGTGAAAGCCGCCAAGGCGGTTTCCATGCCCAAAGACGTGATCGACCGCGCGATCAAGAAATCGCAAATGGGCGACGCGGCGGATTACACCGAGATCCGTTATGAGGGCTACGGCGCCGGTGGCATCGCCATCATCGTCGAGGCGCTGACCGACAACCTGAACCGCACCGCCTCGAATGTGCGCAGCTATTTCACCAAGGCTGGCGGCAATATGGGGCAGACCGGCTCGGTCTCGCACAGCTTTGACCGCCTGGGCGAAATCTCTTACCCGGCATCTGTCGGGGATGCGGATACCGTCATGATGGCCGCGATCGAGGCCGGTGCAGAGGATGTCGAATCCGATGAGGATGGCCATCTGATCTATTGCCCGGTTGAAAACCTCTCTTCGGTTTCCGACGCGCTTGAGGCCTCGCTTGGCGAATCCACCGAGGCAAAGCTGGTCTGGCGTCCGCAGTCGCGCACCGAGGTCGATCTCGACACCGCGCAAAAGCTGATGAAGCTGATCGACCTGCTGGAAGAGGATGACGATGTGCAGACCGTCACCCATAATTTCGACGTGCCCGAGGATGTCGCAGCCCAGCTGTGACAGCGACATTCGACCGTAAATCAGGAACCGGCCCCGGCGTCAGTCGGGGCCGTTTTCATTTTCCGCCACAGGTTTTCTGCTGTCACCCGGCTGTGATCTGCGGGCGCTACATGCCGCCTCAGAGACGGGCCAGCGCCCATGATATCCGGGGGAAATGGTGGCGGAAAGCACTGCGAAAGGCATGGTGAAAGGCACGACGAAAAGCATCGGTGCAACGCCTTGTAATGGCCCGGTATTCACCTATTCGCACCCCGGCCAGTCGCGGCTGCGCCGCAGCCTGATCCGCGCCTTTGAACGGCTTTCGGGACAAAGCCGGATCGAGCGCCTCTATCACAACTGGCGGCGCGATCCGGCCCGCGACCAGACCGTCCCGGTCTTTGCCGAGGCGATGCGGGTTCTGGGCCTGCAAACCGAATTTACCACCGGGAACGCCGGGTTGATCCCAAAGACGGGCGGGCTGCTGGTGATTGCAAACCACCCGTTTGGCATCGCGGACGGCCTGGCGATTGGCGATCTGATCACCCGCACCCGCCCGGATGTGAAGCTGATGGTGCATGCCGCGCTGGCCATCGCCCCCGAGGCGCAGGATCTGCTGCTGCCCGTCGATTTCAGCCACAGCCCCGGGGCGCGGCGCAGCTCGGCTGAAACACGCCGCGCCGCCACCGAATGGCTGGAGGCGGGGCATGTGCTGGTGATCTTTCCGGCGGGCGGGGTCTCTACCGCGCCAAAGCCACTGTCGCGCCGGGCGGCAGATCCGGCCTGGCATCCTTTCGTGTCGCGGCTGGCGGTGCTGCCGGGGGTGCAGGTGCTGCCGATCTGGTTTCACGGCCAGAACTCGCGACTGTTCCAGATTGCCAGCCACTATTCCTATCCGCTGCGCGTGGCGCTTATCTTTCGGGAAACGCTGCGCCACCGCCACCGCCCGCTGCGCCTGGCCATCGGTGCGCCGGTGGTGGTTGATGCGGGGCAAAAGGCGCAGGCCACAGATCAGCTGCGGCGGATGGTGCATCGGCTGGCCGGACCTCAGGCCCCGCGCCCCGAGGTCGCATTCACCTTTCCGGCGCGGATTCGCTGGTAGGGATCAGCACCGCCGCTGCCGCCTTGCGGATTTCCGCAGTCAGCGGGGCCAGCGCTGGCCCGACCAGGCGCGGAAACTGCCAGTAAAGCGGCACATCCAGCACCACATCCGGGCGCAGAACCTGCATGCGCCCGGCCTCGATATGCGGCCGCGCCATATGTTCGGGGTTCATCGCCCAGCCCAGCCCCAGCAGGGTCGCGTCGATAAAAGCCTGCGAGGAGGCGATGAGATGGCTGCGCAGCACCACCCGCTGCGGGGTCGGCTCGCTTGCGGCAATGCGCTCGGCCCAGTTTTGCTGCAGGCGGTCTTGCGCGGAATAGACCAGCGAAAGCGCATGGCTGAGGGTGTCCGCTCTGATCCCGCCTGCAAACCAGCGGCGGGCGAAATCCGGGCTGGCGGTTGCCAGATAGCGCAGCGCCCCAAGCGCAACCGTCTCGCATCCCTGCAGCGGCCCTGGCTGTGAGGTGATCGCGGCCATCACCTCGCCGCGCCGCAGCCAGGCCTGGCTGACATCCTGATCGTCGATCACCAGGTCGAACAGAAACCCCTCACAGGCGCTGAGCGCGGGCAGCACCCAGCTGGCCAGGCTGTCGGCATTGACGGCGATCCGCAAAGGCGCAGACCCGCTGCGCAGCGCGGGCAGCTCATTCCCGAGCTGGCTTTCAAGCAGGGTGATCTCATCGAAATGGCGGATCAGGCGCAGGCCTTCAGGCGTTGCCGTGCAGGGCTGGCCGCGCCGGATCAGCCGGAGGCCGACCCGTTCCTCAAGTGCCCGGATCCGCTGCGAGACCGCCGATTGCGTCACGCTGAGATCGGCGGCAGCCAGTTCGAATGAGCCGCGGCGGTGAATTGCAGAAAGCGCGGCTAGCCAGTTGGGGTCGAGCATGAACAGATTAGTATTGCTAATGATTTGGAAGAAAAATGAATTGGATTTGCCGATGGTGCAAGGTCTAGCAGTCTTGCGGGGGCTGTCAGGCCCCGGGCCCTGTCGGTTTGCAACGATGGCCGCGGGCGTTTGAATGAGGGACGCGGATGACTGAGGCAATTTTTGCGGGCTATTTCACAGCATTAAGCCTGATCCTGGCGATCGGGGCGCAAAATGCCTTTGTGCTGCGCCAGGGCTTGCGGCGCGAGCATGTGGCGCTGGTGGTGGCGATCTGTGCGGTCTCAGATGCGCTGCTGATCGGGCTGGGCGTTACGGGCTTTGGCGCGATGAGCCGCGCTGCCCCTTGGGCGCTTCCCCTGATGAAATGGGGCGGGGTCGCGTTTTTGCTGGTCTATGGCGCCCTGCGGTTTCGGGCGGCTATGCAGGGCGGTGCGGCGCTGGTGCCTGCGCCTGACAGCCGGGCCTCCTGGCAGCGGGTGGCGATGACCTGCCTCTTGCTGACCTGGGCCAATCCGCATGTCTGGCTGGATACGGTGGTGCTGATCGGCTCTGTCTCGGCGCAGCATGTGCCCCATCAGCTGGCGTTTGGGGTGGCGGCGGCGGCGGCGTCATTAAGCTTTTTCTCAGCCCTGGGATTTGGCGCGCGCTATCTCGCCCCGGTATTCGCCAAGCCCCGCGCCTGGGTGGTGCTGGAGGTGCTGGTCGGCGCGGTGATGTGGGCGATTGCGATTGCGCTTGCCCTGTCGTGATCGCCTGCTCTTGCTATTTCGGGAAATCGGGCGCAGGTCGCGCTTATGTGGGTAAGACTGGCCAACAGACCCGTGGCGGGGATCATCTGGATGCTGATTTCGGGCGTCGCGCTGGTGGGCGTGAATGGCGCGGTGAAATATGTCGGCACCAGCCTGCCCGCGCCTCAGGCGGCCTTCATCCGTTTTGCCGTCAGCCTGCCGCTTTTTGCGCTGATGATCGGGCCGATCCTGCGGGCGCATTACAGCCCTGCGGTCTGGCGGCTTTTCGGCCTGCGCGGGATCTTTCATGTCGGCGGCGTGATCCTGTGGTTTTACGCCATGGCGCGGATTCCGGTGGCCGAGGTCTCGGCGATTGGCTTTCTCAACCCGGTGATCGTGCTGGTTTTGGGCGGCATCCTGCTGGGCGAGGGGCTGAGTTTCCGGCGCATCATGGTGGCGATCCTGGCCTTTGGCGGTGCGCTGATCGTGCTGCGCCCGGGCCTGCGAGAGATCGCCATGGGCCATTGGGCGCAGCTGGGCGCGGCCTTCCTGTTCGCGGGCGGCTATATCTGCGCCAAACGGCTGAGCGCCAGCGTGCCTGCCGGGGTGATCGTGGCGATGATGACATTCAGCTCGGCCCTGGGGCTGTTGCCGCTGGCGCTGCTGGACTGGCAGCCGGTGGCGCTGTGGCAGATGCTGACGCTGACGGTGGGCGCGGGCTGCGCGACGCTGGGCCATTATGCGATGACGCGGGCCTTCGCGGCGGCGCCGCTGGCGGTGACGCAGCCGGTCAGTTTCTTGCAGATCCTGTGGTCGGCGCTGATGGGGGCGGTGCTTTTCCATGAGGGCATCGACCCCTGGGTGATCCTGGGCGGCGCGGTGATCATTGCCGCGATCAGCTTCAACATCCGGGCCGAGGCCCAGGCCCGGCGCGTGATCCGGGCGGCGGATGGTGCGGGCACCGGCGGCCCCGTCGGCTGAGCCGCCAACCCAGGCGGCCGCGTTGCGCATAACGCCCGGGCCGCGCACGCATCCTTCAGGGGCGGCTAACCAGCCCTGACTAGCCTTGGCCTTTGCGGGCGCGAGACCCCGCGATTGCTGCGGCTTTGTCCCGCCCCAGGAGGCTGATTTGTCCGATACCACCGATATTCTTGCATTGCCGCTGATCCTGCCCGCCCAGGCTCAGAAACATGTCACCCATAATGAGGCGCTGCTAGCGCTGGATGCGATTGTGCAGCTGGCGGTGCTGGACCGCGACCGAACCGCGCCGCCAGAGACCGCATCCCCGGGCGACCGCCATCTGGTCGCCGGGGCTGGGGCCGGGCTTTGGGCCGGGCAGGGCGGGCAGATCGCGGTGCTGGCAGGCACGGGCTGGCAGTTTCACGCAGCCCAGCCCGGCTGGCAGGCCTATGTGCTGGCCGAGGGGCAGCTGGCGGTGTTCGACGGCCTGGCCTGGAAAACCCCCGATCAGGGTGAGGCGGGCTTTCAGCGGCTGGGGATCTCCACCCCGCCTGACAGCGTCAACCGTCTGGCGGTGGCTTCTGAGGCGGTGCTGCTGACCCATCAGGGCGCGGGCATGCAGCTGAAGCTGAACAAGGCCGCGCCCGCCGATACGGCCAGCCTTCTGTTCCAGACCAACTGGTCAGGCCGGGCCGAGATGGGCACCACCGGCGGCAGCGATTTTGCGATCCGCGTCAGCGCGGATGGTGCGACCTGGGCGACCGGCTTGCAGATTGCGGCTTCCAGCGGCGCGGTGAATGCGGCGCAGAACCTGACGCTGGCCGGGGCGCAGGTATTTTCGCGCGGGAATATCCTGGGGGCTGTGGCGCAGGCAGGCGGCCAGCCCACAGGCGCGGTGATCGAGCGCGGCTCGGGCGCGAATGGCGAGTATATTCGTCTGGCAGATGGCACCCAGATCTGCTGGCGCAGCGGGCTGTCAGCGGCGAATGTGTCAACGGCGCTTGGGGCGGGGTTCACCTCGGCTGCGGTGGCCTGGACCTTCCCGCAGCCGTTCGTGGCCGGGTCGGCCCCGGTGGTTTCCGGCATGGCGGATGGGGTGGATTGCTGGCTGTCGCAGGCGGCCCCTTCGGTCACGGCGGTCTCGCTGCGGGTGCTGGGGCTGGTATCAAAAGCTGCCGCCGTGCCGATCCGGGTGATGGCGGTCGGGCGCTGGTTCTAGAGCCTGCCGATCAGCGCCGCCGAGGCCAGCAACAGATCCCCCATGCGCGAGCTGCGCCGGATCCCAAGTGCCCTGAGCTGGCGGATCCGGCCCGGTCCTGCGCCTGGGGCTGCGTGAAAGGCGGCAAGGATCTGGCGCGCCTCGGGGGTCAGCAGCGCCTCATTGGCGCTGAGGGTGGCGGTATGGGCGGCAATGGTGCGCCGCCATTCGCCGCCCAGCACCATCTGCATGCGCCGAATGCCCGCCACCGCGCCGCCGGGCGCCCCGATCGCATTGCCGCCATGCTGGCGGTAGATCACCAGGGGCGTCGGGTCCAGCACCAGCCCGGCCCCGGCCCCGGCCAGCAGCTGATAAAGCCACCAGTCATGCCAGATCACCGCCTCGGTTCCCCGCGCCTGACGCACCAGGGCCAGCGCCGCCGGGCTGAGCATGATCGAATGCCCGGCAAACAGGTTCTGCGCCAGCGAAGGCGCGAAAGCCGGACGCACCCGCCCCGAGCGTGATATGGTTTTCGGCGTCAGCTGATGATCTGACAGCATGCTTTCAGCGGCATAAAGCACGGGCGCATCATGATTGCCCATGACCCGCGCCGCCGCCGCCATCCGCCGCAGCCCGCGCGCAAGCTTGCCTTTCAGCCAGACATCATCCTGATCGGCCAGGGCAATCACCCCCTTGGGCAGATCCGGCTGCGAAAGCGCCGAGAGGAAATTCGCAGCTGCGCCCCTACGCGGCCCTTCGACCAGATGCAGCGGGTGACGCTGGCCAAAGTCTTTCAGGATCTGTCTTGTGTCGTCTGTCGATCCATCGTCTGAGACGTAAAGCGTCCAGTTGCGATGGGTCTGGGCGGCGATACTGGCCAGCTGCTCGCGCAGATGACGCCCGCCATTGCGCGTTGCCATTATGATGGTCACATGCGCGGCCCCCGGATGCGGTGCATCCGTTTGTGCTTTGCCCATATGATCTGTGGCTGCCTTGCCCTGCATCTTCGGTGCCTTTGTCCCTGTCCCTTCATGCGCCAAAAGCGCCGCCCGGTGCAATCGGCAGTATTTGACTTGATCTGCAGATGAATGCCGCGCTTTCGCCCCGATTGGGAAAGGAGGCCTAAACCGTGATCCCCCAAAGTCGGACCGGGGAATAAAGGTGTGGGTCTATGTTTGGGGTTACTGTCCGAGAGACATTTACAGATGCGCCGCTGAATATGGTTTCAGGGATTGGCGCTTTGCTGCTGGCCGATATCAATGGCAGGCCGGTTCTTTACACCAGCACAAGGGCCGGGGGGGGCATGCTGGCGCTGGAGATCAGCGGCGATCTCAGCCTGTTGTCACAGGCCACGATGCGCAGCGGGGCGGTGTTGTCGGCCCCACCGACGCTTGAGATCTATACGATAGGGGCCAGGCGCTATCTGGTGTCCTCGGGCACCGCCGAGACGACGCTCTTTTCCTGGGCGATCCGTGATGATGGCACATTGGGGGCCGCGAACCGCCCGGCAGGCGGGCCTGTCGGGGTGATTACCGCCCATGCCATGGCCAATGTCGGCGGGCTTGACATGTTATATGTCTCAATGGCCGGTCAGGCGGGCGTGCAGAGCTATGTGATCAACGCAAATGGCTCGATGACCCGGGTTGCCGATTTCATGCTGGGCGAGGACGGGCCCGGGATCCATATCGGCGCGCTGATGGCTTTCACTATCGGCGGGGCGCAGTTCGTTGCGGCAAGTGCGCTGTCGGGCGACCGGATCGATCTGTTCCGCGCCGGAGCAGGCGGCGTGCCGGTGATGGTGGGCTCGCTGGGGGCGGCGGATGGCTGGGGGATCAACGGGCCGGGCGGCATGCAGCTGGCCACGGTTCATGGGCAGACGATGCTGCTGGTGGCCTCGTCTGGCAGCTCGTCGATCAGCGTGCTGGGGGTGGCGGCGAATGGGGTGATGACGGTGCTCGATCACGTCATCGACACGCTCGACACCCGGTTCCAGGCCACACGGGTCGTTGAGACGATCACCATCGGGCAGCGGGCCTTTGTGGTGACGGGGGGCGGCGATAACGGGCTGACGCTCTTTGAGATCCTGCCCTCGGGAAAGCTGGTTCTGCTGACCACGGTCATTCAGCAGATTGGCCAGGCGCTGGACAATATCACCGCGCTTTTGCTTAACCCGGTTGCGGGCGGTTTTGAGATCTTCGCCGCCGGAGAGGGCACAGGCCTGACCCGGCTGAGCGTCGCAATCGACAATCTCGGCGCGCCCCTTATCGGCAGTGCCGCCTCGCAGGTTCTCAGCGGCAGCGGCGCCCATGATCTGATCGTCGGGCATGCCGGGAACAATACGCTCTATGGTGGGGCGGGCAATGATATCCTGGTGGGCGGAACCGGCTCGGACACGATGTTCGGGGGCGCGGGGGCGGATCTTTTCGTGATCGCGGGCGGCGGCACCGCCGATACGATCCGCGACTTTCAGCCCGGCATTGACCGGATCGACCTGACCGCCTGGCGGGGGTTCCGCGATTTCATTGGGGTGACATTCACCGCCACCTCCTGGGGGGCGCGGCTGACCCTGCTGTCCGAGCAGCTGGATATTTACAGCGCAAACGGCCTGCCCCTGACCCGCGAGCAGGTCCGCCAGGCGGTGGTTGCGGGCGGGCTTTGGCATGCGCTGCCGGTTGCGCCGATCTCGGAAGAGGGGATCTATGGCAGCGCGGCGAATGACACGCTGGTTGGCACCGGGGATGATGACCGCTTGATGGGCGGCGCGGGCAATGACGTTTTGCGGGGCGGCGCGGGGAACGATTCGCTTTATGGCGGCGCGGGCGACGATATCCTTGAGGGCGGGCCCGGTGCCGATCTGCATGATGGCGGCGAGGGGCGCGACCGCGCCCATTACGGCGATGCACCCGTCGGGCTGACGGTGGATCTGGCCCTGCCTGCCAACAACACCGGCTATGCCGAAGGCGATACCTATATCAGCATCGAGGATCTGCATGGCTCGGCCTTTGCCGACAGCCTTTGGGGCGATGCCATTGCCAATGTGATCTGGGGCGGTGGCGGTGATGACGCGATCTATGGCCGGGCAGGTGATGACACGCTTTATGGCGGCATCGGCAATGACACCCTGGTCGGCGGCGCGGGCGCTGACCTGCTGGATGGCGGCGAGGGGCGCGATCTGGCCAGCTATATCGATGCAACCGCAGGCCTGCGGGCCGATCTGTTGCAGCCTGGCACAAATACCGGCTTTGCCGCCGGAGACAGCTACATCAGCATCGAGGATCTTCACGGCTCGGCCTTTGCTGACACGCTGCTGGGCGATAATCTAGCCAATGTGATCTGGGGCGCGGCCGGGAATGATGTGCTTTATGGGCGCGGCGGCGACGATACGCTTTATGGCGGCGACGGCAATGACACGCTGATCGGCGGGGCCGGGGCTGATTTGCTCGACGGAGGGGCTGGCCGCGACACGGCGGATTATTCAGACGCGACGGCGGGCCTGCGGGCCGATCTGCTGCTGCCGGGCAGCAATACCGGCTTTGCGGCTGGGGATGTGTATCTCAGCATCGAGGACCTGCAGGGCTCGGCCTTCAACGACACCCTGGCGGGCGACAGCGATGCGAACAGGCTGTTCGGCGGCGCGGGGGTGGACAGCCTCTATGGCCGGAATGGCGACGATTCGCTTTACGGCGGCGATGGCAATGATGTCCTGATTGGCGGCGCGGGGGCGGATTATCTGGATGGCGGCGCAGGCCGGGATGCCGCCCATTACGGCGATTCCCCCATCGGTCTGAAGGTGGATCTGGTGCTGACCGCGGCCAATACCGGGATCGCCGCAGGTGACCGCTTCGTCAGTATCGAGATCCTGATCGGCTCTGCCTTCAACGATATCCTGATGGGCGATGCGGGCGACAACGCGCTTTGGGGCGGTGAGGGCAATGATCAGCTGGTCGGGCGGGCGGGCAATGACAGCCTTTATGGCGGCGCGGGCAATGACACGCTGTTCGGCGGCGCAGGTGCGGATTTGCTGGATGGCGGTGCAGGCCGCGACAGGGCGCATTACGGCGACGCGACCGCAGGCCTGCGGGCCGATCTGCTGCAGCCCGGCACCAATACCGGATTTGCCGCCGGAGACCGCTATATCAGCATCGAGGATCTTTACGGCTCGGCCTTTGCCGACACGCTGCTGGGCGACAATCTGGGCAATGTGATCTGGGGCGCAGATGGCAATGATGTGCTTTATGGGCGCGGCGGGGCGGACACGCTTTATGGCGGCACGGGCAATGACACGCTGATCGGCGGCGCAGGCGCGGATCTTCTGGTTGGCGGCGATGGGCGTGACACGGCCAGCTATATTGACGCAACAGCGGGCGTGCGGGTCGATCTTCTGCTGCCCGCCAACAATACCGGCTTTGCGGCGGGGGATCTGTATCAGGGCATTGACGATCTGCATGGCTCAAACCACGCCGATATCCTGCTGGGCGACAACCTCTCGAACCGGATCACCGGGGGGGCGGGTGACGACATCCTCTATGGTCGGGGCGGCAATGACATCTTGCATGGGAGCGAGGGCAATGACGTTCTGATCGGCGGCGCGGGCGGTGACTGGCTGGACGGGGGGGCGGGCCGCGATCGCGCCCATTACAGCGACGCCCCGGTCGGGCTGCGCGCCGATCTTATGTTCCCGGCAAACAACACCGGATATGCCGCCGGTGACACCTATATCAGCATCGAGGATCTGCATGGCTCGGCCTGGGCCGACACCCTGTTCGGAGATGATGCGCCAAACTCGATCTGGGGTGGCGATGGCAATGATCTGCTGCTGGGGCGTGGCGGCAATGACATCCTCTATGGCGGCAATGGCAATGACACGCTTTATGGCGGCTCTGGCAATGATCTGATGTTCGGCGGTGCGGGGGCGGATGTCTTTGTCTTTGACCGCCCGGCCGGAGGGGGGAATCTGGGCCGTATTGCGGATTTCCAGCCCCGGATTGACCGCATCCACCTGGACGACGCCGTGTTCCAGTCCCTGCGCCCGGGCGCTTTGGCGGCAAACGCCTTTCATGTCGGCACGGCGGCCACCTCGGCCAGCCATCGGATCATTTACAATCAGGCGACGGGACAGATTTTCTATGATCCCGATGGCAATGGCCGGGCCGCGGCGCTGCATTTTGCAAGCGTCACCGCAGGCACAGTGCTGACAATCACGGATTTTCTGATCATCTGAGCCCTGTTGCCGAAGGCTGTTGCGCAGCAAAAAGCGGGCCGCAAGGGATGCGGCCCGCTTTGTCTGTTATGCGCAAACGAAATGGGGCTCAGATCACGACGAAATCGGACAGAACCAGCGTCGTTCCCGCATTCAGCGTGGCAAATTGCCGGGCCGCCCCCGCGCCATTGCCGTCAGCATCATAGAAAAGCGCGCCGGTGGTCTGGTTGTAGATGATCCGATGCGCGGCAGAGGTGGCGGCGGCCCCGATGTGGAAGGCGTTTGCCGCCAGGGCCCCGACAGAGAGCGCGGTAAAGATCGCATCGTCCAGCCAGATGGAGTCATCCACTGATGAGAAATCGAGCAGCCGGTCGATATTGCTTACCCCGACAATCGGGCGGTCAAAGATGAAGACATCCGCCCCCGCACCACCATAGAGCATGTCATTGCCGTCACCGCCGCGGATGGTGTCATTGCCATCGCCGCCATAGATGGTGTCGTTGCCGCCATTGCCGCTGAGATTGTCATTCCCGGCCGCACCCCAAAGCGCATTGGCGGCATTGTCGCCGGCGATAGTGTCGTTGAACCTGGAGCCGAAGATATCCTCGATGCTGACGAAGGTATCGCCTGCGGCATCCCCGGTATTGATGGCTGGGTTCAGCAGGCTGACCCGAACCGCGCCCGCCGCATCGGAATATTGCGCCCGATCCCGGCCTGCGCCGCCATCCAGGAGATCGGCGCCAACGCCGCCTTGCAAGACGTCATTGCCGTCACCGCCGTAAAGCGAGTCATTGCCATTGCCGCCATAGATCGAGTCGTTGCCGCCCCGACCATAAAGCTGGTCATTGCCATTCAGCCCCCAAAGCCAGTTGTCGGCATTGTCGGCCAGCAGAATGTCATTGTGGGCAGAGCCGGCGAGATCCTCGATGCTGATATAGGTGTCGCCTGCGGCAAAGCCGGTATTGGCAGCCGGAGAGATCAGATCCACCCGGACGCCGGACGTCGCGTCATTATACTGTGCGCGGTCCCGGCCCGCGCCGCCATCCAGGCGGTCCGCCCCTGCGCCACCGACCAGGATATCATCGCCCGCATCGCCATAAAGGCTGTCATTGCCGGCCCGGCCCATCAGGAAATCGGCGCCGCCCGCGCCCCAGATCGCATTGGCGCCATTGTCGCCGTGCAGCGTGTCATTGTGGTTCGAGCCGTAGATGTCCTCTATGCTGACGAAGGTATCGCCTGCGGCAATGCCGGTATTGGTGCCTGGCAGCACCAGGTCAACCTTCACCCCGGTGGTTGCATCGTTATATTGCACCCGGTCGCGGCCCGCGCCGCCATCCAGGCGGTCAGCGCCCGCCCCACCGACCAGCGTGTCATTGCCGTCACCGCCATAGAGGCTGTCATTGCCGCCCCGGCCAAACAGGTAATCATTGCCGGAAAGGCCCCAGAGACCGTTTGCGAGATTGTCGCCCGACAGCGTGTCATTGTGGTTCGAGCCGGATATTTCCTCAACATTGACCAGAGTATCGCCTTGCGCAAAGCCGGTATTGCTGGTCGGCGCAATCATATCGACCCGCACCCCGGTGGTGGCATCGTTATATTGCACCCGGTCACGACCCGCGCCGCCATCCAGAAGGTCAGCGCCCGCGCCGCCGATCAGCGTGTCATTGCCGACGCCGCCATAAAGGCTGTCATTGCCGCCCCGGCCCATCAGGTAATCATCGCCAAGCCCGCCCCAGACCGCATTGGCGAGATTGTCGCCAATCAGCGTGTCATTATAGGTCGAACCCAGGATATCCTCGATGCTGACAAAGGTATCGCCTGCCGCAAAGCCCGTATTGCTGGCGGGCAGAACCAGGTCGACTTTGACCGCAGCTGTTGCGTCGGAGTATTCCACCCGGTCACGGCCTGTACCGCCATCCAGGCGGTCGGCCCCTGCGCCACCGATCAGAATGTCATTGCCCGCCCCACCATAAAGCGTGTCATTGCCGCCCCGGCCCAGGATCTGGTCATTGCCATTGCCGCCCCAGATGGCATTGGCGATATTGTCGCCCATCAATGTGTCATTATAGCCCGAGCCCTGCAGGTCCTCGATGCTGACAAACACATCCCCGGCGGCAAAGCCGGTATTGACCGCCGGAGAGATCAGATCGACCCGCACCGCAGCCGTCGCATCCGAGTAATCGGCCCGGTCGCGGCCTGCGCCGCCATCCAGACGGTCAGCGCCCGCGCCGCCGATCAGGATATCGTCGCCGCCACCGCCATAAAGCTGGTCATTGCCCGCGCCGCTGCGAATGACATTGGCGACGTTATTGCCATGGATCGTGTCATTGCCTGCCCCGGTGGTGGCATTCTCGATCACCGTGCCACGCGCGATCACCACATTTCCGACCACCCCGCCGATATTCGAGCGCTGCAGCTCGGTCAGGTTGACCAGCTGGTTCTGGCCAAAGACCGAGACATCCAGCGTGTCCGTGCCGCCGGTGTCATAGATGGTGAAGGCAAAGTCATTGCCGACATAGATCGCCGAATTCCGGGGGATGAGGCCGCCCCACATATTCAGCAGCAGCTGGAAATACCCGCCGACATTGCCACCCGGCCCCCAGACGGTATTGCCGGTCTGATAGCCAATCGAACCCGCCCCATAGAGGTTCTGGATCGCAATGATATCGGCTGGCATGATGGTTGCCAGATAGGCGAAATCCGACGGGTCGAAGGTGTTCACGCTCTGATCGAAATAGGACATGACCGACGACGACCAGCTGTCATTGTCATAAAGCCTGTGGCTGCTGCCCCAGTTGGCCGAGCCGTTATAGGGCCCGCCATGACCCAGCCCAAGCGCATGGCCGATTTCATGAATATAGGTCTGCTGCATATAGCTGTTCAGCGTCAGCAGATCCCAGCTGTCCTCAATATTGATGAAAGAGCGCAGGATCCGGTTGCCCGTGGTCTCAGACCAGGCATAGGCCCCGGTCGCATCTGCATCGTTAAAGGTCAGATCGGCCGCGACCTGGGTCGTCAGCTCATAGCTGCCGGTGCGGTTGCCGAAATCCCGGGCGACCAGATAATAGGTCCCCGAACTGCTGGCGGTGAAGGTGATATATTCGCCTGCGGCAGCGTTGCTGGGATCATCTGCCGAGGCAACCACCACGCCAAAGCTGTTGCGCAAATCCAGCACCGGGTCGATGGTCGAACCGCCCGCACGCGACAGCGAGAACATATAGGTCTGACCCGCAACCAGCGAGATGCGATAATAATCGGCATCGCCAACCGTGCCGATCGAGCCGCTGACCACCGTATTGGTGCCGATCGACGCCGCGCCGGCGGTCGAGCCGCTGACGTCAAAGGTCTCGGTGAAAGAGGTGGGGTTCGCGCTGACATCAACGAAATTGATGCCGGTCACCGCCGCCCAGACGTCAAGCGAGTATTCGACAATCCCCTGCGCCAGCGGCGAAAGATGCGAGGCGTTATAGGTGATCGTGCGTGTGGCGCCCAGGTCAAAGGCCCGCCACGAAGCGCCGTTGAAACCCCAGTATCCATTTGTCAGATAATTGGCGATCTGATCCCAGGTATAGGGCGCATTCACCCGGTCTGGCCCGCTGACGCCATTGCCGATCAATGTGCTGCCAGGCGCCAGATCGGTATGGCTGTCATAGCCTGCCAGCGCGTCAGAATTCGGGGTCATGCTGCAAATCGTGCACATATCAATTGCTCCGGTAAATCATCAGGTCACTCATTCCGGCATCGGCGTTTCCGCGAGGGCGCGCTGGAACAGGGACAATTGCATGGATGGGGTGACAGGGCGGTCCATCGCCGAAACAGCGGCGATGTCGCCAGAGATGCTTTGGCCGCTGCTGTCAGTCCAGACCAGCCGGATCGCGGTGCCAGAGCGGTTTGCCTGGGTGATCTGCAACAACAGCGAGGCCTGACCGGCGGCGCCGTTTATGTTGCCAGAGCTGTCGGAACGGGTGAACTCCTGCGCCGGATAGGCCTCTGCCAGCACCCGCATAAAGCCCTCGCAAACCGTCGCGGCCGCGTCACGATCAATGCCGGGCCCGGCATCACAGATCAGGGGATAGGTCATGGTCTGGGCCTTTGCAGGTGTGGTTGCCGGCGGAAATGGCAGCAGCATGGCCAGTGCGATCCCCAGCCCCCATGCTCTGCTGGCCACATAACTGTTCACCACAGGTCTCACTTTGCCAAAACGGGCGGAATCAAAAATTCAGTCGCAAATGCTTGCCGATCCGCAGAGGCGGATCAAGTCACGAATAACCTACACTTTGTTTACGAATTTTGTGAAACGAAAATTGCGGCGGGATGTCAGGCCGATGACGCAGCACCGGCCTGACATCCCGGGGATATTCGCAGGATTAAAGCTCGATTTCGTTTTGCGGGGGCGGCAGTTTCCCAGGCGCGGGCTGGCCGGGCCGGGGGGCAGCCTCGTCCGTGTCAGGATCAGAGCCCTCTGTCCCCGGCGCATTGCGCAAAGGCGCGTTGCGACGGATCAGGATATCGCCGTTTTCCAGCATCACCGGCATGTCGTAATTGCGCATATCCTCCATCATCCGCGCGACCTCGGCCAGTTGCGGGCCGATGGCCTGCAGCTGCGGGGCCAGATCCCGCAGGGCGCGGTCCATATCGGAAATCGAGGGCTCCAGCTCTGAGATCAGGCTGCGCAGCAAGAGGTTTGCCCCCTGTTCGATCAGCGAAAGGCCCTGATCTGCCTGGTCTTTTCCGGCCCCGTCGGCGACGGCTGGCGGCTCTGACACCTGGGCATGGGCGCGGTGATGGGGCAGCGGCAGGGGCGCCACCAGCAAAAGCGCGAAAAGCATCGCCATTCGCTTCATCGGAAAGAGGCGGCGCAAATAAAGGCGGGGCTGCATGGCAGTATCCTTCGCATCGGTGCAGGGTGCGGTCGCTCTGACTATGCAGACTATGCAGGCCCGGGCCTTTGCGCACAAATCACATGTTTCCGCATCGGCAGGAGATTGCGGCCCCGATTTAGCGCTCAGCTCAGCGCCGACCTTAAAGCGGCAGATCCACCGTCACCGGAAAATGGTCCGAGGCCTGCAAAAGCGCCTCGCTCAGATCGCGCTTGCCCAGGATGCGCGGGTCCTGGAAGGGGTGCCAGATCCGCCATTCGGGAACCGGCTTCATCAGCCCGGGCGAGAGCATGATGAAATCCAGCAGCGCCTCGAAATAGCGCTTTTGCGGCGCCAGCCAGAACCGCGCTGTGGTCGGGCAAAACCCCATCCGCGAGCACAGCGCCATATTGGCATGCGGGTCTTTCAGCCGCATCGCGGGATCGGCGTCCTGGCCCAGCACGATCTCGACCCCTGATTTTCCGAACAGCTTTTCGAACTCATCCAGGCCCGGGCCATCGTTGAAATCGCCCATCACCATGACATTCTCGCCCGCCTTCAGGATCTCATCGACGCGGGCGCGCAGCCAGATGCATTGCGCCAGCTGCTTGCGCCGGTTCTCGATCGAAATGCGGATCGCCTGGGCCTCATCCGTGGCGCCATGCGGGTTCTTCGACTTGGCGTGCACGCCGATCATCCGCATCCGGCGGCCGTCTTTCAGGGTGACCGCCAGCTCCAGCGGGGGTTTTGAAAAACGGATCGTGTCGGGGGCGCTGTCATTGTCGAGGTCATAGCGGAACACCCCGTCAAAGCGCGGCGAAAGCGGGCTGTCGCGCCGCCCCGTGGCCTCGCCCTGGGGGTCATGATGCGCGGTGATCCGGTCGGGGTCATAGAGGAAGGCGATCTCCTGCTCGGTCTCGGATGAAAACCCATGCACCGCACGGCGCGCCCGCAGCCCGAATTTCGCAGCGAACCCCTCAAGCGCGCGCACCGTCGAGCGGGTTTTGGTGGTATCCGGCCCCTCGATGATCATGATCCCATCGGCATCCAGCGCGGTGAACACAATCCCAAGCGCCCCCAGCTGGGTGCCCCGGCTGATCCCGTAGCGGGCCGAGGGCTGGTCATCCTCATAGCCCCGGCCCAGATCGTCAAAAAGCCGGTCGAACCATTCGACATTATAGGTGGCAATGCGCAAGACGGGCGGCGGGGCTGTCATCAGGCGGCCTTTTGGCCCGACAGCTCGGCCCAGGCGGCATTGATGGCGATCAGCCGCCGCTCGGCCAGATGGATCGCCTCGGGGGGCACGCCGCGGGCGGTCATCACATCGGGATGGGTGTCGCGCACCAGGCGCTTCCAGGCGGCGCGGGCATCTGCGATTTCGGTGCCATGCGGGATCCCCAGCACGTCATAGGGATCGCGCGGGGCCCCCTCGACCAGGCGGGCGCGGACGGCGTTGAAGCAGGGCTCATCCAGGCCGAAAATCCCCGCGACATGGCGCAGGAATTCATCCTCGCCGGGGTGGTAATTGCCATCGGCCAGCGCTACCTGGAACAGCGCCTCCAGCAGATCCAGCAGCACGTGATGGTCATCGGCGCAGAGCCTGCGCCCCTCGGGGTTGAAAAGCTGCGCGATTTTGCGGGCGTAATGGTCAAAACCCGCCACATCCTGGCGGGCCAGGTTGAACACATGGGCGGCGTGGCGCTCTTCGCCATCGGGCAGGGTGAAGATGCGGCGAAAGGCGGTGACCTCTTCGCGTGAGACCTCGCCATCGGCCTTGGCCATCTTGGCCCCAAGCGCGATCACGGCGATGGTGAACCCCACCGATTTTTCGGGGCTGGTCTGGCCGCGAAGCAGGTCGAAAACAGCAGAAAGCGGCTGGCCCTGAATCAGGGCGGTCAGGGCCTCGGAGATGCGGGTCCAGAGCGTCATACGCGAAGGATAACCCTGCAATCCTGGAATGTCGTGAACGATTACAGCCCGTTCACGACAATCTTATGCCGTTTTGTCAGGAATGGAGTGGGCCTCGGGTTTTTGCTCTCAGTCTTTGGCGCGGGTGATCTTCGGCTCGGCCTTCAGCGCCGTCACCAGCGAGGCAAACCGCGCCTGCGCCACCTCGCCAAAGAGATCATTGCCCTCGGGTGTCAGCTTCAGACCCAGGACGCGCTTTTTCGGCTGCCAGCTCAGCTCGCCTGCCTCAGCCGGGTCGCCCACCGCAAACATCGCGCCAAAGCGCATCGCCTTGCCCAGCACCTCGGCCAGTTTCAGCTCGGGGTCGGAAAGCAGCCGGAAAAGCGGCTCAAGCCGGCTGCCCGAGCGCGAGTTCTTATAGCGGTGCAGCAGCGCCAGCCCGATGAACACCCGGCCCGGATGATCCAGCGCCCCCAGATTGGCGCGGGTGACATTGTCAAAGCAGGCCTCGGCCCGGTAATCGGGATGCGCGCGCCAGGTGGTGTCATGCAAAAGACAGGCGGTTTTGATCAGGCGCTGGCGCTCTTTGTCCTCATTTTTGAACAAAGGCTGCAGGAATTCGTAAAGTTTTTTGCCAAAGCCTGGAATGCGGGCCTGATTGCGTTCGGCCATGCGGGCGGCCTCGATCAGCGGGTCGCGCTGGCGCAGGCGATCGGGCATCTGCTCATAAAGCAGGCCCTCGCGGATGCCATAGGCAGAGACGTCAATCTCTTTTGGTTTCAGCACTTTGATCAGTTCGCGCAGCACTTCGCAGGCCTGGGGGACCAGCTCCATCCGCTCGGCCGAGGTGCCGGTGCGCGAGCGCAGCACCGCCAAATCCGAGGCCGCGATCCAGTCCAGCGTATCCAGCAGGCTTTCGGGTGACATGCGGTATTCGTGCAAAACCAGCAGCGGATAATTGCGCCGCTCCATATCAAGGCGGGCGATCACCCGCCACGAGCCGCCGACCAGATAGATCCGCTCATTGCGCGAATTGATCTGCGCCTGGGCGTCTTTCAGCACCCGGTCGATATGGGCCTGGCGCTTCTTGGCGTTCCCTTCCAGCTGCAAAAGCCGGAACGGCCCCAGCTGCGTCGAGACACGTTTGCCGACCCGGCCATTGCCGATCCGCGCCAGCTCCATCGAGTTGCCGCCGATATCGCAGACCACCCCCGAGGCATCGGGCCAGCCCAAAAGCACGCCCTGCGCCGAAAGCCGCGCCTCTTCGGCGCCGTCGATCACATGCAGCTTCAGCCCGGTTTCGCGCAGAACCTCGGCCTGGAAATCGGGGCCGTCGCTGGCCTCGCGGGTGGCAGCGGTGGCGACCACGGTCAGCGGATCCGCGCCAAGCCCCCGCGCCAGCAGTGCGAAACGCTTCAGCGCGGCCAGCGCCCGCTTGCGCCCCTCGGGGTGCAGCGCGCCGGTTTCAACCAGGCTTTTGCCCAGGCCGCACATGATTTTTTCATTGTAGAAATAGGCCGGGCTGCGGGCGGCCCCGTCAAACACCACCATCCGAACCGAGTTCGACCCCACATCGACCACGCCAACCCGCGAAAGCGCCCTGGCGTCATTGTCCATGAAGAGGGGGCGGCCAAAGGGGGCCCATTCCTCTTCATAAAGCGCCTCTGGCGGCGGCTCAGCTGTCCGGCCAGCGTTCAGGTCATGCTGCGGGGTGGGCGTTTCGTCGGTGCTCATCGCATCTCCGGCCTTGGGTATTTCCGTTTTGTGGCAGCCAGGCGCTCAGGTCAACCATTCCCGGGTCTGAGTCCCCGTCTGAACCCCTGTCTGCGCTATCACGCCCCGCCTTTGTGCCCGGCGGGGCGCGATCAGCTGCGGGTGCTTTCCTCGTCGCGCGACGACAGGATGCGGGGCGCGTCTTTTGCCCCGGCGGTGCCCCGGCCCGAAAGCGAGGGGTTCTCCATGAAAAAGCGGTGACAGTTGAAGAGGTTGGCCTCGCCATTGCCCAGATCGCGCTGATAGCGGCCATCGGGCGAGAGCACCCAGCTTTGCGCCTCATCCGCGAGGTTTGCCGCCATGATCTGCGACAGGATCTGGCTTTTCACGGTAGGGTTCATGGTCTCGACCAGGGTCTCGACGCGGCGGTTGAGGTTGCGGCCCATCCAGTCGGCGGAGGAGATGAAGACCCGCGCCTTTTGCGCAGGCAGGCCGAATCCATTGCCGAAACAGACGATGCGCGAATGTTCCAGGAAGCGCCCGACGATGGATTTGACGCGGATATTTTCTGACAGGCCTTTGACGCCGGGCCTGAGACCGCAGATGCCGCGGATGACGAGGGAAATTTTCACCCCGGCCTGGCTGGCGGCATAAAGCGCGTCGATCACCTCGGGGTCGATGACCGAGTTCATCTTGGCCCAGATTTCCGCCGGGCGGCCCGCTTTGGCATGATCCGCCTCGGCCGCGATCAGTTCAAGAAGGCGCGGCTTCAGGCTGATCGGCGAGATCGCCAGGTTCTCCAGCCCCTGCGGCTGCACATAGCCCGAAAGGTAGTTGAACACCCGCGTCGCATCACGGCCAAGCGCGGCATCGCAGGTGAAAAGCGAAAGGTCGGTGTAGATCCGTGCCGTGATCGGGTGGTAATTCCCGGTGCCGTAATGGGTATAGGTGACGAGATTGTCGCCCTCACGCCGCACAACCGCCGAGATTTTCGCGTGTGTTTTCAGGTTCATAAACCCATAGACGACATGGGCGCCCGCGCGTTCCAGCCGGCGGCTTTGCCGGATATTCGCGGCCTCGTCGAAGCGGGCTTTCAGCTCGACCAGCGCGGTGACCGACTTGCCGCTCTCAGCCGCCTCGCACAGCGCCGAGACGATGGGGCTGTCCCAGGAGGTGCGGTAAAGCGTCTGTTTGATCGCCACCACATTCGGGTCACGCGCCGCCTGTTCCAAGAAGCGCACCACGGTGTCAAAGGTTTCATAAGGATGATGCAGCAGCATATCCTTTTGCTTGATCGCGGCGAAGATATTGCCGTCATGGTCGCGCACGCGTTCCGGCACGCGCGGCGTGAAGGACGGCCAAAGGAGTTCCGGGCGCGAGTTCAGCACCAGCGCCTTCAGATCGGCAATGCCGATCAACCCGCGAACCTCGATCACCTCATCCTCGTCGGCGTCGATCTCTTCCATGATCAGGGCGCGCAGTTCCGGCGGTGCACCTGCCGACATTTTCAGCCGGATCACCTCGCCGCGACGGCGGCGTTTCAGCGCGGTCTCGAACTCGCGCACGAGGTCTTCGGCCTCTTCCTCGACCTCAAGATCGCTGTCCCGCAGTACGCGGAAGGTGCAATGGCCGCGGTCTGAAAAGCCCGGGAACAGCATGTCGAGATGCAGCAGCAGCAGCTCTTCCAGCGGCAGGAAACGGTCCTGGCCCGGATTGCCCGGCAGCTGCACAAAGCGCGACACCTGCTGCGGGATCGGCAAAAGCGCATTCAGGCGGCGGCGGTCCGAGGTGCGCTCCAACTCGAGCGCCAGCGAAAAGCCGGTATTGGGGATGAAGGGGAAGGGGTGCGCGGGGTCAATCGCCAGCGGCGAAAGCACCGGGAAGACATTGGAAAGAAAGTATTCTTCCAGGAATTTCAGATCGCGCACATTCAGTTTCGAGCGCGTCAGCAAGACGATGCCGACCTCTTCCATCTCTGCGCGCAGCTTTTTGAAGGTGGTCTGTTGCACCTGCATCAGGCGTCGCGCCTCGGCGCTGATCAGCTCCAGCTGTTCGGCGGGGGTGCGACCATCCTCGGAGGAGACCGCATTCCCGGTGCGTTTCAGCGCCCGAAGGCCCGCGACGCGGACGGTGTAAAACTCATCCAGGTTGGTGGCAGAGATTGACAGAAAGCGCAGCCGTTCCAGCAAAGGCACGGCGGGGTTCGCGGCCTCTTCCAGCACACGCCAGTTGAAGGCCAGCCAGGACAGCTCGCGGTTGAAAAAGCGTTTCGGGCCGGTGATCTCATCCTCTGGCAGAGTGACAAGAGCGGGGGCTGCGGTTTTGAGAAAATCTGCCTGGGTCATGTCGCGGCTTATATGTCGGCGATTTGGGGAAGGGATGTGAAGTTTATGTAACTGTTTTGTAACCGATTGTGCCGCAATTCGCAGGCAGGCGCTATTCCGGCGGCGCTTCTTCCAGAATTTCGGCGGCAAGCCGCAACCCGGGGGCGCAGCCGCGCTGCAGGGTCAGCATATCCATCTGCTCGACCAGATGGCGGGCGGCATGGATCGAGCGGGGCATGCGGGCAATCGCCCAGGGGATCAGGCTGGCCGGGATCTGCAGCTGGCGGTCGGCAAACAGCTTGGCCAGCACGCCGCCAAGCAGCGCATCATCCGGGCCTTCGATACGGGTCAGGCCCGCTGCCTGCAGGCGCGACAGCAGATCGGGCAGGGTCAGACCCCAGTCGCGCGGCGGCGTTTTCGCGGTGATCAGCAGCCGCCCGGCAGGCAGAACCATATTGTGCAGATGGAACAGCGCGGCCTCTGCGGCGCGGTTGCCTGCGATGCGGTCGGCATCCTCGACCACCACCGCACCGCCAGCGGCCAGGGCCGTCAGATCGGCCTCGGTCAGATCTGTGGCCGCGATACGGGTGGCCCGGCAATCGGTGGCCCAGATATGGGCGAGGTGCGTTTTGCCTGCGCCCTCTGGCCCGACCAGCAGCATCTTGCCGCCGGGCCAGTCCTGCCAGCGGGCGGTCGCCTGCAAGGCCAGCGCCGTCGCCGGGGTCACGATGAAATCCTCACGCCCCAGCTTTTCCTGCGGCGGCAGGGCAAAGGCCAGCTGCATGCTCACGCGCGCTCTCCGTCGGTGGTGACGGGAAATTCTGGGATATCGGGTTCGGGCAGGTGTTCGGGTGGCTGTCCGGTGAACAGGGTGCTGCATTCATATTGCGCCACCCCAAAGCGCACCAGCACACCGATTACCGCCGCCACCGGCACCGCGACCAGCATCCCCACGAATCCAAACAGCGAGCCAAAGGCCGACAGCGCCAGCAACAGCCAGACCGGATGCAGCCCGACCGACTGGCCCACCAGCTTGGGCGACAGGATATTGCCCTCGACGAACTGGCCGACGGCGAAAATCGCCACCACCATTCCGATTGAGAACCAGTCGCCCCAGAACTGGAACAGCGCAAGGCCAATCGCCAGCGCCCCGCCAAACAGCGCGCCCACATAGGGGATGAAGGTGATCGTGCCCGCAATCGCCCCTACGATCATGCCGTAATTCAGCCCCGCCAGCATCAGCGCGATTGCGTAAAACGCCCCAAGGATGACGCAGACCATCACCTGACCGCGCAGAAATCCGGCCAGGGTATTGTCGATCTCGCGTGCGACTTGGCGGATCTTTTCGGCATGCTGGCGCGGCAGCAGTGCATCGGTGCGGGCAATCATCCGGTCCCAGTCCAGCAGCAGGTAAAAGGCCACGACAGGCGCAACCAGCAGCACAACCACCATCGAGACCGCGCCAAAAGCCGTAGAGATCAGCCCGCCCGCGACCTGGCCCCCCTGGGATTTCACCTGTTCGCCGATATCGGCCATGGTCTGGCGCAAAGTCGAGGTGCGGTCGGCAAGCTCGGGGAAGCGCTCGATCAGCAGGGTCTGCAGCCGCTTTGAGATCTCGGGCGCGGATTCGACCAGGGCTGTCAGCTGCTGGATCAGCGTCGGAATGATCGCCAGCACCAGCATCACAAAGATCAGCGCCGCCACCAGGCCAATCACCCCGGTTGCGGCTACCCTGGACAGGCCGGCCCGTTCCAGCCGGTCGGCGACCGGATCGAGGAAATAGGCCAGCGCTGCGCCCAGAATGAAGGGCAATAGCACATTGCCCAGCAGCCAGAGCAATAAAACCAGCACCACCGCAGCGATGCCCCAGTATTTGGCCTGTGTCTGGATCGGCAGCGACATGTCGGTCCTTTCGCGCTTTGATGGGTTGATATTGCCGCGCAGGCCCGGCTGTGCAAGGGGGCAGCGTGTGTGGGCAGGTCTGGCCACGCGGATATGGGCCTGGTATCGGGCCGCTGCGGGGGGCTGCGTCGCTTCTTCTTGCCCGGGGGCGGGCTTGCAGCTAGGAACGGGGCAACTCTTTGCCCTATATTCCTGCCAGTGAGGCCGCCATGCGTCTGTCGCGCTACTTTCTTCCCGTTCTGAAAGAAGATCCCAAAGAGGCGCAGATCGTCTCGCACCGCTATATGCTGCGGGCGGGTATGATCAAGCAGCAGGCTGCGGGCATCTATTCCTGGCTGCCGCTGGGGCTGCGCGTGCTGAACCGCATCGCGCAGATCGTGAACGAGGAACAGGTCCGCGCCGGGCATATCCCGGTCCTGATGCCGACGATGCAGCCCGCCGATCTCTGGCGCGAAAGCGGCCGTTATGACGATTACGGCGCCGAGATGCTGCGCATCAAAGACCGTCATGAGCGCGATATGCTGTTCGGGCCGACCAATGAAGAGATGATCACTGACATCTTCCGCGCCCATGTGAACAGCTACAAAGACCTGCCGCTGACGCTTTATCAGATCCAGTGGAAGTTCCGCGATGAGGTCCGCCCCCGCTTTGGCGTCATGCGCGGCCGCGAGTTCTATATGAAAGACGGCTACAACTTCGACGTCGACAAAGACTCGGCGCTGCATGCCTATAACCGCCACATGGTCAGCTATCTGCGCACCTATGAACGTATGGGCCTGACCGCGATCCCGATGCGGGCTGATTCGGGCCCGATCGGCGGCGACAATACCCATGAATTCCTGGTGCTGGCCAATACCGGCGAGAGCGAGGTCTTCTATGACGACCGCGTGACCGGGCTGAAACTGGGCAACCGTCAGGTCGATTACGATGACCGGGCCGAGGTCGAGGGCGTCTGCAAAGAGTTCACCACCCTCTATGCCCGCACCGATGAAACCCATGACGAGGCCCTCTTCAACGAGATCCCCGAGGAACACCGCAAGGTGGGTCGCGGCATCGAGGTTGGCCAGATCTTCTACTTCGGCACCAAATATTCCGAGGCCATGGGCGCAACCGTTGTCACCAAAGACGGCAGCAAGGTTCCGGTCGAGATGGGCAGCCACGGGATCGGCGTCTCGCGCCTGCTGGGTGCGATCATCGAGGCCAGCCATGACGACAAGGGCATCATCTGGCCCGAAGGCGTCACCCCCTTCCCGGTTGGTATCGTCAACCTGAAACAAGGTGATGAGGCTGCCGACGCAGCCTGCGCCAGCCTGGAAAAAGCGCTTCTTTCCAAAGGGCTGGAGCCGCTTTACGACGACCGCGACGAGCGCGCGGGTGCGAAATTCGCCACCATGGACATGATCGGCCTGCCCTGGCGGATCACCGTCGGCCCGCGCGGGCTGGCAAATGGCGTGGTCGAGCTGACCTCGCGCCGCACCGGCGAAAGCGTCGAGCTGGCGCCTGAGGCTGCGGTGGCAAAGCTGGAAGAAATCTACGCCGCTCATCGTTAAGCGGGTATTGGCTGCGGCCCGGGCCAAACCCGGGCCGCTGCTCCTGCAGCCGTATAAGGCGCAGACCCGACCCTGGCACCAGGGTCATCAGCATCAGCAGACCCGGGACCACGGCCCTATGACCCAGCCCCAGCAAAATGCGCCGATTGCCCTGCCGTCCAGGCTGCGCCAGCGCTATATGCTTTCGGTGCTGATCCCCTATTACCGCGACCGCAACGGCGCGATCTGGCTGGGCCGTCTTTGGGCGCATGATCTGCGGGCGCATCTCGACTATCTGGGCGATCTGACCATCCTTGCCCCCGAAGTGCAAATCGACCAGCCCGGCCCGGATAACGGTGCAGACCTCGTGCGTTTCGAAGTGCCGCCCGGGGTAAATCTGCGTTTCCGGCCCTATGGCAAGGCAGGGGGCGGCGCTTTGCGGGCGCTGCTGGCGCTGCCCGCCCGTGCGATTGACGCCTGGGCCGCCGTCGGTCAGGCCGATATCGTCCATTCCGGCGTTGCGGGCTGGCCGTTGCCGCCGGGGCTTTTGCTGAACCCGATTGCGGTTTTGCGCCGTCGCCCGCTGATCATCGTCATTGAAAGCGCCTTCTGGCGGCTGCCCGATCCGGCGCAGGCGGGCTGGAAGGCGCGGCTGCGCGCCAGCCTGACCGAGCGGTTCGCCCGCTGGTCTTTGCGCCGCGCCCGCCTGGGGATCTATACCAGCCAGGCTTACCGCCAAAGCCTGCCCGTCGGCCCGGGGGGCGAGGCGCTGGTGCTGTCCGCCAGCTGGATCTCGGATGAGATGATCCTCAGTGAGGCCGAGGCCGGGGCATCCTGGGCGAAGAAACTGCCCGCCCCGCAAGGCGAAGGTGGTGCGGTGCGGTTTCTGATGGCCTCACGGCTGGTTTCGGAAAAGGGGATCGGCCTTTTCCTGGCGGCGCTTCAGGAATTGCGGGCGCAGGGAATTGCAGCCCGGATTGATGTGATCGGCGAAGGCCCGATGCGGGCCGATCTGCAGGCCTTTGCGGACCGCCCCGGCCCTGTGATGCTGCGACTGTTGGACCCGGTGGAATACGGCCCGCCTTTCATGCGCCTTTTGCAATCATATCATGCGGTTATCGTGCCAACGACCGGGGATGAACAGCCGCGCATCCTCTTTGACGCCTTCGCGCAGGCGGTGCCGGTTCTGGCCACCGGAACCAGCGGCAATCTTGAGGTGGTCACGGATGGTGCCACCGGAATAGTGGTCGCGCCGGGGGGCGCCCATGCGCTGGCTGAGGGCATCATTCGCGCCCAAAACCAGCCAGAGCGCCTGCACGAAATGGGGCTTATGGCTTTGGAAACGGCGCGAACCTACACCCATGCCACCATGCATCAGCGCCGCGCCGAGGTTCTGCGGCATCTGTTCGCAGATCCGGCAACCGCCGCCCGGCAGGGGGATCACGAAGGGCTTTCTTGACCTTTGCCCGGCCAGAGGCCAATTTCGCCGCCAAATCGGCATCGCCGCCAGGGAAAAATCTGGCAGATAACCGGCAGAACAATCGCCCCGGGCCTGATCCGGGGTGCCATGAGGATCGGGTAAATGGCCGAAAAGACCAAACCTTTCGCCGCCTTTGAGTGGATGATCGCCTGGCGCTACCTGCGGGCACGCCGCGCTGAGGGCGGGGTCTCGGTGATGACCTGGATCTCGCTGATCGGCATCACGCTGGCGGTGGCGGCGCTGATCGTGACGCTGGCGGTTCGGGCGGGTTTTCGTGAGGAATTCGTCGATACGATCCTTGGCGCCAATGCGCATGTGACGCTGTGGTCCTCGGACCGGATTGACGAAAACGGTGCCAAAATCCGTGGCTTTGCCGATTACGATGCGCTGGCCGCCCGCGTGGCCGAGGTGCCGGGTGTGGTGCGGGCGGCCCCGCTGATCCGCGGCCAGGTGATGCTGTCGGATGGTGAGCGCACCATGGGCGCCGATCTTTACGGCATCAGCCCGGCCGAGTTGGACAAGATCCCCCGCGTCGGGCGCGGGGCCAATGCAACCGGGGATATTGACCAGTTCCCGCATGGGATCGCGCTTGGCTCGGTTCTGGCGCGAGAGCTGGGGGTGATCGTCGGAGACAAGGTGCGGGTGATCACCGCCTCGGGGGTGCGCACGCCGATGGGCAGCAGCCCGCGCACCAGCGTCTATGAGGTGGTCTATATCTTTACCGCCGGGCGCTATGACATCGATAAGGTGCGGATGTATATGCCTTTTTCAGAGGCGCAAAGCTTTCTGAACCGTGAGGGCTATGCCGATGAGATCGAGGTCATCGTGCAAAACCCCGAAAAGGTCGACGACCTGGTGCTGCCGATCCTGAACGCCGCCGGGCCAGAGGCCAATCCCTGGACCTGGCGCGACTCGGCGGGGTCTTTCCTGCGCGCGCTGGATATTGAGGACAATGTGATGTTCCTGATCCTGTCGATCCTGGTGCTGATCGCGTCGCTGAACATCGTTTCTGGCCTGATCATGCTGGTGAAAAACAAGGGCCGCGATATCGGCATTTTGCGCACCATGGGGCTGTCACAGGGTTCGGTGATGCGGATTTTCTTCATCTGCGGATCGCTGACCGGGGTGATCGGCACGATTGCCGGGCTGGCGCTTGGCTGCCTCGTGGCGCTGAATGTCGATCAGGTCATGGCCTTTATCGCCTGGATCAATGGCAGCCCGGTCTGGGATGCCTCGGTGCGGGGGATCTATTCGCTGCCCGCGAAACTGCAGGCGGGTGATGTGATCTCGGCGGTGGCGCTGGCGCTTGGCCTGTCTTTTGTCGTGACCATTTTCCCGGCCCGTCGTGCGGCGCGGATGAACCCGGTGGAGGCCCTGCGCTATGAGTGACACCCTGGTTCTGAGCGGGATCACCAAGATCTACAATCCCGGCAAATCATCCGAGGTAAAGGTGCTGAACGGCGCCGATCTTCGCATCGCCAAAGGCGAGGTGGTGGCGATGGTTGCGCCCTCTGGCGCGGGTAAATCGACGCTTTTGCACATCGCGGGCCTGCTGGACACGCCGGATGCGGGGCAGGTTACGCTTGACGGGCGGCAGATGAACGGCCTTTCCGACCGTCTGCGCACCGAGGCGCGGCGGCGCGACGTTGGCTTTATCTACCAGTTCCACCATCTGTTGCCTGAGTTCACCGCGCTGGAAAATGTGGTGATCCCGCAGCTGGCCAATGGCGTCGGCAAGGCCGAGGCCGAGGCGCGGGCGCAGAAACTGCTGCAAACCGTTGGCGTTGCGGGCCGTGCAGGCCATCGCCCGGCCGCGCTGTCGGGGGGCGAGCAGCAACGCGTCGCCTTTTGCCGGGCGCTGGCCAATGGGCCGGGGCTTTTGCTGGCCGATGAGCCGACCGGAAACCTGGATCCTGACACCTCTGACCAGGTCTTCGCCGCGCTGATGGAGCTGGTGCGGGCCACCGGAATGTCGGCGCTGATTGCGACCCATAACCTGGAGCTGGCGGCCCGGATGGATCGCACGGTGCGGCTGAGCCAGGGGCGCATTTCCTGACGGCCGCTTCTGCGTGCCCCTGGATCGCCGCCTGATTGCGGACGCGCACGGAAGCTGTGGCAGATGAACAGAATTTCGTGATTTTCTGCATTTTCCCTGGCCTGCGGAATTGCCCTTGTCATGGAATAGGGTTCCAATAGCGCCAGACGGTTGGGATTTTTTATCCCCGACCGGATCAAAAACAACAGGACATTGGCACGTGGCAGGATCGACGGCAGGCGGCGCGAAGTGGAAGAAATTCATCTGGCCGGTGATTGGCCTGCTGGCGATTGTCGGCTCGTTCTGGTTCCTGGCGCATGATCCTGAAATCCGATCCCTGACATGGGCAGGCCTGCGTGAGGCATTCGGCGCAATCGGCCCCGGACATTGGGCGCTGATCATTTTGTGCACCCTGGGCTGCTATATCAATCTGGCGCTTTATGATGTGATCGCGCTGCAGCATCTGAACAAAAAAGTCAGTTTTCCTTTCGTGGCAGGCTGTGCGCTGACCACCTATTCTTTGGCGCATACCATTGGCGCATCAGCGTTTTCCGGCGCGGTGATCCGCTATCGCGCCTATACGACCAAGGGTCTTTCTGGCCCTGAGGTGGGGGTTCTGGTCACCTTTTGCTCGCTGACCTTCAGCCTTGCGGTGATGATCGTGCTGGGCTTTGCCTTCCTGCTGACGCCCGGCCTTGGGGAACGGGTTGGCGAGTATATTTCGCCGCATGTGGTTCGCTGGGCGGCGCTGGTCACGCTGGCGATTGTGTTGCTTTATCTGGCCTCATCCGCGCTTGGGCTGCCGGATCTGAAAATCCGGAACTTCCGGGTCTCTTACCCGCGCTTTCCGATTGCGCTGAAGCAGGTGACCATCGCCCCGATAGAGCTTCTTTTCGCGGGCGGCATCCTTTATTTCGCGCTGCCAGAGGTGAACAACCCTGGATATATGGTGGTGATGGGGGTGTTTGTGGTTGGCTTCTCGCTGGCTTTGCTGTCGCATGCGCCAGGCGGAATTGGGGTTTTCGAGGCCGTTGTGATCGCGGGCCTGCCCGAGTTTCCGGTCGATGTGAAGATCGCGGCGCTGCTGGTCTTTCGGCTGTTTTATCTGATGATCCCGCTGCTGCTCGGCCTGGTTCTGGTGGCGATGTTCGAGGCGAACCAGCTGAAGCTGAAGCGAATAGCCGAAAGCGGTTGACGCGGGCGCTGCGCTCAGACCCCAAATTTTCTCCAGGAGCGTTGCAGTAGCTCTGCGTCGAAATTCCGGCCGATCAGGATGATGAAGCCTTCATCCGGCGCAGGGCCGGATAGCCGATCGGGCAGAATTTCTGGCGGCTGCACGACGCGGCGCACCGATTGCAGCAAGAGCCGTCCGGCAGGGCTGCGCACCACGCCCTTCACCCGGATCACATCATCCCCCCGCGCATGCAGCAAGGCTGAAAGCCATGTGGACAGGCCGATCCAGCCGCCATCGGTCCAGCCTGCGCCTGTCCCGCTGTCGGTGTCGAGGTCGAGACGATAGGCGCGAATGGGATCCTGGCTGGTGATCGCCGGCAGGTCGACCGGGGTGGCCGGGGGCGGAAGATCGACCGGGCTTCCAAATTCGGCGCCAGTGATCCCAGCCGCAGGTGCCAATTGGCGCAGGACACCCAGCAGAGAGGCCGTCTGCTGCGGGGGGGCGGCGGTGACTTTGGTCACAACAATCCGATCAGCGGCCTCGACCTGTGCTCTGGCCAAAGCTTCTGTGGTCAATTGCGCCAACCCATGCTGAGCATCGACCAGAACCAGGGTTTCCGCCAGGCGAATGCGCCTTGCCAATACGGGATCGGTTGATATTGCAGCTGCGATGCGCCCGGGGTCGGCCAGGCCACTGGTCTCCAGCAAAATGCCGGCAATCGGCCTGGTGTTGGCGCGAGTGGCGAAATCGCAGATCCGCCGCAACTCTGTCAGCAGTGCGGGCAAAGCGTTACAACAGGCACAGCCCCCGGCCAATACAGTGATATCACTTGCCCCTTGCAGCAAGAGGTTGTCGACTGGTGTGCCTGCGGCCTCGTTGACGATGACATGGTGCTGCAGAAAGCGCCCCTCATGCAATTGGTGCCGGGCCCAGCTGCTTTTCCCGGCCCCCAGAAAGCCCCCGAGGATGGTTAAAGGTAGCAGGCCGTCAGACATCTGACAGGACCCGGGCGTCCAGCGGATCAATTGGCCTGCCTGCGATCCGGGCCGCCGCCTGCCACAGGCCCTCCAGGTCGGCCACCAGTTCAGTCGCACCGCCTGATGCGATGAGTTGCAGGCCTGGTGTGGCGCCGTCATCATAGGCTTTCAGCCCATAGGGGGCTAGCAAGCGGTTGATCGCCGCGACGCGTGTGTACCGCAGGCGCAATCTGTCGCCTGCGGAGACCGCGCCTGCATCGGTCCAATGTCCTGGCCGACTGGGATAGCCACAGGCAGAGCACATTCCGCAGTTGCGCCGTTCAGATCACTTCCGGGCGTCTGCCGCTTTCAAACGGATAACGCTTGCGGAAATCGTCGGAGATCTGCTCGAAGGTGGCCCATTCAACCCCCTCATGGCCGTTGATGTATTCAATCAGGCGTTCCAGCATCAGCAGAACCTGCGGCCGGCCCGCCACATCCGGATGGATAGTAAAGGCGAAGACCGCATAATCCATTTCCCGGTAGACCCAGTCGAACTGATCACGCCAGAGCTCTTCAATATCGCGCGGGTTTACAAAGCCATGGCTGTTGGGCGACTTCTTCATAAACATCATGGGCGGCAGGTCGTCGACATACCAGTTCGCAGCGATATCGACGAGGTCGATCTCTGTGCCGTGTTTCAGCGGATGCATCCAATCCTTCGCCTGCTTTGTATAGTCGATGACATTCCATTCATCACCGACACGAGCGTAGAAAGGCTGAAAGTCGCGATAGCCCTGGCTGTGATCATAGCTGAAATTGTATTTTTGCAGCAAAGCCGCCGTCGAGTTCGACATTTCCCACCATGGGGCAACATAGCCGCGTGGCGGGCGGCCGGTTAGTTTGTCGATCAGCTCGATTGATTTGACGAGAACATCCTCCTCTTGCTGTGGTGTCATGGCAATCGGGTTTTCATGCAGATAGCCGTGGGCGCCCACCTCATGGCCTGCATCCACAATCATCCGCATTTCTTTCGGAAAGGTTTCCAGCGAATGGCCCGGAATAAAAAAACTGGTCTGGAGATCGTATTTTTTGAACAGGCGCAGCAGCCGGGGGATGCCGACTTCGGTTGCGAAAATGCCGCGCTGAATGTCTGAGGGGCTGTCGCCCCCGCCATAGGATCCGATCCAGCCCGCAACCGAATCAATATCGGTGCCAAAGGTGCAGTAGATTTTTTTTGCCATGTTATCCTCTTGTTAACGGATCGCTGTCAGTCTTCGAGGGGCGTTCCGGTTGAATTGTTCGTGCCTTTGAGGTGGTGGCTTGTGGCGGGCTGCCAGCTGGCATGAATGGTTTCGCCGATTTCGATCGGGCGCGCGAACCAGGTGTCATCGGGCATGTAGATGATGAATTCTTCGCGTGATCCGGTATCCAGGGCCACTTTGACGAAAGTGCCCTGATACTCGGTATTGATCACCTTTCCCGTCAGCCCGTTTCGTGCGGCGGGGGCGGGGATCACCTGGATGCGATCACGGCGGACGGAAAAGCGAATCTCGGCGCCCTGAACAACGCCGGGCGCTGATGGAAGGTCATAGCTGACACCTGCTGCGCTGGTGACGATTGCCGTGTCGCCAGAGGTGCTGCTGACGGTGCCGGTCAGCACATTCTGCCCCCCCATGAAGCGGGCAACATAGGGGCTGTGCGGGTGGTTGTAGATATCATGCGGGGAAGCGGCCTGTTCGATCAGGCCGTGGTCCATAACGACAACCTGATCAGCCAGGGCAATTGCCTCTGGCTGGGTGTGAGTGACGTGAATGAAGGTGATGCCAAGCTCATTTTGCAACCGTTTCAGCTCGACCCGCATCCGCAGGCGCAGGAATTCATCCAGCGCGGAAAGCGGCTCGTCCAGGAGAAGGACCTTTGGGTTGGTGATCAGCGCTCGGGCGAGGGCAACACGCTGCTGCTGGCCGCCGGACAGCTCTGATGGCAGGCGGTCGGCCAGGTGGCCAAGCTGCACACGCTCAAGCATCTCTCGCGCATTCTGGCGGCGGGTGTCAGTAGCAATCCCTTTAATGCGCAAAGAAAAGGCGACGTTGTCGGTCAGGGACAGATGCGGAAACAGGGCATAGTTCTGGAACATAAGCGCCGTTCCACGATTGCCTGTTTTTGCATGGGTGACATCCTGACCACCGATTTTGATCATGCCCGAGGAAGGCTCTTCATGGCCGGCAATCATCCGCAAGAGCGTGGTTTTACCACACCCCGAGGGGCCGATCATGCAGCAGTAAGAGCCCCCCTCAATCACCAGATCCACATTGTTGACGGCCCTGGCGGTTCCATAAAGTTTGGTAACGGATTGGATATCGATACGGCTGAGATCGGACATATTCAGGCTCCTCGCTTGGCGCGGGCTCGGCGTTTTTGGATAAGGGCGATGCCGGCGAAGGCCAGCGCGATGACCGCAAAGCTGATCACCGAGGTGACAGTGCCAATGGCGTAAAGCGCGGGCGTCGTGACATTTGTTGTCATATTCGAGATCTCGATCGGCAGGGTATTGCGGCCACCAACCGTCAGCAAAGAACGCGGCATCTCGTCATAGGAAAGGGTGAAGCCGAACAGGGCGACTGCGATCAGGCCCGGGAACAGAATTGGCACCGTGACATAGCGCAGGGTCTGCCAGGGGCTTGCGCCCGCGTCACGGGCGGCCTCTTCCCAGGAGCTGTCAAAGCGGTTCAGGACGGCGAACATGATCAAAAGGCCGAAAGGCAGCGTCCAGCTAAGGTGCGCCCCCAGCCCTGACAGCCACCAGTGTAGACGGAATCCAAGCATCTGGAAAAGCTGGGAAATGCCAAGGCCAAGCAGGATCCCGGGCACGACCAGGCTGGTGATCGCCAGATAGAACAGCGGGCCCGCCCCGATGAACCGCTTGCGAAAGGCCAGCCCTGCGAAAAGGCAAACCACGGCGGTGATCAGCAGCGACATCGCCCCCAGCATGACCGAGCGGCGAAAGGCACCGCCCAGATCGCCATAGCGCGTCGAGGTCCAGAGATCGTTGAACCAATGGGTCGAGACACCGCGCATCGGAAAGGTCAGCCCCCCCGACGGTCCCTGAAAGCTGAGCACGAAAATCACCAGCATCGGCCCGTAAAGAAAGATCACGAACAGCGCGAAAAATGCTGCCAGCAGGTAAAAGCCGACGCCGCGTTTCTGGGTTGCCTGTGCCATCAGACCCTCACTTCGCCAGTTCAGAGCGGATGTCGACAATCCGCAGGATCGCTGAAACCATCAGCAGCACGACGACGATCAGCAGCACCGCCATGGCCGCGGCCTCGGGATAGAAAAGCTGATCAATCTGGTTTTTCATCGCCGAGACGACAGAGGCGCTTTGCCCGCCGCTCATCACCCGCACGACGAAGAAGTCGCCCATCACCAGCGTCACCACAAAGATCGAACCAAGCGCGATCCCGGTCCGCGACAGCGGCACGATCACCGTCCACAGGATCTGCCAGCCCGAGGCCCCTGCATCGCGGGCGGCCTCGATCAGATTCGGATTGATCTTCGCCATCGAGTTGAAGATCGGCACGATCATGAACAGGGTAAACAGATGGATATAGGTCAGGACCACCGCGAAGTCAGAATAGAGCAGGATATCAAGCGGTTGGTCGATCATCCCGGCTGAAATCAGCGCCTGGTTGAACACGCCTTCACGCCCCAGAAACGGGATCCAGCTGACCATGCGGATCACATTGGATGTCCAGAACGGGATCGTGCACAGCAAAAACAGCCCGATCTGCCATTTCAGGTTGCGCACATGGAAGACCAGGAAATACGAGCAGGTGAAGCCGATCAGGATCGTCGCCACCAGGGTCAGCGCGGCATATTTCAGCGTGTTCAGAAACAGCGTCAGCGTCACCGGCGAGGTCAGCACCTGGGCGTAATTTGCCCAGGTGAACTCGGGGTAGATCGAGATGCCATCCGACTGCCAGAAACTCAGCAGCACCACCGTGATCAGCGGCACGCCGACCATCGCCAGCATGATCAGTGCTAGCGGCGCAACCTGCAGATAAGGGGTCAGCGGCGACGACCGCCCAGAGGATCGGGACATTGGGGAACCTCGACAGCAAAGGGACCGGCGGAGGGCAGGCCCCCGCCGGTGGATGGATCACGACGAGACGAACTCGTTCCAGCGCTGCACCATGTAGCGCTCTTCATCCATGACGGTGTTCCAGCAGGCGACATGGCCCATCCGCGCCTCGAAAGAGCCGCCGTCGCGCACTGCGCCTGCCTTGTCCATCACCGCGCCGTAGGGGTCGAGAATGTCCTCGGTCGCGGCCTTGCCCTCATACCAATAGCCCCATTCATTGGCCGTCAGCTGCTCTTTCGTGGTCGAAAGCACCGAGGAGTAATAGCCCTGGCGTGCAATGAACGCGCCCTGCCAGCCCGAGAGATACCAGTTCAGATATTCATAGGCCGCTTCCAGCTTGATCCCCTCAAGATGGCTCATCAGGCCCATGCCCAGGCCCCAGCCACGATAGCCCTCTTTCAGCCCCTGATAGACGCAGGCGGTGCCGCGCGATTTGACGGCCGTGACGGCGGGCGACCACATCGACTGGATCACCACCTCGCCGCCCGCCATCAGGTTGACCGATTCGTCGAAGGTCGACCAGAAGGCGCGGAACTGGCCGTCTTTCTTCAGCCCGATCAGGCGGTTGATGGTGGCGTCGATCTCTTCGCGGGTCATATTGCCCTTGTCGCCATAGGTCAGCTCGCCCAGAGCCTCCATCGCCATGGCGGCGTCCATGATCCCGATCTGCGGGATATTGACCAGCGCGGTCTTGCCCTTGAACTCGGGGTTGAACAGCTCTCCCCAGCTGTCGACGGGGCGGCCGATCAGATCGGGGCGGATGCCCACGGTATCGGCGTTGAAGATGGTGGGCAGCGTGGTGGCGAAATCGGTGGCCGACGCGGCAAATGTAGTGTCACCCGCGCCGCCCGTATACATCACCTTGATCGGCGTCGTGCCCTGCATCGACTGGGCGGAGCCGTCGAAGTTCTTCCCGTCCTTCATCACCGGGGTGATATCGCCCCATTTGGCGATCCTGTTCACCTCGACCGGCTGCAGCTGACCCGAGCGCCAGATCTTCTGCATCGCCCAGAATTCCAGATCGGCAATGTCGATGGTTTCGGGCTGGTTCACCACCTTGGCCATCAGCTGGGTGCTGTCCGCGGTTTGCGGCACGATCTTAAAGCCCAGATCGGCCGAGGCCTTTTCACAGATGTCGCCGATCACCGAATAGGACGGCCCCACCTGGTTCAGCGTGATGTCTTTGATGGTCTGTGCCCAGATCATCGGTGCGCCAAGGATCCCTGATCCCACAGCCGCACCGGCCCCCGCCGCCGAGGTTTTCAGAAAGTCGCGCCGGCTGACGCCGGTTTTGCTGGTCCTGGTTGTCATAACACTCTCCCTGTTGCTGGAGATGACCTGCCGGATCTTTGCCCGGTCGGGCCGTCAGAAGTATCCAAAGCGGATGCCATTCCGGCGAACACGCTAACAAAGTGTTCTTCGGATGCAATGCACAATTTTATAGTGTAAAAAGAGATTCAGCGGCCGGAATGTGTTGTTTGCCCGAGATCGTCGCCTGTTTTTTGGGCGATTTTCCGGATAAACACCGAGGAAGGCTCAGTTTTTAATCTGTTGCACAGGATTTCCGGCCAATGGTGAAGCCCGCAGCCGAATCTTTCGCTGCCAAATCCCCTGCTGCCCGATCTCTTTCTGGCGGGGGGCGGGGCGGGGCCGGGGCCAGCCAGCGGCGTCCGGCCTTCCTCTATGCGACGCTGCGCGATCTTTTGCGGCGCAAAATCGCCAGCCATGAGCTTCCGGCCGGGCTGGTCATGAAAGAGGCGCAGCTTGCCGGGCAGCTGGGGGTCAGCCGGGCCCCGGTGCGCCGGGCGCTGGCGCTGCTGGCCGATGAAGGGCTGATTCGTCAGGCGGGCGGGCAGGGTTATGTGGTGGGCACGGCTGCGCCGCTGCGGATGCCGCTGCGTCAGCTGCACCGGATCCTGACCGAGCAGCCAGAGGAAATCGACCGCTCTGCCACATGGGAGCGGATCTATGAAGATGTGCGCGAGGAAATCACCGCCGCGATGCCCTTTGGCTCCTGGCGTATCCAGGAAGAGGCGCTTGGCCGCCACTATCACGTCAGCCGCACCGTCGCACGCGAGGTGCTCTGGCGGTTGCTGGACCGCCGCCTTGTGATCAAGGACAGCAAATCGCATTGGATCGTCGGCCAGATGACCGCCCGCGATCTGCGCGAAACGCTTGAGATGCGGCTGTTGTTAGAGCCTGCGGCCCTGGCCCAGGTGCAGCCGGGGCTGGACCCGGACTGGCTGGATCAGGCCGGGGCGCGGCTGGCGCGGGTGATGGATGCCTTTCCGGCGGTGGATCCGGTGGCGCTGGACGATCTGGATCAGCTGATGTTTCAGCAGATTTTTGGCGGGCTTCGCAATTCGCGGCTGCTGGCCTCGATCCGGCGCAATCAGATTTCGCTGGTGGTGCCGCATCTGTTTCGCCAGCATTTTCCGCTGGTTGACGATCTGGCGGCGCTGCAGGATTACGCTTTGATCCTGCGCCATTTGCGCCATGACGAGCCGGGCACGGCGCAGGCTCTGCTGGCGGCTCATCTGACGCGGATCGGGCCGCTGACACTGGCGCGGCTGCGGGTGCTGTCGCAGCTGCCACCGCCGCTACTGGCCCCCTGGCTGATGCCCGAAACATGAGGGGGCCGCGATGACAGAGCCGGTTTTGCGGGTGATCGGCACCCCGGCGACGCTGATCCCGGCGCTGACTGCGCGGGCGCAGCAGGATCTGCCCTTCCGCATCGTTTTCGAGGCGCTGGATGGGCTGGACTGTCAGCGCCGCGTGGTGATGTCGCCAGGCAGTTTCGATGTATGCGACCAGTGGTTCCACGCGCTGGATCTGTTCTGGACGGCGGCCTCGATCCAGCCGGTCGAGACGGCCCGGATCACCCGCTGGCCAGAGGTCACTGTGGCCGGAACCCCCATCGGTGCGCGCCCGTCCTCGCCCCGTTCAGGCAGCTGGCCCGGTGATCTGCTGTTCGTGCAGCCCGGGCGCAGCCTTGGCCCGCGCCCGCTGGGCGAGCGTCCGCAGATCGCCATGCTGCCGACCACCTATAACGTCGACAGCTTTGCCATCACGCCAGAGCTGGCCGCCAGCCTTGCCCCGGATGAGGCGCAAAGCTGGGCCTGGCTGCTGGATGGGCGCTGGCACGGGCGCACCGCGCTGGCCGCCGACCCGGCCGCCAGTGTGGTCGAGCTGGCCCTGGCCGCGCGGGCCGCCGGGCTGGTGGCGATCCAGGATCCCGGTGATCTGACCATCGAAGAGATTGACGCGCTTTTCGCGGTCTTGATGCCGCTGCGCCGGGCGGGGCATTTCACGCGGTTCTGGGCGACCTCGGATGATGCGGTGCGGCTGATGATGGCGCCGGGGAGTGGCGGGCCGATGATCTCGGCGATGTGGTCTCCGGCGTGTTATACGCTGCGCGGGCAGGGGCGGCGGCTGCATTATGCGGCCCCGGCTGAGGGTTATCGCGGCTGGCATTCGGGGCTGTGCCTTTCGGCGGCGGCCAGCGGCGCGGTGCTGGATATGGCCTATGCCTATCTGAACTGGTGGCTGGATGGTATGCCGGGCGCGATCATGGCGCGGCAGGGCTATTACATCTCGGTGCCGGGGCCATTGCGCGAAACGCTGACCCCGCAGGAATGGGCCTATTGGTATGACGGCCAGACCGCCGCCACCGATTTGCCCGGCAGCGACGGCACGGTTGTCGTCCATAAGGGCGAGCGGCGCGAGGGCGGCAGCTATCAGGCACGGGTGGCGCGGGTCGCGGTCTGGTCAACGATCATGCCCGAGCACAATTACCTGGTGCGCCGCTGGCGGCAATTCATGGGCGACTGACCCCGGATCCGGGCGCTTACGCCTCGGTCAGATGTGAGACCAGCGTATCGCCCTGATAAGCGTGGCGGAAATGGCCTGCATCCCTCAGCCGGGGCACCAGATCGTTCAGCGTCAGATGCAGCGATTGAGGCGCCCCCCCCGGCACCGCGATAAAGCCGTCAATCGCGCCCGCCTCATGCCAGCGGATGATCTCTGTCGCGGCATCTTCGGGGGTGCCGATGATCTGCCAATGGACCGAGGCCAGGATCTCGGGCCGCGCCAGCAGCTGTTCGACTGTGGGCTGATCGGTCTCAATGATCCGGCGCAGAAGGGCGATATGGCCAGCGCTGCGTGGGCCGCCCGGCGCTTTTGGCAGATCGGCCAGGGTGATCGGGCGATCATCGGGCCAGGTGCTCAGGTCGAGGCCGGTCGCCTCGGTCACGCGCTGGATGCGCTGCGCCCGCGTGATGCGGCGGTGATTGGCGGCAAAGAGATCCTGCGCCTCGGCCCGGGTTTTGCCCAGATAAAGGCTTAGCCCGGGCAAAAGCCGCAGGTCGCGCGGCGCGCGGCGATGGGCGATGGCGCGGGCCGAAAGCTGGGCGCGGGTCTTCAGCGCGGTATCCAGATCGGGGGTCATGCCAAAGACCATATCTGCCACCTGACCCGCGAAATCGACCCCGGTGGCCGAGCCGCCCGCCTGCATCAGCGGAATGCCGGGGCCGGGGAAGGCGGGCAGGTTCAGCGGGCCCTGGACCTGGAAATCCGGGCCGCGATGGTTGATCGGCAGGATCAGATCGGTATCGGCATAGCGCCCGGCTGCGCGGTCAACCACCAGCGCGTCTGAGGGGAAACTGGCCCAGAGCCGGCGCACAACTTCGGTAAATTCGGCGGCGCGGGCATAGCGGGCATCAGAGGATGGCATATCGGGCAGGCCGAAATTCTCGTGCCCCTGCAAGGCGGTAACCACATTCCACCCGGCCCGGCCCTGGCTTAGCCAATGCAGCGACATCAGCTGCCGCGCCGCGATATAGGGATGGCCGAAAGTGGTGGAAATGGTGGTGACCAGCCCGATCTTTGCCGTTTCACGCGCGATGGCGGTCATCAGCAGCGTCGCATCCAGGCTGGAGAAACCGAAAGACTGCTCCATCACCGGCAGGGGCAGGAAACTGGCATCGGGGCGAAAGACGAAATCGAGATGCGCGGCCTCGGCGGCTTTGGCGGTCTCCAGCGCGAAATCGCTGGAGTATAGCCCCTCGATGCCGCTGCCTGGCAGCCGCCAGCCCTCGCCGGAAAGCCATGTCGGGGCCAGTGAGATGCCGATGCAAAGTTTCGGTCGGAGCTTCATCGCCCTGCCTGTCTTAAATCTTATGAAACGACCGGCCCTGATATGGGCCGGTCGCGGTCTGGGTTTGCGGGCGGCTCAGAACGTGCCGCGAATACCGATACCGAACATGCGCGGCGAGGTCATCGAGCCCTGGGTGAAGGGGATCGTGCCACGTGCCGCCTCAAGCAGCGTCGGCGAGCGCTCGTCAAAGACGTTGTTCACATAGCCATAGACCGTCAGATTGTCGCGCAGCTGATAGCTGGCATGGATATCGACCAGGGTGTAATTGTCCACCTCAAAGGCCGGGGTATTGGCGGTATTGGAATAATAGCCGTCGATAAAGCGCAGCTGACCGCCGACGGTCAGCTGTTCCGTCGGATCCCAATTCGCGCCAAGCGTAAAGGTCTTGCCGGGCGAGCGGGCGAATTCATTGCCCTCCCATTGGGTGGCGGCGGTCATCTCATCGATCTTGGTTTTCAGGTAACCGGCGCTGGCACGCAGCTGCAGGCTGTCGACGGGACGATAATCCATCGCCACCTCAAGCCCGTAAGCATGCGCTTTTTCGGCGTTCAGCGTCTGGGTCTGGTTGATCCCGGCCGCGGTCATCTGGCTGACGCTGTGCTGGGCGTTGCTGTAATCCATGTAGAACAGGTTGCCCGAAACGAAGAGCCGATCATCCAGCAGGTTGGCGCGGGTGAAGAGCTCATAGTTCCAGACGGTTTCTTCTTTGTATTTCGTCCAGTCATGCGTGCCGATGAAATCCAGCGAGATGCCGCCCGGATTATAGCCTTTCGAGACCATCGCGCCGACCGTCCAGTCGGGGGTGGCGGCATAGGAAAGGGTCAGCTTGGGCAGAACCTCTTCGAAAACCTGATCGTAATCGACGTCGCTATTGGCAAAGAGCGGCGAGACATCGCCCGTGCGGCGCAGGTGGTCACGCTGATAGCGCAGGCCCCCGGTCAGGGTCCACTGATCGTCAAGCCGCCAGCTGAGTTCAGAGTAAAGGCCAAGCTGGTTCTTCTGGTCGTGGAAGGTCGATTCGCCGCCCTGGTTCAGCCATTCGTCCTGATCGGCATAGGCGATGTAAAGCCCTGCCACGCCAGAGAAAACATCCTCAGGCGTGCCAAAGCTGAGCTTGCTTTCATTGGCGTAATTGTCGCGCCAGACATTGGCGTCACCCATGGTCGGGCGGCCGACGCGGCGCTGGACCTCGGCGCTGGAAGTTTCGAATTTATTGGTGAAAACAATGCCATTGCCGAAATCATAATCAACGTCGATCACGGCGGTATCGGTGATCTGATCCCAGCCCGGCATCCAGATCGTGGTCGAGTTCAGGTCGCTGTATTCGGGGGCCTGGGCGGCACCTTCGGCACTGGGCCGGATTACGTCAGAGCGCGAGTAGGTCAGCTTGACCGTCAGCCCGTCAATATCGGTGGGTTGCCACAGGAATTTCACCCGGCCGGTGAGGTTGCGGAAGTCCTGGCCGATCTCATTTTGCTCAAAGGCGGGGCTGATATAGTCGATGAAGGTGTCGCGCGACGAGTAATCCAGCGCAACACGGGCGGCCAGCTGGTCATTGATCGGGCCAGACCAGGCGAAAGAGGCGCGGCGCTGGTTGTAATTGCCAAACTCCAGCCGATAGGCGCCCTCGGGCTCCCAGGTCGGGTCATTGGTATTGACGATGATCGCCCCGCCGATGGCATTCGCGCCCTGGCTGGTGGTTTGCGGGCCACGGAACACCTCGATGCTGGCGACATCCCAGGTGGCCGATCCGCCGAAATACAGCTCGTTATAGCTGAGGTAATGGCCGTCCACATTGATGGTGGCGCGGGGCATGGTGCCGGCAAAGAAGGCGGTCGCGCCGGTATGGGGGCCCTCGGCGTTCTGGCCACGGATCACCGGGGTCGAGACATTGTCGGTATAGATCACGTTCGGCGTGCCCTGCAGCACGGTTTTCACATCATCCTTGCCGGGCTTTTCCTGCACCAGCTCTTCGCCGGTGATCAGCGTGACCGAAGAGGCGGTGTCTTTCAGATCGCGCTGCTGCTTTTCGCCGGTCAGATAGATGGTGCCCAGCGAGCTGGTGTCTGCAGCGTCCTGGGCCATGGCCGGATGCGCGGTGAAGGCTGCGATGATGGAAAGCAGGCTGGCCCCACGCGCCAGCCGGCCACGATGCGTGCTCGGCATGATGTTCTCCGGTTGATGATAAGAACATGCGGTGGCGGGCGCGTGGGCTGGCGGCATGTAGTGTCGTTCCGCATTGCATAACGCGTTATGTGTGTCAATTCGTGCCCGGCGTATCTGCTCTTTACCGCGGCCAGGCTGGCGCACTAAGGTCACAGCTGGGGCGCGGCCGAGGCATGGGCGTGGCACGGGGCCCCGGGGCCTAAGGCAAAGGACACCCAGGGCGATGATGGAGTTTGAGCTGTTTCCCGATGAGGATTCAGGGGCCGCCGATGCCAAACGGGCGACGACGATTCAGTCGATCTCGGTGGCGATGCGCTTTCTGAACATCCTTGCCACCGCCGAGCGGGCGCTGCCGCTGGGCGAGTTGGCGCGTCTGTCGCGCACCGGGCGCTCGACCGCGCATCGCTATATGCAAAGTCTGGTGAAAGAGGGGCTGGCGATGCAGGACCCGGTCTCCAGCCATTACGATCTGGGGGCGGCGGCGCTGTCGATCGGCATTGCGGCGCTGCGCCGGGTGGACGCGGTCGAGATGGCCGGGATGCAGATGAAGCAGCTGGCCGGAAACCATGCGATCAGTGGCGGTGTGGCGATCTGGACGGATCGCGGCCCGACGCTGGTGCGCTGGTATCGCAGCGCTCTGTTTGCCATTTCTCCGGTGCAGCTGGGCGATGTTCTGCCGGTTGACAATTCGGCCTGCGGCCAGGTTTTCCAGGCGTTTTTGCCCCGAGCCACCATCGAGGCGGCGCGTCGTATCCAGCCTCAGGGATTCGCGGGCGATCCCGCGCCCCGCAGCCTGATCGAGCGCATCCGGGCCGAGGGCTGGGCCGAGATGACCAGCCATCTTTTGCCGGGTATAACAGGCCAGGCTGCCCCCATTCTGGACGCCCAGGGCGAGCTGTCCTGCGTGCTGACCACGATCACCGATCTGGGCAAGCTGAATGCGCCGGGGGATCGGTTGGCACTACAGGATGTGGCCAGGCTGATAAATCGCGCAACAGGTGGGCAAAGCGCCCTGGATCAATCCTGATTTCAGGCCTGATTCCGGGTCTGGGTCCGGGCCTGATCTTCTGCCTGATCGCGCGGGTATGGCACCACCATCGGGCGGCCGGTCAGGGGGTCTGCCATTACCAGTGCGGGCAGGTCGAACACCTGCCGGATCAGGGCGGCGTCGACGATATCTGTCGGTGTGCCCTCGGCCATGATCTGCCCTTCGCGCATCGCCACCAGATGGGTCGCATAGCGGAAGGCCAGGTTCAGCTCATGCAGCACCGCAACGATGGTGCGTCCGGCCCGGTTCAGCCGCGCCAGCAGCTCTAACACCTCTACCTGGTGCACGATGTCGAGATAGGTTGTCGGCTCATCAAGCAACAGGATGGGCGTCTCCTGGGCCAGCGTCATGGCGATCCAGACCCGCTGACGCTGCCCGCCCGACAGTTCGGCCACGGGGCGCGCGGCCAGATCCGTGATCCCGGTGTCATGCAGCGCCGTGGCGACGGCGATCTCGTCATCCGGCGACCATTGGCGCAGGAAACTTTGATGCGGAAATCGGCCACGGGCCACCAGATCGGCGACGGTGATCGCATCCGGCGCATGTGGTGACTGCGGCAAAAGCCCCAGCCGTCGCGCCACCTCACGCGAGGGCAGCTGGTGGATCGCCTTGCCATCCAGCACCACCTGACCGCTTTCGGGGGCCAAAAGCCGCGACAGCGCCCGTAGCAGGGTGGATTTGCCACAGGCATTCGGCCCGACAACCACCGTGAAAGACCCGTCCGGGACTGACAGCGACAGATCGCGTGAGATCACCCTTGCCTCATAGCGCAGGGTGACGGATTCGGCGCTCAGGCGGTCAGACATGGCTGGTTCCTTTTTGACCCGGCGGCGGGGTGGGGATTTTTGACCGCCACTCGTATTGCATTGCGGGATGCGCTCTGCAATATGGAAGGCAGCCATCCCTGTTTTGCCCCCAAGAGGCCGGGTTCAGCCATTTTCGCACAGACAGACCCTATGGGTGCGGGCCACAGCGGGGCTGTGCCGCCGGACCATAAGGGCAGTGGAATTTGGAGGCGGATGCGCATGTCGGTCAGCAACAGCGAGTCGGTCGAGGATCGCAACGGGATTCTCGAAGAAGACGATCACATGCGCGGAATGGAGCGTATCGGGATGGAGGTCGTCTCGATCACCTATCCCTTTGCCTCGGTCGCCAGGGTCACGGGCCGGATCGCACCGCAGGATCCCGCGCCCTGGAGCCCGCCCAATCAGGCGGTGCGCATCGCGGTTGAGGAGCCGCCGGGCCAGCGGCCGGTGGTGCGGGTCTATACGATCCGCGCCTTTGATCCGGTGACCAGCCAGATCGAGATTGATTTCGTGCTGCATGAGGATGACAGCCCCGCGATGCGCTGGCTGAAGGCGGCGCGTCCGGGCACCATCCTGCCGATGATCGGGCCGCGCCAGCATTTCATTCCGCAGCCCTCGGGCGACAGGAAGGCGGCTATTTTCGCCGATGAGACGGCGATCCCGGCGGTTTACGCCATTCTGAAAGCCTGGCCGCAGGGCCTGATCGGTGAGGCCTGGATCGAGACGCCCGACCCCGCCGCCTTTGCCGAACTGCCGCAGCCCGAAGGGGTGACCCTGCATCTGATCGCCCGCCCGGCGGGGGTTGGCGCGGGCACCACGCAAAGCCTGCTGGCCGCCGCAAAGGCGCTGCCGCAGCCGCAAGACTGGACGGTCTGGGCCGCGGGCGAGCGGGTCGAGATGCGCGATCTGCGCAATCATCTGCGCAGCCAGGGCGTGACGCGTGACGCGATGCAGGTGCTGGGCTATTGGAAAAAGGGCATGAGCAGCTCTGATCTCGACCGTGCAAGGCTTGCCGAATATGAGGCGCTGCGGGCCCAGGGGCTGACCATTGAGGATCTGGGCGACGTGGATCTGCCTGTATAATTGTCACGAGGGTTCAATATGTTGCGCATGATCTCGTTGGGTGCTGCCCTTTTGATGCCGCTGGCCGCACAGGGTCAGGATGCCGCAGGTGAGGGCTGGCCCCGCAGCCTGACCGACCCTTTGGGCGAGGTTGTGATAGAGGCGCCACCGCAAAACATCGCCTCGACCGCGCCCAGCCTGACCGGGATCCTGCTGGCCATCGGGGCGCCGGTGAAATCGACCTCGACCGCGCTGATCGGGCCGCTGACCGATGACAAGGGCTATTTCCTGCAATGGGCCGCCGAGGCCGATGCCCAGGGCGTCGAGCCTCTTTACCCGAACCTGACCTTCGACATTGAGACGGTGATCCTTGCAGATCCCGACCTGGTGATCGCCTCGGCGACCGGGGGTGATGCGATCCTGCCCTTTGTTCCGGCGCTGCAGGCCCAGGGGCTGAAGGTGCTGGTGCTGGATTACTCCAGCGGGTCCTGGGAGGATCTGGCCCGCCAGCTGGGCCGCGCCACCGGGCATGAGGCGGGGGCGGAAAAGGTGATCCGCGATTTCGCCGATCAGGCGCAGGCGGTTGCGCAAAAGCTGACGGTCCCGGCGGGCACGGTCTCGGTGGTGTCCTATAATTTCAGCGGCACCTATGCGGTGTCGAAACCGACCAGCCCGCAGGCGAAACTGCTGGCAGAGCTGGGCTTTACCGTCTCGGGCCTGCCCGAGGCGCTGGCAGGCGCGGCAGAGCGTTCGTCTGATTTCGACTTTGTCTCGCATGAGAACCTGGCGGCGGCGATTGCGGGCGAGGGGGTGTTCCTCCTGAACGGCACCGAAGAAAGCGTCGCGGCCTTTATGGCCGATCCGGTGCTGGCCAATCTGCCCGCGGTCAAAGCGGGGCAGGTCTGGCCGCTGGGGCCAACTTCGTTCCGGGTGGATTACTATTCCGGGCTGGATATCCTGAACACGGTATCGCCATATTTCATCAAATGAAACAAGGTCTTGCGGGCAGAGAGGCGCAGTTTCGCAGGCAGGGCGCGGGCCTGTGGCGGCTTTGCCTGTCCGGCCTGGTGCTTTTGTTGCTTTTGTCGCTGATCAGCCTGGCCATAGGCTCAAGATCGGTGCCGCTGCCCGAGGTGATGCGTGCCTTCACCGCCTATGATCCCACAAATGACCTGCATCTGATCCTGCGGGAACTGCGGCTGCCGCGCACCCTGCTGGCATTAAGTGCGGGCGCGGCGCTTGGGCTGGCGGGGGGTGTGATGCAGGCCGTGACCCGCAATCCGCTGGCCGAGCCCGGGCTTTTGGGGGTCAATGCAGGGGCGGCGATGGCGGTGGTGCTGGGGGCCTCGGCCTTTGGGCTGACCGATGTCACGCAATATGTCTGGCTGGGCTTTCTGGGTGCGGGCCTTGCCGGGGTGGCGGTTTTCGTGCTGGGCCGGGTGCATGGCGAGGGCACGGGATCTGGCACCGATCCGGTGCGTCTGGTGCTGGCGGGGGCCGGGCTTTCGGTCCTGTTGGGGGCGGCCACAGGCTTTGTGATCCTGAATGCGCGGCTTGAGGTGCTGGATGTTTTCCGCAACTGGGGCTCGGGCATGCTTGAGGGGCGGGGCGCTGGTGTCGCGCTGGTGATGGCGGTGGCGCTGGCCTTTGGCGGCGGGCTGGCGCTGATCCTGACGCGTGACCTGAACGCGCTGGCGATGGGGGTCAGCATGGGGCTGGCGCTTGGGCTGCGGCCTGGCCCGGTCTGGGCGCTATCCTGCCTTGCGGTGATGGTTCTGGCGGGGGCGGCGACCGCCTGCGCCGGGCCGATTGCTTTCGTGGGCCTGGTTGCGCCGCATTTCGCGCGGGCGATCAGCGGGCCGGACAATCGCCGTCTTTTGCCGCTGGCGGCGCTGTTCGGGGCGGGGATCCTGCTGGCGGCCGATATTCTGGGGCGGGTGGTGGTGCCGCCCTCTGAGCTGGCGGCGGGGATCGTGGCAGCGATCCTTGGCGGGCCGTTCTTTATCCATGTGGTCCGCCGCTTTCGGATGGCGCAGCTGTGAGCGGCGGCGATACCAGATCCGGGCAGGTCAGATCCGGGCAGGTCAGGCCCGGCCAGACCACAGAAGCCCAGACCAAAGCAGGCCGGACCAAAGCAGGCCAGACCAGACCGGGCCAGCAGGTGCTGCGACTGTGGCAGGTCAGTTTCCTGTGGCGCAGGCGGGCGGTGGCGGTCTGTCTTTGCCTGATTGCGGTTGGCGCGGTGCTGGCGGTGTTTTTGCTGGCCAGTGGCAAGGTGCGCCTTTCGCCCGCAGAGGTGCTGTCCGGCCTGCGCGGCATGGCCGAGCCGCCTGTGACCAATCGCCTGATCACCCAGATCCGGTTGCCGAGGCTGATCACCGCCGCCCTGGTTGGCGCGGCGCTTGGGCTGGCGGGGGCGGTCTTTCAGTCGCTGTCGCGCAATGCGCTTGGCTCGCCCGATATTATCGGTTTCACCACCGGGGCGGCGACGGGGGCGATTGCCCAGATCATCCTCTTCAACGCTGGGCCAGTGCAGACGGCGCTGGCGGCGGTGGCCTCTGGCGTGATGACGGCGCTGGTGGTGCTGGCCCTGTCGCATCGGCCAGGAAGCGGCCCTGGTGGGGGTGGCACCGCGGGCGGCTATCGCCTGATCCTGATCGGCATTGGCATGGGGGCGCTGATGTCGGGGCTGAACACGCTATTGATGGTGACCGGCGATCTGGAGCGCGCGATGTCGGCGCAGATCTGGCTGGCAGGCTCGCTTGCGGCCCGGGACTGGAGCCATGTGCTGACCGCATTGACCGGGGTTTTGCTGTTTGCGCCGCTGGTGCTGGCCAATGGGCGGCAGCTGATGGTGATGGAGATGGGCGAGGATATGGCCCGCCAGCTGGGGGTTCACACCGGGCGGGCGCGGCTGGTGCTGGTGCTGGCCTCGGTCGGGCTGACCTCGGTTGCGGTGGCCTCGGCGGGGCCGATTGCCTTTGTGGCGCTGGCCGGGCCGCAACTGGCGCGGGGGCTGACGCGCTCGCCCGATGTGCCGCTGATCAGCGGGGCGCTGGCGGGGGCGGTTTTGCTGATGGCCGCCGATCTGATCGGCCAGAACGCGCCCTTTGGTCTGGCGATGCCGATCGGGCTGACCACCGGGTTCCTGGGCGGGCTGTATCTGATCGCGCTGATCCTGTTTTCGCGCCGGGTCTGAGGGGGGCAGGCCCGGCGGTCAAAGCGCCCGGCCCGCCAGCATCCCCTCATAAACCGCCTCTTCGGCGGTGCGCGGGGTCTGGCAGTCGCCGATGGCATGGCATTCGATGCCAAGCGAGGCGATCTCCTCGCGCAGCCCGTCAAAGGGCAGATGCCCGGTTGAAAGCACCAGAGTATCAACGCCCTCAATCTCTATCGGCAGCTCCGAGGCGCTGTGCTGCAGGAAAACCGTATCGCCAAAGGTGCCGACCAGCCGCGCATAGGGCGTGACCTGCACCCCCAGCCGATGCAGCGCCCCTGCGGTGGCATCGCGGACGTAGAAGGGCAGCGCCTCGCCCATGTAAAGCCCGTTCACCGCCAGATCGACGCGGCTGCCCTCTCGTGCCAGAAGTTCGGCAATCCCCGGCCCGATCCAGTCAGAGCGCCAGTCGCAAACCACCACCCTTGCACCCACCTTCACCTGGCGCTGCAGCACCGCCCAGGCCGAGGTGACCTGCATCTCGCCATCGGTCTCAAACGGGGCCAGATAGGGCGTGGCGCCGCTGGCCAGCACCACCGCATCGGGCGCAAAGTCACGTAAGACCGCCAGATCGACGCGGCTGTTGCGGCGGATGGTGACGCCTGCGCGCTCGCATTCGCGGGTCAGATTGGTGACGATGCCGCCAAATTCGCTGCGCCCGGGCAAAAGCTGCGCCAGGGCCGCCTGGCCGCCCAGCCGCGCCCCGGCCTCAAACAGCGTGACCTCATGCCCGCGCCCGGCGGCGACGGCGGCGGCCTTCAGCCCGGCGGGACCGCCGCCGATCACCATGATGCGGCGCGGTTTTGTGGTGGCGGGGTGGCTGGGGAAGAGGGTCTCGCGCCCGGTTTCAGGGTGCTGGATGCAAGAGATCGGCAGACCCCGGTGAAAGTGATGAATGCAGGCCTGGTTGCAGCCGATACAGGCGCGGATATCGTCAAAACGGCCCGCCTGGGCGAGGCCGGGCATCTCGGGGTCGCAGATCAGCGCCCGTGTCATGCCGCAGATATCGGCCTCGCCACGGGCGATGATCTGCTCGGCCTCCTGGGGCTGGTTGATGCGGCCGACGATGAAAACCGGCACCTCAAGCACGTCGCGGAAGGCGCGGGCCTCGGGCGCGGTATAGGCGGCGGGAAAGGCCATGGGCGGCGCGATATGCACCGCGCCGCCCAGGCTGGCCGAGGTGCCGATGGTGACCGAGACATAGTCGATCCGCGCCCCAAGCGCCTTTGTCGCAGCCAGCGTCTCGGCGCGGGTCAGCCCCGCCTCATCCTTTTCGGTCGAGGAAATGCGCAGCCCGATGATGAAATCATCCGAGGTCGCCGCCCGCATCGCGTCAAGAATATCTTCCATGAATTTCAGGCGGTTGGCATCCGATCCGCCATATTCATCCTGGCGGTGATTGACGCGCGGGTTCAGAAACTGCGCCGGCAGATAGCCGTGTGAGGCCACCAGCTCGACCCCGTTCATCCCGGCCTGATACATGCGCCGCGCCGCCGCCGCATAGCCCGCCGTCACCTCGGCGATCATCGCGCGATCCATCTGGCGGGGCATGTTGCGAAACCGCTCATTCGGGGTGGCCGAGGCAGAGTAAGCCACCGCCAGCATGCCATCGGCGCTTTCCATGATCTCGCGGCCCGGATGGAACAGCTGCGAGATCACCACCGCGCCATGCGCATGGCAGCGCCGGGCCAGCTCGGCATAGCCGGGGATGCAGTCATCCGAGGTCGCCATGATCAGATGCGAGGTATAGCGCGCCGTCTCATGCACGCCCGCGACCTGGGTGACGATCAGCCCGGTTCCGCCTTTGGCGCGGGCCTCCTGATAGGCGATATAGGCCTCATTGATCAGGCCGTGCTCTGGCAGGCAGGTGTCATGGCCGCTGGACATGATCCGGTTGCGGATCACATGGCCGCGAATGGTCAGCGGCTGAAACAGATGCGGGAAAAGCGGTTGCGTCATGGGGGCTGCCTGGGGTCAGGGTGGCTGGATGGGTGGCCGATCGGTGGGCTGTTCGCCACAGTCGTGGCAGAGCCAGTAAAAAAATCAATATGTTTTTTTACTGGCGGGCGATGCTGTGACGCGGCTATCCTGGGGGTGAATGCGGGGGGGGCACAGGGGGCACTGGTGCGCGGCTTTGACAGCGAAGAGCAGGCGGATGCCGCCGGGCAGGTGCCAGAGGGGGCCATCCTGGGCCAGCGGCTGCGCGAATTGCGCAAGCGCCGGCGGATGACCCTGGCGCAGCTGGCCGATGGGGCGGGGCTGTCGATCGGCTATCTCAGCCAGATCGAGCGCGACCTGGCCGAGCCCTCGATCAACGCGCTGATCTCAGTTGCGCAGGCGCTTGGCGTGACGGTGCAATGGTTCTTCGCGGGAGAGAAGCAGCCCGTCCCGCCCGAGGAAAACGGCTATGTGATCCGCGCCGCCAACCGCCAGCGCATCAGCTATCAGGGCGGCACGGTGGACGAGCTTCTGACGCCGAAACTGTCGATGGCGCTTGAGATGATCCGCTCGGTCTTTCCGCCGGGCGGCGAGGCGCAGGACGCCTATAGCCATGAGGGTGACGAGGTCGGGCTGATTTTATCGGGCCAGCTGGATCTTTGGGTCGGCAGCCGCAGCTTTCACCTGAAGGCAGGCGACAGCTTTTCCTTCGCCTCGGCAGAGCCGCATCGCTACCGCAATCCGGGCCCCGGTGAGACGGTGGTGATCTGGGCGATTAGCCCGCCAACCTATTGATCTGTGGTGATATTTGTCTCGGGTGTGAAAGAGGGGGCGAATTTGGCCCACCGCCCCCTCTTTTGATACCCTGTGCCGTGCAAAGAGAATCTGCCACGGCAACCGAGATCACAGCTTGCACTGTTAGCGCTATCATTAGCCTGGGAAAACCGCCTGTTCAAGCCCCCCCTTTGGCGCTAACAATCAGGAAACCGTTAGCAGCATGTCATTTCCCCGCCCGACTCTTCGCCTGACAGGATCTCTCGTGACAAAGCCACCCATCCCGGAACCGCACCGCACATTAACGCTTCGTGACGTCTCCGAGGCCTCGGGCGTCAGCGAGATGACGGTCAGCCGGGTGCTGCGCAATCGTGGTGATGTCTCTGAGGCGACGCGCGAGAAGGTGCTCGAGGCGGCGCGGCGGCTGGGCTATGTGCCGAATAAAATCGCCGGGGCCCTGGCCAGTCAGCGGGTCAATCTGGTGGGCGTGGTGATCCCGTCCTTGTCGAATATGGTCTTCCCCGAGGTGATGACCGGGATCTCGAAAACGCTTGAGGATACCGGGCTGCAGCCGGTGGTGGGCGTCTCGAACTATCAGTCCGAGCGCGAAGAGCAGGTGATCTATGAGATGCTGTCCTGGCGGCCCTCGGGGCTGATCGTGGCCGGGCTGGAGCATAGCGAGGCGGCGCGGGCGATGCTGGCCCAGGCCGGGGTGCCGATTGTCGAGATCATGGATATTGACGGCACGCCCGTCGACAGCATGGTGGGCATTTCGCATCGTCGTGCCGGGCGCAAGATGGCCGAGGCGATTGTCGCCGCGGGCTATCGCAAGATCGCCTTTCTGGGCACCCATATGCCCACGAATGACCACCGCGCCCGCAAGCGTCTGGAAGGGTTCGAAGAGGCGCTGGCGGCAGCAGGTCTGTCGCTGGTCGACCGCGAGTTCTACTCGGGTGGCTCGGCGCTGGCCAAGGGCCGCGAGATGACCGAGGCGCTGCTGAAGCGCCGTCCTGACGTCGATTTTCTTTATTATTCCAACGATATGATTGGGGCAGGCGGGCTTTTGTGGTGCCTGGAGCAGGGGCTGGATGTGCCGGGCCGGATCGGGCTGGCGGGCTTCAACGGGGTTGAGCTGCTGGATGGTCTGCCGCGCCGCCTGGCGACCATGGATGCCTGCCGTCTGGAAACCGGGGTGGCTGCGGCCGAGATCATCGCGGGCAAGCGCCACAGCGGGGTGATCGGCGGCGAGGTGATCGAGTTCGAGCCAAAGCTGCAGCCCGGCGACACGATCCGCAAGGTCTGAACATCAAAGCCTGATGAACGTCAAAACCTGAGCGGGGCAGGAAAGCCCGTGCCCGGATGCCGTAAGGCAGCCTCCGGGCACGGTTCGCAGGTTATTTCCAGCTGGTAAAATCGGCCGCGGTGCAGCCATGGGGCGCAGGCTGATCGCCGAACCGCTTTTCAAGCTGTTCACAGCCCCATTTGTTCAGCGCCTCTGGCAGGGCTGCGTTAATCTCCATGCCGAGGCTGTTATAGCGGTTATCGGCGCTGGTCACATACCAGATCCAGAAACAACCAATCCCGATCACCACCAGCAGGGCAATGCCAAGCGCGGCGCGAAGCTTGCGCAGGATGCCCCAGCTGGCCTTTTCAGCCGGGCCGCTTTCGCTGGGCTGATCGGAAGAGGGCTGGTCTTTTTCCAGCTGCGCCAGCGCGTCGCGGCGTTCCTGATCGGTCAGGCTGATCCGGGTCAGCTTTTGATCCAGCAGGCCCGCGAAGGGTTTGATGCTGCTGCGCACCGCCAGGCCATGACCTTCGCCATTTGGCCCCCAGACCATCAGCGGTTCTTCCCCGGCGGCGAAATTCGCGGCCAGCACCCTGTTCGAGATCTCTTTGTCCTTATAGCTGATCTGGGTCGTGCCCCGCGTCGTATGCGCGTTGACGATTTCGACCGGAACCAGCGTCATTGGCGCCTCTTGCGCCAGGATGCGCGAGGCCGTTCCGGCCCGCAGCATCGGGCGCAGCAGGGCGATGCCGCCCGCGAAGAAGCCAAGCACGATGATCGCAATCATGATCAGGCGGTTGTTCAGCTTTTCAAGCCCCAGCGTCAGCGTCGCCAGATGCGGCTTGTCGGCCGAGATCACCACATCGACCTCATAATCCCCGGCATGCATATCGACGAACAGCAGTTTAACGTCAGATTCGTAATGCTGTCCCTGGTAGTCATAGCTGACATGGGCTTCGCAATCGGTCAGGACGCCCTTGCGGGCCGTGCATTTGCCATTGCTTACGTCACTTCTGTCCGCGAGGACCGGATTTTGGCTGATCTGCCAGTCGCGCCAGAGGTCAGGGCCTTGCCAGACCAGGAAAAAGGCCGACAGCGCCAGCATTACCAGCGTGCCAAAGATCGCGCCGATGGGGCGGGCAACGGCCCCCGGCGTCATCCGCAATGGGCGGGAGGGCAGGGTCAGATTGGTATTTGTCATGGAACTGCACACCTTCTTTTCATCAGGTGTTAACTCTCACAACCCCGTGATATTGCCCAGCACGAATGTGAAATTGTCAGGAAATCCTGACCCGTGAAAGGCCGGAAACCTGTGGCCTCAGGGGGTAACCTGCGCCAACTCGCCCCCGCGAACACCCCGCCGCAAAACTCCCCGCCGCGAACACCCCGCTGCGAAACACGCACCTCGGGGAAACGCTCAGCCCGGCGCAAAGCCTACAACGCGGTTGCGATCAGCTTTTGACCATCCTTCCCGGTGATACGGGCGGGGATGATCTGCCCCTCTGGCTGTGGGGTGGCGAAGGTGACTTCGGTGAATTGCCCGGTCCGCCCAAGCAGGGGCCCCTCGGTCAGCACCTGATGCAAGGCACCCTGCTGGCTTTGCAGATGGCGCGCCAGCGCCAGGTCGCCTGCTGCCCGCAGCCTTGCGGCGCGTTCGCGGATGGCGGGGCCTTTGACCTGGGGCATGCGGGCCGCCGGAGTGCCCTTGCGGGGGCTGTAGGGGAAGACATGCAGGAAGGTCAGACCGCAGTCTTCGACCAGTTTCAGGCTGTTTGCGAACATCTCTTCGGTTTCGGTCGGGAAGCCCGCGATGATATCGGCGCCAAAGATCAGATCGGGGCGCAGGTTGCGGGCCTCTTCGCAAAAACGGATCGCATCATCGCGCAGGTGGCGGCGCTTCATCCGTTTCAGGATCATGTCATCGCCCGCCTGCAGCGACAGATGCAGATGCGGCATCAGGCGCGGCTCTGTGGCGATCGCCTGCATCAGGTTTTCATCGGCTTCGATACTGTCGATGGAAGAGATGCGCAGCCGCGCCAGATCCGGCACCAGCCGCAGGATCCGCATCACCAGATCGCCCAGCCGAGGCGTGGCAGGCAGGTCTGCCCCCCATGAGGTCAGATCGACCCCGGTCAGCACAACTTCCTGAAAACCCTTGTCTACCAGACGTTTGATCTGCTCGATCACCACCCCCGCCGGGACAGACCGCGAATTGCCCCGCCCATAAGGGATGATGCAGAATGTGCAGCGGTGATCGCAGCCATTCTGCACCTGGACATAGGCGCGGTGGCGGCCAAAACCGTCGATCAGATGGCCTGCGGTCTCTTTGACCGACATGATATCATTGACCAGCGTTTTCTCGGTGACGCCGATCAGATCGGGGGCACGCAGGCTGGTCCATGTCTCGGCCTGCATCTTTTCGTGATTGCCGATGACCCTGGTGACCTCGGGCATGGCGGCGAAGGTTTCAGGCTCGGTCTGGGCCGCGCAGCCGGTGACGATCACAGGCGCACCGGGGTTTTCCCGCGCCAGGCGGCGGATTTCCTGCTTGGCTTTGCGCACCGCCTCGGCGGTAACCGCACAGGTGTTCACAACCACCGCGCCCGCCACGCCTGCCTGGGCCGCCAGCTCTTTCATCGCCTCGGTTTCATAGGCATTCAGACGGCAGCCCAGCGTGGCAAAGACCGGAGGCGTGACGGCATTCATATCGCATCCGCCTCTGCAATTGTGCCCGATACCCCGGCCAGGAATGCCGCTGAAAGCTGGCCTTCGAATACCAAAGCCACGGGTCCGGTCATCCAGACGCCATCCTCGCGCCAGTCGATTTCCAGCACACCGCCATCCAGATCCAGCGTCACGCGCCGCCCCGTCAGCCCGCGCAGATGCGCCGCCACCGCCGTCGCACAGGCGCCAGAGCCGCAGGCCAGGGTGATGCCTGCGCCGCGCTCCCACACCCGCATGCGCAGGCGGTCTGGCGCGGTCAGGCTGGCAAATTCGACATTGGTGCGCTGCGGGAACAGGGGATCATGCTCAATTTCGGGCCCGCGCCCGGCGACATCTGCGGCCCCGGCGTCGGGCACAAAGAACACGCAATGCGGATTGCCCATGCCGACCGCCGCCGGATCCCCCGCCAGCGGCAGATGCAGCGTGTCAACCGGATGCGACAGCGGCACCTCGGCCCAGTCCAGCTGCGGCTGGCCCATATTCACCGTGACGCGGCCGTCCGCCAGGCGCTCTGCCCGCAGGCTGCCACGGGCGGTCAGCAGCGTTACCGCATCCTTGCCCAGATCACGCATCACATAATCCGAGACGCAGCGCGTGGCATTGCCGCAGGCTCCGGCGCGGCTGCCGTCGCTGTTCCAGAAATCCAGCGTGAAATCGGCGCCCTCTGCCGGGCGGATCTCGGCCAGCTGGTCAAAGCCCACGCCGCGATTGCGATCCCCAAGCGCCTGCGCCAGCGCAGGCGTCACCACAGCCCCGGCCCGCCTGCGCGAGTCGATCACCACGAAATCATTGCCCGCCCCGTGCATCTTGATGAAGGGCAGGCCGCTTTGATCAGGGCCATATGTCATAGCGCCCATATACGCCTGCAAAGGCTGGCAATCCAGAGCGCATCTCGCATGGCTGGCTGCCGCTGGGTGAGGGGGCTTTCGCGTCCGCGCCCCTCTCTGCTAGCTTCGCCGCGAAACCCGCTGCACCCCGGATATATCATGGACCTGACATCGCAATCCGCCCTGACGCTTTCGCGCCTGATCCGCACGCGCGAGGTGAAACCTTCCGAGGTGATCGGGGCCCATCTGGCGCAGATCGCAGCGGTCAATCCGCAGGTGAATGCGGTGGTCTCACTGCGTGAGCCGGATCAGATCATGGAAGAGGCCCTTGCGCTGGACGATCAGGCCCCCGAAGGCGCGCTTTTCGGGCTGCCGCTGGCGGTGAAGGATCTGCTGCAGACCAAAGGCATCCGCACGACATTCGGCTCGCCGCTTTACGCCGATCACGTGCCGAAGGCGGATGACCTGATTGCTTCGCGGATGCGGGGTGCGGGGGCGGTGCTGATCGGCAAGACCAATACGCCCGAATGGGGCCATGGCAGCCACAGCTTCAACCCGGTCTTTGGCGCCACGCGCAACCCCTATGACCTGGGCCTGACGGCGGGCGGCTCGTCCGGCGGTGCGGCGGCGGCGCTGGCGGCACATATGGTGCCGCTGGCGGATGGGTCTGACATGATGGGCAGTCTGCGCAATCCGGCAGCCTTCTGTAATGTTTACGGTTTTCGGCCCAGCTGGGGGCTGGTTCCCACCGACGCGGGCTATGAGACCTTCCTCGACACCATGGCGACCGAGGGGCCGATGGCCCGCGACATCGCCGATATCGCGCTTTTGCTGGGCGTCCAGGCCGGGCCGAACCCGCTGACCCCCTTCGGCCAGGCTCCACAGGACTATCTGGGCGCGGTCGGGGCCGCCCCCGCTGATCTGAAAGGCAAGCGCTTTGCCTGGTTTGGGGATTTCGGCGGCCAGCTGCAATTCGAGCCCGGCATCATCGCCGCCTGCGAAGCGGGGCTGCGGGTGCTGGAGGATCTGGGGGCCGAGGTGGTGCCCGTCTCGCTGCCCCTGCCGGTGGCGGACCTCTGGCAGGCCTGGATCACGATCCGCAGCTTCCTCAACTTCGGCAACAAAGGGGCCGAGATGCGCAACCCGGCCCACTGGCAGCAGTTAAAGCCCGAAACGCAATGGGAAATCGAAAGCGGCGCTTCGGTCACGGCCGAGGCGCTTTGGCAGGCGTCAAAGATCCGCTCGCGCTGGTATGCCCGCGCCCATGAGATGCTGGAGGGCTTTGACGCGCTGGTGATGCCGGTGGCGCAGGTTTGGCCCTTCCCGGTCGGCTGGCGCTATCCGCAAGCGATAAATGGGGTGGAAATGGATACCTACCACCGCTGGATGGAGGTGGTGGTCCCGGTCTCGCTGATCGGCCTGCCGTCGCTGGCGGTGCCGGTGGGGTTTGGCGCGAATGGCTTGCCGATGGGGATGCAGATCGCCGGGCGGCACGGCGCGGATGCGGCGGTTCTGGCCCTGGGGCAGGCCTATCACCAGGCAACGCTCTGGCCACAAAAACGCCCGCCACAGATCTGATCCGGGCGGGCTTTCAGGCTTGCAACATCGGTCAGGCAAGACAAGAGGGGGACCGGGGGAGAGATCATCTCCCCCGGCCTTGCCCACAGGCAGAACGTAACCCGCAGGCAGAACGGCTCAGAAGAAGCCCAGTTTCTTCGGATTGTAAGAGACCAGCAGGTTCTTGGTTTCCTGATAATGATCCAGCATCATCTTGTGGTTCTCACGCCCGATCCCTGACTGCTTATAGCCGCCAAAGGCCGCGCCCGCCGGGTAAAGGTGATAGCAATTCGTCCAGACCCGGCCCGCCTCAATCGCGCGGCCCGCGCGATAGGCGGTATTCGCGTTTCTCGACCAGACGCCCGCGCCCAGGCCGAAGACGGTGTCATTGGCGATCTCGATCGCCTCGTCCTGGGTCTTGAAGGTCGTCACCGATACCACCGGCCCGAAGATTTCCTCCTGGAAGATGCGCATCTTATTGGTGCCTTCAAACACCGTCGGCTGGATGTAGAAACCATTGGCAATGTCGCCGTTGAAATGGTTCGCCTGGCCGCCGGTCAGCACTTTCGCGCCCTCTTTCGGGCCCAGCTCCAGGTAAGAGCTGATCTTGTCGAACTGCTGCTTTGACGCCTGCGCACCGATCATCGTATTCGCCTGGCGCGGGTCGCCCGCGACAATGGCCTCAACGCGTTTCAGCGCCCGCTCCATGAAACGGTCATAGATCGATTCCTGGATCAGGGCACGGCTTGGGCAGGTGCAGACCTCACCCTGGTTCAGCGCGAAAAGAGTGAAGCCTTCCAGGGCCTTGTCGAAATAATCGTCATCCTCATCCATCACATCCTCAAAGAAGATGTTGGGGGATTTGCCGCCCAGCTCCAGGGTGATATTGGTCAGATTGTCTGCCGCGGCGCGCATGATCGACTTGCCCACCGGGGTCGATCCGGTGAAGGCGATCTTCGCAATGCGCGGGCTGGATGCCAGGGGCGCGCCCGCCTCGGCCCCGGTGCCGTTCACGATATTCAAAACGCCCGGCGGCAGCAGATCCTCGATGAAGCCCAGCAGGAACAGGATCGAGGCCGGGGTCTGCTCGGCCGGCTTCAGCACCACGCAATTCCCTGCCGCCAGCGCGGGTGCCAGCTTCCAGGCCGCCATCAGGATCGGGAAGTTCCAGGGGATGATCTGACCCACAACGCCCAGCGGCTCGTGGAAGTGATAGGCGACGGTGTCATCGTCGATCTGGCCGATGCTGCCTTCCTGCGCCCGGATCGCGCCCGCGAAATAGCGGAAGTGGTCAACGGCCAGCGGGATATCGGCGGCCAGCGTCTCGCGCAGCGGCTTGCCATTGTCCCAGGTTTCGGCGGCAGCGATGGCCTGCAGATTCTCTTCGATCCGCGCTGCGATCTGCAAAAGGATATTCGAGCGCGTGGTGGCCGAGGTGGCAGCCCAGGCGCGGCGGGCGGCATGGGCGGCATCCAGCGCCGCCTCGATATCCGAGGCGTCTGAACGCGCCACTTCGCAGATCACGCCGCCGGTGACGGGCGAGACATTCTCCATATAGCGCCCGGCTTTCGGCGCGACCCATTGACCACCGATGAAATTGTCATAGCGCGTTTTGAACGGCGCGGCCGAAAGGCCGAATTCTTCGTGTTTGGTCATGATAGCTCCTCCTGATGTCGCCCTCCCCGGCGACGATAGGGGAATGCTGGCCGGGGAAGGGGGGCCGGTCACCCCCCAAATCATGCCGCAGCTGCAAAGCCTGTCGCAGATCTGAGACAGTCTGCACCCTGAACCTTGCTGCATCTGCCCGGTCTGGCCTGAGCCGTCTCCAAAGCGATTCGCCCCCGCGCCCCTGCGCGTTTGGCCCCGCCGCCAGCCCTGATCTCAGTCCGCGCGGCCCATCTTGCGGTGCAGCGTGGCGCGGCTGATGCCAAGCGCCCGTGCCGCTGCCGAGATATTGCCCCCGGTGCGGGCAATGGCGCGGCTGATTACGGCGCGTTCACCATCTTCGGGGCGCAGATGGCTGGACAGACCCAAAAGGTCTGCCGCCGGAACGGGGTTTTTGGCCAGATCACCGCTTAGCCCCAGATGCTGGCGGGCCATGCGCGTGGCACCGATCACCAGCTCATCGGCGTCCACCGCCAAAAGCGCACCCGTGCCGCGATCCACCCCCGGCACCAGCATCATCCGCGCCAGCGGATAGCGGGCGTGGAACAGATCCGCCTCGATCCGCCGCGCCGCCTCTTGCACCGAATGGCTGAGCAGACCGGCAAAGCCCTCGGCGATATCGCTGCGCACGGTTGAGACATCCAGCACCGCGACCAGCTCTCCCCCCGCATCCCAGATCGGGGCCGAGGCGCAGGTAAGCGCGGTATTTGCCACCAGATAATGCTGATCACGGTGGATCACCACGGCGCGGCCCTCGGCCAGGCAGGTGCCTATGCCATTGGTTCCGACCGCCTCTTCGCTCCAGTCTGACCCGGCATCGAGGCCTGCATCGCTGAAATCCTGATCCTCAGAGGCTTTGACCAGCCGCTCGAAGGGCAGGCCCTCCTGGCTGGCCAGAATCACACTGGCGCCAAAACCGCCCACCGCCTGAAACAGCCGCTCCAGCGTGGGGCGGGCGGCGCGGGTCACCGGCTCCATCCTTTCGCGCAGACGCGCAAGGCTGGCGGCGTCCAGCCGCTGACTTCGCAGTGCCGCGGCCGAGGGGGCCAGCCCATGCCGCGCGGATCGGGCCCAGGATGCGACGATTGAGGATCTGGCCGCCTGGCCCTTTTCCAGCGCCGAGGAAATCAGCGCCTCATGTTCGCGTGCAGCGCGTCCGATGGTGATATTGCCTCCCATGGTGCGGCTCCTGATCCGGTGGTGGTCCCGGCGGGTTCCGGGATGCGATATCCGACGCATGACGACCATCAGATGGCTGGCATCAGATGAAGACTTTGCCAGAAGAACGGGCAAATGGCGCAGCTCTGGCCCGCGTCTGATGCGACAGAGTAACGCATGTTCCGCTTTCCAGAGCAAGAAATCTTGTGGAAGCTTCACGAGCCTGCGCAACCAACCCAGGCGCAAGATTACGCTTGCCGCCTTTGGCCACACCCCTCTTCAGAAGGTCCTGTCCAGGATGATCGTCCGCGACAAACCCACTCCGTTTCAGCTTTTGACCGCCACGCGCGGCTCTATCATTTTCCAGGTCGCGCCCTCGGTGCTGTTCGTGGCCTGTTTTGCCCTGGTCGTGGTGGTGCTGGACCACCTGACGCCCGTGGTGCCGCATCTGAACGCCGCCGCCTATACGGTGTTCGGGATTGGGTTGTCGCTGTTTCTGGGCTTTCGCAATGCCGCCGCCTATGACCGCTGGTGGGAGGCGCGCAAGCTTTGGGGCGGTCTGCTGGCCGATCTGCGCAGCTTCGCGCGTGAGGTCGAAACCTTCGTCCCCGATCCCGACAAGCGCCAGCGGATCCTGCGGCTGGCGATCGAGTTCATCCATGCCCACCGAATCAACCTGCGCAAACTGCCGCCGCCTGCCAGCGGCCCTGGGTCAGAGTTCTCCCATGCCACCCATCCGCCCTGCGCTGCGATGGATGCGATCACCGACATCATCAGCGACAGCTACCGCAAGGGCGAGATCGACGGCTTTGGTGCCCGCGGCCTGACGGTGCGCATGGCCAATCTGGGCCTGCAGCAGGCCGGGGCAGAGCGGATCGCCAATAGCCCGCTGCCTTACGTCTATTCGCTGCTGATCTATCGCACGACCTGGCTTTATTGCCTTTTGCTGCCGCTGGCGCTGGCGGAAACCACAGGTTGGCTTTCGCCTTTGTTCACCGCGCTGGTGGCCTATATGTTCCTTGGCCTGGCTGAGGTGACCGAAGAGCTGAGCCATCCTTTCGGCACCAGCCCCAACGGGCTGCCGCTGGATGCGATCTGCCGCGCCTGTGAGATCAGCCTTGCGCCGCATCTGGGCGAGGTGCCGCCAAAACCACTGGCCCCGGTCGAACATTATCTCAGCTGACCTCTTGCGAAGCGGGCGCAGGGAAAGGAAACTGCGGCGATGAAACGCTTTTTCCTGCGCCTTTATTTCGACAATGCGATGGTTGGTCCTGGCAAGGCCCAGCTTTTGGAACATATCCGCGAGACGGGCTCGATCTCGGCGGCGGGCCGCGCCATGAGCATGAGCTATAAGCGCGCCTGGATGCTGGTCGAAGAGCTGAACGCAGCCTTCCAGGGGCCGCTGGTTGCCTCGGCCCGGGGCGGCTCTGGCGGCGGGGGCGCGCATCTGACGCCGCTTGGCGAAGAGGTGCTGGCGCTGTTTCGTGAGATCGAGCGCAAGGCCCGTGCCGCAGGCGCAGAGGAGATCCAGGCGCTTGAGGCGCTGCTGGCGCCCGCCGCGCCTCCCGCCGCGCCGCAGGCCGATGTGGCGGGCGGGAAATAACCGCTTGCGCCCTGGCAGGTTGTGCGGTCTTTATGTCTGCAAAGACATATCGGCCGGAGGAATCCCATGTCGCTGACCAAAAACAGCCCCCTGATCACGCGCAGCGCAGCACTCGCCGCCGCTTTCAGCATCGCCCTGCCAGCCCTTGCCCAGGCCGAAGAGGTCGTGGTCTTTGCGGCCGCCTCGATGAAGAACGCGCTTGATGAGGTCGCGGCGAAATTCGAGGCCGAGACCGGCAATAAGGTGGTGATTTCCTACGCCGGTTCGAACGCGCTGGCCAAGCAGATCATCGAGGGTGCGCCCGCCGATATCTTCATCTCGGCTGCGGTGAACTGGATGGATGAGGTCGAGAAAGAGGGCCTGATCGTCGAAGGCACCCGTGAGGATCTTCTGGGCAATACCCTGGTTCTGGTGGCGCATGGCAAAGATGCGGCCCCGGTCGAGATCGGCGAAGGCTTTGATCTGCCTGCGCTTCTTGGCGATCAGAAGCTGGCGATGGCACTGGTCGATTCCGTGCCTGCAGGCCAGTATGGCAAGGCCGCGCTGGAGCATCTGGGCCTTTGGAGCGCGGTCGAACCCTCGGTCGCCCAGGCGGACAATGTGCGCGCCACGCTGGCGCTGGTCGCCCAGGGCGAGGCCCCCTATGGCATCGTCTATGCAACCGATGCCGTGGCCGATGACAATGTGACGGTCGTTGGCACCTTCCCCGCTGACAGCCACAAGGCGATCACCTATCCTGCCGCCCTGCTGACGGGGGCCGCCGATGCCGCCGACCGCGCTTTCTATGAGGCGCTTTCGGGCGAAGAGGCGGGCAAGGTCTTTGCCGCCGAAGGCTTTGCGATCCTGAACTGAGACCGATGAAAAGGGCCCGGGCTGCGTGACCGACTGGCTATCCCCTGATGAATGGACCGCAGTGGCGCTGTCGCTGCGGGTCTCGTTCTGGGCCGTTCTGGTCTCGCTGCCTTTGGGGCTTCTGGTGGCGCATGCCCTGGCGCGGTGGCAGTTTCCGGGTAAGCAGATCCTGAACGGGATCGTGCATCTGCCGCTGATCCTGCCGCCGGTGGTGACGGGCTATCTGCTGCTGATCACCTTTGGCCGCAAGGGCACGGTGGGGCAATATCTCGACCAGTGGTTCGGCATCGTCTTTGCCTTTCGCTGGACGGGCGCGGTGCTGGCCGCCGCGATCATGGCCTTTCCGCTGATGGTCCGCGCGATGCGCCTTGCCATCGAGGCGGTGGACCCAAAGCTGGAGCAGGCGGGCGCGACGTTGGGCGCCTCCCGGCCCTGGGTCTGGCTGACGGTCACGCTGCCGATGATCCTGCCGGGGGTGATCGCCGGCGCGATCCTTGCCTTTGCGAAAGCGATGGGTGAGTTCGGGGCCACCATCACCTTTGTTTCCAACATTGCCGGGCAGACCCGCACGCTGCCCTCGGCCATTTACACCTTCCTGCAGGTGCCGGGCGGCGAGGCCCAGGCGGCGCGGCTGGTCTGGGTGGCGATTGCCATCGCCATGGCGGCGCTTTTGCTGTCGGAATGGGTGTCGCGGCTGGTTGCACGCAGGATCTCGGGGCGATGACGCTTTCGGTCTCTTTGCAGCATGCCTTCCCCGGCGTCAGTCTCGATGTTCGTTTCGACGCGCCCCAGGGGGTGACGGCGCTCTTTGGTCGCTCTGGCTCGGGCAAGACGACAGTGGTGAATGCGGTTGCGGGGCTGTTGCGCCCCGATCAGGGCCGGATCACCCTGGGCGACAGGGTGCTTTTTGATGCCGCACAGCGGCAGAACCTGGCCCCGCATCGCCGCCGCATCGGCTATGTCTTTCAGGATGCCCGGCTTTTCCCGCATCTGAGCGTGCGCCAGAACCTGCTTTATGGCCGTTGGTTCGCGCCCAAAGCCGCAAGGCGGGCCGAGTTTGACCGGGTGATAGAGATGCTGGGCATCGCCGCCTTGCTGGATCGCCGCCCTGGCCTGCTGTCGGGTGGCGAGAAAAGCCGTGTCGCGCTTGGCCGCGCGCTTTTGTCGGAACCCGATCTTTTGCTGATGGACGAGCCCCTCGCCGCGCTGGATGAGGCGCGCAAGGCCGAGATCCTGCCCTATCTGGAACGGCTGCGCGACACTTTCGCGCTGCCGATCCTTTACGTCAGCCACTCGCCCGCCGAGGTGGCGCGGCTGGCGACGACGGTGGTGATGCTGGAAGCCGGGCAGGTCACGATCGCAGGCCCCGCGCATGAGGTGCTGGCCGATCCGACCGGGGCGCGGGGCTTTGGCCAGCGCGAGGCCGGGGCGCTGATCACGGCGCGGGTCAGTGACCGCCAGGAGGACGGGCTGACGCGGCTGGATTGCGGGGCCGGGCCGCTTTGGCTGCCGGGGATCACCGCGCCTGCCGGGGCCGCACTGCGGCTGCAGATCCTGGCGCGTGATGTGATGCTGGCCCGCACCCGGCCCGAGGGGATCTCGGCGCTGAACATCCTTGAGGCGGAAATCCAGGATATCGTCGCGGCGGATGGCGATGGCTCGGCGGTGCTGGTGCGGCTGCAACTGGCGCCGGGTGCTGGCGATAAGACGGCACCAGAGATCCTGCTGGCGCGGATCACCCGCCGCTCGGTCTCGGCGCTGTCGCTGGCACCGGGCCTGCGGGTTTTCGCGGTGATCAAATCGGTCGCGGTGGCCCCCGGCGCGGTTGGCCCGCAGGCGATCTGACGCGAGGCGCGGGCAAGCGCCGCTGCAAAAACGGCGTGACATTTGCGCGGCTCTGCCGCAGGAACGCGGGCAGAACCCTTTAACCATCCCAAACAGATATGGATTTCTGCGCCATGAGCGACTTGCCAGGTATCGTCATCACAGGTGTCTCGGGCCGGATGGGCCAGATGCTGGCAAAGACCGTTCAGGCCAGCGACCGCGCCCGCCTGGTGGCGGCGGTCGAGCGTGAGGGCAGCCCCTGGATCGGCCGCGATCTGGGCGAGGCGATGGGCGGGCAGGCAAACGGGATCATCGTCACCGATGACCCGGTCGAGGCCTTTGCCAAAGCCCAGGGCGTGATCGACTTCACCTCGCCCGAGGCGACGGTTGCCTTTGCAGGCCTCGCCGCACAGGCCCGCGCCGTGCATGTGATCGGCACCACCGGGCTGAGCGAGGCGGATCTGGCAAAGCTGGAGGCCGCCGCCCGCCATGCGGTGATCATTCGGGCCGGAAATATGAGCCTTGGCGTCAATCTTCTGACCCGGCTGACCCAGAAAATTGCCGCCGCGCTGGATGAGGACTGGGATATCGAGATCGTCGAGGCGCATCACCGCCACAAGGTCGATGCCCCCTCGGGGACGGCGCTGATGCTGGGCGAGGCGGCGGCCCAGGGGCGCGGCAAGCCCTTGCAAGAGCTGCGTGTTCCCGCGCGTGAGGGGATTACCGGCGCCCGCAGGCGTGGCGAAATTGGCTTCTCGGCGATCCGGGGCGGCGATATCGTCGGCGAGCATGACGTGATCTTCGCCGCCGATGGCGAGCGGATCGTGCTGCGCCATCTGGCGACCGACCGCAGCATCTTCGCGCGTGGTGCGCTGCGGGCGGTTTTGTGGGGGCAGGGCAAAAAGCCCGGCCAATATGACATGGTGGATGTGCTGGGGATCTGACACCCCCCGCAGCCTATCAGAGGCTTTGGGGCCAGGCAGCCGGGCTGGGGCCAAAAAACGGGCTGGGGTCAAAAATCGACCGCCAGCCCTTTCTTTTCCCAATCGCCATAGCGCACGGGCTCGGGGCCGTCGCGGCCGCCGTATTCTTTCGGCACTGCCTGGTCGCCTGCGGCTTTGCGGCGGGCTTCGGCCTCGGCCAGGGCGCGTTGGGCGGCGGGTGGCAGGGCCTGCAGATCGGTCTGGGCGGCAGCGTCGCCTGATTTTTCACTCATGGCGGTGGTTCCTTCCTGGCAGTGGTTCCTTCCTGCGGCCAAGCCATGATACAGCCTGCGCGAGCAAGGTGCAAAGGGGCGCAGCATGGCGGATGGATTGGCAGCACGGGCGGCAGCTTTGGCCGCGCTGAATGCGGTTCTCGGTGAGGGGCTGATGCTCTCTGAGATCCCCGAGCCTGCTTTGCCGCCGCAAGACCGTGCCCGTGCCCGCCGCCTTGCCGATGAGGTCTTGCGCCGGATCGAGCCCGCCGACCGCCTGCTGGACAAACTGCTGCGCAAATCGCCGCCGCTGGCGTTGCGCAATATCCTGCGGCTGGGGGTGGTTGAAATGGCGCTTGGCGCGGCGCCGCATGGGGTGGTGAATGCCGCTGTCGCGCTGGCGCGGCAGAATATGAAAACGCGCCATATGTCGGGGCTGGTCAATGCGGTTCTGCGCGGGGTTGACCCGGCGCAGCTGCTGGCGGCCCCGGTGCAAAAGATGCCGCGTTGGCTGCGTCAGCCGCTGGTTCATGCCTGGGGGCGTGAGGCCGTCCAGGCGATGGAGACGGTCTTTGCCGCCGCGCCGCCGCTGGATCTGACGCTGAAGGATAACGCCGCAGGTGACCTGCCCGAGGGGCTGCGCCTTGCCACAGGCAGCCTGCGCCTGACCGATCCGGGCCGGATCAGCGGCCTGCCGGGCTATGAGGCGGGGCACTGGTGGGTGCAGGATATGGCAGCAGCGATGCCTGCGCGGCTTCTGGACGCCAAACCGGGCGAGCGGGTGCTGGATCTTTGCGCAGCCCCCGGCGGCAAGACGATGCAGCTGGCGGCCAGCGGTGCCGATGTCACCGCGCTGGATATTTCACCGGCCCGGATGCGGCGCGTGGAAGAGAACCTGGCCCGCACCGGGCTGCAGGCGCAACTGGTCACCGCCGATGCGCTGCACTGGCAGCCAGAGGAGAAATTCGACGCGATCTTGCTTGATGCGCCCTGTTCGGCCAGCGGCACCATTCGCCGCCACCCGGATCTGCCCTACCTCGGCGACGGCAGCGAGATCGCGGGGCTTGCCGCGCTGCAATCTGCGCTGATCGACCGGGCGCTGGAGTGGCTGGTGCCAGGCGGCAGGCTGGTCTTTGCAACCTGCTCGCTGTTCCCGGAAGAGGGCGAGATGCAGATGGATGCGGCGCTGGAACGTCACCCGGGCCTGACGCCCGAGCAGCCCGATCTGCCCGGCATTGATCCCGCCTGGTGGCTGCGCCCTGGCGGGTTGCGCCTGCGGCCAGACTATCTGGCCGATCAGGGCGGCATGGACGGCTTCTTCATGATGCGCCTGCGCAAAGCCTGAGAAGCGCAAGGTCTGAGAAGCGCAGGACCTGAGGCGGCCAGCTGAAAAGCCCGGCCCCGCCTTTGCTGGCCCCCGCCCCGGCAGCCCTGCCTCTGCAGCCCCGCCTCTGCAGCCCTGTCTCTGGCAGGGTCAGCCCAGCTCGCGGGCCTCAGAGACCAGCATCACCGGGATCCCGCCCCGAACCGGAAAGGCCAGCCGCGCCGATTTCGAGACCAGCTCTTGCTTTTCGCTGTCCCAGGACAGGGGGCCATGGGTCACCGGGCAGACCAGCGCCTCAAGCATGCGGCGGTCAAAGGCGGCGGGTTTGGCCTGATCTTTGGTGTCATTGTCTTTGGCGGCCTCGGCTGCGCGGTCGGGCCGGGGCGCTGACATATTCTCGCTCATTGCAAAATCTCATCACTGTTGCCGCCCCTGAGGGCAAATTCGACCAGCGTCACCAGCGTCTCGCGCCGGGTTGGCAGATCGGGGGATTCCAGCAGCGCCTGACGGTCCTCGGGGGGCAGCGGCACCAGCATCGAAAGCGCGTTGATCAGCACCTCATCGGGGGCGGATTCCAGCCCCTTCCAGTCGGCCGACATATCGCGCCCCGCCAGATAACGCGAGACCAGCGCGAAAAGCGCGGGGCGGTCAAGGCCGGGGTCCAGCTCTGTCGTGCCCAGATCGCGCCCGAAAGAGGACCAGTCGACATTGAAACGGCGATAGGGGGTGAAACCCTCGACCTCGGCCTGCAGGCGAAACCGCGCCACCCCGGAGAGGGTGATCATATAGCGCCGATCCTCGGTTTCCGACAGCTGCACCAGCCGCCCGGCGCAGCCAATCGCCGAGAGGCGGTCGCCCTCCTCGCCCAGCGGGCAGACCATGCCGATCAGCCGATGCGGATGTTTCAGGCAATCATCGATCATCGCCAGATAGCGCGGCTCGAAAATATGCAAAGGCAGCCGCGCCCGGGGCAAAAGCAGCGCCCCGGGCAGGGGGAAAACCGGGATCGTTCCCGGCAGATCCGAAAGCGAAGGGTGCCGGGGGAACATCTTACGCGAAGATCATCGAGGACAGCTTGCGCCGCCCTTTCAGCACGATCGGGTCCTGGGGTTTCAGCGCGTCAAAGATGGTGAAAAGCTGGGTGCGGGCGGCGCCCTCATTCCATTCACGGTCGCGGCGGAACAGCTCCAGCAGCTGATCGACGGCCTCTTCGACCTTGCCGCTGGCATTCAGCGCCACCGCCAGATCAAAGCGCGCCTGGTGGTTGGCGGGATCGGCGTCAACGGCGGCCTGCAGCTCGGCCTCGGGGCCGGCGTTTGCGGCCTGGCGGGTCAGCTCCAGCTGGGCTTTTGCAGCCTCAACTTCTTTTGCCGTGGCGATTTTTGCGGGGGCGGCATTCAGCAGCGCCTCGGCCTGGTCCAGATCGCCTGCCGCGATATGGCTGCGGGCCAGGCCGCCAAGTGCGGCAGCATTTTCCGGCTCTTCGCCCAGGATCGCGGCGAAGGTTTCAGCCGCATCGGCGGTTGCGCCCTGTTCCAGCATCTCTTCGGCCGCAGCCAGCGCATCGGCCAGCCCGCCATCGCCGGTCAGATCGGTCAGCTTGTCGATGAATTTCTTGATCTCGGAGGCGGGCAATGCGCCCTGGAAGCCATCGACCGGCTGACCCTGCCAGAAGGCGTAGACGGTCGGGATCGACTGCACCCGCAGCTGGCCCGCAACCATCTGGTTCTGATCGACGTCAATCTTGACCAGCCGCACCTTGCCTTTGGCTGCGGTTACCGCCGCCTCCAGCGCCGGGCCAAGCTGCTTGCAGGGGCCGCACCAGGTGGCCCAGAAATCGACGATCACCGGAACCTCTTTCGAGGCCTCGATCACATCGGCCATAAAGGTGGCATCGCCGCCGTCTTTGATCAGATCGGTGGCGGCGGGGATATTGGCGTCATCAAGACCGAACATGCGTTCCTCACTTTCGCGGGTTTGCCCCTATATGAGGGCTGAGGCCGCAAGCGCCAAGGGGTGAAACGGCAGCGCATGCCCCGGCTTATGCCAGGGCTGCGCATTCTGCATGCTGCGGGCAGCTGATGAAGTGGTCATTCACCATTCCCGTGGCCTGCATGAAGGCATAGGTGATCGAGGGGCCGCAGAAATTAAAACCACGCTTTTTAAGCGCCTTTGACATGATGACGCTTTCCGGGCTCGAGGCCACCGCATCCGCCATAGAGGTCAGCCGGTTTTGCACGCTGACGCCGCCGGTGAAAGACCAGATCCAGGGTGAGAACCCCTCTGCCGCCTCAATCTCCAGCCAGGCGCGGGCTGAACGGATCGTGCTTTCGATCTTGCCACGATGGCGGACGATGCCGGGATCGAGCAGCAGCTTTTCCACCTCATCCTGGCCCCAGGTGGCGATGGTTGCAGGATGGAATCCCTGAAAGGCCGCGCGGAAATTTTCGCGCTTTTTCAGAATGGTGTACCAGGACAGCCCGGCCTGAAAGCCCTCAAGGATCAGCATCTCCCACAGGGCGCGGGGATCACGTTCGGGGCGGCCCCATTCCCTGTCATGATAGGCGACATAAAGCGGATCGGTGCCGCACCAGGGGCAGCGCTGCGCCGCTGGCGAGGGCTGGGCTGTGGTGGCGTCTGGCATCGGGGGCTCCTCGATAGGCGCATTTTGAAACAAATGCAGAACTTCAGAAAGGCTTTACCCGTCCTGGTGCAGGCTGTCACTACAACAGTGAGGATCCTGCGATGAGCTTCGTGCCCGTGCGGCGACAGTTGAAGGTCGATCTCGACCCGAATGAGGCATCGCCCTTCGCGATTGCAACCTCATCGGCAGAGCGCGCGGTTTTGCAAATGGTGCGCGATGCGCTGACCAACAAACGCATGCGGCTGGCGTTTCAGCCGGCGGTCTATGCGGCCGATCCGCAGATCATCGGCTTCTATGAGGGCTATATTCGTCTGCTGGATGAGCGGCAGATGACGATCCCGGCCCGCGACTTCATGGCCATATCGGAAACCCGTGAACTGGGCCGCGAGATTGACGTCGCCGCGCTGCGTCTTGGGTTGCAGACGCTGCGGCGCAATCCGGGCATTCGAATCGCGGTGAATATGTCGGCGCGCTCGGTGGGTTATAAGCCCTGGACACAGCTTTTGCGCCGCACGCTGGGCGAGCATCCTGATGTCGGGCGCGGTCTGATACTTGAGATAAACGAGGCCTCGGCCATGCAGATGCCCGATGTGCTGATCCCCTTCATGGATGAGCTGCAGGGCTTTGGCATCACCTTCACCCTTGACGATTTCGGCGACAGTTTCACCTCGCTCAGCCTGCTTTACGAATTCGGCTTTGACATCGCAAAGCTGGATGGCCGCTTTATCCGGGACTGCCACATTGACGCGACGAACCAGCCCGTCATCCGCTCGGCCATCGCTATGGCGCAGGAATTTGGCATGTTCCTTGTGGCCGAAGCCGTCGAAACCAACGACGAGGCAAACTGGCTGCGAGAGCAGGGGGTCGGCTGTCTGCAGGGCTATCTGTTCGGCAAGCCTGAACTGACGCCGGATTTCGCGCAGTTTCTGCGCTCACGGCGGCGGGGCGGGGGGTAGCAAAGATCCGGCTGTCAGCTATCCTGCAATATTCTTGCGTATTCCTTCGGATTATGCCCCTCTTCATGCAAGGCCTGTATGGCTGGCTTTCTGATGGCCGCCGGATACATCGCCGTCTAATCTGCCTGAGGAGAGGCCAAAGATGACCAATGTCGTAATCGTTTCGGCGGCGCGGACCGCAGTAGGCTCGTTCAACGGTGCGTTTGCCAATACGCCCGCACATGAGCTGGGTGCCGCTGTGATTGAGGCCGTTGTCGCCCGCGCCGGGATCGATAAAGCCGATGTCAACGAGACGATTCTGGGCCAGGTTCTGACCGCAGGACAGGGACAAAATCCGGCACGTCAGGCCCATATTCTGGCTGGCCTGCCGCGGGAAAGTTCTGCCTGGTCGATCAATCAGGTCTGTGGCTCGGGGTTGCGGACGGTGGCGCTTGCGGCGCAACAGATCCAGACGGGTGCGGCCGGGATCGTCATCGCTGGCGGGCAGGAAAGCATGAGCCTGTCGCCCCACGTCGCGCATCTTCGGGCGGGAACCAAAATGGGCGACATGAAAATGGTCGATTCCATGATCAAAGACGGGCTTTGGGACGCGTTCAACAATTACCATATGGGTCAGACTGCAGAGAACGTCGCCGCCCAGTGGCAGATCTCGCGCGAACAACAGGACGAATTCGCCGTTGCCAGCCAGAACAAGGCCGAAGCCGCGCAAAAGGCGGGTAAGTTCAAAGACGAGATCACCCCGTTTGTCGTGAAAACCCGCAAGGGCGACATCACGGTCGATAGCGACGAATATATCCGCCACGGCGCTACGATCGAGGCAATGCAAAAGCTGAAACCCGCTTTCACCAAAGATGGCACGGTTACAGCCGCGAATGCCAGCGGGTTGAATGACGGTGCGGCAGCTGTGCTGCTGATGTCCGAAGAAGAGGCTGCACGGCGCGGTTTGAAGGTTCTGGCGCGGATCGCCTCGCATGCGACGGCTGGCCTTGATCCGGCGATTATGGGCGTCGGTCCGATCTATGCCTCGCGCAAGGCGTTGGACAAAGCTGGCTGGAAGGCCTCTGACCTTGATCTGATCGAGGCCAATGAGGCCTTTGCCGCTCAGGCCTGTGCTGTGAATAAGGACATGGGCTGGGATACGGCAAAGGTGAACGTCAATGGCGGTGCTATTGCCATCGGTCACCCAATCGGTGCCAGTGGCGCACGTATCCTGAATACGCTGATCTTTGAGCTCATCCGCTCGGGCGGCAAAAAGGGGCTTGCCACGCTGTGCATCGGCGGCGGTATGGGCGTCGCGCTTTGCATCGAGCGTGACTGAACGTAACGCGCCGGGCAGAAAAGATTACGTCAAAGGGTGCTCCGATTTCGGTGCCCTTTGACGCGCATTCTGATAGATTTGAGCAGTTATCAGGAAATTTTCATGCACAATAAAAATATTCTCAGCAATAATGTTGCGCATATCTTTTCTGATCGATAGCAATGAGAGATAGGGTTTTCTGAGGAGGAATCATGTCAAGAGTTGCACTCGTCACCGGCGGATCTCGCGGTATCGGCGCTGCGATTTCAGTCGCGCTGAAGGCGGCGGGCTACAGGGTCGCAGCGAATTATGCTGGCAACGACGATGCGGCCAAAGCGTTTACAGCGGCAACTGGCATCCCAGCCTATAAGTGGTCTGTGGCGGATTATGACGCCTGCGCCGAAGGTATCAGAAAGGTCGAGGCTGACCTGGGTCCGATTGAAATCCTTGTTAACAACGCGGGCATTACGCGCGATGCGATGTTTCACAAGATGACCCCGGCCCAGTGGAAAGAGGTGATCGACACCAACCTGACCGGGTTGTTCAATATGACCCACCCATTGTGGTCGGGCATGCGTGACCGCAAGTTCGGGCGAGTGATCAATATCTCGTCGATCAATGGGCAGAAAGGCCAGGCAGGGCAGGCCAATTACTCGGCCGCGAAATCCGGTGATCTGGGCTTCACCAAATCTTTGGCGCAAGAGGGCGCGCGCGCTGGGATCACCGTAAACGCGATTTGCCCAGGTTATATTGGCACCGAGATGGTGCGAGCGATTGATGAGAAAGTTCTGGCAGAGCGGATCATTCCGCAAATTCCGGTTGGTCGTCTTGGTGAGCCGGAGGAAATTGCCCGCTGTGTCGCCTTCCTCGCATCTGATGATGCTGGCTTCATCACCGGCTCGACAATCTCTGCGAATGGCGGACAATTCGTAGTCTGATCTGCCGCCTATATCCAAGGTAAGGCCCGCTTTTGCAGCGGGTCTTTTCCTTTTCGACCGACTGCCATAGGACTGAACCCGGAGTTTTTGAAAACTCCGGGCCGTTTCCTTCAAAGGAAACGGGGGCAGGGGGGATGAAATGTCACGCAACAAAGCAACCATTATCGGGTTCAGCGCCGTGCTGATGTGGTCTTTGCTTGCGTTGTTGACAATTGGGTCTGCTCCGGTCCCGCCGTTTTTGTTGAACGCAATCTGCTTCACAATAGGTGGGGTGATTGGTTTGGCCTGGACGGCCAGGCAGGGGTTCTCAATTTTGCGCGGCGTATCCTGGAAGGTCTATGCCTTTGGTACGCTTGGGCTTTTTGGATACCACTTCCTGTATTTCACGGCTTTTCGCGTCGCGCCGACAGCTGAGACTGGCCTGATCGCCTATCTCTGGCCATTGTTTATCGTCTTGCTTTCTGGGCTTCTGCCGGGGGAAAGGTTGTTCCCGCAGCAGCTTTTGGGGGCGTCGATCGCCTTTGCCGGTGCTGCGCTGATCATTTTTGCCCGCAATGAGGCTGGCGGTTTCAATACCACCGGCATGCTGCTTGCCTTTGGCTGCGCGATTACATGGTCTGTCTATTCGGTGATTTCGCGGCGCCTGGGTGATGTGCCCACGGAAAGTGTTACGGTTTTCTGCCTTGCCTCGGCGGCTTTGTCGCTGGTTGCGCATCTGGCTTTGGAAGAGACTGCTCTGCCTGTCGATGCGCTGGGCTGGGTTTCAGTTATCGCTCTGGGGCTGGGCCCGGTTGGGGCGGCGTTTTTCACCTGGGACATCGGCATGAAAAGAGGCGACATCCAGCTGTTGGGTGTCGCCTCTTATGCGGCGCCTTTGCTTTCGACCCTTGTGCTGATCATCGCGGGCAGGGCCGAGCCTGGCTGGACCATTCTGGCGGCAGCTGCTCTGATTGCTGGCGGCGCTTTGATCGCGGCACGCAAACGGCCCTGATCAGGCGGTATCTGCTATGGGCCCCGTCACACCATCAATGGGTGGCAAGACGGTTGATTTCTTCCTTCAGCCGCAGCTTTTGGCGTTTCATTTCGGTGATTTGGGTCGCGTCGACCGCCGGGCTGCGCTGTGCCTTTTCGACTTTGTCGGAAAGCACATCGTGCTTTTTGCGAAGTTCTGTCAGATGCGAAGAAATGCTCATTTCGTCCTCCTGTTTGTTTTCGCGTAACAAGGAGTGCAGCACGGAATGTGAGTCGTGTCATCTGTCTTTCACACGGCTGCGACAAATACTGCCAGTAATTCTCTTTTAATCAGCGAGATTGTGCTGGCAGTGCTGCGCCGTCACGCAGGATTGAATTTGCGAGCGGGGTATAGCTTTCGCGGTCTCCGTCATGGGCCTGGCCCTGATGGATCACCAGCGGGGCCAGCAGGCGAAAGGCGCTGCGCCCGCCTTTGCGGGCCCGCAGGATCACCCGCAGCGCTTCGCGGCCTTCGCGGGCCTGCAACGGCAGGATAGAGGCCGATCCCAGCTTCGGCGCCAGCGCCGCCAGCATCTCTGGCATTGAATCCGCGCCTGCGATCATCGTCAGCCAGCCTCCCGGGGCCAGTCTGCGGGCCGCAGCCAGGATCCATGTGCTGACGGGCAGCGTGATCTGCATTGCGGTTGCCCGCACGCCCACGGGCGAGGGGGTTCCCCCTGCCGGATACCAGGGCGGATTGGCGATCACGTGGTCAAAGTCGCGGCGCAACGCCTTTGGCATTCGGGTCAGATCGCCCTGATGGACCTCAATCGGCACCGCATTGCGGGCCGCGTTGCGCCGGGCCAGCTCGGCATAGCCTGGCTGCAGCTCCAGCCCGGAAAGCTGCAGGCCCGGCACCCGCGCCGCCAGACAAAGCGAGGCTGCCCCCGCGCCGCAGCCCAGATCCAGCACCGACTCGCCCGGCTTTGCACCACAGGCCGCTGCCAGAAAAACCGCATCGGTCGCGGCGCGGTAGCCGCGCAGGGGTTGCCACAGCTGCAGCCTGCCGGTCAGAAATTTGTCGTCCGACAGCTCATGATCCTGAAAGAGACCCTGATCCGGCGCATCGGTCTGGGGCGAAGGCTCTGGGTTATTCCCCGTGCCGGTCACTTTGAGACCTCGATGTCGTTGTCGCGCATTATGGCGCGGGCCATGAACAGATCACGGTCTGCAACCATCAGGCGGCGGGGCAAAATTCCCAGTGAACCGTCCAGTATACTCATGTGGACGTCCAGGTCGAAGGCTGTTATTCCCTCGCCCTCAAGAAGGGCCGTGGCGAAGGCGATCACCGTAGGGTCGGTTGTGCGCAAAAGCTCTTTCATCGGTTTTGGGTAGCTGCACCTGCCGCATCAGGCAAGGGGAATGGCACCCGCAAAGGGCTGAGGGTGAAGATGGACGGCAATTCCAAACAGGCGCAGGCAGGCCCCCAGGACCGGCTGGCCGAGGCTCTTGGCCCGGATATGGCGGCGGTGAATGCGATCATCCGCGCGCGGATGGCCAGCGAACATGCGCCGCGCATTCCCGAGGTGACCGCCCATCTGATCGAGGCGGGCGGCAAGCGCATTCGCCCGATGCTGGTGCTGGCCGCCGCGCATATCTGCGGTTATCCGACGCGCCACCCCGAGGGCGAGGATCACCGCAAGCTGGCGGCAACGGTCGAGTTCATCCATACCGCCACGCTTTTGCACGATGATGTCGTTGACGAAAGCGAACAGCGCCGTGGCCGCCCGACCGCCAATCTGCTGTGGGACAACAAATCCTCGGTTCTGGTGGGCGACTATCTTTTCGCCCGTGCCTTCCAGTTGATGGTCGAGCCGGGCAGCCTGCGGGTGCTGGATATTCTGGCCAATGCCTCGGCCACCATCGCCGAGGGCGAGGTGCTGCAGCTGACCGCAGCGCAGGATCTGACGACCACGGAAGAGATCTATATCAAGGTGGTCCGCGGCAAGACCGCGGCGCTCTTCTCTGCCGCGACCGAATCTGGCGCGGTGATCGCCGGGGCCAGCCCGGCTGAGGTGCAGGCGCTGTTCACCTATGGCGATGCGCTTGGGATCGCCTTCCAGATTGCCGATGATCTGCTGGATTACGGCGGTGCCTCGGCGGTGATCGGCAAGAATACCGGCGATGATTTCCGCGAGCGCAAGCTGACCCTGCCGGTGATCAAGGCGGTGGCGGCGTCCAGCCCGGAAGAGCGGGCCTTCTGGACCCGGGTGATCGAAAAGGGCGACCAGCGCGACGGCGATCTGCAAGAGGCCCTGCGCCTGATGGAGCATCACGGTGCCCTCAGCGCGGCCCGCGATGACGCATTGGCCTGGGCTGCGCAGGCGCGGGCGGCGCTGGTGCCGCTGCCAGCCCATCCGCTGAAGGATATCCTGGGCGATCTGGCGGATTTCGTGGTCTCGCGCATCGCATGATCGGGCGGGGGGCGGTTGCGCCCTCGCCGCTGATCGGCCTTACCCGGGCATCAGTCGGGCATCGGTGTCGATATTTGATCAAATATTGCCGTTTTTCCAGGCTATCCCCGGCTGCAGCTGGTATCATCTGTCTGTTCGGGTGCACAGTCTGTGCCCTGAAGCATGTCAGGGGGAAGCGTGGACCAGCTGCAGGCCGATCTGACCGAGACGCTTTACTCCATTCTGCTTGGTGAGGCGGACTGGCCGGTTTTTCTGCGCCAGCTGGTTTCTGACCGGGGCAATGGCGGCGCGTTGTTCATGCTGCAAAACGACCAGGCAATCGGTGGGCTGGGGCGGCTGGAACTGGCCTCTGGCGTCGGTGAGAAAGAGATTGCCGATTACGCCAATTATTACAGTCAGCTTAATCCATGGGTGCCCGATCATATTCTGCGCCGCGCCAATGACGTGATTGTCGATCACGAAGTGATCTCGCGTGAGACGCTGAAGCGCACGGAATACTACAATGATTACCTGCGTCCGGCGGGCTATATCGGCTCGGTCGGGGTGACGCTCAGCCGTCGTGGTGGGGAAAATCTGCTGCTGACCACGGTGTTTGGGGACGAGGATCCGGCCGTCGCCACCGCGATGGGCCGCAGGTTAGAGGCGATGAAGCCGCATCTGCAGCGGCTGATGCGCTACTATACACGCTCGGCGGGCGAGTTGCGGATGGACAATGTTGCGGGCCAGGCCCTCGGGGTGATGGGCGCCGGGCTTTGTTTGATTGACGACACCCTGCGCCCGGTCATGGTGACCCCAGCCGCCGAACAGGCGGCGGCGCGGGCCAATCTGTTCACGATCACCCCGACCGGGCAGATCCGCCTCGGCGATGAGAATGGCCAGCAGGCCCTGAGGCGGCTGTTGCAGCGCGGCGCCCTGACCCGATCAGAGGTGGTCTGGAACCAGGACGGCCATCGGATGACCTTGTTTCGTGCCGCCCGCGAACCGATTTCCGAACTGCTTTGCGGCCCGATGGTCGGCTTGCTGATCGAGCCGGGACGCCACAGCAGCGGATCGGTCGTCGACACGATCGCGCAGCGATTTGCGCTGACCGGAGCCGAGAGGCGGGTTCTCAGCGGGGTCTCGGATGGGCTGTCGATACGCGATATGGCGGCGCTGCATGGGCGCTCGGCCGAGACGGTGCGCAGCCAGGTCAAAAGCCTGCTGCATAAAACCGGCTGCGAGAGCCAGCTTGCTTTGCTGCAGCTGATCCGCAAGGCCTGAGCCGTAAGATCTGAGCCGGAATATCCGATCCGCAGGGCAGGGCGTTTTCGGGCTTGTTGTCCGGCTGCTGGAATAAAACCGGGGCCGTATTGGACGAATTGCCCGGATACGACCCCGTTCGAGGGAATGAAAATGACTGGAACAATAGCCCTGTTTTAGAGGCTGCGTCAGGGATGCCTCATCACCCTGCAGGGTGAAAATGATGCGGCCTATGCTTTTTCCCGTGGCCATTTCCAGGAAAACAGTGACCAAAAGTTCCTGCCTGCGGTCATGGCCCGGATTGCAGCGGCGCCCCGGGCCAGAAAAGACAGGAAGATCAGCCCGGGGCGGGGATATGCGGATCAGAACAAGGCGGAAAAGCGCTCTGGAATGCGATACAGGTTTTTGTCGATTGCCTGGCCCCAGATGAATGAATTGGTATATTTCTGTTTCTGCTTGCGCATTGCCGCCCGGTATTCGGGAAGATCGACATCCTCACCGCGAAGCGTCTTGCTTGCGACAATATTGTGATATCGATCCAGGGTGGTGCTTCCCCAGCTTGTTGAGGTGTCGACCTCCAGGCCGTTTGTGCTGGCCTCTGACATGATTTCTTTGCGCCCCTTGCTTCGGTCCGTCAACATGGGCAGATCGAAAAACTTAAGGTGCAGCGTGAACAACCCATCAGGCAAAAGGCGGGGGCCCAGGTTATTGCGATGCCCGCCTGGGGCAAACAATGCAGGGGCGCCAATCAGACAGGGTTTGCTGTAATTCCAGTTCGGCTGAAATATGCGCCGCCGGGAAAGTATGGTCGCATCATCGGCGATACTTTCGGGCTCTTCATCGGGCAGGTGAATAAGTTCCAGGCACAATGGCGATATATTTTTGGGCGCCGATTTATTATCGCTGGTGTTGCGTTCAATCCAGTCGCCCACAGACGTGGCTGATAGCGGATCGGCGATAACAATCTCATCTACATCCGAAACAATCATCCATTTGTAAAACTCAAGAAGTCCGGATGCCAGATAGCCCATAGAGCGCCATCTGCGCGCATCGAACTTATACATGCCGCTGTCGCGGGGAAGATTGATGATATTGGCTCCAATGGCGATTTCGCGGTGAACCGGATCATTGCCATGGCTAAGAAGATAGAGGCATTCAGGACCAATCTGCGCAGACCAATAGCGATACCAGCGTTCGACAAAGAAATAGTCCTGGTAGGCCATTGTCATAACGCCCAAAAGTCGCTTTTCACCAATCATTCCCGTACCGTCCTGCAACCAGAGGCCCGAGCTGCGGCTGCCCGTTCCTGTGTCAATGAAAAAGGGCCAGCTGGCATGCGTAAACGCGTCAATAGCGCGGATCAGGCCGCAATGTGCGCCGACTGTATGTAATGAATTCTGTAACAGAATGCGGATATTGGGCAAGGTTCCCGCGATGAACGGGGGCGCGAATGAATATCCCGGATTTCCCCGTTCGCGGTGGCCTGAGCAACAGGATGAGGCGGAACGCCCATACGGAAGCGGAATACCGCACCGCGCCTGACGGGCCGTCCTGTGGTTCCTGCCCCTGGCCCGCTGTAACAATGTGCTGTCGCAGGAGCAGGCTTGCCCAGGTTGTCTTTGAAAGACGCGTTCAATGCGTTCAATGCGTTCAATGCGTTCAATGCGTTCAATGCGTTGAAAGCCTGATGGCGGAGGGCGCGGGCCTGAAGTCCAACCTTCTTCACCACCGGAAACCGCCCACGGCTTATGGAGGCATGACGGGCGTGGGCGGCTGCCGCTTCAGTCGCGAAAATCTTCCTTGAACCTGTCGATCTGATGCATGCGCTCATGCAGGACCGCGACGATACCGATATGGCCGTCGGACAGTCGGCGCGTATAGACGAAGCGGTGTTCATACCGGAAGAAGAACCCTTCCAGACCTTTCTCGCCGCGCCGTTCGCCGCCCCGGCTCCGAAAGCTGTCGGTCTGCGGCGTCGGCCACATTGCTGCCGTCGTCGCCAGATTCATCCCGTGCTGGCCCGCTGCCTGCGAGGGCGTCAGTTTCGTCTGCCGGTTCTGGTTCGCACTGGCCCTCGGCGTCGGCCACAAGCGCAGCAGTTCCGTCCGGTTCCCGCCACTCGACCGGATGCCAGAGCAGGCGCGCGGGGTCGGTCAGATCGTCGCCCTCCCGGACGGCGAGGATGAAGAGCCGCTCGCGCTTGTGGGGCGCGCCGACTTCCGCCGCCGTGAAGAGGCCTGCCGCAAGGCGGTAGCCCATTCCGACCAGTCTGCTGGCGACTTCAGGGAAGCCGAGGCGGAGATGATGGGCGACATTCTCGAGGAAGACGAAGGGCGGTTTGATTTCGCCGATGATGCGGGCGACATGCGGCCAGAGGTGGCGCGGGTCGTCCGCGCCCTGACGCTTGCCCGCAACGGAAAACGGCTGGCACGGATAGCCCGCAGTGACGATGTCCACTGCACCGCGCCACGGGCGGCCATCGAAGGTGGCAACGTCGTCCCAGACAGGCGCGTGATCCAGGGGCGCGTCTTCCAGCCTCTACGACCTGCGCTTTCTGGCGGGTGAGAAATGGCAGGAGCAGGCTGAGCGGGCGTTTCGCTGACCCTCAATGAAAACTCGCCTGAAAGGACGTCGCGGTCAGCGAGACATGCGCGTCCAGCGGCGGGTGCAGCTCGAACGCCTTCGGCTCGCGCGCGAAGTTCCAAGGCCGGAACAGGGACCATTCCGAACGCCGCTCCTCGGCCACGGCCAGCTCGTTGCGGCTGATGTGGAAAGGGGTGCGTTCCCAGCCATTCGTCGTCTTCACCTCGATCAGGCGCGGACGGCCATCCGGCGCGAAACTGGCGATATTGTAGCCGGCACCATCGCCTTCCTCCTCCGACACCCACCGGAGCTTGCGCGCAAGATCGTCGCGGCCCGCTGATTTCAGGAAGGCTCGTTCGTGCGCCAGGACGCGCTCCTCACCGGCACGGCCGAGGGCGCGGTTTCGCTCGTCTCTCGCCGCGACATCGAATTTGCGGGCGATGTGCAGCATCTGCGCCAGCTCCTGCGGGGGCGGCTGGTTCGACAACGTGGGCGGCGGCCCGATCCAGATCGGCCGCGCCTCCGCCAGGCCAGTCGGTGCTCTGGTACCTGAATGGCGGCCGAGCCATGCCGGGTTCAGCGCCAGTCAACGTGCCACGGCATCCACCAGCGTCATCTGGAAATTGAAGGCGGGCTTATGGCCCGGGATCCAGTCCTCATACAGCCCCTTCAGCACGGCGCTGATGTTCTGGTGCTTGAACTCGACCGCTCCTTCGGACCGATCATTCAACAGCGGCAGAAGCCCGGGCCGATGCTCGGCCTTGTTGTAGGGGCGGCCACAGACGTCGTCGGCCAGCGTCGCGAAGTAATCCGCGATGATCAGGTCGTTCTCTTGAACGGTCCAGGCCCCGATTGACATCGCGCCAGGCTAAAGGTGGAAACTGCATTTGTCATCAGGGACTTCGCGCAAGTCTCCCAAGACATACCAACGACCACGCCGCCCGCGTCGCGTCTCCATCTGAATCGAAACAAGCCGGAACCAGCGAAACACGGGCGCAACGCGATCCCGCCAGTTCCTTGAAATGCATGGAGGTTTTGAACCCGTCTCGCCGAGAGCGAGGGGCGGGTGGAAAGTGACGGTGAGCGTTCAGAGACCGAGCTCGTGAGGCAAGCCAGTCTCCAAAGGGTGGATGGCTCCTGCAAACCCCTTTGGCCATAAAGAAAAAGATCCCGCGAGGGGCTTGTTTTCAGGTTTGCAGGGGAAAATGGCGGAGACGAAGGGATTCGAACCCTCGAGACCCTTCCGGGCCTGCACCCTTAGCAGGGGTGTCGGCAAGCGGCATTACGGGGGCGTTGGTGGTCTAAAAGTCAACCTAACAGGTTGATTTTAATGGATTCATATCTCGCATCTCTACACGAAAGAACAGATTTGTTTCGTTCGTGTAGAGATGATTTCGGGGGCCGGATTACCATTCGGTAATCCCCCTGCACCCCTAGCAAAATCGCGTCAAGCACGCCGGGCGAGGCGCCTCGCAATGGATCCCTGAAAATCGGGATGATGGTGGCCATAAACTTTTTCGATCATTTTCGGACTGCTATGGCCGGCAAAGGAGGCCACCCGGTAGATGTCTTCCCCCGACTGCATCAGCCATGTGATCGCCGTATGACGGAGGATGTGCGGCGTCACCTCATCCGGGTCCAATCCGGCACGGATCACCGCGGCCTTGAATCCATCGCCGACGGACTGGAGACGGCGACCGGCCAGCTCGATCACATGATCCGACGCGGCCCGCTCCTGAGCCGCGCGGAGTTCGTCGATGATATCCCCCTCGATCTTGCAAAAACCGCGCTTCTTCATCCTCGGCGCGCGAATCCGGCGTCCGCGCACATCCACCCTGACCGGTCCATCGGTTTCACCCGGCATACGGAGATCAATGGTTCCTCTCTCGAGGTCCACACGGCTCCATGTCAGATCGAGGATCGCACGATGCCGACCGGCGGTGGCGAGACCGATGCGGATGAAAAGTTTGAGGTATTCTTTTTCCGCAGCAGCGATCAGCCTGTCCGCCTCTTCGTGTGTCAGGAATGCCTCTCGCGGATCGGATCCGGCGGGTAGGTCGATCTTCGGGATCGGCAAGTCGGTGATCGGCGGATCTGCCCGCAGTGCGACCGACCATGCGGCCGTAAGAGTCGTCAGCTCCTGGCGAACAGTCGGCTCGGATACGCCCTCGCGATACCGCTCAGATTCATACCAATCGAGAAGCTTTTTATTGACGCCAGTGAGGAGATATTTACCGATTTTCCATTTCATCCGCTGATGGAGAGTGCGCCATTTGCGGCGCCAGGTCTCCGGATTTTCACGTTGACGCTCCTCCGCCCACGCGTCGAGGATGTTCCCTACCGTGGCGAGCCGGGTAATCGGTGCGGCGGTCCGCGCCTCATCCGCCTTTTTGCGGTCGAGATACTCGAGCAGAACAATCATCGCCTCCGAACGATCGGTTTTACCGGTCGAAATATATTTCTTGCCATCCCTGATCTGGAAGGATGATTTCCCTTTCGGGAACGTGAGATAGGGGGCGCGAGCTGCATCCGCCATGGTCGTCTCCATCTTATTTCCGGGCGCAGGCCTGATGGCCTGAGCAGCGCAAACGCTTGATATTACAGGGCGTTTATGCCGCGTATCATCACCAGAATGTCCAATCAGAGACGCGGCTCGGAATGAGCTGCGGATGGCTATCAAAATAAGGCCGGACTATTTTTCCGCAAGCACATTTTTTGGATTGACGATTTCCAGGGCCACCATCTATGATTCCCGACATGACCAAAACGCTGATCATACGCCGCATATCCTGACCCGCTTCTAGCGGCACGGATGACGTGCGTATCGAAATCAGCATCTGAGATAGCGCCCTTTTTGATTGGCTATCATCAGACAGAAAGGTCAAAAAATGGCTTGGAACCCCCACGCATTCGCCGCCATCATGGCGTATCCCGATATTTTTGCGGATCATTCCGCCTTTGGGTCCGGGATCGAGTTTTCTGATCCCTCGACCGGCAAACATTTGCTTTTTGCCGCTGACTATTTTGACGCCAGCGTGTTGAATCTCACGCGGAACTGAGCCGGTTTTGTCACCGAGAAGTGAGCCACCTCTGATTATGGATTTTGGTTCAAGCTGGGGTCAAGGTTGGGTGTGTCTCCTTCTTTTTTCTTACTGCAGCTGCT
>NZ_JABJXT010000019.1 GCF_013155295.1 Pseudogemmobacter hezensis | reverse complement strand
GGTTCAGATCCGCATCGCACTCATGAACCGCTTCACATCACTCGGAACGCCCGAGACCGTCCGCATGCGCTGAAGATAACCGGGAAAGGGGTATCTGCGCCCCCAAGCCGAATAGCGCAACAAAGCCTAGGTGATGGCAAGGTTTGCCTTTGCCGTTTCCAGATGCTGTGAATCCCGGGACAGCTCTTCAAGGACGGCGACACCCTGGGCGGCATCCCCGGAAATCACCATCGACAGGGCGTTATTGCTGAGCAGGGCAAAATTCGTCGGGTAGATCTTCAACGCCTGCTGATAGCCCTGCTGCGCCTCTGCATGGCGTGAAAGATAGTCCAGCGAGACGGCCCTTCCGGTCAGCGCCTGAAGGCTGCGCCGGTCGTGTTTCAAAGCGGTGTCATACTGAACCAAGGCCTCGCTGGCCTGGCCCTGATACAGGGCGAGACGACCCATCTCTGCATAAATCTCTGCATTGCGCGGGCGCTTTGCAGAGGCCGTGTTCAGCGCATTTGCGGCACGGTTGAACTGGCCCAGCTCTGTATAGGTTCTGCCCAGCCCAATCAGGGCGTTGACGGATTGCGGATCGCGTTCGGCGGCGCGTTCAAAGAGGCGAGCCGCCTCTTCATATTCGCCAACCGATCTGGCGGCCTCGGCAATCTGCTCGGTCTCAGATCGGCTTCTGATGGCTTCATCGCCGGATAGCGCGCAGCCTGATCCTGTTGCCAGCAGCAAAAGCAGTAAAGATCGGAATAAATTCAGGGCAGACATGAATTTCCTCTCTGGCGAAATTACCTGAAATCAAAAGCCTATGCGCAGCATTGATGGCGAATCGGATAATATCGGCTGAAACTTTCTATAAGGTTTAAGCGCCACGGGACTGCAGATTGGCGGCGCGGCAAAGCCGCAGATCTGCCAGCAAACAGCCGCCGACCTTGACCGCGACCGGCCCTTGGGCTAGCCCGCCTGAGACCCTTTCAAACGGAGCGCCCCGATGGCCAACCCCTCCCTGCTGATCCTTGCCGGTGACGGCATCGGCCCCGAAGTCATGGCCGAGGTGAAAAAAGTCATCGCCTGGTTAGGAACCGCGCGTAACATTCATTTCGATGTGTCGGAAGACCTGGTTGGCGGCAGCGCTTATGATGCGCATGGCACCCCCCTGACCGATGCCACCATGGCAAAGGCGCAAGAGGTTGATGCCGTGCTGCTGGGTGCAGTTGGCGGCCCGAAATACGACAAGCTTGATTTCAGTGTAAAGCCAGAGCGTGGCCTTTTGCGTCTGCGCAAAGAGATGGATCTCTTCTCGAACCTGCGCCCGGCACAATGCTTTGACGCGCTGGCCGATTTCTCGTCGCTGAAGCGGGACGTGGTCGCCGGTCTTGATATCATGATCGTGCGCGAACTGACCTCGGGCGTGTATTTCGGCGAGCCGCGCGGCATCTTCAAAGAAGGCAATGAGCGCGTCGGCATCAACACCCAGCGTTACACGGAATCTGAGATCGCCCGCGTGGCCGCCTCGGCGTTCGAGCTGGCGCGCCGCCGCAACAACCGGGTCTGCTCGATGGAGAAGGCCAATGTGATGGAATCCGGCATCCTGTGGCGCGATGTCGTGCAAGAGGTGCATGACCGCGATTACCCCGATGTCGAGCTGTCGCATATGTATGCCGATAACGGCGCGATGCAGCTGGTGCGCAATCCCAAGCAATTCGACGTTATCGTGACCGACAACCTGTTCGGTGACCTTCTGTCGGATGCGGCGGCGATGCTGACCGGCTCGCTGGGCATGCTGCCCTCGGCCAGCCTTGGCGCACCGATGAAAAATGGCCGCCCGAAAGCGATGTATGAGCCCGTGCACGGCTCGGCCCCCGATATTGCGGGCCAGGGCAAGGCGAACCCGATTGCCTGCATCCTCAGCTTTGCGATGGCGCTGCGCTACAGCTTTGATCTGGGCGCAGAGGCGACTCTGGTCGAGCAGGCGGTTGAAAAAGTGCTGGCCGATGGGCTGCGCACCGGCGATCTGCTGGGGCCAGAGGGCGGCACCGCCATTGGCACCGCTGCCATGGGCGACGCGATTGTTGCCGCGCTGGCGGCTGCAGGCTGATCCTGCTTTCAGGCTCTGTTAGCGCAGGGCCTGATTTTTCACAGGAATGGATCAGTCCGCGACGGCTGGGCTGATCGCAGAGTGGGCGGCCTCTGGCCGTGGCTCAAACTGTGCCAGCAGCTGATGGCGGTCGCCGGGATAGCTTTGCCGCACCAGCGTGACCCATTGGCCGGCAATCTCGGTGCGCCGCGTCAGCTCCAGACAGGCCTCACCGGGCGAAAGCGCCAGGTCGCGGGCCACCTGTTCGCCCGCATTCACCGCCCGGATTCGGTTCTCGGCCGAGGTCCAGGGGATTTCCTGTCTTAACCAATGGCCGGGCGCTTCACGGGTGAAGTCCTGGTCGGGGGCGGTGGGCGCGGCGGCGGGATTGATGATCCGCTCTTCCAGGCAAAAGGGCTGATCGCCCGCAAAATGCAGCCCGCGCAGCGCCAGAACCTTGCCCGGAGCGGTGATCCGGGCCTCGCGGATCTCATGATCGGCGGGGGCGCGCAGGCCGCGCGACAAAAGCTGAAAGCGCCAGGGCAGGCCCAGGGCGCGCACCTCGGCCTCGACATCGGTCAGCTCCATCACCGCCGATTGCGCCCTGGGCTGCGCGACAAAGGTGCCCAGCTTGCGACGGCGGATCAGATAGCCCTCGCGTGTCAGCTGGGTCAGCACCTTGTTCATCGTCATCCGCGAGACGCCATGCGCCTGGGCCAGATCGGTTTCAAAGGGCAGCTGAAAGCCGGGCGGCCATTCCTGGCTGACGATAAAACCGTGGAATTTGCGCAAAAGCTGATCATGCAGGCTGCGCGTTTTCGCTGAGGTCGTCAGGGGCGTGTCGGGTTGGGGCATGGCTCTTTCTAGGCCGGGCTGCGTTCCGCGTCTATGGGCAGAGGGGATGCCTATGGCGCGTCTGTATCGATCAGCGCCCAATGATCCGGGTTAAGGCCCGCAAAGGCTGCGGCAAAGCGGGCCTCGGTCGCAGGTGCGCCCGGGGCGCGGCGGATCAGGATACGGATATCGCGGGTGCTAAAGCGGCGGGCGGCCTCGCCATAGATCTCGGGATCCTGTTCGCCGCTGTCGCCGATCAGCAGGAACTGCCGCTTTGGGAAATCTGCAAGCAACTGGTCCAGCATGGCTGTCTTATGCCTGACGCTGGCCCCTTTGCCGGGGATCAGATTGCTCCAGCTGGTGCTTTCGCGCAGATGCATGCTGCCTGCCGGAAAGCCTGCCTCGTCAATGAACTGCTGCAAGGCGGGCAACAGCTGGATCGGGCTTGAGGACAGGTAGTGAAAGCTGGTGCCCTTTTCCAGGGCCAGATCCTGATAGCGCCTTGCCATGCCGGGCACGGCGGCGAAGGGCTTGATCAGACTGTCGCGCATCAGGGTGCGGGTATTGGCGACATTGCTGATCTTGATCGTGTCATCAATGTCTGAGACCACACTGAGCCCGGTTTCAGGGATGAAATGGGCGATGCCGGAAAAGCCTTCGTCGGCCTTGCCGGGGGCTTTGACCGAAAAGCCGATGCTCTTCGGCGGGTCTTTGCGGTTGGTGGCCAGCCGGATCTGTGCCATGTGATCGACCCTGCCTGCGCGATTGGTGGCGGGCAGGGTCAGCGTCTCGCCCGTCTGGGTGACAACCTCCAGCACCTTGCCGCGCTCTGAATCGGTCAGGAAGTAGCGGCTGCGCTGCGCGAAAATCTCACGCGAGTTTGGCGCGGCCTTTTTGAAATCAACGCCCAGAAGATTAAGGAAAACTGTGCGGGCGCCCGGGCGGCGCTCAAATTCAAAGACCCAGGCCGAGATGCGGATCCCGACCTCTTCGCCGTTCAGCGCCATTGCATAGCCGGGCTGGAAGAGCACCGTCTCATCCGATTTCAGCCCGGCGGCAAAAAGACGAAAGGGGATCAGTGCCATCAAAGATCCCCCCAGCAGCGCGCGGCGCGAAATTTTCTCAATTTTCATAACCACCGCCTGCACCATTACAAGGCTGCAGATTGGCCGGGGCCTGGCGGCGCGTCAATCCATTGCCCGGATCGCCATGCCCGGATCTGCAGGCAGCCAGATGTGAAAGCTGGTGCCCTGGCCCGGCTGGCTGCTGGCGCTGAGGCTGCCGCCCTGGCGCGTGACCAGCGACAGGCAGATCGGCAGGCCCAGCCCGGTGCCGCCATCGCGGCCGCGGGTGGTGAAAAACGGCTCGAACATGCGTGACAGCGTGGCCTCATCCATGCCTTTGCCGCTGTCTGTCAGCACCAGGGAAATCCCCTGGCCCAGCGGGTTGGTGTCATCATCCGTCAGGGTCAGCGTGATCTGCCCCCCCTCTGGCATCGCCTGGACAGCATTTGCGATCAGGTTGATCAGCACCTGCTGCAGCTCATGCGGGTTCATGCGGATGCGGCGGGTGGCGCTGAGATCCTCTTGCAGCTGCACCTGGCCCCTGGCCAGCATATGGCGCACCAGCGGGCGAAGACCCTCAATCGCCGCTTTCGGATCGGCGCTTTCGCTGCCGGTAAATTCCTCGGGCCGGGCGAATTGCAAAAGCTGGGTCACCAGCCCGTTGATGCGGCGGATCTGGCCGTCGATCAGCGAAAGCTCGGTCTCGGCCTCTGGCTCGCGCTCGGCCAGCACCATGCGGACCACTTCCAGATTGCCTGAAATCACCGCCAGCGGATTGTTGATCTCATGGGCGACGCCTGCGGTGACCTCGCCGATGGTGGCCAGCTTTTCCGCCAGGATCAGCTGGCGGCTGGTAACCTCCAGCGCCTGATTGGCGCGGGTCAGATCGGCGGTGCGGGCCTCGACGCGGGCGTTCAGATCCTGATTCAGGCTGCGCAGTTCGCGCTCGCGGCTTTCCAGCAGCGCCAGCAGATGGTCAAGGTGGTCAGCCACGCTGGTGATCTCTGCTGCGCCCTGCAAGGCGCCGCTGCGGGCCGACATATCCCCGGCCCCAACCTGCGCGATCGTGTCGCTGATTGCGGCCACGGGGCGAAAGATCCCCCGCGCCCAGGACAGGGCCAGCGGCACGAAAAGCCCGCCAACCAGCAGGAAAGCCGCGCCGATCATCAGAAATGTCACCCTGCGGGCCTGGGTATAGGGCTCTTTCGGGATGCCAGCATATAGCATGCCGACCCGCGCCCCATCTACATCAAGCAGCGGCTCATAGGCCGAGATGAACCAGCCATTCACCACGAAAGCGGTGTCATGCCAGGAATTTCCGCCCTCCAGCACCCGGGCTGCGACCTCGGCCGAGACACGGGTGCCGAGGGCCCGCTCATCCCCGCTGGGGCGCAGCGTGGTTGCGATCCGCGTATCGCCCAGGAAAAGCGTGATGACGCCCAGATCCGCGCCCGCCGTCAGCCCATTCGGCTGCCCATTCTGCTGTCCGGCCTCAGCTGGACTGGTCAGTGCGGGGTTGGTGGCCGGATAGACCAGCTCGCTGATGCGGTCGATAAAGCCGTCATTTCGGTTCAGCATGATGCCACCGATCAGCATCCCCGGCGTGCCATCTGCAAGCGTAACCGGAACCGAGGCCAGCACCACAAGGCCGCGATCCTCGACCCGCTCTGGCCTTGGCTGGCTGCCCTCGGTGGCGATCAGCGGCAAAAGCGCCCGCCGCGCCAGCTGAGGCGAGATCCGGGCCAGCGTCTGGGGGGGCAGCACCGCAAGGCCGCTTTTGCCAGAGGCCAGCACATCATGCAGCGGTTCATGCGCCGATGTCGGGGGCGAGGCCGCCAGAACCTGCGCCTGGCCGCCCGTCAGAATAAGAAAGTCCAGCCTGGCGGCGCGGCGTGCCTCTCGCATCAGGGCCGAGGGTGCAGGCCTGACACCATCAGCAGCACTCTGCCCGATCCCGGCATCCCGAAACGCGACGGATCGCCCGAAAGCCGCGACTTCCTGGCGGGTATTGGCGATCAGATGGTCCAGATATTGCCGCCCGACGGTCAGATCGCTGGCGACCCGGGCCGCAAGGATCTGATCTGTCCGCATCAGCCAGCGCTGGATGGTGATGCCCAGAAGGATCGGCGTCAGCACCAGCATCGGCAGAAGGGTGATGATCAGAAGCCGCCCGCGCAGGCTAAGCCCTCTGCGCGGCCCCTGCCCCGGATCAGGCCTCTGGCCCGGTTCAGTCATCACGGCTTTGGATCAGATCAGGGGCAAAATGGCCCAGGATCAGCGCCCGCTCGATCAGATTGCGCAGCTCGCGCACATTGCCGGGCCAGGGCTGCGCCATCAGACCTGCCGCGATTTCCGGGGTGATCTCTACCGGAGGCATGCCAAGGCGGCCCGAAAGCGCCTCCATGAAATGGCGTGCAAGTTCAATGACATCCTCGCCCCGCGCGGACAGCGGCGGCATCGGCAGGTGCAGGATATTGATGCGGTGCCAGAGATCCTCGCGCAGCCGGCCCTCGGCGACCAGGGCCGCCGGATCGGCATTCGTCGCGCAGATCAGCCGCAGATCGACGGGCAGCTCGCGCTCGGCCCCGACCGGGCGGATGCGGCGATCTTCCAGCACCCTGAGCAGCCGGGTCTGGATCGCATGTGGCAGCTCTGAAATCTCATCAAGGAACAGCGTGCCGCCCTGGGCATGCAGGAACAGGCCCCGACGCTCGCCGCTGACATCGCCGAACAGCTCTGCCTCGACCATGTCTTCCGAGAGGGTGGCGCTGTTCACCGGCACGAAGGGGTTGTCGCGGCGGTCTGACATCGCATGGATCAGCCGCGCCGCCACCTCTTTGCCGCTGCCCGAGGGCCCGGTCAGCAAAACCGAGGATGGCAGCGGCGCGACCCGGGCAATCGTCTCACGGATCGCGGTGATCGCGGGCGAGTGGCCGGTCAGCCCCACCGGGCCGGGCGTCATCTCGGACCCGCGCCGCAGCTCATGGCGCAGCAGCTGGTTCTCGCTTTGCAGCCGGGTCTGTTCGGCCAGCCGCGCCACCGCGTTAAGCAGCTGGTTCGAGCGGAAGGGCTTCAGGATCAGATCGACCACGCCCGCCTGCATCGCCTCGATCGCCACTTCAAGATCGGCAAAGGCGGAAATCAGGATCACCGGCGGCACGATGCCCTTTTCGCGCTGCGCGACCAGCCAGTCCAGCCCGCGCTCATTGCCCAGCAGATTGTCGAGCACGATCACATCGAAAGGCTCGACCGCCAGCCATTCGCCCGCCTCCTGGATGCTGGCGGCCAGTTCGATCCGACGGCATTGCGGGCCCAAAATCCGCGCCATGAAATTGCGCATCCCCGGCTCGTCATCGACCACCAGCACCGAGACACGCGCCAGCCGGGCCGCGAAGGCCTGCGAACTGCCGGCGCGAAGGGCCGCGCCCGGGGCGGGGCGCTGAGATCCGGAGAGATGAGGGGCAGACAAGGGTATCTCCTGGTGCCAGGTCAGTTTGTCGGGAATGGTGGGCGCGGAACAAAGCGCGCGGGCCTTTGTCGCATTGGCGGGGCCGGGGAACAAGCAGCACGAGGGGCCGCGGTTTTCAGGCTGCGGCCCCTCGTGCTGCTTGTTCCCCGGCCAGGGTGGCAAGGCAATCATCGAAGGCGCGAACCATCGGCGATTGCGGCTCGCGCCGCAAAACCATGCCGCCGATCTGCGGGGCGGGGGGCGCGTCGCTTAGCGGGATCAGGCAGATATCGTCATCCGCATGCAGCAAGGGGGTCAGCGTATCGGGCACCAGGCTGCACCAGCCGCCGTGACGCAAATGGCCAAGCACCGCATCCAGCCCCGCGCATAAAATCGCAGGCCGCCCCGTGACCGCCACAGGCAGCGGCAGATCGCCGATCAGGCAAAGCGGCTGTGTCGCCGCGTCGCCCAGGCTGATCGCGCCGCCCTGGGCAAAGGGATGATCCGCCCGGCAGGCGAATTTCAGCGTCACATTCCACAGTGGCTGCTGGCGCAGGGGATCGCTTTTCGCCCGCTTTGCAGGCAGCCAGCCAAGGCCGCCATCCAGCGTGAAATCGGCCAGCGCGGTTTCAATCTGCGCCAGCGGCATGGTTTCAATCCGCAGCCGGGACAGTGGGTTTTTTGCCTCAAATTGTTCGCAAAACAGCGGCAGCAGCGGGATCGCAGCAGGGGAAACGCCCAGCCGCAGCTCGCCCGTCAGGCCGCCCTTGCGCCGCCCGCTGAGGTCTGATCGCAGGTTGCCGTAATCCGACAGGATCTGCCGCCCCCAAAGCAGCACCTTCTCGCCCTCGGCCGTCAGGCCCAGGAAGCGCTGGCCGCGCAGGATCAGGGGCGTGCCAAGATCATCCTCCAGCTTGCGGATCGCCAGCGAAAGCGCAGGCTGGCTGACGCCGCACAGCTCGGCCGCGCGGCCAAAATGCGCCTCTTCGGCGAGGGTGACAAAGAAGTCGAGATGGCGGATCAGCATGGGGAGAACCCTGAAAAGCGCCGCCGAAAACATAAGGGCGACAAGGCGTGAGAAGATCGTTGTGTTTTACAATACATAACGCTAGGGATTGAGTCGATCCCGAAGCGAAGGCCCGCTTTGGGTCTTGTTTTCGTCATGGGCGCTGGCCTGGTCGGCTCTGTCATCGCAAACACAGTTTTGTGATAATTTATGCTTATCGCATCATAAATTATACAGATGAAAAAATAAAGTCATTATCCCTCAGTTGCTTGGTAAAACCATGTAAATAGGTCAGAATTTTTCTGCCCGCTTATGCTGCAGCTGGGTGCCGCACTGCAAAAATGCACAGCATCTTCTGTCTTGCCCGCGACCATAACGCGCAGGTAGTGCGGGGGCATTCGGTGTGCCGTTGCACACAATTCATCACAACCAGGGCAGGAGCGGTTGCCATGTATGGTGCCAAAACCAACCTCGGACGTCGCGGTTTTCTGAAGATCCTCGGCGCCGGCGCAGCCGCATTGTCGGCCCAGGCGATAGGGCTTTCCACCGCAGAAGCACAGGTCTCGGCGGCGGTCCGCCCGTTCAAACTGCTGCGGGCCAAAGAGACGCGCAACAACTGCACCTATTGCTCGGTCGGCTGCGGCATCCTGATGTATTCGCTGGGTGACGGCGCGAAGAATGCCAAGCCGCGCATCTTCCATATCGAGGGCGATCCCGATCACCCCGTCAGCCGTGGTTCGCTCTGCCCGAAAGGCGCAGGGCTTTTGGATATGATCCATTCCAAAGGCCGCCTGCTGCACCCGGAATACCGGGCGCCGGGCTCAAAGGAATGGGTGAAGATCTCCTGGGAAGATGCGACGAAGCGCATCGCGCGGCTGTTGAAAGACGACCGCGATGCGAATTTCATCTCGCATAACGAACAGGGGCAGCTGGTCAATCGCTGGCTGTCCTCGGGGATGCTGGCCTCTTCGGCGGCCTCGAATGAGACGGGCGTGCTGGATTACAAATTCAGCCGGGCGCTGGGCATGCTGGGGATCGACTGCCAGGCGCGGCTTTGCCATGCGCCGACGGTTTCGGCGCTGGCGCCGAGTTTCGGGCGTGGCGCGATGACCAACCATTGGGTCGATATCAAGAACGCCAATGTGGTGATCGTGATGGGCGGCAACCCCGCCGAGGCGCATCCGGTTGGGTTCAAATGGGTGATCGAGGCCAAGATCAAGAACAAGGCCAAGGTGATCGTGGTCGATCCGCGGTTCAACCGGACGGCGAGCGTGGCAGATATCTTCTCGCCGATCCGCGCGGGCTCGGATGCGGCCTTCCTGATGGGGATGGTGCGCTATCTGCTGGAGACGGGTCAGATCCAGCACGAATATGTCCGCGACTATACCAATGCGGCGCTGATTGTGCGTGACGATTTCACCTTTGATGAGGGTGTGTTCTCGGGCTTCAACGCCGAGACGAACAGCTACGACAAATCCTCCTGGACCTATGCGCGTGGCGCAGACGGGCTGGCGCTGCGCGATGAGACGATGACGCATCCGCGTTCGGTCCTGCAGCTGCTGAAGAAGCACGTGGATCGCTATACGCCTGAGATGGTTGAGGAAATCACCGGCGTTAAGAAAGCCGATTTCCTGAAGATCGCCGAGGTGATCGGATCGTGCTCGGCCAAAAACAAGACGCTGACCTGGCTTTACGCGCTGGGCTGGACGCACCACACCGGCGGTGCGCAGATCATCCGCGGCGCTGCGATGATCCAGTTGCTGCTGGGCAATATCGGCATGGCCGGGGGCGGCGTGAATGCGCTGCGCGGTCACTCGAACATCCAGGGCTATACCGATCTGGGCCTGCTGTCGCTGCGGGTGCCGGGCTATATGAACCTGCCCTCAGACAAGCAGACCAGCCTCGCGCAATATCTGGAAGAGACCACGCCGAAGGATGTCACCCCGGGCCAGGTCAATTACTGGAAAAATACGCCGAAATTCTTCATTTCCTACCTGAAGAACCAATACGGCAAACACGCGACGAAAGAGAACGATTTCGCCTTTGATCTTCTGCCGAAATGGGACCGCAGCTATGACATGCTGGCCTATTTCGACATGATGTATAACGGCCAGGTCAACGGCTATATCGCCCAAGGGTTCAACCCGCTGGCCGCGATGCCGGATAAGAACAAGACCTCTAAGGCATTGTCGAACCTGAAGTTCCTGGTGATCATCGACCCGCTGGTGACCGAGACCTCGAATTTCTGGCGCAACGAAGGCCGCTTTAACGACGTGCCGACCGAAGAGATCATGACCGAGGTTTTCCGTCTGCCCTCGAACTGTTTCGCGGAAGAGGACGGCGCGATCGTGAACTCGGGCCGCTGGCTGCAATGGCACTATGCCGGGCAAGAGCCCCCGGGCCAGGCGCGCCATGACCCGGCGATCCTGGGCGGCATCATGATGGAGCTGCGGCGCCTTTATGAGGTCGAGGGCGGCGCCTGCCCCGAGCAGGTTCTGCATATGACCTGGGATCACGACACCTATCATGACCCCTATTTCCCGCATCCCGAGGAGATGGCGAAAGAGGCCAATGGCTATGCGCTGGAAGACGTGTTCGATGAGAACGGCGTCCAGATCCTGCGCAAGGGCCAGCTTCTCGACAGCTTCGCGCAGCTGCGCGATGACGGCACGACGCAAAGCTTCTGCTGGGTCTTTGCCGGGTCCTGGACCGAAAAAGGCAACCAGATGGCCAATCGGGACAATACCGATAGCGGGCTGGGGAATACCCCCGGCTGGGCATGGGCCTGGCCTGCGAACCGCCGCATCCTTTATAACCGCGCCAGCATGGACAAGGACGGGAACTCCTGGGATCCCAATCGCCAGATCCTGCATTGGAACGGTGAAAAATGGGTCGGCGCGGATGTTCCCGACTTCCCGGCGACGATCCCGCCCGGCGGCCCTGCCGCGCCTTTCATCATGCTGCCCGAAGGGGTTGGCAGGCTGTTCTCGGCGCAGGGCATGAATGACGGCCCCTTCCCCGAGCATTATGAGCCCGTGGAAAGCCCGATCGCCAAGAACCCGCTGCATGAGAATGTCACGCATAACCCGACCGCGCGGATCTTCCAGAACGACCGCGAGCGGATGGGCAACCGCACAGATTATCCATATGTCGCAACGACTTACTCGGTAACGGAACTCTTCCGCCACTGGACCAAACACAGCCATCTGAACGCCATGCTCCAGCCAGAGCAATTCATCGAAATGGGTGAAAAGCTGGCCGCCGAGAAGGGCATCAAACACGGCGACACCGTCAAGGTAACCACCAAGCGCGGCTATATCACCGCGAAAGCCGTGGTCACCAAGCGGATGCGCACGCTGAACGTCGCAGGCCAGGAAGTCGAGCAGATCGGCATCCCCTGTCACTGGGGCTTTGAGGGCGCAACCCGCAAGGGCTATCTCGCCAATACGCTGGCGCCGGGCGTGGGCGACGCCAACTCGCAAACGCCTGAATTCAAAGCCTTCCTCGTCAATGTCGAGAAGGCCGAGGGAGAACTGGCATGAACTCGCAAAACATCGTCCGCCGTTCAGCCACGTCAGAGCTGACACCCGCGCCCGATATCCGCAACCACCAGATGGAAGTGGCCAAGCTGATCGACGTGTCGATCTGCATCGGCTGCAAGGCCTGTCAGGTGGCGTGTAACGAGTGGAACGATCTGCGCGGCCCGGTGGAAAACAACGTCGGCGTCTATGACAACCCCGCCGACCTGCATCCCGAAACCTGGACGCTGATGCGCTTCACCGAGCATGTCGATGAAAACGACAAGTTCGAATGGCTGATCCGCAAGGACGGCTGCATGCATTGCGAGGATCCGGGCTGTCTGAAAGCCTGCCCGATCCCCGGCGCGATTGTGCAATATGCAAATGGCGTGGTCGATTTCCAGTCTGACCTCTGTGTCGGCTGCGGCTATTGCGTGGCGGGCTGTCCGTTCAACGTGCCGCGGATCTCAAAACAGGATCACAAGGCCTATAAATGCACGCTCTGCTCGGATCGTCTGGCGGTGGGCCAGGCCCCGGCCTGTGCGAAAACCTGCCCGACCGGCGCGATTGCCTTCGGCTCGAAAGAAGAGATGAAAGATCTGGCCGCGACCCGCGTGGCCGAGCTGAACGAGCGCGGCTATGAAAACGCCGGTCTCTATGACCCCGCAGGCGTTGGTGGCACGCATGTGATGTATGTGCTGCAACATGCCGACGACCCCGAGCGTTACGCAGGCCTGCCCAAAGATCCGAAAATCTCGCCCATCGTTGAGGGCTGGAAGGATCTGCTGAAACCTGCGGCAGCTGTGGCCGGGGCGGTCGCCGTCGGCGCGATGGCGGCGCATTTCATCGGCGTTGGCCCCAATACCACCGACGATGATGATCACCCCGAGGGATCGGACGGCAAGCTGCCCGAAGAGCCCCCGACGAATGTGACGCCGATCTCGAAACACGCGGCAGAGTAAGGGGGACATCATGGGCAAACCCAAAAAAGACCAGATCCTGCGCACGAAATTCCTGGAGCGGCTTTGCCACTGGAGCATCGTGGTCTGCTTCTTCTTCGCGGCGACCTCGGGGATCTCCTGGTTCTTCCCGACCTTCTCCTGGATGTCCTCATTCCTTGGCACGCCGCAAATGGCGCGGGTGCTGCATCCCTTCTTCGGGATCGCGGTATTCCTGGGCCTTTGCTATATGTTCAAACGCTTTATGCATCACAATCTGCCGGCGCGGACCGATAAGATCTGGTTCCAGAATGTGGTCCCGGTGCTGGCGGGCGATCACTCGCGCAAGCTCAGGATCGGCAAGTATAACGCCGGGCAGAAAGTGCTGTTCTGGCTGATCATGGCCTCGATCGTGGTGCTGCTGATTTCCGGCCTGATCATGTGGCGGGCCTATTTCGCGGAATATTTCCCGATCTGGGTGCTGCGCCTGGCGATCCTGGCGCATTCGGTGGCCGGGATCGGGCTGATCCTGCTGATCATGGGGCATATCTATCTGGCGATCTGGGTCAGGGGCTCGATCACCGGCATGGTTACGGGCTATGTCTCAAAACGCTGGGCGGCGCAGCACCATGACCGCTGGGCCGAAGAGATCGAATCCGGGAAGGCCGACCATTGAGCATCCACCCCATCCCCGAGGCGCGCCATTTCGACCCGATCCTGCGTGAGGATCTGGCCGGGCTTTACGCTGCCCGTGCCGCGCGCCTGCGGGCTCTGGCCGAGGATCACGACCTCTCGGCCTATCTGATGTTTTGCGCCGACATCACCGAGGCGCAGAAGGCGGCGCTGTCAGACGGGGCCCCTGCCCTTGCGGACCCGAAAGAGATCGCCGCCAGCGGTGCCTGGCTGCCGGGGCTGGATCGCATGATCGCAAGGCTGCAATCGCTGGCCCAGGCCGAGGTGGCCCATGCGCTGCAGCGGCTTGCCGATCTGCCTGCGGATGCCCGGATCGAGGCCGGGGTGGCGCTGGCGGAAGAGCGGTTCGGAGACGTTGACCCCGCGCTGGCGCCTTTCCTTTGGGCGGGGCTGTCGCTTGCGGTGGCCCAGGGGGCGCGTGCCGCCGATCTGCCGCCGAAGGGCGATGAGGAAACCACATATTGCCCGATCTGCGGCTGCCATCCGGTCGCCAGCCACATCCACACCAGCGAGCGCCAGGGCCTGCGTTACCTGCATTGCGCCATGTGCGAATGCGAATGGCATATGGTGCGGGCGAAATGCTCTTGCTGCGGCGATGCGGGGCAGCTGGATTACCTCAGCTTTGACACGCCAGAGGCTGCGATCCGCGCCGAGGCCTGCAATGCCTGCGGCGGCTATCTGAAGGTCATCAGCGCCGAGCGTGACCCCGATATAGAGACCGTTGCCGACGATCTGGCGACGCTGATCCTTGATGATGCGGCCGCGTCAGAGGGTTTCGGCCGCACCGGATTCAACCCCTTCGCGCTGCCCGGATAGGGCTCAGAAGCGCATAGGTGGAAGGCCAGTACCAGCCCATTGCGAGGGTCGTAATGTTCCGATAGGTTTACGGGATTAGGCGAATTCAAAGGTCATCCATGATTAACCTGGTGCCGCAACCGCGCGTTAATTTATCCAGACTGCGCGACATCGGTTGGAGCCTCTGGGACCCGATTGGCCTTCTGGGGGCAAGTGGTTGTTTTCCAGGAAAATGGAGCGATGAGGCAAACCAGAAGTTTGCAGATGAGTATGACGGCTATTTGATCTTCGTCGCCTCTCAGCTAAGACAGGGGGAGCCACCTGGTCAGGCAGTAAATTATCTTGTCCAGGTCGAAACCGATTACATCGGACTTCGAGAAAGTCCTACGACACGAAAACGGGCAGAGGCAGTCGTCGCAGCTATTCTCGCAGATGATAATATCTGGACCTGGCCTGACGAGCAGGGACGGTTCACCCAGAACGACTAACGGCTTCGTCCGCTTAGGCCCCGCTTATTCCCACCCCATCTGCGCCAGATAGGCCTCGATCAGCGGCACGTCTGAGGGGTTGTTCAGCTCCCAGAATTTCGCACCGGGGGCGGTGACCTCGACCACATCGACCGGATGGCCGTTTTCAAGGAAACGCAGCTGCTCCAGCCCTTCAAGGGTTTCCAGCGGGCCCGGCTGCCAGGTGCCATAGGCCGTCAGCGCGGCGGGGCGATAGGCGTAAAGGCCGACATGGTGAAAGACCGGAACCTCACCCGCGACCACGCCCTTGCCGTTGGTGAAGGGGATCACCTCTTTTGAGAAGTAAAGCGCCTGGCCCAGGGTGTTTTTCACCACCGTCGTCGCGCCCACCCGGCCTGCGGCACGGTCGGCGATGAAATTGCGCACCGCCTCTTCGTCGCAGCGCAGGATCGGGGTGGCGATGCCTGCACCAGGCGTCGCCCGCATATGCGCGATCAGCGCGGTCACGAAATGGGGCGGCGTCAGCGGTGCATCGCCTTGCAGATTGACCACGATCCCGGGGTTCAGCCCGGCGTTCTTCACCGCCTCGGCCACGCGCTCGGTGCCGTTGCGGGCGTTCTCGGATGTCATGATCACATCGGCCCCGATGCGGCAGGCCTCTGCGGCGATACGGTCATCATCGGTGGCCACGTAAAGCCCGATACCGCCGCCCGCCTCTTCCACCGCGCGCCGCCCGGCAATCACCGAGCGTTCCAGCAGAGAGCGGCTGATGCCCCCCGCGCCCTTCAGCATCGCCAGCGGTTTCGCGGGATAACGGGTCGAGGCGTAACGCGCCGGGATGATGATGACCGTGTCCATTCAGAGCCCCTTCGCCAGCGCGTCAAAGGCCCGGAGCGTGCCGATCAGGTCCTGCAGCTGATCCACCGGCACCATATTCGGCCCGTCTGAGGGCGCATTGTCAGGGTCCTGATGCGTCTCGATAAACAGGCCAGAGACGCCCACCGCACAGGCCGCCCGCGCCAGAACCGGCACATATTCGCGCTGCCCGCCAGAGCTGCTGCCCTGCCCGCCCGGCTGCTGCACCGAATGCGTCGCGTCGAAAATCACCGGATAGCCGGTTTCAGCCATGCGCGGCAGGCCCCGGAAATCGGTGACCAGCGTGTTATAGCCAAATGAGGTGCCACGCTCGCAAAGCATGATCTTCTCATTGCCGGTCGAGGCGACCTTGGCCGCCACATTGTCCATATCCCAGGGCGCAAGGAACTGGCCCTTCTTGATATTGATCACCCGGCCCGTCTCACCCGCCGCCAGCAAAAGATCGGTCTGGCGCGACAGGAAGGCCGGGATCTGCAGCACATCACAAACCGCAGCGGCCGGGGCGCAATGGCCCGGCTCATGCACATCGGTCAGCACCGGAACGCCGAACTCGTCACGGATCTGGCCGAGGATTTCCAGCCCCCGCTCCATCCCCAGGCCGCGCTTGCCGCCCAGGGACGAGCGGTTCGCCTTGTCATAGCTGGCCTTGAAGATGAATTTCGTGCCCGTGGGCTGGCAGGCCTCAAGGATCTTTTCCGCCATCATGCGGGCATGATCATGGCTTTCCAGCTGGCAGGGGCCCAGGATCAGCGCAATCGGGTTCTGCCCGCCGATGGCGATATCGCCGATGGTGACAATTTTCTGGCTCATCTCGTGGTTCTCCGACGGGGGTATCCCGCATTGTCTATGGCATGAAACCGCACTCCGCCGCCAGATAAGCACAGCGCCGCGCCGCGCAAGAGTGCATAATCCGCTTGCGCCGATCTGCGGACAGATTATCTCATTATACCAGATACCCGGAGGAGGAGGCCCGCCATGACCCAGACCCTGAAAATCGCGCTGATCGGTGCCGGTTTCTTTGCCCGCAACCAGCTGTTCGCCTGGGCCGGGATCGAAGGGGCAGAGGTCGTGGCGATCTGCGACCGTGATCCGGCGCGGCTGCAGGCGGCAGGCGATGAATTCGGCGTCACCCGCCGCTATCAGGATGCGGCCCAGCTTTTCGCTGACGGTGGCTTTGACGTGGCCGATATTGCAACCACGGTCGGCTCGCATCGGGTGCTGGTCGAAATGGCGGCGGCAGCGGGGGTGCATGTGATCTGCCAGAAGCCATTTGCCACGACCCTGGCCGATGCGAAAGCCATGGTCGCGGCGGTTCAGGCCACAGGCAAGACCCTGATGATCCATGAGAATTTCCGCTGGCAATCGGCGGTGCGCCAGGCAATCGACGTGGTTCGCCAGGGCGCGATCGGCGAGCCCTTCTTCGGCCGCGTCTCTTTCCGCTCTGGCTATGACGTGTTTTCGGGCCAGCCCTATCTGGCCGAGGGAGAGCGGTTCATCATCGAAGACCTCGGCATCCATATCCTTGATATTGCTCGCGCATTCTTTGGTGACGTGGCGCGGATCGCGGCCACCACCCGCCGCGTGAACCCGAATATCAAAGGCGAGGATGTCGCCACGATGCAGCTTTTGCATAAATCCGGCGTGACCTCGGTGGTGGATTGTTCTTATGCGACAAAGCGCAGCCGCGAGACATTCCCCGAAAGCCTGATCGAGATCGACGGGACAGAGGGCACGCTGCGCCTTGAGGCCGGCTATAAGCTGGTGATCCAGCGCGACGGCGGATCTGAGGTCCGCGATGTCAGCCCGCCGCTTTTGCCCTGGGCCGAGCGCCCCTGGCACAACATCCAGGAAAGCGTGCAGATTATCCAACAACATTTCGTGGATTGCCTGCGTCAGGGGCGCCAGCCGGAAACCTCTGGCACCGACAATCTGCAGACCTTCGCCCTGGTTGAGGCGGCCTATCTGTCAGCGGCTGAGGGGCGCTCGGTCGATCCGGGGGCGCTGTGATGGATCTGATCGCACTTTACGGCACCGCCGAGCCGCCAGGCCAGGTTCAGACCATCCGCCATGGCCGGGTTCGCCTTGGGCTGCAGGATGGCGTGATCCGTCACATCCATGTCGGCGAGACCGAGATCATCCGCCAGATCGCCTATCTGGTGCGCGACCGTGACTGGGGCACCGTGCGCCCGGAAATCGGCGCAATCACGCGGCAGGAAGAGGCAGGCCGGCTGCACCTGTCCTTTCCGATGGTATTTCACGCGAACGGGGCGCGGCAGGATGTGGAGCTGTCGCTGATCATCACCGATGACAGCCTGGAATTCAGCGCAGAATCGCGCATTTCCGGCATGTTCGAGACGAATCGCACCGGATTTACCGTGCTGCATCCGATCAATGGCGTCGACGGGGCGCCCGCCCGCGTCACCCATAGCGACGGCCAGGTCGAAGACAGCCATTTTCCCGATCTGATCGAGCCATGGCAGCCCTTCATGGATATCGTCAGCCTTGAGCATCAGGCGCATGGCATGACCATCACCTGCGCTTTTGAGGGCGATACCTTCGAGATGGAGGATCAGCGCCAATGGGGCGATGCCTCATATAAGACCTATAACCGCCCGCTGGCCCTGCCCTGGCCCTATCAGCTGCAAGATGGTCAGATCCTGCGCCAGGCGGTGCGCCTGTCCTGGCAGGGTGAGGGGCGGGCCGCCGCCCCTGGCGCGCCTGAGATCGCTGAAAACACGCGATTTCCCCAGATGGCGCTGGTCGTCACCGCTGATGAGGCCCGCAGTCCCGCCGCCGCCGAAGCGCTTTCGCTGGTCAATCCGCAGCGCATCCTGTGCCATGTGGATGCCACCCTGACAGAACCCGTCTCAAGCCAGCTGGCCGCTTTCGCCGCGCTGCAGGGCGGCTATGGCGGTGCGATTTATGACCTGGAACTGATCTGCCGCTTTCAGCATTCGCCCGACAGCGAGCTTTCATCCCATGCGGTCGCCCTGCGCGGCGCGGGGCTGACGGTGGCCTCGGTTTTTGTCTGCCCTGGGGTTGATCGCCAGTCGACGCCGCCGGGATCGGTCTGGCCTGAATGCCCGCCGCTCGACCAGATCCACCAGGCCGCCGCCCGCGCCTTCCCCGACCATATTCGCGGCGGTGGCATGGCCAGCTTCTTCCCGGAACTGAACCGAAAACGCCCGCCCGCCGGTCTGGATTTCATCAGTCACGGCATCTGCCCCATCGTCCATGCTGCCGATGATCTGGCGGTGATCGAGATGCTTGAGGCCGTGCCCCATATCGCCCGCTCGGCCCGCGCGATTGTCGGGGCGGCTGAATATCGGATCGGCCCCTCGACCATTGCGATGCGGCAAAACCCCTATGGCTCGCGCACGATCCCGAACCCTGACGGCGGGCGCGTGGCGATGGCCGATGACGATCCGCGCCACCGCGCGGCCTTTGGCGCGGCCTGGGCGCTTGGGCTGGCAACCGCGCTGGCCCCCTTCGGGCCTGCGGTCTGGACACCTGCGGCGCTGTTTGGCCCGCGCGGATTGGGGGATGGTGCCTGGCCGATCACCGGCCTCTTGCGTGAGCTGGCCGCCGGGGCCGGGCAGCCGGTGCGACTGGCGCAGATCGCTGGCGGTCTTGCCCGCCTGCAGCTGGGTGAGCGCCTGTTCCAGGCCAATCTGACCGACGCGCCCCTGGCCGGGCTTGCGCCTTTCGGCTGGTCGGTCTCTGCCGCCTGAACTGCGCGCCATGGGCGGGGGCGGCTCTTCGCCTCTTGCCCGCATCGGGGGACTGCGTCAGAGATAAGCGATATTTCAGCGATCTGCTGTCTGACCCATTTCGGAGGCCCCTCATTTGCAACGCGTCCTGATCACCGGCACGGCTGGTTTCATCGGCTTTCACCTGGCGCAGCTTTTGCTGGCCGAGGGCTACCGCGTCCACGGCTATGACGGCATGACCGATTACTATGACGTGCGCCTGAAACAGCGCCGCCATGCCATGCTTTTGCAAAACGGAAATTTCTCGGCCACCGAGGGCATGCTTGAGGATCAGGTGCTTTTCGATCAGGTGGCGGATGAGTTCCGCCCCGATGTGATCGTCCACCTCGCTGCCCAGGCGGGCGTGCGCTATAGCCTGGAAAATCCCCGCGCCTATATCGACGCCAATATCGTCGGCACTTTCAACGTGATGGAGGCCGCCCGCCGTCATCAGGTAAAGCATCTGCTGATGGCCTCAACCTCATCCGTATACGGCGCGAATGAGGAAATGCCCTTCGTTGAGACAGAGAAGGCCGATACCCAGCTGACCATCTACGCCGCCACCAAAAAGGCGACTGAGAGCATGGGCCATTCCTATGCCCACCTGTGGAACCTGCCCACGACGATGTTCCGCTTTTTCACCGTCTACGGCCCCTGGGGCCGCCCGGATATGGCGCTTTATAAATTCGTCGATGCGATTCTTGAGGACCGCCCGGTCGATATCTACAACCACGGCGAGATGTATCGGGACTTCACCTATGTCGAAGACCTGGTGCGCGGCATCCGCCTGCTGATCGACGCGGTTCCGGTGCGGCCCCAGGACAAGCAGGTGCCAGAGGGGGACAGCCTCTCGCCCGTTGCGCCCTGGCGGGTGGTCAATATCGGCAATTCCGACAAGGTGCGGCTGCTGGATTTCGTGGATGCGATCGAGGCCAGTGTCGGCAAGCCCGCGATCCGCAATTTCATGGAGATGCAGAAGGGCGATGTCCCCGCCACCTGGGCCAATGCCGATCTGTTGCAAAGCCTGACCGGCTATAAGCCGCAGACCGATTTCCGCGATGGCGTCGACAGGTTCGTGGCCTGGTTCCGCGACTATTACGGCAAGTAAGTCAGCCACCCCGAGGCATGATCTGATCCGGGCTGCGGGCCGGATCAGATCAGCCTGCCCTCAGTTCCAGGCGTGGCGCGGCGGGTTTACCCCGTTCAGATAGTAATTGCCGACATGGTAGAATTTCCAGCGCACCGGATCATGCAGCGTATGGGTGCGGGCATTCCGCCAGTGCCGGTCCAGCGCGTGCTGCGCCAGGGTCGAGCGCGTGCCGCTCAGCTCGAACAGTTTGTTTGTCGCCTCAATGGCGATCTGGGTGGTCAGCACCTTGGCCTCGGCGGTTTTGATCGTGGCCTCTGAGACATTTTCCAGCGTCGGATCGCTGAGGCCCAGATCGATGGCCCGCCCGGCGATGTCCAAAAGCGCCTCGGCAGCATGCAGGCGGATCTTCAGATCGCCGATTGCCGCGATGGTATAGGGATCTTCGCCCGCCGTTTCCTTGCCACTGTCGACCCAAGGGCGGCTTTGTGTGGTGACAAAGCGGATCGTCTCATCAATGGCGTTGCGCGCAATCCCGGCGTCAATCGCCGCCTGGATGATCTGCGAGATTGGCCCCTGCACGGTCGGCACCGCCGTCACATCCTGCAGCTTCACCGCCCGCGCCTTCGGCACCCGCACATTCACCGCCCGAACCGAGCCCGAGGCCGTCGTGCGCTGACCAAAGCTGGACCAGTTGTTGGTGATGGTCAGGCCGGGCGTCTCGCGGTCGGCAAAGACCAGATAGGCGCCGTCATCCCCGACCGAGACAATCGGCACCAGATGCGACAGCAGCGCCCCGGTGGTGTAGAATTTCTCGCCATTGACCACCGCCTCATCGCCTTCAAACGTAACGCGGGTCTTGAAATCCACCACCGTTTTGCCGCCAAACTCGGAAAAGGCATTGCCAAAGCGCAGCCCCTGCAGCGCCCAGCCAAAGATCTCGCGCTTTTCCGCCTCGGTTGCGTCAATCGCAATCAGGCCAAGGATCGCCAGATGGTTCTGCGCGATCTGCGCCACCGCCGGATCGCCCGAGGCCACAATGCTGACCGCCTTTGCCAGCGTCGCATAGGACAGGCCCGGGCCGCCGAATTCCTTTGGCACATTGATCGACCAGATGCCGCTTTGCGAATAAAGATCCAGCTCGCGCAGCGGCAACAGCCCTTCGCGGTCGCGCAGCGCGGCGTCTTTGGCCAGCTCGGCTGCCAGCTCGCGGGCGGCGCGGATTGCGTCTGCGTCATCTTTCAGGATATGCGCCGGGCGTTCGGGGCGCGGGCGCGGCGGCACCGGATCATCCGAGTTGACGCGCGGATGCAGGCTATAGTCGATCGGGGTTTCGGGCAGGGTTCCCATGGCTGTTCCTTTTGCAGCAGATCGCAGTCAACAGCCCACCCATGCCTGCGGGCCAAAGGCCGCGCCGGTCACGTCAGGATGTTGATTTCAAACGACTGTTTGTGGGTTGCGTTGCAGCTAAAATCGCAGCAATCGGGGCATGGAACAAGCTGGCGGGCTTCTTTTCACACCCGGCTCTGCAAGCGGTTTATGCTGTGCAGAGCCGGGGCACGGTGAAGATTTTCCCCGCCGACCGGATGGGGCTAAATCCCCTCAGATCGCCTGATCATGCGAGGGCTTTTCCCAAAGATTGACCCCGCCTTCGACGGCATAGCGGTCGATCTCGGTCAGCTCGTCTTTGGTGAACTCCAGCATCTCCAGCGCGGCGACATTCTCTTTCACCTGCGCCGCCGAAGAGGCCCCGATCAGCGTCGAGGTCACCCGCGGATCGCGCAGAACCCAGGCCAGCGCCATCTGCGCAAGGCTTTGCCCGCGCCGATTTGCGATATTGTTCAGTGCGCGGGCGCGGGAGATGTTCTCCTCGCTGAGGTGCGCGGCCTGAAGCGAGCCGCCGCCCGCCCGGTTGACCCGCGCATCCTGGGGGATGCCGTTCAGGTATTTCCCGGTCAACAGCCCCTGGGCCAGCGCGGTAAAGGCGATGATCCCGGTTCCGGTCTCTTCGACGGTGTCCAGCAGGTCTTTCTCGATCCAGCGGTTGAAGAGGTTGTAGGACGGCTGGTTGATCAAAAGCGGCACCTGACGCTCGCGCAAAAGGGCGGTGATTTCGCGGGTCTTCGCCGCCGAATAGGAAGAGACGCCGACATAAAGCGCCTTGCCCTGTTTCACTGCGGTCGCCAGGGCATCGGCGGTTTCTTCCAGCGGGGTATGGGGGTCGAAACGGTGCGAATAGAAGATGTCGACATAGTCGAGGCCCAGCCGCTGCAGGCTTTGATCCAGGCTCGCCAGCACATATTTGCGCGAGCCGCCGCCCTGGCCATAGGGGCCCGGCCACATATCCCAGCCCGCCTTGCTGGAGATGATCAGCTCATCGCGGTAGGCGGCCAGATCCTCGCGCAGGATGCGGCCGAAATTCACCTCGGCCGAGCCATAGGGCGGGCCGTAATTATTGGCCAGGTCGAAATGGGTGATGCCATTGTCAAAGGCGGTGAAGACGATCTCGCGCTGCGTTTGCAGGGGCGTGGTGTCGCCGAAATTGTGCCACAGCCCCAGGGAAAGCGCCGGCAGCTGCAGCCCGCTGCGCCCGGTATAGCGGTAATGGCCGCGATTGTCGGCATAGCGGTCGGCGGCGGGGATATAGGTCATGACTTTCCTTGGTCTGCTATGGGAATCGGTGATCGTATTGGGGCGCAGTATAGCGGGGAACGGGCGTGCAGTCTGTCATCCTGTGCCCGGGGGCTGTGCCCAGGGGTTGCCAACCTATGGCAGGCGGCTGTCGCGTGCTTTGGGGGCGAAAAGCGCAAAAGCGCCACCCAGGGCCAGCAGCGCGGCCCCGGCCTGGAACAGCTCTGGCCGATAGGATTTGGGGATCAGCCAATAGTCGATCGTGCATAAAGACAGCATCAGCTGGCAGATATAGCCCGGCCGGCCCCAAAGGCAGCGCCCGGCCTGGGCATAGCTGCCATAGCCCTCGGACACGATATTGCCGAAGATCACCAGCCACCAGGCCAGCGCCAGCCCCGTCAGCGCCGCGCCCGCCCAGAGCAGATGGCCCGGACGGATTTGGGGGCGGATCTGGGGACGGATGCGGGTTTGGCGGCGTTCAGACATCTTCCAGCACCCCCAGCCGCGCAAGCAACCTGCCCCGCAGCGCGATCAGCGCGGGGTCATCGCGACGGCGAGGATGCGGGCGGTCGACCAGCAGCTCTTCGACGATCTGCGCCGGGCGGGGCGAGAAAAGGATCACCCGATCCGCCAGCAAAAGCGCCTCTTCCACGTCATGGGTGACCAGAATGGCGGTAAAGCCGCGATCCTGCCACAGCCGGATCAGATCTTTTTGCAGGTTCAGCCGGGTCAGACTGTCCAGCTTTCCCAGCGGCTCATCCAGCAGCAAAAGCCGCGGGTCATTGACCAGCGCCCGGGCAATCGCCGCCCTTTGCGCCATGCCGCCTGACAGCTGATGCGGCCAGGCCTCGCCGAAGTTTTCCAGCCCGACAAGGCGCAGGGCCTCATCAACGCGGTCGGTTTTGCCTGTCAGCTCACCCCGGGCCTCGGGGCCGGCCTGAACATTGCCGCGCACCGTGCGCCAGGGGAAAAGCGTCGCCTCCTGGAACACAAGGATCCGGTCTGGCCCGGGCGCGGTAATCGGCTGCGTATCCGCCAGGACCTGGCCCTTTCCGGGCGTCTCAAGCCCGGCGGCCAGCCGCAAAAGCGTTGATTTCCCACAGCCCGAGGGGCCAAGCAGCGCCACAAACTCGCCCGGCGCGATGTTGAGGCTGACGTTTTCCAGCACCGGCAGCAGGCTGCCGCCGATGTCATAACCATGCGAGATATGGTCGAATTTCAGCCCAAGCGGGGTTACGGCAGACATCAGACGATCCCCTTTTGCCAGCCCAAGAGCCTGTCGCGGATCACGAAAAGCAGCCTGACCAGGCCCGCGCACAACAGCGCCATGATCAAAAGCCCCGCATAGACATTGGCATAGGCCGAATAGGCGGTGTTGAATTGCAGATACCAGCCGAGGCCGAATTTCGCGCCCAGCATCTCGGCCACCACCAGCACCGCAAAGCTGTAGTAAAGCCCCATGAACAGCCCCACAAAGACATTGGGCAGCGCGGCGGGGATGGCGATTTTCGTCACCTGCCAGCGGTTTCCGGCCCCCAGGGTCCGCGCCACGTCGTAATAGGAACGGCTGACCTGCGAGATGCCCGAGGCCGTCAGGATCGCCACCGGAATGCCAGAGGCCAGCGCCACCAGAAAGACTGAGGCCTGGAAGGTGGTGGGAAAGACAAAGAAGGCGCAGGGGATCCAGGCGCTGGCCGGAACCGGGCCGATCAGCTTCAGAAACGGCATCCCCCAATAGGCGAAGCGCTTTGACCAGCCAAGGCCGATCCCGGCCAGAAAGCCCACAGAGATGCCGAAGAAAAACCCAAGGCCCCAAAGCCGCCCGGTATAGGCGATGCACAGAAGCAGGCGGTCCCAGTCGGAAAGATAGACATGCAGCAGGCCCTGGGGCGGCGAGAAGAAGGGCTTTGGCAGCCAGCCCAGCTTGGCCGTCACCACCTCCCAGATCAAAAGCCACAGGCCCAGCACGATAAACCAGGGCCCGTAATGCACCAGCCCCGGGTTGCGGGCCGGGGTGACCAGGAAGGCCAGCGCCAGGAAAACCAGTGCGATCACCCCGGTAAGGATCGCAAATCCCCCGGTTGCGCCCCATTGGATCACATCGGGCAGGAACCAGGTCACAGCCGAGGCCGACCCCCAGCTAAGCGCCGCCCATAGCCCGCCGCGCCAGATCTGAAACGGCACGACATCGGCAGAGGCGTAATGCCCCTGCCCTCTTTCAGAGATATCGCTCATGATATGGCTCAGGCGAAGATGTCGATGGTGATGCGGGCCGCGATCTCTTCGGGATCGGTCGAGGCATCGGCAACGCCGGTCAGCTTCAGATCTTCATAGCCGCGCTTTACCTCATCGCGCAGTTTGTCGCCGAACCAATGTTCGTGATAGGTGAAAGAGGCCAGAACCTCGGCCAGGGTTTCAACCGACATGCCGGGGCGCAGGGTGTCGAAATACCACTGCGCGACCTCTTCGGGATGGGCGGCGGTATATTGATGCACTTCCAGATTGGCGGCGGCGACGCGCTTCAGCGCATCCTGATTGGCCTCATAATAATCGCCATTCACGCCCAGAACGCAGCAGACGCGGTCCTGGAAACTGTCGGTCTGGGTATCGGCAACGCGGTGGAATTTGTGCTCTTTTTCCCAGCCGTAGGCCCAGGGATCCATATGCGCCAGGGCATCGGCCTCGCCGCGCAGCACAGCCTGGGCGACCAGATCGAAGGGGTAGACCTTCCAGGTGACATCCTGCTCGGGGTCAAGCCCCGCCTTTTTCAGCGCAACCGAAAAGGCCACGCGTGAGGGCGACATCACATCAAAGGTTGCAATGCTTTTGCCCTTCAGGTCGGTCAGCGTTTTGATACCGCTGTCCTGGGGCGTCAGAATGCTTTGGCAGCCCCCATGCGAGCCTGCGAAAAGCCTGACGTCAAAGCCCTGCTCGATCGGTTTCAGCCAGTCATAAAGCAGCCCCGGTCCGGCCTCGGCTTTGCGGGTGGCCAGGGCCTGGATCAGCGTCTGGCCGCTGGCGCCCTGATAGAACAGCTCTACATCAAGGCCGTGTTTGGTAAAAATGCCCTTTTCCAGCGCAAAGCCGATGGGCGCATGGCAGGCCGCGACCTCGGTCCATTCCAGCTTGATTTTGGTCAGATTGCCCGCTTTCGCGTAGAACGAGCTTTGCCCGGCCACCAGGCCAACCGCGCCAAGCCCCACTGAGGCCGCGCCGGTCTTCAGAAGTTTGCGGCGCGAAAGGCCGTTTTGCACAAAGCCTGTCATTTGGGATACCTTTGGATGTCTGGGGGCGCTGGGGATCGCAGGCGGCCTATTCAGCCGCCGCCCGGACCCGCACCGCCTGGGGGAAGATGGTCGCAAATTCGTCGATTGCCCGCGTCAGACGCGAAAGCGCAGGCTCGGACGTCAGCTGCCCATCGGTGAAATCGCGGTCAGAGACATGGACAGCGGTCGAAAGCACGCGGGCCTCGAAGAAGGCAAACAGCGGGCGCAGCTGATGCTCGACCGCCAGCGCGTGTTTCTCACCGCCGCCGGTTGCGGCGATCAGCACCGGCTTGCGCACCAGCGCGGCCGGGTCGATCAGGTCGATCAGATGTTTGAAAAGGCCCGGATAAGAGCCTTTGTAAATCGGCGTCGCCACGATCAGCGCATCGGCGTTCAGAAGGTTTTCAACCGCCCGCTGCCCGGCTTCGTCCAGATCAGAGATCCGCCGCGCCCGCCCGAGATCAGGGCCGAAATCGGCGACCTCGAACAGGCTGGTGCGGGCATTCAGCTGCGTCGTCGCCAGATCCAGCGCGGTGCCAACCAGGGCGCGCGTTTTCGAGGGTGAAGTGATATTGCCTGAAAGGCCTGCGATATGAAGCTGCGACATGCGGAATTCCTGAAACCCGACCGGATATGTCGAGATAGATCAGCTGCTGCCCGCCAGGCCATTCCAAAAACAGGGGCCAGAGCGGCGCGATTGTTCTTCGCCCCGTGAATTTCAGCCCCTATCCGGCGGGGGCCTCAATGGTGTTTTGGCAAAGCATTCTCTGCGGTGGCCTGGTCGCGTGGCATCCGTTCTGCGAAAGGGGGCTGAGAAAGAAGAAAGCCCTGTCGGCAACCAGAGGGATAATTTTTCGCCGACCGGGCCGTAATCGGTGGCGCGGGTCCGGAATTATTTTCCGCCCTGCCCTGATCCGTGGTGGCCGTCGCCTGCCGTTTGTGCGTTTTAGGGCATCGGGCCTGCCCAGGCTGGCGCGGCAGGCAACGCGCGACAGGCAACGCATGACGGGCAAAAGAAACGGCCCGATACCGAAGCATCGGGCCGCCAGACAGCTTTCATTGCCCTGCCCGCCTATAGCGACGGGCGGGGCGTTGGGTCTCAGAAATGAACCGATTTCGGATCCAGCGGCTTTTCGGCCGGCGGGGCGAATTTGGTCAGGTCGATGCCTTCAACGGCGGCCTTGTATTCCTCGGTCGAGGGGGTGCGGCCAAGGATCGCCGAAAGCACCACGACCGGGGTCGAGGCCAGCAGCGACTCGCCTTTCTTCTCGGCGGTATCTTCAACCACGCGGCCCTGGAAGAGACGGGTCGAGGTGGCCAGAACGGTATCCCCCTTCGCCGCTTTCTCCTGGTTGCCCATGCAGAGGTTACAGCCAGGGCGCTCGAGATAGAGGATATTCTCATACTCGGTGCGGGCCTGGGATTTCGGGAAGATATCGTCGAACTCAAAACCGGAGTAGCGCTGCAGGATCTCCCAGTCGCCTTCTTCTTTCAGCTCGTCGATGATGTTATAGGTCGGCGCGGCGACAACCAGAGGCGCCTTGAACTCAACCTTACCCTTTGCTTTCTCGACGTTTTTCAGCATCTGGGCGACGATCTTCATATCGCCCTTATGCACCATGCAGGAACCGACAAAGCCCAGATCCACCTTCTTCGTGCCGCCGTAATAGGAAACCGGGCGGATGGTGTCATGGGTATAGCGGCGCGAGACATCGGCGTTGTTCACATCCGGGTCGGCGATCATCGGCTCGTCGATCTGGTCCAGATCCACAACCACCTCGGCGAAGTATTTCGCATTGGCGTCGGGGGCCAGTGCAGGCTTTTCGCCCGAGCGGATCTCGAAGATGCGCGCATCGGCCTTGGCGATCAGGCCTTTCAGAACCTGGTTCGCATTGTCCATGCCCTTGTCGATCATGATCTGGATGCGGTGCTTGGCGATCTCAAGGCTTTCGATCAGCGTGTCGTCCTGGCTGATACAGATCGAGGCCTTGGCCTTCATCTCGGCCGTCCAGTCGGTGAAGGTGAAGGCCTGGTCGGCCAGCAGCGTGCCGATATGCACCTCGATGATGCGGCCCTGGAAGACGTTGTCGCCATGTTGCGCCAGCATCTGTGCCTGGGTCGCGTGAACCACATCGCGGAAGTCCATCCAGGGGCGCATCTTGCCCCGGAAGGTGACCTTGACCGATTGCGGGATCGGCATGGTCGCCTCGCCCGTCGCCAGCGCCAGCGCCACGGTGCCCGAGTCTGCGCCGAAGGCCACGCCTTTCGACATGCGGGTATGGCTGTCGCCGCCGATGATGATCGCCCAGTCATCCACGGTGATATCGTTCAGCACCTTATGGATCACGTCGGTCATCGCGTGATAGACGCCTTTCGGGTCACGCGCGGTGATGACGCCGAAATTATTCATGAAAGACATAAGCTTGGGGATATTGGCCTGGGCCTTTTTATCCCAAACGGATGCCGTGTGGCAGCCCGACTGATAGGCGCCATCGACCAGCGGCGAGATCACCGTGGCGGCCATCGCCTCCAGCTCCTGCGCGGTCATCAGGCCCGTGGTGTCCTGGGAGCCGACGATATTCACCAGCACCCGCACGTCAGACCCGGCATGCAGCACCTTGCCGGGGCTGACGCCGACCGCATTGCGGTTGAAGATCTTCTCAACCGCGGTCAGGCCCTGGCCTTCAATGCTGATCTCTTTGTTCGGCGCGAAAACCACCGGGGCCTCAATCCCCAGCACCTGGGCCGCGAATGTCTGCAGCTTTTTGCCGAACACGATGGCGTAGGACGAGCCCGCCTTCATGAACTCCATCTTTTGCGGCGTGAAAGAGCTGGCGACATCGACCAGCTCATTGCCGGCCTCATCTGTCAGTTTCTTGTTTTTCACGTCGATCTTCAGGACGGTGCCGGTCTCGACCGAGTATTTCTGTTCCAGAACCGGGTTGCCTTCGTTGTTGAGAACGGGCTTGCCGTCCTCGCCCAGCTGGCGGACCCAGTTTTTCAGGTTGATGCCGATGCCGCCGGTCACATCGACCGTGGTCGCAAAGATCGGCGAAATGCCGTTGGTGCCCGCGACGATCGGCGCAAAGTTCACGAAGGGCACATAGGGGCTGGCCTGTTTCCCGGTCCAGAGCGCGACGTTGTTCACCCCCGACATCCGGCTGGAGCCAACGCCCATGGTGCCTTTTTCGGCGATCATCATCACGCGGGCATCGGGATGCGCCTTTTGCAGCGCGACGATTTCCTGCTGCGCCGCAGGGGTGATCATGCATTGGCCATGCAGCTCGCGGTCAGAGCGCGAATGCGCCTGGTTGCCGGGCGACAAGAGGTCGGTCGAGATATCGCCTTCGGCGGCGATGAAGGTCACGACTTTGATCTCATCCTCAACGGCGGGCAGCTTGGTGAAGAACTCGGCCTGGGCATAGCTTTGCAGGATATCGGTCGCCACGGTATTGCCGTCTTTATAGGCGTCGCGCAGGCGGAACATATCGGCGTCGTAAAGGAAAACCTGGGTTTTCAGAACCTCACCGGCCTGGACCGCAATCGCAGCATCCGCGCCAAGCGCCAGATCCAGCAGAACCTCAACCGAGGGGCCGCCCTTCATATGCGAAAGCAGCTCAAAGGCGAAAGCCGGGGTGATTTCGGCCACTTTGGCCTCGCCCAGGATGATCCGCTTGAGGAACTTCGCCTTGACGCCAGCTGCGCTGGTGGTGCCGGGCAGCGTGTTATAGACGAAAAACTTCACCGCCTCATCGTGATGCGGGCTGGCCGCGTCCTCGATATGGGTGATCAGCTCTGCGACCAGAGCGCCATCATCGATGGGCTTGGGGTGCAGGTTGGCGGTTTTGCGGGTTTCGATCTCGGTCAGATAATCAGCATACAGGCTCATGGCGATCCCTATCGTCTAAGGGGCTGGTTCCAGCTGCAACCGGGCCTGAAATACGTCTGGCGAGCGGCAGCAAGCTAATTGTATGCAGATGTATACCGAGCATGCCGCAGTTGCAAGAGGCAACCCGCCCGGCATCTGAAACCGTGCTGCGATGCAGCGCAATTCCTGCGGCGAAGCCACCTGCCATTGCTATCCGTTAGCGGATCAGCCCCCCGCGCCACAAGCACTGCCTGCATCTGCGGGCAGGGGAATGCGACAAATCCGGTCTTTTGCCCTCAGCCGGTCAGAAAACCGCAGCCAAGAAACCGCAGCCAAGCGCCAGCGCAGGGGGGGCCAGAACCAGCGCCCGGTGACCGCCCAGATTGCGCCTGGTCAGCACCATGGCCAGCGCAAAGGCCGCCAGCGTCAAAAGCCCGGCCCAGGCCGATACGGCGACGGGCGCATTCGGCCATGTCGCCAGCGCAAGGATCAGCGAGGCCAGCAAAGCCAGCGCCCCGCCCGCCTGCCACAGGCGGCGGGCCAGCGGCCCCGGTTTACCGCCCCAAAGCTCTTCATGATGGCGCGGCATGGCCAGCGCCAGTGCCGTAAACCCCGCGTAAGACAGGATCAGGGATGCCCAGGGCAGCATGGTCATTCTCCGGCTACTCCTGTTTGGGGCACGCCTGTTTGGGGCACGCCTGTCTGGGCCACCGCAGCTGCGGGCGCGGGTTTGGCGGCGGGCGGGCGGCGATTGGCTTTGGGCTTTTTCTGCTGGCCGGGCCGCGCTTTCCAGGCGGCAATCGCGGCCACTGCGCCGCAGATCAGCGCCATAAGGTCAACCGAGGCCAGCACCATATTCCCCGCCATCAGCGCCTGCGGCAGCCCCGAGGGCCCGGTGGCCATATTCAGAACCGGCAGCAGCAGCGCAAGAACAGCGGTCAGCGCCAGCTGCTCGCTCCAGGACTTCTCCGTGCCGCGCAGGAAGGGGTGGATCGCGGCGGCGGCCCAGATCAGCAGGAAGGCGGCGATTTCAAGCCCGGCGCGGTTCTCTGCCGCCGCCGGGATCAGCCGATTGGCCCAGAAATACCCGGCCGAGGCCAGGCAAAGCCCGGCGATACCGCCGACATTCAGCCGGTCAACCAGCCGCAACCCGAAGGGCTGGACGCCCGATTTCGCATGTTTCATCGCCCGTTTCGACACCCATAGCACCATGCCGGTGCCGATCATCAGCGTCCCCGCCAGCCCGGCTGCAAAGAACAGCCAGCGCAGCCCGGTATCGGAAAACCGCGCCCGGTGCAGCGCCCCAAGCGCCATATTCACCTGCGCCACGACCGAGGCCTCTGGCACCCCGGTAGCCTCGATCTGCCGGCCCGTCAGCGCGTCAAAGCGCATCCGCTCCGATCCATTCGCGCCAGAGCCGCTTTGCACCGTCACCACCGACTGGCGCTGTGGCACCAGCAGGATTTCAGGCGTATCGGTATCGAGTTTTTCGATCTGGATCCGGCCAACGGGCATGCCGCCCCAGGCGGTTTCGGCCTGCGCCATCAGCGGCGCGATTGCGGTCAGCTGCGGCAGCGGGCGTGGGGGAGGGGCCTCGGCCACCTCAGCGGCGGGCTGTGGCGGACGCTGCGGCCCGCGCTCGATCACCAGGGGCATCAGGGTGGAAACAAACAGCACCAGGCCCGAGAAGGTGATCATGATATGATAGGGAAGCGCCAGCACCGCCGTCATATTGTGCATGTCCAGCCAGGAGCGCTGGCCTTTGCCGGGGCGGAAGGTGAAGAACTCCTTGAAGATTTTCTTATGGGTGATCACGCCTGAGATGATGGCGACAAACATCGCCATCGTGGCGATGCCGACGATCCAGCGGGCCAGCGCACGCGGCAGGCCATAAAGCTCAAAGTGAAAACGATAGAGGAAATCGCCGCCCGCTGTCTGGCGCGGGTGCAGGATCTGGCCGCTGGTCTGATCCAGAATGGCCGAGGGGCCGCCGCGCCGGCCAGGGGCCTCGCCCGGATTGCTCCAGGAGACCGAAAGGCTGGGATTGCGCTGATCGGGCAGGGTGATCGACCAGGACGGGGCGGCGGGTGCCAGCTGGGCCAGGCGGCTCAGGGCCAGGGGAACCGGGTCGCCTGCTGGCTGCGAGACATGCAGCTCCGGCTTCATCCAATAGGTGATCTCGCTGCGGAAATAGGCCAGCGTCCCGGTCAGAAAGATCGCAAAAAGCAGCCAGCCCAGCAGCAGCCCGGTCCAGGTATGCAGCCAGGCCATCGACTGGCGAAATCCGTTTTTCATGGGCGTGCCCCCGCGATTGTCGTCTCTGGCATCAGCCACCAGATCAGCGCGAAAATCGCGGCGGGCAGCAAAATCCCCGCCCAGGCCCGCCAGGCGTCACGCGCCGCAAAGGCCCAGATCGCGGCAATCGCAAAGACGATAAAGGACAGCATCAGCGCCAGCTGGCTGGCATCGCGCGGCTCGATCGGCACAAGGCGGCGAAAGGCCAGCACGAAAAGATTGGCCAGAAGATAGCCGCCCAAAATCGCCGCCGCACTGCGCGAGGCAACCATCAGGCGATAGCGCAGCCCCTGATCATCGGCGCGGGCGGGCGCGGCTTTGGCGGGCGGCGATAGGGCGGGGCGGGCATGTGCTGGCATAGGGGATCCGCAGAACGGTTGAGGGGGGCGGGCTCTGCCCAGGGCGCATCCGGCGGCGGGCCGGAACTCGTGTGCGCGCGCGCCCTGGACAGATCACGGCAGCTGGTTACGGCGCAGGCGTGGGAACAGACACCTGCGCCGCAATGGTCAGTGTTTTGCCGTGATGCGGGTCAGGTGATCGCCTTTGGCATCATCCTCGCCGCGGGCTTTGTTCACGGCGAAAACCACACCCTCGGGGCTGATTGCCAGGTGGTTCGGGAAAGACCCGCCATCAAGATTGGCGGTGATCTCGCCGCTGCTCGCATCGACCACGGTGATGGTGTCAGAGGCCCGGTTTGCCGCAAAAAGCTGGCCCGATGCCTTGTCGAACACCAGGTTCAGCGTCTGCGCCCCGACCGGCGTGTCAAAGAGCACCTTGCCCTCTGCGTCCAGCGCGATCACATCATCGCTGCCCTGCGAGGCGATGAAGATCCGCCCGGTTTCCGGGTCGATTGCCACGCCCGAGGCGGTTTTCGCGCCGGGCAGCGGGATGATCGTTGTCTCACGGCTGGCCAGATCGATCCGCGCCACTTCGGGCGTGCGCAGCGAAACGGTGTAAAGCTGGCCCTTATCCGCGTCGAGCGCCAGGCTCATGGTGCCGAACTGGCCGCCGCGCTCGGCGGATTTCACTTCAAAGCCTTCCAGCTTTTCCAGGCTTTTCAGATCGAATTCCTCGATCCGGGTGCGGTGGGTCGAGATCCAGGCGCGGCCACGGGCCGTGTCGATCACCACATCACGCGGCTTTTCAACCGAGCCTGCGGGGAATTGCTTGACCAGCGACAGATCATCCTGGCTGTAGATCGCCACCGAGGAGGTGCGGGTATTCGTGACCCAGACGGTGCCATTCTCATCGTCAACGGCGATGCCAAAGGCGCCGTAAAGCCCGTTTTCAGCGTCGAAATAGGGCGCGGCCTCGGCCAGTTTCTCCAGGGTTTTTGCGTCGAACTTGACCAGCGATGAGGTGCCCTTGTCACCGCGCCCGGTGGCCGAGGCGGTGAAAACGGTGCCATTTTTGGCGCTGAAGGCAACCTGATAGACGCCCGGTGCGGTTTTCACCGAGGCCATATCGTAATGCTCTGCCCCCGAAAGCGGGATGCGGGGCGAGATTTTCAGGTCGATGACCGCGGCGCTGTCGGGGCCCTCGGCCTCAACCACGATCGGGTGCTGGCCGATCACCGCATCAGGGGGCAGCACCAGCGGGAAGGTGAAGGCGCCCTCGGCGTCAGCCGACAGCCCCTCGGGCGAGATCAGATCGCCGCCACGGCTGAGGGTGACGATCTGGCCGGGGGCAAAGCCCGCGCCGGTCACCACGACCTCGCCGCCGGGATAGATGGCGCTGCGGTTCGGGCCAGAGGCGCTGACCTGGCCCGTAAAGGCTGCGGGCGCGTCAAAGACGGCATCGGCGGCGACCAGTGAGGTGCTGCCCAGCAACAGGGCAAAGGCAAAGGCGGAACGTGAGAGAATGGCCATGACGGCTCCTGCAAAAATGGGGAAGGGGCCAGCGCGGCGGCTGGCCCCCGGTATTGACGGGATCAGAAGGTTGAGGTCAGGCCCACAAAGAAGCGGCGGCCATCATTATAGCCGGTGGTGCCAAAGACCTTGTTGTCGACATTATAGACCGCGACCGAACCCATGACATTGTCGTTGAAGTTATAGTCGAGGCCGATGTCGAAGAGCGCATGTTCCTTGATCTGGCCTGCGCCGGAATCATAGGTCGAGCTGCGATATTGCGCATTGCCCCAGACCGACAGCGCATCGGTTGCCTGCCAGTCGATGCCCAGGTTGGCGACATGCAGCGGGCTGTTGTTGAAGCGCGAACCCACGGCATTGCCTTTGGTCACCTTGCTGTCGGCATAGGTATAGTTGAAGGCGAAATCGACATCGCCCAGCGTCCAGTCAACGGTGGCCTCGACGCCGTTCAGCTCGGCCGCGTCGCGGTTCACATATTGGTTGATCCATTTGATCGGATCGGTGGGATTGTTCATGCCGCAATTGGTCGGCAGACCGGGAACCGGCGTATCATGGGCACAGATCTGCTGGGTGGCGATCTTGTTCTTGAAGCGGGTGTGATAGGCGGTCAGCCCGACCTGGACACCGCTTTCCGATTCCCAGATCGCGCCGATCTCGAAGTTGGTGCTTTCCTCGGGTTTCAGGTTGCTGTTGCCCTGATCGCGGGCGCGGCCATCACCGCCCGAGGGCTCAAAGATATTGCTGTCAGCCTGTTTCAGCGTCGGCGTCTTATAGCCACCCGAGACACCGCCCTTGATCGTCAGCGCGTCCGAGGCATGCCAGACCGCATAAAGACGCGGCGTGATATGGTTGCCGTAACGCTCGTTCTCGTCATAGCGCAGGCCGAAGGTGATCGTCAGATCGTCGGTCAGGTGGAAATTGTCTTCCCCAAACAGCGCCCAGTTCCAGCGGGTCATCTTCGGATCGACATTGACGCGGTTGGGCGAGTGTTTGGTGGTCTCGTCGCGGTAATCAAAGCCCAGGGTCAGATCGTGGCGGCCAAGGCTGAGATTGGTCTTGCTGTTCAGATTGATCAGCGAATAGCCCGAGACGTTGTTGCCATTCTCGAAATCGACATCTTCATAGGTGACGAAGCTGTTGGTCTCATAGCCATCGCCCCAGGTGATCTTGTGACCAAGCGCATAGTTCATCCGGTCAACCGAGACGCCACCGGGCGTGCCGCCGACGGTCTGGTTCACGGTATCGCTGCTGCTGGAGACGACCTCGAAATCCAGGCCCTGGGTATCGTCAATCGCCCAGGTCAGCTTTGCGCCCAGGGTTTTGCGGTCGGTGTCCTGCGACTGATAGGTGATATTGCCACGGCTGGACACGGCGATCGCGGGCTTCGAGCGGTCATGCAGCGAGCCGAAGAACGCAAGCCCCAGCTTATTGGCGATGATCGGCCCGCTCAGGTAGAAGCGGCCCTCATGCGAATTGCCCATGCCCGGACGGTTATAGCTGCTGTGGCCCAGCGTCATCGAGCCCGACCAGACATCCGCCACCGGCTTGGTGATCACGTTGATCACCCCGCCCGAGGCCGCCGTACCATAAAGCGAGGACATCGGGCCACGGATCACCTCGATCCGCTCGATGGCCGAGGGCGGCGGCAGGTAGGACATCGCCAGGCCAGAGCCAAAGCCGTTATAGGTGGCCTCCTGCGAGTTGCCGATCGGCTTGCCGTTGACCAGCGTCAGCACATAGCTTTCGCCAAGGCCACGGATCGAGATGGTCTCAGCCCCTGAACGTGCCGAGGGCGAAGAGACGATCACGCCCGGCACATTGCGCAGCACATCGGCAATGGTCGCATAGGGTTTCGAGGCGATATCATCGCCATTGATCACGGTGATCGTTGCGGGCGCGTCGGGCAGGGCCTGGGCCTGGCCGGTTGCGGTCAGGACGATGGTGCCGAGGCTTTTTTCTTCTTCTTCCTCAGTGGTCTGCGCCTGGGCCTGACCTGCCAGCTGCGGCAAGGTCAGCGCCAGGGCCAGCGTCCAGACCGGCAGGCGCGTCAGCAGCTCTGCCCGTGCCGTCGGCCGCGTGGTTGCATGTTTCGTCATCCGTAGATCCCCTCTCGGTCCAATGCGAAAATCGCCTGTTACGGGGGCTTCACGCATTGGGGGGGCTGCCACTGAACCAATCGTCCAGGTTTTTTTGTCGGGTTTATGCAACAGCCATTCGGGCAGTCTGCGGGATTGCCCCGCTTTGACTGGACAAGCGGGCGCTGCGCCTCTTATGGGTCAGGCAGCCGGGGGCGGAAATCTGCCCCTACGCCAGCCTGTTTCTCTTGCCCCTGACCGTCTGGCCCTGCGCAATGTCCTCAACCGATACCGATAAAATCGGACAGCTTTACAGCGAGGAAAAAGACCGCCTTGAGCGGCAGATTGCGCGACGCACCGGCAATCCCTCGATTGCGCGCGACCTGGTCCATGACCTGTTCCTGCGCTTTTGGGAGCGGACTGCGGCAATCTCCGGCAATCCGGCGGCCTTTCTGAACCGCTCTGCCCGCAATATCTCGGTCGATCATCTGCGACGCGAGAGGGTGCGGCAGGCCTATGCCAATACCCTGCCTGAGGCCGACGCGCCGCGCGATCCGGCTTTTGAGACGCTTTCGGCCCGCCAGTCGCAGGACGCGGTCAAACAGGCGATCCGTGATCTGCCCGAGACCACGCGGCGCCTGTTTCTGATGAACCGGGCCGAGGGGCTGACCTTTCAGCAAATCGCCAGCCGCTGTGGCATGTCTGAACGCAATGTGGCAAAGCATATGGCGAAGGCCGTGGCCCATTGCGCAAGGGCCCTGGAGGATCAGCGCAGCGAATGACCGCATCAGTGCCGCCAGCAAGCCCCGGCCCCGGGGCCAGCCATGACCCTGCCGCAACCGAAGAGGCGGCGGACTGGCTGATCCGCATCACCGCGGATCCCGCAGAAAAAGACAGCGCCGCCTTTCAGGCCTGGCATGGCGATCAGGCCAATGCCCGCGCCTTTGCCAGGGCCAGCAATGCCTGGGATATTGCCGCGCTGGTCGGGCCGGATCTGGCAGCTGAACTGGCTGAGGAATTTGACATCCAGGCCGAGGCGGCACCACGCCCCGCCCGTCGGCCCCGCAATTCGCGTCGCTGGTCGCTGCTGTGGCCTGGCGGTGTGGCGCTGGCCGCCTCGCTTTTGGGGGCGGTCTGGCTGGATATGGTGCGCCCCGATCTGCGCCGCTCGCTCAGCGCCGATCACACGACTGCGCCGGGCGAATTGCTGGATTTCGCGCTGTCGGATGGCAGCCGGGCGCTGTTGGACGGTGGCTCGGCGCTGGATTTCGTGGCCGATACTGTCAGCCGCCAGGTCACCGTGCTGGCGGGCGCGGCCTGGTTTGATGTGACAAAGGATGGCCGCCCCTTCACCGTGCGTCTGGGCGAGACCGAGATCCGCGCCCTCGGCACCCGCTTTGGGGTGCGCGATTGCGGCACCTGCCTTGAGGTGACGCTGGAAGAGGGCAGCGTCGAGGTCACCGCCCCCGGCCATCCGCCGGTCATTATGCAGCCCGGCCAGCAGCTGCGGCTGGTGCCCGGTCGGCCCGCCCAGATCCTGGGGCTGGAAAGCCCCGAAGCGCTGGCCTGGCGCGAGGGCCGTTACGTCTTTTACGATGCCCCCCTGCGCGAAGTGGCCGGGGTGCTGTCGCGCCACGGCGCGGGGGCCGTTCTTTTCACCAGTGAGGCGCTGGCAGAGCGCCGGATTTCTGGCAGTATCCGTCTGGATACGGCCCAGGATGAGCTGCAGGCCATGGCCGAGGCGATGGGCTTTCAGATCCTGCCCCTTCCCGGTGGCAGCCTGTTGCGCTGACCGCCCTCTGATCCGCCAGATTTCTGCATAGCCAGACTTCTGAAAAGCCAGCCCGGCGGGCCAGCAAAAAATAATCACTTATTTTCACGCAGGGCGGTTCAGTGAGCCGCCACTTCCTGCGTGGAGATATGGTTCGCCCTGCGTTTTCGTCAGGGCAGTTTTGTCAGGGCCGCCCTTAACCAATGATGCCTGCCGCTTTGCCGCCCCATCTGACCCGCACGCCTGGTGCCGTGAAACTGCGGTATGGTCTGGGCGTGGCTGCGCTGGTCTTGCTTGGCCTGTTGCCCGCGCCCCTGACGGCAGAGCCGTCGCTGGATGGAATGACGGCAGAGCCGTCAGGCGTTGGAACGATAGCAGAGCTGTCAGGGAGGGAAGCGGTGGAACGGGCAGGCTCGCCCCTGTTGCACTTCAGCCAGCCGCCCTTGCCCCTGTCGCGTGCCCTGACCCGCATTGCCGAGAATGCCGGGCTTTCCGTGGTGATCGAGGGGCAAACCGCAGGGCTGACCAGCCCGGCCCTGCGCGGCGCGATGTCGCTTGAGGCGGCGCTTGACGTGGCGCTGGCGGGCAGCGGCGGGCGCTATGGCTATACGACCGAGGGCAGGCTTGCCGTTACGCTGCCCGTGAAAGAACCCGGCGCACGGACCCCCGCGGATGCGGCCAGCCTTGGCACCATCGTTCTCAGCGCGACGGGGCAGCCGCAGCAGCTGACTGATGCCCCGGCCACGATGACGGTGATCCAGGCGGCCGATCTGCGCGGCAGACGCGCCACCAGCTTTGCCGATCTGCTGCGCGGTCTGCCTGGCCTGTCGGTTTCGGCCCCGGGGCGTGAGGGGCTGCCCGCGCTTTCGATCCGGGGCATGGGCCAGTCTTACCTGATGTTCCTGGTCGATGGCCGCCCGCTCAGCGCCTCGGAAGAGGCGGTTTACAATGGCCAGGGCAGCAATAGCAAAATCGGCTTTCTGCCCCCCGTCACCGCCTTGCAGCGCATCGAGGTCATCCGTGGCCCGATGTCCTCGCTTTACGGCTCGGCGGCGGCGGGGGGCGTGATCAATGTGATCACCCGCGACATCCCCCAGACCTGGGGCGGCGAGATCACCACCGAATTTGCCCCGGGCCTGCAGGCGGGGCAGGGGGCGGGCAGGGGGCTGCGCTATTATCTGGGCGGCCCGCTGGTGACGGATCGTCTGGCGCTGGCGCTTTATGGGGCCGACAACCGCCATGCCGAGGATGATCTGGCCCGCTCGGGCTATCAGCAGCGCGGATCGGGTCAGGCGCGGCGGCAGGTCTATGGGGCCCGCCTGACCTATGCGCCGGATCAGCGCCAGAGCTTTTCGCTGGATCTGCAGCAAAGCCAGCTAAGCTTCAGCCGCAGCGCCCGCAGCGCGCTTAACCCGGTCTCGACCAGGGTGCGCGACACCCGTGCGGCGCTGACCCATCGCATCACCTGGCGCGAAGGCCTGACCACCGCCAGCTTTGTCCAGCTGGAGCGGACAGATTTCCGCACCGGCAATGAAAGCGGCCATGATGCGGTGGTGCTGAACAGCCGCAGCACGCTGCAAACCGCCTCTGGCAGCCTGACTTTGGGCTATGAATACCGCACCGAGCGCACCCGCCACGACCCCGACCGCCTGCTTGGCACCGCAAATCCGGTGCTGCGGCGCTGGCATCAGTCGCTGTTTCTTGAGGGGGACATGGCGCTGGGCCAAAACGCGGTTCTGACGCTGGGTCTGCGTGCCGATCACAATGAGAAATACGGCTACGCCCTGACGCCCCGCGCCCATCTGGTCTGGCATCTGACGCCGCAGCTGACGCTGAAAGGCGGTATCGGCAATGGCTATCGGGTGCCGGCGCTGAAACAGGCCGATGATGCGGTGGCAGAGCCCTCGGGCGGCAATGGTCAGTCGCGTGATCTGGGCAACAGCGCCCTGCGACCAGAGCGCAGCACCAATTACGAGATCGGCCTGATCTGGGACAGCGGGCAGGGGCCGCAACTGGGCGCGACGCTCTATCACAGCCGCTTTCACGACCGGATCAGCCGCACCGATCTGTGCCGCACGCCCGCAGGTGCGGCCCCCGCCTGCCTGCTGGATGGCAATCACTGGGTCGCCGTCACCCGCTATGTGAACGAAGACAGCGCAAAGCTCAGCGGGCTGGAGCTGACCCTGGATCTGCCGCTGGGGGAAACCATGCTCAGCGCGAATTACACGCTGTCTGATTCAAAGATCACCCGCGGGCGCAATCAGGGCCAGCCTTTCAACAGCCTGCCGCACCACGCCCTGACCATCTCGCTGGAACGGCCCATCGGTGCCCTGACCCTTTGGGCCGAGGGGCGCTGGCGCAGCAAGGCCCGCAGCAGCGGCACCGCCGCCCCGGCGCATGCCATGCTGGATATCGGCCTGAACTGGGAGATGAACGACCAGGTCACCGGCTCTTTCATGATCTATAACCTGTCAGATCGCGTCTGGGCAGGCGAGACGCCCGAGGGCCGCCGGATCTGGCTGGGCCTGACCTCACGGTTCTGAGCGCCCGTCTGTGGTCCGCCTTCTGTGGCCCGCGCCTGTGCGTCCCGCCTGTGCAATCCACCTGTGCCCGCCCATGGCGCAGCCGCATCCGGATCTGGCCGCCGGTCACAGCGCTGTCAGGTCACAGCGCTGCCGGGTCTGTTGCCTGCCGCAGTGGGGGCATATTCACCCGACCTGATGCCCTGCCGCCTGCAGCGGGCATTTCGGCAGGATCAGCTCTGCCTCCAGCCCGCCGCCTCTGCGGTTGCGCAGGGTCAGGGTGCCGCCATGGTCGCGGGCGATTTTCTCGACGATGGCAAGGCCCAGGCCCGCGCCGCCTGTCTCGGCGCTGCGGCTGCTGTCGCCACGGGTGAAGGGCTGTTTGACCTGGTTCAGCATATCCTCGGGCAGGCCCGGGCCACGGTCCCGCACCAGGATGGCGACCGTATCGGGGTGCTCGGCCAGGGCAACCTCTGCCGCCCCGGCATAGCGGATCGCATTGCCGATCAGATTGCCGATGGCGCGGCGGATCGCAACCGGGCGCAGGGTCAGCATCAGGGGCGCGGTGGGCGCGGCCATCTTTGCGCCCAGCTCGTCACTCAGCTGCATAAGAAGCGCCTGCAGATCCACCGATTGCGGCGCCTCGCTGCTGTCAGAGCTGCGCGAATAGGTCACCAGATCCTGTGACATCACCGCCATCTCGTCGATGATACGGATCATATCAGGGCGCATCTCGGCATCACTGGTCAGCGAGGCCCGCAGCCGCAGCCCGGTCAGCGGCGTGCGCAGATCATGGCCGATCGCGGCCAGCATTTGCTGACGGGCACTGTCGAAATCCGCGATCTTCTGCTGCATCTCATTGAAGGCGCTGGCGACATTGCGCAGCTCAAGCGCCCCGGTCTCTGGCAGGCGCGCCAGGCGATTGCCGCGCCCCGCCGCCCCGGCCGCATCGGCAATCGCGCGCAAGGGCGCGGTCATGCGCCGTGTGAACCAGATCCCCACCAGCAAAGAACCAAGCAGCGACACGGCAAGCGGGATGAAGAAGCCGGCCTTCCAGCTCCAGGCTGTTGAGGCGGTCAGCGGATAGACCAGCGTGTTCAGCCATTGCCCGCTGAAATCCCCGGCCTCCAGCTGCACCGACAGCACCATCAGCGGCATGGCGTTGTGCCCCTGCGCAGGGGATGTGCTGGGCACCACCCGCACCTTATGGCCTGGCAGCTGCCGCTGGATCGTCCGGACCAGGTCGCCCAGCATAGGAGCATCGCCTGCGATCAGGGGCTGGGGGTCCAGGCTGAAACGGGTATAGCCGGTGCCGGTCCGCTCCAGCACGGCGCGCCCTGTCGGCGCATCGACGGCCTCCAGCGTTTCGACCAGGGCAACCAGGCGGCCCATATCGCGCTCGATCCGGACGGTGCGGTCAAGCGCGGTGCCCTCGCGGGCCAGCAAGAGGGCTGCGATCAGATTGGCGCAGACCAGCGCCACCAGCAGCAAAAGCGCAAACCGCGCCCAAAGCCTGTCTGGCAGCAAGCGTTCGGCCAGTCCTTTGCCTGTGCCCATGTTCAGGCGCAATCTTCGACGGTGCTGACGGCCAGCCGGTAGCCATGACCCCATTCCGTCAGGATCAGCGGCGGATTGCGGCTGGCATCACCGATCTTGCGGCGCAGGCGGCTGATCATATTGTCGATGCTGCGGTCATAGGCGCCCGGCTCGCGGTTGCGCACGATATCCAGCAGCCGCAGCCGCGACAGGATCGCGTTCGGATTGTCGAGAAAGCCGGTCAGCAGGCGGCTTTCGCCAGCGGTCAGCTCTGCCTCCTGGCCATCGGGCAGCGTCACGGTCTGGCGGTCGGCATCATGGATGATCCCGGCAAAGCGCCGCCGCGCCGCACCCTCGCGCAGCTCGACCGGGGGCACGCGGCGCAGGACGGCGGCGATCCGTGCCAGCAGTTCGTCGGGATTGAAGGGCTTGGTGACGTAATCATCCGCCCCGGCATTCAGCCCCGCGACGATGTCATCGCCGTCCAGCATCGCGGTCAGCAGGATCACCGGCGGGCCCTTCGCCGCTGACAGCGCGCGGCAAAGCGACAGCCCGTCCTCGCCGGGCATCATGATGTCAAGCAAGACCAGGTGAATGGTTGTCTCGTCCAGCACCCTGCGGGCCTCGGCAGCCGAGGCGGCCAGCCGGGTGCGAAAGCCCTGCCTGCGCAGGAACAAAGCCAGCGGCTCGCGGATGTCGCGGGCATCGTCGGTGATAAGAATCTGCGGGTCTGGTGCCTGAGCGGGCATAACTTCGGAACCTGAAACGGAATATGTGGCGCTATTCGGCGGGCAGGCTATGGGCCTCGACCTGTGGTCTGGGATGGCGGCCGCCGATTCAGTTGTCGCGCCGCCACAGTCTATAGGATTTTGCCCCGGCAACAGGCCCCCTCACGGCATTGCGACAAGTTGTTACACAAATCCGATCCCGCCCCTGCGCACGGGATGGTTGAAGGGCCGCAGCAGCCCGCGTCAAGCCAGCCAAAAATCCCTAATATCTCCGGAGGAACGTCTATGCTGACGTCGAAATCCGCATTGGTCTCGGGCACCGCGCTCGGGCTTTTCCTTGTTGCAGGCTTTTTCTCGCTGCCCGCCCTTGCCCAGACTGCCGAAGAGGACAGCGAGGAAGGCAACCTTGGAACCATCGTTCTGTCCGCCGAAGAGCAGATCAAGCAGTCGCTTGGCTCTTCAAACATCACCGGCGACGACCTGGCGCGCACCCCGGTCAGCAATGACCTGTCAGAGATCATCCGCAAGATGCCCGGCGTCAACCTGACCGGCACCTCTGCCTCGGGGCAGCGCGGCAACCAGCGCCAGATCGACATCCGCGGCATGGGCCCGGAAAACACCCTGATCCTGATCGACGGCAAGCCGGTTCTGTCCAGGAACTCGGTCCGGATGGGCCGCTCGGGCGAGCGCGACTCGCGCGGGGACAGCAACTGGGTCGCCCCGGAACTGGTCGAACGGATCGAGGTTCTGCGTGGCCCGGCGGCGGCGCGTTACGGCTCGGGTTCGGCGGGTGGCGTGGTCAATATCATCACCAAACGCCCCGACACCCAGATCACCAGCATCGGCCTGCATTACGGCTGGCCGCAAAGCGGTGACGAAGGTTCGACGGGCCGCGTCAACTTCATGACTGCAGGCCCGCTGGGCGAGCGCCTCAGCTTCCGTCTGACGGGCAATTACAACAAGACCGAGGCCGACAGCCTGACCATCAACGAAGACGCCGTTGCGCCGGGTGCTGCGGTTCCTGCGGGCCGCGAGGGCGTGACGAACCGTGATTTCGGTGCGCTTCTGACCTGGCATGCGGCTGACGGCCACGACATCGACTTTGAATACAGCTATGGCCGCCAGGGCAATATCTTCGCCGGCGACACCCAGAACAGCATTGCCCCGACCACCATCGTCGGTGATCTGGCCGCAAGCGGCGCCGAAACCAACCGTATGACCCGCAGCGTCTTTGGCGTTACCCATCGCGGCGAATATGATTTCGGCAAATCCTTCAGCTATGTGCAGCTGGAAACCACCAAAAACACCCGCAACCTTGAGGCGCTGGCCGGTGGACCCGAGGGCTCGATCAACTCGGATGAGAAATCGACCATCACCCTCGACAACTTCAACGCCAAGACCGAATGGGTGATCCCGGTGTCGATCGGCGGCAAAGAGACCTCGCTGACGCTGGGCGCTGAATATCGCCGCGAGAAGAAAGACGATCTTGCCACCCTGCGCCAGGCCACTTTGCCCGGCGTTGTGATCCCCGGCACGCCGACCGATCCGGCCGACCGTAATCCGATCTCGAAACAGTCGATGCTGTCGCTTTATGCCGAGGCCAATATCTACTGGACCGAAAGCCTGACCCTGACGCCGGGTGTGCGTCTTGACCAGGCCTCGACCTTTGGCTCGAATTTCAGCCCCAGCCTGAACGGCACCTGGGTCATCAACAACGAATGGACGATGAAATTCGGCGTGGCGCGGGCCTTCAAGGCACCGAACCTGTTCCAGATGGATGAGGACTATGTCTATTACACGATGGGCATCGGCTGTCCGATCAACTATCCGGCCAATGGTGGCGTCGGTTGCTATGTGGTCGGCAACCCCGATCTGAAGGCTGAAACCAGCGTCAACAAGGAAATCGGCTTTGCCTATGAAGGGGCGAACGGCCTGACCGGCAGCTTCACCTATTTCCACAACGACTATAAGAACCGTATCGCAACGGGTCTGACCCCGATCACCAATGCGGCCAACCCGACCACGGGCGCGGGCCACCTGCTGCAATGGGAAAACACGCCAGAGGCCGTCGTGGCCGGGATCGAGGGCAATATCGCCTTCCCGATCGGTGAGCAGTTCGATTTCAACGCGAACTTCACCCATATGACGGAATCGAAGAACAAGCAGAACGGCCAGCCGCTCAGCCTGATCCCCGATTACACGATCAACGCCTCGGTGAACTGGTATGCGACCGAACAGCTGACCGTGACCACCTCTGCCACCCATTACGGCAAGATCAAAGCGGCGACGATCACGGCCACCACCGGCGGCACGCCCAACAGCACCGAGCCGCGCGAGTCTTACACCATCGCCAACCTCGGCGTGGTCTATGACCTGAACGACACGACGCGGATCTCGGGCGGGGTGACCAACCTGTTCGACAAGCAGCTGTTCCGCTCGGCCGCGGGGGCAAATACCTTCAACGAGCCGGGACGTGCCTTCTATGTCTCGCTGAACAAATCGTTCTGAGGTCGTTTGATACCGCCTTCATGGTGCCCTTTTCCGGGGCACCATGGAACGGGCCTGCGGCCAGAGTTCCCCTCGATTGCGCCGCAGGCCCACCCTTTTACAGATGAGACTTCGATGTCGAATGGTTATAGCGCAGGCTTCCCGCTGACCGCCTATCCCGCCCGCTTTCACCGCGAGGCCGCGCCGACATGGCTCGCCGCCATCCTGAATGCGCGGGGCGTGGTTGCGCCTGCTGTCACGGGCACCAGCTGGTGTGAGATCGGCTGCGGCCAGGGCCTCGACACGCTGATCCTGGCGGCCACCAATCCGGGCATGCAGTTCTGGGGCATTGATTTTGACCCGGACCATATCGACCGGGCAGAGCGGATGGCCCGGGCCGCCGGGCTGGAAAACGCGCATTTCCTGCAGGCCGATATCCGCGACGCAAATGCTTTGGCCGGGCTGCCGTCGCAGTTTGATTTCATCATCCAGCACGGGATCTATTCCTGGGTCTCGCCTGATATCCAGGCCGCGCTGCGCCATTTTGCGGCCAGCCGTCTGGCCCCCGGCGGGGCGCTGATGGTTCAATATATCAGCCAGCCCGGCGCGGGCCTTTTCCTTGCGCTGCAAAGCATGCTGGCGGCGCTTGGCGGGCCGGATCGCAGCGTGGCGGACCGCATCCGCATTCTGCGCGACATGGCGGCGGCGGGGGCCGGGTTCTTCGCGCAATATCCCCATGCCAGCGCCGTGCTGGACCGTCTGAAAGACGAAGATCCCGCGCTGGTCGCGCATGAATATCTGGGCGCGGGCGTCAGCGCCTTCAGCGCCCATGAGATGATCGCCGCCCATGCGGCCCTGGGCCTAAGCTATATCGGTGCGGCCCGGGCGATGGAGAATTACGACAGCGTCTCGCTGCCCGCCCGCACCCAGCCCCTGATCGCAGCCGAACCTGACGCCGCCCTGCGTGAGGTGCTGCGCGATACCGCCCGCAATCAGCATATCCGCTACGACATCTATCAGCGCGGCCCCCGCCTGATGACGGCCGAGGAACGCATGATCGCCGCACAAAGCCGCCGCTATCTGGCGCTGCCGGGTCTGCCCGCGCCGGGCCCTGTCACCTTCCGCTCGGCCATCGGGCCGGTTGATGGTGACGGCGCGATTTTCAGGCCGCTGCTGGCGCTTTTGTCCAAAGGCGAGGCGGGCTTTATGGATCTGGCCCAGGCGTTGGACGGCCAGGCCGGAATTGCCGAACAGGCGCTGATGATGCTGATGGATGCAGGCGCGGTGCACCCGATGCGGACCGATAGCGCGGGGGATGCGGGCGATCACCCCGCCCGCCTGATCGCCGCGCTGGCAGACGGGGCCAAAGCCCCCAACCTGCGGATCGAGTCCCGGATCGGCAGCGCCTTTCCAGGGCTTTGATCTGCCGCACAGGCGCTGCGAGGGGGTCTCAGCCCCTTTGCAGACGCGCCTCCAGCCAGAGGCTGTAGCGCGAGCCCGCGAAACACAGCAGGAAATAGATCACGGCAGCGAAGATATAGGCCTCATTGTAAAAGCCCAGCCATTGCTGATCGGTGGTCGAGGCGCGGGCGGTGTTCAAAAGATCAAACGCCCCGATCACCGCCAGCAGCGAGGTTGCCAGCAAAAAGCCGATCCCCAGATTGACCAGCCCCGGGATCACCCGGCGCAGCGCCTGAGGCAGCACCACCAGCTGGATCAGCCGCCAATAGCCAAGGCCCAGCGACTGCGCGGCCTCGGCCTGGCCCGGGCCAATGGTCTGCAGCCCGCCGCGCACCACCTCGGCCAGATAGGCGGTCCAGAACAGCGCGATCAGGATCGTGGCGCGGATCAGCTTGTCCAGGATCACCCCCTGCGGCAGCGCCATCGGCAGGATCAGCATTGCGAAATAGAGGATCGCCACCATCGGAATGGCCCGCATCACCTCGATATAGGCGACGGCAAGCAGGCGCAGCCCCGCCATCCGCGACTGCCGCGCCAGCGCCAGCAAAACCGCCGCCGGAAAGGCGAAGATCATGCAGGTTGACCAGACCAGCAGGGTGACAGGCAGACCGCCCCAGCTGTTCAGCGACACTTTCGCCAGCCCCCATCCGCCCGCCATCAGCCACCAGGCCAGCGCCAGCATCAGCGGCCAGCCAAGGATCAGCCGCATACCCCAGAACCTGGGCAGCGCCGATGCGACCATCATACCCAGCAAAAGCGCGATCACCAGAATGGGACGCCAGAGCGCCTCGGACGGGTAGAAGGCGAACAGGATAAACCGCGCCTTGGCCTGTACGAAAGCCCAGCAGGCCCCTGCGGCCTGGCGGCATTCTTCCTGGGTGCCGCTGAAAACCGCATCAGTGACCGCCCAATGCAGCAAAGGCGGCAGGATCAGCGCCAGCATCAGCACCGCCAGCAGCGTCAGCACCGTGTTCAGCGCCCCGCCAAACAGGCTCCGCAACAGCGGAACCAGCGGGGCCAGCAGCATACGGCTGCTATACTGGGGAAAAATCACGCTCATCTTCTGTGCTCTCCGCGCAGGGCGACCCGCGCATTGTAACGGTTCATCAGGAAGGCCACCGAGAGGTTCAGGATCACGAAGCTGCCCGCCATGATCAGCACCGCCTCTATCGCCTGGCCGGTGGTATTGGCGGTGGTGTTCAGGATCGAGACCAGATCCGGGTAGCCGATCGCCACTGCCAGGCTGGAATCCTTGGCCAGATCCAGAAAGACCGAGGTGGTCAGCGGCACGATCACCCGCAGCGCCTGGGGCAGCACCACCAGCCGCATGATGTGCCATTCGGAAAGGCCCATGGCGCGGGCGGCCTCGCGCTGGCCTTCGGGGACGGAAAGGATGCCCGCCCGCACGATCTCGGCAATCGCGGCTGAGAATTTCACCACCAGCGCCAGCAAAAGCGCGGCAAATTCCGGCGAAAGCGACAGGCCGCCGCGGATGTTGAAGCCCTGCAGGCTGGGGATATCAAGGCTGATCCCGCTGGCCCAGAGAATGCCGGCACTGGCCACAAATGCGCCTGTCCAGACATAGCGCAGCCCGCCAAAACGGCGCAGCGCAAAGGCCGCCAGAAAGACCAGCGCAGTCAGTGCCAGAGGCAGCGCCCAGCCGTTTTCGGCCACCGGCGCAGGCACGAAAATCCCGCGATTGCTAAGCCAGACGCCGCCCAGATGCGGCGCCTGCTTTGGCCCCGGCAGATTGCGGGCCAGCGCGATCCAGAAGAAAAGCTGCAGCAAAAGCGGGGTGTTGCGGATCACCTCGACGTAGATACGCACCAGCCGCGTCAGCAGCGGATTGCCCATCAGCCCCAGCACGCCCAGTGCCGTGCCCAAAAGCGCCGCCAGCACGCAGCCCGCCAGCGCCACCCGCAGCGTATTGATCAGCCCGACGCCAATCGCCCGCAGATAGGTATCGCCCGCCGAGAAGGGGATCACCGCCTCACCGATCTGAAAATTCGCGGCCCGCCCCAAAAAGGCAAAGCCGGGCGAGATCCCCGCCCGGGCCAGCGCCGCCAGGATATTCTGCCCCAAAAGCCAAAGCGCGGCCAGGATCAGCGCAATCACAAACAACTGGGTAAATGGCCGCGGGTCCCACCAGGAAACCAGCGCAGAGATCCCCCTGCGCTGGCCAGATATGGCACCCCGTCCGGCCGTATGACGGGAGAGTTTCATCGCGCGTCCCGATCAGCGGAAGGGCGGCGAGTAAAGCAGACCGCCATTGGTCCAGATGTCGTTATAGCCACGCTTCCAGCCCAGGGGGGAAAGGTTGCGCTCATAGATCTCGCCGTAATTGCCGACGGTCCTGATGATCTTATAGGCCCAGTCAGGCTGGAAACCGATGGCCTCGGCCAAAGACGGATCGACGCCCAGGAAACGCTGGATCGCCGGGTCTTCGGATTTCAGGAACTCATCGACATTGGCCGAGGTGATGCCCCATTCCTCGGCCTGGATCGTGGCGTAAACCGTCCAGTTGACGATCTCGAGCCATTGATCATCACCCGCCCGGATCGCAGGCGCCAGCGGCTCTTTCGACAGGCGCTCTGGCAGAAGGATATAATTGTCCGGCTCTTTCAGCTGCTGCAGCTTGCCCACCAGGTCAGAGCTGTCCTGGGTGATCGCATCGACCCGACCCGATTCCAGCGCCGCGATGAATTCCGAGGTGTCCTCAATGGTGACCGGGGTGAAATTATGGCCGGTCTTGCGGAAGAAATCGGCGATGTTCAGCTCGCCCGTGGTGCCCGACTGCACGCCGATGGTGGCGCCGTCCAGCTCGGCTGCGGTGGTCACGCCGATATCCTTGCGCACCAGGATCCCCTGGCCGTCATAGAAAACCGTCGGCCCGAAATGGAAGCCCAGGTTGAAGGCGCGGTTGATGGTGACGGTGACGCCCGAAAGCAGGATGTCAAATTCGCCGGCCTGCAGCGCGGGCAGGCGTTGCTGCGGCGAGGAATTGGTGAACTCGACCTTGCCGTCCTCGCCAAAGACCGCGATCGAAAGGGCGCGGCCATAGTCGATGAAGAAGCCCTGCCATTTGCCGTCACTGTCGGGCGAGAAAAAGCCAGGCGTGGTGCCGACGCCGACCTTGATCACGCCGCGCTCTTTGATCGCATCCAGCGTGTCACCAGCCGAGGCAATGCCGGGGATCGCTGCCGCACCGATCACCGCCGCGGCGGTCAGGGCACGCAGGCTGCGGGTGAAAATTCCTGAACTGCTCATGGGTAATTTGCTCCGGTAATAGGATATTCTGATTGCGCCCATCCCAGTGGTTAATGCGATGAAATTCAATCATCTTGTTGTTTTGAAAAGGTTTTCCAAATAGGCGTGCCGCTGCGGCAGGCCTGTGCTGCGCAGGGTGCCTGGCAGAGAAGATTATCATCGTCCGACCCCGGAAATGCCTGGCGAATCAGCGTAAATTCAGTTGCGGCGGGCGGGCTTTGCGCGGTTGAGGGCTGGTTTCCGGCAGATTTGGCGCAGAAAAGATCAGCCCCGCTGCCGAGGCTGCGGTTTGGAAAACGCTTTTCCCAAAGCGGGCCGCGATAAACATGTTTGCCTGCAGTCGCTCTTTCGCTGGCTTGGGGAGGGGGGGCATAAACACCTTGATCCGGGGCGGCGAAGGGTGACAGATGGCCGCCGACATCATCGCGGCAGGCCCCAAAGCTGCGCAGCCAGCGCCCGGGCGATACCTGATCTGAAACCCTCAGGCGGCAGGCCTGAAATCCAATTCTGGCAAGGGGGCCGACATGGCGAATGTATGGATCTTGGGCGGCGGGCTGATCGGCGCGGGCTGGGCGGCGGCCTTTGTGCAGGCCGGGCATCAGGTGCTGGTGATCGACCCCGATACGGATGCCACAAAGGCGCGTATCGATGCGACGCTGGAACGTGTCGGGGCGGCAGTTGGCCTGCCCGATGGCTGGACCCCGCCGCAGATCCTGGCCGCGCCCGCTGGCCCCGCGCCTGACCTTTTGCAGGAATGCCTGCCAGAGCGGCTGGCTTTGAAACAGGCGGCTTTGCAGGCGGTTTTGCCGCATCTGGGGGCGGATACGCTGATCGCCTCGTCATCCTCGGGGCTTTCGCCCGATGATCTGGCGGCGGGGCTGGAAGATCCGGGCCGGGTCTTTATCGCGCATCCCTGCAACCCGCCCTGGCTGATGCCCGTGGTCGAGCTGTCGGGCGGCGCGCAAACCAGCCCCGCCACGCTGACCCGCGCGCGGGCTTTCTATGAGGCGATGGGCAAACAGGTTCTGACCCTGAACAAGCCGATGCCCGGCCATCTGGTCAACCGCCTGCAGGCCGCCCTCTGGCGTGAGGCGGTTCACCTGGCCCGCGAAGGGGTGGCGAGCCTTGGCGATATCGAGGCGGCAGTCACGAAAGGGCTGGCCCCGCGCTGGTGCATCATGGGGCCCTCGGCGGTGTTCCATGTCTCAGGCGGGCCGCGCGGGTTCGAGGGGTTTTTCGACGCCCTCGCCCCCGAATTTGAACGCTGGTGGGACAGCCTTGGCCAGCCGCGCTTTGACGCGCAGACGCGGTCGGCGCTGGTTGAGGGGATGGCAGCGGCTGATCCGCGCAGCGTCGCGGAAATCGGCGCCGACCGGGATCGGCGCCTGCCCGAAATCCTTGATTTCCTGCGTCACCAGGCCTCCGGCGACACCGATAAAGCTTAACCTGCGGCCACAGACCCTGCGGCAGTCAAGGCCGCCAGATCTGCCGCTGACAATTGCAGCCGCGCCCCGCGCGCCAGGCTTTCAAGCTGCGCGACCGAGGTGGCCGAGGCCAGCGGCCCGATCACCCCGGGCTGCGCACTGACCCAGGCCAGCGAGATCTCGGCCAGGCTTGCGCCGGTGTTTTCAGCCACCCCATCCAGCGCCGCGAGCACGGCATTGCCACGCGCGTCGAGATATTTCGCAATCCCCTCGCCCCGGGCCCCTTTGGCCAGATCGGCGGTGCTGCGGTATTTTCCGGTCAGGAAGCCCGCCGCCAGTGAGAAATAGGGGATCAGGCTAAGGCCCTGTTCCACAACAATATCCTGCACCGCGCCCTCATAGGCGCTGCGGGTATAGAGGTTGTATTCGTTCTGCAGCGTTTCATAGCGCGGCAGGCCCCTGCTGGCCGAAAGCTGAAGCGCCTCGCCCAGCAACGCAGCATCGTAATTCGAAGCCCCGATCCAGCGCACCTTGCCCGCCTTGATCAGCCGGTCATAGGCCTCAAGCGTCTCATCCTGGGAAACGGTCGGATCGGGCCAGTGGCTTTGGTAAAGGTCGATGTAATCGGTCTGCAGCCGGGTCAGCGAATCCTCGACCGCTTTTGCGATCCAGGCGGCAGAGAGATCGGTCTTGCCCTGCCCCATATCCGAGCCAACCTTGGTAAACACATGCACCCGGTCACGGTTGCCGCGTGCCTTCAGCCAGCGGCCGATGATCCGCTCGCTTTCGCTGTCATTGCCGGGCACCCAGCGCGAATAGACATCGGCGGTATCCAGCGCGGTAAAGCCCTGATCGACAAAGGCGTCAAAGATGCGAAACGAGGTCGCCTCATCGGCGGTCCAGCCTGCGGTATTGGTGCCAAGCACAAGCGGTTCGATCTGAATATCGGTGCGGCCAAAGCGGCGAAGGGTCATGGGAATGCTCCTTTTTGAGGGCGGGCCCGGGCGGTATGTCGGGGCGGCATCCTGAGGCGCAGTTTAGGCCGGATCAGCGGAAATGACAGACCGGATATCGCCCTGGGGCAGTGCAATTTTCCGTGCAATCCGTGACGAAAGAGCACGATCTGCCCGCGTCGCCCAGGGGGCGGGCCTGGCGCAGGCCGCCGGATCCCCCCTTTCGCACCACAGGTGGGCAGGCGCTTTTCACAACCCGACCCAGGGTGCCTGCGCCATTTTGGCCGCTGGCCAGGCATCATGCCCGATCTGCCCATTCGTTGTACAATCTCGCCGCGCAGGCTGTCGTGCACGTAAGGCAAGATCCAGTTCCTTTTGCGCCCGGGAAGTAGCCCACCCGCGATGGGATTTCTGCATTCAATGACCTGCAATACCGCAGGAATCCGGGTCGCCACCGCGGTGCGTTGGCCCCCGATGAGGCTATGTGCGGCGCCCTCGGCTATTACGGCTTGCCCGGCCCGCGCGTCATGCAGTTTTTCAGCGTCGCGCATGGCGTTTCGCATCCGCATCTGAAAGCCTGGCAATCGCGCTGGTAGCTGCTTTGCTGGAGCCGCCCGCCGCCGCCTGGAGTTTTTGCCGCAAAGCCCGCTTGCACCCGAAGGGATCACCGTGTCGGGTCTGGTTTCTCGCGGGCGGCATCCGCATCAGGGCCCTTTGGGGCGCTGTATATGACCGGAACCGCCCCCTGGCAGAAAGCGGTATCGCAGCACTTTCGGGTGGGCAGCGTCAGCGGATCTGGGTCGCCATGGCGTTGGCGCAGCAGGCCGGGGTGCCGAAGCTGCTGGCCCGGCTGAGCCGGCAACGCGGCACGACAGTGGTGATGGTGTTGCATGAGTTGAACCTGGCTGCACCAGGTGGTGGGGGTAGAGGCGGGGCGCATTCATGCCAGCGGCTGCCCGGAACAGGTGCTGACAGAGGAGAATATCCGTGAAATATTCGGCCCCGACAGCCTGGTGATGCCGGATCCGGTCTGCGGCCGCCCGATGATGGTGCCGCGCGGCGCATTCACCCGCACTCCGCCGGAGACGACCCTATGACCGCAACCAAAGATCTGCAGATCACCGCTCTGTTGCCGGTTGCGCCCGAGCTGGCGCTGGACGCCTTTGGGCATCGCGCCGCAGAGGTCGGCTTTGAGGTCATCGCCCGCCCCGACGGCTTGCTGGTGCCTATGGTCGGCGGTGATCTGCATGTCACCCCCTAGGGAGCGGCCGCCCGCATCCGGGTCACCGCCATCGACAGCCTGCATTTGCAGCTTTTGCGCGATTATCTCAGCGAAGAGATGACGGCGGCTGGTCTGCCCCCCGAATGGGAGGGCCATCGCAGTCCCGGTCGCCCTGACAGCCATGCGCTGGCGCGGGTGGTCTCGGTGCGCCAGATCTCGCCTTCCTATTACCGGGTTGAGGTCGGGGGTGCCGAGCTGGCGCGTTTCGCTGTGGGTGGTTTTCATTTCCGCCTGCTTCTGGGCCCCAAAGATGCGCCCTGGCCGATGACCGACAGCAATGGCGTGACCCAATGGCCCGGGGGCCTGGCGGCCTGGCATCGCCCGGTCTATACGACCCGCCTGCTGCAGATCACGCCAGACGGTGCACGGCTTTCCTTCGATGTTTTCATTCATGAGGGCGGGCGGGTGACCGAATGGTGCCGTACCGTTCAGCCGGGCGCTGAAATTGTGCTGGTCGGTCCCTCAGGAACCGGAGGCCGGAGCGGGGCTGCCTGGCAGGGCTTTGTTGGCGATGAAACCGCGCTGCCGATAATCGCCCGTCTGCTGGAGGAATTGCCTGATACCGTCCGGGGGCAGGCGATTCTGGTGGTGCCAACTGCGCAGGATATCCAGCCGCTGAAACACCCGGGCGGCGTGCAACTGACCTGGGTCTTCCGAGAACAGGGTGGCACCCCTGGTTCTGCAATTAATATGTTGAAAATACCTGAAATTGCATCTCAGTCTGCCGCAGAGCATGCTGTGTTTTTTGCCGCCGGAGCCACCGATGCCCCCGATGCCCGCAAGGCATTGCTGGCACATGGACTTACCAAAGCCGGGATCACCGCTGCCGCCTATTGGAGCTGAGCCAGCTGCCATCTGCGGTGATGCCCGATGCCGGTGCTCATCCTGTCTGTTGGGCGGTAGATCCTGTGATGTCCGACAGCGATACGGGCAGCATCTGCTTTTGGTCTGATGGACGATTCCTTCCCTATAGCGCGATTGCGGTTGTCGCATAGCGACCCCGGAGTGGTTTCGCCAAAATCCTGGGTGCCTGCCCCCTGTCGGGACGCATCTCTGAAGGTGATGCGATAAGGCCATTACAAAGCGGGCTTTCACATCTTGCTGTCAGCATTTTCCTGAAGGGCAGAGGGAGGCGAAAACCACTCTTCTGCGAGGTTTCGGATCTGCGCATAGCTGAGCGGTTTTTCCAGCGCGATTGTTACGCCTGCCGCCTCAAGATCACGACATTCGGTGCCAAGCGTCGAGGCGGTGATGCCAATAATGGGCAGAGAACTGTCAGCTTCACGGATCGCGCGCACCACTTCGCATCCTGTCAGGCCAGGCAAAAGCTGATCAATGAGAACCAGATCATACTGACCCTGGCGCCACATCTCCAGGCCCGCCGGTCCGGTTTCAGCCCAGTCGACGCTGTGAAAGATCCGGCTCAGGCGGGTGCGGGTGATCTCGGCCACCATGCGATTGTCTTCTATTAACAGTACCTTGCGATTGAACCAGAGGGCGGGGTTTCCTGCCGCGATGGCCTCGGTGGCATCTGTGGGGGATATATTTTCGGCATCCCGGGCAGGGTGGGTCAGGACAAAATGACTGCCCTGATTGCTGTCGAGAAGTGTCAGCTCGCCCCCGAGCAACCGGATCGCTTTTCGCGCGGTATAAAGGCCCAGCCCCGCATGTCCGTTTCGCCCGCCAATGCCCGCATCGGCCGGACCGGCCTCGAATGGTTCGAAGATGCGGGCCCGCTCATGTTCAGGAATGCCTGTTCCATTGTCTGATACCTGCCAGCTAAGCGATGTTGCGGTGCTGCTGCTGCGGCTGACGATCACGCTGAGTCTGACGACGCTGGCCTTTGAATGGGTGATGGCGTTGTGAAGCAGCTTGGACAATGCGATGAACACCCGACCAAAATCCCCCCGCATCTGCAGTTGGGCCTGATCGGCGTGGCTTGTCTCAAGGGTGATGCCGTATGTGGTTGCTACAGGAGAAAAGACCTCAATCAGCTGGGAAATCAGGTCTGCAGGAGTGAAGTTCTGGTTATGCGCGGGGACAGAGCTGCTGCCGCTATCGGCCCGCAAATCCCCAAGGATGGCGGTAATACGCTCTAGGGTTTGGTCAAAGCCCTCACGTATGTCAGCCCAAAGCGCGCCGCCCCGCAGCTCATCTGCCAGCATAGAGAGAATGGCGACAGGGGTTCGCAATTCATGCGCGGCGAATGACAGTAGCCGTTCTTCACGCAAAATGGCGTCGGACAGCAGCTTTTCAGCCTTTTCTGCGCGTAAGGCGAGCTCTTTCTCATGCGAAAGGCTAAAGAGCGCCAGCCAGGCAAATGGCGGGTTCTTGGCCAGGATATGGGCCTCGAACAGCTGACCGCCGTTGACCTGCCGCCTGATTTCGCTGACCGGCTTCATCTGCAGCTGAATGCGTACCGGCGTGGTTGCCTCATGGGGGGCTTTATGCAGCTCTCGCAGCAGATCAAGCAAACCACTGGCACCATTCTCTTGAAAAACACGGTTAAAGCCTACGGGCGGCCCACGCTCGGCAGAGAAAACCGAACCGTGGGGGAAGTGCACTGTATGCTTTTCGAGATCCAGCTGGATAAGCCAGCTTGTTGAGTTTTTATGATAATTTGCCAAAACCGCAGCGGGGGGATCCCCGGCACGACGCACCAGATTACCGCCGCTGCGCCGACTGGTGCGCATGATGCTGACAGGCAGCGAAATCAGCAATGCGATCAGGCCCGGATCACCCAGGGGATCGACAAAGAGCTGTTGGCACAATGACGGCGCAGACAGAAGCAGCAGCGCGCCTGACAGCAGCAGCGCGGCAAAGCGACGGGCCAGAAAAACTGACATCAGCGAAAGGACCAGAATCACGGTCAGGACAGCGTTTGATGCGCCTGGCGTCTCCGATAGCCGCCCTGCCAGTGAATAGCCTGAGACTGCGCCAATTGTTATTATCAATGGGGTCAGGTCTGCCGGTGCCATTTCCTTGCGATCACCCGCGATTGTGATCCCAAGATTGAAAATGAGCGTAACGGACAGCGAGAAAAAAGCCAGACCAGCTGCAAGAACGATGACCTGCAGTGAAAATGGCGTCATGCTTTCGGTCGTATTGGCAGTTGCGATCAGCCAGAATCCGATGGTCAGAACCGCCAACGAGAAGAGCAAATGGACAGGTCTTATCAGCGCGGTCGAGGTTTCGCTGGACTGCCAGCTGAGCACCTGCCGTACGGCGCTGGACAGCCAGGCCAGAATCGCACCTGCGATCCAGCAAAATGCAAGCATGAAGGGCGAGGGGTGTTCAGCTGAATAGACTGTCTGGATCAGGCTTTCGGTGATGCCGAAACCCGGCAGTAAAACCATGGAAATTACAGAGGCCAGAATGCGAAGCATCCGGACCGGAATATCGTCTGAGGGCAGCAAAATCGTCAGTGTTGCTGTCAGGATCGCTGCGGAAACGGTTGCGCTGATCATGGCAAACACGGGCATAGGTGGGATCGCCGACAGAATTTGTGCTGCGGCGGGCAGAAGGGTCAGGCAAAACAGCGTGACCGCACGCCATGCCTGCGAGGATAAGGCCTGTTCAGTCATAGTGGTTTGCTTCTTTTACAGAGGCAGGGGCCATGGATATCGGCCTCAGTTGGTCATGATCAGACGATAGAAGGACGGCGCAAGCAGCAGGATCAGCAGCGGCGGCACCGTGAAAATCATCGTTCCAAGGGTCATTTTTGTCGGCAGAACATTGGCGCGTTCTTCGATCTGACGCACGCGCCGGTCACGCAGATCGGCGCTGAACACCCGCAGTGTTTGCGCGATAGGCGTTCCCAGATGTCCCGACTGCACGACAATTGTTGCCAGTTGGCGCAAATCGTCATTTTCGGTCTCTGTTGCCAGGCGGTGCCAGGCATCATGGCGCTCGGCGCCGGCGGTCAGAGCCTCATTCAGGGTGGTGAGCTGGGCCGAAAGGTCCGGGTGGACCGGCCTGATTTCTTCCGCCACGCGAAGAAGCGCGAGATCGGTGGTTTGACCAGCCTCGACACAGACCAGCATGAAGTCGAGTGCATCTGGCAAGGCAATTGAAATGCGCTTCATCCAGGCCTTTCGCCTGCGGTCAACGGCCATTGTGGGCAGGAAATAGCCCACCAGGAAGGCTGCAACGAGAACGATGCCCTTTTCTTCGGCCCCGCGCTCTCCGAGAAGGGCCGGAAGGCTGATTGCGATCGCCGCCAGCCCGACCATTATCAGCAACAAGCCGAGGCGAATACGCTGAAAGATGCGCGGCGCATCCGGATGGGTAAAACCGGCCTGGGCCAGCTGTCGCCGCAGTTCGACGGTGTCGCCCGAGGTTGGCTCGCCTGGTTCGGACCTGATCTTTCGCTCAAAAACTCTGTCCGGAGCGCGACTGACCAGGAGCATCGCCATACCAAAGAGTGAGCCGCCGAGGATGAAGCTGCCGAGGAAAAAAAGAGAAGCTGTCAAAATCACCTTCCCGCTGGGCCAAGGTCGAATGTGCTCATTCGACTTTTACCAGCCAATGCATGAACAGGATGTTTAGGGCCAACAATCCTCCTACTGCGCCCAGCATTGGGATGAAGAATGGCTGGCCTGAGATTTCCGAGAAATAGCTGGGGTTTACAGAAAGCAGCATTGCTGTTGCGCCAAGGGGAAAAAAGGACAGGAAGCGCCCCGACCATTTTGCCTCTGAGGTAATCGAGCGGACTTTGCGGCGCAGTTGTTGGCGTCCGCGCTCGATATTGGCGAGACGTTCGAGGATCTCGGCGAGGTTGCCGCCGGTGGTGGACTGAATGGCGACGGCCGCCGCGAAAAAGCTGAGGCCCTGGCTGCCGGTGCGGTTTGCCATGTCGCGCAATGCGCCAACGGGCTCCTGGCCGTAGCTGATTCTGGCCGAAGTGTCTGAAAACTCTTCGGCGATGGGGCCGATCAGCTCGCGTCCGGCCGCCTGCACGGCTGTTCCGACCGGCAGGCCGATTTTGAGAGAGCGCACGATCAGATCCATCGCTTCGGGCAGAGCTTCTTCGATGGCGGCGGCCCGGCGGCGGCGCAACCGGCGGGCCTGGATGATCCAGCCAATCAGCGAAAGAATCAGGCCGCAGGCTATTCCCGTGGCGACGCCCAGGCTCGCCAGCAGATGCAGCATAAGCGTGGTTGTGGTCGTGATGCCGAGAAAGAGGACCACGGTTACCCTGCGCGGCACGATCCCGTCATCAGAGCCCGGAACGGGCAGCAGGCCAAGCCATCCCCGGCCTGCCGCGTCACGGCGCAGGGCGATAGCCTCTTCTTCGTCAGGCGAGCCACTTTCCGGGCGAATCTCGCCTGTAAAGCGCCGCACGATCAGGTCGACGCGGTTTTGCGCGGCAACGCGCGACATCAGAAAAATCGCTGCAAGAACAAAGGTGAAGCCCAGGGTGACAATCAGGCCAAAGACGACAGAAAGTGCCATGGTCAGCCCCCGAACAGGTCAGGTGGCAGGTTGATGCCCCAGCGGCGGAACCTGTCTGACCAGGCTGATCGGACGCCGGTTCCGCCAAACTGTCCCTCAACCCTGCCATCGGGGGTGATGCCGGTGTGTTCGTAGAAAAACAGCTCTTGCATGGTCAGGATTTCACCCTCGCATCCGGTGACTTCGGTGATCGACGTCACCTTACGGCTGCCATCCTGAAGACGGTTGACCTGCACGATCAGGTTCACGGCACTGGCCACCTGGCGGCGCAGCGCCCCAAGCGGGATCTCAATGCCGGACATTGCGACCATATTTTCCAGCCTGCTGGTGGCATCCCGGGCCGAATTGGCGTGGATCGTGGTCATTGATCCGTCATGGCCGGTGTTCATTGCCTGAAGCATGTCAATCACCTCATCGCCCCGCGTCTCACCGACGATGATCCGGTCCGGGCGCATGCGCAGCGCGTTGCGCAGGCAGTCGCGCTGCGTGATGGCCCCCTTGCCCTCAATATTTGCGGGGCGGCTTTCCATGCGTCCGACGTGGGACTGCTGCAGCTGCAGTTCTGCGGTGTCCTCGACCGTGATGATCCGCTCGCGTTTGCCGATAAAGGCCGAAAGCGCGTTCATCAGGGTGGTCTTGCCAGAGCCGGTTCCGCCCGAGATGACAATGTTCAGCCGGCAGGCGACGGCGGCGCGCAGATAGATTGCCATCCTGTCGCTCATGGCGCCGAGAAAGGTCAGCTGATCAAGGCTAAGCTTGTCTTTGCGAAACTTGCGGATCGAAACCAGCGTGCCATCCAGGGCGATAGGGGCAATAACGGCGTTCAGGCGAGAGCCGTCAGGCAGACGCGAATCGACATAAGGGGTTGATTCATCAAGCCTTCTTCCCGCCATTCCAACGATTTTCTGCAGGATCCTTCGAAGATGGGCCTCATCCTGGAAATGTACGTCGGTCAGCTCGAGCAAGCCGCCCTGTTCGACGAACACCTGGTCAGGGCCATTGATCAGAATGTCAGAGACGGTCTCATCATTGATGAGGATCTCAAGCGGCCCCAGCCCCATCACCTCATAGTACAGCTCTTCGACCAGGCCATCGCGCTCCGCCCCGCTGACGGCGACGCTTTGGGACGGGATCACCGTCTTAAGCACGGCTGCAATCTCGGCCTTGATCTCGGCCTCGCTTGCCTGAAAGAGGGCGGAGAGGTTCAGGATTTCAAGCAGTTGATGGTGGGCCTGCTGGCGGATATCGGCCAGTTTGCGGCGGCGCTGGCGCGCGGTTGTAACCTCTGATGAGGGGGGCTCTTCGGGATGGGCGGGCAGCAGGGCGGGCAATGCGGCCTCAGCTGCGGGCGAAAAATCAGACAGTTTGCTCTGACGGAATTTATCGAACATCACAGGGCCCCCGCTTCGGTCGCAGTGCGGCGGATCTGAATGCGGCTTTGCAGCAGCTCAACAAGGCCGAGAAGATCTGCGGTCAGAGGATTGCCAGGCGCGGCGCGACGCAGCGGGATACCAGAGTTGCAGGCATTGACGATGGCCAGCCCGCCATCGCTGAACTGTCTGAAAAACGGCGTGCCGAGCCCTTTTTCAAAGCCCGAACGCGCCGCAAGCCATTCGGGGTCCGGCCGTGCGGGAACCTGGTTCAGCAGGTGAAACATCCGCCCCTCTGCCAGGCGTTCGGCGCGCAGCAAGGCCAGCAATCGGGACATGTTCTGCGCAGAACGCACATCATTGCGGCTGATCGTGAAAATCAGCTCTGCCTCTGTCCAGGCGGCCCCGCTCCAGTCGGTGATGATATGGGGCAGGTCGATCAGGATCAGATCGGCGCTGCTGCGGGCATGCGAAAGAATGCGCCGCAGATCGTGTTCGGATATGCCATCGATGGGCAGGATCTCAGCCGGGGCGGGGAAAACGCGCAGATGCTCGTTTGCTTTGATCAGGCAGGACTGGAAAGAATCGTGATCAAGGGTTGAGAGCTGGCGATAGGCGTCTGTAACCCGCGAGTTTGTCGGTAGATCAAGGTAAGTGCCAATACTGCCGAACTGAAGGTTCAGATCGATCAGGCAGACTTCAGGGGCGTCGGGCAGAAGCGCCAGCTCAGTGGCGAGGTTTACGGCCAGAGTGCTGGCCCCGACCCCGCCTGCTACGGGTTGGATTGCCAGGACACGGCAAGGCGTGTTCGGCAGGCTGATCGCTTTCGCTGGCCTGGAAGCCATGGCGGCAGCCCCCGGCGTTTGCTTCCTGATGCGGGCAAAAAGGCGGGCCACAGAACCTGTATTGGGTGGGGCTGTCCCATCGGCGTTCTCGGTTGCCACTCCTGGCTGGTCGGGTGCGGCCTCCAGGGGTGAGGCTGCCCGGGGATGGGCGAATGGTGGGCCATACTGGATCTGCAGCCCCGGAAGCTGCGGCAGTGAAAGCCGCGCCCCAGGAGGCAACAGGACCGTAATCGTATCACTGCGGGCGACCGCCGCCTGCAACACCCCCGTCACCAGTTTTGGCGAGGCCGATTTTGCCGTGTCTGGCGCCAGAATGAGCTGGTCATATCGCTCATTCAGCTGAGAGAAATGCGCCATCGCTTCGGACAGGCCAAGATCTGTTCGAATTGCATTCGCCGGAAGCGTTACCAGCCATGCAGACATACGCATCAGCGCGTCAAAGCCGTCGCATATGGCGCAAATCCGCATGGGTGCGTCAGGCGCGGCCGGGGTATCACCCTGTCCTGGTGGGTCATCGGTCAGCATGGCACCTCCAGCTGGGATCTGGCACCGCCGCGCACAATCGCGGTCTGGCAGCGCGGGCGGCCCGCTGCCGCGATCGGACCGTCAGAGGGGCTGTCGCGCAGGACCAAAGGCAGGCGGGCAAGATCGCCCGGGCCGATCACGATCTGCTCTTCTTCCAGGCTGAGCTTTCGGGTCGCGGGCAGAATGCTGAACTGGCCAGAGGCCGAGGCTTCAACCACCCGCATCGCGTCCTGGGCCGCACCTTCCAGCATCAGCTTATCGGCCAGCGGGCCATCGCCGCTGGTGATCGGCAAAGAAAGGATGCGCAGTGCCGAGCCGATCATCCTCGTCTCAGTCGTGCCGCCCCCGGTGTTGCGGGTCCATAAAAGGTCAACCGGATCGCCGGGTTTCAGCTTTTCGATAAAATCCTGCAGATTTTGTGCTTTGATTGCGATGGCGCGGGCGTCGCCCGACAGGATGAAGCCGTAGTCCGTACCGCCCGTAGCGGTGGCAATGTCGCCACGCATCACCAGCGCCCCCTGACGCAGGGCGGCAAGAGCGATGAAACCAGCCTCGTCGTCAGGCAAATCCTGCAATATATTGTCGGGCAGATAGCTGCCCGGCATTTTCACCTGCTGAAAATCGGCGGCGGTCAGCACGCTGCCCGGCGTAAGATCGCGGGCCGGAACCGGAACAAGGACCGTTTCGCCAAAGGCACGCAGACTGACCCTTGCAACCGCCAGCTCGGCCTCAAGAGCGCGGGAATACTGAAAAGTGCCGAACCCGGCCACCACCGAAAGCAGCACACCAAGCAGGGTAAGCATGAGGATTTTAAGCTTCATAATCTCTCCTGCCGTCAGGGATGGGCTTCGGGATCGACAGCCACCTCGCTGCCGATATCGTTCACCGCATCGGAAATGACGCTCTGAAGAGAGTTGGTGACCTGCTGCGCCCCGCCCGCGCTGATCCAGACGCCCAGAATTGTGGCGATGGCTGCGGCAATAGCGCTGAGGACCAGCCAGTCCTCACGTCCTGTGCCGGCCTCATGCCAGATAAAGCGGTGAATCGAGTCCATTCCCTGCAGCCTCTGCCTGAATATCGGGCCGAGTCTGCACCGCAGAGCGTTTAGAATGGGTTTATGCGGCAGCGCCTGCGAAAATTTGCGCGGCTATGCGGGCCAGATCGGCCGCCCTGGGGGCTCAGAGCCCTTGCAGCTCGGCGATGACGGCGCGGGCCGCGGCCGCCGGATCGGCGCTGGCCCAGATCGGGCGGCCAACCACGATGTGATCGGCGCCGTCGCGGATTGCGGCCGCGGGCGTGGCGATGCGTTTCTGATCACCGCTCGCGGCCCCTGCCGGGCGCACGCCGGGGGTGACGATCAGCTTGCCCGCCGCCTCGGGCAGGGCGCGGATCTGCGCGGCCTCTTGCGGCGAGGCGATGACGCCATCCGCACCCGCAGCCAGCGCGCGCTGTGCCCGCTCGACGGTGATTTCGTGAATATCGCCGGGGCGGATCATATTGGCGTCAAGATCGGCGCGGTCCAGCGAGGTCAGCACGGTCACCGCCAGGATCTTCAGATCGGTGCCCGATTTCCCCTCTGCCGCCGCCCGCACCACCTGCGGATCGCCATGCACGGTCAGGAAATCAAGGCCCATCCCGGCGATCCCCCTGACCGCATTCTCAACCGTCTGACCGATGTCGAAAAGTTTCAGGTCCAGGAAAACCCGCTTGTCGCGCTCATTCTTCAGCTCAAGCGCCAGCGCCATGCCGCCGCCCGTCAGCATGCCAAGCCCCACTTTATAGAAGCTGGCGGCATCGCCCAGGCGGTCGGCCAGCGCCAGACCCGCGACCACATTCGGCACATCCATAGCGACGATAAGGCGGTCATCCATCGGGGGCACTCCGGGCTGAAAGGGCGGTTTCGCCTCAAGTGTCATGGCAGGCGCGGTTTGACAAGAGAAAGGCAGGCCCTGTTAAGCGCTTGTTCACCCGGAGCGGTTTCATTGACAGACAGGGTTAATGGCGCGACTTTGAGGAAAATACGCGAAGGCAGTTTTATGGAAATCACGATTACGGTCGAGCGCCCCGAAGAGGGGCCCGGCTCTGGCCCGATCCAGGTGGGCTGGTTCCTGACGAAAGACAAGAATGCGGTGCTTTACGACCCGCCTGAGCGGGTGATCTTTCGCCAGCAAAACAAAACCCATGCGAAAAGCGCGGCGCGCTGCCCTGGCGTGATCCAGCTGGAAAGTCGGTATTTCATGGTGAAATGCCCCTTTGATCTGCAGATCGGCTTTGGTCGCGACAAAGACGGGCGGCCCGTGCTGATCAATCGGCTGGGCACCGCCAGCCCGGTGCGGGGCAATAAGCTTAATGAGCTGCTGACCCTGGTGAATGAGGCCGAGTGGCGCTATCCCGACCGCCCGACGATCCAGCTTTCGCTGCCCTACTGCTTTATCGCCGATGAGCTGGTCTATCTGACCCAGCTTTCGCCCTTCATGCATTATCGCCCCGACCCGCTGCCGGGCACGATTTTCGGCGGGCGGTTCCCGATTTCGGTCTGGCCGCGCCCGCTGATGTGGGCCTTTGAATGGCATGAGCCGCAGAAAGATATCATTCTGCGCCGGGGCGAGCCGCTTTTTTATGTGCAATTTGAGGGAATGGATCCTTCGCGCACGGTTCAGGTGCTGGCGGCCGAGCGCACGGCAGAGCTGGACACCTATATCGACCAGATCGGCGGTGCGGTGAATTACGTCAACCAGACCTTTGGCCTCTTCAAAGCGGCCGAGGCGCTGCGCCCGAAAAAACTGCTGACCCCGAAAGCGCGTGAGTGATCTCGATCCTTGAGACCATCACGCCGGATGGTGCGGTGACCACGGTGCTGCGCCATCAGGGGCGTGTCGGGCAAGAGCGGATCGAGGCGCCAAACTGGTGGCCGGGCGTCGGGTTTCTGGTTAATTCCGGCGGGCATCTGTGGCGGGTGCCACAGGATGGGCGCGGGCTGACCAGGGTCAGCACCGGGCTGGCGGGGCGCTGCAACAATGATCATGGTCTGACAGGCGACGGTCGCATTTTGTTTGGCAGCCATTATCAGGGGCAGGGCGCCCGGATCTATGCAATCCCCGAGGCCGGGATCGCGCCCGATGCGCATCCTGAGGAAATATCGTCAGCCGCGCCGAGCTGGTGGCACGGGCTGTCGCCTGATGGTCTGACCATGGTGTATCCGGCGGTGCGGGGCTCAGATCGCCAGGTTGATATATTTTGCCGTGCCTTGTCTGGTGGCGCAGAGCATCGCCTGACCGAAGCCGCAGGCCATAATGATGGCCCGGATTTCAGCCATGATGGCGGGCGAATTTATTGGAACAGTGACCGATCAGGCCATGCGCAGATCTGGGTGATGGATGCCGATGGCGGCAATCAGCGCCAGCTGTTCTGCGATGACAGGGTGAACTGGTTCCCGCACCCCTCGCCTTGCGGGCGCTGGCTGTGCTGGCTGTCCTATCCGCCGGGAACCCAGGGGCACCCGGCCGATCTGCCGGTGCGGCTGATGATTTCCGACCCTGAGGGGCAGGAGCGGCGCATTTTACGCGAATTTATCGGCGGTCAGGGCACGATCAACGTGCCGTCCTGGGCCCCGGATGGACATGCTTTCGCCTATATCCGCTATGAGTTGTAACCCCGTTCAGGCGGTGGTCAGGCTGACCTGGTCCCGATCCTGGTCATCGGCCAGCGGCGGCACATAAAGCGCCCCCAGATCCAGCCAGGGGGCCAGGCGCTGCGGATCAGCCCAGACCGAGACGTGGATCTCTGGCGGGCCATTGGTTGCCAGATGCTCGGGCGTCAGGACGACGATGCGCAGCCGCAACAAAAGCCCCTCGATCAGCGCGGGCGAAAGGATCCGCTCGGCCACAGGGCCCAGATGGCCAATATAACCCATGCGACGGGTCGGAAAAATGCCCAGCACCCGCTGGCGGATTACGGCGAAGATTCCCACCCGCCCATCGGGCAACAGGCGTGCCTCGGCCAGATCGCCCATGCCGATTCCGGCCTTGCCGATATGGATGACGATCCCCTCAACAGGCACCTGTGGTAAAATCGCTTCGAGTCGCTCGCTCATGTTCTTGTCCTTTTTGCGGGCGACTGTGCCCATGCCAAAGCCCCAGGAACAAGCGCCGTGGCCGCCCCTGCACGCATGAGGGGAGAAACCCGCCGAAGAGGCCTGTTCATGTCGGCGGAAATCGGCCCCCTGGTGGGATTTCTCGCGGGATCTCTCTCGGGGCCGATTGATCGGAAAAATTTCGCAGATCGCCCCGGCGAATGGCTTGAACCCAGCCCCGTGCCGCCCCAGATTATCTGGCGAAGGCCATAGGCGGGCGTGCCTTTTCAGGGCGACCGCAGGGAATGGCGCTTATGAAAAGGAGAGACCGATGAACATTGAAAAGTTCACGGAGCGGTCGCGCGGTTTTATCCAGTCGGCCCAGACCATTGCCATGCGCGAAGAGCACCAGCGCGTGCTGCCCGACCATCTGCTGAAAGCCCTGATGGATGATGACCAGGGGCTTGCCGCGAACCTGATCCGCCGTGCCGGGGGCAGCCCTGAGCGTGTCAATGAGGCGGTGAATGCCGCGATTGAGAAACTGCCCAAAGTCTCGGGCGGGGACGGCCAGACCTATATCGACCCCCAGCTTGTCCGCGTCCTGGATGAGGCCGAAGCGGTTGCCAAAAAGGCAGGCGACAGCTTTGTTCCGGTCGAGCGGATGCTGACCGCGCTTGCCCTGGTCAATACCCGGGCCAAAGATGCGCTGACCGCAGGCGCGGTGACGGCCCAGGGGCTGAACGCTGCGATCAATGACATCCGTAAGGGCCGCACGGCTGACAGCGCCTCGGCCGAGGATACGATGGAAGCGTTAAGCAAATATGCCCGCGACCTGACCGAGGCTGCGCGGGATGGCAAGATCGACCCTATCATCGGCCGCGATGAAGAAATTCGCCGCGCCATGCAGGTTCTGTCGCGCCGCACCAAAAACAACCCCGTGCTGATCGGCGAGCCTGGCGTCGGTAAAACCGCCATTGCCGAAGGGCTGGCCCTGCGCATCGTCGATGGCGATGTGCCCGAATCGCTGCGCAACAAAAAGCTGATGTCGCTGGATATGGGTGCGCTGATTGCGGGTGCGAAATATCGCGGTGAATTTGAGGAACGGCTGAAAGCCATCCTGAAAGAGATCGAATCTGCCGCCGGAGAGATCATCCTCTTCATCGACGAGCTGCATGTGCTGGTTGGCGCCGGGAAAACCGATGGCGCGATGGACGCTGCAAACCTGATCAAGCCCGCGCTTGCCCGGGGCGAGCTGCATTGCGTCGGCGCGACCACGCTGGACGAATATCGCAAATATATCGAGAAAGACGCAGCCTTGGCGCGGCGTTTCCAGCCGGTGATGGTCTCTGAGCCGACGGTCGAGGACACAATCTCGATCCTGCGCGGTATCAAAGAGAAATATGAGCTGCATCACGGGGTGAAGATCTCGGATTCGGCCCTGGTTGCGGCTGCGCAGCTGTCACAACGCTATATCACCGACCGTTTCCTGCCCGATAAGGCGATTGACCTCGTCGATGAGGCCGCCAGCCGTCTGCGGATGGAGGTGGACAGCAAACCCGAGGAGCTCGACGCGCTGGATCGCCAGATCCTGCAGCTGACCATCGAATCCGAGGCGCTGAAGAAAGAGGATGATGCGGCCTCGAAAGACCGGCTGGAAAAGCTGGAACTGGAGCTGGCCAATCTGAAAGACCACTCGGCCGAGCTGACTGCGAAATGGCAGGCAGAGCGCGACAATCTGAACAAGGCGCGTGACCTCAAGGAACAGCTTGACCGCGCCCGTGCCGAACTGGACCAGGCCAAGCGCGAAAGCAATTTCGGCCGCGCCGGTGAGCTGCAATATGGCACCATCCCAGAGCTGGAAAAGCAGCTGGGTGAGGCCGAGGGCCGTGAGGGGGAGGCTTTGGTCTCTGAATCGGTGCGGCCCGAGCAGATCGCCGAGGTGGTTGAGCGCTGGACGGGCATCCCGACCACGAAAATGCTTGAGGGCGAGAAGGAAAAGCTGCTGAAGATGGAGGATGAGCTGGGCAAGCGGGTCATCGGCCAGCGTCAGGCGGTGGAAGCTGTCTCGAAGGCCGTGCGCCGGGCGCGGGCCGGGCTGTCGGATGAGAATAAGCCGCTGGGCTCGTTCCTCTTCCTTGGCCCGACCGGGGTTGGCAAAACCGAGCTGACCAAGGCGCTGGCGGAATACCTCTTTGATGACGACTCGGCGATGGTGCGCATCGATATGTCGGAATTCATGGAGAAACATTCCGTGGCGCGGCTGATCGGTGCCCCTCCGGGCTATGTCGGTTATGATGAGGGCGGCGTTCTGACCGAGGCTGTCCGGCGCAGGCCCTATCAGGTTGTGCTGTTCGATGAGGTCGAAAAGGCCCATCCGGATGTGTTCAACGTGCTGTTGCAGGTGCTTGATGACGGGCGGCTGACCGATGGCCAGGGGCGTGTGGTTGATTTCAAGCAGACGCTGATCATCCTGACCTCGAACCTCGGCGCGCGGGCTTTGTCAGAGCTGCCGGATGGCGCGGATACCTCGGGTGCAAAAGCCGAAGTGATGGAGGCGGTGCGGGCCCATTTCCGCCCCGAATTCCTGAACCGTCTGGATGAGATGATCATCTTTGACCGCCTGGGCCGCGCCGATATGTCTGGCATTGTCGGCATCCAGCTGAAGCGGCTGGAAAAACGTCTGGCAGATCGCAAGATCACGCTGGAACTGGATGACAAGGCGAAGGAATGGCTTGCCGAAGAGGGCTATGATCCGGTTTTCGGGGCCCGTCCGCTGAAACGGGTGATCCAGCGTCAGCTGCAGGATCCGCTGGCAGAGATGCTTCTGGGTGGCGAGATCCTGGATGGGGCTGTGGTTCATGTCTCGGCAACCGATGAGGGGCTGCAGATTGAGGATCGCCTGGTCGCCTCAAACCGGCCGCGCCCCAGTGAGGCCGCAATACACTGATCGGAAAGGGCGGGGCATGGTCCCCGCCCTTTTCATTTGGGCCGCTGAAATCACCCGCGCAGGATCAGGCGAAGCCGCTCAAAACTGCCGCGCACCTCGCCGGATGGGGACATCTCGGCGAGGAACGCATCCAGTTTTGGCCAGATGCGGATGGCGCGGTCGATCAGCGGGTCGCTGCCAGAGACATATAGCCCGGCATGGATCATCATCTCGGTCTGGTCGTAGGTTGAAAGCAGCTTGCGGGCATCGGTGATGACCTCATTCTCGTCCTCGGTCGCGGCACCGGGCAGGCTGCGCGAGACCGAGCGCAAAAGATCAACCGCCGGATAGCGCCCCCGCTCGGCGATGGTGCGGCTAAGGACGACGTGGCCGTCGATGGTGCCGCGAATGATGTCGGCGATGGGCTCTTCCATATCCGAGCCCGCGACCAGCACCGAAAAGATCGCGGTAATATCGCCAACCCCGTCTGCGCCAGGCCCCGCCCGCTCGCAAAGCGACATCAGCGCATGTGAGGTTGAGGGCGGGTAGCCGCGCAGCGATGCGGCCTCACCTGCGGCCAGTGCAACCTCACGATGCGCCTCGGCAAAGCGGGTGACCGAGTCGATCAGAAGCAGCACATGCTTGCCCTGATCCCGGAAATGCTCGGCCACGGTCATCGCCGACAGCAGGCACCGCCGCCGCATCAGCGGCGACTGATCCGAGGTCGCGGTGACAACGACAGAGCGCGCCATCCCCTCGGGCCCCAGCACTTTATCGGTGAATTCGCGCAATTCGCGCCCGCGTTCGCCCACCAGGGCGATCACGACGACATCCGCCTGCACGCCCCGCGCCAGCCGCGCCAGCAGCGAGGATTTCCCCACGCCAGAGCCCGCAAACAGCCCGACCCGCTGCCCCCGAACCAGCGGCAGCAGCGTGTCAAATACCGCCACCCCGGTTGAAAGCCGTGCCCCAAAGCCGCGCCGATGCGCCGGGTCAGGCGGGCTTGCGGTCAAAGGCCGCCGCTTTGGCCCGCAAAGCAGCGGCCGGGCATCCAGCGGCCGCCCAAGCGGATCAACGATGCGGCCCAGCCAGGACACATCCGGTGCAAGGTTGATCTTGCCCAGCAGCGAAACCCGCGTTCCGACGGCGATTCCATCCGTGTCGCCCTCTGGCAGGATTGTGGCCCCGGTCTCTGATATGCTGACAATCTCGCCGCCCATGGTTTCGTCGTCGATCAGCACACGATCCCCCGGTGTCGCGCCATGCAACCCTTTGACAACCATGGACCCTGACGAGATTTCGGCGATCCGGCCCATTTCGCGCACCGCCCCGATCGTCGCCAGTTCTGCGAGAAGTGATTCAAATTCTAATGTCATCTGCCGATCCTTTGTCACCCAATTACGGTTTCTAAAGGAATCACCCTTAAACCTTGGTGAAGCAGATGACGGAATGCCGAACCACAAGGGAGAATCCCAATGTTCGCAAAACTGGAATTGACCAGGATGTCGCAGAATTTGGCGGCTTATTCTGGGGCACGTATGGATGTGATTGCCCGCAATGTCGCCAATGCCGATACGCCGGGCTATCGCGCCAGGGATTTGGAATCCTTTTCTGAAAGCTATGGCAGCGACAGCACTATGCGCGCCACCAGGGCAAAGCATCTGGGCGCAGCCCCCGGGGCCGCGCTGCCAGAGATGCGTATGTCTGGCGGGGCAGAGGCGCCGAACGGCAATGATGTCTCGATTGAGATGGAAATGGTCAAATCCGCCTCTGCCCGGCAGGATCATGAGATGGCGCTGGCGATCTATCGGGCGACATCCGGGGTGATCCGCGCATCACTCGGCAGAAACAGCTGAGGCCAGGTTATATGAATGATCTTGGCAACTCGCTTGCGGCCTCTGCCTCGGGGATGGAGGCGCAGGCCAACCGGATCCGCTATGTGTCCGAGAATATCGCAAATGCGGATACGCCTGGATACCGGCGCAAACTGATCAGCTTTGAGCAGGTCATGGATGGTGCCACCGTGCGCTCTGGCAAGGTCCGGCTCGATCAGCAGGAATTGCCGGAAATATACAGTCCGGGCCACCCGATGGCCAATGAGGCTGGTTATTACAAAGGTTCGAACGTCGATCTGATGATCGAAATTGCAGACGCCCGTGAGGCGCAACGCAGCTATGACGCAAATGTCAGACTCTTCGATCAGGCACGGCAGATGATGCAAAGCCTGTTTGAAGTTCTACGCCGCTAGGAGATTCCAGAATGGATTTGAATACATCCTTTGCCGCAGCCAATTACGCGCAGGCCAGAACGGCCGCAGCGCCGGGCGCCGGCAGCGGTCTGAATTTTTCCAGCGTTGTGGGTGAATTCACCGATACGCTGATGCGCCACGAAATCACCTCGCGTCAGGCCATGGCGGGAGAGGCAAGTCCGCACGCACTTGTCGAGGCGCTTTCATCGTCGCAGCTGGCGGTCGAAACGGTTGCCACCGTGCGCGACAAGGTTGTCGAGGCCTATCAGGAGATCCTGAGGATGCCTGTATGACCGATGCCGCCTTTTTTGATGCATTGCGGCATGCCCTTTGGGTCGGGGTGAAGATCTCGGCGCCAATCCTGATCGTTGCTCTGGTGACGGGGGTGGTGATCGGTCTCTTTCAGGCCCTGACATCCGTTCAGGAAATGACGCTGACCTTTGTGCCAAAACTGGCGGCAATGCTTTGTGCCTTCTGGCTTTCGATGGGCTTCATGACAGGTGCCCTTACATCGCTTTACGGGGATTACATCATTCCTCTGATCGAGGGGGGCTGACATGGATTCAGCAGGTTATGTCGCACTCAGCCGTCAATCTGGCCTGATGCGCGAAATGCAGATCGTTGCGAACAATGTGGCCAATATCTCAACGACCGGATTCCGGCGTGAAGGGCTGGTATTCGCGGAACATGTGACCCGGCTGAACCAGGAGCCGTCGCTCTCGCTCAGTCATGGCAATGCCAGGATCGCCGATCTCACACAGGCGGGAATCTCCATGACCGGGGGGGCGTTTGACCTGGCCATTCAGGGCGATGGCTTCTTCTTGGTCATGACGCCAGAGGGTGAAAGGCTGACCCGGGCCGGCAATTTCACCCCATCAGCCGAGGGAGAGCTGGTTACGCCAGAGGGCTATCAGCTTCTTGATGCAGGCGGGGCGCCGGTCTTTGTGCCCCCCGGGGCTGCGGTCGCAATCGGTGAGGATGGCACGATTTCCGCCGATGGTGCGGCGGTCGGTCAGGTCGGTCTGTGGCAGCCGGTTGACCCGCTGTCACTGCGCCACCGCTCGGGCACCCTGTTTGACGGGGGCATGGTCGAGCCGGCTGAGACCGGCCGGATCATGCAGGGATTTCTTGAAGAGAGCAACGTTAACCCGGTTGTCGAGATCGCCCGGATGATAGAGGTGCAGCGCACCTATGAACTCGGTCAGAAATTTCTCGACGCAGAGGACAACCGCGTCCGCAACGTCATTCAGACCCTTGGTCAATAGGTCATAGCATGAAAGCACTTCACATCGCGGCTACTGGCATGACTGCGCAGCAGATAAAGGTCGATGTCGTCTCGAACAACCTCGCGAATATGTCGACAAATGGCTACAACGCCAGGAGGGCCGATTTTGCCGACCTTCACTATCAGCAATATAGTCGGCCAGGCACGGTTTCCGCCAGCGACGGAACGATGTTGCCCACCGGCGTTCAGGTAGGTCTGGGCGTGCGGCCATCATCGGTATCGGTGGTGCTGCAGCAAGGATCGCTTTCGATGACCAATGGCGATCTCGACGTTGCCATCGACGGCAATGGCTATCTTGAGGTCGAACTTCCCGCCGGCATGTCTGCCTATACGCGGGACGGTGCCCTGAAGCGTTCGGCCGATGGTCTGATTGTCACATCTGATGGCTACCCGGTGGTGCCTGGCGTCACCATACCGCCCGAGGCGCGCTCGATTGCGATCAATCCTGAGGGCGAGGTCTGGGCCTATTTTTCGGATCGCGTTCAGCCGGAACTTCTGGGCCAGTTTACCCTGACTGACTTCACCAACGAAAAGGGCCTCGAGGCGATTGGCTCGAACCTCTTTCTTGAAACTGCCGCGTCCGGGCCGCCGATTGTCAACGATCCTGGCACCGACGGGCTGGGCACGCTTAGGCAGGGCTATCTTGAGGAAAGTTCTGTAGACGCCGTGCGTGAAATCACCGAACTCATCAAAGCGCAGCGCGGGTATGAACTGAATGCGAAAGTCATCACTGCCGCCGATCAGATGCTCGGCGCAACGACGCAGCTGCGCTGATGTGGAAGCTTCTTTTCCTGTTGCTCTCTGCCGATGCTGCATTTGCTGACAGTGTTGTAGCAGCCCGGCACCTGCCCGCACAAACGCTGATCGCGCCTGGGGATCTGACGGTGATTGATGGAAGGATCCCCGATGCCCTTGCCGATGCCAGCCAGGCAGTTGGCCTTGAGACCCGGGTTGCAATTTATGCAGGCCGTCCGGTTCGGCCTGTCGATATCGGCCCGCCAGCATTGGTCGAGCGAAACGCTATCGTTGCCCTGGAATATCGCGCGGGTGGCCTGGTGATCCGGGCCGAGGGCAGGGCACTGGCCCGGGGCAGCGCTGGAGAGATGATCCGCGTGATGAATCTGGGCTCGAAAACAACGGTTACCGGCCGCATCGGGGGCGATGGGCTGATCCAGGTCGGAGGAATGCCATGAAGCGCAGCGTCTGTATATTATCGGGATTTGCACTGTCTGCCTGCAGCGGTCTGTCACAGGTTGGAAAGGCGCCGGACTTCAGCCCTTTGGAGGGCAGCTATCAGCATCACGCGATCTATTCGACACCGATGCCCAGAAATGCAGATCCTTCCGGGTTGCCCTACGATTCATCGCTCTGGAATGCAGGTTCGGAATCGCTTCTGGGCGACCGTCGCGCCGCGCAGCGGGGTGACATTTTAACCGTCGTTATCGAAATAGACGACAGCGCACAGATCACAAATTCCAGCGGGCGCTCTCGCAGCGGATCACAAAGCATGGGAATTCCCCAGTTTTTCGGGATCCCACAACGTATCGATCGAAATCTTCCTGATGGCGCAGACATGGCAAGCGCGGTCGATACCAGCTCATCCTCTACCTTCTCGGGCAGTGGAGACGTCACGCGATCCGAGCAATTGACCCTGCGCATCGCTGCCACCGTGGTCGAGCAACTGGCAAACGGCGTGCTGCGCATCGAAGGGCAGTAAGAGGTGCGGGTTAATAATGAACTGCGTGAGTTGATCGTCACCGGATATGTCAGGCCGACAGACATCTCGCGGCAAAATGAGATTACATATGACAAAATCGCAGGAGCACGAATTTCCTACGGCGGCAGAGGGCAGATCTCGGATGTGCAGCAGCCACGTTACGGCCAACAGATCACCGATATAGTATTGCCGTTCTGACGATGAAAAAACTTCTGATCCCTATTCTGTTAATGATCGCCGGGCTCGCCGCGGGCGGTGGGGCGGGCTTCTACCTGCGACCTCAGACATCCGACGCGATGGAAGAAGAAGCCAGGCCGAAAGCCGCTGAGCCGGACCTGACACAGGTTGAGTACGTAGCCCTGAGCAATCAGTTCGTGATTCCAGTACTGGAGGGCGGCAGAATTGTATCTGTTGTGGCCACCTCGCTCAGTATCGAGGTCCCGACAGGCAAATCAGACATTGTAAGGGCGCGCGAGCCAAGGCTGCAGGATGCATTCCTGCGCGTCCTGTTCGACCACGCGAACTCGGGTGGGTTCCGTGGGTCCTTTACCGACTCTACGAACTTGCTACCGCTACGCCGGGCCCTGGTTGAGCAGGCCAGGCAGGTCCTGGATGATGTGGCCAGCGATGTCCTGATCACTGAGATTGTCAGGCAGGACAACCAATAGCTGTCAGTCAGTGGCGTTGTTGCTGCAGAAGGTGAGCTGCAGTCGGCGCTTCGAATAGAAAACCTGAGCGCAGATGTGACAGAGAAGAAGCCAATCAGCAGGGTCAACAGAGGCTCCCCTACGGCTCTGATGACAGGCCGCAGCGTTGCAGTGGTGTCGCCGCGACGTGGCGCCGGGGCTGCAAAGAGCTTGCAACACAGTCGCATTCAGCAGTGGACCGCATTTTCGCTTCCGTTTCGCTAGGCAGATCTCCGACTGATCTAAGCTGAGAGCTGCGCCTTCTGATCGGTTGCGATGCTGTCTAAGCAGTCTATGGCTTGCGGGCCCCTCAATGGGCAGTGTGTCGCGTACCCCCCACGCTCAATCCTGGCTGAACAAGCTCCCCTTTTTGAGTTTTGCTTTCTGAGGCAGTTTGGACAACGGGCGCTGGAGCAGAGATGTGAGTGTTGCGCAGCGTCCGCCCAAAGCGATCGCCCCTGTCCGGCTTCCAGGGAAAGCACGGTACCATGCCCAGACGACAGGCCGACGCTGTGTTGTGCCCGGATCTTCAGCGAAGCCGGGCCACGCAGCGGGTTGTCCCTGTATATATAATGAGGCGTTTGCGGGGAGGTTCTGCTCCTGTCGGATTATGCCTGACATCGTCCGGGCCTTTTGCTTCGGCAATGTCCATGCGCTTCGCGTGTCATCGCGCCTGGCAGAGCACAGGGAAGAAGAGGGGATGTGCCGCGATTCTGTCCCTAGTTGCTTGAGCCTGGGCGCTTCTCCTGGCGCTTTGGGGACGAATCTCTGGGAATCGGCTGTTTGATTCTGGATTTGTGGTGCTTGATTCTGGGTGGTTATCCCCATTTTGGGTTCTGCCCTGGGGATAAGTCTGGTTTTGGATTGAGCATGTGTTTGCGTGGCGGCCTTATTTTATTGGCGTCTGACAAAAAAACGTCATGAAGTTCATTTTTTCCCTTGCGGGTTCTGTCTGCGGGGCCTAGATACCGCCTCACCGAAACG
>NZ_JABJXT010000018.1 GCF_013155295.1 Pseudogemmobacter hezensis | reverse complement strand
CCCTCGAATGGGTCGACTGGTTCAACAACCGCCGCCTGCTTGAGCCGATCGGGAGCATCCCGCCAGCAGAGGCAGAAGCAAACTTCTACGCGGCTCTGGAAATTGAAGACATCGCCGCGTAACTAACCGTAATCAGCCTCCGGCAAACCCGGAGCGGTTCACCATTGCCCGAATCCGCCGCCCGCCGCAGGCTGCCCGCAGGAGGATTGACCATGGCGAGACGCGAGAAGCCCCCACGCGAGAAGGCCGCCCGCGCCCTGTGCGAGCTGGACGGCCACGCGCCTGAAACCCGGTTCGAGGGCGGACCAATGTGGGCCAGCTATCTGCCACAGGTGGATGCAGTGCTGCGGGCCGCGCTTGGGGCCGATGCCTGGCGGGCGATGGTTGATACGGAGGCCCCAGGGACATGATCGAGGTATCCGGCGCGTTTGAGCTGATCGCGTTTCACTGCCCGCCGCTGGCGATCATATTGCTGGTGGTCGCAAGGGCGGGCTTTGGGCTGTGAGCCGGGTCGCCCTGCTGGCCGCACGGCTCTCGCTCTCGGCCTGCGGGCCGCTGGACTATGTCAGCGGGAGGAATATGGGGTTCGGTCGCGCGGGGTGAGGCGGGCGTGACACGGGCAGGTTGCAGAATCGGATGGGGCTGTGTGATGTTTCCGCAAGGCAGACATTCTGCCTTGCGATTATTGCTGTTCTCGGATTTTTCTTGAGGAATTAATGGTCCAGACCGCGCGAGCAACTACATTTATTTCCCGAGCGGACTCTGGAAGATCTGAACCTCCCATGTGTCTCGCAGAGTTGGGTGGAGATCTGGTAGAGGTTTTCTTGAAGATCCCGGGGCTTCACCCTGATCTCTCTACAGCTTCGTTAATTTGCGAGCTTATGGCTGGTCAATTAGCCACAGATCTTGGCCTACCCTGCGCCACCCCATTAGTCGTTGATATTACATCAGAATTCGTGGAATCTCTAGATAGTGAGCCCGCCCTGCAAGACGCTTTTTTACTGGCGCCAAATGAGGCATACGGCAGCAAAAACCTAGGGCCCCAATGGAGGAGCTGGTCGAGAGGATCACGAACCCCTCTCATCAGCCTTCCACTTGTGACCGACATCTATGTCTTTGACACACTTATTGAAAACTCAGATCGCGGAGTGCGAAATCCGAATCTCCTCAAGAAAGGAGATGCACTGGCCATCATGGATCACGAGGAGGCGTTTTCAAATGGACGCAAACCGCTGGAGGCAAGGCGCAGGTCTCGCCTGCCGTGGCACATGGGAGGGGTCACCAACCACATTGATGGAGACTTGCAACATGTGCTATGGAAGAGGTTGAAACCGGGATCAGCAGTGGACTTCGCGGGCTCGCTGGCGAAATGGTCGGCTCTCCCGATGGATGCGTTCCTAACCTATGCCACACACGTTCCTGCCAGTTGGGGCCAAGGCGGTGCGCTTAACATTGCCGAGTATTTGGCCGAAGCTTGCCAAAATCTCGACGCATTCCAAGATGAACTAGAACGCGTGTTCGCAGGGTCATGATGAAGTATTCTTATGCCGTCCTGCAGTATCGGCACGAAATCTGGTCTGGGGAGGCCATGAACATTGGCGTCCTGGTGTTCTGCCGATCTGCTGCCTACCTAAAGCTGAAAACCCGCCGATCTGGCGGGAGGCTAAGCGCTGCGTATCCCAACCTTGACCGCCCCGCCCTCACGGAAGATCTCAATGACCTTAAGCACGGGTTTAAGAGTTTGTCCGGGAAGGTTTTCGAGCAAGGAACCTTGTTTTGCACCGAACTTCCAACGCTGGGCGCGGAAGGCGCGTCTGATCTCAAGTCGCTCGCTTACCACGTGCTTAAACATGACGCCTCCAGTTTTCGGTGGTCCACATTCGGAACCGGCGTAACTTCGGATATTCATGAGACGCACCAGATCCTGTTTGACCGCTTCGTTCTCAAAAATGAGCAGAAGCGGGACGAGGCGCGCAGGAGTGACGACGATGTGTTCGAATCGCTACAGCAGCAGCTACGTGATGTTGGCATCGCAGGCAAACTTCAGCCTCACGTAGTCTCCGCTCCATTGCTTGATGTAGAGTTCAAGCATTCGATAAAAAACGGTGTTTGGCACTGCGTTCAGCCACTATCCTTTGATCTGAAAACGCATGATGGCATGGTAGAGAAAGCCAACACTTGGACTGGAAACCTTTACCATCTCAGGGATCACCCTGACTTTAGGGCTTACTTCATTACCGGAAAGCCAAAAGAGTCTCCGCTGCTGCCTGCTTATAATAGGGCTCTAGCGATGCTCCGGAGCGCACCAACCACGCCAATTGTTGTAGAAGAAACAAACGCTGGAACATTGGTGGATTACTTGGTCGCCGCAGCACGACACTCAGCTGGACCACACTGAACCCCCAGCCCGCCCTCCCCGGCGGGCTTCTTCATGCTCAATCCGAGCCCCGCACCAGGCAACGATCTGCCGCCCACGGTTCACCCTTGAAAATCGGCATCAACCCGCGCTGCACACACGGCAAGATCGGCATGAAGTCGTCAGCCTGGTCGCGCCCGGCACTTCCAGCCTTTCGCTTACGGGGCAACATCGCCACCTTTCTCTCAGCCTTTTAACGCAGAGAGGATCTGACATGAAAAGCGAACTGATCACCCTCAAGGGCCTGATGATCACTGGCATGCTGCTGACGGCGACCGCAGCACTGGCTGCCTGCAAGGATGAAAGCGCACCAGCGCCAGGTGGCGCCACGGAAGGCACGGAAACGCCTGTGACGCCGCCTGCTACCCCTACCGAGTGAACTTCGCGCCAAGCCTCACCAAAGCCCCGCCATCGCGCGGGGCTTCTTCATGCGCCCTACCGCCAGCGCTTGCATAGCCCCTCGGCTATCAGGATCTCGCCCAGGTCCTGACCGCCCGAAAGCGCACAAACCCCAACCTCCCTATCATATGACCGGCGTCCATGCAGACGGCATGTCACCGTCTCACCACTGACAAGCTGCTTCATGCGGCGCGTGGCCCGCTCACCCTGACGCGTTCCGGATTCGGCGCAGTTGAGGTTTGCAATCCTGATCGGGATCAGCCCCACAACGATGGTGTCACCGTCCCGCACCCTGTTGACCTGATCGATAAGCTGGGCGGCAGGGGCGCTGGACTGCGGGGCGGTATATCTCCCGCTGCCGGTGATGCCGCCAATCGCGGCCATCCCGAAGATAGCCACCATCAACACGGCGCCAATGGATCTTGTGCCCCGCCGGATCTCGCCTTTGATCGTGCGACGGCGAGGGCGGTATGGTTGGTATCTGCGCGGGTATTTCATGCCGGGCTTGTATCGCCCCGACGGTGCGAGGGCCACCCAGACCAGCCCCGGCGCGGCGCCTTTTCATGCGCCCTGGCCGGTCACCGGCCTGAGCTGATCCACCCACCTTTCGCACCGATCCCAGGCTGCCTCGGTGGCGAAGCTGTCGTGCGCGCCGGAGGCTCGACTTGCCCCCGGCGCATGTCCATCATCGGGTCACCACAACCTTTTGATGATGGAGATTTGATTTGTCAGATCAGGACACCATTGCCGACCTCAAAGAGCGCATTGAAGCGCTGGAGCGCAACCGCGACGACGAGAGACAGCGTTTTGAGGCCCTTGCCCACTTCAGCTTTATCTTTTTTGAGAAGATCACCACCCACGGATCATCGGCAGCGCAGATCGAAGCCGCCTTAGACAAGCAGAACATAGACCGCGAGACAGCGGCCAACCCGCGATTTGCAGATATTGCCAACGCGTTCCGTGACTTCGTTCGCGAGAGGCTCACAAAGCGAAATTGAGAAAAATGCCACGCTTGTTCGCATCGGACAGCGCCTCGAGCAGCCCCTCCACAGTGAGGGGCTTTTTCATATCCGCTGCCTCGGCCCCGGCTACGAACGCCTTGCCCGCTTCGGTCATCTGGTTGTGCTGATCCAGATACCCGGCATCCCGCAACAGCAGCAGATGATACCCGAACGCCGGATCTGCCGCCTGCCGCGCCAGCTGCACCATCAACCCCATATCTCGACGCATCCCCTGCCCTCCTGCCCCTGTTTCCATACGGGTGATTCTGACAGGTCTCGGCCTGACCGGCAAGAAATGTCTCCATATGCGACATTTTACACTTGACCCTCATGTCGCCATTTGCGACATTATCTTCATCAGCAGCGCGACACATGAGCCGCTGCACCCGATGGAGCCCGCCGATGCAACACTACCTCGTCACCTTCGCATGGTCGCACCCGGTCACCGGCAAGCGGATGCCATTCCGCACGCTGGAGGCTGAGCCAGGCCATTCGCTGCGCGATGTGGTTGCGCTGATCGAAGAAGGCACGAAAGACGTGGGCGACCAGCACCCGAGCTATATCCGCGTGATCTGCGCTGACCTCGATCACGGCACCGCCCGCGATGTGACCGAGGACGCGCTGCACGAATACCACCGCGCGACCGGCGCTGCATGGGCTGCCAGCCCGATGAGCATCGCCGCTGAATAACAGAGGTCCGAAGCCTGTTCGGACTGCCTGAAACTGACCCCGGTTCCGTGACCGTCAGCAACCTGCATTTCGCGGGCCGGGGTCTTTTTTCTTCATGGAGGACTGAATGCCCTACTACGGAGACCTGCAAATCCACTCCGAGATGATCGGCCTCGATGCTCATGGCGATGAGCAGTGGGAAGCCTGGCTCGAATTTCACGACAGGGGCACCATTGGCCGCGGCGACACTGAGCTGAGCGCCGAGCGTGACCTGATCGACCGGCTGAACGCCGAGGGCGAAGAGTGGCGCGAGATGCAAATCGCCGCGATGGACGACAAGGCGCATGCGGCCCGCAGCCGGAGTATGGGCCTGTGAGCGCGGTTGCATCCCTCCCCGATGCGGTTCTCGACCGGGCGGCTGCCCGCGAGGTTCTGCGCTCGGAGCACGCGACCCGCGATCAGATCCTGATGGCCTGCGAAGTCCTGACGCAATCGACCTGCTGGATGGACCTGCGGCTCGCAAGCGAGATGCGCAATGCCGTCTGGGCTGGTCCTGGCGCTGAGCTGCGCCCGGAAGCGCAGAAGGTTGCTGCCCGGCTGGCGCAGCGCATGGCATCACCCGCGCCTCGCCGCGATATGGCGCACCATCTGGCGGCGCTGAAACCGTATCGCCGCCCGAGCCTGTTCTACCGCTGCGTTTGCGCTGTCGGGAATGCGGTCTGGATGCTGATCCGCCCTGCCTTTGCCATGAGGCCTGCGGGCTATGCACTCACCGGCGTCGCCCTGGCCGTCCTCGCCCATGTCGCACTGGCGGCACCGGGGAAAATCGCCCGGACCGGGCATGAATTTCACAAGATTGAGGAGATGCGCTGATGGCATCGATTGAGATCGACACTGCCAGGATCGGCCCGATTGATATCGGAGAAATCGCCTGCATTGATGGCTATCGAAAGCCCTCATGGCTGATTGCTAATCAAGGGCCACTCCGCCTCCTGATCGAGGCTGCGGACAAGACCGAGATCCACGCCGATCTGCCGAGGGGTTCCCCCGAAGATGGTATTGAGATTTTGCAGATGGCGTTTCAGGCGATCCAGTTTGGACGGCCCGGCGATGATGACGAGGAAACTCTGGCCGATCTTCGCGCGGTGTTGATGCGCCAGCGGAACCGGCAGACTGCTCGGAGGGTTGCGTAATGGCTGACGGTGGCTTCATCTCCCGCGCTCTGGCGGCTGGCATCCATCACATCGACGGTGACAGCTACCATCGCGACCCCTGCCCCCAGCCGAGCCCGTCCTCGACGCTGGCAAAGACCCTGCTCGCACAAACACCACTGCATGCCTGGACGGCCAGCCCAAAGCTGAACCCTGACTGGCAGCCGGTCGACAAAAAGACCTTCGACATCGGCCGGGCGGCCCACCGGGCTGTGCTTGGCGCGGGCGGTGACTATGTTGCCATCCCCGAGGGGATCCTCGCCAGCAATGGCGCGGCGAGCACGAAGGAGGCCAAGGCCTTCATCGAGGACGCACGCGCCTCCGGTCGCACGCCGCTCAAGGCCGCAGAGGTCGAGCAGATCCATGCCATGCGCGAAATCCTTCACGCACGCCTCAGGCTGCAAGGCGTCGATCTAGACCCCGCACGCTCAGAGCAGGTCGCCATCGCGCAAATCGGCGGCGTCTGGTGCCGGGCAATGCTTGACAATGTGCCGCTCGATGCGCGCCAGCCGATCTACGACTTCAAAACCTGCGAGAACGCCAATCCCGACGCATGCCTCAAGGCGGTGCTGAACTATGGCTATGACGTGCAGGCAGCGCATTACCGCGAAGTCTGGCGCGCAGCCACGGGCGAGGATCGGGCATTTCGCTTCATCTTCCAGGAGAAAGCCGCGCCACATGAGGTCTGCGTGGTCGAGCTGGGCCGCGAGACGCTGGAGCTGGCAGGTCGCAAAATCGCCCGCGCCCGCGAGATGTGGGGCCTGTGCCTGCGCGACGGTGTCTGGCCGGGCTATCCGGCGGGCGTCCATGTGGTCGAGCTGCCAGCCTGGGCTTTCGAGAAATGGTTCGAGCGCGAAACAGTCGAGACCGAACACAAGCGCCAGCACGGCGCTGACATTTTGGAAGCTGCAATGCGCTTCCTTTCCCCAAATGGCTTTCAAGGAGCTGCTGAATGAGCATCCGTTTTATCCCCGTCACCGAGATCAACGACCCGCTGACGCTTTCCATCGGGCTCTCGGGCGGCTCTGGCACCGGAAAGACCTATTCAGCGCTCCTGATGGCGCGCGGGATTGCCGAAGTCGTCACCGGCCGCAAGGGTGCCCCCATCGGATTTGTCGACACCGAGAACCGCCGCGCCCTGCACTACAAGCAAGATTTCCCCGAAATGGTTCACTTCGACATGCAGGCCGTTGACGATAAGGGGCAAATGGTCGGCTTCAACCCGGAACGCTGGATCGAGGTAATCGATGCCGCCGAGGCCGCCAAGCTGCCGGTGCTGGTGATCGACAGCTTCTCGCATGCCTGGGAAGGCGTCGGCGGTGTCCTCGATCTGCATGCGACCACTCTGGACCGCCTCACGCGCGGCGACGACAGCAAGAAGGACGCCCGGTCGCAGCTTGCATGGGCCGAGGTCAAGCCCCGCTATCGCCGCCTGATCGACCGGATCGTGCGCGCGAAATGCCACCTGATCATCTGCACCCGCGCTAAGCCGGTAATGCAATCGCGCGGCGAGAATGCCCGCGCCACCAAAACCCGGATGAAGAACGTGCCCTGGGATCCGGCAAGCGACGGCGATCTGATGTTTGAAATGACCACAATGGTCATTCTTGACCCAAGCGCCAAGGGGTGCCCTGTCCACCAGGTCAAGGTAGCGGACCAGTTCAAGGCCCTGCTCGACCCTCGCCAGCCCATGAATGAACGCACCGGGCGCGAAATGGCTCGATGGGCCATGGGTCAGGGCGAGGGTCGCGATCAGAAGAAAACCCTGGACGAAGTGCGTGATGAAGCCCGGCGCGGCTCAGAAGCCATGCGCGCCTGGTGGAAGTCGGCAAGCGAAGCCGGCCGCAAGGTGGCCAGCACCATCCTGCCTGAGCTGCAAGAGATGGCCGCACAAGCCGACGAGCAGGCCAAACAGTCGGTGAGCGATGATCCTTTTGCCAGCCTGACGCCCGCCACGGATGATGGCCCGACACCCGAGCAGATCGCCGCCCAGGAGGCTGCTTTCGCGGAGCTTGAGCGTCAGCGTCAAGGTGAGGCAGCCTGATGCGTGTCTCAGCAAAAGACCAGTTCGAGAAAATCGTTGATGCGGCCCATCGGTCAGTTCCGGGCGGCAAGTTCAATCGTGCCGACCTTAGAGGCCTTCATCGCCGCGCGGACAGCCTCTGCCTTGATCCCGTGGTGCGGGATGATGTGCTGGCAGAACGGCCCCGGCATCGCGCGACCAACATTGGCGAATAACGCGCTGATGCGCGAGACAAAGGAGAGAGACGTGAGCATCGAAGCCTGGAAGAAAGCAAAACAGAACACCGCCGAAGCCGAGGCTTACCTCGGACTGATCGGCAAGACCACGACCCAGAGCACTGTTGCATCGCGGGAAGGCGCAGGCGCAACCGCTGGCTCGCTGACCAAATTCGAAATTACTACCCAAATCCACTTCCAGCCCTATGACGGGGCGACCAACTATCACAACTGCAAAGCATTCGACTCCGCCTTGTCGGAGGTGGTGCGCAAGAAATGGACCGCGATCGCGACGAGGCCATGGCGCTGCTGCGCGAGAGGGAAGCCGTGGCCGGCGCTGCCGCAGAAGGCAGCCTTGAGGCGATCCTTGCCGATATTCGCAGCAAGCAGCCCGCCACCCCGGAGGCCCCCAATGACCGCGCGTGATGGAGGGGCGCTGACACGGCGCGTCTATATGATGGATGGTGCCACGCTTGCGGCTATCGAAATATTCCGCCAGCGGCGCGGTCTTGCCAGCGAGGTTGCCGCCGTCCGCGATCTAATCGAGCTGGGCACAGCGCACACGGAGACTGTTGGCGATCTGCTGAACCGATACGAGATCACCCGCAATCCGATCATCTTTTACGGCCATCCGAAGGTTGCGAGCATCCAACAGAAAGAAGGCCGTCTTTCGTCGGTCACCATGCGGAACGGGGCGCACTTTGGTATAGACCTGAGCGGCAGAGCCATCCACATCGCCGCCCGCACAGAGGGAGGCGCAGACAATGGGTGATCTGACCACTAACACCGAGGAAGCCTACTATCACTGCGAGCAGTGCGGAAAGCCGCTTTTCCCGGGCGACAAGGTGCAACTCGACAGCGAGGGCATCGCATTCTGCGAAGAGCATGCCGCCACCCTGAGCGACCTGATCGCTTATTGGGAACCCGACCTTGCCGAGGATGAGGAAAATGCGGGCTGGCCCGAGTTCTTCGACGACCCGGAGGAGGTGCGCGCGAAAATCGAAGAATGGAAAGCCCGCCTCGCTGCCGGGGGCGATGTGAAACTATTGCAGGAGGTATGACGCATGACCACTGACACCGATACGCTGGTGGCGAGGCTCGTGACGCAGCCGCCGTGCCAGGCGCATAACCTTGAGGCAGCCGACCGCATCAAGGCGCTGGAGACCCAGCTTTCCGACTGGAAGGCATCGCAGCACTACCGATACATTGGCGCAGACGGGAAACCTGTGCTGGCCCGAGAGCTTGAGGCTCGCATCATCACCCTGGAGAGCCAGCTCGAAGCTGCGCTGGATATCGTCCAGGGCATCGAAATCATGACGGCCACAGGCGAAGGCCTCACGCCCGAGGAAACCGCTGCCCTACACTGGCTGGCAGCCGCTGGCCGCGCCGATCCGCCTATCACCATGCCCGCGCTGTTTTCTGAGCTGGTGAAGGCGCAGGAGGCTATCGTGCGGATCACGCTTGAGCGCGACGAGGCCCGGGCGGGAGAGGATGAACTGGCGGAGAAGGCACGCGCGATGATCCTTGCGCTGACCATTGACGACGAAGAGGGCCTGGTTCTTTTCGTCGAGCCGGTCGCGGACCTGAACGCCGCCCTCGCCTCTCACGACAAACGGAAGGAGGGGCGGACATGACCATGCCAGTCGCACCAATCGAATTTCGCAGCCTGCCGAAGGCTCAGCAATTCAGCTTTGAGCGGGTGGTGGAAAAGGTCGTGGCGTCCTGCGTCATAAAGGGCCTGGGCAAGGATCTGCTTTTGCAGGTCTACCTCGCTGGCCTCTATCACGGGTCACAATCGGCAGCCGGATGGCCCGCCGCGCAAGAGAAAGGGGGCGGATGATGGGGAAGCATGCAGCAATAAGCTACCAGCCCCGATTGATGGGGGCGAGCGAAGCAGCCGCATATATGGGCATCAGCGAGACGAAGCTGCGGGCACTCAGTATCCCGCGCAGACTCATGGATGGCAGGCGGCTCTTTGATCGTATCGACCTCGACCGATACGCATCAGACCTCCCCTATGAAGACGATAAACCAGGAGAAAACACATGCGACGCGGCCTTCGACTGACTGGCATCAAGTCTGTGGTCAAGAAGAACGGCCAGCGGTATCTTTATCGCCGGGTTGGCGGCAGCCTTATCCCATTGCCAAACCTTCCTGAGAATCACCCAGAATTCATCGCGGCCTATGTTGAGGCCGGGAAGGTGGCCCCGAAGGGCCGCGCAACAGAGGGCAGTATTGCCGCACTCTGCGCGGTTTATCTCGCATCTTATGAATATCGAAGAATGGCCGAAAGCACGCGGGCAGTTTGGCGCAGAACCCTCAGCAAGATCAGTGAGCAGCGCGGGACTGGCCTGGTAAAGGATCTAAGACCAGATCACCTTCGCAAGGACATTCGCGCCCTCACACCCGGCGCAGCCTCAAATCGAATAAAAGCGTGGCGGTCGATCCTTAAGTTCGCAGTTGAAGAAAGCTGGATAACCTCCGACCCCTCAACAGGAATTCGTGCATCCAGAGGCGAGGTGACGCCTCATCGGCAATGGTCAGAGGATGAGATTTCCAGGTTTCGAAGCCACTGGATGAAAGGAACGCCGGAACGTCTTGCTTTCGAAGTGATTTTCTGGACCGGGGCACGCTGCGTGGATGCAGTCGCTTTGGGGTGGCAAAAGGTCGATCCAGGTGGCTGGCTCAGCTACGTTCAGGCCAAAACAAAAGGCCCGGCCACCTGCCCGATTCGTACCCTGCCATTATGGGCAGCAAGCATGACCCAGGATCATTCGCATTTGCTGGATGTGCTGCCGTCAGACCGAATGCTTTGGATCGTCATCAGCACCGGCCGTGCTCGCAGCGTGAAAGGGTTGTCGCAATGGATGAGCGCGATAGCATCTGAGGCCGGACTGCCCGACGACTGCACGGCTCACGGCTTGAGAAAAGCCCGCGCTGCAGCCCTTGCCATTGCGGGCGCTACAGCGTCTCAGATCGGCGCGTGGACCGGACACAGCAGCCTTAGCGAGATAGCGCATTACACGAAACAAGCGGATCAGAAGGGGATTCTCGGGGCGAAGCGAGAACAGCAGAGTGGAAACCGGATCCGAAAGTTTCCAAATCAGCCCGAATAATTGAGCAAAAACAAGGACTGATAAGGGAAGTGGCGCACCCGACAGGATTCGAACCTGTGACCTCTGCCTTCGGAGGGCAGCACTCTATCCAGCTGAGCTACGGGTGCAGCGTCTTTGGTCCTCATAACCGCTCAGGCGCGGCGCTGCAAGGCTTCTGGCGCGACCTTACGCAAAGAGTTCGTGACAGAACTCCAGCCCCTCGATCAGCGCATCCACCTCGGACAGGGTGTTATACAGCCCGAACGAGGCGCGGCAGGTCGCACCCACCCCGAAATGATCCAGCAGCGGCATCGCGCAATGCGTCCCTGCCCTGACCGCAATCCCCTTCTTGTCGAGAATCGTCGAGATGTCATGCGGATGCGCGCCCCCTTGCAGCGTGAAGCTGAAGATCGCGCCCTTGTCCGGCGCCTGCCCCTGGACGTTCAGCCAGTTCAGCCCATCCAGCCGGGTCCGCGCATAGTCACGCAGCGCCCGCTCATGCGCGGCAATGTTTTCCATCCCAAGACCGGAGAGATAATCCAGCGCCACGCCAAGCCCGATCTGATTGACGATGCCGGGCGTTCCCGCCTCAAAGCGCATCGGCGGATCGGCCCAAGTCACGCTGTCGCGGTGAACCTCGCGGATCATATCGCCGCCGCCGAGGAAGGGGCGCATCTCGGCCATCCGCGCCTTCGAGATGAAGATCGCGCCTGACCCCGAGGGGCCGTAAAGCTTATGCCCGGTGATCGCGTAGAAATCGCAACCCATCGCCGTCAGATCGACCGGCATATGCACCGAGGCCTGGCTGCCATCGACCATCACAGGCACGCCGCGCGCGTGGGCGGCGGCGCAGATCTTTGCCACATCGACCACGGTTCCGGTCACATTCGACATATGGCTGACCGCAATCAGCCGCGTCTTTGGCCCGATTGCGTCGATCACCGCCTGGGGATCAAGGACGCCATTCGCATCCACCCCGACCCATTTCAGCACCACGCCCTGACGCTCGCGCAGGAAATGCCAGGGGACGATATTGGCGTGATGCTCCATCACGGAAAGCACGATCTCATCGCCCGCCTGCAGGCGCGGTGCGGCCCAGGCGTAAGAGATCAGATTGATCCCCTCGGTCGCACCAGAGGTGAAGACGATCTCTTCCTCTGAGGGCGCGTTCAGGAAGCGGGCGATCTTGCCGCGCACCGCCTCATAGGCCTCGGTCGCGTGGTTCGACAGATAATGCAAGCCACGGTGAACATTGGCATATTCCATAGAATAGGCCTGGGTGATCGCATCAATAACCACCTGCGGCTTTTGCGCCGAGGCGCCATTGTCCAGATAGACCAGCGGGCGGTCATTCACCTTGCGCGAAAGGATCGGGAAATCGGCGCGGATCTTTTCGACATCATATGACATTGAGCAAAGCCTCTCTGGGAATAAGCGCGACCAGCAAAACCGAAAGGATCATGACCACCAGGAAGAACCCCAGGATCACCCCAAGCAGGGTTTTTGCAACCGATTGGAAACCATGCATTTCTGCAATGAAACTGGACAAAAGCACCAAAAGCAGCAGCACGAGGGCCGGCCCTGCGATACCCGGCAGCGGCAGCCCGGCAAAAAGCGCCAGCACCAGCACCAGCTGGGTGATCAGCATGACGAAATCAAGCCAGGCGATGACCAGCACGCCATCCTTCAAAGAGCCGGTGCCGCCAAACCGCTTGCCCCCCGCCCAGATCAGCACCGCCCCCAGCAAAGAGCTGCCGAACTGCATCGCAACCGAGACCAGCGGCGCCTCAAGCAGCCAGCCGAACAGCGAGGTATCCGAGCCGGTGATCATCAGCGTGGCGAGGCCGCTGATCAAAGCACCGCAAACCGTTACCAGCAGCAGCGCCAGCGTCTCGGCCCCAGGGCCACGCTGCAGCGACAAGACGCGGCGCATGGCGGCGCGCGGGGCGGTGAAGGTCAGCAAAAACGTATCGGTCAGCCAGGAGATCATTGCATCGCCTCGCGCAGCAGCCGGACCCAAAGCCAGATGAAAAGCGCGGCGATCAAAAGGCCAACCACCGTCAGCGGCATGCCCGGACCTTTGAACCCGGCCAAAAGCCCCTGGAACAGCATCAGCGGCCCGGTGCAAAGCAGCGCCCAGAACAGTGAGATCCGGGCCGCATAGGGCCCGATCCGCCCGCCTGCCAGCCGGATCACCAGCGCCGAAAGCGCGGCGACAGCGTAGAAAATCAGCGGCAATACGAAGAGATAGACGAAGAAGTTGATCCCCAGCAGCGCCTGGATCCCCGGCACCTGATCAAGCGGAGTGCCTGCCGCCCGCGCCGCCTCTTGTGCCAGAAAGGCCTCACGCGACAGGCGCGGCCATTGCGCCACGAAAAGCAGCAGGCAGGCCGAGAAAAGCACGATCAGCGCCTTTTCCTCTCGCGGGCCTTCGGCCAGCTTTTCGCGCATCACAGTGCCGGGCCGGCGCCAGGTGCGAAAAATATCGGTGGTGATCGACATTCGTTAACTCTGCCCCGCCTCTTGCTTTTTCGGGTCGTTTCCGTCGTGCGGGTCTCGCAGCCTGTCGTTTTGCGGCGTTTGCCGCAGTTTCATCCGGCCCCTTATCACAGGGCCGGACAAGATGATGAACCGCTCAGTCGGTCAGGCCGTGCAGCCAGTCTTCCAGACGCGCCTGGACCTCGGCGGCGATTGCCTCATCCTCGATCTCTTCCAGCACGCCCGCAAGGAAAGCCAGCACCAAAAGCGCCTGGGCCCGGCGTTTCGGCACACCGCGCGATTGCAGATAGAAAAGCGCCGTCTCGTCAATCGCGCCCGAGGTCGAGCCGTGGCTGCATTTCACGTCATCGGCGTAGATTTCCAGCTCTGGCTTGGCCAGGAACTGCGCATCCTCATCGAGCAAAAGCGACTGGCTCATCTGATAGCCATCGGTCTTTTGTGCGCCCTGTTTCACCAGGATCTTGCCCTGGAAAACCCCGGTCGCGCCGTTCTTCAGCACTTTGCGGTAAACCTGACGGCTTTCGCAGCGCTCGGACGCGTGGGTGATGAAGATGGTGTCGTCCTGCAGGAAATCCTTGCCATCGCCCATGACAGTGCCCGCGACATGCGCCACGGAATCATCGCCGGTGATCTCAAGGATCGCCTCATTGCGGGTCAGACGGCCGCCCGCGGTCAGGGTAAAGCTTTTGAACAGCGCATTGTCGGCGATATGGGCGAAGATATGGGTGACGCCGCGCCGCTCGGCATCGGGGCCTTGCGTGCGAATATGGTGGAATTTCGCACCCGAGGCGACATCGACCTCAAGCACGGTGTTAAACCGCGCCCCCGGCGTGCCGCTTTCCAGAAGGGTCAGCTCTGCCCCCGCCTCAAGCTTGACAAGGTAATGCAGGATCACGTCGGAACTGGCTGATTTCTGGTTGTAAATCACCGAGACCGGCTTTGCCGCTTTGCCCGTCACCCGGATCAGCAGCCCCTCACGCGCATAGGCGGTGTTCAGCGTGGCAAGCGGACGTTCGACCGGATTTTGGCCGCGCGCCTCCAGCTGACCATAAAGCCCCTGCGCCCAGTGGATATCGGCATCGGCCTGCGAAAGCAGCTCGATCCCGGCGGCTGCCAGATCATCCGAGGCGCCCGCATCAAAGACACCATCGGTAAAGACCACCTTCACCGCATCCAGCGCCGCAAAGGATGGCGCAAGATCCGGGGCCGCGCCCGAAACCTCGGGTTTTGTCAGCGAGGACGGGTCGGTATAGCGCCAGTATTCATCGCGCCGGACCGGCAGACCCTGGGCCGCCAGACGCTCGGCTGCGGTGGCGCGGGCGTTTGCGGCCCAGCCTTTCGCATCCAGCGACAGGCCCGCGATACGCGCCGCCAGCGCGTCCTGTTTCACCTGCGGCAGGGCCATTACTGCACCCCGTCCAAGAGATCGGCATAGCCGTTGTTTTCCACCTCAAGCGCCAGCTCTGGCCCGCCGGTTTTGATGATGCGGCCATTGGCCATGATATGAACCACGTCCGGTTTGATATGGTCGAGCAGGCGCTGGTAGTGGGTGATCACCAGGAACGACCGCCCTTCCGAGCGCAGCGCATTTACGCCCTCGGACACCAGCTTCATCGCATCGACGTCAAGACCGGAATCGGTCTCATCCAGGATGCACATCTTCGGCTCCAGCATCGCCATCTGCAGGATTTCGTTGCGCTTTTTCTCACCGCCCGAGAAGCCCACATTGACCGGACGCTTCAGCATATCGGCGTCGATCTTCAGCGTTTTCGCCTTTTCGCGCACAACTTTGAGGAAGTCGCCCGCCGACAGCTCTTCCTCGCCACGCGCCTTGCGCTGTGCATTCACCGCCGTGCGCAGGAAGGTCATATTGCCAACGCCAGGGATCTCGACCGGGTATTGGAAGGCCAGGAACAGGCCAGCGGCGGCGCGCTCTTCGGGCTCCATTTCCAGCAGTTCTTCATCGTCCAGCGTGGCCGAGCCATCGGTGACCTCATAGCCCTCACGGCCCGCCAGCACATAAGACAGCGTCGACTTGCCCGAGCCATTCGGCCCCATGATCGCATGCACTTCGCCTGCGCCGATTTTCAGATCGACGCCTTTGAGGATGACTTTATCCTCTTCCTCAAGTTTCACGTGCAGGTTCTTGATCTCAAGCATTTTTCTCTCCTCAGACCGGTTGCAGCAGCGCCCGCGTATAGGCACGCAGCCGGTCCGGCGTCAGTTGAACAGGTTCCAGATCGAAACGCGCCATGCGCCCGATCATTTCAGTTGGCCGCGCGATCTCTTCAGCCTTGTGATAGGCCTCGCGGCGGCGATAGTCGTCGAAGAAAACCGTGACCGGACGGGTGATCCGGTAAGCCACGGTCATAAAACAGCCCAGCCGGAAGCGGCCGTCGATCAGCACCACATCCGGATGAGAAAAGCGCGGCAAGTCCCAGACTTTCAACGCATATTCCGGCCAGCGGATAAAGGCGCTTTCGTCTTTGGGATAGCCCCAGGCTTTGGTATCTCCGATCCAGGCCTGGTGGATATGCACATCGGCGGGATGGGCCTCGAACCAGTCCAGCATCATCTGCGCCCAGTTGCGATCAGATTCGACCGACCAGACCTGACACCCCGCCTCTGCCGCGACCAGGGTAGAGCCGCCAGAGCCATATTCCAGCACCACCTGCGCATCCGCGCAAGCGTCAGCCCAGACCGCTGCCGCTTCTGGCGGCAGGGTCAGTTCCGGGCGCTGGAGGGCCGTCTCAGCCAAACCGCACCGCCGTGCCCGAAGCCGAGACCATCAGCATATTGTTGATGACCTCATAATCCAGATCAACACCGACGACGGCATCCGCCCCGAGCGCATGGGCCGCGGCCTCCATCTCGGCCAGAGCGGTGCGCCGGGCATTGCCCAGCTCACGCTCATAGGCGGCCGAGCGCCCGCCAACGATGTCGCGGATACCTGCGAACAGATCCTTGAAGATATTCGCGCCAAGAATGGCTTCGCCCGTGACGATGCCCAGATACTGACGTGCGGGCCGCCCTTCGACGGTGGGTGTGGTGGTGACAATAATCGCCATATCAGCCCACCGACCCTTCCAGCGAGATCGCCACCAGGCTTTGCGCCTCCATTGCGAACTCCATCGGCAGGGCCTGCAGCACTTCCTTGCAGAAGCCATTCACCACCAGGGCGACCGCCTCTTCCTCATCCATCCCGCGCGAACGGCAGTAGAACAGCTGATCCTCGTCCACCTTCGAGGTCGTCGCCTCATGCTCGCAGCGCGAGGAATTGTTGCGCACCTCAATATAGGGCACGGTATGGGCGCCGCACTGATCGCCGATCAGCAGGCTGTCACATTGGGTGTAATTCCTCGACCCGGTGGCCTTGGGGTGCACCGAGACCTGGCCGCGATAGGTGTTCTGCGCCTTGCCGGCCGAGATCCCCTTGGACACGATCCGCGACTTCGAGTTCTTGCCAAGATGGATCATCTTGGTGCCGGTATCGGCCTGCTGGAAGTTGTTGGCGATGGCGATCGAGTAGAACTCGCCCTGGCTGTCATTGCCGCGCAGGATGCAGGACGGGTATTTCCAGGTGATCGCCGAGCCGGTTTCCACCTGGGTCCACATCACTTTCGCCCGGTCGCCCCGGCAATCGGCGCGTTTGGTCACGAAATTATAGATGCCGCCCTTGCCCTCGTCATCGCCGGGGAACCAATTCTGCACGGTCGAATATTTGACCTCGGCGTCTTCCAGAATGACAATTTCGACCACCGCCGCATGCAGCTGGATGGTGTCGCGCTTCGGCGCGGTGCAGCCCTCAAGGTAGCTGACATAGGATCCCTTATCGGCGATGATCAGGGTCCGTTCAAACTGCCCGGTGTTTTCGGCGTTGATGCGGAAATAGGTCGACAGCTCCATCGGGCAGCGCACGCCCTCGGGAATATAGACGAACGATCCATCGGAAAAGACCGCCGAATTCAGCGTCGCAAAGAAGTTGTCCGACTGCGGCACGACCGAGCCGAGGTATTTCTTCACCAGCTCGGGATATTCGCGCACCGCTTCCGAGATCGAACAGAAGATCACGCCCGCTTTCTTCAGCTCTTCCTTAAAGGTGGTCCCCACCGAAACGGAATCGAATACGGCATCGACAGCCACCTTGCGCTCGCCTTCCGGCGCCTCGACCCCCGCCAGCAAAGCCTGTTCTTTCAGCGGGATCCCCAGCTTCGCATAGGTCGCCAAGAGCTTCGGATCCACCTCATCCAGCGACTTCGGCTTTTCCGCCATGCTCTTCGGGCGCGCATAGTAATACTGATCCTGATAGTCGATCTCAGGATAGTTCAGCATCGCCCAACGCGGTTCTTTCATCTCCAGCCAGCGATGGTAAGCCTTCAGACGCCAGTCCAGCATCCATTCCGGCTCGCCGTTCTTCTCGCTGATCAGGCGGACGATATCCTCATTCAGGCCTTTGGGCGCATATTCGGTCGGGATCTCGGTTTCCCAGCCGTATTTATACTTCCCGGCCATGGCCTGGACGGTTTCAATCGTCTCGCGGTCCACGCCCTCGCGGATATTGTCCTCGGCCACATGGGTATTCATTTCGGTCACTCCATCCTCACGCAGCCCGGCGTCACGCCGCACGGGCACGGGCTTTTCCATATGCTCTGGTCCACGCCTCCGCGAACCGCAGCACCATTTCCTCACTGACGCCAGGACCGATCGAAATGCGAAGCATCTGCCCCGCCTGATCGCCATAGCCCATCGCGCCAAGCACTTTTGATCCCCGCACCTTGCCCGATGAACAGGCAGACCCGGCCGAGACCGCAAAACCGACAAGATCCATGGCCATGACCTGGGTCTCACCCTTCCAGCCCGGCGCGATCACACAAAGCGTGTTCGGCAGCCGCGCCAGATCTTTCGAGACCGAGATAATCCCCTCAGCCCCCGCAAACAATGCTGATTCCAGAATATCCCTTATCCGGGCAACTTCATCCCAGACGCCATCCGCCAGATCCCGCGCCGCAGCCTTTGCCGCCGCCGCCATCCCGGCGATACCGATCAGATTTTCCGTCCCCGAGCGCCGCCCCATCTCCTGGCCGCCGCCTTTCAGCTGCGCGCATACATCAAGGCCCCGCTTCAGCAAAAGCGCCCCGATCCCCCGCGGCCCGCCGAATTTATGGGCCGAAACCAGCCCCATATCACAGCCAAGCCAGTTGAAGGCGACCGGCAACTTCCCCATCCCCTGCGTCAGATCAGAGACCGCCAGCCCCTCGGGCAGATCCTGCAAAATCCCGGTCTCGGGATTGGCCAGCTGCAAAACACTCCGCCCCGGATCACTCACCGCCACCCGGCCATCACGCCCGACGCCCAGGCTTTCCTCACACCAGGCAGAGACCGCCGAATGCTCAACCGCCGCACAAACCAGCCCCCGCCCCGCCAGGGCCAGCGCCGAGGCCTCGGTCGTCCCCGAGGTGAACACCAGGTCCGCGCCATCCGCTCCAAAAGCCGAAGAAATCTCCTCACGAGACCGCTCCATCAGCGCCTTTGCGGCCCGCCCCTCGCTATGCACCGATGACGGATTTCCAACCACATCCATCGCGGCAATCATCGCCGCCCGCGCCTCAACCCGCAAAGGCGCTGTCGCATTCCAGTCCAGATAAAGCCGTGCGCTCACCAAGTCACTCACACCCCGCCCCTTTCATCTGTCCCCAAATATCCTCGGGGGGAGCCGGGCGCACAGCGTCCGGCGCGGGGGGCAGACAGCCCCCCGGCAAGATCAGCCACTGAGCGCATCGAAATCATTCCTCATCCACCACCCGGAACAGGTTCGGCACCGCCGGGCATGGCGTCATATCATTGCCGATCACATCCGACAGCCGCGTCTGATGCAAAAACACATAGACATTCGCGGAAAGGCTCTGCCACAGCCGATTGGTCAAAGACTGCGCCCGCGTCCCCGAGGATCCGCCAGTCGCCCCGGCGCCGGTATGCATCGCATCAACCGTTTCCTCAACGGCCTGCAAAACCTCACTGACCCGGATCGAATCCGGCGAGCGCGCCAGCCGATAGCCACCGCCCGGCCCCCGCACCGCATCCACCAGCCCCGCGCGGCGCAGCTTCACGAAAAGCTGCTCCAGATAGGGCAGCGAGATATCCTGGCGTTTCGAGATCTCGGCCAGCGCCACCAGTTCCTCGGCCTCGCCCGCAGCCGCGCCCGCTTTTTGCGCGGCACGCCGGGCCTTTGCCTCGCTCATCGCCAGATCGGCCAGCGCCACCATCGCATAGCGGCCCTTTGTCGAAAGTTTCATCCTGCTCTCCCCAAGGGCCGGCCTCTCCAAAGACTGGCCTCTCCAAAGACTGACCGAAGCCGCCTGCAAATATTCCGTCGCCTTCTGCGCCGCGATCAGGCGCTCGCCCGGGTGCCGCCCGCAGATCCGCCCACACATCCATTGACGTATAGGTCTGCGGCCATTACCTGAGTTGCGATCCGGGGGGCAAGCCTTGCCCCCTTTAGAACTGTTCTAAATTACCCGGGCGTTTCCGTCAAGTTTCGATCCCGGACAAATCAGGCGAGAGCATATGCCCGAAGTTATCTTTGCCGGTCCCGATGGTCGTCTTGAAGGGCGCTACCATGCCCAGAAAGAGCGCGACGCCCCGATCGCCATCGTCCTTCATCCCCATCCCGCCTATGGCGGCACGATGAACAACAAGGTTACCTATAACCTTCACTACGCCTTCTACAACCTGGGCTTTAACGTGCTGCGGTTCAATTTCCGCGGTGTGGGCCGCAGCCAGGGCGAATATGATCAGGGCATCGGCGAGCTGTCGGATGCCGCCTCGGCGCTGGATTACCTGCAGTCGATGAACCAGAACGCCAAGCATTGCTGGGTCGCGGGCTTTTCCTTCGGGGCCTGGATCGGCATGCAGCTGCTGATGCGCCGGCCAGAGATCACCGGCTTCATCTCGGTCGCGCCGCCGGCAAATCTTTACGATTTCACCTTCCTCGCGCCCTGCCCCTCTTCGGGGCTGATCATCAACGGCACCAATGACAAGGTGGCGCCGCCCAAAGACACCCGCAGCCTGGTGTCAAAACTGCATGAGCAAAAGGGCATCACCATCACCCATACCGAGGTTGAGGGTGCCGATCACTTCTTCAAGGATGAAGAGGCGCATATGCAGCCGATGATCGGAACGGTGTCTGACTATGTCAAACGCCGCATGACCGAAAGCACGCGCTGATGTCGGCTTTCATTCAGGATCTGGCCGACAGGCTGGCCAAAGATGTGCTAGACGCTCAGACAGAGCTGAAGGATGAGCGCTTCTATGACCAGGTTGGCCGGGTTCTGATGGCGGCCTCGCCGACGCTGCAGGAATATTTCATGACCTCGATCCGCATTCGCCTGGCCGAGGCGCGGGGGCGTGCATTCCTCGAGCAGGCGCTGAAGGCGAAACGCGAAGGGGGCGCCGCCCCCGACGCGCCCAAAGACCTCAGCCTCGGCAGCGGTCACTGAAAAAACTGCGGCTGCCCCTCTTGCAGGTGGCCGCAGATCGCGGACCGGGCCAGGCCAGCAGCGGGCCAACCGTCGGGACAGCATCGGCGCAATATCGGGCCAAGATCGTGCGCCCGCCCTCCTCGGCTGGCTGAGCCATGCTTTCGTGCCGGGGTGCGGGGCCTCAAAGCAGCTGACGCAAAGCTACCGATCTGTTTTGCGGGCCGTGCCGATGCCCACCATCACCGCCCGCCTGCAAGCCGTCATGCGGGCCGATATGCGGCCATTGCTTTCAGAGCTGAAACTGCCGCTGGCCTGTATTCCCGCAGCCCGAGACCGCCTGATCAGCCCATAAATATCATATCATATCAAAGGCATATCCCAAATGCTGCCCCCGCTTGATGCACCGCATTTCGCGCTGCAAATGCGCCCGGCAGAGGCCGCAGACCAAATCACCGCCTGGCTGGCCAGATCTGGCCTGATCGGGATGCCCACATCTTAGCCCCCTTTCGCAGGCGCGCCCTTCCCCGGTAAAACGGCGCAGACGCCCCAAAGCCGCCAGGATCCCCGATGACCGGACATGCAACCCAAACCGCGCAACCCGCATCCGACAGCACAGCGGACACCACAGCTGACTCCACGGGCCGCCTGACGGCCCAATTCACCTTTCTCAACGAGGCGGATCGGCTGAAGAGCGTCTTGCGGGCCTCGCCGCTTTGTGACGGCTCGCGGCGAGAAAACTCGGGCGAGCATTCCTGGCATCTGGCGCTTTACGCCATGGTTCTGGCCGATCAGGCCCCCGCTGGGGTCTCTATTGACCGGGTGATCCGCATGCTGTTGATCCATGACCTGGTCGAGATCGACACCGGCGATGTGCCGATCCATTCCGCAAATGGCGCGGCCCATGCCAGCGCCGAGACCATCGCCGCCGAAAGCGCCGCCGCTAATCGCATCTTTGGCCTGCTGCCCGCCGATCAGGCCCAGGCCTTCCGCGCGCTTTGGGATGAGTTCGAGGTGGCAGAAACCCCGGATGCGATCTTTGCCAAATCGCTGGACCGGGTGCAGCCGGTGCTGGCCAATCTGCAGTCAGGCGGCGGCACCTGGGGCAGCTATAATGTGACATGGGAGCAGCTGACCACCCGCGTCGGCCAGAAGATCGCCCGCGGCGCGCCGCGCATCTGGGACTGGGTCGCCGCCCGCGCCCGGCCCTGGTTCGATCAGAACCGCTGAGCCATGACAAAGCCCGCCACCGCCCAAAGCCTGTTGCGCCAGGAGATCCGCCTCGCGCTGCATCCGGCGCTGAAAGGCTCAGGCTTTCGGGATATGGGCCAGGGGCAATGGCTGCGTGATGAAAGCGATCCGCCTGGCATTCAGACCCTCTCGCTGACCGATCGCGTCGGCACGGGCCATTACTGCCTGCTTTTGACCGTGAAGGGCGACGGTGCAGCCCCCTCTGGCGGGCACCAGGATTTCACGCTCTTTTATGCACCGCTTGCCCCCTTCCCCGATCATGCGCTGTGGCTGCAGACGCTGCTTGACTGGCCCGCGCGGCGCGGGCTGCCGCTTTGGCTGTGCCGGGGTTTTTGGCTTGTCACGCTGCCTTTACAGCTGGTGGCGATGGTTTTGGGGCTGCTTTTGGCGCTGCCCCTGCAACTGCAGGGTGCAAAATGGCTGACCTCGGCAGAGGCCCTGAGCGGGGCGCGTCAGAAAACGCTGGTAAAACGGGCAATCCGCGCCCTGCAGCGCCAGTTTCCGCCGAAATGAATATGAAATTTCTGTATACCATCGCATACCATCTTACGCCCCTCCCGGATTGGCGCTAAAAGGCCCCCAGGCGAAACCCAGGTCAGAAAGGGCGTAACATGACCAGGATCAAGGTGGCCAACCCGGTTGTAGAGCTGGACGGAGATGAGATGACCCGGATCATCTGGGATTTCATCAAGCAAAAGCTGATCCTTCCCTATCTCGATATCGATCTGAAATATTACGATCTCGGCATTGAAGAGCGTGACCGCACCAATGACCAGATCACGGTCGATGCAGCCCATGCGATCCAGAAATACGGTGTCGGCGTCAAATGCGCGACCATCACCCCCGATGAGCAGCGGGTCGAGGAATTCGGCCTGAAAAAAATGTGGAAGTCGCCCAATGGCACCATCCGCAACATCCTGGGCGGCGTGATCTTCCGCGAGCCGATCATCTGCAAAAACGTGCCGCGCCTGGTGCCTGGCTGGACGCGGCCCATCGTGGTTGGCCGCCATGCCTTTGGCGATCAGTATAAGGCGACCGATTTCCGCTTCCCCGGCCCCGGCAAAATCACCATGAAATTCGTGGGCGAGGATGGCACCACCCAGGAATATGACGTCTTTGACGCGCCCGCAGCGGGTGTGGCAATGGGGATGTATAACCTCGACCAGTCGATCATCGACTTTGCGCGGTCCTCGTTCAATTACGGGCTGATCAAGGGCTGGCCGGTCTATCTTTCGACCAAGAACACCATCCTCAAGGCCTATGACGGGCGCTTCAAGGATCTGTTTGCCCAGGTCTATGCCGAGGAATTTGAAGAGAAATTCAAGGCAAAAGGCATCCATTACGAGCACCGTCTGATCGACGACATGGTGGCCTCGGCGCTGAAATGGTCGGGCGGCTATATCTGGGCCTGCAAGAACTATGACGGCGACGTGCAGTCGGATACTGTGGCGCAGGGCTTTGGCTCGCTGGGGCTGATGACCTCGATCCTGCTGACGCCCGACGGCCAGACCGTCGAGGCCGAGGCGGCGCATGGCACCGTCACCCGCCACTACCGCCAGCACCAGGCCGGAAAGCAGACCTCGACCAATTCCATCGCCTCGATCTTTGCCTGGACCGGCGGGCTGAAGCACCGCGCGAAGCTGGACGGCAACGCGCAGCTGACCCGTTTCGCCGAGACGCTGGAAAAGGTCTGTGTGCAGACGGTCGAGGATGGGTTCATGACCAAGGATCTGGCGCTGCTGGTCGGCCCCGATCAGAAATGGCTGACCACGATTGGCTATCTGGAAAAGGTTGACCAATATCTGAACAAGGCGCTGGCGGGCTGAGCCTGACCGGCCTTTCAAAGAGAGGTGGCAGAGATGCCGCCTCTCCCTATGGGTCACAAGGCTTGTTCTGGCGCCCATGAGATCGAATCGCTGAAGCATATGCGCGAGGGGGTGCGCCTGTCCGATCAGGGTATCAGCAGCTCAGCCATACCGATCAGAACCGCCCCCCCCTCGCTGCTGCACCGGCCCTTGCCGCGCCGAAATTACGCTTGCCGGGCGCGTCATTCGGCCGAAGATTACGCCCGCATTCTCCGCCGTTCCGCGCGAGCCGCTCATGCACTTTTTTTGCCAGGCGCCGGAATTGTCGGCAAGGCGTGATGAAACCACCTGACCATCACCGAAAGAACCTTGCGCCAGGACGGCGCCGGGGCTACCCGGGCATCATGTCAGACACCACCTCTCATTCCCTTGTCGATGATGCCCAGGGCCTGATTTTCGGCACGCTGATGTGTGCGCTTGGGCTGCAGTTCCTGACCCATTCCGGGCTGATCACCGGGCAGACGGCGGGGCTGGCGCTGGTGATCTCTTATGCGACGGGCTGGGGCTTTGGCGCGGTGTTTTTCGTGGTGAACCTGCCGTTTTACTGGTTCGGCTATCGCCGTCTCGGGCTGCGGTTTACCATCAAAAGCCTGATCTCGGTGGCGCTGCTGTCCGCCTTCGCGCAAATCCTGCCGCATTACCTGAGCTTCCAGACCCTGCACCCGCTGCTGGCGGGCATCCTTTTCGGCTTTGTCACCGGGGCGGGGTTGCTTGCGCTGTTCCGCCATGGATCAAGCCTTGGGGGCATCGGGATTGTCGCGCTGATGATCCAGGATCGCAGCGGCTTTCGGGCGGGCTGGACGCAGATGATCTTTGACCTCGTGCTGTTCACAGTCGCGCTGATCTGGATTGCGCCCGACCGGGTTCTCTGGTCCCTGCCCGGCGTGGTGATCCTGAACCTGGTGCTGGCGATCAATCACCGCCGCGACCGCTATATCGCCATCTGAGCCATTCCCCCCGCGCAAATCCGCCCTGCGCAAAGCGCAATGGACCCGCGCCCGATCAGGGCGCAATATAAGGTCATGCAAGCTGACCTATCACCAGAGCGCCACTATACCAGGTTCGAGGATGTCCAGGGCATCCTGATCGCCTCGGCGCAGGCCGCCCTGGGGATACATCTCTTGCGGGCGGCGGGCCTTGTCACGGGCGGCACCGCAGGCACGGCACTGATCCTGTCTTATGTGTTTCACTGGAATTTCTCGGCCACGTTCTTTTTGATGAACCTGCCCTTTTTCGCCATCGCCTGGATCACCCGTGGCCCGGTCTTTTGCGCAAAAAGCGTGGCCACGGTCACACTTGTCTCGGTTATGACCGAGGCGCTGAAGCCGATTTTGCAGATCGGTTCCATCCATCCCGGCGCAGCGGCGGTGCTGTTCGGCATCTCGGCCGGGGTTGGCCTGCTGGGGCTGTTTCGCCATTCGGGCAGCCTTGGCGGGGTGTCGATTCTGGCGCTGATCATCCAGGACAGAACCGGATTTCGCGCCGGATGGACGCAGCTGATCCATGATCTGCTGCTTTTCGCCGCCGCGCTGACGCTTTTGCCTTTTGCGCTGGTTGCCTGGTCTTTGCTGGGGGCGGCCATTCTGAATGCGGTGATCACCTTTAATCACCGTCGTGACTGGTATGTGGTGACCTGACCTAGCCATTTGCGCAAAACGGGTGTATGCGCGGCACCGCAGCAAACAGGACACCCATATGGACCTTCGCAACATCGCGATCATCGCCCACGTTGACCACGGCAAGACAACCCTCGTCGACGAACTTTTGAAACAGTCGGGCACGTACCGCGAAGGCCAGGCCACGACCGAACGCGTGATGGACAGCAATGACATCGAGCGCGAGCGCGGCATCACCATTCTCGCCAAGGCCACCTCGGTCGAGTGGAACGGCCTGCGCATCAATATCGTCGACACCCCCGGCCACGCCGATTTCGGCGGCGAGGTTGAGCGGATCCTCAGCATGGTGGACGGTGTGGTCCTGCTGGTGGACGCCGCCGAAGGCCCGATGCCGCAGACCAAATTCGTGACCTCGAAAGCGCTGGCGCTTGGCCTGCGTCCCATCGTGGTGCTGAACAAGGTCGACAAGGCCGATGCCGAACCCGAGCGCGCGCTGAACGAGGTTTTCGACCTTTTCGCCAATCTGGGTGCAAGCGACGAACAGCTTGATTTCCCGCATCTTTATGCCTCGGGCCGCGCTGGCTGGGCCGATACCTCGCTGGATGGTCCGCGCAAGGATCTGAGCGCTTTGTTCGAGCTGGTCGTGAAGCATGTGCCCGCGCCCAAACAAATGGCAAAGGCCGCCGAGCCCTTCTCGATGCTGGCGACCACCCTTTCCGCCGACCCCTTCCTTGGCCGTCTGCTGACGGGCCGTGTCGAATCGGGCACCATCCAGGCCGGCGCCTCGCTGAAGGCCCTGACCCGCGACGGCGAGCGGATCGAGCAGTTCCGCGTCACCAAGATCCTCGCGTTCCGCGGCATCGCCCAGACCCCGATTGATGAGGCCGTCGCAGGCGATATCGTGACGCTGGCGGGCATGACCAAGGCCACCGTGGCCGACACGCTTTGCGACCTGTCGATCGACACCGCGATCCCCGCGCAGCCGATCGACCCGCCGACCATCACCGTCACCTTCGGCATCAATGATTCGCCGCTGGCCGGCAAAGACGGCACCAAGGTGCAAAGCCGCGTCATCCGTGACCGCCTGATGAAAGAGGCCGAGCAAAACGTCGCCATCAAAATCGCCGACACCCCCGGCGGCGACGCCTTTGAGGTCTCGGGCCGTGGCGAACTTCAGATGGGCGTTCTGATCGAGAACATGCGCCGCGAAGGGTTCGAGCTGTCGATCTCGCGCCCGCGCGTGATCTTCAAAGAAGAGAACGGCGTCCGTATGGAGCCGGTCGAGGAAGTCATCGTCGATGTGGATGATGAATATTCCGGCGTCGTGATTGAGAAGCTGACCGGCGAGCGCAAGGGCGATCTGGTCGAGATGAAACCGGCAGGCGTCGGCAAGACCCGGATCATCGCGCATGTGCCTTCGCGCGGGCTGATCGGCTATCAGGGCCAGTTCCTGACCGACACCCGTGGCTCGGGCGTGCTGAACCGCATCTTCCACGGCTGGGTGCCGCATAAGGGCCCGATCCAGGGCCGTCGCCAGGGCGTGCTGATCTCGATGGAGAACGGCGTCTCGGTGGCTTACGCGCTGTGGAAACTGGAAGACCGCGGCCACTTCTTCATCGGCGCGCAGGAAGCCGTCTACCAGGGCATGATCCTGGGCGAGCACAACCGCGACAATGATCTTGAGATCAACCCGCTGAAGGGCAAACAGCTGACCAACGTCCGCGCCTCGGGCACCGACGAGGCCGTGCGCCTGACCACTCCGGTCCGCATGAGCCTGGAAGAGAGCATCGCCTATATCCAGGACGATGAGCTGGTAGAGGTGACGCCGAAGATCATCCGCATCCGCAAGCGCTATCTCGACCCCCATGAGCGCAAGCGCATGAGCCGCAACGACTGATAAAAGAACGGCGCCCCAAGGGGCGCCGTTTTCATATGCAGAGGCTGATTTCTGTCACGCCCGCCGTTCGTGACCCGCCACCTCTAGCCCGCCGCCTGTAGCCCCCCCGGCTGTAACCATCCGGCTGTAACCTTCCGTCCGGAACCATCCGTCTCCGCCTGCGCGTGGTCTGCGACTGACGCCTGCGACGGAAAGGGCCTGCGACGGAAAACCTGCGACGGAGGGGGCCTGCAACTGAGGCCCGGCGGCTGTGGCCCGCATGGGGGCCGCATGGGGCCTGCGACCAGACCTCAGCCCGCCCCGCCTGCCGCCCCACTGCCCCGGCGCATCGCCTCCAGCAGCGCTGCCATATCTGCGGGCAGCTCTGAGGTGAACTCTAGCCGCTCGCCCGTCACCGGATGGGTAAAGCCCAGGCTTGCGGCATGCAGCGCCTGACGCGGGAAATCGGCTGCCGCCTGGGCCGCCTCGCCCAGGATCTTCTCTGACAGCTTGCGCCGCCCGCCATAGGTCGGATCGCCGATCAGCCCATGCCCCGCCCAGGCCATATGCACCCGGATCTGATGGGTGCGCCCGGTTTCCAGCCAGCAGTCGATCAGCGCGGCCTGACCGTGGAAGCCTTCAACCACATGGGCGCGGGTGACGGCGTGGCGGCCCTCGGGCGGCCAGGTCACCGCCTGCTTCTGACGGTCGGTGCGGTGGCGGGCCAAGTTGGTGGCGACGCGGATCACGCCGCCTGCCTCAAAGCTGATGCCGCGGGTGCCGCGCAGGCGCGGATCCGATCCCTCGGGCACACCGTTGCAGATCGCCAGATAGTGGCGGGTGACGCTATGGGCCTCAAACTGTGCGGCAAGGCCGTGGTGGGCACGATCCGATTTCGCCGCCACGATCAGGCCTGAGGTTTCCTTGTCGATCCGGTGCACGATGCCCGGACGCCGCTCGCCGCCGATGCCGGAAATCCTATCGCCGCAATAATGCAAAAGCGCGTTGACCAGCGTGCCCGAGGGCGTGCCGGGTGCCGGATGCACCACCATGCCCGCAGGCTTGTCGATCACGATCAGATCATCATCCTCCCAGACGATGGTCAGGGGGATATCCTCGGGCAGCGTCTCAACCGCCACCGCCGGGCCAAGCGCGATCTGCCAGACCTCGCCCGGTGCGGTCTTTGCCTTTTGGTCGGTGACCACCACACCACCGCGCGAGACCGCCCCCGCCTCGATCAGTTTCGCCAGCCGCGAGCGTGAAAGCGCCGCTTCCTCTGGCACTGCCGCGCTCAGCGCCTTATCAAGGCGCGATGCGGCATCATCGCCCAGAGTGACCTCCAGCACCGCGCCATTCCGGTCATCGGCCAGAATGTCATCGGCCTGGATGTCATCATCGTCAGAATAGGAAGAGGTCATGGCTGAGGCTCCGGTTGAAAACGGCGAAGAGGTTGCGCTGCCGCCCTCGCTGCGCTTTCTGAAGGCGTTGGTGATCATTCTGATGCTTTGCATGATCGCGGGTGTCATAGCGGTGAGCCTGATGCTTGTCACCCGTTTGCGCATACCCCCGGGCGATGAGGCAGCACCTGGGCCCGCCGCAGCGCTGCCCCAGAGCCTGAGCCTGCCCGCAGGCGAGACCCCGGCCAGCGTCATTCCCGGCCGCGACTGGATCGGCGTGGTGACCGACAGCGACCGCATCCTGATCTTCAATAAAGATGGCAGCCTGCGCCAGGAGATTGCAATCGCCCCCGCGCCCTGAGCGGGTCGCCCCCATCGCGGGGCCAGCGAAAGCCTCAGCCTGGCAGAGAGACCGGCATCGCCGCCGGGCCGCCGCTTTGGGTGCCGCGCTCGCGGTAGGGGGTGGTGTTGTAATGCGCCCGGTAGCATTTCGAGAAATGCGAGGGGCTGGCAAAACCGCAGGCCAGCGCCACATTGATCACCGACATATCGGTCTGCATCAAGAGGTTACGCGCCTTGGACAGCCGCAGCTCCATATAATAGCGCTTGGGGCTGCGGTTCAGATAGCGGCGGAAAAGCCGCTCCAGCTGGCGGGTCGACATCCCCACCCGCTCGGCCAGATCGGCGGGGGAAAGCGGGTCTTCGATGCTGCCCTCCATCATCTGGATGACAAGGCTCAGTTTCGGATGGCGCACCCCGATCCGGGTCGGGATCGACAGGCGCTGCGTATCCTGATCGGTGCGGATGGTGGAATAGATCAGCTGATCGGCCACGGTATTGGCAAGCGTTTCGCCATGATCGGCCGCGATCACCTTCAGCATCAGATCCAGCGAGGATGTGCCCCCGGCCGTGGTCCAGCGGTTGCCATCCATCACAAAGACCGATTTGGTCAGCCGCACCTCTTCAAATTCCTCGACGAATCCATCCTGGTTCTCCCAGTGGATGGTCGCCTTTTTGCCGTCCAGCAGCCCCGCTTTGGCCAGCGCCCATGACCCCGTGCAAAGCCCGCCAATGGTCACACCGCGCCGCGCCTCACGCCGGAGCCAGGACAGCACGGCTTTCGTGGTCGAGCGCTGCACGTCAATGCCGCCGCAGACCAGAATCACATCATCGCGGCCGATCTCTTCCAGCCCGATATCCAGCTTGAAGGCCGTGTCATTCGAGCAGGTGGCCGAGACCCCGCCCTCGCCCGCCAGCACCCAATCGTAGATCTTGCGACCGGCGACCCGATTGGCGATCCGCAATGGCTCGATCGCCGAGGCAAAAGCCAGAAGCGTGAAGCGTTCCAGCAGCAAAAAGACAAAGCGCCGCCTGCCGCCGCTGCGCCCGGCCTGAGCGCCGCCGGTGCTGCTGCTTGCAGCTGCCGCTTTCTGGCCAGAGCCAGAGGTGCCAGGGCCAGGGGCGGCAGAACCTGCCCCACCCGTGCCTGCCCCACCCGTGCCCGCCCTGCCCGTTCCTGCCCTGCCTGCGAGTGCACGAACAGGGCTTTGACCGGCCAGGCGAAGGGTGTCTCCAGCGGGTGTTTGCACCTTGCTTGCGGGGCTGGGCATCTGCTCGACCTTTGCTCATTGCGCGACAGGATATGTCGTTAACGGATGATGGAAGCCGAAATTTCACACTTGTGCAAGAGAGGGCAAGCGGCTGTCTCGCGTCCATCCCATACAACCCTGCATTGCTGCAATGCAGCGCCAGCACCTTGCCGCCGCAGCGCCATGACGTCATGATTGGGCCGTCATGATCAGGGCCGATGACAGGCGGTCAGGAAATGGCCGCGATGAACCACGACAGGAGCCGAAATGACCGCCCCGATCACCCTTTATTACTGGCCCACCCCGAACGGCCATAAGATCTCTGTCGCGCTGGAAGAGCTGGACCTGCCCTATGAGGTTTCGCTGGTCGATATCGGTCGCGGCGCGCAGTTCGAGCCCGCCTTCCTGCAGATTGCCCCCAACAACCGCATCCCCGCGCTGACCGACCGCGACGGCCCCGATGGTCAGCCCGTCTCACTCTTCGAATCCGGGGCGATCCTGCAGTATCTGGCCCGCAAGACCGGGCGGCTTTACGGCGAGGGCGCGCGCGGGCAGATCGAGGTCGAGCAATGGCTGATGTGGCAGATGGGCGGGGTTGGCCCGATGGCGGGCCAGGCGAACCACTTCCTGCGCTATGCGCCCGAGATGGATCCGCCGCAGATCCTGCCCTATGCCCAGGACCGCTATCGCCGCGAGGTGGGGCGGCTTTACGGGGTGCTTGACCGCAGGCTGGCAGATCGGCCTTTCGTGGCGGGCGAGGCACTCAGCATTGCCGATATTGCGATCTGGGCCTGGGCGCGGGCCTGGAAAAAGCAACAGCAGGATATTTCCGACAAGCCGCATTTCTCGGCCTGGCTGGATCGGCTGTCCGCCCGCCCGGCCTTTATCAAAGGCGTGGCCCTTGCCGCCGAGGCCCGCCAGGCAAAGCTGGACAAGACCGCTATCGAAAACCTCTACAAAAGGTAATCAGCCCTGCAGGATGACCGGGGGCGATAGCTGTCTCTGAACAGCCACCGCCCCCGGTCTTTCAGCAGGTTTCAGCCCTGGCTGTCTTTGGCCTTGTCCTGGGCGTGATTCTGGGCCTCATCATCCCTGGCCTCGGGCTCGATCATAAAGCGGCCCAGCATGCTGATCTGCACCATCAGGAAGGCAAACAGCACCGCCGGGAAGACGAAGGTCTCCAGCGTTACCCAGGTCGCATCCGACATATTGCGCCAGATCAGCTCATTGGCGATGGCCAGCAGCACGAAGACCACCAAAAGGCGGCGCGTCAGGATCATCCAGCCCTCTTGCTGCATCGGCAGCGCCGCGCCCAGCACCCATTGCAGCCAGCTTTGGCCGCGCAACAGCCCGATCCCCAGCAAAAGCGCGAAACTGCCATAGACCAGCGTCGTTTTCATCTTGAAGAAGCTGGCATCATTGAACCATGCGGTCAGGCCGCCGAAAAACACCGCGACAACCCCGGTGAAGATCTGCATGCGTGACAGCTCGCCCGTCAGCACCCAGAGGGTGGCGATAGAGGCCAGCAGGATCGGCAAAAAGACAATCGTTGCAATGATGAAGCCGGAATAATCCGTGCCAAAGACCACAAAATTGCGATCCTTGATCAGCATGTAAATCGCAAAGAACAGGATTGCCGGGCCCAGCTCCAGCGCCTGTTTCAGCACGGGATTGATCGTTTTTGCAGTCATCATCTCTTCCGTTCATTCTTCTGCCAAAGGCATGCCGCGCCCGGGCCGCGGTGGCAAGACCTATAGGCAAGACCTGAGGCAGGCCAGGACGCGGCTTAGCTGCGATCCCCGCGCCGCCACTCGATCACAAAACGGGTATCGTCGAAGATCGGCGCGGCTTCTTTGACATTTGCGGGCGGGCCAGTCAGGGCAAACCGCGCCAGCCTGACCGGGCCAAAGCCGCTGCCCGAGCGGAAATTCACCAAAAGCTTGCCACGCGCATTGGGCAGGTCAGACAAAAACGCCGCCAGCGCCGCACCGGATGCGGGCGGGAAAGCCGCGTCCGGCAGGTTGTTGATCTCGCCACGCAAGGCCAGCTTTTTGTCAGTGATGTTTTTGGTCGCGGCGTTCGGATCAGAACCGCCCTGCGCCTCGGGCATCACGCCAAAGATCATGGGCAAAAGGCCGGTCTCAGCCAGGGCGAAGGTCTTCAGCTCAAGATCCATATCGGTGATCGCAAAGCCCACCTGCGACATCTGCGCGGCCCCGGGCGTCGAGAGATCGACATTCTTCACCCCCGCCGCCAGCCGCAGGATCGACATCTCAGACGAGGCCAGATCAAGCCGAGCAATCTGCAGCGTCTTTGCCGCCGCGTTCCAGCTGGTGCTGAGATCCAGGCGCAGCGGGCCCAGCCGCGACTGCGCCTGCTGCAAAGCCGCTGCGCGGGCGTCATTGTCGCGGGGGATCAGCCGCAGGCCCTCGGCGCTTAGCATCAGGTCGCTGCCGGGCAAAGTGCCCTCGCCATTCCAGGCCAGAATGCTGCCCGCGACGGTGATCCGCGCCGCTTCAAAAGTTGGATCCTTCGGATAGCCGCCGTCGATCCTGATATCACGATAGCTGCAGCTGGCGCCGCTTTGCCCGTCGTAAACCGCGCGCAGCGTGGCGCCGTTGCGTTTCAGCTCGGCGCTCAGATCCCGCAGCGCTTTTTCGCAACGCTGAGCCGAGACCTCCTGCGCCATGGCATTGCCCGCAGGCAGGATCATCGCTGCTGCGGCCATCGTCAGACAGAAACGGGGCACTCTGAAAAACATCACATCACTACCGCTGCGGGGCCACAAAGGGCCGGGTTTACATAAGGGCCGCGCTCATTCTTCCAGTCCGACCAGGGCGCGGGCGAAATCATCGGGGTCGAAGGGCGCAAGATCGTCGATCTGCTCGCCCACCCCGATCGCATGGATCGGCAGGCCGAATTTATCGGCCAGCGCCACCAGCACGCCGCCCTTGGCGGTGCCATCCAGCTTGGTCATCACCAGCCCCGAGACATCGGCAATCTTGCGGAAAATATCGACCTGGGTCACCGCATTCTGCCCGGTCGTCGCATCCAGCACCAAAAGCGTGTTATGCGGCGCGGTCTCATCTTTCTTCTTCAGGACGCGGACGATCTTGGCCAGCTCTTCCATCAGATCCTGGCGGTTTTGCAGCCGCCCGGCGGTGTCGATCATCAGAAGATCCGCGCCCTCGGCCTGGGCTTTCGTCAGCGCGTCATAGGCAAGGCTTGCCGGGTCAGAGCCCTCGGGCGCGGTCAGAACCGGCACGCCCGCCCGCTCGCCCCAGACCTTCAGCTGATCGACGGCTGCAGCGCGGAAAGTATCGCCTGCCGCAATCACCACCTTCTTGCCCGCCGCGCGGAACTGGCTGGCCAGCTTGCCGATGGTGGTCGTCTTGCCAGAGCCATTCACGCCCACCACCAGCACAACCTGCGGCAGTTTCGCATAAAGCGGCAGCGGCTTTGCCACCGGGGTCATGATCCGCGCAACCTCTTTGGCCAGCGCCTCTTTCAGCTCGCGGGTCGAGACTTTGCGACCAAAGCGCCCCTCGGCGATATTGGCAGTGACGCGCACGGCGGTATCGACGCCGAGATCGGCCTGGATCAGCAATTCCTCGAGGCTTTCGAGCATCTGATCGTCCAACACCCGGCGCGGCTCTGCCGTATCCGAACGCCCGAAAAGCCGCCCCAGCAGGCCAGGCTTTGCCGCCCCCGCATTTGTCGCCCCTGCATCTGCAGAGGTATCTGCAGCCACAGCGGGTGCCGCAACTTTCGGCGCGGGAACCGGGGCCGGCTCTGTAGCGCCGGGGGCGACGGCCGCCTGCGTGCTTGCGCGGCTGCCGGTTGGTTGTGGCGCGGGGCTCAGGTCTTCGCGCTTATCGCCCGCAATCTCAGATGCAGCTGCCTGGCCAGCGCCCGACTGATCACCCGACTGATCAACAGCCAGATCATCTGCCAGCTCATGCTCTGATCCCTCCTGGACCAGCGCATCCAGCCCCTCACCGATCTTGTCGGAAGAGCGGAACAGCCGATCCTTGAGTTTGCGAAACAACGACATGGCGCGACCTTTTTTCTTTGCTCATTTTACCTGGTCATTTTGACCCGCGAAGTAAAGGGCACAGCCGCAGCCAGGCCCTTGAACCTGCCCCTGAACCTGCCCCCCGAACAGGCTGTCGCCAAAGGCTCCGGGGTGGGTTGCGACATCGCGGGGTCTTTTCCCTGCCATGATTTGGTGCTTTCCTCGGCGATCATGTCAGATCTCTTCCCCGAATACCCAGCCGATCCCGACGAAGGGCCAGCCGAAGACCGGCCAGGCACGGGCAGCCCGCCCCCGACCAAAGCCGATGCCGCGGCAGATCCGCAGGCGCATCCGGGGCCGATCCCTATGGTCGCATTCGCGCTGGCCGCCATGACCCCGGTGCCGCTTTTGCTGCTGGGGGCGATTTTTGGTGGCACCTGGATCTGGGCGGGCTTTCTTTACATGGCGGTATTGTCACTGATCCTGGATCAGCTGATCCCGCATGTGGCTGGCCATGGCGAGGACGGTCAGGAATTTCCCGGGGCGGATATTTTGCTGGCGGCCATCGGCGTCTCGGCCCTGGTGCTGCTGCCTGTCGCGGTCTGGGCGATTGCAGGGGCGTCAGGCCTGTCCACCGGCCAGCGGGTGCTGCTGTTTTTCGGTGCGGGCTTCTGGCTGGGCCAGGTCGGGCATCCGGCCGCGCATGAGCTGATCCACCGCAGCAACCGGGTGCTGTTCCGGCTGGGACGGGCCTTTTATGGCGCGATCCTCTTTGGCCAGCATGCCTCGGCGCATCGGCTGGTGCATCACCGCTTTGTTGCCACCGACCAGGATCCGAACTCGGCCCGCGAGGGCGAAAGCTTTTACCATTTCGCCCCCCGCGCCTGGATCGGCTCATTTCTGCAGGGCTGGCAGGCCGAGGATGAATTGCGCGAGCGTGCGCGGCAGAATGCTTTGCGCGAGGCTGGCGCGAATGGTCCGGGTAAGGCGAAGCGTCAGGGCCAGAGGAAACACCAGGGCCTGCACCCCTATCTGATCTATGCGATCGGCGCGGTGATTTCGCTTTCTATGGGCATGGCGGTGGCAGGCCCCTTTGGCGCGGCGACCTGGGTGCTGCTGGCGCTGCATGCGCAGATGCAGGTGCTGGTTTCTGATTATGTGCAGCATTACGGGCTGCGCCGCCGCCTGCGCCCAGATGGCCGACCAGAGCCGGTCAGCGCCCGCCACAGCTGGAACACCGCGCATTGGTTTTCATCGGCGATGATGCTGAATGCGCCGCGCCATTCCGACCACCATATGCACCCGTCGCGCCCCTACCCCGCGCTGCGCCTGCCTGATGAGGCCCCGCGCCTGCCCTGGCCGCTGCCGCTTGCCTGCAGCCTGGCCTTCCTGCCGCGAACCTGGCGCCGCGCCATCCGCCCCCACCTCAAACGCTGGCACGACGTCGAAAAGCGCAATCCCTGAGTAGCGAATGCCAGACTGGAAATCCCGGGGGCACTCTGCCAGGTTTGCGGCAAGACCCCTCTTGCCAGCGCCACCGCGCCCCGAACCGCTTACCGGAGTTACGATGCGATTTTCCCTCTGCGCCGCGCTGTCTGCGGCGATGCTGATCCAGGCGCTGCCCTTCACAGCCCTGGCGCAGACCGCGCAGGCAGAGCCTGATTTGCCGCCCCCCAGTGCCCCGCAGTCAGACGCGCCGCGATCCGGGACACTCCAGTCTGATGCACCCCAGTCTGATACATCGGCTATGTCGCTGGCCGAGTTTGACGCCTATGTCACCGGCAAAACCCTGACCTGGTCGCAATATGGCCAGGTCTACGGCATCGAGGAATATATGGAAGATCGCCGGGTGCGCTGGAAAACCGCCCCCGAGGAATGCCAGTATGGCCGCTGGTATCAGCGCGGCTCTTATATCTGCTTTGCCTATGAATACTCTCCGGGCGAACATTGCTGGGTCTTTACGATGAAAGACGGGGGGCTGACCGCCCTTGCCGAATTCGCCTTCCCCGGCCAGGATATCGTCGCAATCGATGAGACAGCCGAAGGGCTGGACTGCCCCGCCCCGGACGTCGGAGCCTGATATGCCTGAAGCCATGACTGACCGCCTTAGGGCTGCCGCAGTGACGCTGGGATTTGGGCTGATCGGCCTGGGGCTGATCCATGCGGGCCCGGCTTTCGCCGAAACGGGTAATATCCCCGAAACCGACAATACCCCCGAAACGGACAATACCTATGTGCAGCCAGAGGCTGGCGATTATCCGCCCGGCGGCATGCCCTCGGCCACCGATCTCAGCCGTGATCCGGCGGAATCGCCTCTGACCGCCGAAGAGCTGGACGCGCTGACCCGTGGCAAGACCTTTGACACCTATCACGGAACGACAGGCCTTTACGGGATTGAGACCTTCCTGTCAGGCCGTCGGGTGATCTGGCGCGACGCGAATAAATGCATGCATGGCACCTGGGAACAGGTCGGCGAGCAGATCTGCTTTCACTATGAAGATCAGCCCGACGCGCCCGATTGCTGGACCTATTACGACCGCAAAGACTGGATCCTGGGCTTTTACGAAGGGATGGAGCAGTTCACGCCGATCCTGCTTTACCCCGCCAAAGGCCTTGTCACCTGCGAGACCTATCTGGGCAGCTAAGCGCTGCCCGGATTACGCCGGGTTCGTTCTCTGCAGGGCCAGATTTAAGCGGTGAAATCTGCGCTGCAACCAGGGCGCTCAGACTGGCGGCCAGACAGGGCGATCAGACTGGGCGATCAGAACAGACTGCCCTGACTTCCGCCCTGCGGGGGCGGCCCATCAGAGGCCGGGCCAGTGCCTGCCTTGCGGGCCGGGGCCGCTTTGCCGCCGACCGTCAGGCGGCCATCGGCAAATTCGATCTCAAGACTATGGGCCTTTGCCGCAGCGGCGGTATCGGTCAGCACATGGCCATCGCCGCGCACCACTGCAAAGCCGCGTTGCAGCGTCTGCGCATAGCCAAGGCTTTCGCGCATCCGGTCCAGCCGCGACAGCGATTCATTCAGGCGCGAAAGCCTTTGCACGGGCAGCAGATCCAGCCGCGCTGACAGCTGTTGCAGACGTTCGTGATCGGCCGCGATACGCCGCGACGCATCCCCGGTCAGCCGCGCCAAAGCGGGCTCCAGCCGCGAGGACCAGCGCTCATATTGCGCCTCGGCGCGGTCAAGGCGGCGCTGCAGCCTTGCGGCCAGCGCCTCGCCCCGGGCGGTGATCTGGCCCTGGCGTTCACGCAACAGCCCCGCCAGCAGCGCGGGCTGCATCCGCCCCGCCGCACGCGCAAAATCGCCGCGCCTGCGCATCAGCCCCAGCCCAAGCGCCGCCTGCAAACGCGCAACCGCGTGATCCAGCCGCTGGCTTGCCAGCCCGGTCAGCGCCTCGGGGCGTGGCAATGCCCTGGACAGATCGGCAAAGCGCTGCCGCCTGCGGCTGGCGACCTGCGCCACCCCATGCAAAAGCCGCCCCGAAAGCGCATCCAGCGCCGCCAGCAGCTCAAGGCGCACCGGAACCGCCAGCTCGGCCGCCGCGGTCGGCGTCGGCGCACGCAGATCGGCCGCGAAGTCGATCAGCGTGGTATCGGTTTCATGCCCCACCGCCGAGATCAGCGGGATCCGGCTTTCCGCCGCCGCCCGCACCACGATCTCTTCGTTGAAGCCCCAGAGATCCTCCAGCGAGCCACCGCCCCGCGCCACGATCAGCAGATCCGGGCGCGGAATCGGGCCGCCCGGCTGAATGGCGTTGAAGCCCCGGATCGCCGCCGCAACCTCGGGGGCGCATTTCTCGCCCTGCACCGCCACCGGCCAGATCAGCACATGGCGCGGAAAGCGGTCGCGCAGACGGTGCAAAATGTCACGGATCACCGCGCCCGAGGGCGAGGTCACCACCCCGATCACCTTTGGCAGCCAGGGGATCGGCTTTTTGCGGGCGGGGTCAAACAGCCCCTCGGCCTGCAGCATGGCGCGGCGTTTCTCCAGCATCGCCATCAGCGCACCCGCCCCTGCAGGTGCCAGATCGTCGATGACCAGCTGATATTTCGACTGGCCCGGGAAGGTGGTCATCCGCCCGGTGGCCACGACCTCCATCCCCTCTTCGGGGCGCACGGACAGGCGACCCGCCTGGCCCTTCCAGGTGATCGCCGCGATGACCGAACGGTCATCCTTCAGATCATAGTAAAGATGCCCTGAGGCCGGGCGCGAGACGCGACCGATCTCGCCGCGCACCCGGACAAGGCCGAACTCGCCCTCGATCACCCGTTTGACCGCGCCCGAAAGTTCCGAGACGGTGAATTCGGGATTGTTGCCGGGGCCGGGGGCCGGGTTGCTGTCTTCAAACATATCCATAGCCCTCTTTTGCCCGCAGCCCCCGCGCCTTGCAAGCCGGCACAGCGGTGGAAGGCTCGCTCAGGCCAGCAGCTGCGCCACCAGATCGGGCAGCACCGGATAGCTGTGCAGCAGCGCATCGGGCTGCAGGCGGGCGATCCCCTCACCCTCAGGGCCGAAGGTCACCAGAACCGAGGCCACACCCACCGCCCGCGACGTCAGAAGATCGGTCTCGGTATCGCCGATCAGCAGCGAGCGTGCCGCATCCCCCCCCGCCTGACGCACCGCCAGCAGATAAGGCGCGGGGTCGGGCTTGCGCACGGGCAGCGTATCAGCGCCGACCATCGCGTCAAAGAGCCCTCGCACCCCCAGTTCGCGCAGCAGATCCTCGGCCAGAGCGGCGGGCTTATTGGTGCAAACGGCCACGCGGTAGCCGCGCGATTTCAGCGCAAGGATCGCATCGACCGCGCCGGGATAAAGACGGCTGTGCACCGCAATCGCGGCGCGGTAATGGCGCAACAGCTCGGGATACCAGCGTTCGAGGTCTGCGCCTTCGGGAACCTCACGCCCAAGGCGCGAGAACCCCAGCCGCAGCATCGCCCTGCCGCCATGGAATGCGGTCAGGCTGTCGCCCGCATCCAGCGGCGGTTCTTCGCCCATTTCTATGAAACAGGCATTGGCCGCCGCCAGCAGATCGGCGCTGGTATCGGCCAGCGTGCCATCCAGGTCAAAAACCACGCAATCGCCGGGGCGGGCCATGCCGGGAACCGTGGCATCTTGCTGTGCATTGGGCGCTGAATTGCCGGGCGCATCATTTTGCAACATGGCGAAATCCTCTGTGACCGCCGCCCCCCTTGGCGGCCCCGCAAGGCTTCGGTAGAACGGCGGCAACACAAAAGGAAGGGGCAGAATGCAGGTCTCGCTCATCATCCTGGCTGCAGGCCAGGGCTCGCGTATGAATTCAGACCTTCCGAAGGTCCTTCACAAAGTCGCAGCTGCGCCGCTTTTGCATCATGCGATGCGGGCGGGCGCGGCGCTTTCGCCCGCGAAAACCGTGGTCGTCGTCGGCCATGGCGGCGACCTGGTCGCGGCCTCGGCGCAAAGCTATGACCCCGAGGCGGAAATCGTGCGCCAGGAGACGCAAAGCGGCACCGCCCATGCCGTCGATCAGGCCCGCGCCCTGCTGGCCGATCAGCCAGGCGATGTGATCGTGCTTTATGGCGACACCCCCTTTATCCGCCCCGAAACGCTTGAGGCGATGCTTGAGGCGCGCAGGTCGCATGCGGTGGTGGTGCTGGGCTTTGAGGCCCGCGATCCGGGCCGCTATGGCCGGCTGATCACCGATGGCGACCGGCTGGAACGGATCGTCGAATATCGCGACGCATCAGATGAAGAACGCGCCGTAACGCTTTGCAATTCCGGTGTTATCTGCGCCTCTGCGAAAGAACTGTTTTCGCTGATCGCCGCCGTTGGCAATGAAAATGCCGCCGGAGAATACTACCTGACCGATGTCGTGGGCCTTGCCCGTGCCGCAGGCCTTTCCGCAACCGTGGTGCGCTGCGCCGAGGAAGAGACGCTGGGCGTCAATACCCGCGCCGAGCTGGCCGGGGCCGAGGCCGCCTTCCAGACCCGCGCCCGGGCAGAGCTGCTTTCGGATGGCGTCACCCTGACCGCGCCGGAAACGGTATTCCTGGCGCTGGATACGGTGATCGGGCGCGACGCGATCATCGGCCCGAATGTGCTGTTCGGGCCGGGCGTCACCATCGAATCCGGGGCCGAGATCAAGGGCTTTTGCCATCTGGAGGGCTGCCATGTCTCGCGTGGGGCCGATGTCGGGCCTTTCGCGCGGCTGCGCCCCGGGGCCGAGCTGGCCGAGGATGTCCATGTCGGCAATTTCGTCGAGATCAAGAATGCGATTCTCGATGAGGGCGTGAAGGTCGGCCATCTGACCTATATCGGCGATGCCGATGTGGGCGAGTTCACCAATATCGGCGCGGGCACCGTCACCTGCAATTATGACGGGGTGATGAAGCATCGCACCACGATCGGCAAACGCGCCTTTATCGGCTCGGATACCATGCTGGTGGCACCTGTGGCGGTGGGCGATGATGCGCTGACCGGCTCTGGCTCGGTGATCACCGAGGATGTCCCTGCGGGCGCGGTGGCGCTTGGCCGTGCGAAACAGGTGGTAAAGCCCGGGCTGGCGGTGAAGCTGTTCGAAAAGCTGCGCGCCATCAAAGCTGCGAAAAGCAAAGGATAATCTCATGTGCGGTATTGTAGGTGTGCTTGGCAATCATGAGGTGGCGCCGCTTTTGGTCGAGGGGCTGAAGCGGCTGGAGTATCGCGGTTACGATTCCGCCGGGATCGCCACCATCAACAATGGCGTGCTGGATCGCAGGCGGGCGGTGGGCAAGCTGGTCAACCTTTCCGACCTGCTGGTGCATGAGCCGCTGGCCGGGAAATCGGGCATCGGCCATACCCGCTGGGCCACCCATGGCGCGGCGACCGTGCTTAACGCCCATCCCCATCGCGCAGGCAGCGTGGCGGTGGTCCATAACGGCATTATCGAGAACTTCCGCGCCCTGCGCGAAGAGCTGGCCGCAGATGGCTATATCCAGGAATCCGAGACCGACACCGAGACCGTCGCGCTTTTGCTGAAACGCGCGATGGACGGCGGCTCTGCCCCGGTTGAGGCCACCCGCGCCACGCTGAAGCGTCTTGATGGGGCCTTCGCGCTTTGCATCCTCTTTGAGGGTGAGGATGATCTGATGATCTGCGCCCGCAAGGGCAGCCCGCTGGCGATTGGCCGTGGTGACGGTGAGATGTTCGTCGGCTCTGACGCGATTGCGCTGGCGCCGATGACCGACCGCATCACCTATCTCGAAGAGGGTGACTGGGCGGTGATCACCCGCAAGGGCGCAGAGATTTTTGACGCCGAAGACCGCCGCGCCAACCGCGCCGAGACGGTGATCCAGGTCGGTGCGACCCGGGTGGAAAAGGGCGGCTATAAGCATTTCATGGCCAAGGAAATCGCCGAACAGCCTGTCGTTCTGGCCGATGCGCTGCGCCATTACACCGGATCGGGCGCAAATCCGGCCCTGAACCTGCCCGAAGGTCTTGATTTCTCACAGATTGACCGGGTGGTCATGGTGGCCTGTGGCACCGCAAGCTATGCGACCCATGTGGCGAAATACTGGTTCGAGCAGATCGCGGGAATCCCGGCTGAAATCGATGTCGCATCCGAGTTCCGCTATCGTGAGCCGGTGCTTTCTGATCGCTCGATGGCGCTTTTCGTCAGCCAGTCGGGCGAGACGGCCGACACCCTGGCCGCGCTGCGCCATGTGAAAGAGCGGGTGGCGAAAGTCGTCTCGGTGGTCAATGTGCCGACCTCTTCGATTGCCCGCGAAAGCGATCTGGCGCTGCCCATTCTGGCCGGGGCCGAGATCGGCGTCGCCTCGACCAAGGCCTTCAGCTGTCAGCTTCTGGTGTTGGCGCTGATGGCGCTGAAGGCGGCAGCGGATCGCGGCCGGATCAGCGCCGCAGATCTGGCCGCCCATATCGCCGGGCTGCGCAATCTGCCGGGGCTGATGAATGCGGCGCTGTCCCATTCCGAGCAGATCGCCGATATCGCCAATGAGCTGGCGAAGGCCACCGACATCCTGTTCCTCGGGCGCGGACCGATGTTCCCGATGGCGCTGGAGGGCGCGCTGAAACTGAAAGAAATCAGCTACATCCACGCCGAAGGTTATGCATCGGGTGAGTTGAAACACGGCCCCATCGCGCTGATCGATGAAAAGGTGCCGGTGATCGTTCTGGCCCCCTCGGACCCGCTTTTCGACAAGACGGTGTCGAATATGCAAGAGGTGATGGCGCGTCATGGCAAGGTGCTGTTGGTCTCGGACGCCAGGGGCGTGCATGAGGCTGGCGAAGGCACCTGGGCGCAGCTGACCCTGCCCGAGGTCGATCCGGTCTGGGCCCCGATCCTTTATGCGGTGCCCGTGCAGCTGCTGGCCTATCACACCGCGATTGCCAAAGGCACCGATGTCGATCAGCCGCGCAATCTGGCGAAATCGGTGACGGTCGAGTGACCTGATAAAGCGGGGGGCGGATTTCCAGGCCCCCCGCTTTCAGCCCCCGCTCTCATCCGGCGAACCGTTCCAGCCGGGCGGCGAGGCCCCTGCTGACCAGCGCCTGGAAGGCAAGCGACAGCGCCACCACCAGCGCAAGGCTGGCAAAGACCAGATCAATGCGCATCCGGCCATTCGCATGCAGCATCACCGCCCCCAGCCCCTGCGAGCCTCCGACCCATTCGCCGATCACCGCGCCCACGGGCGCCAGCACCGCCGCCAGCCGCAGCCCGCTGGCCAGATCCGGCAGCGCCGAGGGCAGCCGGATCCTGAAAAGCGTCACGCCCCCGCCAGCCCCCATCACCTGGGCCAGATCCAGCCGCGCCGCAGGCACCCGCTGCAGCCCGTCATAAAGCGCGCCTGCGATTGGGAAAAAGCTGATCAGCGCCACCACCGCCAGCTTTGGCGCCATGCCATATCCCAGCCAGAGCGTCAGGATCGGGGCCAGCGCAAAGATCGGGATCGTTTGCGAGATCACCACCACGGGCCGGATCCAGCGGGCCACAAAAGCTGAGGCCGCCATCAGCAGCGCAAGGCCAATGCCGATCACCGCGCCAAGGGCAAAACCTAAGATCGTCTCGGCCCCGGTGCGCAGGGATGCCGCGCCAAGCTCGGCCCGATGGGACCAAAGCGCCCCTGCCACCGCGCGGGGGGCGGGCAGCAAAAAGGGCGGCAGGGCGGTCAGCCAGATCACACCCTGCCATATCCCGATCAGCGTGCAAAAGATCAGTGCCGCCCGGATCATGTCGCGCCCCTCAATCCCGCGCCCCTCATGTGGCCGCCATCAAAAGCGCGATCAGCTCTGCCTCGCAGCGGCGGGTATCCGGCCCGTCCAATGGGCGCGGGCGCAGCCGGCCATCATCAGCGGGCGGGCTGACCTGCTGCAGCCCGGCCCGGGTCAGCACATATATATGGTCGGAAAGCCGGGCTGCCTCGGCCGGGTCATGGCTGATCATCAGCACCATATGGTCGCGCAAAAGGCTGGCGGTCAGATCCTGCATGCGGTGGCGCAGCGCGATATCCAGCGCCGAGAATGGCTCATCCAGCAGGAAAAGCGGGCGATCCTCCATCAGGGCGCGGGCCAGTGCGGCCCGCTGGCGCTGCCCGCCCGAAAGCTGGGCAGGCCGCTTTTGCGCGTGATCTGCCAGGCCCGTCTGGTCCAGGATTGCCTGCAATCGCGCCTGATCAGGCCGTGTTCCGCGCAGCCTCGGCCCCAGGGTGATGTTTTGCGCAACCGTCGCCCAGGGCAAAAGCCCCGGATCCTGCGCCATCAGCGCCGCAGGCCGGGCACCTGTGATCTGGCCGCGAAACTCTGCCGCCACCGGAAGGCCTGCGATCAACCGCAAAAGCGTGGTTTTCCCCACCCCCGAGGGCCCCAGCAGCGTCAGCCATTTCCCCGGCTGCAGCGTCAGCCGCAGCGGCGGGAACAGCCGCGCGCCAGCGAGACAGGCCTCGCCCTCCAGGATCAGCGGGCCGTTCATCCCAACCCGATCCCCCAGAATGCAGCCTCAAGCCGGGTGGCCATGCGAAAGTGTCGCTCAAGCCCCTGCCAGCGCGGCAGGCTGCGGGGGCTGTCGCCCAGTCGCGCCCTGACCGCCCGGTCGAAAAGCGCCCCCGCCTCATGGCAGATCGCCTGATACCCGGCCCCGCCATAGGTCGTGATCCAGTCACCGTAACGCGAGCCCGAAGCCCCGGGCAAAAGCCGCGCCCCGATCTCACCATAGCCAAGCACGCAGGGCAAAAGCGCGGCCAGAAGATCAAGGAAATCGCCGCTGAGGCCCGCATCCAGCACATAGCGCGTATAGGCCAGGTTCTCGGGCGCCTCTTCGGTGGCCTCAAGACTGGCGGCATCAATGCCATGACCCGCACAGATCCGCCGATGCAGCGCCATTTCGTGATGCAAAAGCCCATGAACGGTGGCGCTGGCGGCCTGCATCTCAGCAAGGTTGCCCGCCTTGACCACCGCCAGCGACCAGGCGCGGGAAAAATGGATCAGGAAGATATAATCCTGGCGCAGATAGGTCAGGAACCCGCTTTGCGGCAGGCTGCCATCTGCGAGGCCCTGCACAAACTCATGCTGCGTATAGGCCTGCCATTCACCGGGGCAAGAGGATCTGAGGGCTTGGAATCCCTGGCCATAATCGGGGGGGCCTGCGTTCATGGTGCGGCACCCGGATCGCGGGCCAGATCGGCCACCGGAAGGGGGGTGCCGATCAGCCCGGCCTCATGCAAGAAAGCCTCAAACCGGGCATAGCGGCCATGATCCAGCGCAGCCGGGGAATGGGCAAAGCGCGGCAGCGTATCAAGGAAAGCCTGGGCGTTCAGCGGGTCTGACAGATCCGGCGCGGTGGCCGCGAAACGCGCATAGGCCTCTTCGGGATGGTTGATCATATAGCTGGTCGCCCGTTCGGTCGCGGCCAGAAAGCGGTTGATCGGGCCAGGGTCGAAATCAGGCCGCGCGACATAGATCAGCTCGTCATAGGCGGGAAGCCCGGCCTCTTCGGGGTAGAAACAGCGCCCATTTCCGCCCGCCAGCCGCATCTGCGTCAGCTCAAAATTGCGAAAGGCCCCGATCACCGCATCGACCTGCCCCGTCATCAGCGCGGGCGTCAGCGACCAGTTGACGTTCACCATTTCAACATCAGCCGCCGCCAACCCCACCGAGCCCAGCATCGCCACCATCACCGCCGATTCGACACCCGAGACCGAATAGCCGATCTTCTTGCCCTTCAGATCCCCAAGGCTTTGCACCGGGCCGCCCGCATCCACCATCAGGCAATTCAGCGGCGTCGCAACCAGCGTGCCGACCCGGATCAGCGGCAGCCCCTCATGCACCTGCAGATGCAGCTGCGGCTGATATGAAACCGCCAGATCCGCCTGGCCCGCCGCCACCAGCTTTGGCGGCTCGCTGGGATCGGCGGGGGGAATGATCTCAACCTGCAGGCCCGCGTCGCGGAAATAGCCCAGTTCCTGCGCCAGGATGATCGGCGCGTGATCGGGGTTTACATACCAGTCCAGGATCAGGGTCAGCGGCTGCAGGTCAGGCTCAGTCGCTGGAGTTTCGGCCAGGGCAAGGCCGGGCACGAGGGCGGGCGCGAGGGCGGGCGCGGCCAGGGCTGCGCAAAACGCAAATGCGATGCGGGTCATGATTGGTCTCCGGTTTGCGGATCGGCGATCAGCGCGATCTGGTTTGGAATAAGCGGTCGCAGCAGATCCGCCGCACGCCAGGCCCTGAGGCCCGAGCGGCAGGCCAGCACCAGCCGCTGCCCAGGATCAGGCGCGATCTTTCGCAAAAGCGTCGCCGTCAGCTGGTTTGGCGGGATGCGATGCGCCTGCGGCGTCACCGGGCGCGGGGCCTCCGTTTCGGGGCGCAGCTCGATCACGCAATCAGCGGGGCCGGTCGTCGCGGCGGCGATAAAGGGGTGATGGGTCGCGGGCTCGGGTGCCCCTGTGAAACGAAACGCCGAAAAGCGCCAGTTTTGCATGTCAAAGCGGGTCAGCTGCCCCAGAGGCGAGGCCCCGATCCCCGCCAGCTGCGCCAGCGCCATCTGCGCCATCATCGTACCGAACATGCCCACGACCGGGCCCAGCACGCCCGCGCTTTCACAGCTAGCGAGGCTTTCGGGCAGCTGCGGAAACACCGCCCTGAGCGAGGGCGCACCGCCGCAAAACCCGCCGACATAGCCCGACAGCCCCAGGACCGAGGCCGAGATCAGCGGCTTTCCCAGCACAAGGCATTGATCTGACAATATATAGCTGGCCGCGAAACTGTCCGCGCAGTCAAGAACCAAATCCGCCGCCGCCACAAAATCCGGCGCATTCAGCGGATCAAGACAGGCCTTATGCGCAGTGACGCGCATGCTGGGGTTCAGGCCATGCAACACCCCGGCCGCAGCCTCAGCCTTGGGCTGGCCGATGGATTCGCCGTAAATCACCTGCCGGTGCAGATTGCTTTCCGACACCAGATCAGGGTCGATCAGGGTGATCTCGCCAATCCCGGCCCCGGCCAGATATTGCAGCACGGGAACGCCCAGGCCGCCCGCCCCCACAACCAGAACCCGGGCGCGGCTGAAAGCCGCCTGCCCCGCCAGGCCAATCTCTGGCAGCTGGATCTGACGCTGATAGCGGTTCATGCCAGATGCCCCAGCCATTCGCGGACCCGCGCCTCGGGGTCGGGGTTCAGCGTGATATCTGTCACCACCGAGACCAGATCGGCCCCCGCCGCCAGCGCCAGATCCGCGCGTTGAGGCGTCAGCCCGCCAATCGCCACCAGCGGCACCGCGCCGATCTGCGCCTTCCACCGTGTCAGCTTTTCCACGCCCTGGGCGTGCCATTTCATCTGCTTCAGGATCGTCGGCCAGACCGGACCAAGCGCGATGTAATCCGGCGAAAGCGTCAGCGCCCGCGCCAGCTCGGCCCGGTCATGGGTCGAGACGCCAAGACGCAGCCCCGCCGCGCGGATCGCCGCCGGATCGGCCTGGTCCAGATCCTCCTGTCCCAGATGAACCCAGTCGCAGCCCTCTTCAATCGCCAGCTGCCAGTGATCGTTGATGATCAGCGTGGCCCCATGCGCCCGGGCCAGGTCCTGGCCTGCGCGGATCATCGCCCGCAGCTCAGACACGGGGCGATCTTTCAGCCGCAGCTGCACAAAACGCACGCCCAAAGGCAGCATCCGCTGCAGCCAGTCGGGGTGGTCAAAAATCGGGTAAAAGCGCGGCAGCGGCCCCTGCCCTGTCTGATCGGTGACCGCGCTCATGCCAGCAGCCCCTGGCCCAGCACCGGGGTCGAGGGGGCGGCCATATCGCGCGGCTCCATCGGGATTGCGCGGGCCGCCAGCTGCCCCGCCTGCACCGCCAGCGCCATCGCGCCCGCCATCGCAACCGGATCACCCGCCTTCGCCACCGCCGTGTTCAGAAGCACCGCGTCATAGCCCAGCTCCATCGCGGCCGCCGCATGTGAGGGCAGCCCGATCCCCGCATCGACGACCAGCACCTGATCGGGGAAATGCGCCCGCAGCATGCGCAGCCCATAGGGGTTCATCAGCCCCCGGCCAGAGCCTATCGGCGCCCCCCAGGGCATCAGAACCTCGCATCCCGCCTGCACCAGACGTTCGCAAACGCCCAGATCCTCGGTCGTATAGGGGAACACCCTGAAGCCCTCGGCGCAAAGGATCTGCGCCGCCTCGACCAGGGCGAAAACATCGGGCTGCAGGGTGTCGCTGTTGCCGATCACCTCAAGCTTGATCCAGTCGGTCTGGAACAGCTCTCGCGCCATATGCGCGGTGGTCACAGCCTCTTTGACACTGTGGCACCCGGCGGTATTGGGCAGGATATGCACCGAAAGCGCCGCGATAAGGGCGCGGAAATCCTGGCCGCTGCGCTGCTCGCGCCTGAGCGAGACCGTGGCGATCCCGGCTTTTGAGGTGCGAAAAGCCTCAGCCATGATCTTTGGCGAGGGGTATTGCGCCGTGCCCAGCATCAGTGGGCTCTCTATATGGGTTCCGTAGAAAACCGGCATCTCAGCCCCCCTGCATCGCGGCAAGAACCTCGACCCGGTCGCCCTCAGAGAGGGCAGTATCGGCGCGGCTGTCTTTCGGGACAAAACCCTCATTCAGCGCGGTCGCCACCGCCGGGCCAAAGCCCTGCTCGGCCAAAAGCTCGGCCAGGGTCTGCGCCTGCGTCTGACGCGCCTCGCCGTTTACGAATATTTTCATGGGCTTACCTCATGCAAGAATTCAGGCTGCGCGCCGGTCTCGATATGCTCGGCCGCCATCCGCGCCGTGGCGGGCGACAGCAAAAAACCGTGGCGGTAAAGGCCATTGGCGAAAAGCACATCGCCCCGGCGGATCAGGCGCGGCAGATTGTCGGGGAAAGCGGGGCGGGCATCGGCCCCGGTGGCGATCAGCGCGGCCTCGCCAAAACCGGGATGGATCGCCCAGGCGGCCGCCATCAGCTCCATCATCGAGCGCAGGGTGATGGCGCCGCGCAGATCGCTTTCGATCATCGTCGCGCCCAGCATGAAAACGCCATCGCCGCGCGGCACGATGTAAAGCGGGATGCGCGGATGCAAAAGGCGCACCGGGCGCGACAGGGTCACGCCCTCGCAGCGGATCAGCAGCATCTCGCCGCGCACGCCGCGCAGATCGGTCAGCTGATCACGGGCGGCGAGCCCCCGGCAGTCGATGGTCAGCGTGGGGGTCAGCGCGGTGGTCAGCGCGGGCTTTGCGGGCGGCGCGGCGGTGATGGTGATGCCCCGCGCCGCAAGCCCTGCGACCAGTGCTTTCAGCGCGGCCCTTGGTGCCAGATGCGCCTCATCCGCGAAGAAAAGCCCCTGGCGAAAGCGGCCTGCAAGATCGGGTTCCAGCGCGGAAATCCCCGCCTCATCAAGCGTTTGATGCCCCTTTGTCAGCCGCGCAAAGCGCGAAAGATCGGCGCGGTCGCGCGGATCGGCCAGCACCAGCGTGCCCTGGTAAGAGACGCAGCCGCTGTGCTTTTGCCACCAGGCAGCGGCCTCGGCCCCCAGCCGGGCCACGGGTTCTTCGGCGGATTCGGCCTCACATTCAGGGGCAAGCATGCCGCCCGCCCACCAGGAACAGGCCCCCGGCCCCGGGCCGCCCGCCGGGTCGCTGATGCTGATCTGATGGCCCCGCGCCGCCAGCTCGGTCGCCATCACCAGCCCCATGACGCCCGCGCCGAGGATATGGATCTGCCCCATCTCAGCCCCCGAATGCGTGGAAATGATGCACCGGGCCGTGACCCGAGCCGACCTGCAGCCGGTCTGCCGCCGCAATCGCGCCCTGCAGCCAGTGATGCGCCCGGGCCACCGCCTCAGGCATCGCCAGCCCCTGCGCAAGCCCCGCCGCAACCCCCGCCGCATAGCTGCATCCGGTGCCATGGGTATTGCGGGTATGCTGTCGTTTGGCTGTGAAAACATGGGTTTGCGGCCCGATCAGCAGGTCGGTGCAATCGACGCCCTCGCCATGCCCGCCCTTCATCAGCACCCAGGCTGGCCCCAGCCCCCGCAGGCGCTGGCCCTGTTCAGCCTGGGCCACGGGGCCGTCAGCCTGGGCAAGCCCCAGCAGATCAGCGGCCTCTGGCAGGTTCGGCGTCAAAAGATCCGCCAGCGGCAGAAGATGCTCGCGCAGCGCCGCCACGGCCTCAGCCGCCAGCAGCCTGTCGCCCGATTTCGCCACCATCACCGGATCGACCACCAGCGCGATACCCCGCGCCCGCAGGTCCTGGCCCTGCAGGTGGCGGGCCACGGTTTCGACCAGCTCTGGCGTGCCGAGCATGCCGATTTTCACCGCCCCGACCCGCAGATCATCGAATACCGCCGCCAGCTGCGCCTCGACCAGCGCGGGCGGCAGCATCATCACCGCCGTCACCGCCCGGGTGTTTTGCGCGGTGATCGCGCTCAGCACACTGGCGCCGTAGACGCCGAAAGCGGCGAAGCTTTTCAGATCGGCCTGGATCCCGGCCCCGCCGCCGGAATCGGACCCTGCAATGGTCAAAGCAATCGCTGTCATAGCGCCCCCAAATGACCGGCAAAGGATATGGGGGCTGACGCCATGGCCGCCCGAATTGGGCGCCAGAGGCGTGATCAGACTACCCGTTCCCTCCGCCGGTATGAACCGGATCAGGTTCGATGGGTTGGCGTTTCAGCCTCTCAGCCCCGGTTGCCCGGGACACCCCAACGAGTAAGTTGCCTAATCGTTAAGCGGCCGAAATTCGTTTGGCAACCGGCAAAATCACGCTTTTGGCGGGGAAACAGGCCGCAAAGTGGCGGCTGTCTTTTCCGCTTTGCGACATGTCGCAAACAGACAAGTTTACCCCCGGATCTCTGCTCAATTCAGGCTTGCAAGGTGCCGCTGACAACAGCGGAGAATTGGGAAGCCGGTGCGGGTCTGAAAGGGTCTAAATCCGGCGCTGCCCCCGCAACGGTAAGGAAGAGAGGCTGCGACAAGGCCACTGGGTGGAGGAGCCCGGGAAGGTGTCGCAGCCGGGGTTGAAAGACCGCTCGCCAAGCCCGGAAACCAGCCTTCGCACGAGATGTCGAGCCGCGGTGGGCGGCACAGCGACAACAGGCTCGCGGGTCCATCCCCGCGCGGGCCGGTTGTCGTCTGCGCTCCATCGTCAGTCAAACCTGCCTGTTCAGACCCGGAATGCGGGAAACAGGCTCTTGCGAAGGACAGCAAATGCTGAGCCAGTCCGAAACCCTGAACCGCATTCTGTCGCGCCAGCCCGGCTATGCGCTTGAGCGCGATTTATATTGCGATCCCGGCGTGTTAGAGGCCGATCTTCAACACATCTGGTATAAGGAATGGCTCTTTGCCATTCCCGCCTGCGAGCTGGAAAAGCCCGGCGCTTTCGCCACGCTGCAGGTGGGGGCCTATCCGGTCGTTATCATCAAGGGCAAAGACAGCCGTATCCGCGCCTTCCACAATATCTGCCGCCACCGTGGCCAGCGGCTTTGCGCGAAAACAAATGGCTCGACCACCAACCTTGTCTGCCCCTATCACCAATGGACCTATGACCTTGAGGGCAAGCTGATCTTCGCCCGCGATATGGGTGAGGAATTTGATCCCGCGAAGTTCGGCCTGAAGAAGGTTCATTGCGTCGATCTGGGCGGGATGGTCTTCATCTGTCTGGCTGAAATCCCGCCGCCCATTTCCGACCTGGCGCCGAAGCTGATGTCTTATCTTGCGCCCTCGGGTCTGGCGGATGCGAAGGTCGCTTTCAGCTCTACCATCATTGAGAACGGCAACTGGAAACTGGTGATCGAGAACAACCGTGAGTGCTATCACTGCGGCGGCTCGCACCCGTCTTTGTGCCGCACCTATTCCGACAACCCGCGTATGACGGCGATGGAGGGGCCCGATTCGGCCTCGCCCGATATCATCGAGCACTGGAAGCGCTGCGAGGCGGCCGGCCTGCCCTCACGCTTCACCAACCATCCGAAGATGCAATGGCGGCTGGCGCGGATCCCGCTTTTGAACGGGGCCGAAAGCTATACGATGTCGACCAAGGCGGCTGTGGCGAAGCGGATGGGCACTATGCCCTTCAATGACGCGGGCAGCCTGTTGTTTTTCCATTACCCGAACACCTGGAACCACTTCCTCGGCGATCATGCCATCGTCTTCCGCATCCTGCCGATCAGCCCGACTGAAACCCAGGTCACCACCAACTGGCTGGTGCATAAGGATGCCGTCGAGGGCGTCGATTACGATATCGAAACCCTGACCCGCGTCTGGCTGAACACCAATGACGAGGATCGTCAGGTGGTCGAGGAAAACCAGAAGGGCATCCTTTCCCCCGCCTATGAGCCCGGCCCCTATTCGCCGATCCAGGAAGAGGGCGTTTTGCAATTTGTCGACTGGTATGCCGGGATGATGGCCGACCGCCTTAGCCCGCTTTCCGGCAATGGCCCGGCGCTGGCGGCGGAGTAAATCATGGCAAAGCAACAGCTGAACTGGTCGGCAAAGCCCTGGGATGATTCCGAGCTGCTGGAATGCGCGATGGTGGTGCCAGAAACCGCCGACACCGCCACCTTTACCTTTCGCGCGCCCTCGGGGGCCTGGTTCGACTATCAGCCGGGCCAGTTCGTGACGCTGGATCTGCCGGTCGATCCGAAAAAGGGCGCAAAGGGCAATGTGCAGCGCACCTATACGATCTCTTCCTCGCCCTCGCGGCCGCTGTCGATCTCGGTCACGGTAAAGGCCCAGGCGACATCCATCGGCACGCGCTGGATGCTGGATCATCTGAAGCCGGGGATGAAGATCAAGGCTTACGGCCCGGCGGGAATCTTCAGCTCGCATCGGCATCCGGCGAAGAAGTATCTCTTTATCTCGGCGGGTTCAGGCATCACGCCGATGATGTCGATGACCACCTGGGCCTGGGATTCGGGGCAGATGCCCGACATCGTCTTTGTCCATGCCGCGAAACGCCCATCCGAGATCCTGCTGAAAAAGCGGCTTGAGGGGTTTGCCGACCGGGTGCCGGGGCTGAAGCTGCGCTTTACCGTTGAGGAATGTGATCCCTTCCAGACCTGGTCGGGCTATGAGGGGCGGCTTTCGCAGATCATGCTGGGTCTGATGGCCCCGGATTATCTGGAGCGCGAGGTCTTTTGCTGCGGGCCAGAGCCCTTCATGCAGGCGGTGCGCGAGATGCTGGTCTCGCTGGGCTTTGACATGGAGCATTACCACCAGGAAAGCTTTGGCGCCCCTGTCAGCTCGGAAGCCGAGGCCCCGGTGATCGAGGATGTGATTCCCGATGAGGATGCCCGCGCCCAGATCACCTTTGCGGCCTCGGGTGTTACCGCGCCCTGCGCTGAGACGGATACGGTGCTGGCGGTGGCCAAACGCGCCGGGCTGAACATCCCCTCGGGCTGCACCTTTGGTCTTTGCGGCACCTGTAAGATCAAAAAGACCGATGGCGATGTGCATATGGTCCATAATGGCGGCATTTCGGATGATGAGATCGCCGAGGGCTGGATCCTGGCCTGCTGCTCGAACCCGATGGGCAAGATCACGGTCGAGGTCTGACGTCCGGGCCTTATGAAACTCAGAGGCCGAAAATCTGGGGCTGAAAATCGGGGGCTGAGACCGCTGGGCACTTGCCGCAGGTCCAGCCCCTGTTACCCTCTCTTTGTCCGCAAAGAGAGGAGAGCATCGCAATGACCGCCGCCATTATAATGGATGCAAAGGCGCTGAACGCCTTTGTGACGCAGGAATTCGGCCAGGTTGCGGCTGATTTCACCGTCGATCAGGTCACCGATCAGGGCATCCGGCTGCGCCTGCAGGTGGCAGAGCGGCATCTGCGCCCCGGCGGCACCGTCTCTGGCCCGACCATGTTCGCCCTGGCCGATGTGGCGGTCTATCTGGCGATCCTGTCGCGTATCGGCCCGGTTGCGCTGGCCGTGACCACCGGCTGCGCGATGGATTTCATGCGCAAGCCCGCCGCCGGGCGCGACCTTTACTGCGATGTGCGGATCCTGAAGCTGGGGCGGGTGCTGGCGGTGGCCGATGCGCTGATCTTCTCTGAGGGCGAAAGCCAACCGGTGGCCAGGGCCAATATGACCTATTCGATTCCGCCCGCCGCCCCACCCGCCATATCCTGAGCGGGCCAGCGGCCCCGGCGAATCCGATTCGCATCATTCGCAACCCGGCCCCTGCCCAGACCCGCCCTGGTTTTCCGCGAAAAGCCGGGCCGCGCCCGGTTCTGCGACTTATCTCCAGAGATATACACAATTCTGTCCCCCGATCCGGGCTAAGGGCTTTGATTTACCCACAGCTCTGCCCCCAGATATTGTGCAAGCGGGAAAAAACCCCGCTGCCGCCCTATGGCTTTCGGGGCACACATTCATCCCATTTCAGAGGTAATTTCCCCGCAAGAACGGGCCGGAACCCCGGGATTTCAGTGATTTTCCTGCCTTTTCAACCCTGACCAGAACCACATCCGCCAATCAAAGCAGCGACACAATATGTTGACATCCCCCTCAGTCCGGGATCAATATGAAGTCGTTCTGGTGATCCGATTTGCGGCCGGTGACAGTTGTGAAATCCGGCCTTGTGCCGGGCGTTTTTATAAGTGTCAGCGGCAAGCCAGGCTATGACAAACCAGGGGGAAAAAGCCCTTCACGGTCTGTCATGCAGCACCCGCAGATCAGGCGAAAAGCCAGAGCATAATGAAGGCAACAAAACCGTGCGACAGGCATGGAGGGCAGGCAGCGGCGGAAGCGATTCTGGCGGTCCGATCTTCTTTGAACCGTCGCCATCCGGGACAGTAGAAGGATCAGGCAATGACCATCACCGTTTACTCGAAACCTGCATGCGTTCAATGCACCGCAACCACCCGTGCGCTGGATGCCAAAGGCTTGTCCTATTCCGTTGTTGATCTGACCGAGGACGCCGATGCGATGAGCCGCGTCGTGGCCCTTGGCTATCGTCAGGCCCCGGTCGTGATCGCCGGTGACGCGCATTGGGCGGGCTTTCGCCCCGATATGATCGGCCGTCTCGCAAGCTGAGGGTCGTGCCATGCCCGGGCTTGTCTTTTTCTCTTCTGCATCGGGCAATACGCTGCGTTTTGTGACGCGTCTTTTCGGGGGCCCAGGGCCTGGGCCCCAGGCTGCCAGTGCCTCAGCCCCTGAGCGTGGGCTTTACCGCATACCCATTTCGCCAAAAGAGCCAGGGCCGGATCCGTCGGCCCTGACGGCTGCGGGCGGGTATGTGCTGATCTGTCCGACCTTCGCTGATGGCGAGGGCCGGGGCGCCGTGCCGAAACAGGTGATCCGCTTTCTCAATGACCCTGGCCTGCGGGCCGGGATCAGGGGCGTGATCGCGGGCGGCAATCGTAATTTCGGTGCCACCTTCGCCCTTGCAGGCAAGGTGATCGCCACTAAATGCAATGTCCCCCTGCTCTATTCGTTTGAGCTGGCGGGGACGGAAACCGATATCGCCCGCGTCCGGCGCGGGCTCGATTTATTCTGGGGGACGGAATGCTCGACAATGGCGTGAAGCCAGCGCTGGACTACCACGCGCTGAATGCGATGCTGAACCTCTACGACGGCGAGGGCAAAATCCGCTTTGACGCCGATCGTATGGCGGCGAAGCAGTATTTCCTGCAGCACGTCAATCAAAACACCGTCTTCTTCCACAACCTGGATGAGAAGCTGCGCTATCTGGTCGATGAGGGCTATTATGAGCCCGCCGTCCTGGATCAGTATTCGCGCAACTTCCAGCGCCAGATCTGGGATGCGGCGTTTGAAAAGAAATTCCGCTTCCCGACCTTCCTTGGCGCGTTCAAATATTACACCAGCTACACGCTGAAGACCCGCGACGGTCAGCGCTTCCTTGAGCGCTATGAGGACCGCGTGGTCATGGTCGCGCTGGCGCTGGCGCGCGGCGATGAGGCGCTGGCAATGTCCTTCATGGAAGAGATCCTCTCGGGCCGCTTCCAGCCCGCGACGCCGACCTTCCTGAATGCCGGCAAGATGTCGCGCGGCGAGCTGATCTCATGCTTCCTGCTGCGGCTTGAAGACAATATGGAATCGATTGGCCGTTCCATTAACTCGGCGCTGCAGCTGTCAAAGCGCGGTGGTGGTGTGGCGCTGATGCTGACCAACCTGCGTGAGGCCGGTGCGCCGATCAAGGGGATCGAGAACCAGTCCTCGGGCGTCATCCCGGTGATGAAACTGCTGGAGGATTCCTTCTCTTACGCAAACCAGCTGGGCGCGCGTCAGGGTGCTGGTGCGGTTTATCTGAACGCCCACCATCCCGATATTCTGCGTTTCCTTGATACCAAGCGCGAAAATGCTGACGAAAAAATCCGCATCAAAACGCTGTCTCTGGGCGTGGTGATCCCGGATGTGACTTTTGAACTGGCGAAGAAAAACGAGGATATGTACCTCTTCTCGCCGCATGACATTCAAAAGGTCTACGGCGTGCCCTTCTCGGAAATCTCGGTCACCGAGAAATATGACGAGATGGTTGATGACAAGCGCATCAAGAAAAAGAAAATCAACGCCCGCGAGTTTTTCCAGACGATTGCCGAGATCCAGTTTGAATCCGGCTATCCCTATATCATGTTCGAAGACACGGTGAATAAGGCCAACCCGATCCACGGGCGCATCACCATGTCGAACCTGTGTTCGGAAATCCTGCAGGTGAATGAGGCTTCGACCTTCCATGAAGATCTGAGCTATGATCACCTTGGCACCGATATTTCCTGCAACCTCGGTTCGCTGAATATCGCAGCAACGATGGATGGCCCGGATATTGGCGCAACGGTCGAGGCCGCTGTGCGGGCGCTGACGGCTGTGTCGGAAATGTCGGCGATTGATGCGGTGCCCTCGATCCGGCGCGGCAATGACGAAAGCCATGCAATCGGCCTTGGCCAGATGAACCTGCATGGCTATCTGGCGCGTGAGCATGTGCATTACGGCTCGCCCGAGGGTGTGGAATTCACCAGCGTCTATTTCGCTGCTGTGGCCTATCACGCAATCCGCACCTCGAATCTTTTGGCGCGCGAGCATGGTCAGAGCTTCAAGGATTTCGACAAATCGAAATATGCCGATGGCTCGTTCTTTGACAAATACACGGAAAAAGACTGGCTGCCGGTTTCCGAGAAAGTCACGGGGCTGTTTGAGGGTATAAACCTGCCAACCCGCGCCGATTGGGAAGCGCTGAAATCCGATGTGATGGAATTCGGTCTTTACAACCGCAATCTGCAGGCGGTGCCGCCGACGGGGTCGATTTCCTATATCAACAATTCGACCAGCTCGATCCACCCGATTGTGGCCAAGATCGAGATCCGTAAAGAAGGCAAGATCGGACGGGTTTATTATCCGGCGGCCTTTATGTCGAATGAGAACCTGGAATATTACCGCGACGCCTATGAGATTGGCCCCGAGGCGATCATCGACACCTATGCAGCGGCGACCGAGCATGTCGATCAGGGCCTGTCGCTGACGCTGTTCTTCCCGGCTGAGGCCACCACGCGCGATATCAACAAAGCGCAGATCTATGCCTGGAAAAAGGGCATCAAAACAATCTATTACATCCGGCTGCGCCAGACCGCGCTGGAGGGGACCGAAGTGCAGGGCTGCGTTTCCTGTACGCTGTAAGGTCTGGTTGAGTTGCCCGGGGGCTCTGCCCCCGGACCCCCGGGATATTTTCAGACAGATGAAAGGTTCTTCCAGGATGAAGGATCATGTGATGCCGAAGACGATTTTGAAAGCGATCAACTGGAACCGTTTGCAGGATGAGAAAGACCTGGAGGTCTGGAACCGGCTGACGGTGAATTTCTGGCTGCCGGAAAAAGTGCCGCTGTCAAATGATGTGCAGTCCTGGTCGACTTTGCGCCCGGAAGAGCGGGAATTGACGATCCGGGTTTTCACCGGATTGACGCTTTTGGATACGGTGCAGTCATCGGTTGGCGCGATCTCTTTGATGCCCGATGTGGTCACGCAGCATGAAGAGGCCTGTCTGACCAATATCGCGTTTATGGAATCTGTGCATGCGCGCAGCTATTCTTCGATCTTTTCGACGCTTTGCTCGACCAAAGAGATTGACGATGCTTTCCGCTGGTCAGAGGAAAACCCGCATCTGCAGGCCAAGGCCCGGATTATCCTTGATAAATACAAGGCCGGTGAGGATCCGCTGAAGCGAAAGATCGCCAGTGTTTTCCTGGAAAGCTTCCTGTTCTATTCCGGCTTCTATTTGCCGATGTATTGGTCAAGCCGCGCAAAGCTGACCAATACCGCCGATCTGATCCGTCTGATCATCCGCGACGAAGCGGTGCATGGCTATTACATCGGCTATAAATTCCAGCGCGGTGTGGAAAAGCTGGATGAGGCGAAACGCCAGGAGCTGAAGGATTTCGCCTTTGCCCTGATGTTTGATCTTTATGAGATCGAGCAGCGCTATACCGAAGAGCTTTATGACGGCATCGGGTTGACCGAGGATGTCAAAGCCTTCCTGCATTATAACGCCAATAAGGCGCTGCAAAACCTTGGCTATGAGGCTTTGTTCCCGCCTTCGGTCTGTGAGGTCAACCCCGCCATTCTGGCCGCGCTTTCGCCCGACAGTGAAAACCATGACTTCTTCTCAGGTTCCGGGTCGAGCTATGTGATCGGCAAGGCGGTCGCAACCGAGGATGACGACTGGGATTTCTGATCCAAAGCCTGGCAGGTCGTCAGCACTGCAAAACGAAATAAGGTGGGGCCCGCGTTTGCGGCCCCACCTTATTGTTTTCAGATAATGGGCTTAGCGGCGGTCCCAGCCCACAAGCGAGGCCAGAAGCAGGAGCGCGGCACCACCGGCCCAGGCCCAGGCCCCATAGCCTGCCAGCTGGGTGATCGCATGGTTCAGATCTGCGGCCTTCCCAAGATCGATATTGACCGGCACCGGCAGCGGCTGATCACCTTTGTTCAGGTTCCACAGGATCCAGCCCATCAGGCCAACCCCGGCCCCGCCCCCGATCAGGCCAATCAGGCGCGCCGGGATATTGAACAGCACCAGCAACAGGAACAGCGCTGCCAGGATGAATGTGGCCAGGAACACCACCAGCTCGATCGGTGAGGCGGTCACAAAACTGCGGAACGTCTCGACATCGGGCTGCAATGAGCGGAACAGATTCCAGGGAGAGATTGAAATCCCCGCCAGTGCCGGCCCTGTCCAGGAAAGAAACAGGCTGACGATCATTGAAATCGAGGCAAGAATGGCTAGCGCACGCAAGGAGAGGCTCCGATATTGATGATGCAGCCATTTCCGGCTGTCGCTGAGGTCACCGCGTTGTGAATACTGTGATATCCCACCGCGTTATCGGTCAAGCTTAATTCCCGCGCATGTCGATCTGCGGGCGGGGATAGGGCGATTTATGGACAGGATCGGGGCTGCGGTTCCGGCCATTTTCCCGCCGGTTCTGCAAATATACCAGGGCCACGCGCGGGAGTGATTGAGCCTGCGGCCAACTCGGGCTAACATCATGTCATGAGCCATGATTATGCCTTTCAGCGCCGCGAGACCTTTGACACCTTCCGCGAATCCAAGGGGGTGAAGCTGCCTGCAAAGGCGGTGGTCGAATATGCCTTTTTCCCTGAGGAACAGGAGGCCAACTGGGCCGGGATCACCCGCGCTCTGGAAGCCAAAGGGTATCGCATCAGCCGCCCCGATGAGGATGAGATGCTGATCGCCGCCATCGGCCCCATCGCCATTACCGCCGAAGAGATCTGGAAATGGGAAGAGGCCGCGACACAGATCGCGGTCAGCTTTGATTTCTATCCCGACGGCTGGGAACTGGACATCTGAACCCCGGCGGCGCCCGCTGCATTGGCAGACGGGCCAGCGGATCGTCTGCTTTTCAGGCGTTCAGCAGGGCCATGGCAGCGGCATGGATTTCCGGGTTGGCAGCCGCCAGCACGCGCCCGCCATTGCTGCAATCGCTGCCATCCCAGGCTGTCACCACCCCGCCCGCCGCGCGGATCACCGCCATTGGTGCCTGGATGTCATAGGCCTGCAGCCCTGCCTCGATCACCAGATCAATCTGCCCCGCCGCCAGCAGCGCATAGGCGTAGCAATCCATCCCATAGCGCAGCAGCCTGACCTGCTCTGCCACCTGGCGGAAGGCTGTATATTCCTCAGCCGAGCCGATTTCGGGGAAGGTGGTATAAAGGAAGCTTTCGCTCAGCGGGCGGGCACGGCGGGTGGCCAGCGGCTTTTCTCCATGCGGCCCCTGCACGCGTGAGCGGCCAAAGCCGCCCTCAAAACGCTCGCCGATATGGGGCTGGTCGATCAGCCCATAGACCGGGCCGCTGTCATCGCGCAGCGAGATCAGCACGCCCCAGGTCGGGCTGCCGGTCAGAAAGCCACGGGTGCCGTCAATCGGGTCAAGCACCCAGGTCAGGCCAGAGCTGCCGGGCTGGCTGCCGTATTCCTCACCGAGGATGGCGTCCTGGGGGCGCTCGCGGGCGAGGATCTCGCGCATGCGCTGCTCCGAGAGGCGGTCGCCCATGGTCACCGGATCAAAGCGATTGGTCTCTTTGTTGTCGGCCGCAAGATCGGGGCGGCGGAAATACTCCAGCGTTGCCACCCGCGCGGCATCGGCCAGCAGATGGGCGGTGCGGATCAGCGACGCAACCTCAGAGGGCGGCAGCGTTGCGGCAAGCCCCGATCCGGCTGTCAGCACCGCGCTCTGATGGGCGGGACGGGAATCGGATGTCATGATGGCGCACCTCGCAGCTTGAACGGCGCTATCAGACCGCATCTGCCCCGGCTGCGCCAGCCGAAGCGGGTAACAGGATCACGAAATTTTCAAAACCCGCCGCAGCCGCCCTGCCCCGGATCAGCCCCCGCCACCGCTTGCCGGGGCGTGTGAAACGCGTCAGGACTGGCGGGGTGAAAACATGCGCAGACAGCCATTCGGTTGCATGGGGAAATGGTGATGACGGAAAACAGGCTTTTGCTGCCGGATCTGGCGCGCAGCCTCGCCCTGGTGGCGATGGTGGTGTTTCACTTCACCTGGGATCTGGCGATGTTTGGGCTGATCGCGCCCGAGACCGCATTTTCCGGCTTTTTCTGGTATTTCGCGCGGATAACGGCGGGAAGTTTCATCTTCCTTGCCGGCATGGGGCTTTGGATGGCGCATGGCGCGGGGATCCGCTGGCCCGGCTTCTGGCGCAGGCTGGCAAAGATCGCGCTGGCGGCGGCGCTGGTGACGCTTGGCACCCGCATCGCCATGCCCGAGGCCTGGGTGTTCTATGGCATCCTGCATTCCATCGCGGTCTCGTCGCTTCTGGGGCTGGCCTTTTTGCGCTGGCCGCCCATCCTGCGGCTGGTGCTGGCGGGCGGGATCTTTGCGCTGCCCTGGCTTTGGTCGCATCCGGCGCTGGATGGGCCGCTGGTCTGGCTGGGCCTGTCGGGGCGCATTCCGGTGACGGTGGATTATGAGCCGCTTTTCCCCTGGTTCGCGCCCTTCCTGGCCGGGATGTCGCTGGCGCAGTTATTCGCACGCCATCAGGTCTGGGCGCGGATCGAGCCGCGCAGCACCCGGTTTCTCAGGGCGCTGGCCTGGCCCGGGCGGCATTCGCTGGCGATCTATCTGATCCACCAGCCGCTGCTGATTGGGCTGCTGGCGGCGCTTACCTGGGCGCTGGCGCGGCTGAGCTGACGAAAAAGCCCCGCCGCAGGACAAACCATGCGGCGGGGCGATAAGGCGAAAGCCGCCTCAGATGGCCAGGGTCAGAACCGTTGCCATCTGCAATTCGCCAAAGCCGTTGAAACGGCTGTTGGTCACCACCGAATAAGACCCCATCCCGTGCAGGATGACGTAATCGCCCTCTTCGGCGTCGGCGGGCATCATCAGCTCACCCGGCAGGCGGTCAACCGAATCGCAGGTCGGACCAAAGGCGATGCGCGGGACCAGATCGCCATGGCGCAGCACGCCCTCGGGCGACATCACCTGCAGCCGGTCGATCATACCGATCATCGGCATCTCATTCAGCGAGCCATAGACGCCGTCGTTAAGAAAGACATGCGCGTCGTCGCGGATCGCCTTGATCCGGGCAACCAGGGTGAAGGCATCACCGCAAAGGGCGCGGCCAGGCTCGCAGACCAGCGCCGGGCGGGCCTCGCCAAAGGCCTCATCAGCGGTGCGGCCGATGGCGGCGAAGATCGCGTCGTAATCGGGCTGCACGGCGGCCAGACGGTGGTTCGGGAAACCGCCACCGACATTCAGCCGCGCAATGCGCACGCCCGCCTCTTCGCAGATCTCGGCGGCTTTGCGGATATAGGCGGCCCAGGCCTCGGGGTCGGTGCATTGGGTGCCCGGGTGGAAGGTCAGCGAGGGGGTATAGCCCGCCTCGGCGACGATCTGCAAAAGCTCGACCGCGAGTTCAGCAGTGGCGCCGAATTTCGCACCGAAATTATAGGCAGCGCCCCCCACCGGCAGCTTGAACCGGACCGAGATCTCAACGCCCTCGACCGGCACCAGATCGGTCAGCTTCTTCAGTTCCGAGCGCGAATCGACGCTGTAGCTTTTGACGTTTTTCGCCACCGCATGGCGGATCTCAGCAGGCGAGCGCACCGGATTGTGGTAATGGATCGCCGCATCGGGAACCAGCTCGCGGATCAGGTCGATCTCAAAGGGCGAGGCACAGTCGAAACCACGGATGCCCGCAGCCGCCAGGTTCTCGATCATCTCTTCGCCGGGGTTCGATTTCACCGCATAGGTGACCAGCCCCGGAAAGCCCTGGATAAAGCGGCGCGCAGCCGCCTGGGCCACCGAGGGCGCAAAGAAAAGCACCGGATTTTCAGGCTGATGCAGCCGGATGAATTCGGCCGGATTGTTAAAGATCGTCCGTGAAAGTCCCATCGGCGTTTCCCTTTCGGCCAATGAAGACGCTTCGCCCTTCCCATGCATTCGGGTCGGGCACCTGCGTGGTTTGAAGAAACCAGGCCAGGTGCGTATGAGCCGCCCTTTTCCTGCAAGAAGGATGCTGCATATGTGTGACAATCTCACCGAACAAAACTATAGAAATGACTGAAATCATCGTTATTATGACAGCATCAGGGGACAAAGTGCATGGATGAACTCGACCGCAGTCTGATTGGCCTGCTCAGCGCCGATGCGCGCATCTCTGTGGCAACGCTGGCCAGGCGGCTGAAGGTGGCGCGTTCGACCATCCAGGCCCGGCTGGAGCGGCTGGAGACCTCTGGCATCATCGCAGGCTATACGCTGAAACTGGGCGAGGCCGCGCGTGAGGGGCGTCTGCGGGCCAGCGTGCTTCTGACCATCGAGCCGCGCGGCCAGGCGGCGATTCTGACCCGGCTGAAATCCATTCATGAGGTCGAGAAGGTCTATACCACCTCGGGGCGCTTTGACCTTTTGCTGCAGATCTCCTGCCCGAATACGCAGATCCTGGACCAGGTTCTGGACCAGATCGGCGCGATGACCGGGGTGAAAAGCTCGGAAAGTCTGATCCATCTCTCGACCCGGATCGACCGCGCGGTGTAAGGCGGGGCGGTGTAAGGCGCGGCGATGCACGCGCACAGAATACGGGCGCACAAAATAAGGGCGCACAGAATACGGGCGCACAGAATACGGGCGCAAAGTCGCGGGGTCTCAGATGCTGTCTTATCAACATGCCTTTCATGCCGGGAATATGGCCGATGTGCAAAAGCATGCGCTGCTGGCCTGGACGCTGGCCTATATGGTGCAAAAGGATAAGCCGGTCTCTTACATCGAGACCCATGCCGGGCGCGGCCTCTACCGCCTGCAAAGCGCCGAGGCGCTGAAAACCGGCGAGGCCGAGCAGGGCATCAGCCGTCTCTGGGATGCCTTCCCCGAGACCCATCCCTACCGCGAACGGCTTGAGGAAACAAAAGGCATGTTCGGCGCGGATGCCTATCCCGGCTCGCCGATGATTGCCGCACTTGGGCTGCGCGAAAGCGACCGCCTGCATCTGGCCGAACTGCACCCGCAGGAGAATGCCGCGCTGAATGAGGCGCTTGGCTCCTGGGGGGCGCATATCCGCCGCGAGGATGGCTTTGATTTCGCCCAGTCGCTGACCCCGCCGACGCCGCGGCGCGGGCTGATGCTGGTCGATCCGCCCTATGAGGTGAAATCCGATTACGACCTGATCCCGAAGTTCTTCGCCCAGGTGGCGCGCAAATGGAATGTGGGCGTGCTGATGCTGTGGTATCCGATCCTGCGCGACGCGCCGCATCGGGTGATGCTGTCTTTGCTGGAAAGCCAGCATCCCGGGGCGCTGCGCCATGAGCTGCGCTTCCCCCCCGCCCGCGAAGGGCATCGGATGATCGGGACGGGCATGTTCATCGTGAACCCGCCCTTTGGGATTGACGCGGAAACCGCCCGCCTGGATCAGATGTTCCGCGACCTGGGCTGAGGCCGCTCAGACCTCACGCATCCAGAATTGCAGTGGCTTTTCGCTGTCCGTGGGCTGGTCGATATCGCGCCAGGTGAAATGCGCAATCGCCCCGGGCAAGGGCGCATAGCCGCGCTTTTGCCAGAATGCGTCATTGCCGCGATAGGCCTCTGGCCGCAGCGGATGATCCTCAGGCCGTATCACCGAGCAAAAGGCCACATGGCTGCGGCCAAGGGCGCGGGCATGCACCTCTCGCAGATCGAAAAAGCGGTGCCCGATGCCCCTGCCCCGATATTCGGGCAAAAGAACCGACTCGGCGCCGTAAAGGATGTTTTCCAGCGCAAGCCCGCTTTGGCGCACCGGCGCGGCGAACTCGCTGGCGTGATCCTCCATCGGGGCCGAGGTCGAGGCGCCGACGATCCGATCCCCATCCAGCGCCGCCACCAAAAGCGCCCCGGGGCTGTCGCGGTAGGCCTGCAGATAGCCGCGCTCATAGTCCAGCGTGCCATCGTAAAGATAGGGCCAGTCGCGGAACACCGTGATGCGAAGCCGCGCCATGTCATCCAGCGCGGCCTCCAGTTCCGCGCCGGTCAGGGCACGGACGCTCAGGCTCATTTCGAGACCTGCGCGATCCAGTCATTCAGGTTGTAGAAGGTGGTCACCCGGGTGATCTGGCCGCCTTTGATGTCAAAGAAAGACCCCGCCGGCAGGATATAGGTCTGGCCTTTGGCCTCTGGCAGGCCCGGATCGGTCTGCAGATATTTGCCGTGCACGGTAAATTCCGCTGCCGCGCGACTGCCGTCCTCATTGACGAAAATCACGATATCCTTCAGCTCCTCGTGATATGAGACGCCCATATGCGAGCCGAATTCCGCGAATTTCTCGCGCCCGCGGCGGATACCGCCCTCATTGACGCGGTGCTCGATATCGTCGCTGACCAGCGCCGTCATCCCGGCCGGGTTCAGGGCGTTAAAGGCCTGATAATAGGTTTCGATCAACTTGCGGCTGTCAGAGGCAGACATGGCTCTCCCTTTCATTTTTTTCCAAGGATAGCGGCTGCGACAGCAGAGGAAAGTCTGAAAACGTCCTGTTCAGCTCTGCGGGCGGCCTGGGGATTGCACCGCCCGCAAAATGCCGGCCCCAAAGCGCGGGGCCAGGCATGTTAGTGATGCGCGCGGCGTTCAGGCCAGGGCGGCTTTGACCGTCACGGCCAGCGGCGTGGTCGGGCGGCCAATCAGGCCGGACAGGGTCTTGCTGTCGTCAAAAAGCGCCCCCTTCGCGGTCTGCGCGTCGCTGTCAGCCAGGATCGCGGCAAAGCCCGGATGCAGGCCGAAACCTTCCAGCGCCTTTGCATAGTCAGCCTCGGGCAGGTTCACATAGGCCACGGGCTTTCCGGCCTGCTTTGCGACCTCGGCCGCCAGATCCGCGCCGGTGAAAGCGGTGTCGCCTGCCAGCTCATAGACCTTGTTCTCATGACCCGCGCCGGTCGCGGTGACGGCAATCGCCTCGGCGTAGTCCTGGCGGGCGGCGGCGGAATAGCGCCCCTCACCTGCCGCGCCGATGATCGCGCCGTGTTCGATCGCGGGGGCCAGCGTCCCGGTCAGGTTCTCGGTATACCAGCCATTTCTGAGGATCGTATAGGCCAGCCCCGAGGCCTTCAGCGCGGCTTCGGTCTCAATATGTTCGGCCGCCAGCTTCATCGTCGAGGCATCGCCCTTCAGCAGCGAGGTATAGATGATACGCTGCACGCCCGCCGCTTTGGCCGCCTCAATCACCGCCTTATGCTGCGGAAAGCGCTTGCCGACCTCATTGGCCGAGATCAGCACCAGGGTCTCAACCCCTTTCAGCGCGGCCGGATCCGCTTTGTCATAGTCGAAAGCACGCGCCTCGACGCCCAGATCGGTGGCCTTTTCAGGGCTGCGCACCAAAGCGATGGGGGCTGCGCCACGGGCTTTGGTGGCGGCAATGGCAAGGCGGCCCAGCTGGCCGGTGGCCCCGGTAATGGCAATGGTCATCGTGAACTCCTGCAACAGGGATTGGATTCGGATTTGACCCTGACCTGATACAGGAATACTTACAATTCGTAAGTACTGATGATTTTGTAAGTATAGGCGAATGACGCACAGCATATCTGAAAGCCGCGCACAGGCGCTGATCGGGGCCTGGAGCCGGGGCGATGTCCTGGCCGAGGCCTGCCCCTCGCGGCGGATCCTGCAGCATCTGACCAGCCGCTGGGGCACTTTGGTGATGGTGGTGCTGGCAACCGGGCCGCAGCGCTTTTCAGGCCTGAAGCGCCAGGTGAAAGGCGTCAGCGAGCGGATGCTGTCGCAGGTGCTGAAGGATCTTGAGGCCGATGGTTTCGTGCTGCGCACCGCGCATCCGGTGATGCCACCGCATGTCGATTACCAGCTGACGCCGCTGGGCGAGGCAGCCGCCGCGCGGCTGATCGAACTTGTGGGCTGGATCGAGGCAGAGCTGGCGACGATCCTGGCGGCGGGTCCTCAGACCGGGCGACAGGCGGGCCCTCAGGCGGCCCCTCAGGCGGGCCCTGACGGGAATCCGACACCTGGCCTGCCCCAGACAGAAAAGGACAGAATCGGCGCAGACTGAGAGGCCCTTGCGCCTATCCTGCAAGGGGCCTCCCCCGATCAGACCCGGTCGTTCAGGCCGCGATACCGGGCAAAGGCGCGGCAGACATAATGCGCGTCACACCATGCGCAGGCGCCTCACGCAGATCGCTCCATTTCATCAGCTCGATGGCAAGCCGGTTTCGCGCCCCCCCCTCACGGTTCAGATTGCCCCAGAACCCATGCGCGGCAATGCTGCGGCGCCAGGGCTGAAACGCAGGCAGCAGCGCATGTTTGGTCAGCGCCCAGCCAAAGGCGTTCAGCAAGCAGGCCATGCCGAAGAACCACAGGTAATACTGATGCTCGACCGTGCTTAAAGACAGGAAGCGCGCCGAGGAAAGCGCCGCGAGATGACCACCCGCCACCAGCAGACAAATCACCGCCGCCACCCCGTAAAACCACGCGATAAAGCGGCCCGCATTCTGCATATAGCGCCAATCGCTGCGCCGGATCGTCATTGCCAGCCCCGCCAGCATCACCATCATCGGCACGATGCCGCCAATCAGCAGGCACCCCAAAGCTGTAAGGAAAAGATAGAAAGCCAGCAGCGAATATGAAGAACCCGGGATCCGTGACATCTGCAATCTGCCTTTTGCCTGAACAGTTTACGCCGCCTTCAGTCCTGGGGGCGCAATGTGTCAGTCATTCGGCGCAATGCCGGAAATTCACGGGCGTTTCAGATCACCCCGCCTTATTCGGCAACAATCACGGCAAAAGGCGGGGCTTTGCGGCCAATCCTGGGCATAATCACCTGTATTCAGGCAGGCCTGCCCCCGGAATCACAGCTCTGGCGGCCCGAAACGCGCGGTGATGCGATCGCGGATCTGATCGCGGGCCTGACGATAGGCGGACAGCTTCGCCTCGCGGCTTTCGCCAAGCCCGGTCGGGTCCAGGATCGGCCAGTACTCAACCTCCAGGTGATGCCAGCGCGTCAGCTCCAGCGCCTGGCGCTGGCTGGCGGGGGAAAGCGCCACGATCAGGTCAAACTGCCCCAGATCATCGCCCCATTCCTGCATTTCCTCGAAGGACCGCGCCCGATGCCGCGACAGCTCGATGCCGATCTCCTGGCAGACCGCGACCGAGAAGCCGTCGATCTCCATATCGTTCTTCACGCCGGCCGATTGCACATAGGCCCGCTGGCCGTAAAACTTCTTCATCATGCCCTCGGCCATCGGCGAGCGCACGGCGTTATGGTCGCAGCAGAACAGAACGGACTGCGGGAAATCGACCACCATTTACCCCCAGTGCAAAACGCAGATCAGGGTGAAAAGACGGCGCGCAGTGTCTTTATCGACCTCGGCCTTGCCCTCCAGCCGCTCCTGCAGGATCGCCGCGCCCTCATTGTGGATGCCGCGCCGTGCCATATCGATCGCCTCGATCTGGCTTGGCGGCAGGCGTTTAACAGCCTCAAAATAGCTTTCGCAGATCTGGAAATAATCCTTCACCACCTGGCGAAACGGCCCAAGGCTCAGGTGAAACTCACCGACCGGGCTCTCATCCTCGCAGGCAACACCGAATACCAGCCGCCCCTCGCGGATCGCCAGCGCCAGCCGGTATGGCCCTGCGGGCACCTCGCGCCCCTCACGCACCGGCAGGCCAAAGCTGTTCTCTTCCAGCAGATCGAAAATGGCGACCTTGCGTTCCTGCTCGATCTCAGGCGTCGGGCGCATCAGGCCCTGCTCATCAATCTCGATATGGCAAATGCAGTTGGTCATAGGGCGATTTCCGAACAATGCGTCACCCCTTGATGCCCGAGGCCGCGCCGTCACGCAAGCACTCCGCAGCCTTCCTTCATCTGTCTGAAAATATCCTCGGGGGGAAGGCCGCAGGCCGCTGGGGGGCAGACAGCCCCCCATGCCCGGCCCGAACAGTCAGCCCCCGTTCAGCCGGTCCAGCCGGGCCCTCACACTCAGCCCATGCGCCTCAAGGCTTTCCGACTTCGCCAGCCGCTCGGCCGCAGGCCCGATTGCCGCCAGCGCCCCGGGCGTCATCTTCGCAATCGTCGTGCGCTTCAGAAACTCCAGCACCGACAACCCGGATGAAAACCGCGCCGAACGTGCCGTCGGCAGCACATGGTTCGGGCCGCCGATGTAATCGCCAATCGCCTCGGGCGTCCATTGACCAAGGAAGATCGCCCCGGCATGGGTGATCTGCGCGGAAACCGCCTCGGGATCTTCGGTGCAGATCTCCAGATGCTCAGGCGCCACCCGGTTCGACAGCTCTGCCGCCTCGGCCAGATCACGCACCAGGATCACCGCCCCATTGTCGCGCCAGCTGGCCGATGCGATATCGCGCCGCTCCAGTGTCTCCAGCCGCTTCTCCAGCGCCGCCACACAGGCGCGGGCGAAATCCTCATCGGGCGTGACCAGAATCGCCTGGGCCGAGGCGTCATGCTCGGCCTGGCTCAGCATATCCAGCGCCACGAAATCCGGATCCGCGCTGCTGTCAGCAATCACCAGGATCTCTGACGGCCCCGCGATCATATCGATGCCGACCTTGCCAAAGACCCGCCGCTTCGCCGCCGCCACAAAGGCATTTCCGGGCCCGGTGATCTTGTCGACCGGGCGGATGGTTTCGGTCCCATAGGCCAGGGCCGCCACGGCCTGGGCACCGCCGATCCGGTAAATCGTATCGACCCCTGCCAGCTTTGCCGCATAGATCACCAGCGGATTGACCTCGCCGCCGGGCGTCGGGCAGGTGATCACCAGCCGCCCCACCCCCGCCACCCGCGCCGGGATCGCATTCATCAGAACCGAGGACGGATAAGAGGCCAGCCCCCCCGGCACATAAAGCCCCGCCGCCGAAACAGCCGTCCAGCGCCAGCCAAGAGTCGCGCCCTCTGGGTCGGTCCACAGCTGATCCTGGGGCATCTGGCGCACGTGATAGGCGCGGATGCGTTCCGCCGCCAGCGTCAGCGCCGCCGCATCCTCGGGCGAGACTTTGGCGCATTCCGCCTCGATCTCTGCGGGGGAGAAAGCCAGCTGATCGGGCGTCAGGCTCAGACGGTCAAAGCGGGCGGTCAGCTCGGTCACCGCCGCATCGCCCCTTGCCCGCACATCGGCGATGATCGCGGCGACGGCATCATCGACCTCGGGGCTGTCCTCGCGCTTCATGCCCAGAAACGCGGTGAACTCCGCCTCGAAATCTGCAGCCTTTGTGGAAAGGAACAGAGCCATCGCCCGCCTCCGCGCATGTGAAAATAGCCAGTTCCCCCGCGCATAGCGCGGGCGCTGCGCAAGGTAAAGCAGCGGGGTGCCTTCCGGGGCAAACACAAAGAAAAAGGGCGGGGCCCCTCTGGAACCCCGCCCTTCTGATCTGTTGGCCTCTGGCCTTATTCCGCCGGAGCGGTCTCAGCAGGCGCAGTCTCAGCGGGTTGCTCTTCGGCTTTCGGCGCAACCGCACCCGCATCACCTGCGGGCTCTGCCGCGGGGGCCGCTTCTGCCTCAACGCTCGCCCGAACGATCAGATCGGCGGGCTCAGCGACCGCGCCATTCAGCTCGCTCGGGCCACGCTTGATCTTATCGACCACATCCATGCCCTCAATCACCCGGCCGACGACGGTATATTGCCCGTCGAGGCCGGTATTCGGGGCCAGCATGATGAAGAACTGGCTGTTGGCCGAGTTCGGATCCTGGCTGCGGGCCATGCCGACGATCCCGCGATCAAACGAGATATCGGAAAATTCCGCAGGCAGATCAGGCAGATGCGAGCCACCGATGCCGGGGCCGACATATTCCGCCGGGATCTCCATCCCATCCAGCATCACGCTGCCCGGGGTCTGGCCTTTGGGCAAAGCGGCAATCGCCGCCTCGCGTTTGGCCGGGTTCCCGAAGGCCACATCGCCGGTCTGGGCCATGAAGCCCTCGATCACGCGGTGGAACGAGACACCGTCATAGGCGCCCTCTTTGGCCAGCGTGACGATCTGTTCGACATGCTTTGGCGCTTTGTCCGAGAGCAGGTCGATCACGACGCGGCCATTGGCCTCGCCCGAGATTTCCAGCACCAGATTCGGGCCCGGCAGATCCGGCACATCCTGCGCGAAGGCAGGGGCCGCCATCAGCAGCGAGGCTGCAAGAACCTTACGCAACATCAGCCGCAACCCTTACCGTGATCATGCGATCCGGGGTGACCGGCGGTTCACCACGGGTGATTTTATCGACGAATTCCATCCCCGAGATCACCCGGCCATAAACGGTATATTGCCCGTTCAGGAAGGAATTATTGGTGAAATTGATGAAGAACTGGCTATTGGCCGAGTTCGGGTTTTGCGAACGTGCAGCGCCGATGGTGCCACGCTCATGCGGCAGTTTGGAAAATTCTGCCGGCAGATCGTCATATTGCGACCCACCCGTGCCCGAGCGGCGCGGATTGTAGTCTTTTTCCATATTGGCGTGCTCGACATCGCCGGTCTGGGCCATAAAGCCCTCGATCACGCGGTGGAAAGCCACATTGTCATAGGCTTTGTCGCGGGCGAGCTGCTTCATACGCTCGACATGTTTCGGTGCGACATCCGGGAGAAGCTCGATCACCACTTCGCCGTCTTTCAGCGTCAGGATGATGGTGTTCTCGGGGTCCTTGATCTCGGCCATTGTGCTTCCCTTGCAGGCTTCTGGTCGGGCGGGAAATTAACCGCTGATCGTCCTGGGGGGAAGGGCAAATGGGCGTGATCGGTTGACGGGCCGGAAAAATGGGCCGAAAGAAACGGGGGAAACGCCGGGAAAACGCTGGGGCCGCCGCCCCTGTTAGCGCTAACCGAACCCTATACCCAACTGCAAACCCGACGGCTGACCAATAGGGACGGCTGCCGAAACGGAGAGAACCACATGGGCTGGAAAACGCTGGACGATATCGCACTCGCCGGAAAGACCGTGCTGACGCGGGTCGATATCAACGTGCCGATGGAGGGGGATCGCGTCTCTGACACCACCCGCATCGACAAGATCCGCCCCACCGTCGAGGATATCATCGCCCGTGGCGGCAAGGTCGTGCTGCTGGCGCATTTCGACCGCCCCAAAGGCAAGGTCGTGCCGGAAATGAGCCTGGGCCGTATCGCAAAAGCGCTTGAGGCCAGCCTTGGCCGCAAGGTGATCTTCTCGCCCGAAAGCATCGGTGAGGCGGCCCGTGCCGCCATTGCCTCAGCCGGGCAAAATGACGTTGTTTTGCTGGAAAACACCCGCTTTCACGCGGGCGAGGAAAAGAATGATCCGGCACTTGCGGCCGAATTTGCGGCGCTTGGCGATGTCTATGTGAATGACGCGTTTTCGGCCGCGCACCGGGCACATGCCTCTACCGAAGCGCTGGCCCGCGCGCTGCCCCATGCCGCAGGCCGGCTGATGGAGGCAGAGCTGAAGGCGCTCGACGCAGCCCTTGGCCAGCCCGCCCGCCCGGTGATTGCAGTCGTGGGCGGCGCGAAGGTTTCGACCAAACTCGATCTTCTGGGCAATCTGGTCGGCAAGGTGGATCACCTGGCCATTGGTGGCGGCATGGCCAATACCTTCCTCGTGGCGCAGGGGATCGAGGTCGGCAAATCGCTGGCTGAGCGTGATATGGCCGATACCGCCCGCGCCATCCTGAAAAAGGCCGAAGAGGCAGGCTGTCAGATCCATCTGCCGGTCGATGTGGTGGTCGCCCGCGAGTTCAAAGCAGGGGCCGCCAGCCAGATCACCAATGCATCAGGCTGCCCGGCGGATGCGATGATTCTCGACGCGGGCCCCGAGACGGTTGCCCGGCTGAAAGCGGTGATGGGCCAATGCGCCACGCTGATCTGGAACGGCCCGCTGGGCGCTTTCGAGATCCCGCCCTTTGACGGTGCGACGGTTGCTGCGGCGAAAGAGGCGGCACGGCTGACCGAGGCCGGACGCCTGATCTCTGTCGCGGGCGGCGGCGATACCGTGGCCGCGCTGAACCAGGCGGGGGCTGCGGGCGATTTCACCTTCATCTCGACGGCGGGCGGTGCCTTCCTTGAGTGGATGGAAGGCAAGGAATTGCCAGGGGTTGCCGCGCTGCAAAGCTGATCCCTGACTGCTGGCGCTAACAGGATTGCACGCGCCGGGGCGGAAAGGCTATGGCGCGTGCAAACCCTATCTTGATCCGGGAAGGATTGGACATGACCACTGAAAAGATGACGGCGCAGATCGGCAAGGGCCAGGGCTTTATCGCAGCCCTTGACCAGTCGGGCGGCTCGACGCCCAAGGCGCTGAAACTTTACGGCGTCGAGGCCGATGCCTGGTCTGATGAGGCCGGCATGTTCGACCTGGTTCATGCGATGCGCGCCCGGATCATCAAATCCCCGGCGTTCTCGGGCGAGAAAGTCATCGGCGCGATCCTCTTCGAGCAAACCATGGACCGCGAAATCGACGGCATCCCGACCGCCACCTATCTGTGGGAAAAGCGCGGCGTGGTGCCCTTCCTGAAGATCGACAAGGGTCTCGATGCCGAGGTGAACGGCTGCCAGGTCATGAAGCCGATGCCCGATCTCGACGCGCTTTTGCAAAAGGCGGTGCGGGCCGGGATCTATGGCACCAAGGAACGCTCGGTCATCTCTGCGGCGAATGAGGATGGCATCAAGGCGGTGGTCGATCAGCAGTTCGCCATCGCCAAACAGGTGATCAGCCATGGCCTGATGCCGATCGTCGAGCCCGAGGTGACCATCTCGATCACCGATAAGGCCGCCGCCGAGACGATCCTGCGCCGTGAGATCCTCGCCCATCTCGACGCCCTGCCCCAGGGCACGCAGGTCATGCTGAAGCTGACCATCCCGACTGAGGCGAATTTCTACGCGCCCCTCGTCGATCATCCGGCGGTGCTGAAACTGGTGGCGCTGTCGGGCGGCTATTCGCGCGATGAGGCCAATGCGCTTCTGGCCAAAAACCGCGGCATGATCGCCTCTTTCTCGCGGGCCCTGTCCGAGGGGCTGAAGGCCCAGCAATCCGAGGCCGAGTTTGACGCGACGCTGAAGGCGGCGGTCGATTCGATCCATGCGGCCTCTGTCGCGGGCTGATCGGTGGCAGGCTGATCGGCCGCAGGTCGGGCCCGTCGCGGCTGATATGCCTCAGGCCTGAAAACAAAGGGAATCCCGCCATTTGGGGGATTCCCTTTTGATTCGAGCTGTGCCATATTTCTGTCAAACGCCCCCATAAAGAGGGCGACAGGCGAGACGGGCAGCAGATGACCAGGCAACAACGGCGCAGCAATATGGGCGGGCTGATTTATTTCGCCCTGATGTTCACGCTGGGCGCTTACTTCACCTTTGCAGCGGTGCAGGGCGATTACGGCGTGTTTCGCCGGGTCGAAATCCGTGCCGAGGCTGCTGGCCTGACGGTTGAGCGTGACAGGCTGGCACTGCAGCTGGCCCGGATGGAAAACCTGACGCATCGGCTGTCGGATGACTATCTGGATATGGATCTGCTCGACGAACGCGCCCGCGATGTGCTGGGCTATATGCGCTCAAACGAGATCGTCATCCGCTAAGCCCGAATCCCGCTGCCGCATCTTCCCGTTCCCTTTCGGGACGTCATTGCAGCCTCATCACCAATCGCCCGCCTTGCAAGCCTCGGGCTGCAGGTTGAGAACAGCTCAAAACAACAGCGCATCCATTCGCCGGTCCGGCAGACCTCGCTGACCGGGAAAGCGCTGAAGCTGTTCCGCCCCGGCGGCGCAGGCCGCCAAACTCTTTGCGCATCCGCGCAAGGGGCGCGACGGAAGGGCTGGACCATGTCCGATACCTGGGCCTCCGATACCTGGGCCGCGGCTTGTCGAACCGGAACGGATCGACCGGGAACGGCGGATGGTTGAGCGCCGCATCAAGGTGGCTAACTTCCCGGCCGTCAAAAGCCTGGACAGCTTCGACTTTGCGGCCATCCCGAAGCTCAACATCGAGCGGGTGAACGCCAACGGTCAGAGAGAGCTCGCGAAGGGCAGCTGCATGAACGGGCCCGGTGCGAATGGATCGAACGTCCGGAGAATGTCATTGCCCTCGACCCGTCCGACACCGGCAAGACCCATGTCGACTTTTGCGCCGCCGTTGACATGCAGCAATGCGAGCCCATGAGGTTCCTCGGTGCACCGATGCAACGCGCAAGCCCTGGGCTGGAACCGAACACCATCCTCGGCCACGCCTATATGATCCCCTTCGACAACCGTAAGAAGGGCGTGACAGAGTTTCAGGTCGTTGTGGGCTACAAGGGCCTGATCGACTTCGCCCGACGCTCAGGCCACATCACCAGCATCTCGGCCAATATCCACTCTTCCGATGATGACCTCTGGGAATATGAGGAAGGCACCGAGGCCCGCCTGCGCCACCGTTCCGGCGTGATGCAGGGCGAAAAACTGCACGCATGGAGGCGTGTGCCAAGAGCTTATGGTGGGTGACCGCCTGCCCCAAAGCCTTGCCGAGATCCGAGTGTGGGCTGGCGGCGAACCAGTCTATGAGGATCCCGAAGGCTGGTATGGCCCACAAACACCCGGCGATTACTGCCTTTTGCGGCGTCAACCAGCAAGCAACCGCGATGAGGATAGGTGGAATCGCGGGATGGTCGGATGATGGCTGGCAGACGTTCACCCGGAAGCGCGGCAGACTGGCCTCAATCCCGGTGACGCCGCGACTGGGCGGTTTGATCGACGCCATGCCCCAGGGGCAAACCCACCTGATCATCAATAAGGCCGGCGCGCCTTACAGCCACGAAAACTATCTCGGAGATGCGGTCAGCGAATGGCGTGACAAATTGGGAATGCGGAAAGAACTTCGCCTCTACGATGCCAGAGGCACCGCAGCCACCCGGCTGCTTGCGGCCGGCGCTGAGCTCAAAGAGATCGCAGTCGCTATGGGGTGGTCGATCAAACATGCGGCTGAAGTGATCGAAAACTACGTCGCCCTATCGCCCCAAATGGCAGACGGAATCGGCGATAAACTCGCTCTGCTGCGGAGCAGAGCAGGAACAAAACTGTAAAATCTGGTGTAAAATCTGCACCAGCATATCTGCCAAGTGCTGGTCGGGGCGGAGAGAACAAAATCACGCTTTTTCCAAGACCTTAATTTCAAACAAGTATCTGTATTTTAGCGACTATTCTTGACCACACTGTAGCATATGACTGTAACACACGGCAGTTCCACATGCTGCAGTTCTGGCCCTTCCAAGTCACCTGTTCCGGCGCGGTGCCGCCTATTCCGCAAGGATGCGGGTTCCGCTTGATCTGGTGGAGATCCTGGGCAAGCGCGAACTGGTGCAGACTATTGGCACGACCGATCCGACCGCAGCGAAGCGCCGCCTCTATCCCGTGAACGCCTGATGGCAGCGCGGCTTTGACGACCTTCGCGCCCGCCGTGCGCTGGTTCCTGCTGACCGTGACCATGCGGTGTGGGATCATTACACAGATGCCCTTGACCACGACGACAAGGAACGCGCCAGCCAGCCGACCGAAGCTGATATTCAGGATGCGCGGGCTGTCGAGTTCATCCGACCCCATGCCGCTTTCCCGGTTTTTCACCGAACTGTTCAGCCGCGCCACAAGCTGGCTGCACTGGCCCCCGTCCGAGGTCTGGAACACATCGGTGGCCGAGATCGTCACGGCGCTGGAAGCGCAGGCAGAGCGCGAACTGCGCCTTGCTGGCATCCCATCCGACAACGGCAAGGGGCCAGAGGTATATACGCCTGAGCGCCTGCGCGAGATTGAAGCCGATGGAATAGACCCCGCCGTTGATCGCGCCGCGCTTCAGGCATTGAAAGCGAGGCACCAATGAGAACGATTCACCTTCACGGCAGCTTGGGCGCTGAGTTCGGCCACAAAATCAGGCTGGCGGTTGATACCGTGGAAGAGGCCATTCAGGCCCTGCAAGCGAACTTCCCCAAGTTCTTCAACCATATCCGCAACGGCCACTTCCGGGTGATCGTCGGAAAGACCCAAAAGAACGGCATGGAATTGGATGAAGCCATGTTGCCGGGCTTCAAACTTGGCAATCAGGAGCTGTTCGTTACCCCGGTTATCAAAGGTTCAAAGGGCGGTGGCGTTGGCAAGATCATTGCAGGCGTTGCGCTGATCGGGCTTGCCGCCTTCGATGGCGCGGCCCTTGCTGCCCCGCTGTTCGCGGGCGGCAGCATGAGCATGGGTTCCATTGCTGGTGCGATGGGAACTAGCCTCATGCTTACCGGCGTGGCCACTATGCTGGCCCCCGAACTGAAAGCTGAGGAAACTGAAAAGTCCTTCACCATGACCGGCCCGCAAAACACCACCCGCGAGGGCGGCATCATCCCTATTGCTTATGGCCGCGTCTGGACGAGTGGCACCCTGATTAACGAGGCGCTGAGTATCAACCAGAAGGGCAGCAAGACCAGCACCGATGCAGGCGGCTTGTTCAAGCAGATCGGCGGGAAGTAGTGCCAGCGCCACCCCGCCTTTGTTCTTGTGGTGCCATTGTTCCGGCTGGTGATCTATGCGCTTGCCAGCGTGACACCATCCGCGCCCGCAAGCGCCGGTATGATGCGACCCGCCCGAACAGTCGCCAGCGCGGTTACACGCGCCAATGGGAAGCCCTGCGGGCTGAGTTCCTGCGCCAGCACCCGACTTGTGCCTTCTGCGGTGCTGGTGCCGAGGTTGTGGACCATATCCAGCGCCACCACGGTAACGTGGCGCTGGTGATGAACTGGAACAATCTTCAGTCGCTCTGCAAGCATTGCCACGACTCCGAGAAGAAACGACGAGAGCGGGGCCACTATTGAAAGACAAACCCTCGATCAGAAACGAACGCATTTTCGTTCGGATCAAAGACGTAGTTTACGTTGTCAGCTGCTATTATGTGGAAACCATTTTTTATTTCTCGCGCGACGCCCCAATGACGCCCATTCACCATTCCGTCATGAATGCTTCTCAACTCAATCCTTTTACCATCCACCAGGCTTTGTTGCGCTATTCGGCTTGGGGGCGCAGATACCCCTTTCCCGGTTATCTTCAGCGCATGCGGACGGTCTCGGGCGTTCCGAGTGATGTGAAGCGGTTCATGAGTGCGATGCGGATCTGAAC
>NZ_JABJXT010000017.1 GCF_013155295.1 Pseudogemmobacter hezensis | reverse complement strand
CGTTTCGGTGAGGCGGTATCTAGGCCCCGCAGACAGAACCCGCAAGGGAAAAAATGAACTTCATGACGTTTTTTTGTCAGACGCCAATAAAATAAGGCCGCCACGCAAACACATGCTCAATCCAAAATCAGACTTATCCCCAGGACAGAACCCAAAATGGGGATAACTTCGGCAAATCAACCCCATCCGCATCAGAATCAAACAGCCGATTCCCAAAGATTCGCCCCCAAAGCGCCAGGAGAAGCGCCCAGATTCGGACGACCAGAGCCAGAATCGCGGCGTATCCCCTCATCTTCACTGCACTCTGCCAGGCGCGATGACACGCGAAGCGCATGGAGATTGCCAAGGCAAAAGGCCCGGGCGATGCCGGGCACAATCCGACAGGAGCAGAACCTCCCCGCTGGCGCCCCATTATATATACAGGACAACCTGCTCCATGACCCAGCCTCGCTGAAGATCCGGGCGCAACACCGCGTCGGCCTGTCGTCTGGGCAGCAGGCTGCCGCCCGCACCGCCATGAAAGTGCGCTCCTTAAGAATAGAAGCGCTACCTTATAGCCAGGTGCAGCCGCTTCACTGCCGGGACATAAGACCTGCCCTGCCAGCCCTGCGCCTGTTTGGCATTATAGTCAGGACAGACACGATCACGCCGCAGGATCTGCGGCAGGCGTCAGAACACCCTGCGGGCAGGCCGCTTTTGACTGAGCGGCAGGCTGCATCATCTGCTTATATATAGAGCGACTTCAGACCCCAGGGCGGCCCTGCTCGCCCTGAAGCGCTTTGCTGTCGGGCGAAGCAAGGCAGCGCCCCCTGGCTTCCGGCCCATCAGCCGCGCTGCGCCTGTCAGGCAAGATAGACAGCCAGAGGCGCGCATATTATCTATAGTTATGAGCACCCCAAAGAACACACTCGCCGAACAGATCAGCCGCGAACTTGCCAACCGGATCATCTCTGGAACCATCGGACCGGGCGAGCGGCTGCGGCAAGACCATATCGCCACCGAATTCGGGGCCAGTCATGTGCCCGTGCGCGAGGCCTTTCGCAGGCTGGAGGCACAGGGCCTTGCGATCAGCGAGCCGCGCAAGGGGGTGCGCGTGGCAGGCTTCAGCAAGGCCGAGGTCCGCGAGGTCGCCGGCATGCGCGCTGCACTGGAAACCCTTGCCCTGCGCAATGCCGCATCCCGCCTGACCCCTGCCATCCTTGATCGCGCCGAAGAGGCCATGAAAGCAGGCGACCATGCCAAAGATGTATGGGCATGGGAAGAAACCAACCGGGCCTTTCATCGCATCCTTCTTGAACCCTGCGCGATGCCACGGCTGATGCGCAGCATCGACGATCTTCACGCGGCCAGCGCCCGCTTTCTCTTCTCGGGCTGGCGCGCGGAATGGGAGGCGCCGACCGATCGCGACCACCGCGCGATCCTTTCAGCCCTGCGCGGCGGCGATATCATCAGCGCCTGTGCGGTCCTCGCCCGGCATGTTCAGTGGAGCGGGCCGAAAGGGGCCACCCTTGGCAACAAGAGCCGCGCGGGCCAGTCACCAGCAGATAATCTATAATATTTGATTGAAGGTTGCCAATTTTCCGCCCTGCACCATCAATGCCGGGACGGATTCGTCATATTATCTATAATATGGAGGCAGCCTTGATCCTGCAAACCTATCAAAGCACTCGCGCCGCTCGGGCTATACCCAATATCCTTGTGGTGATCATGGGCGTTGCGCTTATGACGCTGGCGGCCCGGACACAGGTGCCGTTCTGGCCAGTGCCAATGACGCTGCACACCCTGGCGGTGATGGGCTTCGCGGTGGCACTTGGGCCCCGCATGGCCGTGGCAATCGTCTCGGCCTATCTGGCAGCCGGGGCGATGGGGGTGCCGGTGTTCTCGGGCTCGCCCGAGCGCGGCATCGGCCTTGCCTATATGGTGGGCCCAACCGGCGGCTATCTGCTGGGCTATCTTCTGGCCGCAGGACTGACAGGTTATCTGGCCCGGGGGCGCGGCACTTTGGGCCGGTTTGGCGCGATGGGGCTGGGGCTGGTTGTGGTCTATGCGGCGGGGGCGGCCTGGCTTGCCACGCTGCTTCCGGCCAACCAGATCCTGGCGGTCGGGGTGCTGCCCTTTGTGATCGGCGATCTGGCGAAAATCGCGCTGGTGGCGATGGGGGCCGCATTGATCCCTGCGCTTATCACCCGACTGCGGGGGCGGATTTGATGGGAACGCCCAGGCTGCGGCATGACTGGAGCATTGCCGAAATCACCGACCTGCTGGAACTGCCGCTGCTGGAGCTGGTCAGCAAGGCCAATGCAGTCCACAGTGCCTTTCACGATCCGAACCGGCTGCAAAAAGCCAGCCTTCTGTCGATCAAGACCGGGGGCTGCCCGGAAAACTGCGCCTATTGCCCGCAATCCGCCCATCATAAAGAGGTAAAACTGTCGCGTGAGCGCCTGATGGACCCCGATAAGGTGATCGCCATGGCCGCGACCGCCAAAGCCGCCGGGGCCGAACGCTTTTGCATGGGCGCCGCCTGGCGGCAAGTGCGCGACGGGCAGGAATTCGACGCGGTACTGCGCATGATTGAGGGCGTTCGCGCCCTGGAGATGGAGGCCTGCGTTACGCTCGGCATGCTGAAACCCCATCAGGCGCAGCGCCTGGCCGAGGCCGGGCTGACCGCCTATAACCACAACCTCGACACCAGCCCCGAGTTCTACGACCAGATCATCACCACCCGCACCTATGCAGACCGCCTTGATACGCTGGCGACAGTGCGCGCCTTTGGCATAGAGCTGTGCTGCGGCGGCATCATCGGCATGGGGGAAACGATCAGGGACCGCGCCTCGATGCTGCAGGTGGTGGCGGCCATGACGCCCCATCCCGAAAGCTTTCCGATCAATGCGCTGGTTCCGGTCGCGGGCACGCCGCTTAGCCATCGGGACCGGATTGATCCGCTGGAGATGGTGCGGATGGTGGCGACCGCGCGCATCGTGCTGCCCGCCTCGATGGTGCGGCTTTCGGCGGGACGGTCCAGCCTGAACCGCGAGGCGCAGATCCTGTGCCTGATCGCCGGGGCCAACTCTATCTTCTATGGCGATACGCTGCTGACCACCCCGAATGCGGGGATCGGCGAGGATGCCGCGCTGCTTGATGCGCTGGCGGGGCAGTCATCCGCTTTCACCCAGGCGGGCGATGATCCTGCGCAAGCCCCTGTCAGCACGCCGGAGCTGGCACCCTTATGATGTGAAAACAGCGCCGCCCCAGGGAAAGGGGGCGGCGCTGCATCCTGTCGCGCAGAACCCGGCAAAACGCCGGATGCGCCTGGCGGCGCTTATTCCGCTTTCAGGCGGATGCGCCAGATATTGTCGCCGGTCGGGTCATCTTCGCCGCGGGCTTTGTTGACCGCCCAGACATTGCCCTCACCATCGGCACGCAGCTGGTTCGGCATATTGCCCGCATCCAGGTTTGCAACGATCTCACCGCTGGTATTGACCACCGTGATCGTGCCCGCACCGCGATTGGCAACATAGGCCAGGCGCGAAACCGGCTCGAAGGTCACGTTCAGCGGCTGTGCGCCAACGGGAACGTCATGCAGCACCTCGCCGCTTTCGGCGCTGACGATCAGCAGATTGTCGCTGCCCTGCGAGCCCACAAAAATCAGCCCGTCCTTCGCGTCATAGGCCACGCCCGAGGCAGCTTTCGCCCCCGGCAGCGCGATCACTTTCGTCTCATGGGTTTTCAGATCGATGACCGCCGCCTCATTGGTGCTCATCGAGACGTTGATCAGCCTGGAGCCGGTCGGGTCGATATCCAGCGCCATCGCCGACCATTCGCCGCCGCGCTGCGCCGAGGTCACCACGATCGGCTCCAGCTTTTCCAGCGTGGCGGTGTCAAAGACCTCGATATTGCCGGTGCGGGTGGCCGAGGCATAGGCGCGCCCGTTCACCTGGTCGATCACCACGTCGCGGGCATGGTTGACGGTGCCCGGCTCGAACTGCTTCACCAGCGACAGATCATCCTGCTTATAGACCGAGATGGTGTTCTGGCGGGTATTGGTGACCCAGACATTGCCATTGGCATCATCAACACCAACGCCATAGGCCGCGAAAACGCCACCATCCGAGCCATCCTCACGCGCCGGGGCCGCCTCTGGGGTGATCTGCGCCAGCGCATTCAGCGTATCGGCATCCAGTTTGGTCAGCGCCGATTGCGCAACCGGCGGCCGGCCCACGGCCGAGGTCACAAAGACCGCATTATTCGCCTTGCTATAGGCCACCTGATACAGACCCCGGGTGACCGGACCATTGACGATGTCGAATTTCTCAGCCCCCGACAGCGGCACATCGGGCGAGATCTTCAGCGTGACGATCTGCGCGCCTGCGGGCTTTTCGGCGATGACCAGGATCGGCTGCTGGCCAACTGCCGCATCGGCATCGACCGCGATCTCAAAGCTGAACTTGCCCTCGGCATCGACCACAATCGGGCCCTCTGCGTTCAGCACGTTCGGGCCGCGCATCAGGGTGATTTCCTGCCCCGGCACCAGATCCTGGCCCGAGATCACCGCTTTGCTGCCCTTCAGAACCGGGGCGCCGCGCTCGGCCGAGGCCGCGCTGACGCGACCGGCGAAATCAGCCGTCGGCGTGAATACGGTATCGGCATGGGCCGCAGCCGCGCTGATTGCCAGCGCCGCAACCGAGGCGGCAAGCGTCAGACGGATCGTTTTGAAAGCCATGTGTAACTCCTTCAGGCCTTTTCAGTCTCAGTTCTCACGGGCACGCAGATCGGCGCGGCCATGTTCTTTGTGGCGAAAGGCGATGCTCCATTCCCTGCGGTCGGCATCGCGTTTGACCTCGGCGCGGGCGGTGCTGCCATCGCTGCATTTCAGGCGCAGCGACGCGGCTTTGCCCGAGCCAGATTTGCCCCCGGACTTCCCCGCGCTTTTGCCGCCGGATTTCTTGCTCTGCTCGGGGATTTTTGCCCGGCCCGAGCAGACCCAGCCCGCCTGGCTGGTCACCTCGATCAGCGCGTTCTGGCCCTGATGGGTGACATCGGCACGAAGGCTGGATGAGATCTCGTCTTTCGGCCCGGCCTGCGCCAGCCCCGGGCTGAGGCAGCCAAGCACGAGACAGGCCAGCACGAGGCGGGCAATCGCGGTAAGATGTGTTTTCATATCTTCTCCTCATCACGCCGGCTGAGGAGAGTGGCTGCGTGTGTTTTCAGATGCCATTTGTGCAGCCGGCAAAAGAAGACCGGATGCAGCTTCTACGGTGGCGCCGGTGTTTTCCGGCGCTGCAAATGGGGGAAAAGCTGTCTTCTCCCCCAGATCACCCGCCCTTTGTCAGCCGGGCGGCAGGCTTTCGGCCAGGGCAAAGGCCGGGCCAAAGGATTCGACAAAGGTCTGGCCATGCCCAAGCCCTTCAAACACGGTGACGCTGACGCTGAGATCGTCGCGGGCTTTCAGGATCCCGGCCAGCTCCATCGTGCCGGGATTGGGGCGCGGTTCGGTCGGGGCATCGGTGCCGCGGCGATGCTCGCTGTCGCCCAGCATGATCAGAACCGGCGCATGATGGCGGCCATGGGGCGCGTGATCTGCCATCGCCCGCAGCACGCCGCCGCCAAACCCGGTCGAGGCGCTGACAGGGGCCCAGGCCGCGAAACTGTCAGGCTCGGCCAGAAGCGTATTCAGGGTAAAGAGCCCGCCATAGGAATGCCCCCAAAGCGTGCGACGGGCCGGATCCAATGCAGCGCGGGTGGAAACCGCCTCACGGATCGGCCCGGTCAGGCGGCTGCGAAAAGCCTCGGCGCCACCTGTGGGGCGCGCGGTCTCACGCGAGGGGGCCGCAGCCGGATCTGCGGATTCCAGCCGCACCGGCGTATAGTCAAGCGAGCGCGAGAGCGAGTCGATCGTCATATCGACCGGATAGCCAATCGCCACCACCGCAAGGCCGGGGTGCTGCTCCAGCAGGGCGGGGGTCAGGCGGTCAAAGACGGAATTCCCGTCCAGCATCCAGATTGAGGGCCAGCCGCTTGCCGGGGCCTCTGCCGTCGGGATGGCCAGAAAGGTGCGATAGCCACGCCCGTCAATATCCAGATCAAAGCGCGACAGGCTATGGCTGGCGGGCGGCGCGTCGAAGATCCGGTATTCCGGGACTTTGGCACCGCGTGCGGGGGGGGCCTGCTGGGCGACAAGCGCGGCAGGCATAAGCCATGCGAGGGCTGCACCCAACAATATCGTGCGGCGATTGGCGGTTGTCATAGGCAGATCCTTCGTTTCGGTATCAGGCCGGCGCAGAGGGGCCAGTTCAGACGGGGCAGTTCGGGCGGGCCAATTCGGGCGGACCAGCGCCAGATGCCCCCGCATATCGTCACTGACCGGAATCGGGGGCTGTTCCCCGGGCGGGCATCATGACCATTCGGCCAGCAAAGAGGCATTGGCGACTGAATTTAAGGGGATGGCGAACCAGAAATCCCGAAGGCTCTGATTGGGCTGATGTCTGAATAGTGATCCTGCCGCCACAGTCCAGAGAACTTCCCGGTCACGCGCCCGTGATGTCCGGCTTTGCGACAATTTGCGACACAATTTCCATCGCCGCCCAGAATGGACAGTGATTGATGAGCCGCAGAAGCGAGCGCCGGGCCAGCCAGAAACCCAAACCAAACATTGGGGACTGTCATGGCGCAATCCAGATCAGCACTCACTTCAGGGTCCGCACTCGGGCTGTTGCTCGCCGCCGGATTCCTTTCTTTTGCAGCTCAGGCACAGACAACTGAAGACGATACGACCGAGCAGGCCGAATCCGTCGCACTCGGCACGATAATTCTTTCGGCCGAGGATCAGATCAAACAGGCGCTTGGCGTGTCGAATATCTCGGCCGAGGACATCGCCAAACAGCCGATCGTCAATGACATCGCCCAGATCATCCGCAAGCAGCCGGGCGTCAACCTGACCGGCACCACCGCAAGCGGCGCTTATGGCAACAACCGCCAGATCGACATTCGCGGCATGGGGCCGGAAAACACCCTGATCCTGATCGACGGCAAGCCGGTGAACTCGCGCAGCTCGGCCATGATGGGCCGCTCGGGCGAGCGTGACACCAAAGGCGACAGCAACTGGGTGCCCGCCGAGCTGGTCGAGCGGATCGAGGTCATCCGTGGCCCGGCCGCCGCCCGCTATGGATCGGGCGCTTCGGGTGGTGTGGTCAATATCATCACCAAAAAGCCGACCGAGGCCACCGGCGCCATCAATCTGAACTACAATATCCCGCAGTCGAACAAAGAAGGCTCGGGCCAGCGCGCGAACTTCATGTATGCGACGCCCATCGGTGAGAATTTCGTGCTGCGGCTGAACGGCAACTACAACAAGACCGAGCCCGACGACCCCGATATCAACACCTCTGAGATCGACCCGAACGACCGCGCCACGAACCCGGCTGGCCGCTCTGGCACGATCAACAAGGATCTGGGCGTGCTTTTGTCCTGGACCCCGGTCGATGGCCATAAGATCGACTTTGATCTCGCCTTCTCGCGCCAGAGCACGATCTATACCGGCGAGGCCGAGAACTCGAACGCAGGCGTCTCGACGCCCGGCTCTGTGCCAGAGCAACTGCTGAACACCGAAAGCCGCGTCATCCACCGCCGCAACCTCGCCATCACCCATGAGGGCGAATATGATTTCGGGAAATCCTTCAGCTATCTGCAATGGGAAAGAACCCGGAACGCGACAGTTCCCGTGGGCCAGGCGGGCGCGGGCACGGGTCAGCCCAGCAGCACCGAAAAATACACAAACGAGCTGGACAGCATCAATCTGAAATCCGAATGGGTGCTGCCCTTCGCCGTTTACGGGCGCGACCAAAGCCTGACACTGGGGGCCGAATTCCGCTATGAAAAGCTGAGCGACCCGCGGAACTTCGGTCGGCCTGGCGATGGCAGCCTGCCCAATGTTGACCCCAACAACCTGACCGATCAGCTGTCGCAAAAGACCTACAGCCTTTATGCGGAAAGCAATCTCTACTGGACGGAAAAGCTGACGCTGACGCCTGCGGTTCGCTATGATTACAACTCGAATTTCGGCGGCGGCTTCTCGCCCAGCCTGAATGCGACCTATGATTTCACCGATGAATGGCAGATGAAAGTGGGGATCGGCCGGGCCTTCAAAGCGCCGAACCTTTATCAGCTGAACCCGACCTACTACTGGAACACGATGGGCAATGGCTGCCCGATCGATCCCGCAACCGGCGTTCGGATCCCCGGCCCCTGCTATGTGGTCGGCAACCCCGATCTGCAGGCCGAATATTCGATCAACAAAGAGATCGGCTTTGCCTATACCAATGACAGCGGCCTGACCGGCAGCCTGACCTGGTTCCGCAACGACTATAAGAACCGGATCGCGCAAAGCCGCTTCCCGATCACGGCACCGGGCGTGCGTCCTGCGGTTCTGGTCTGGGAAAACACCCCCAAAGCGCTGGTCGAGGGTCTTGAGGGCAATTTCGCAACCCCGCTGGGCGAGAGCTTCTTCTTCAACGCCAATGCGACCTATATGATCGAGTCGAAGGAAAAGCAGACCGGCCAGCCGCTCAGCCTGATCCCGGAATATACGATCAACGCCTCGCTGGACTGGTATGCCAATGATGATCTGACGGTCACGCTGTCTGCCACCCATTACGGCAAGATCGAAGCGCCAACCTTCAACACCTCGAACGGGGCGGCCTATGCCTATCCCGATGTCCGCGAGGCCTATACGCTTTTCGGGCTGAATGCGAACTGGCAGATCAACGATACCGTCACCCTGAATGGCGGCATCGACAACCTGTTCGACAAAAAACTGTTCCGCACCGGCCGCAGCGGTGACGCAAACAGCTATAACGAGCCGGGCCGCCAGTTCTACATCTCGCTGAACACCACGTTCTGAGTGTAGATCAGACCCGATCTCACCGTCCGGCGCAAAGGCTCCGGGCGGTGAATCCGCCCGAACCCGCCCGAACCCGGAGAGCGCCCGTGGCCACGTCCTACGACTACCCTGCCTTCTTCCACCCCGAGCAAAGCCCACTCTGGCTGGCCTCGGTGCTGGCCGCGCTTGGCCGCCCAGGCCCCGCCCCCGACAGCGCCATCTGCGAGATCGGCTGCGGCCAGGGTTTCGGGCTTTGCCTTCTCGCCGCCGCCAATCCGGGGCGGCAGTTCATCGGCATCGACCTGTCGGGGGCTGCAATCGCGCAGGCGCGCCACAGGGCCCGGGCCGCTGATCTGCAGAACATCGACTTTATCTGTGCCGACATCCGCGACAGTGCCGCCCTGCCCGACCAGGACTTCGGCATCATCCTGAACCACGGCATGCTGTCCTGGGTCGAGCCCCCGGCCCGCGAGGCGCTTTTCGCCTTCATCGGCACGCATCTGGCAGCGGGCGGCGTGGCACAGACCCAGTATATGAGCGCCCCTGGCGGCGAGGCCTTCCGCCCTTTCCGCCAGCTGTTCCAGACCCTGGCCGGACGCGCGGATCCGGTGGCGGACGGCCTTGCCCTGCTGCGCCAGCTGCGCGACGGGGGGGCCGGTTTTTTCCAGCTGCATCCCCATGCGTCCCAAACGCTGGACAATCTTCTGCGCGAGCCGGCGGGCTATGTGGCGCAGGAATATCTCAGCCCGGCCTTCGATCCTCTGCCCTTTGCCAGCCTGGCCGACTATGCCACACGCCACGGCCTGGAATTCGTCGGCAGCGCCACGCCCATGGAGAATATCGACGCGATCTCCCTGCCCGAGGGGCTGAAATCCGCGATTGCCGCCAGCGCGGATGACCTGATCCTGACCGAGACGCTGAAGGATCTCGTGCGCAATCAGGCGGCGCGCTATGATCTGTGGCAACGCCCCGCTGCGGCGCTGGCCCCGCAGGATCATATGCGGGCGCTGGCCGATATGTGGTGGGGCCTGCTGCCCGCTGCCCCGAAACTGGACGCAGCCTCAAAGGCGCTGGCCTTCCCCACCCGCATCGGCACGATTGAGGGCGATCCCGCCATTTTCCGCCCGCTGCTTGACCGACTGGGCGAAGGCCCGGCGCGGTTCGATCAGCTGATGGAGCTTGCGGTTTTCGACAAACGCCCGGGGCTTTTGAACCAGGTGCTGCAAATGGGGCTGCATGCCCGGATCCTGCATCCGGTACAGGGCTTTGACACCCCCGAAGCCGCCGCCCGGCTGAACCGGCATCTGCTGGCCGAGGCAAAGGCGGGGCTGGAGATCCCCGCCCTGGCTGCACCGCCGCTGGGATCTGGCCTTGTGGTGGCGGGCGGCGATTTACAGACACTGGCAGCGGGAACCGCCCCGGCCTGGCTGCGCGGCCTCTTCGCGCTTGGCAGCACCTGAAAGCAGCGCGTCGGGGCATTTGGCACGGAGCGTTTCGCATGGGACTTTTGGCACGGGGCGTTTGACACGGGTCGCGCGACCCCGAAGCGGTTCCGCCCCGCGGGGGCTGCGGCATAAGATGTGCCAGACGACCTCTTTCGGCGTCTGGCCATAGAAGGCCGCAGCCCCGGCATCGGTCAAACCCCTGCCCTGGTTCGTCGTGCCGAAGGGCAGATCAGGGTGCGACAGAAAGAGCGATACTTGTATCCAGTGCCTCAAACGCGTTCAGGCCAATGGTGTCGTAAAGCTCGGTCCGGGTCTGCATTTCGGGGATCATGGCGGTGGTCGCGCCGTCACGCGCCAGCGTGGCGTAAAGCTTCGCCTGCGCCTTATTGGCAACCCTGAGCGAAGAGACCGGCCAGATCACCATATCATAGCCGAGATCCTGAAACTCCTGCGCGGTCAGCGCGGGCGTCCGGCCGAACTCGGTCATATTGGCCAGCAGCCTGACGCCCGGCAGCGCAGCGCGGACCTCTTTGAACATCTCAACGGATGTCAGCGCCTCGGGGAAAATCGCATCGGCCCCGGCCTCGACATAGAGTTTCGCGCGGGCAACCGCCCCTTCGATCCCTTCGGAGGCTGCCGCATCGGTGCGGGCGATGATCACCATATCGCGGCGTGCGCGGGCGGCCGCGGCAACCCTGGCCGCCATATCCTGCGGCGAGGCCAGCTTTTTGTCGTTCAGATGGCCGCATTTCTTGGGCAAAAGCTGGTCTTCCAGATGCACGGCCCCCGCTCCGGCCTCTTCGAAGGTGCGAACCATATGCATGACATTCAGCGCCTCGCCATAGCCGGTATCGCCATCAACCAGCAGCGGCAGCCCCGATGCCCGCGCGATCTGGCGGATGAAGAAGGCGACCTCATCGACGGTGATGATGCCAAGGTCGGGCAGGCCCATGCTGGCCGTCATCGCAGCCCCCGACAGGTAAAGCGCATCAAACCCCGCAGCCCTGGCCTGCAGCGCGGCCTGGCCGTTATGGGCACCAGGCAGGCGCAGAATGCCAGGGCGCGAAAGAGCCGCACGGAAGCGTTGTCCCGCCGGGGCCAGCGGCAGGTCGTCTGCGATAAGATAGGGCATGGATCAGGCCTCCGCCTGCTGATTTGGTTTAGGCGGCGCCAGCAGACCGCGCTTTTCAATAGGGGTGAAGGCGCGGTTATCCGGGCCGGTGTAATGCGCCGAGGGGCGGATGATCCTGTTGTCCTGACGCTGTTCCACCACATGCGCCCCCCAGCCAGAGGTGCGCGAGATGACAAAAATCGGCGTGAACATCGCGGTCGGCACGCCCAGCAGGTGATAGGAAACGGCGGAATACCAGTCGAGGTTCGGGAACATCCGTTTTTCCTCCATCATCACCGCCTCGATCCGTTCGGCGATGTCGAACATTTTCGGGCTGCCCGCCGCATCAGACAGCTGTTTCGCCACCCGTTTGATCACCACATTGCGCGGATCGGCGATGGTATAGACCGGATGGCCAAAACCGATGATGACCTCGCGTGCCGCCATCCGGGCACGGATATCGGCTTCGGCCTCATCAGGGTCGGCGTAGCGCTTCTGGATTTCAAACGCGGCTTCATTGGCCCCGCCATGTTTTGGCCCGCGCAGGGCACCGATGGCGCCCGCGATGGCGGAATAGACATCCGAGCCAGTCCCCGCGATGGTGCGGGCCGTGAAGGTCGAGGCGTTGAACTCATGCTCGGCATAGAGGTTCAGCGTGGTCTGCATCGCCCTGATCTCGACCTCGCTGGGCGCGATCCCGTGCAAAAGGTGCAGGAAGTGTCCCGCGATGGTGTCATCGTCAGACACGACCTCGATCCGGCGGCCGTTTTGCGCAAAGTGATGCCAGTAAAGCAGCATCGAGCCCTGAACAGCCAACAGCCGGTCGATAATATCCCGCGCACCGGGGATGTTGTGGTCATGCGCCTCGGGCAGCACACAGCCAAGCGCCGAGACGCCCGAGCGCAGCACATCCATCGGATGGGCGGCGGCGGGGATCGCCTCAAGCGTCTCTAAGACAGCTTTCGGCAGGCCCCGCAGCGCCTTCAGCTTCGCCTTATAGGCCCGCAGCTCCGGCGCGGTCGGCAGGCTGCCATGCACCAGCAGATGCGCGACCTCTTCAAAGGTGCAGGCCTCGGCCAGATCGAGGATGTCATAGCCGCGATAATGCAGATCATTGCCCGACTGCCCCACAGAACAAAGGGCGGTATTCCCGGCCACCACACCGGAAAGAGCCACGGATTTCTTGGGTTTAAGAACTGTGCCGCTCATCCTTGCCTCCTTATGCCCAGTCGAAAATGCCGCTCGGGCGGGGGGCGCCCAGGCGATCCGCGCCGACCGCAAAGTTCAGCGCCGCCAGATCGCCCGCCTTCAGCGTGGCCAGCGCCTCTGCCGCCTGCAGGAAGCGGGTCTGCTCCGCAGTTGCGATGATGCCATCCGAGAGGGTCAGGAATTTTTTGACGTAATTCTCGCGGCCAAACGGACGAGCACCGTCGGGATGCGCATCGGCCAGCGCCAGCTCATCGGTGATCACCGTGCCGTTCTTCAGCCTGACCTCGACCCGACCGCCAAAGGCTTTCACCTTCGGATCCTGCGCATGATAGCGCCGCGTCCACTCGGGGTCTTCGAGGGTGCTGATCTTATGCCAAAGCGCCACGGTTCCGGGGCGACTGGCCCGCGCTGGCGCATAGGACGTCTCATGGTGCCAGCCGCCGTCCTCCAGCGCGACCGCAAAGATATACATGATCGAGTGATCCAGCGTTTCGCGGCTGGCCTTCGGGTCCATCTTTTGCGGGTCATTCGCGCCGGTGCCGATCACGTAATGGGTGTGATGGCTGGTGTGGATGACAATGCTCTCGACCTGGCTCAGATCACCGATCTGCGGCCTCATGCGGCGGGCAAGGTCGATCAGCGCCTGGCTTTGGTATTCCGCCGAATGCTCTTTGGTATAGGTGCCAAGGATGGCCCGCTTGGCCTCGCCCGGACCGGGCAGCGGCACCTGGTAGCGGGCGTTCGGACCAGAGAGCAGCCAGGCGATAAAGCCGTCCTCGCCTTCCCAGGCCGGGCTGGGGGCCCCTTCGCCACGCATCACCCGGTCAACCGCCTCGATCGCCATTTTCCCGGCAAAACCGGGGGCAAAGGCCTTCCAGCTGGAAATCTCTCCCTTGCGGCTTTGGCGGGTGGTGGTGGTGACATGCAGCGCCTGCTGCACCGCCTGATAGATCACCTCGGTGGGCAGGTTCAGCAGCGTGCCGATCCCGGCGGCAGCCGATGGCCCCAGATGGGCGATATGGTCGATCTTATGCTCATGCAGGCAGATGCCGCGCACAAGGTTCACCTGGATCTCATAGCCCGTGGCCAGCCCCCGGATCAGATCGACACCGGATTTGCCGGTATGCTGCGCCACCGCCAGGATCGGCGGGATATTGTCGCCCGGATGCGAGTAATCGGCGGCAAGGAAAGTGTCGTGGAAATCCAGCTCACGCACCGCCGCGCCATTGGCCCAGGCGGCCCATTCCGGGCTGACACGGTCATTGGCCAGGCCGAAAACCGTGGCGCCGGGCCGCATCGGATGGGCCAGCGCCTGCGCCCGTGCCGAGGCCACAGGGCGCCGCGCGACCGAAGCCGCCGCCACGGCGGCATTGTCGATGATCCGGTTGATGATCATCTCGGTCACTTCCGGCAGCACCGCGACCGGATCGGCGGCCACCTCGGCGATCTTCCAGGCCAGCTGATCCTCGCGCGGCAGATGTTCGGCGGATTTCCAGGTCCGCAGGTCGTGGGTGATCATGTCTTTTCCCTTTTCATGAAACGTCCGGTCCAACGGGCCGGGGGCGACCGCCCCCATCGACCGCGACCATCTCGAAAGCGCCCGAAAGCGCACAGCGTTCGCGGGCACCGCCGATCGAGCGGGCGGAGCCCTTCACCTCGACCGTCATCGAGGATCGCCCGGTGCGGCTGACGCGGGCCACCAGTTCAAGCATCTCGCCCACTTTGATCGGCGTGGTGAAATCCACCCGCTCGGACCGCGCCATGACGACGGCGGCCCCCGCGTGGCGGCTGGCGGCGACGAAGGCCGCCTTCGCCATCAGCGCCAGCGCATTGCCGCCAAACAGCGTCCCGTAATGGTTCGCCTGCTCGGGAAAGATCATCTCGATCATGCGGATTTCAGACTCGGGCGTCATGGCGGGCCTTTACAAGATTGGCAAAGGCATCTTTCCACACCGGACATTCACCGATAAACTACTGAAAATGCGATGATTTGCGAACGAATAGCCTGCCAATTGCGAAGGTTGCGAATATGAGCAAGACCTATCTCGGTGTCCGCTTGCGGCGCCTGCGTGAAGAACGCGGCCTGACCCAGGCCGCGCTGGCCCGCGCGCTGGAGATCAGTCCCAGCTATCTGAACCAGATCGAGCAGAATGCGCGCCCCCTGACCGTGCCGGTGCTTTTGAAGCTGAACGCGGCCTTTGGCCTTGATGTGCAGCTTTTCTCGGATGAGGGCGAGGCGCGGCTGATCACCGATCTGCGTGCAGCGCTTGCCGATCAGGGGGCGGGGATCTCGCTGGCCGAGGTCCGCGAACTGGCCGCCAATATGCCCGAGGTCGCGCGCTCAATCGTTGCGATGCAGGCCCGGCTGCGCGAAACCACCGAACGGGCTGATCTTTTCGCGGGGCAGATCACCGGCGGCCCCGGCCATTCCCCGGCGGCCTTTGAGGCGGTCCGCGACTGGTTCTATACGCGGCGCAACCATGTGCCCGAACTGGATATGGCAGCCGAGGCCATCGGCGACAGCCTGCCCCTGGGCCGGATGGCGGCCGGGCTGACCGACAGGCTGGCCGGGCGGCACGGGATCCGCATCGCGCAAAGCACGGGCGATATGCTGCGCCATTATGATCCGGCCGGGCGCATCCTGGCGCTTGCCGCCCATCTCAACCCGGGCCAGATCGCCTTTCAGATCGCAACGCAGCTGGCCTTTCTGGAGCAGGGCGAGACCATCGCCCGCCTGTCCGATGACCCGGCGCTTGGGCCCGACGCCCGCAGCCTGCTGCGGATCGGGCTGGCAAACTACTTTGCCGGGGCCCTGATCCTGCCCTATCGCGCCTTCCTCGCCACCGCCGAGGCCACGCGGTATGACATAGACCTGATCGCCCGCCGCTTTGGCGTGGGGTTTGAGACCACCTGCCACCGCCTCTCGACGCTGCAGCGGCCAGACGCGCGGGGGGTGCCATTCTTCTTCATCCGGGTCGATCGGGCCGGCAATATCTCGAAACGGCAATCGGCGACGGATTTCCATTTCTCGCGCATCGGTGGCTCTTGCCCGCTTTGGAACATCTACGAGGCCTTTGCCCGCCCCGGCGAGATCATCCGCCAGGTGGCGCAGATGCCCGATGGGCGCAGCTATCTGTGGATCGCGCGGATGGTCACAAGTGGTCAGGGCGGCTTTGGTGCCCCGGTCAAGACCTTCGCGGTCGCGCTTGGCTGCGACCTCGCGCATGCAGAGCGGCTGGTCTATGCCAAAGGGATGGATCTGAAAAACCCGGATATGGCCACAAGGATCGGCCCGGGATGCAAGATCTGCGAGCGCCCGAACTGTCCGCAACGGGCGTTTCCGATGGTAGGGCGCGCCCCTGGCACCAGCACGACCGGGGCCCGCTTTGCCCCCTATTCGGGAAGTGCAGAGGCGGGCTGAAATCCCCCCATGATCCGGGCCATTGATGGGGGCCGCAGGAAAGCGGCCACCCGGTTTTCCCCGATCTCAGGGCAGGGGAACCGCCGGGTCGATCAGGCCTTCGCTGCGCAGATCCGACCAGAAGGCTGCGGGGATATCCGCCGCGAAATGGGCGATATTCGCCCGCACCTCTTCTGGCGTGACCGCGCCGAAAACCACTGCGCAGACCTCAGGCGCGGCCAGCGGGAACTGCAACGCCGCCGCGGCCAGCGCCACGCCATGCGACTGCGCCACCCGTGTCAGATGCTGCACCCTGGCGATCACCTCTGGCGGTGCGGCGCCATATTCATATTTCGCGTCCCCGGTGATGCCGGTGGCCAGAATGCCGGAATTGAACGCCCCACCGACAACGACCGAGGCCCCGCGTTGCCCCGCCAGCGCGATCTCATCGGCATAGATGCCATGCTCAAGCAGCGTATAGCGCGAGGCGACAAGGAAAAGATCCAGATCGGTTGCCTCCAGGAAACGGCGGATCATGCCGCGCTCATTGATCCCGGCACCGATGGCGCTGATCTCGCCCGCGCTTTTCAGCTCTGCAAGGGCGCGATAGCCGCCGCCCTGATCCAGCTCGCGCAGTTTGGCATCCAGCGCCTCGGGGGTGCGGAAATAGCCGCTGTCGAGATCATGGATATAAAGCGCATCGACCCTGTTGATCCCCAGGCGCTGCAGGCTGTCTTCATAAGAGCGCATCACCGCATCATAGGTGAAAACATGATGCGCCTCGAAGGAAAGCGGGCCTTTCCAGGCGGGGGGCACAAAGGTGGCCCGGTCGCGGGGGGCCCGCAGCACCCGGCCGACCTTGGTGGTCAGGGTAAAGCTGTCACGCGGCAGATCATAAAGCGCCCGGCCCGTGCGGTGTTCGGCCTGGCCCAGCCCATACCAGGGCGCGGTGTCGTAAAAGCGGATCCCGCCCTCCCAGGCGGCGCTGTAGGTGGCGCGGGCCTGGGCCTCGTCGATTGCGACATAGACGCCGCCAAGCGGGCAGGTGCCAAGGCCCAGGATCGGGATTTGCAGATCGGTCCGCCCGACGGGGCGCAGCGTTTGCGCGTGCATCTCAGATATCCTTCAGCAGATCAGCGGTTTTCACCACCGCACCAGAGGCGGCAGAGCGATAGGCGGCCTCGGCCAGGGCATAGGTCTGCAGGCTGTCCCGGGCCGAGGTCTCAAAGGCGGTTCCCGCCCTGAGCGCGTCGATGAAATGCTGCTGGGTGCGTGGCACTGAATCCTGGATCTGCGTCCAGGGGGCCGAGGTCCAGCTGCGCTGATCGGGGGCAATCACCTCATCGCGCAGCCCTGCGGGGCTATGGATGCGCAGCACCTGGCCGTCGAGGATCTGCACCGTGCCAAGGCGCCCCTCAATCTCGCCCAGGGTCTGGGGGAAGGTGTTCGGGGTCTTATGCGTCGCATAGCTGATATCGACCACCGAGACCGCGCGATTGTCGTGGCGCAGCATCAGCGTGGCCGCATCCTCGCCCGCCAGCCCCTCTTTGACGGATTGGTTGAAGCAACTGACGGCATGGGCATCGCCCAGCAAAAACCGCGCCAGATCAAGCATATGGATGCCGACATCCATGATCATGAAACGCTCGGTTTTCAAAAGGTAGGGCTGGTTCGTATAGACGTCGATGTCATTGCGCCAGTTCAGCCGCCCGAAGGTGACCTCGCCGATCTCGCCCGCATCAAGGATCTCGCGCAAGCGGCGGAAGATCTTCTGGAAGCGGAAATTCTCATGCAGCATAACCGGAACCCCGGCGGCGCGGGCACCCGCCTCGATGCGCAGGCAGGTGGCGATATCGGGGGCGAAGGGCTTTTGCACGATCACCGGAACCCGCGCCGCCACGGCCAGGGCGACCAGCTCTTCGTGGGTTTCCATCGTGGTGCAGATATCAACGAAATCGAACCGCCCGGAATGCAGGACCGCAGCGTCGGTATGCCATTCACCGATGCCGAATTCCTTCGCCGCAGCCTCGGCGCGGGCGGGATCGCGGTCGCAGATGGCGGTGATCTCTGCGCCCCTGACCTCGGCCCAGGCGTGAAGATGGTTGCGCGAGAAAAACCCCGCGCCGATGAAAAGCCCTTTCAGCGGTTGGCTCATGCTGCGCCCTCCTCTTCGCTTTGAAAGATCACCGCCCAGGCATCAAGCGTCGCAGGCCGTGCATGAATGGGGACAGGTGCCGTGATGTGATCGGCATCAAGCAGCCAGCCCGTGCCTGGGGCAGATGCAGGCGCAGACTGAAACAGCGACTGTGACAAAGGCTGTGACAAAGGCTGGGGCCCGGCAGTCAGATTGGCCGCCAACAGATGCCTGCGACCGTCCTTGCGCCATGACAGATACGCGATGCCCGCCCTGGTTTCGGCCTGCACCAGACTGCCGCCCGCCGCCAGGGCCAGCACATGGGCGATATGCCAAAGCGGATAGGGCGTGCCGTCAGGCTGATCTTCCCACCAGGGGCGCGGGTAATCGGTGCCCTCTGAGACCAGACCGAAAGGCCCTGTCGCGCCGCCAAAGGCAAAGCGCAGCGGCGCAAAGGGCGCGATCCGCACCAGATAGCCCACCGTCCAGGCGGCGGCATAAAGCCCGCGCTGACGCGGATCACGCGCGGCCATGCCCTCACGCGCCTCGGGCGCATTTTGCACCGGCCCCGTGCCATAGGGGTTGATCCGCGCCCCGATCCCGGTCGGCCCGATCAACAGCGGCAGCCCGGCCGCCAGGGCGGTGGCCGAGGTCAGGATATGCGGCAACGCCTGCAGCGTCTCCATCACCGAGGCGTCATCGGCGGCGTGAACCACCGGAGTCGTTGCAAAGCTCAGCCCCCGCCACAGCGCCGGATCGGGGCGTTTGCGGTTGAACTCGGTGAAAAAGGCGGGCGAGCCGCCGATATGTGCGGCCTGGGGGAAGTGCTGCGCAAGGCTTTGCGCCAGAGCGGCCTCGGCGGGATGGGGCGGACGGGGCTGACCGGGCTGAAAACTTTGCTCGTCGATCTTTGCAAAAGCGCTGATCCGCGCGGGCGTGATCCCGGCGCGGGCCAGATGCGCGGCCAAAGCGGCAAGCTGCGCCGCCCCTGCCGCATCAGAGGCCGCGTCCAGAATGGCCTGGACTTCCAGCCGCGCCCCCGTTTGCGACAAAAGCCGGGCCATCGGGGCAAAATCGGGATCGCTGGCCTCGTTCGCGGTGTCATAGCGCAAAAGAAACCAGCCCGGTTTCAGCGCGGCGATGGCCTTGCTTTGCAGCGCCGCCCCGGCATCGGCCAGCCGATCCAGCGGCAGGGCATAATCAGGCAGGCGCTGGCCCGCGATCTCTGGCACCGCAACCGCAGACCCCACCGCGCCCCCGTGACCATCATCGGTCAGGGCAACCGTCACGGCCTGAAAAAGGGGCTGGGCGGGCTGCAACAGATAGGGGAAAGGCAGAGCGATCGGGCGGCTATAGGTCTTGAACGAGGCATCAGACCAGTTGCGATGATCCTCCATCTCGAAGATATCGCCCTCAAACCGGGTCTCGACATGCAGGCCGGGCGCGGGATGATGGGTGATGGCGCGGATATCCATCACCGGCTGGCCGGGCGAAATCTGTGCCGGGATCACCAGATCGCGGGTTGAACCAGAGGCATGATCCACCCGCACCTCTGTGCCCGCAAACCCATCCAGGGGATGCAGGATCACAAATCCGGTGCGATTGGTTTCAAACGGGGCCTCAGCAGTGATATGGGCCTCGGCCCGGATCTGGCCGCCGCCTTTCCCCATAGACGCGCCGCTCAGGCGGATGGCGACCTGGACGCCGGCCCCCGGCGCCCCGTAATGCGCGAGGTAGCTGACGGTAAAACCATCTGCCCGGCTGTCAACCGAAAGCCCGCTTACTTTGGGAAAGGGCGTGCCCCAGCCCGGGGTGCGCAGCAGGAAAAGGACGCCGCGCAGCACCTCGACCCCGTTCCAGCGGATCCAGCGCAGGGCGCCTGAATCAAGCGTGGCCTCCAGCGCGCCTGCCCGCAAAACACGGCTGGCGGTTTCGGTGACGGGGGTGCCGGTCAGCAGGATGTCGGTCAGCAGGATGTCACGGCTCATCGGCTTTGCCTCTTGATGAAATGGTCAAAGGCCACGGCGGCCACGATGATCAGCCCAACAAGAACCTGCTGGGTGTAGGGCGAGACGTTCAGAATGACGAGGCCATTGAGCAAAACACCCGTCAGCAGCGCCCCGATCACCGTGCCGCCGACGCCGCCGGTGCCGCCTTGCAGGCTGGTGCCGCCGATCACCACCGCCGCGATGGCGGTCAGCTCATATCCGGTGCCCGCCACCGCCTCGGCCGAGTTCAGCCGCGAGGCCAGCACAAAGCCGCCAAGGCCAGAGCAAAAGCCGATCAGCCCGTAAACCGCGATGGTGACACCGCTGACATTGATGCCGGAAAGCCGGGCGGCCTCGGGGTTTGAACCCACCGCATAGACCGCGCGGCCAAAGCGGGTCTGGGTCAGCACCACCCAGGCAATGGCGGCCACGGCGGCGAAAATCAGCACCGGAACCGGGACCGGGCCAATCATACCGCGCCCCCACCAGCCGAAAGCCTCGTCAAAGCCGGAAATCGGCCCGCCATTGCCGATGCTGAGGGCAAGGCCACGAAACACCGTCATGCCGCCCAGGGTGACGACAAAGGCCGGCACTGAAAGCCAGGCCACCGCCATGCCCTGCAAAAGCCCGGCGGCGCTGCCCGCCAGAATGGCCGCCAGCGCCGCCAGCTGCCAGGAAAAGCCGCTGCCATCAGCGCTGAGCACCAGCCGCCCCTCGATGCCGCCCCTGGCGATCACCGCCGCGCAAAGCCCCGACATTGCAACCAGCGCCCCGACCGACAGGTCGATGCCCCGGATCAGGATCACGAAGGTCATCCCCACCGCGATAATGCCATAGATCGAGACCTGGCGCAGGATATTGAACAGGTTCAGCGGCATCAGAAAACGCGGCTGCAGGCTGGCGAAGATGATCACCAGCGCCAGCAGAAAAATCAGCGGGGCCAGCCTGCCCAGCAGGGCAAAAAGACGGGCGCGATCAGGGGGGGTGGTGGCACTCATGGTCGTATATCCTGGATTCGGTCGCGTATCGGCATGTCAGGCGTGCCGGGTCATATGGGTCATCAGCGCCTCGGCGGTGATGCCTGCTGCAGGCTGGTCAGAGGATGTCACCCCTTCGCGCAGGGTGATAATGCGGTGGGACAGGCTCATCACTTCGGGCAGGTCGGATGAGATGAGCAGGACGGCGACGCCACTTGCTGCAATCTCGCGGATCAGCGCGTGGACATCCTCTTTGGCGCCGACATCGATGCCGCGCGTCGGCTCGTCGATGATCAGCAGCTTTGGCTTCAGCGCGATCCAGCGGGCCAGGATCACCTTTTGCTGATTGCCGCCCGAAAGGGTTGTGATCGCCGCCCCGGGGCTGGCGGCCCGGATGCCCAGCTTCTGCCAGAACCCGGCCAACAGCCGCGCCTCTGCACGCCGGTCATTGCGGCCAAAGCGGGCGGGAACCGCCCCGGTCAGGGCAAAATTCTCATGGACCGAGCGGCCCGGCAGCAGGGAAAGGCCCTTGCGGTCCTCGGGGACATAGCCGATGCCCGCCGCGATCGCCGCTGCGGGCGAGGCAAAGCGGACAGGCTGACCAAAAAGCCGGATCTCACCCTGGCCAACCGGGTCAAGGCCGAAGATCATCCGGGCCGTCTCGGTGCGCCCGGCACCAACGATACCTGCAAGGCCAAGGATCTCGCCCTGGCGCAGCGCAAACGAGACATCCTTCACCCGCTGTCCGCCCCGCAACCCCTGAGGTGATGCCAGATGGCGGATCTGCAGCAGCGGCTCGCCCGTGCCCTGGTCCGCGACGGGGGCAGGCGGCGCCTTCTGTGCGGCCGCAATCTCGCGCCCTGCCATGGCGCGGATCAGCGCGGGAATATCGGTGTCTGCGACCCGCCCCCCGGCCACGGCCTTGCCGTCGCGCAGCACGGTATAGGTCTGGCAAAAGGCCCGTATCTCATCGAGCCGATGGCTGACATAAAGCACCGCCACCCCCTCCCGTGAGAGATCGGCGATGATACGGCCCAGATGTGCCACCTCATTTGGCGACAGCGAGGCGGTCGGCTCATCCATGATGACAACCCGCGCCTTGCGGGTCAGGGCGCGGGCGATCTCGACCATCTGCTGCCGGGCAATCGACAGGCTGGCGACCGGCGCATTGATGTCGATATCCGGGGCCAGCTGGCTGAGCGCGGCGCTTGCCGCCCGGCGCATCCGGGGCCAGTCGACCAGCCCAAACCTGTTCAGCGGCAGATGCCCGGCAAAGATCGCCTCGGCCACCGAAAGATCGGGAAAAAGCGAAAGCTCCTGCCGGATGACGCTGATCCCGGCGTGATCCGCATCCAGCGGCCGGGCAAACCGCACCGGGCTGCCATCAAGGCGCAGCTGCCCGCCATCGGGCTGATGCACCCCCGACAGCAGGTTGATCATGGTTGATTTCCCCGCCCCGTTTTCACCCAGCAGGGCCCGCACCTCGCCCGCCGCCAGCGAAAGCGAGACGCCATCCAGAACGGTGACGCCGAAGAAACGCCTGACCAGACCCTCTGCCTCAAGAATGACAGGGCCGAAAGCGGGCGCGGGGGCAGAGCCTGCGGGCTCATGCGGAGCGGGGACGAAAAATTCGTGGGCGGGGCCGTTGTCTGGCCCCGCCCCGGCTTGCGCCACCCCCCCGAGGGAGGAGGCAGATGTCATTCGCCGATCAACCCCACGCGCTCTGCCTGGTCGAGAGTGTCGGCAGTGATGGCAACCGGGGCCACCAGAACCTCAGACGAGGCAGGGCGGGTGCCCTCGCGGACATAGTCGACCAGGGTTTTGACGGCGGTGCGGCCCTGCAGACCCGGGAACTGGTCAACGGTTGCGGCCAGCGTGCCCGATTTCACCGCCTTAAGCGCCTCTTCCGAACCGTCATAGCCATAGATCGCAACCTTGCCCGCAAGCCCCCGCGCCTCAACGGCCTGGGCGGCCCCAAGCGCCATATCGTCATTGCCGGCGATGATGACCTGCGGCACCTCGGCAAGGCCGGTGAGGATGTTCTCGGTCACCTCAAGCCCCTTGTCGCGCGAGAAATTGCCCGCCTGCTCGGCCACGAAAACATATTTCCCGCCGGCCGCATCCAGCACCTTATGGGCGCCGCCGCTGCGGTCATTGGCGGTTTTGTCGCCCGGGATGCCCTGCAGGTTCACGATGGTCGCCCCATCGGGAAAGGCGCGGACAACCGCTTCGCCCTGGGCCTCGGCCCCTTTGAAATTATCGGCGCTGACATTGGCCAGCACATCGGGCACGCCATTCACGGGGCGGTCGATGGTAACCACGGTGATCCCCGCATCAATCGCCTGCTGCACCACCGGGGCCAGGGCATCGGCCTCGACCGGGGCGAGAATGATCCCGTCCACGCCCTGAACAATCGCGGCCTCGATATCGGCGATTTGCTTGGGCGCCGAAAGCTGACCATCGGCCACATTGATCGTGACCCCGCCAAGCGCCTCGGCCTCGGCCTTCAGCTCATCGGTAAGGAACACGAAATGCGGGAAGGCAAAGGTCAGCGGCGACACGAGGATGGTAACCTCGGCATCCTTGCCCTTTGGTTCGGCCAGGGCGGGCAGCCCGAATGCGCCCGACAGCGCAATCGCCGAGGCCGCAAGAAGGAAGGAACGTTTCAGCATTTGTCTGATTCCTGATCTGCAAAACTGTATGCAGTTTGCGCCATGCTGCAGCGCAGTAAAGTGGAAGAAATTGTTTCTTTTACACGCAGCGGGAGAAGGAAAATACTGCAGGGCCACGGGGCAATAGCATAATAATTTCCTTTAATTTTCAGTCTGGAAGGCGCTAATCTGTGGACAGCGTGGCAAAAGGCCTGCTGCGGTCTGCCAGAAGTGGATTTCCGCTTTGCAATGCAGCACAGAAAGCAAATCCTGCCTTTCTGTATCCTGAAACAAGATAACTTCACCCCGCTTTCTGCTTCGGGCAGAGCGGGGCAACAGCCGGGAAAGACCCAGACATGTCCGCCTATCTTTCAGATCTTTTTTCGCTGGCGGGCAAAACCGCTCTTGTTGCCGGGGGGGCGGGGGCCATCGGCTCTGCGGTTTCCGAGGGGCTGGCCCGTGCGGGTGCGCAGGTCATCGTCCATGATCTGGCGCAGGACAGGCTGGATCGGCTGGCCCAGGATTTCACCGCCAAAGGGCTGGAGTTCGTCGGGCTGCAGGCCGATCTTAGCAGCGCCGGGGCCGCCGCCGACCTGGTTGCCCGCGCGAAGGCGATCACCGGGCGGATCGACATTCTGGTCAACCTGCAGGGCGCCAACCGTCGCAAGCCGATCACCGAGGTCACGCCGGAAGACTTCGATCTGATCACCTCGGTCAATCTGCGTTCGGTCTATTTCCTGTCGCAGGCGGTGCATCCGGTGATGAAGGCGCAAGGCGGCGGCAAGATCCTGCATTTCAGCTCGCTTTCGGCGAGTATCTCTTTCGACACGATCTCGGTCTATGCGGCGACCAAGGCGGCGGTGACCTCGCTGACGCGCAGCCAAGCGCATGAATGGGCGGGTGACAATATCCAGGTGAACGCGATCGAGCCGGGCTTTGTGCAGACCGAATTCACCCGCCCGCTGTGGGATGACGACTATCGCGCAGAGTGGTTTGCGAATTTCATCCCCCAGGCGCGGCTGGCGGTGCCCGAAGATCTGGTCACGACCGCGCTTTACCTGGTCGCCCCCGCCACCCGCTATGTCACCGGGCAAAACCTGGTGATTGATGGCGGCGTCCTGAGCGGCGCAAGCTGGGTCGAAGCCCCGCGCCGCCCTGGCATTCAGCGCTGAGGGATGAAATCATGAGTAAATGGCTGATTGAGACGGATGAGCTGGCGGCGCTGCCTGAGGGCGGCGACCATGTGGTGCTGGATTGTTCCTGGTATGTGCCCGATGCCGGGCGCGATGCGCATGATGAGTTTCGGGCAGGCCATATTCCCGGTGCCCGTTTTCTGGATCTGAATGCGGTCTCGGATCCGGATTCGCCCTATGTGAACATGCTGCCAAAGGCAGAGGTTTTTGCGCGGGTGATCGGCGGGCTGGGCATCGGGGCTGAAACCGAAGTGATCCTTTATGATGCGGGCTATGTCTCGGCCCGGCTGTGGTGGATGTTGCGCACCTTCGGGCATGATCGGGTCAGGATCCTGAACGGCGGCTGGCGCAAATGGCTGGCCGAGGGCCGCGCCGTTGAGACCGGCGATTTCGCCGCGCCCGCCCCCCGCGTCTTCCCGGCCCGCCTGACCGAAGGCCGCGTCGTCGCATTGCCAGAGATGCGCCGCCTGGTCGCCGACGGGGCCAGCATCATCGACGCCCGCACCGCCGCCCGCTTTGACGGGCATGAGGGCTCGGGCTATCCCGGCGTTGCCTCGGGCTATATGCCGGGCGCGATCAATACCCCCTGGGCGCTGTTTTATGAGCCAGCCCCCTCTTACCGCTTCGTCAGCCCCGAACGCGCGGCGCAGATCTTTGTCGCCAATGGCGTCGATCTGTCGGGCCAGGTGATCACCACCTGCGGCTCTGGCGTCACCGCCTCGATCCTTGGCTTCATGCTTGAGGCCATCGGCCATTCCGACTGGCGTCTTTATGACGGGTCATGGCATGAATGGGGTCAGCAGGCCGATACGCCAAAAGAGATCAAGCCGCTGTGAGCCGCCAGGCACCACGCCCCGCGCGCGGGTCTGGCCCATCATCCCTGCCAACAAAGGGGGCCAGCTGATGCCAGACCCGGTTTCACCGCAGACGAACCAGGCAGATACGCTGCCCGAGGCCGCGCCCGGCATCCGCATGACGGATGCCTATCTGCGCATTCGCCAGGCGATACTGGAGGGCGAGCTGCCGCCCGGCGGCCGCCTTAGCCAGGTCAGGATCGCCGACCGGCTTGGCCTCAGCCGCACCCCCGTGCGCGAGGCTTTGCGGCTGATCGAGAAAGAGGGGCTGATCACCTCAGAACGCGGGCGTCAGGTGGTGATCTCGCCAACCTCGATGGATGATCTGGATGAGCTTTACGCCCTGAGGATCAAGCTGGACACCACCACAGTTCGCAGCACCGTGCCCGATCTGACCGAGGCTGACATTGCCGGCATGCGTGACTGCCTCGCGCAGATGAAGGCCAGCGCCGACCCCGCACATTTCGCCGAATTTGATGCCGCGCACCGGGCCTTCCACATGATCCCGATCCGGCTGGCCGGGGCGCGCCATGTCGATTTCTCGACCCGCCTCAACGAGCATGCCGGGCGCTATCGGCGGCTTTATCTGACCCAGCCCCGCTCTTATCAGCAGTCTGGCGAAGAGCATGAGGCGATCATGGAGGCCTGCGCCGCGCGTGACGGCGAAAGGGTGGCGCTTTTGCTGGCCGATCACTTTGCCCGCATCGCCCTGACGATCATCGCCCAGATCGACCCCGCCTTCGAGCCGCGCCAGGTTCGCTCGGCGCTGCGGGTGGCGCGGGGGGGGACTGCTGGGCCAAGATCCGCGCCGGAAAAACCCGCAGCCGGGCTGGCTGCCCCGCTCTGGCCGCCGCTTTGATCCCGGATCCGGGCCAGCGCCCCGATCTCATGCCGCATACCAAAGGAACCACCATGTCTGTCACCGTCAATCACACCGGCATCACCGTAAAGGATCTTGACCGCGCCGAGGCGCTGTTTCGGGATCTCTTTGGCTTTGAGCGTTTCTCGCGGGCGCCGCGCGATCCTGAGATAATCGAGGCGGTGACAGGGGTTCCGGGCGCCGAGGTCGAGATTGTCTATATGCGCAACGGCCCCGCCAATATCGAACTGCTGTGCTATTCCGGCCCGGCGGATCGCCAGGATTACAGGCCCCGCCCCGTGGATCTGGGGTCTTTGCATATGGCGATGAATGTCAGCGATATGGACAGCATGCTGACCCGCGCCCGCGCCTGGCCGCTGGAACAGGTCGGCGAGGTCATCGTCATCGACCAGGGGCCGAATACCGGCCTGCGCATCGTCTACTTCCGCAGCCCGGAAGAGGGGCTGATCATCGAGCTGATCGAAATGCGGGGCGGCTGATAAGGGGCCTGTTCAGCCCCGGATCAGCAAAAACAGGCTGTAACACAGCGCGGTAAGCAGCGCCGAAAGCAGCATGCCGCAGCTGGCCAGCGACAGCGCCCGGGGCGAGACAGACAGCGCCCTGGCAATCCCCATGGCATGCGAGGTGACGCCCAGGGCAAAAGCGCGCTCTTCAGGCCCGGTGCGCCCGGCCCCCAGCCGGAAGGCCAGATCCGAAATCAGCATGCCGCCGATCCCGTTGAACATCACCGCAGCCATTGCCAGCGCGTCAATGCCACCTGTCGCCTGCGACAAAGGCAGCGCCACGGCCAGCGTGGTGGCCTTTGGCCCGGCACTTGCGATCAGCGCCGGGTCAATCTGCAGCAGCCAGCCGCCCAGCAGCACCGTCCCGATCCCGGTCACGGCCGAGGCCAGACAGGCCAGCGACATCGCCGCCGCATTGGCCTGGATCAGCCGTCTTTGCTCCCACAAAGGCAGGGCCAGGGCGACGGTCGCAATCGGGATGAAAATCGTCAGCGCCCTGACATTGGCCAGATAGGCCCCGGGCGCGATACGTGCAGCGCTTAGCCCAAGGCACAGCAGGATGCCGCCGATCACCAGCGGATTGCTGAAAGGCGCCACCGGGATACGCGCTGCGATCGCCCTGGCCACGACCCAGAGCATAAGGGTCGCCAGAACTGTGCCGGCCTGAAGGGCAAGATCAGCGATCATCACGGCTCATCATGTGAAAAATACGCACACAAACAAGCATCGACACGATCAGCGAGGCGCAAAGCACCAGCAGCAGCTTCAGCAGATCTGCAAAGCCGATCGGCGGCAGGGTCAGAAACCCCGCCGTTACCGGGTAAAGAAACAAAGGCAGCCTTTTCAAAAGCCCCTGTCCTGCGGGCCGGATGGCCAAAACCAGCGCCGGGCGCAGAACGATCATCATGAAAAGCAGCCCCATACCGACAATCGCCGGCGGCAGCGGCAGGCCGGTTGCGCTGACCAGCGCCTCGGCTGCCGCCCAGGCGATGACGATCAGGCAGGCCCCGCCTGCGGCATGAATCCAGCCCGCCAGGGACAGGCTTTCAGGCCCGGCCTCTTCAACACCGCGCCTGGTTGTCGACGGACGATCATCTTGCGCCAAGTTCCACCCCTCCGGGGGTTTGTATTGCAGCCGGGGCCTAGCAGGTCACCCGGCCAAAGCGCAAGATCTGTCATAATTCGATGCAAATACCGCCCCCCTGGCGGGGGCACAGGGCAGAAAAACCCCCGGCGGGCTGTCGCGCCGCCGGGGGTTTTTGTTCAGACGATCCGGTCAAGGTCTGGGCAGGTGCCCGCCCTACGCCTCAGCCCTTTTCTTCCGTGCTGCGGATCATCTTTTCATCCTCTTTCAGCTCCAGCCACATTGCGTTCATCACCGCGAAAATCGCGGCCAGCGGCAGGCCGAGCATCCAGGCAAAATACCACATTTGCAGTCCTTTCCGTCAGTAAAGAGAGTGAGAGTTTTCAGCCACGTCTTTCTCGGTCACCTTGCCCCACAGGACTTTGTAAACCCAGGCGGTATAGGCCAGGATCAGCGGCATGAAGATCGCCGCACAGACCAGCATGATGAAAAGCGTCAGATGCGAGGAAGAGGCATTCCACACCAAAAGCGAGGATTGCGGATCAATCGACGAGGGCAGGATGAAAGGAAACATCATCAGCCCAACCGAGGAAATCACCCCAAGGATCGAGAGTTTCGAGAAGATCAGCGTCGAGACCTCGCGCCCGGCGCGCAGGCCAAGAAAGGTCAAAAGCCCGCCGATGATCCCCAGTGCCGGGGCAATCGTGATCCAGGGGCGTTCCGCATAGGCGGAAAGCCAGCTTGCGCTGCGCTCTACATTGAAATGCAACGGGTTCGAGGGGCCGCCGGTCACGTAATCACCAATGATCCGGTAGCCCTCAATCCCATAGGCCAGCCATAGCCCGGCCAGGATATAGCCCGCCACCGAGATCAGCGCGAAGACCGATCCGATCGCCCGCGCCCGCGCCTGAACCGCACCATCGGTCTTGACCGACAGCCAGGCCGCGCCATGGGTGACCAGCATCGCCAGCGAAACCAGCCCGGCAAGGATCGAGAACGGATCCAGCAGCCCGATGAATTTGGTGTACCAGGCGCCCTGATAGACCGAGTGCAGATCATCGGTAAAACTGAAGGGCACGCCCTGGATCACATTGCCCACCGCCACACCGAACAAAAGCGCAGGCGCCGCACCCGAGACGAAAAGCGCCCAGTCCCAGCGGCTGCGCCATTTCGGATCATCCTTTTTCGAGCGATATTTGAACGCCACCGGCCGCACGATAAAGCAGGCCAGCACCGCAAACATCGCCAGGTAAAACCCCGAGAAGCTGACCGCATAAAGCGGCGGCCAGGCGGCAAAGATCGCGCCGCCGCCCAGGATGAACCAGACCTGGTTGCCCTCCCATACCGGGCCTACGGTATTGATGACGACGCGGCGCTCCAGGTCGGTTTTGCCCGCGAAAGGCAAAAGCGCCGCGACCCCCATGTCGAAGCCATCCGTCATCGCAAAGCCGATCAGCAGGATGCCCAAAAGCCCCCACCAGATCACCCGCAGGATCTCATAGCTGAGAAGTTCATGCAAAATCATGGCTGTTCACTCCGCAGGCTGGGCAATGGCATCGGCATTCCGCCGGCCGACAAGACGGTTCTGATGGCGCTGCATCCAGGCCTCGGTCTCTTCGACATCCTGGAAGGGGCCTTTGCGGATATATTTCAGCATCAGCCCCATCTCGATGATGAAGAGAACCGTGTAAAAGGCGATGAACCCGGCCAGCGTCAGCGCGACCTCGGTGACCGACAGCGCCGAGACCGACATCGCGGTCGGCAGCACCCCATCCACCGTCCAGGGCTGGCGACCGAACTCGGCGACGATCCAGCCCATCTCGGCCGCGATCCAGGGCGCGGGGATCATCCAGACCGCCACATGCAGCGACCATCTGGGATAGCGCATGCCCCTGAAAGAAGTGCGCCAGAAGAAGTAGGCCATGGTCACGATGAAGCCCATCCCAAGCGCCACCATGATCCGGAACGCCCAGAACAGCGGCCAGACCGTCGGCACCGTATCATTGGCGGCGGCCCTGATCTGGTCCTCGCTGGCGGTGCGGGGGTCATCGACATATTTGCGCAACAGGAAGGCAAAGCCCAGATCGGCGGAATGCTCCTCGAACGTCGCCATGACGGCGGGATCGGTGGCCTCGCGCTGTTCACGCACCACCATCAGCGCATCATAGGCAATCAGCCCCGAGCGGATGCGCCCCTCGGCCTGTTCCACCAGCTGCGCGATGCCGGGGATTTCCTCGGTCAGGCTGCGGGTGCCGATCAGGCCCATGACATAGGGCACATGGATCGCCCATTTCGTCTCGCGGGCTTCCTGATCGGGGAAGCCGAACAGGGTAAAGCTGGCGGGCGCGGGCTCGGTCTCCCACATGGCCTCGATTGCGGCCATTTTCATCTTCTGGTTCAGCGAGGTGTCATAGCCCGACTCGTCGCCCAGCAGCACAACCGAGAAAGCCGAGGCCAGACCAAAGGCCGAAGCCACGGTGATCGAACGGCGCGCAAGTTCAGTATGGCGGCCGCGCAGCAGATACCAGGCCGAGACGCCGATCACAAAGACCGAGGCCGTCACATAGCCCGCCGAGACGGTATGCACGAACTTCGCCTGGGCGACCTCGTTGAACAGCACGGCGAAGAAATCGGTCATCTCCATCCGCATGGTCATCGGGTTGAATTCCGCGCCGACCGGATTTTGCATCCAGCCATTGGCGATCAGGATCCACAAAGCCGAGAAGTTCGAGCCGATCGCAACCAGCCAGGCCACAACCAGATGCGCGACTTTGGACAGGCGGTCCCAGCCAAAGAAGAACAGCCCGACGAAAGTGGCCTCAAGGAAGAAGGCCATCAGCCCCTCGATCGCCAGCGGCGCACCAAAGACGTCGCCGACATAATGGCTGTAATAGCTCCAGTTCATGCCGAACTGGAACTCCATGGTGATGCCGGTCGCCACGCCAAGCGCAAAGTTGATCCCGAACAGCATGCCCCAGAATTTTGTCATCTGTCGCCAGATCGGGCGATTGGTCATGACATAGACCGTCTCCATGATCGCAACCAGGATCGACAGACCCAGTGTCAGCGGCACGAAGAGAAAGTGGTACATCGCGGTCAGGGCAAATTGCAGCCGTGACAGCTCGACGATGCCGAATTCCATTTCTTCAGCTCCATAGATTCGGATCCCCGGTGCCGGGAATGATCCATCCAGGCGCGGTGTAATACCGACCGCACCGGGCCGGGATGATCTGGATCAATATTCGGCATTCAGAATATGACTTATTGGCGCAGTGCGACGATCTGCTGCGCCATTTCCCGCTCTGCCCCCCGATGCGAGGCCATCAGCACCGCCGTGCGGGGCAATCTGTCGCAGAGCGCCGCCAGCACCTGGCGGGCGGTTGCATCATCCAGCCCCTCGGTCGGCTCATCCAGCAGCAAAAGGCGCGGCTGGCGCAGAACGGCGCGGGCCAGCGCCAGCCGCCGCCCCTCGCCGCCCGAAAGCCCCGCGCCCCGGCTGCCCAGCCGATAGTCCAGCCCGCCGCGCCCCTGCAGCTGCGGCCAAAGCGCGACCGTCTGCAGCGCGGCCACCAGGGCGCTGTCAGGGGCCTCCGGTGCTGCCAGCCGCAGATTGTCGCGGATCGTGCCCGCCAGCAAAGCCGGGCGCTGCGGCACCAGCGTGACCAGCTGGCGCAGCGTGCTTTCCTCGTATGAGGCCAGCGGCTGACCCGCCAGCAGGATCTGGCCATGGAAAGGGTGCAGCCCCGCAATCGCCAGCAAAAGCGTCGATTTTCCCGATCCGCTGGCCCCGGTCAGAGCCATACGCGCCCCCGACATCAGGCGCAGATCAAAGCCCGAAAGCAGCTGTCGCCCCTGGCCATCTGCGGCCCGCAGCGCAAGGGCCCGGATCTCAAGCACCGGCTGGCCATCAGAGATCCCGGCCAGGGGCTTTCCGACATCAGGCCCCGCTTTCAGACAAGAGCGGGCCGAAGAAACCGCGCGGCCCGCCACCACCCGCCGCGCCGCGTCGCGCATCTGGCCGATATCGGCGCAAGCGCGGCGCAAAGGGTGCAGCGTCTCGGCCAGGGCCAGCGCGGCAAAAAACCCAAGCGCCGCCCGGGCTGGGCTGATCTGCCCCGCCTGCGCCAGATCCAGCCCCAGCCAAAGCGCCCCCGCCGCCGAGACCAGCGCGACCAGCGACAGCGCGGCCCCCGCATTGCGGCCCCTTTGCATCAGGATCTGCGCCAGATCGCGGCGGCGGGCCTCGGCCCGGGTCACCGCTTCGGCCTGGACGGGCAGCCGCCCGCTGACCGCCAGATCATCGCGGGCGCGGATCAGGTCGATCAGGCGCATCCGCATCGCCTCGGCCGCTGCCGCCATACGCCGCGACAGGGGCGCGGTGCGCCGGGCCTCGATGGCCACGATCAGCATGGCCCCCGCCAGCGCAGGCAGCACCACGACCAGCGCCATCCGCAGATCGACCAGCCACCAAAGCGCCAGAAAGGCCAGCGCCTGCGTCAGCAGCGCCGCCAGAACCGGCAGCAGCAGGCGCAAAACCAGCCCATCCAGCGCGTCAATATCGCCGATCAGCCGATGCACCGCACGACTGCTGCGCAGCCTGACAACCCGCGACCAGGGCGCAACCAGAAACCCCGCCAGCACCTCAAGCCGCAGGCTTTGCAGGGCGCGTAAAGTGGCGTCATGGGTCAGCATCCGCTCGCCATAGCGGGCGGCGGTGCGGCCAAGCGCCAGGAACCGCACCCCGGCCGAGGGGCGAAACACATCGAAAACCGCGCCTGCCCCCGCCAGCCCCGCCGCCGCTGCCGCCGTGATGAACCAGCCCGAAAGGCCCAAAAGCGCCACCCCCATCACCAGGACCAGCACCGAGAGCGCCGCGCCCCGCAACAGGCTGCGGCGCTGCCCGGCCTGCATCAGGCACAGGATCTGCCAAAGCGCCCTCATGCCGCACCCCCGATCCGGATGATCCGGTCCATCCGCGCGGCAAGCCCGGCATCATGGGTCGCCACCACCAGCGTCACATGCGGCCCCGCCGCCGCCAGCAGCCCCTTTGTCACCGCATCCGCTGTCTCAGCGTCCAGATCCGCCGTCGGCTCATCCGCAAGGATCACATCCGGTGCTCCGAAAAGCGCCCGCGCCAGGGTGAGCCGCCGCGCCTCGCCGCCCGAAAGCCCGGCGCCGTTTTCGCCAGGCCGGGTCAAAAGCCCGTCCGGCAGCCCCGCCACCACCTGATCCGCCGCCGCCAGCCGCAGCGCAGGCCAGGGATCGCCCTCGCGCCCCAGATGCAGATTGGCCGCAAGGCTTTCATTGGTGAAATGCACCGCCTGCGGCATCCAGCCGATCCGCGCCCGCCAGGCATCTGCGGTCGCATCGTTCAGCCTTTGCCCGGCGACCAGCACCTCGCCCAGAGCAATCGGGTCCAGCCCCGCCAGCTGCCGCAAGATCGTGGTTTTGCCCGCCCCCGATGGCCCGACCAGCGCCACTTTCTCGCCCGCCCTGATCCCGATATCGGGCAGCGCAGCGCCTTGCGGTGTCACACCGCCACGCAGCGACAGGGTGGCAGGCCCCGGCAAGGGCGCTACCCGCGCCCCCTGCCCCATGATGGCCGGGCCCTCATCCGTCTCTGCCAGCGCCAACTCTGCCGCCACCGCTTCGGCATCGGCGCGGTCATGCCAGGCCGCGGCCAGATCGCGCATCGGCTGATAGAAATCGGGGGCCAGCAGCAAAAGAAACATCCCCGCCGCCGGGCTGATCTGCCCCTCCCCCCAGCTGCCGAAACCGATCTGCCCCAGCAAAGAGAATCCGACCCAGACCGCCACCATCGCCACGCCAATGGCCGAGAACAGCTCAAGCACGGTCGAGGACAGGAAGGCGATCGCCAGCACCTTCATACTGCCTTTGCGCAGCCCCTCGGCCCCGGTGGCGAAATCATCCGCGACCCGGCCCGAGGCCCCCAAAAGCCGGATATCGGCCAGCGCAGCCAGCCGCTCGACCAGCGCCTCGCTCATGCTGCCCAGCTGGTTCAGCTGCGCCGCGCTGGCATCGCGGGCCGCCATGCCAACCAGCGCCATAAAGACCGGGATCAGCGGGCCTGAGATCAGAAAGATCAGCGCCACCGCCCAGGAAAACCACAGCGCAATCAGCAAGATGACCAGCGGCATCACCATCATCCGCGCCCGCGCAGGCGCATAGCGCAGGGTGAAAGCGCCCAGCCGCTCCAGCTTATCGCCGGCCAGTGAGGCCAGCGCACCCGCACCAGCAAAGGCCCCACCAGAGGCGCCGTGCCCCGCGCGCCGCGCCTCACGCGCCAGGATGCGGGCGCGGGCGGTGGCGATCACATTCAGCGCCGCCGCCTCGGCCGCACGCTCGCCCGCCCAGCCAAGGCCGATGCGCAACAGACCCAGGGCCAGAAAACCCGGCACGTAAAGCCAGCTGATACCGCCCCCTGCCAGCAGCTGCGCGAAGGCCAGCGCCACCAGCCCGGCCTGCAGCGGCCATAAAAGCGCCTGGCCACACGACAGCGCCGCCGCGATCCGCAAAGATGCAGCCCCCGGCAGCATCAGCCGCGACAGCGCCGCCCTGGCCGGTGCTTTTTCAGGTTCTGTCGCTGTCACATCGTCCTCAAACGCGAATCACAGATGCAGGTTAACGGCGCTTTCGCAGGCCCGATCTGATCTGGATCAGATATGACAGCCCCGACAGATGGCAAATTGCCCCGCCTCTTTGCTGATCCGCACTGTCTGCGCCGCAGTCAGGGGATGCCCTCAGCCGGTCTCGGCCAGCCGGAACCCCATTTCGACGCGCAGCCCATCGGGGGTGCTGTCAAACCGCAGACTGCCCTCATTGAGCGTGACAATCTCCTGGACCAGGGCAAGGCCCAGACCATCGCTGCCCGCCTCATCCCTGAGGCTGACCCCGCGTCTTGTGACCAGCGCAATCTGCGCATCGGGAATGCCCGGCCCGTCATCGGTGACCACCAGCAAAAGCATCGCCCCCGCTGGCTCTGACCGGATCGAGACGGTGCTTCGCGCATGGGCCAGCGCATTCTCGGCCAGAGCGCCAAGCGCTTCGGCCAGATCCTGGGCGTCGATGCGCAAGGGCCTCACGGCCACATCAACCGTGATTGCAACCTCTGCCCCCCTGGCGGTCCGGCGCAGCACATCGACCACGCCACGCGCCACGCGGGCGGGATCGCTGACGCCTTTACCGGCGATGCGGTCGCGGCCCAGCTCGTGATCGACGCGCTGGCGGATGGTGTGGGTGATCTGGGTAATCGCGCGGGCCGGGGCGCTTTGCCCGGCGGCCTCCAGCCGGCCGGCCTCGCCCATCAGCGCCTGCAGGGGAGTTTTCAGCGTATGGGCCAGATCTGCGGCGCGGTGGCGGGCGCGGGTGATACGGGCGTCGCGCTCGTCCAGCAGCGCGTCGATCTCGCGGGCCAGGGGCTCTACTTCCTGAGGCATGTCATAGCCCAGCCGCTGTTCTGTGCCCTGGCCCAGCCGCGTGACCTGCTGGCGGATGCGCCGGAACGGGCGCAGCCCGACCGCGATCTGGATCACCGAGGCCAGCAACAACAACGCCCCCAGCACCGCCAGAAACGGCACCAGATCGCGCTGGAACAGGCTCTGCGCCTCGATCTGGCTGCGCAGATCCAGCGCAACCGAGATCCGCACCGGAACAGCATCCGGCCCGACCAGGATCAGCCGGTCATGGATCATCAGCTGCTGCCCGTCAGGCCCAGGCCCGGTGGTGATCACCGCCTCGCCGGGCGCACCCTCGGGCGGCAGCGGCAGCACCGCATCCCACAGCGATTGCGCGCGATAGCTGCGCCCCCCGACCTCAAGCTGCCAGTAATAGCCCGAATAGGGCCGCAGATAGCGCGGATCGCCCCCGAGCCCGGGATCGGGCTCGGGCTCTGCCCCCGGATCAGCAACCAGCGGGCGCAGCCCCGCCATCAGCATGACCGAGCGTTCACCCAGATCAAGCCCAGCCAGGCGCTTGATCTGGCGGTCAAACATCGCCGAGAGCACCAGCCCGCCCACCACCAGCGCCAGCGTGATGGTCAGGACCGCCGCCAGCCCCAACCGCAGACGGATCGAGCGGCTGAACCTCATGCGGCGGCTTCCAGGAAATAGCCAAAGCCGCGCCGCGTGCCGATCACGCCCTGGCCGGTCTTGCGCCGCAGCCTTGCGATCAGCGCCTCAAGCGCGTTGACCTCGCGCGAGGCGTCATCGCCGTAAAGATGTTCCAGCAGCTCGCCGGGCGAGACCACCCGCCCCGCCTGCATCATCAGATAGGCCAGCAGCCGAAATTCCAGCGCCGTGACCGCCACCGCCCGCCCCGCCACCGCGGCCGTCTGGTGGTTGGTGTCCAGCGCCAGAAGCCCCATCTCCTGGACAGGGCCAGGCTTGCCGCCCGCACGACGCACCAGCGCCCGCGCCCGCGCCACCAGCTCTTCCATCCGAAACGGCTTTGGCAGGTAGTCATCGGCCCCCGAGTCGATCCCCTCGACCCGCTCATGCCAGCTGCCGCGCGCCGTCAGCACCAGCACCGGCATATCGCGCCCCTCGGCCCGCCAGCGTTTCAGCACGCTCAGCCCGTCAAGGCGCGGCAGCCCCAGATCCAGCACCACCAGATCATAATCCTCGGTGCCGCCGCGAAACCAGGCGGTTTCACCATCCCCGACATGCTCGGTCAGAAACCCGGCCCCGCCAAGCGCCGCCGCAAGATCACGCGCAATCGCGGGGTCATCCTCGACGATCAGACAGCGCATCTGCCGCCCCGCATGAAATCAAAGCCGCTGGCACCGGCACGGGCAGCATCAGTCATCATCATCGCCCTCTTCGATCTCGATCACCTGGCCGGTGGCTGCATCCAGCTCTACCTCAAAAAGGCGGCCATCGGGGCTGAGGATGTCAAACTCATAGACGAAACTGCCATCCTCCAGCTCCAGCTGGATTTCAATGATCTCACCGGGAAAGGCGGCGCGCAACTGCGCCAGGATGCGGTCCAGCGGCAGGATCTCGCCGCGCAGCATCGCGGCCCGCGCCACACCCGCATCCAGCCCGTCATCAAAGCCGATCTGCGGCAAAAAGCCGGGCGCCCGTGGCGTTTCGGCCAGGGCAGGCGTGCCCAGCGGCAGCCAGAGCAGCACAGAGAAAATGAGGGCGGGGCGGATCTGCATGGCCTTTCTTAGCTGCCCGTTCCTGACAATTCCCTGACAGAGCCTGTCAGCCAGGCGTCAGCGCGGTTGTGATCAAAGGGCCAGGCCACAGGGGTAAGCCCCCTGCTCGCTGACCCGATGAAAGGACATCTTACCATGTTTCGCCTGCCGCTTTTCGCCATCACCCTGACCCTTATCACCCCGATCAGTGCCAACGCGCAACAAAAGCCCATCCGCCCGCTGTCAGAGACCGTACTGGCCTTTGAGGCCCGCGGCTATGTCGTGCGCAGCGCCGAGGATGACGGGCGCACCCATGAAATCGAGGCGATCAACCCCCAGGGCCGCCGCATCGAAGCGCTGGTCGAGGCCGCCACCGGCGAAGTCCTCACCGAGCGCAATGACGACTGACCACAGACCCCCTGACCGAAAGGACCAACCCGGATGAGCTTCTATCTGCGTATCCCTGCCGCGCTTGCGGTGCTTTCTCTGATGACGGCCTGCTCTGGCGGCGGCGGCGATGACAGCCCGACGGTGGAATATGCCAGCGATGCGGCCAATGCCGCGCGGCTGGTTGCTGAGACCGCCAACCTCTCGCAGACCTCGGCCAGCTCGATGCCGGTCACGGGCCGTGCCGAATATGATGGCGTGGTCGGCATGGCCTTTGGCGGCGCGCCCGCCTCTATTGCCTCGGCGCAGATGCTGGGCGAGATGGATCTGACCGCGAATTTCGCCACCGGCCAGATCAGCGGCGAGTTTGACGACTTCAACACCGCCGCCGGACAAGAGCTGAATGGCGCATTGCGGGTGACCAATGGCCGGATCACCGGAAACGGCTTTGCCGCCGATATCAACGGCAATCTGACCGGGGCGGGCACCGCCCCCGGCGCGGTCACGGGCGCGATCAATGGCGATTTCCTCGGCACGAATGCTGCCGCTATTGAGGGCACCGGCTCTGCTACCAGCACCGCAGGCAATCTGGGCCTCGTCTTTGTCGGCACGCTGGATCGTGACTGAATTCGGAAAATGGGGGCGTCGCATCTGCGGCGCCCTTTGCGGCGGCCTGATGGGGCTGGCGGCAGGTCTGATGCCTCTGGCCGCTCAGGACCTGCGGCTGCCTTTGCAACAGGGCCAGCCCGACCTGGCGCTTTTCGCCCTCAGCCGCAGCGAGACGCAGATCTCGCAGCTGGGCCAGTTTCTGCTGGCCCGCCAGGGCTTTCGCCATCAGCCAGGCGGCCCTGCGCTGCAAACCCTCAGCCGCGGGCGGCTGCTGGTGCCAACCCTGCGCCATGATCCGAATATCAATGACGGCATCCCCGCCGACCGGATCACCCTGGGCGGGCTGGCCTTCATCGTCACACCGGAATCGCGGGCCAAAGAGGCGCTGCTGATCGGGGTGCAATATAGCGGCTGGCAAAGCTGGTCTTACGCGCCCGGTGCCAGGCTGCGCCTTTCGCAAAGCCTGAGCGCAGAGCTGGAACCCACCCATGGCTATCACCATGCGGGCGCGGGCCTGCGCCTTTGCGCAGAGCACCCCGTAGCCGCCTGGACCTGGACCGATGCCTGCCTTGCGGCCTCGGCGCAATATGACGGCCGCGATACCCAGGGCGCATTCACCGCCACCCTGGGCGCGCGTCACCTGTTTCAAAGCGGCGCGGGTTCGCACCAGATCGGGTTCAGCCTGGGCACAACTGCGACCGAGGGCTACCGCAAAGAGGTGGTGCAGCTTTCGCATCAGGTGCTGACCGATCACGCCGGAATGTGGAGCCTTGGCTATGCCTGGGGCGAAGAGATCCAGGGCGAGAATACCATGCGCCGCCGTCTCTCGCTTGACTGGACGGGCGAGGTCGCCGGACGGCTGGTCACGCTTTCACTCAGCGAGACCCACTTCGGCGGCGGGGCACTGTTTGGCATGGCCCGCGATGAGCGCCGCACCCGGGCCGGGGTAACGCTGCCCGTCGGTCCCCTTGATATCGGCAGCTGGATCGAGACCCGCGATGCAAGTATCGACGCCTGGCGCGGCACGGATATGGGGCTTTCGGTCAGCTTTCGGATGAACCTGCTATAGCGGGATCTGCAGCCCGGATCCGGACACTGACAGGCTGGCCGCTATTCGGCGGTCCAGCCCCCATCAAGCACGATCGAATTGCCGGTCATCAGCGACGAGGCCTCTGACGCCAGGTAAAGCGCCGCCCCGGTGATGTCCTCCACCTGACCCAGCCGCCCCAGCTTGATCATCCGCATCACATGCTGGCCAAATTCCGGCTTTTCGAAATAGGGTTTGGTCAGCGGCGTGTCGATGAAGGTCGGGCAGATCGTATTGACCCGGATCTGATGCGGGGCCAGCTCGATGGCGGTGGCTTTGGTCATGCCCTCGATCCCCCATTTCGTCGCGCAATAGACCGAGCGGTCCGCCGCGCCGATATGGCCCAGCATCGAGGACATATTGATCACCGAGCCGCCCTGCCCCAGCTCGATCATGCGCCGCGCCACGGCGGCCTGGGCAAAGAAAGCCGCCTTCAGGTTCAGCCCGACGATCAGGTCGAAATCCTCTTCGGTCACCTCAAGCTGCGGTTTCGGGCGGTTGGTGCCAGCGTTGTTGACGAAGATATCCAGCGCAGGCAGCGTGGATACCAGGGCCTCAAATCCCTGGCGGTCGGTGACATCCGCCGGGCGGGCCTCGGCGCTGTGGCCCGCCGCCGTCAGCCTGTCTGCGACCGCCGCAATCTCGGCCCCGGTGCGGGCGCAAAGCACGACATGCGCGCCCGCCTGGGCGAAAACCTCGGCAATCGCCTGGCCGATCCCGCGCCCGGCGCCGGTAATCAGGGCCGTGCGTCCGGCAAGCGAGAAACTGGGAAGCGGGCTGAGAGACATGATCAATCCTTGCAAAAGCGGGGCAGGTGAGAAAAGCGCCCCGCACCCTGGCAGGGCGCGGGGCGGAAAGAGAGAGGGGGCGTCAGAATGCGACGCGGTCTGCCCCTTTCAGCGCGAGGATCTCGCGGGCCTCATCCGGGGTTGCGACCTCAAGGCCCAGACCCTCGATGATCTGGCGGGCGGCGCGAACCTGCTGGGCATTGCTTTCGGCAAGGCGGCCCTTCCCGGCCCAGAGGTTGTCTTCCAGGCCCACGCGCACATGGCCGCCCATCGCCGCCGCCATCGCCGCGATATTCAGCTGATTGCGCCCCGCGCCCAGCACCGACCAGCGGTAATTGTCGCCAAACAGCCGGTCTGCGGTGCGCTTCATATGCAGGACATCGTCAGGATGCGCCCCGATCCCGCCCATCAGGCCAAAGACGGTCTGGATGAACAGCGGCCCCGTTACCAGCCCGCGATCATAGAAGTGCCTGAGGTTGTAAAGATGCGAGGTGTCATAGCATTCGAACTCGAACCGGGTGCCGCCTGCGCCCAGCGTCGTCATCACATGTTCCACATCGCCAAAGGTATTGCGGAAGATGATGTCTTTATTGCCCAGATAATCGCGTTCCCATTGATGTTTCAGCGCGGCGTCATAGCGGTTCAGCATCGGGAAAAGGCCGAAATTCATCGTGCCCATGTTCAGCGAGGCCAGCTCTGGCCTGTAATGCTGCGCGGGCTGGATGCGCTCGGCGATTGACATGGTGGGGGCGCCGCCGGTGGTGATGTTCAGAACCGCTGCGCTTTGCTGTTTGATCACGCCCAGGATCGGCGCGAATGCGGCCACCGACTGATCGGGGCGGCCATCGGATTCATCACGTGCATGCAGGTGGATGACCGCCGCGCCCGCCTCGGCAGCCCCAAGGGCGGCATCGACGATCTCAGCCGCCGAGACCGGCAGATACTGCGACATCGAGGGGGTATGGATCGCGCCCGTCACGGCGCAGGTGATAACGACTTTTCCCTGAAGGCTCATTGTCCTGTCCTTAATTGACCGATGGGGTGGCGCGCTGCGCCAGGTGTTGTGCCAGGGCGGCAAGCTCGCTGTCGCGCCAGTTCTGACGCGCCCGCACGGTTTCGGGGGTTGAGGTTTCGCTGAAGGCAGCCGCGACTTTGGCGGCGGCCTCGGGCGTGAAGGCCTCTTCGCGGCCAGAGGTGCGGGCCAGCGCGGCCATCATCGGCCCATAGCGGTTCAGATAATCCGCAGCCCCCCCCGGCGCGTTCAGGCTGATCGTCTCCATCGGGCCCATGAAGGCCCAGCGACGGCCCAGCCCGTGGCGGATGGTGTCATCAAGGCCCTGCACATCGACATAGCCCTCAGAGATCAGCCGCAGGCTTTCGGCCAGCACCACCGCCTGCAGACGGTTCAGGATAAAGCCGTCAATCTCTTTCGCCATCATCACCGGGACCTGGCCCGCCTGGGCATAGATCTCACGCGCCCGCGCCGTCACGGCCGGATCGGTAAAGGGCGCGGGCGAGATTTCAACCACCGGCACCAGATGCGGCGGGTTGACCGGATGGCCAACCAGACAGCGGGCCTGACCGGGCAGACCGCTGGCAAAGACCGAGGCCAGCAGCGCCGATGAGGACGAGGCCAGCACCGCCCCCGGATCCGCCAGAAGGTCAAGCTCGGCGAAAAGCGCGCGCTTGATTTCCAGCACTTCGGGGCCGCTTTCCTGCACAAGGCCCGCGCCCTGCAGCGCCAGCGCCAGATCGGGCACCGCGTGGATGCGGGCCCTGGTCGCCTCGGGGTCGGGGCCGGCCTGGCCGAAGGCCGCGGTCTGGGCGATCATGGCCGCCACATCCTCATCCAGCCGGGCCAGAACCGCCGGATCCTTGTCCCAGACCCTGACGCTGAACCCGGCGCGGGCAAAGACAAAGGCCCAGCCACGCCCGATCAGCCCGGCGCCGACAATTGCGATTTCTGTCATCGCGTTCTTCCTTACATCCAGAGCATTTCGCGCCGCAGATCCAGATCCTGCGCGATTTTCGCCGATTCCACCTGATGCAGCACCCGGCCCCGTTCCAGCACCACCGTCCGGTCAGACAGCGCCAGCGCCAGGTCTAGGTTGTGGTCAACAATCACAATCGCCAGGCGGTCGCGCAGACGGTCAAAGGTGCGGAAAAGCTGCTCGACCACCGCAGGGGCCAGGCCCTCGAATGGCTCATCCAGCAAAAGCACCCGGATATCGCCCGACAGCGCCCGCGCCACGGCGGCCATCTGCTGCTCGCCGCCCGACATGCGATCGGCGGGGGTATCCAGACGCTCGCCAAGGCGGGGGAAATATTCGAGGATTTCCTCAAGCGACCAATGGCTGCCCTCGCCGGTCTGGCGGCGGATGCGGCCCAGTTCCAGGTTTTCGCGCACGGTCATGCCCGCGAAAAGCCCGCGCCCCTGGGGCACATAGCCGATCCCCTTGCGCGAAATCTGCGCACTGGAAAGGCCGACCAGCTCTGTCCCCATCAGTTTGACAGAGCCGGACGAGGGCGTAACGATCCCCGTCACCCCCTTCAGCACCGAGGATTTCCCCGCCCCATTGCGCCCCAAGAGCGCAAGGATCTCGCCCTTGTGCAGATCAAAGGTCACATCATTGAGGATATGGCTTTTGCCATAATGCAGATTGACCCGGTCGAGGCTGAGGATCTTTTCGTCCGAGAACTGCCCCTGCCGCGCCGAGGCCGCAACCTCAGAGGTGCCCGAGCCGATATAGATCTCACGCACCTTTTCCGAATTGCGGGCATCATCGACAGTGCCATCAACCAGCACCTGGCCATCGGCCATGACGGTAACATGATCGGCCAGATCAAAGACCCGGTCGATATCATGTTCGACCAGCAAAACCGGGATCGCGGTCGAAACATCCTTGATCAAAAGGCCGACCCGCTCGCGTTCGGCGACCGACAGACCGGCCAGCGGCTCATCCGCCAGCAGGACTTTCGGCTCTGTCGCCAGCGCAAGGCCCAGATCCAGCAGCCGCTGCCCGCCATAGGACAGCGAGCTGGCCTTTGCCTCTTCCATGCCGGAAAGGCCAACCCAGTTCAGCATCTCGCCGACCTTTTCCTGCACCTCGGAAACGCTTTCGGTGCTGCGGAAGGCGGCGCTGCGGCTGTCATGCTGGGCCTGAACGGCCAGGCGGACATTCTCGCGCACGCTGAGGTCGGGGAAAAGGCTGGTGATCTGGAACGAGCGCCCCAGCCCAAGCCCGGCGATCCGGTCCGGCGTCTGGCCCGAAATCTCCTGGCCCAGGAAGGTCACGCGCCCCTCACTGGTCGGGATGATGCCCGACAAGAGGTTGAAGGCGGTGGTTTTCCCCGCGCCATTCGGCCCGATCAGCGCGTGAAGCGTCTTGTCCTTCACCCGGATCGAGACACCGCTGACCGCCTTCAGCGCCCCGAAATTGCGCGAGATGCCATCGGCCACCAGCACATCGCCGCCGCCCGCATCGCGGTTGGCAATCGCCGCCGGCAGCGGATGCTTTTCGGCCTTGCGGTCCTGCATCGCCGCCCCGGTGGTTTTGCCCGGGAACAGCTTTTGCGCGATCTGATTGCCGATGCCGATCATGCCCTGACGGGCGAAAAGCACGAAGCCAAGGAAGATCAGCCCGAACCAGAACAGCCAGTTCTCGGTATACATCGAGAGATATTCGCGGAAGAGGATATAGAACAGCGCGCCAAGGGCCGGGCCCAGATAGCCGCGCATCCCCCCGATCACCACCATGGCCAAAAGCTCGCCCGAGAAGATCAGCGACATCGGCTCGGCCGAGGTCAGGCGGTTCTTGTAAAGCAGCAGCGCCCCCGCCAGCGATGTGACCGAGGCCGAAAGCACAAAGGCCAGCAGCTTGTAGCGCTGGACGTGATAGCCAAGCGCCTGGGCGCGGCCCTCATTCTCGCGGATAGCGGCCAGCACGCTGCCCGCAGGCGATTTCAGCACCCGCAGCACCAGCGCCACCACCAGGAAAACAATCACCGAAACGGCGATGTAAAAGTTCATGTTGTTGTCAAGCAGCGCAGGGCGCTCGATGCCGCCCAGGCCGTTTTCGCCGCCGGTGACCTCGGTCCAGCGGAAGGCAAGCTGGAAGCCCATCGCCGACAGCGCCAGCGTCATCAGCGAGAAATAGACGCCGCGCCTGCGCAGCACCAGAAAGCCGATCCCGGTGGCGACAATCGCGGTGAAAACCACGCCTGCCACAACCGCAACCGTCATCGAGCCATTGCCAAGGCGCAGCGCCGTCAGCCCGGCCACATAGGCCCCCAGGCCAAACCAGGCGCCATGGCCGAAGGAAACAAGGCCGGTATAGCCTGCAAGGATATTCAGCCCGATTGCCGCCAGCGCGAAGATCACGACTTCGGCGGCACTGCTTGCCCCGAGCCCCAGAAAGGACAGCACGACCGGCAGAAGGACCAGGGCGGCTGCCGCCGCCGCGAGTGTTTTGACGTTCTGCATTTGAGACCTATTCGAAACGGGTGATGCGTTCGCCAAACAGGCCACGCGGGCGCAGCAGCAGGATCACGAACATCAGAAGATAGATGGCAAGCATCGAGAATTGTGACAGGCCGAGGCCGATCATGATGCCCTTCACAAGCCCGACCAGCAGCGCCGCAACCACAACGCCCCAGAAAGAGCCAAGGCCGCCGATCACCACGACCACAAAGGCGGCGGTGCCGACCTCAACCCCCATCAGGGGATGCACGGGCTGGATCGGCGCCATCAGCACCCCGGCAAGGGCCGCAATGCCAATGGCCAGCGCAACCACGGTGGACAGATAGGGCCTGAGCGAGATCCCCAGCGTACCAAGGATATCAGGGTTCTGGATGCCCGCTCGCACGATCCGGCCAAAGGGGGTGCGGTTCAGCAGATACCAGACCGCACCGACAGTCAGAACCGCGACCACGATCAGGAAGACCCGATAGCGCGAATAGACGAAATCGCCCAGGAAAACCTGGCCGCGCAGCGCGTCGGGCATCGCAAAGGCCCGTGGTGTCGCGCCGAAATACCAGCGCAGGCTTTGCTCGATGATCATGGCCAGCGCGAAGGTCAGCAGCAGCGAATAAAGCGGATCGACCCGGTAGAAACGGGTAAAGAGGAACCGCTCGACGATCACCGCCACCAGGGCCGCAATCAGCGGCGCGATGATCAATGCGCCGAAAAACCCGGTATGAGGCGCGATCACAAAGGCCAGATAGGCCCCCAGGGTGAAAAACGCCCCATGCGCCAGGTTGACGATACCGCCGAGCGAAAAGATCAGCGACAGGCCAAGCGCGATCAGCATGTAATAGAACCCGTCAAGCAGGCCGTTCAGAAGTTGAGACAGAAAGACGAATTCCATCAGAGTGTCCTGTCCGTGCGAATTGGGCCGGAGCACAGGGCATCTGTGCTCCGGGGTTGGCAGCTGGGACGGGGTCAGCCCCGCCTGCGGTTTTGGTCAGAAGTGGCGGGCGTGCTCAGAGCACGCAGGCGCCGCCGACCGCATCCTCGATCAGGATATCAAGCGGCTGATCGGGGCCGGGCAGCGGGCCGGATGTGGTGAAGATATCCCACTCGTTCTGCACCTCGGATTCGGGCAGGGCGGTGACGGCATAGGCCTCTTGCAGCAGCTGGTTGTTGACCGGACTGAAGCGGCCCTTGCGCTCTTTCAGGATCTCGAACTCGGTGGCCGGGTCGGTCATATAGTCGCGCAAAGCCGTGGTATCGGTGCCGCCGACCGCCGCGATGGCATCGGCCATGATCTTCAGCCCGACATAGTCAAGATAGGCCTGGTTGTCCGAGGGCTTGCCATATTTCTCAAGGAAAGCCTTCGCATAGGCCTGCGAGGCATCGGTCTGCACCTGATGGGTCCAGACGCAGGGCCAGGTGCCGCGGAAGTCGCGCGCGCCGATCGCCCAGGCGATGACGGTGTTATAGTCAAAGCCGCCCAGCGGGATCTCCATGCCGAACTCGGCATATTGCTTGAAGAAGCTGGCGGTCTGGGTGCCTGCAAGGTTCGAGATGACCAGATCGGGCTGCGCCGCCCGGATCGCCAGCAGATAAGACGAGAAATCGGTCGCATCGGTCGGGATCAGCTGATCGCCGACGGCGGTGCCGCCGTGGCGGTCCAGGAAGGCCAGCGCCCCGTGGCGCAGGTCATGACCAAAGGCGTAATCGGCCGAAAGGATGAACCATTTCTTGCCTTTGACCATGTCATTTTGCAGGAAATAGGCGCCTTCGGTGTTCACGATGATCGCGTTCTGCGCCTCGACATGGAACATATTGCGCTTGCAGTCAGAGCCGCGCAGCGTGTCGGAATTCGCGCCGGTATTGATGAAAAGCTTGTCGGCCCGCGTCGCAACCTGGGCAATCGACAGCGCCGAGGCGGAAGAAATCTCGCCCATCAAAAGCGCAACATCGCTGCGCTCGGCCAGGCGTTCGGCCTTGGTGGTGGCGGTTTGCGGGTTGACGGAATCCTCTTTGATCACCTGCAGCGGGCGGCCGTTTATGCCCCCTGCGGCATTGATATGCTCGACCGCGAGATCAACGCCCATGATCGCATATTCGCCCATCGGCCCCAAAAAGCCCGTCCGCGGCGTCAGATGCGCAATCACCACCGGATCGCTTGAGGCACGCACCAAAGACGGGGCCGCAAGGCCCGCCAGTCCGAATGCTGTGCCTGACTGCAGAAAACGGCGTCTGCCGATGTTCTTAAGCATATGATCTCCTCCCCGAGATACCGCTTGTGATTTTGGTCAATGTTGGGATTGACTTCGGATCACTGTCAGTGTGATCTCAGATCATACTGCAAAGTTTGCCCGACCTGTCAACGCTGGAATCGTATGAATGAGTGACTTGCATCTGCAACCTTTACCGGGCCAGGGCCCATCACTGACGGAACAGGTCTATAGCGCGGTGGCGCGAATGCTGCTGGACAGCACACTGAAACCCGACAGCCGAACCTCAATTCGTGAGCTGGCAGAAGAGCTTGGCGTCTCGACCATGCCCGTGCGTGAGGCGGTCGGCCGCCTGGTGGCGCAGGGGGCGCTGGCGATCCGCAAAAATCGCGCCGTCGAAGTGCCGCGCATGACCCCCGAAGACTTCCGCGAGCTGACCCGCACCCGCCTTTTGCTGGAATGCGAGGCCGCCCGCCTGGCCGTGGCCCGTATCACCGATCAAGAGGTCGAGCAGATCCGCGCCTTCCATTTCCGCTTTCGTGACGAGATGGAACAGGGCAATCGCGGCCCGGCGCTGATGCTGAACCGCCAGCTGCATTTCGCGCTTTATGACGCCGCCAAGGCCGCCACCATGTCGCAGATGATCGCCATGGCCTGGCTCAGGGCCGGGCCGCTGATTTCGCTGGATATAGAGCCCTCGGCCGGGGGCGGGCGCATCGCCCATTCGGTCACCGCACATGAACAGCTGGTCGCGGCGCTGGATCTGCGTGATGGCGAAGCCGCAGCGACGGCGATCCGCAGCGATATCTCGGGGGCGGCAAAGACCATCCTCGAGCAACGGAAATATTTCCGGGAATAGGGAGAGAGACATGGATCTGGGCCTCAGCGGAGCCAGGGTTCTGGTGACGGCAGGCGCGGCTGGCATAGGGCGCGCGATTGTCGATGGATTTCTTGCGCAAGGGGCCAGGGTCGCCACCTGCGACATCAGCGAAGAGGCGCTGGCCACCCTGCCGCCAGGGGTGCTGGCGCGGCGCGTCGATGTGGCTGATGCCACGGCGCTGGCCGCCTTTACCGATGAGGCCATCGACGGGCTGGGCGGGCTTGACTGTCTTGTGAACAATGCGGGCATTGCCGGGCCAACCGCCCCGGTCGAGCATGTCGATATCGCCGCCTGGCGTCAGACGCTGGATGTGGTGCTGACCAGCCAGTTCGTCACGGTCGGGCGGGCGGTTCCGGCGCTCAGGGCCAGCAAAAACCCCTCGATTGCCAATCTTTCCTCGCTGGCGGGGCGGATGGGCTTTGCCATGCGCACCCCCTATGCGGCGGCGAAATGGGGGGTGATCGGGCTGACCAAATCGCTGTCGATAGAACTTGGCCCCGATGGGATCCGGGTCAATGCGATCCTGCCCGGCCTTGTCGCGGGCGACCGCCAGCGCCGCGTTCTTGAGGCCCGCGCCCAGCGTCAGGGCATCAGCTTTGACGAGGCCGAGGCCGAGGCCTTCCGCTATACATCGCTGCGCGAATATGTGCCGCCAGAGGCGATTGCCTCGCAGATCCTTTATCTCGCCTCGCATCAGGGCCGCCATGTCTCGGGGCAAAGCCTGTCGGTCTGCGGCGACACCAGGATGCTGGGCTAACCCCATTTGCGACAAAAGACCGGGCAGCCGCGCGCGGCTGTCCCCAGTTCCGTTACGGAGGATTTCGGAATGGCCATTCACTATCTGAAAACCGGCAAGCCCGACACCGAGCGCTCGCAAGAGGATGCGAAGGTGCGGGCCACCGTCGAATCGATCCTGGGCGATATCGGGGCCAGGGGCGATGCGGCGGTGCGCGAGCTGTCAGAGAAATTCGACAGCTTCTCGCCCGCCTCTTTCCGCCTGTCCGCCGATGAGATCCAGGCGCTGATCGCCCGCGTGCCCGCACGCGACCTGGAGGATATCCGCTTCGCCCAGGATCAGGTGCGCAACTTCGCCCAGGCGCAGCGCGATTCCATGACCGATATCGAGGTCGAGACCCTGCCCGGCGTCTTTCTGGGCCATAAGAATATCCCGCTGCGCTCGGTCGGCTGCTATGTGCCCGGCGGCAAGTTTCCGATGGTGGCCTCGGCGCATATGTCGGTACTGACGGCGGCGGTGGCGGGTGTTGGCCGCATCATCGCCGCGACGCCGCCGTTCCGGGGGGCGCCCAATCCGGCGGTGATTGCTGCGATGCATATGGCCGGGGCGCATGAGATCTACGTCATGGGCGGCATCCAGGCGATTGGCGCGATGGCGCTTGGGACAGAGACGATTGCGCCCGTCGATATGCTGGTCGGCCCCGGCAATGCCTTTGTCGCCGAGGCCAAGCGTCAGCTTTATGGCCGGGTCGGCATCGACCTTTTCGCCGGCCCGACCGAGACGATGGTCATCGCCGATGACACCGTCGACGCCGAGCTTTGCGCCACCGATCTGCTGGGCCAGGCCGAACACGGCTATAACTCGCCCGCGGTTTTGCTGACCACCAGCCGCGCCCTGGCCGAAGCCACCCTGGCTGAGATTGCCCGCCTGCTGCAGATCCTGCCCACCGCCGAGACCGCCCGCAAAAGCTGGGAGGATTACGGCGAGGTGATCCTTTGCGACAGCCATGACGAGATGCTGGCCGTCGCCAATGACATCGCAAGCGAGCATGTCCAGGTCATGACCGACCGCGATGACTGGTATCTGGAAAACATGCACAGCTATGGGGCGCTGTTTCTGGGGCCGCGCACCAATGTGGCGAATGGCGACAAGGTGATCGGCACCAACCACACGCTGCCGACCAAAAAGGCCGGGCGTTATACCGGCGGGCTTTGGGTGGGCAAGTTCCTGAAAACGCATTCTTATCAGCGGATCACCACCGATGAGGCGGCAGCCCGGATCGGCGCCTATGGCTCGCGGCTTTGCATGCTGGAAGGCTTTGTCGGCCATGCCGAGCAATGCAATATCCGGGTGCGCCGCTATGGCAAACGCAACATCCCCTATGGCGAGGCCGCCGAATGACCGGAACCGAAATCTTCTCGCTTGCGGGCAAGCGGGCGCTGGTGACCGGGGCAGGCCGGGGGCTTGGCCTGGCGATTGCCCTGGGCATGGCAAAGGCGGGCGCGGCCCTGACCCTTTGCGCCCGCAGCGAAACCGAGCTTGAGGCCGCCGCCGGGGCGATCCGGGCAGCGGGCGGCCAGGCGGATACCCTTGCCTGCGATATCACCGATACCCAGGCTTTTGAGGCGGCGATCACCGCCCGCCCGGCCTATGACATCTTCGTCAACAATGCCGGAACCAACCGCCCCAAACCCCTCAGCGCGGTCAGCGAAGAGGATTATGACGCGGTGATGGGGCTGAACCTGCGGGCCGCGATCTTTGCCGCCCGCGCGGTAACGATGCGGATGGCGGCGGCGGGGGTTGCGGGCTCGGTGATCAATGTCTCATCGCAGATGGGGCATGTGGGGGCTGCGAACCGCACGCTGTACTGCGCCTCGAAATGGGCGCTGGAGGGGTTCACGAAGGCGCTGGCGGTAGAGCTGGGGCCGCAGCGGATCCGCGTCAACACGATCTGCCCGACCTTTATCGAGACGCCCCTGACCCGCCCGTTCTTTGAGGATGAAACCTTCCGCGAGCAGGTTCTGGCAAAGATCAAACTGGGGCGGATCGGTCAGCCCGATGATGTGGTGGGCGCCGCGATCTTTCTGGCCTCGGAGGCCTCTTCGCTGATGACGGGCAGCGCGCTGATGCTGGATGGCGGCTGGACCGCCGACTAGCAGCGCCGCGCTCAGGCCTGGGCCCGCGCCGTCAGAATGGCGCCAAGCGCGCGCATTTGCACAGATACGGCGGCCCAGGCGATACCGCTGCCTGCGGTGGCGGTCATCTCGGGCGCGGCAGGGGCAGAGCCGATCATCCGCGCCCGGCAGCTGGCGGCAAGGCTGCGCAGATCGGCATCCAGCCCGGCGGGGGGCGGGTCGCCCTCGCGTATCGCAACCAGCAGCGCATCGCCCAGCAAAAGCGCCGAGGCCCCCAGCCGGATCGCATCATGTTCGACCCGCTCGGCCTCGCGCCGGACCCGGTTGGCGGCGATACGGCCGCGCAACGACCAGCGCGCTTCATAGCGGGCGCTGTCGATGCCGTTTTGCAAGGCGCCAATGGTTTCCTGCACGCGCGACAGATGGCTTTGCGCAATTTCAGCGCGACGCGGGCTGGCCTCTTCGACGGCCTGGGCCGCCAGATCCAGCCCCGCGGCGATCCGGGTCAACAGCTCGCCCATGGCGCGGTCGATCAGGCGCAGAGGGTCGGGCGTCAGCAGGATCTGGCTGAAGAACAGCCCGACGCCCGCGCCGATGATCACATCCTGCATCCGGTGCCAGCCGGCGCTTTCGGCCCCCATGGCCAGCACCAGCACCGCCGAGACCCCGGCCTGAATCGGCACCACCGCAGGCAGGCCGAAAGAGGCCCCGACCATCATCGACAGCAAAATCGCGATGATCATGCGCAACAGCGCCATGCCAGGGCCGCCGGTCCCGATCAGCGGGAATTGCAGCGCCGCCTCGCCGACAAGAATGCCGATTGTGACGCCAAGGATGATCCCCATCGCCTGCCGCCCGTGATTGGGCAGACCCGGCGCAAGACAGACAATCGACGTCACCATCGCAAAGACCGGATGCGTATGGCCGAACAGCCAGCTGGCCAGGGCCCAGGCAATCGCCCCGGCGGTTGCAGCGGCAAGCGCGTCGCGCCCCGCCGCCATCATGCGCTGAAGCTGCAGAGGCAGTCGATCCATCGGCTATGCCTTTTCCTGTGACGGCAGAAAACGAAACGGCGCGCAGGTTGCCCTGCGCGCCAGTCATCATATCAGAGGGATCACTCCAGCGTATAGGCCAGCACAGAATCCCCCGGTGTGGTGCCAAGCGAGCCATGCCCCCCCGCCGCGACGACGATATATTGCTTACCGTCGGCGCCACGATAGGTCATCGGCGTGGCCTGGCCACCTGCGGGAAGTTTGACCTTCCAGAGCGTCTCGCCGGTCTGCATGTCATAGGCGCGCATGATGTCATCCAGCGCCGCTGCGGTGAAGGCCACGCCCCCCGCCGTCGTCAGCGTGCCGCCATGCGCCAGCATCCCCATCTCAAACGGGATCGGGAAGCTGACACCCATGAACTTTTGCCCGGCCACGGTGCCGTTGCGGTATTTCCAGGCGGTCTGGCCATTCGTCAGATCAACCCCAACCCGCACGCCCCAGGGCGGCGTATTGCAGGGCACCCCAAGCGCCGAACGGAAATGCTGGATCGAGACCGCATAGGGCCCGCCAAGGTTTTCGTTGCCCGGCTTCGATTCCCCGCCCGAATTGTCGCCACCAAACATCCGCTTGTTCAGATCCCCCTCGGGGCGCGGGTAAAGCTGGTAGAGATAGGGCAGATATTGCGGCGTGCCGATCAGCCATTTGTTGACCGGATCCACCGCGACCGAACCCCAGTTGAACAAGCCGATATTGCCCGGCCAGACCAGGCTGCCCGTCGTGGTCGGCGGCGTCCAGGGATTGCCGTCATAGCGGTTCGACACAAAGGTCGTGCGGCACTGGATCTGGTCGATCGGCGATGCCCCCCACATATCCGCCTCACGCAAAGGCGCGGGCGTGAAGGTCAGGGACGACATCGGCTGCACCGGCGAAAGCTTCTCGCCGGGGATATCACTGTCGGTCGAGACAGCCACCTCAGAGACCGGCAGGATCGGCGTGCCATCGCGGCGATCCAGCACCCAGAGATTGCCGATCTTCGTCGGGATGATGATCGCAGGCGTATCCACCCCATCCTTCGGCAGGTTCAGCAGAACCGGCTGCGAGGGGTTATCGCGGTCCCAGAGGTCATGATAGCTGGTCTGGAACTTCCAGATCAGGCGGCCCGTCTTCAGATCAAGCGCGGCCAGCGCATCGACGAAAGCCTCTTGCTCTGGCGTGCGGCTGACCCCCACCTGGTCGGGCGAGGCATTGCCGAAGGGGATATAGACCTGGCCCAGGGCCTCATCGGCGGCAAACTGCGTCCAGGCCACGTTCGAGTTCGGCACATAGGTCTCGCCGGGTTTCAGCGGTGCGGTCTCATCGGGCTTGCCCGCGTCGAACTTCCACACGACCTTGCCGGTGCGCACATCATAGGCGCGGATCACGCCCGAAGGGTTGTTCTCATAATAATTGTCGGCAATCGCCGAGCCCAGGATGATCAGATCTTTGGTCACCAGCGGCGCCGAGGTCTGCTGATAGGTCGCACGCTCGGTATCGGTCATGCCGTCCAGCAGGTTCACATAGCCATTCTCACCAAAGGTGGTGCAAAGCGCCCCGGTATCGGCATTGACCGTGTAAAGCCGCGCATCAACCGAAGAGGCCACGATGCGTTTCGGGCATTCGGCCACGGCTGCGGCAATCGCGGCCTGATCCTCGGGCGTATCCGAGGCAGGCGCGGCAAATCCCGTTGAGTCATTCCAGGACACACCGCGGCAGGTCTGGTGCTGGTAGAAAGGATCGCGCTGCATCATCGGGTCAAACGACCATTTCAGCGCGCCGGTCTCCGGCACCAGGGCCTGGATGATGTTATGCGGCGTGCAGAAATACAAAAGCCCGTTCACTTTGATCGGCGTCGCCTCGAAGGTATATTCCTTGGAATCTTCATCCGCCTTGCGCAGATCGCCGGTGTGATGCTCCCAGGCCAGTTTCAGCCCTTTGACATTCGCGGTGTCGATATCCTTCAGCGCCGAATAGCGCTGGCCCAGATTGGTGCCGCCGTAAGCGGTCCAGTCATCGGCCGGATAGGCCACGCCCGAGGGATCCACCAGCGCGTCACCGGCATTGGCCTGCTTCGTCAGCTCGCCCTTGATCTGGGCCGGGTCGATGAACCAGGAGACCAGCGCCAGCCCGATAATCACCACCATCGTGCCGCCCAGCAGCGGATAACCAGGCGTTGATTTGCCCGAGCTTGCGCGGATTTCGCGCGCGAAGATCGGGATGCACAGGATCAGGCCAAAGGCCACCAGCAGCGCCCCGCGCGGGATCCACTGCCATTTGTCAAAGCCCACCTCGTAAAGCGTCCAGATGAAGGTGACGATCAGCGTGACCGCATAGATCCCCAGACCCGTCTGATGCCGCCGCATCAGCCCGATCGCCGAAAGGATCAGCCCAAGCGCCATGACGATGTAAAACCAGCTGCCCCCGGCAGCCGCCAGCCCATAGCCCAGCCATAAGACCCACAGGCCAAAAAGCCCGCAGATCACGCCCATAATAGCAGAAAACACGACGCATCCCCCTGATTGATCGCAATCGGAAACCTGCGGAGCCGAACTGGCAGACAATCCCGGTATCAAAGGTAAGATGGTGCCGCTGCACCGAAGAAACCATTGCACCAAGAAAACCATTGCGCTGGCGGACCTCGCAAAACGGCAACGCAGCTGCAGCATAAATGGTTCCGTCAAAGAACGCAGTTTTGGTGATATTGTCCCGCGCAGCTGCAAAAAGACCATCTGCGCCCCCGGCCCAGTAAGGGTCGGCGCATGCTTTATCCCTGTACTGTTGAGACATGCAGACGCACGTCGATATTGTTGCGCCTGGCGCTGGAATAGGGACATACCCTGTGTGTCGCCTCAACCAGACCCTGCGCGGCGGCCTCATCCAGGCCCGCGATCTCGACACAGAGATCAATATCCAGCCTGAAACCACCATCAGGCAGCTGACCGATACCGATCTCTGCAGAGATTTCGCTGCTCTTCACATCCAGCTTCCTCAGCTGGATGATATGGCTCAGCGCACTGTCAAAACAGGCAGCATACCCCAGGGCGAACAATTGCTCGGGGTTGGTGTCGGTCTTGCCGGAATTCGACAGGGCCAGGTCGAAGGCCAGGGGCGCTTTGGCCGGGGCATCGCCTGCCCTATCTATACGCGGAAGCAAGCCGTCCTGAGGCGCAGCCAGCGCCTCGTGATGCATTGCACCGTTCTTCCCGGTCCGGTCTGCCTCGTGCCCTGCGCATCCAGTATCCAATTGATATCGCGATGCCAGGGCACACTCCGGCGCGGATAATCCCGGCACCCGCATCAGCCGCGATATATCGCCCCCCCCCGCGAAGCCCGCCGCAGCAGGGCCATCAGGCCCGCGCATCCACAATAGACTTCACGCCCGAGGACATGGCGGGCTTAGAATATAACGGCGGATTATACCGCTATAGATCAGTCTTTCCGCCGCAGCTTACGCTTTTAAAAAACATCCGATAATCTTGCATTATCAGACCTAATTGATTTCTTGCCACAACACGCCCAGAAAATCTGAATTATGCCTCACCACATCTGGCCGCAGACAGCTCAAGGCCCTGCAACGCCAATGCCAGCCGCCGCAGGTTTCAGATGATACCGTTGTGAGGAAGAGATACGCCTGCACTGATCCAGGCCAGGTGCCAGCGTAATGCAACCTGCAGCGGCAACCGCCGCCCTTGCCAGATGCCGGCGGCAGCCTGCACAGGCCACAGGTCTACAAGGTGGCGGCTGATCGCCTGGTTAAGAACGAAATCTATAACCGGGGTCTGCATCGGAAGGCGCCGGGGCAACCGATGCGAAGGGTCAGGCAGGTGCATGTGCCTCTCTGCCTGACCTGTCCGAAATACCTGCTTAGCCGAGACTTTCGATCAGGCGCAGCACCCCAGCCTCAAGCTTGCGGCGATCCTCGGCAGAGAAATCACGCTCCATCCGGATCTCCAGCCGCCCTGCCCCGGCCGTGCACTTCACGGCCCCCTGGGCGGTCGCCAGCTGGAACGTCGTTTTCGCTTTGCCTGCCGGACGCGCATCAGAACGGGAAACAGGCTCTGCCGTGGCGGCCGCCTCATCACCGCCCGCAAACCGGCGCAACAGCTCCAGCTCATCCGTCACCGAACGCGTGTCCCATCCGGCCAGCTGCTCGCGGATCTGCGTCACCAGATCGGGGCGCTCTTCGATCTGCGCCGCCAGCTTCAGCCCAAGTGCACGCGGAATGTGATGCGCATAAAGCAGATCCTTTTCCAGCCGCGACATCAGCCGAATGAACTGCCGGATATAGCTGCGCTTTTGATAGCCGGCAGAGCGGAACAGCTCTGCCACCACGCGGTCGGGGTCAACCTCTTTGGTACCCGGATCGCCGGCATAGCTGATCGCCAGCATCGCCATTTCGGCAAATGAGATGTCCTTACGGACCATATTCTCATCGACCATGCGGCGGTAAAGCCCTTCGAGGTCTTCCCCACGGGGAAGGATACCGGCGGGCACCCTACCCCATTTCTCGGCATCCCCCGTCTCTGCCAGCAGCGCCCGATAGGCCGAAAGCCTGCGATAGCCCTGAACCAGTTCATAGCGGCCATCGTCGCGCTGCTCGACCCGGATCGGGTTCGACAGCCCCAGATCGCGGATCGAGGCGATCAGCTCGGTCAGCTCCTGATCGTCGCCCTTCACACGGTCGCGCACCAGCTTCCATGTTTCAACCTGATCCAGCGGCACCATGTCGACGATCAGGCCAAGGCCCTTCATCCGCACATGTTCGGCGGCCAGAGCGTCATTCTCGGCGCGGATCCCGGCCTCAATGTCGCGGCGTTCACGCAGGGCTTCAGCAGTCTCGGTGATCGCCGCCGCCATGGGCGAGCGGCGCGACGGCTCTTTCCCGGCATCCTTCCCCGCGGGGAAGATTTCTTCGGCGTCGGCATCCGGCAGGTCAATATCGAAGGTGCGGCGCTTCTTCATTGCTCATCCTCCAGCTTGTCCCAGGCACTGAGTGCGGTGTCGCGGAACTCGATCCAGGCGCGGTCAAAAGAGGCACGCGCGCGGCGCCATGTCTCGCGCGTCATGCTGCGATAATCGATCTCATAGACCGAAGAGAGGAAGCGCCCGGATTGTTCAACCGCGCGGGTCATCTCGATCGGCTCATTCGCCACCCTGTCACCGAATACCTTTTTAAAGGCCTCAAACATCGCGCGGTGCAGGTCGTTGCCCGGCTCGTAACGGGTCATCAGGAAGCGCAGCTCAAGAAAGGTTTTTGGCAGCTTCATCTTCCCCGTGGGGAAGCTGTCGTCGAAACCGGCCGCCAGATCGCCAAGCGCCTCGGCCAGCTGACCGATGAAAGATGTGGTCGAATCATATTCCCAGTAGCCCGGGCCCGAGGGGATATAAAGCACGTCAGCCGCAAAGACCGCGTTCATCGACTGGTAACCGATGGCGGGCGGGCAGTCGAAAATGATCATGTCATAGGCGTCATTTTGCAGCCCATCGAGCCAGCGCGAGACGGCGGCAAAGAACGACCAGTCGGGATTCAGATGACGATACTGCGCCGAGGCGAATTCAACAAAGGCCGCATTGGCGCAAGACGGCACGATGTCGATGGTCGGCCAGGCGGTGGTCTTGATAAAGTCGGTATTGCGCAGATCACCCAGGCCCTGGTCGCGGATCGAGGCGGGCAGGCGCCGCTGGGGCAGGGCGGTGCCGCTTTCGGCGGCGCGCGGGGCCGCGTTCATCCGGTCGGTTTCGCGCACCAGATCGCGGGCGATGATACCCCAGACGGTCAGCTCTTCTGAAACGCTGTGAAGCCCCATCGAATGGGTCAGCGTCGCCTGCGGGTCAAAGTCGACCAGCAGCACGCGATAGCCGTCCAGCGCGGCGGCATGCGCCATATGCAGCGCGACGGTCGACTTGCCCGCGCCACCCTTGAAGTTCGAGATCGCAACCCGGATCGCCCGCTTGCCCGCCGGACGCTTTGGCATCAGCGAATGGCGGTTGATCTTCATCTTGCGCCGCAGCTCATTGATCTCGGTCAGCGAGAACCAGCGCTGGCGGCCGTCTTCCTCAACTTCCCCGCCGGGAAGGTCGGGGTCCTGGGCAAGGCGACCACGAAAGGTCGACTGGTTGATGCGGAAGATCAGCTCGGACACTTCCCAGCTGGAAAAGCGGCGCAGCGTCTTCTCATGTTCGGGCGAGAAGGTCTGCCGCCGGATGTGGTGCTGCATCTTAAGCGATTGCGCCTGGAGGTTTGCGAGATCTTCATGGGTAAACATCGGGTCTTTCCGTCTCGGGAACGCTAAATTTGTCTGACTTCGGATTTACGCCGTATTTGCCAAAGTTGCAAAAGCTAAAGTAGAGTAAAGAGCGAAAAGCACCGCCTGTCGCGGAAATCACTGAAACACCACCGTTTCCGGGCCAATCCCGGCGTCACAGCCCTGGAAATCAAGGGAAAAGTGATTCGCCCGCGGCCAGTGCCGGGCCACCGGACCGGGGCCGATGATGCCCACCGGGGCAGGGCGAAAAGACGGCATCCCGGCGATCCGGGGGCAGCCTTCCCCGCGGGGAAGCCACCTCTGATAGGGGGACATATCACCCCCCTCTACCAGATCATGAGGGGACAATACTGTCATTCCGGGGGACATCCTGGGTGTCCCCCATTACCATATCTACCGGATTCTTTTCTTGTGACTGGTTTTGGCACAGAGCCTGATGAGAGGTGATCGCCAGGCCTTCCCGGGGAAATTTCTGACGAAGACGGGACGGTGCATCTGCCCAGGGTCTTGACAGAATCGGAACTCAGGACGCAAATGGCATCAATCCGACGAAAAGCGTTGCAAAACCAGGCTGACAAGGCTGATCAAACGCAAATTCACAGGCGGTGCCATTTTGCGTTGATCGCCTGTCCGGGCTATCGCGTGACTGTCACCGAACAGGATGAGAGCGGGGCAAGGGCAGGGCAAAGGTGGAAAACCACCAGGGGGCAGGTGATGTTACAAAAGAAGGCCGTCGGTCGTGGCGGTGCGGCGCGAAAATATGATCTTCTGACCATTCTGGGCACCTATGCGCTGTCACAGGACCGTGGACTGCAGCGCCAGACCCTGCGGCTGATTTGCCTGATCACCGCCCGCTACAACTGGCAGCTGGATCAGCTTTCGGTTGGTCAGGAAGAGATCGCCCGGCTTTGGTCTGTCGATCCGCGCACCGTCAAACGCGAGATGGCGGCCTTTCGCAACCGCGCCTGGCTTGTCGAAAAACGGGCGGCGGCGCGTGGGCGGGTTACGCTTTATGGCCTGGGGATCGCTCGCATCCTTGAGGATACAAGGGCCTGCTGGGAGCGGGTCGGCCCCGACCTTGTCGAACGGCTGGCCCCTGATACGCCCGCCGCACAGACCGGGCCGTCGGATGCGAAAATCATCCCCTTTCCGCAAGGCGTCAATGAGGCGCCGCCCGCCGATGGCACGCTTTGGGGCGAGGTTTCGCGCCTGCTTTATGCCGAGGATGCCAGCATGTTCCGCGCCTGGCTTGCGGGGCTGCGGGCCGTCGGTGAGGGGGATCTGCTGGTCCTCGAGGCGGCGGGCAGCTTCCAGGCCCGCTATATTGAAACGCATATGAAGCGGCGGATCGAGCTGGCGCTGGCCCATGTCGCACCGGGGCTGGGGCTTGCAATCCGCGCCGCCACGCCGCGCTGAGGGGTGATGCTGCGCGGTCTACTCAAAGACCTGCTGTTGTTCGGTGGGATCAAGCAGCCTCCAGGACCCGGCTTGCAGATCCTTTGGCAGATGCAGACCGCCAAGGCGCAGCCGGTGCAAGGCCAGAACGTGATTGCCACAGGCCGCGAACATGCGCCGCACCTGATGGTAGCGGCCCTCGGTTATGGTCAGCAGCGCTTCGGTCGGGGATAAAACCTCAAGAGTGGCAGGTTCGAGCGGCTTCGTCTCATTGTTCAGAAGCAGACTGCCAGAGGCGAACAGCGCGGCCTCATCGCCAGTCAGCGGGCGGGCGAGGGTGGCATGATAGGTTTTGCTGATCATGCGGCGCGGGCTGATGATGCGGTGCAAAAGATCGCCATCATCGGTCAAAAGCAAAAGGCCCGAGGTTTCCTTGTCCAGCCGCCCGACGGTCGAGATTGCAGGCTCGCGCTGCCGCCAGCGCGGCGGCAAAAGCTCATAGACCAGCGGCCCGGCATCGCTGTGCGAACAGGTCACGCCCAGGGGCTTGTTCAGCAAGATCACCATGCCGGCGACCGGATCAAGCGGCCTGTCGTCTACGGCCATCCGCGCGGGCAGATCCGCCAGCACCGGAATGCGCCTTGTGACATCGCTTAGCCGTTCCCCGTCCAGGGTGATGCGATCCGCGCCTGCCATCCGGGCGATATCTTTGCGCGATCCATATCCCATCGAGGACAACAGCTTGTCTATTCGGGCGGTGACAGGACGGGCTGCTGCGGGTTTGGCCATCGTGCTTATCTGCCTCTGGTCGGATGCGGGATGGATCACCCGGCATCCGGCCGGACCATCGCCCGCCAGTTTAAGATTGATGCCGGTATCCCGCAAGGCGGCGGCGCGGATGCAGGCCGGGCGGCCAGCGGATCAGTGGCGGCGGCTTTCCCTGGCTGACCCGGCACCCGCCGGGCCTGGCCGGGGCGATCTGCCCATCAAAGGGGCTGGGCCGCGAACTGCACGCACATCGGCGTGCCAAGGGCGATAAAGCGCCCGGTCTCGCTGAGGGCGCCGGTCTCTGCATCCCGGGCAAAGATGGTGATGCGATCGGCATTCTGATTGGCCGAAAGCAGATGCCGCCCCGACGGGGTCAGCGCCATATGCCGCGGCGTGGCCCCGCCGCAGGGCACGAAACCCCCGGCGCTCAATGTGCCGGTCTCGGGATCGACGGCGAAAATGGCGATGCTGTCATGGCCCCGGTTCGCGCCATAGACAAAGCGGCCATCGGGTGAAATCTGGATATCCGAACAATGGTTCGTATTGCGGCTATCCTCTGGCACGGCGGGCAGGGTATTGATCGCCTGCAATGCCCCCGAGGCCGCATCCAGCCCATAGGCAGCGACAGACGAGCCAAGCTCATTCATCACATAGGCAAACCGCCCGTTCGGATGCAGGGCGACATGGCGCGGCCCGGCACCGGGCGCGGTCGCGGCTGCGCCGATACGCTGGGGCAGGCCATCGCTGGCGATGCGGTAGGCGACCAGTTGATCGAGGCCAAGATCGGCAACCAGCACCACCCCGCCTGCAACGGTTTCGGTTGCGCTATGGGCGTGGCTGCGGTCCTGGCGCGCGGTTACGGGGCCGCAGTCGCCCTGATGTGCGACCGAGGCAATGGCGGGCGACAGGCTGCCATCGGCCCGGATGTCAAAGATCACGAAGGACTGATCGGGCCCCTCGGACCAGACGGTGTAATTCGCCAGAAAGAGGCGCTTTCCGTCGCGCGAGATCATGTTTTGCGCCGGGATGCTGCCCAGCGTCGGCTGCGCGTTCAGATAGCGCAGCGCAGAGGTTTCGCGGTCAAAGCCAAAGGCGGTGACCAGGCCTTCGCGCCAGTCACTGACCTCGGAATTGACATAGATCCGGCTGCCATCGGCATTGCACGACAGGAAGGTCGGGTTCTCGACCTGGGGGAAATGGGCCAGGGGGCGGGCGCTCAGCGTGTTTTCGTCAAAGGCCAGCACATGCAGCCCGTCGCCGCGCGCGCCCTGAAAATAAGGCACCTCACGGTTCAGCGTGCCCACGAACATCAGAAATTCATTTGCCATAAGACCCCCCTCGCGGCGCCCCTGTTCCATATTTGAAACAGGGCGCCATAAGTAAATGCACCCATTCCGGCCCTGTCAATGCGCAAGCCCCTGATGGTCAAGAGCGTTTCCTTGTCGGCTATTTGCGCTGCGGCCGCCGGGGCCGGGAAAATTGCTTGCCCAAAGCTTCCATATCTGAAAGTAATATTTAAATGCAAAAGTTGGTGCCGGGCCGGGGAGGGTCTGCGCATCGCAGATCATCAGGGCCAAAGACTCGGGCAGGCCTTTTCGCCGCGGTCGCATTTTCGAACCAGAGCGTATCAGCCCGCTGCCTGATGATCGCAAAGACGGACCCCGCATGCCGGGATAACAGAGGGAGGATGTTATGAAGAGATTTCTCGGGGGGCTGATGGCCGCCACCATGCTTGTCAGTGCTGCACAGCTTGTCAGTGCTGAACAGGCCGATGAGGCGGTTGATGCCGCAATCGCCGCCCTGCCAGAGGTGCTGAAAGCGCAATATGAAGGCGCGCCGCAGGTGATCCTGGCGGGTCCGCTGACAGATTTCACGCCCGCCGCAAAGCCCTATCGCTGGTGTCATTCCGAAAGCTATCAGGGCAATCCCTGGCGGGTCAGCGTCACCAATGAGCTGCGTCGCCTGGTTGACGGGCTGATCGCCGAGGGCGTTGTCTCGGAATTCGAGGTCTCTGATTCCAATGGCGATGTCGGCCAGCAGATCAACCAGATCCGCGCCTTTATCGACAAGGGTTGCGGCATCATCACCTCGATCCCCGGCTCTGCCACCGGGCTGGATGAGGCGGTCGATGCGGCCTTTGCCGCCGGAATTCCCTTTGTCACCGCCGCCGGTTCGGTGACCTCGGCCAATGCGGTGAATGTTGACAGCAACTATACCCGCTGGGGCTATGAGATGATGGCGGCCATCGGCAAGGCGCTGCCCGAGGGTGGCAATGTGCTGATCGTCGAAGGGATCGCCGGGCATCCGATCGTCGCGCAGGAACGTGCGGGCGCCGATGCGGCGCTGGCCGAATATCCCGGGCTGAAAGTGTCGCGCGTGGTCAATGGCGACTGGACGGCGAATGTCACCAAAACCGTGGTGCTGCAGACGCTGGCGACCAATCCGGCGCCGATTGATGCCGTCTGGTCGGCGGGCTCGGAAAGCCGCGTCATCGCCGAGGCCTTTGCCGAGGCAGGCCGTCCGCTGCCGCTGATCACCGGCTCGATCACCGGGGATGCGCTTGGCTACTGGAAGGAAAACCCCGAGGGCTATCGCTTTGAGGGGCACGCCGTGCTGCCGCACTGGACCGCCCAGACGCTGTTCCGGGTGGGGGCGCGGATCATGGACGGGCAAAAGCCGACCGTGAACACCATCATGATCCCGCTGCCGCCGGTGCATGAGGCCGATCTGGCGAACTGGTACCAGCCCTGCATGACGCCGGATGCTGTTTCGGTTTTCCCGGTGCCGCCGGTGGATCCGATCGCGGAAGAGGCGCTTGATGCCTATTTCTCGAACCCCGCCGCCTCGCCTGGCTGGGACTATGCGGCCGCGCCGGGCGCCTGCGCCGACTGAGGGCGCCGGTTGAGGCTGTCTGACCCTGACTGCACCGCGCGGCCCCCGGGGTGGCGCGGTGAACCCTGACCGGAGTCCCGTCATGCTGACCATTCGCAATGTCTCAAAACATTATGGCGAAACCATTGCGCTGTCCGGGGTCTCGATCCCGTTTCGCAGCGGCACCATTCATACCGTGCTGGGCGAGAACGGCTCTGGCAAAAGCACGCTGGTCAAGATCCTTTCGGGGATCGTCACCCCCGACCAGGGCGAGATCCTGTTCGACGACAAACCGCTGCGCGCCCGCGGCCCCCGTGCCTTTCAGGAGGCGGGCTTTGCCACGGCGTTTCAGGAGGTGCTGATCGCGCCTGACCGCTCGGTCACCGACAATATCCTGCTGGGGCTGGACGGTATGTTCACCCGCCGCATCCCCCGCGCCGCGCGCGAGGATCGCGCCGCAGCCGTGCTGGCCCGTTTCGCCCGCACGCCGATTGATCTGAACGCGCCCGCAGGCAGCCTTGCGCTGGCGGCGCAGCAGCTGGTGGTGCTGGCCCGGGCCGTGGCCCGCGATCCGCGGGTGCTGATCCTGGATGAGATCACCGCCGCGCTGGATTTTGCCGACCGCGAGTCGGTTTTTGATTTCATGAAGGCCCAGGCCGCCGATGGCAGGCTGGTGATCTTCATCACCCACCGCATGGATGAGGTGATGGCGCTGTCTGACGACATCACCGTTTTGCGCAGCGGCCGGGTGGTGACGACCGGCCCGCGCGGCACGGCGACGCCGCAGCAGCTTTTGCAACTGATGGCGCCGCAGGGCGCCGCCACCCCCGAGGCGATCAGCGAGGAGGTCCGCCATGGCTGAGGCCCTGACATTCAACGCCGCCGATCTGGTGCTGCGTGAGGGCGCCGCGCCCTTTCGCCAGGTTTTCACCCCCGGCGAGATCGTTGGCCTTGCGGGGCTGGACGGGCATGGCCAGGACCGTTTCCTGCGGGTGATGGCGGGGCTGGATCAGGCCCCGGGCCGCGTCTCACTTGAGATGTCAGGCAAATCGCATCCGATTGCGGGCTTTCGGGATGCCGAGCGTCAGCGCATCGTCTATGTGCCGCGTGACCGGCGCAGCACCGGAATTTTCCCGGATCTGTCGATCCTCGACAATTTCGCCATTGCCACCCCCGAGGCGGATCGCCGTTTCGGGCTGATCAGCCGCAAGGCGCGGCTGGCGCGTTATATGCACTGGAAAGAGCGGCTGAAAATCGTTGCCCCCAGCCCCGATGCGCCGATCACGGCGCTGTCGGGGGGCAATCAGCAAAAGGTGCTGCTGGCGCGTGCCCTGGCCCGCAACCCGCGTGTGCTTTTGCTGAACGACCCGACGCGCGGCGTCGATGTCGCCACCCGCCATGTGCTTTACGATCTGTTCCGCGAGCTGGCCGCCGAGGGCATGGCGCTGGTCATCCTGTCATCAGAGATCGAAGAGGTTCTCTTGCTGTGCAATCGTCTGATCGTGTTCCGCGACCACCAGGTCTCGGCCGAGCTGAGCGGAGAGGCCATGCAAAGCGAGGCCGTAATCGCCGCCATGTTCGGGAGGGCCGCGTGATGTCTGGATCCATGACGCCCGCGCTGGCGCTTTCGCTTCGCCGTTATGGCTTTGGTCTGGCCATTCTGGTCGTGCTGCTGATCGCCAATGTGGTGATGAACCCGGCGCGGTTTCATCCGGCGGCCTGGGGCACGCTTTTGGGGATGGCGGCCCCGCTGATCGGGGCGGCGCTGGCCTCGGCCCCGGTGATCATGGCCGGGCGCGGTGGCATTGATATTTCGGTCGGCCCGGCAATGGGGCTGGTCAATGCGGTGGTGATCCTTTTGTTCGTGCATGGGGGCATTGCCTCGCCCTGGCTTTTGTGGCCGGTGGCGCTGCTGCTGGGGGCGGGCATCGGCGCGATCAACGGGTTTCTGGCGACGGTGGTCCGCATCCAGCCGATTGTCGCAACGCTGGGGACATATCTGATCCTGACCGGGCTGACGCTGACCATCCTGCCCGCACCGCTGGGGCCGGCGCCTGGCTGGCTGCGCTCGCTGTCGGGGGTTTGGTCTTTTGCACCGCTGGGCGTGATTGCGCTGTGCTGGTGGGGGCTGAGCCGGACGCCTTTCCTGGGCCAGCTGATGGCGGTGGGCAGCGATGACCGCGCCGCCTATACGGCAGGGGTCAATGTGACCGGGGTGCGCTTTCTGGCCTATGTGATCGGCGGTCTGCTGGTGGGGGCGGCGGCGATGATGCTGACCGCGCTGATCGGCTCGGCTGATCCCAAGGTTGGCACCAATTACACGATGATCGCCATTGCGGCCGTGGCGCTTGGCGGTGTCAGCCTGGCCGGAGGCCGTGGCGGTCTGATCGGGGCTGCCATCGGCGCGATTGATATCTTCCTGCTGCAAAGCCTGCTGACGGCTTTCAACGTCTCGACCTATGTGCTGCAGGTCGCCTATGGCGCGGTGCTGGTTCTGGCGGTGGTGCTGATGGCGCTGCAGGACCGACCCACAAAAAGGAGCCACGCATGACCGCGCGCCCTGCCTCTTTGCGCCCCGCCTTTCTGAAACCCGGTTTCGACCAGACGCGGATGCGCGTGATCGGAGCGTTTGCCGTCGCACTTGCGCTGCATGGGCTGGGGACGCTTTTGATCCCCGGCTATTCGGCCCCCTTTGCCATTCGCGCCATGCTGGTGCTGGCGGCGCTGCTGGCGGTGGCCTCGATCGGGCAGACGCTGGTGGTGATCCTGGGCGGGATCGACCTTTCGATCCCCTTCATCATCGGTTTCGCCAATGTGGTTGCGGCGCAGCTTTATGGCCAGGGCTGGAATTTCGCGCTGGTCTGCCTGCTGGTTGCGGTGATGGCCATTGCCATTGGTATGGTGAACGGGGCGCTGTCGCGCGGGCTGAACATCCATCCGCTGATCGTGACCCTGGGCATCGGCATGATCGTTCAGGGGCTGGTGCTGATCTGGACGCGCGGCTTCCCGACCGGATCGGCGCCAAAGGCGGTGTCGCAATTCGTCTCTATCGGGGGCACATTCGGGCCCTTGCCGGTGGCGGGGGTGATCCCGGCGCTTTTGGTGCTGACAGTGCTGATCGTTCTGGTGCTGGAGCGCACACCCTTTGGCCGCAGGCTTTATGCGCTTGGCTCTAACCCGGGTGCGGCCCCCTATGCGCTGATCCGGCCGCTTTGGGTCTGGATGGTGATCTTCGGGGCCTCGTCCTTCTTTGCGGCGGTGACGGGGGTGTTGCTGCTGGGCTTTACCGGCTCTGCCTATGGGGATGTCGGCCAGCCCTATCTGTTCCAGACCATCGCCGCCGTGGTTGTGGGCGGCGCGGCGCTGGTCGGCGGGCGGGGCAGCTATGTCGGCACGCTTGCGGGCGCGCTGGTGCTGACCGAGATCAACACCCTGCTGATCGGGCTGGGCTATCAGCCGGCGACGGTGCAGGCCGCCTTTGGTCTGGTGATCCTGCTGCTGGTCTCGCTTTACGGGCGCGAGCGGCATTTCAGCACCCTGGTTTAGCCAGGGGCATTGTTACAGCGCGACTGTGCCGCCCCCCACATGCCCGGCGGGGGGCGGCGTTTGCGGCCTATCGGCGGGCTGAGTAATAGAATTTCCTGACATTTTGCGCAGAGGACCAGTCCAGCTCTGCATCCTGGGGCACCAGCAGGAAGGCGCCCTCATCGAATTTCGTGACCAGGCCGTCCTTTGACGACAGGGCAACGCTGCCATTCAGCAGCAGCATGAACTCGCTTACCGCCGAGGGCACGTGGCGGCGCGTGTAGGGGGTTGCCGACCAGATGCCATAGCTGACCGAGGGTGATTTATAATGCTGGGCGGCGGCACACCAGGGCGGGGCCGTCAGCAAGACGGATGGATCCGGCGCGGCACTGGGTTGCAAGGCGCAATCGGCGTCGATCACCATCGCGCCCTGGGCATGCCGCAGCCGCGCATCCGAGATCAGCGCGACCTCGCAGCCCTCACTGGCCTGCCAGCTGATCGTGCGGCCGGGCCCGATGGCGGCAATGCGCTGGCGTCCTTCCAGCAGGCAGCCGCCGATGGTCAGACGCCCCGACAAAAGGACAACAATCATCCCATTGGCGGCCTGCGCCACCCCCTGCGTCACGCCCTGCGCCGTTCCGTCAGCCGAGATCCGGCAGCGCCCGAAGAAAAGCGCGGGATCAGCTGCGACATGCAGATGGTTTGACGGGTCGTGCAGCACAGACCCGAAATCAGCAGTGATCAGCGGCGTGGTGCCGATGTTGAGAGGCGCGTTCATTTGACAGGCTTTCCTGATGCTTGACTATTTGGAGGCCAGACCAAGACGGTCTTTCATCCAGTACCATCTGACACCGAGGCCCATTACCGGGCGTCGCAGGCTGTGCCAGACGATTGGTTTCACTTTGGTTTTCGGATAGATCGCCGGGCTGCGACTGACGATTTCATCGGCCAGCATTTTGCCAAAGCGCGTGGCCAGCGCGATGCCGCGCCCGTTATAGGCCTGCAGCGCATAAAGGCCCGGCGATGTTTCATGCAGATGCGGCAGCCCATCCAGCGACAGGCAGACATGACCCGACCAGCGGTGCAGAATTTGCGTGCCGCGCAGGTCCGGGAAAAGCTGCAGCATGCCGCGTTCCAGCGCGGTCATCAGGCCCGGGGCCTCGGTATTGCCGACCGCGCCGCGCCCGCCGATCATAAAACCACCGGCGGGGGTGCGGCGCATGTAAAAGGCCAGCTTGCGGGTCTGCGACAGCATTACGCCACCCGGCATGATCTTTTCTGACAGCGTCGCATCCAGGGGGGCGGTGGCCAGCTGCATGCTCTGAACCGGCAGAACGCTTTGCGCCAGCCCCGGCACCAGGCCCTTTGCGGGATAGCCATTGGTGCCGATCAGCACGGTGCGCGCCCTGACCCGGTGTTTGCCGACGCCCAGCTGCCAGCGCGCATTGGGGCCGTCGCTGGCGGGCTTCAGGCTCTGGACCTCGCTTTGCTCACAGATCTGCGCGCCCGCATCGGCGGCGGCATGCGCCAGCCCGCGCAGGAAATCCAGCGGCTGCACAGAGCCGGCCCGCGGATCCCGCCAGCCGCCGAAATGAGCCGCGGTGCCGGTTCTGGCGGCAACCTCGTCACGGTCGAGGATCTCGACGGCGACCCCTTCGGCCTGCCATTGCCTTGCGCGTTTCACCACCGGCTCAAGCGCAAGCGGCGAATGTGCGGCCTGGATCCAGCCCGCCCTGACCGGGCGGCACCGGATATTCAGGCGTTCAATCAGATCAAAGGTGAAATCGGCCGCCCCGCCTGCCAGCTGAACCAGCTGGCGGCCGTGTTCGGGGCCATATTTCGCAACCAGATCATCGGGATCATATTTCAGGCCGGGAATGATCTGCCCGCCATTGCGCCCCGAGGCCCCAAAGCCGATATGACGCGCCTCAAAGACCGCAACGCGGACCCCTGCCTCGGCCAGATGCAGCGCGGCGGAAAGCCCGGTATAGCCGCCGCCGACCACGGCCACGTCAATCTCGATATCGCTTTGCAGCGCATGGCCCGCCAGGGGCGGCACAAGGCTGTCATGCCACCACAGCGCGTTGGCATAGCTTTCCAGACTGCTGTTCACGAGAGTCTCCGTTCGGGGAAGGTCAGCCGGGTGCGATCAGCTGAGGCTGTTGATCCAGATGATTTCCGCCGGGGCGTCACCATCATTGTAAAAGCGGTGCATCAGCGAGCTGGGAAAGGCGAAACAGTCGCCCTCGCCAAGCACGAAGGTTTTGCTTTCGATCTCAAGGCTGAAGCTGCCGCGCAGCACATATCCGACCTCATCTCCGGCATGGATATAGGCATCCTCGCCCGAAGAGCCGCCGGGCTGCAGCGTCATCAGATAGGCCTTATAGCGCCCCTGGCCTGTCGGGCTGGCCAGGATCTTGCGCACCCCATTGGCGTCGATCAGCTGCGGCTGCGACGCCGCACGGGCGATATAGGGGCTTTCGGTGCCGACAGAGGCCGAATCCGGGTCGATCACCGCCGCGGGCGATACGCCAAGGGCGCTGGCAATGGCATAGACCGTGCGGATCGTGGGTGAGACCAGGCCGCGCTCGACCTGCGAAAGCGATCCGATCGACAGCCCGGTCGCCTCGGCGAGCTGACCGAGCGTCATGCCCATCCTCAGCCGGATTTCGCGGAGCCGTGAGCCGATTGCATCCGCGCCATCGGGGCCTTCGGTCGGGCTGCGCTTTGGTCTGGCATCAGTTTGGCTATTGGCTGGCATATGTGTCTTTCGTTGCAATGGGATCGGTTGGCATCAGAAATGAGAGCATTGCTTCACGCAAGAACAATGCCTTTCTCGATGATTGGTCCTGTCGTCTGAAAACGGTCAAGCGCAAAGGGTTTCATACGGCTGTCGATGTGCCCTTTGCCAATCGCCCCGGCCAGCAGGCGGCCCGCAGCAGGCGCGCCTGCAAAGCCGTAGGACCATCCGGCAGAAAACCACAGGCCCGGGCGTGCGGGGTGCTCGCCCAAAAGGGGCGCGTAATCGGTTGAGGCATGCAGCTGCCCCGCCCAGTGCCGCAAAATGCGCACCGGGCCAAGCTGGGGGAACATCTCAAGATAGATCCGCGCCATCTCGGCCATCACGGGCACATCGACACGCAGGGACATGCGGGGGCGTTCCGGCACCTCGGTGCCGCCAACCACCTCGCCGCGCGAGGTCTGGTGGAAATAGGCCAGGCTGTCGATCAGGGCGATGGCGGGTTTGATCAGCGGGCGGGTCGGCTCCAGCGCCATGGCCTCGATCTTCATGCCGAAGCCGTCAATTTCAACCCCGGCAAGGCGGGCCATATCGGGATTGTCGGGGCCCGCGCAGCTAAGGATATTCCCGGCATCGATCCGGTGATCGCCGATCCAGACCGCCGAGGCACGGCCATCTGTGACCTCGATCCCGGTGATCTTCGTGCGGTAATGCAGCGCCACGCCCCTGTGTTCGCAATAGGCGCGCAGGCCCTTCAGCGCCGCGTGATGGGGGGCGACGCCGCCCTCTTCCTGATGCTGAACGGCCAGCACGCGTTTTCGGTTGATCGCGGGCAGCAGGTCGCTGATCTCAGCCGATTTCAGCATGCGCGAGCGGATGCCGAGGTCGCGCTGCATTGCGGTTGCCTCTTCCAGCATGGCGGCGCTGGCGGCTTTTTCCGAGACGACGGAATAGCCGCGCTGCGTGAACATCACATTCTCGCCCAGCCGTTTCGACCAGGTTTTCCATTCAGCGACCGTCAGCATGAACAGCTCTGTCCAGGCGGTCGAGGCAAAGCCGGGGCGGATCAGGGTGCCGTTGCGCCCCGATGCGCCGCCCTGCCAATAGCCGGCGTCGATCACCACGATGCCGGTCTGGCCCATCTCGGCCAGGTTGAAGGCGGCAGAAAGACCCTGGACGCCGCCACCAATGATGACCGTCGATGCGGAACGGGGAAGCGGGGTCATTTGTCGGGCTCCACAAGTCCGGCAAGGCCTGCGGCCTGTGCGATGGTGATGGCCCGGCGCGGCGGGCGGTGGCTGGGCCTGGCGTGATCTTCGGGCCGGGTTCCGGTGCGGGCGGCAAGCACGGCCAGCATCGAATCCCAGCAGGGCCAGCCCTGGCAGGTGCCCATCCCGCAAGAGGTCAGGCGCTTCAGGATCTCGGGGTCATGCTCGCCTGCATCGATATGGCTGAGCAGCTCGCCCAGGGTGACATCCATGCAGGGGCAGATCAGGGCGCTTTTGTCGGGTTGCGCGGGGATATGGATCGGCTCTGGCGCAAGGGTTGCGGCGCCGATGCGGGTGACGCGGACGGGAAGGGCGGCGTCCAGCAGCTGGTAATGCCCCTCGGCCGCCAGCTGAAAACCAAGGTTCGGATCGGCCCGCCAGGGTCCGGCGTGAACCAGGGTGTCACAGAGGATCCGCCTGCCCGCGACGCGGATGGCCCGCACCCGCGCCCGGCCCTCGATCCGGTCCAGCCCGGCGGCAGGGCCGGTATGGACCACCTCATGCCCCAGATCACGCAGACGGGCGGCCAGCGCCACCTCATCCCCGGTGCCGATCACCGCGACGCGGCGGCCAAGGCGAACGCCATGTTCGGCGGCGAGGTTCAGGCCCGCATGGGCATCGAAGACGCCGGGAAGGTGGTTGCCCCGAACGACAGGCGGCATCGAGCGGCGGCCGGTGGCCAGGGTGATCTGGCCGGGGCGGAACACCACCGCCGCACCCGTGCCATTGACCGGCGCGGCCAGCACCAGATCACCGTCCCGATAGCCGCCAAAGGCCTCGGTCTCTTTGTGCAGATCGACGCGGGGATCGAGCACGGGGATCTCTTGCCCGGCATTGCGGGCAAATCGCGCGGGCGTGCGGCCACGGGTGACAAGCGCCACCGACAGACCCGCCGCTGCCACTGCATTGGCGGCGCGAATGCCTTCGGGCCCGCCGCCGATGATCAGATGATCGACCGTGATGTCACGGCCCGGAATGGCCGCGCCCTCCCATCCCGTCGGGGCGGTATCGGCAACCCCTGCCAGATAGGCCATCATGCGTTCCGCCAGGCGGTAAGAGAGGCCCGATGAGGGCATCAGATGCCCATGTTCGAAGCCGCCGTAAAGCAGCCGCTCGGGCAGGATCTGCATCAGGCGCAAAAGATCAAAGCCCGGGCCCGGCCAGCAGTTCTGCATCGAGACCACCGTGCCCGCGCGGGCGGGTGTCTGGTCCAGCCGGGTGTTCGGCAGCCCGTTGACTGCGGCCAGCGCCCCCACCGCATGCGCGCCGGTCCAGGCCAGCGGGCGGTGCAGCTTGCGCGAGCGCGCGAAGGTGGTCACGCCCGCACGCCAGAGCGCTGCGGCAAGGCTGTCGCCTTCGGTCACGGCAATGCTTTTGCCGTTCCAGCGGATCGTCGGTTGCACAGAAGTGGCACTCATCTTTTGCGTCTCTCGGAAAGGGCGGGGGCCATCGCGCGGCCCCCACCAAAGCAGTCGGGTCAGAGCAGTCTGGCTATGGCAATCAGGCGAGGTTGAACCAGGTGGTCTTCAGATCGGTATATTTATCAAAGGCATGGGCCGATTTGTCACGGCCAAAGCCGGATTGCTTGAACCCGCCAAAGGGCGTGGTGATATCGCCCGCGTCAAAAGCATTGACCCAGACCACGCCCGCCCGCAGCTCATTCGAGGCGCGGAAGGCGCTGTGCAGATCAGAGGTCCAGACCCCCGCACCCAGCCCGTAGATCGAGGCATTGCCCAGACGGATGCCCTCATCCAGGTCGCGGATGGTGATGACCGAGGCGACCGGGCCGAAGATTTCCTCCTGCGCGATGCGCATCTCGTTTTTCACATCCGAAAAGACGGTCGGCTGCACGAAACAGCCGCCATTATGGCCGCCGCCCTGCGCCAGCGTGGCCCCCTCGGCCTTGCCGATATCGATGTAGCTCAGCACCCGTTTGGTGTGGCTCTGATCGACCAGCGCGCCCATCTGGGTTTCGGGGTCCAGCGGATCACCCAGCTTCAGATTGGCGGCGAAGGCCGACAGCTTCTCGACGAAGGCATCTTTGATGCTGTCCTGGACCAGAATGCGCGAGCCTGCCGAGCAGGTCTCGCCCGCGTTGTAAAAGATCGCCCAGGCCGACCCCTCGACCGCCCTGTCCAGATCCGGGCAATCCGCCAGCACGATATTGGGGGATTTGCCGCCGCATTCCAGGCCAACCCGCTTCAGGTTCGACTGGCCGGAATATTGCATGAAATATTTGCCAACCTCGGTCGAGCCGGTGAAGGCAACCGCATCGACATCCATATGCAGACCGATGGCGCGGCCTGCCGTCTCGCCCATGCCCGGCACGACGTTCAGCACACCTTCGGGGATCCCGGCCTCGATGGCCAGCCTGCCGATAAAGATGCCGGTCAGCGGCGATTGTTCGGCCGGTTTCAGCACGCAGGAATTGCCCGCCGCCAGGATGGGTGCGATCTTCCAGGCGGTCATCAGCAGCGGATAATTCCAGGGCACCACCGCGCCGACAACGCCGATCGCCTCGCGCCGGATCATGGCAACCGTGCCGCCTGCGGTGGGCGCGACCTCATCATAGACCTTGTCGATCAGCTCGCCGAACCAGCGGATGCAATTCGCGGCACCGGGAATATCGTCGCCGTATGCGTTCGAGATGGTCTTGCCGGTATCAAGGCTTTCCAGAAGCGCCAGCTCGGTGCGATGTTCCAGGATCAGCTCGGCAAAGCGCATCAGGCGCAGCTTGCGCTCTTTCGGGGCCATGCGCGACCAGTGGCCTGCCTCAAACGCGGCGCGGGCGGCGGCGACGGCGCGGTTCACATCCTCGACATCGCAAGAGGCAACCTCGCCCAGCGATTGCAGGGTGGCCGGGTTGATCTTGGTGAATGTCTTGCCAGAGGCGGCAGCGACATAATCGCCCCCGATAAAGGCGCGGGTTTCGGGCTTAAGGGCGGCGGCGCGGGCGTGCCATTCGGCTTTGGTCAGCATGGTCGGTCCTGTAGGGTCTGAGATCCACCCACAAGGCGCGGGCGGGGTCGGGAAGGGAAAATCAGCCGGGGATGAGAACGATGTCCTCAGGGGCCCAGCCAAGGGTGATGGGGCTGCCGACCGGAAGATCGGCCAGCCGGGCCACATCGCGGCTGCGCAATTGCACCACCACCCCGTCGGGCAGGCGCACCAGCAGACGATATTCGACGCCGAGATAGATCTTTTCCTCGATCACACCCTGGGCGGTGTTCGGGCCGGACCCCGCCTCTGCAAGGCCGATGCGTTCGGGCCGCAGCACAAGGCAGGGGGCGGCACCCGCCGGGATCGCCGGGGCGGAAGCCGCAGGCAGCCTTGCCTGCCAGCCCGGGCCTTCCAGCACCAGATCGGCGCCATCCTGACGCAGCTGGCCGCGCAGAAGATTGGCCTCACCAATGAAATCCGCCACAAAGGCCGAGTTGGGCTGGCGGTAAAGATCCTGCGGCGTGCCGATCTGCGCCAGCCGCCCGTCTTTGAAGATGGCGATCCGGTCCGACATGACCAGCGCTTCTTCCTGGTCGTGGGTGACCGAGACCACGGTTGCGCCCACCTGGCGGGTGATATGCATGATTTCGATCTGCATCTGGCTGCGCAGTTTTTTGTCCAGCGCGGCCATCGGTTCGTCCAGCAAGACGATGTCGGGTCTGAAGACCAGCGCCCGCGCAAGGGCCACGCGTTGCTGCTGGCCGCCCGACATCTGCTTTGGATAGCGGGTGGCGCAATGGGCGAGGCCGACGATCTCCAGCATCTCCATCGCCCGCTTGCGCCGATCTGCCCGCGAAAGCCCGCGCACCTCAAGCGGATAGGCGACGTTTTCCACGACACTCATATGCGGGAAAAGCGCATAATCCTGGAACATCATGCCGATATTGCGCTTTTGCGGTGCCACCCCGGTCATGTCGCGCCCGTCAATGGTCAGCCGCCCCGAGGTTGGTTCCACAAAGCCCGCGATCACCCGCAGCGAGGTGGTCTTGCCAGAGCCGGACGGCCCCAGCATGGTCAGAAACTCGCCGCGGCGCAGCTCGAACGAGATGTCATCCAGCGCACGCACTTCGCCGTAATGTTTCGAGATCTGATCCAGCTGCAGGGCAATCGTATCAGAGGGGGCGGGGGATGGGGTCGCGCGCATCAGCGGGTCTCCTTGAACTTGTAGGACAGCATCACGCCGATGGCAGAAAGGACGATCAGCAGCGCACCGACGGCGGCGGTGGCGGGGTCAAGATTGGTGCGGACCTGGTTCCAGATCATGATCGGCACGGTCCGCGTCTCGGTATTGGCAACGAAAATCGCCACCACCACCTCATCCCAGGAGGTGATGAAGGCAAAGACCGCGCCCGAGGTCACGCCCGGCAGGATCAGCGGCAGGGTGACCCTGCGGAAGGTGAACCAGCGCCCCGCACCAAGACCGGCGCTGGCCATGGCGAGGTTTGCATTGACCATTTTCAGGCTGGCCATAACCGAGACCACGACGAAGGGAATGGCCAGAACCGTATGGGCCGCGACCATGCCGGGCAGGGTGCCCGAGAGGCCCCAGCGGGCAAAAACCATATAGATGCCGACGCCCAGCACGATGACGGGCGTCACCATCGGCGCCAGCAAAAGCGCAAGGATCACGCCTTTGCCGCGAAACTCGGCTGCAGACAGCGCCAGCGCGGCGGCTGTGCCAAGCGTGGTGGCCAGGATGGCGGTGGCGCTGCCGATCAGCAGGCTGTTCTTCAGCGCGGCCAGCCAGGCGGTATCGGTCAGGACTTTGCCATACCAGTCCAGGGTGAAGCCGACCGGCGGGAACTCCAGCTGCGGGGTGGTGCTGAAGGACATCGGCACGATGATCAGCGTGGGAACCAGCAGGAAAAGCGCGGTCAGGGTGACGAAGCCCCAGAACAGGATGCGGCGCAGGGCGGTGGTCATGCGGTTTGCTCCCGTTTGGCCTGGCGGCGGGCGAAGACCATCTGCAACAGGCCAAAAAGGCCAAAGGCGGTGGCGGTCAGAGCGATCAGCACCACCGCGAGGGCCGCGCCGAGGCCGAAGTTCAGCTGCTCCTGGATCTGTCCGGCGATCATCTGGGCGATCATCATGTCGCGCGGGCTGCCCAGCAAAGCCGGGGTGATGTAAAAGCCCAGCGACAGGGTGAAGGTCAGGATCGCGGCCGCAGCAATGCCGGGCAGGGTCATCGGCAGGTAGACGCGGCGAAAGCCATGGAACCACGAGGCGCCGCAGATCGAAGAGGCCTCCATCAGCCGCATGTCGATCTTTTTCAAAATCGTATAAAGCGGCAGCACCGCATAGGGCAGCAGCACATGCACCATGCCGATGGCCACGCCCAAAGGCGTACGGATCAGGCGCAGCGGGCGATCGATCAGGCCCAGCCCGCGCAGCATGTCATTCACCAGCCCGCTGTTTTGCAACAGAACGATCCAGGAAAAGCTGCGCAGCAGCAGGCTGACCCAGAAGGGGATCAGCAGCGCAATTGTCAGCAAAAGCAGCGTCGTGCGGCTGCAATTCGCCATGGCATAGGCATAGGGGAAGGCGATCAGCACCGTCACCAGCATCACCACCAGCGAGGTCTGAAAGGTCTCGCCGATGACGCGCAGAAAGACCGGAGAGGTCAGGATCTGTTCATAAAACTGAAAACTGCCACCTGGCACTGAGACCATCAGCAGCCGCAGCAGCGGGTAAAGGAAGAAGACAGCAACGAACAGCAGCACCGGGATCAGCAGCCAGAGTGCTGCCGGAACCCGTGAGAGCAGGGGGCGGGCTGAACGGTTGCCCATGGGCGTGACTGGGACAGAGGTCATCTGGCGTCTTTCGATGGCCCTCTTCGGCCACAGGCGGGGCCGAAGAGGGGGTGCTGCAGTCAGGAACGGATGGCCCTGGGGCCGGTTTGCTTATTGCAGCAGCCATTCCTGAAAGCGCTGATCGACGGCCGCGCCATTTTCTGCCCACCATTCGGCGTTGATCTGGATGCGGCCTTCCAGATGGTCGGTCGGCAGATTGCCTTTGAAGTTCGGCAGCACACCATCGACGGCGTTTTTGTTCGACGGGCCATAGGGCATGAATTCGGTAAAGGCGATTTGCTGGGCCGGTTCTGTAAAGAATTCAAGCGCTTTCATCGCGGCGTCTTTGTTCTTCGTGCCCTTCGGGACGACCCAATAGGCGGCCTGTGAGGTCCATTCGGTCCAGTCGATCTGAATGCCCTTATCCGCGCCCGACAGCGCGCGCGAGACCCAGACAAGGCCCATGCTGGCCTCGCCACTGGACAAAAGCTGCTCTGACTGGGCGCCGGTTTCCCACCAGACGATGTCATCCTTGATCGTGTCGAGTTTGGTCAGGGCACGCTCGACATCCAGCGGATAAAGCTGGTCCGCCGGAACGCCATCCGCCACCAGCGCCGTTTCCAGCAGGCCGCCGGGGGCATATTTCCAGGCGGCGCGCAGGCCCGGCCAGGTCTCGGTATCGAAGAAGGCGGCCAGCCCGTCCGGGGTCTGACCCGCGAAGTCTTCGGCATTATAGGCCAGCACAGTCGCCTCGATATCGGCGGCGATGCGGTAAGTGTCGGCGGTGCCCGGCAGGAATTTGTCGCGGTTCACGATTGTATAATCAATCGGCTCCAGCCAGGCGGCGTCGCTGTCCAGGCCGAAGGTGTCATCGGTGACCATGATGTCCCAGTCAACGGCACCGGCCTCGACCATCGCCTTCAGTTTCGCATTGCTGGAGGGGCTGTCCTCGCGGATCAGAACATCGGGATTTGCGCTGATAAAGGGGGAGAAATAGGCTTTCGACTGTGCCTCCTGATAGCCACCGCCATAGCTGGAGATGGTCAGAGTGGTCTCGGCGCTGCCGATGGAAGGCGCAAGCAGGCAAATGGTCAAGGCACCAGGAAGGGATCCAAGTTTCATAATTTCCTCCATGTTTTTTCATTTTTCAGAAAGAAACACCGACAGGCATGATTCTGTCAATGGTATTTCATTTTTCTAAAATAAGTGAGCTGCCGGCCTGGCCCCCAGAGCTTCAGGCCCCGCACAGTCAGGGGCCCCGGATCTTCCCGGGCCCATATCATCAGGGGCGGGCATCTGCGGAGCTTTGGCATTGCCTGCGCGATCAGGTGGGCTGTAGGATATATGTATCCCTTCCCTGGTGCTGTTCTGTCCTGCGGGTATTGTTCATGCGCATGAGTCACTGAGTGACCTGGCAAATCGACATCGGAACGCGCGAGGCGCTGAAACTGGCTGCTCTCGGGCCGGGGGCAGAGGATTTCCATGCAGCTTTGACGATCCGTTTCCTGATGATCACCGATCTCTCCTGGGAGGCGGCGCGTGATATGACGCGCGGGCAGGCCAATCTCAGGCGGGGCAGGGTTCGCTGGCTTCACCCCAGATCCGGCAGGAAGATCCGTTGTGAGATCCCGGCTGATCTGGCCGCAGACCTTCGCGGGCTGTCCTCATCGACCGAAGATTTTCTTATCCCCTTCATGCAGGAGGCGGATGCCAATGCGCGTGTGGCGGCGTTGTTTCTGACGCTTGCCGCGCCCTATGGTGTCACCGCGATGCCGGACTATCGTGAGCGCGCAGAGGATATCATGCGCGTTCCGGCGGGAATGACCCGGATGTGTCTGGACCCCTGGCTTAATCTGGACATCACCTCGGCTGGCGCGACACGGCCCTGTTGCAAGGTCGGCCGTCAGATTGATCCCGCCAGGCCGGATCGGCCGTTCCTTGACGATATGACCTCGGCCCGCCGCCGGGAAATGCAGCAGGGGCTGCTGTCCGGCGATCTGGGCAAGGCATGTCTGACCTGCAGCATCCGTAAGACGGTGCCGCTTAAATCCCTGCGCAAAGAGGTTGCGCAGCTGCCGCCTGCCGCGAATGCGGTCCCGCAGTTTTTGCGCATCGAGATGACGTCCAACTGCAACCTGCGCTGCACCTATTGCCCTGTGACGCATCCGAACTATCAGGGGCGTGATCTGGCACCTGATCGCTTTGCCTCTGTTCTTGATGTCGTCAGGCTGATGCCGAAGGGGGCGAATATCGATGTAAACGGACATGGTGAAACCACCTTCCATCCGAACTGGATGGATCTGTGCGGCCCGATTGTAGAGCAGGGTATGCGCCCTGTGATCATCTCGAATCTGGCCAAAATCTATACCGATGATGAAATTGCGTTGCTGTCGAAATTCGGCACGATCCAGGTCAGTCTGGATTCCAGCGACGCGGCCATGATGCGCCGGATCCGCAAGGCGGTTACACCGGATCGGATCCTTGCCAATATCAACCTTATCCGTGATGCGGCCGGGGGCGGGGCTGGGGCCGGGGAGCCGATTTTCAGCATCTCTTGCGGGCTTTACAATCCGTCGGTCTGGACCCTGCCCGATTTCGCGCAATGGATCATCGATGCGAAGATCGGGTCTGTGACCTTCTGGAACCTTGTCCCCTATGAGCACTCAAAGCTCACGACACCGTTGATTTCTCTTTATGGGGCAGAGCTTGAGCGCGCGCGCCGCAATATCTCTGCTGCGCGGGCCATGCTGGACGATGCAGGTATTGCCTGCCATTTTGCGGGCGATTTTTCGGGTTCGGATGGAAAGCCGCTGGTGGCCGCGACGTGACAGCGGCGGCGCCGGAATGCGGTCTGTTTCGCTGAAGCGCATCGGGTATCGGCAAGGCGGGGTCTGTCGTGCGGGCGCGCCACGAATCACCTGCGCACCGCCCTAAGCCCTTATGCCGTCTGCTGATCCGGGCGGCCTCGGCTGCAGGTTGAAGTCCTTATCTCTGCACAGCTTTTGGTAGAAGTCAACTGATCGCCCTGTCAGTTGCCCGCGCCCGCGCCCGCGTAATAGCAGGCGTGTTTGGGCCGGCGCAGAGTGTGGTCGGCTTTTGTGGGCGTGGCTGATGAGGGCCTGACCCCCGCTCGGACCGTTTGGGCCAGGGCGGGGTCAGCCATTCGCGGCCCGGCCTGGGATAAAAATGGCATGTGCCCTGACAAAGGGCCAGGAATACGATTGAGGGCTAAGATGCTGGGCGCGGTTGTTCTGAAGTCGAACGGGACGTTGGCGAATTTTGATGCGGGCACGCCCGTTGTTCTTGGCGAGCCCTCGGTGGTGCGGCTGGAAATCGGGCCAGAGCTGGTCCGCGAATTCCTGCGTGATGGCAATGATCTGCGGCTGGTGCTTGCCGATGGGCGCGTGCTGAAGATCGAAGGCTTCTTCATCGAGCATGACGGGCAGCGCAGCGAGCTGGTCTTTGAGGATGCGAATGGCGTGGTCTGGTGGGGGCAATATACCTCTCCCTGGAGCGGCTTTCATATCGCCGAGATCAATGAGACGGTGCTGTTGCCCTTCCCGATCAGCGGTGCGACGGCGGCGCTGCTTGGCGGTGCCCTGGCTGCGGTTGCGATCGGCAGCTCGGGCAGCGATGGGAAGCCGGACCCCGCACCAGCGGTCAATCCGCCCCAGGTCGTGGTCAGCCCGCCCGCCAATGCGGTTGATCCTTCGGCCCCCGGCAATACCACGCTGACCGGCACGGTCACCGATCCCAACGCCACTGTGACCGTCACGGTTGGCGGCACCGACTATTCGGCGACAGTCAATCCTGATGGCACCTGGACGGTGGTTGTTCCGAACACCAGCTTCGACGGCAGCCCCATCACCGCGACGGCCACCAATAGCGCCGGGTCAGATACCGATAACACTCCGGTTCCGGTTGTGCCTGCGCTGGATGTTACCATTGATGACGTCACCACTCCGGTTGATCCGGCGACGCCCGGCAACACGACGCTGACCGGGACGGTGACCGATCCGACTGGGACCGGCACCGTGACGGTGACCGTTGGCGGCACCGACTATCAGGCGACCATCAACCCCGATGGCACCTGGACGGTGGACGTTCCGAACGCCAGCTTTGACGGCAACCCGGTCGAGGCCACCGTCACCCGTGCCGGCGAGACCGCTTCGGACGAAACCACGGTTCCGGTGGTGCCCGCCGCGCCTGCGCTGGATGTCACCATTGATGACGTCACCACTCCGGTTGATCCGGCGACGCCCGGCAACACGACGCTGACCGGGACGGTGACCGATCCGACCGGGACCGGCACCGTGACGGTGACCGTTGGCGGCAGCGATTATC
>NZ_JABJXT010000016.1 GCF_013155295.1 Pseudogemmobacter hezensis | reverse complement strand
GTTCAGATCCGCATCGCACTCATGAACCGCTTCACATCACTCGGAACGCCCGAGACCGTCCGCATGCGCTGAAGATAACCGGGAAAGGGGTATCTGCGCCCCCAAGCCGAATAGCGCAACAAAGCCCAGGGGACATAGAAACGAGGCTGCGCGTCGCAGCGTCAACTGCCGGCGGCCAGTTTTCCAACCGCCGTGGCTCGGCAGGCCAATTCCCGAAAAACTCATCCCGTATTCAATGGTTCCGGTTGCACGAAGACTGAACGGTTGTTGCCCGGCCAGCCGCGTCGTATGTCTTTGCGGGGCAAGGGATCTGACACATGGATGCTGATGAGATCTGGGATGAACTGGAGCGCACCCGCGTCGCCTGGTTCTATTTTGTCGGCGGGTTGACCCAGCAGGATATCGCCTCGCGCATGGATATGACGCGGCTGCGGGTCAATAAAATCATCGGTCAGATCCGGGACCAGGGGGCGGTGCAGGTTGAACTGGATCTGCCGCTGACCGATTGCATCGCGCTTGGTGAGGATCTGGCGCGGCGCTATGGGCTGAAGGATGTGCAGGTGGTGCCCGATCTGCCTGACTACCTCGAGCAAAAGCGGGTAATCGGTGAGGCGGCGGGTATGATGGCCAGTGCGCTGATCGACGGGCGTGATCTGGGGATCGGCGTCTCAACCGGGCGCACGCTGAGTTTTGCAGTGCGTAAGCTTTCAACCCGGCCGCATCCTGACAGCTGGGTGGTGGGGCTGACGGGGGGCGTCACGCGCTCTTCCGGGACCAATTCCTTTGAGGTGGCGACCTCTTTCGCGCGGCGTCTGGGGGTCGAGTGTCACTACCTGACCGCGCCGTTGTTTTGTGCCTCGCGTGAGGGGCGCGAGATGCTTTTGCTGCTGGACGAGCTGACCGATGTTCTGGCCCGCACCGAGATTGCCGATATTGGCATCACCTCTTGCGGGGCGCTGAATGAGAACACCACGCTGATGCAGATCCGGCTGGTCAAGGATCAGCTGGAAGAGATCCAGAAGCTTGGCGCTGTGGGCGAGTTTCTGGGCTGTTTCCTGGATGCGCGGGGGCGGCCGATTGACCATTTTCTGAACGACTCGCTGATCGCGTTGTCGCCGGAAAAGCTGAAACTGAAGCCGGTTTCGATCCTGGCCTCGGGGGGGATCGACAAGGTGCCGGTGATCCGTGCCATTTTGCGGGCGGGCTATGTGAACCGGCTGGCAACCAATGAAGCGGTGGCCCGGGCATTGCTGGCCGGGCCACGCTAAGGCAGATCGTGGGGCATCGGGTGGTGCAGGGGTCTTTGGCCGGGGTTCCGGCCAAAGTCTCAGAGCAAAATCTCAGGCCAAAGCCCTGGGCCAGAACTCAGACCCCGGCGCGTTCCAGCGCCGCCGTCATTGCCCGCAGGATCACGAAGGTCGAGGCCGCGCCCGGGTCGATATGGCCAACCGACCGCGCCCCGAGTTTCGCCGAACGGCCCCGACGCGATTCCAGCGCGGCGGTGGCGTTCATGCCAGCTTCGGCCCCGTCACGGGCGGCCTGCATCACCGCAAGCTCTGACGCGTCTGCGGGCAGGCCCTGGGCTGCGGCAACGGCGGGAACCCAGGCGTCGATCATCGTCTTGTCGCCCGGCTCTGCCCGGCCACGATCACGGATGCCCTGCAGCGCGGCGGCAAGCCAGGTGGCAAGCGCTGCACCGTCAAGGTTCTGCCGCTGGCCCACTGCCGCGCCTGCACGCAGGAAGGCGGTGGCGTAAAGCGGCCCGGAAGAGGCCCCGACCGCGTCAAGGAAGGCCTTGGCCATGCGTTTGCAGCTGCCCTCAATCGTCTCATCGGCGGGGGCATTGGCAAGGGCCGCCTGCACGGCTTTCCAGCCGATCTCCATGGTGATGCCGTGATCGCCGTCGCCGATGACCCCGTCGAGTTCCGACAGCCAGTCGCGGGCGGCGATGATCTGGGTTCCGGCCTCGGCCATCATGTCGCGGAAGATCTGCGGCGTCAGCTTGCCTTCGGTGATCAGCGCGGCGGAAGGGGTGGCGGCACTCTCGCCGATCTCTTCCTGCGCGGTGTTACGCCGGGCAGAGCGGGCCGCCCGGGTCGAGCCGGTCACGGCAGCCCCGACCGTCAGCGCGACGCTGCGGCAGGGGTGATCAAGCAGGCCCGTCAGCTCATCATCCAGCTTCAGCAGCGTGACCGAGGCGCCCGCCATCTCCAGCGAGGTGGCATATTCGCCAACCCAGCTGCGATGGATCACGATGCCCTTTTCATCTAGGATCTGCTTCACCCGGTTGAAGATCAGGTAAAGCTCGACATAGGTCGTTGCGCCAAGGCCATTGACCAGCACGGCGACCCGGTCGCCCGCTTTGGGCTGCATTTCCGCAAGGATGGTTGCGACCAGCTCATCGGTGACTGCATCGGCGGTGCCCAGTTTGGCACGGCGCATGCCGGGCTCGCCATGCAGACCCATGCCGATTTCCATCTCGTCATCGCCGATCTCGAAATTCGGCTTGCCGGTCTGGGGCAGCGAGCAGGGTGAAAGCGCCACGCCCATCGAAAGCGTATGGGCATTGGCCTTTTGCGCCAGCGCCTCGACGCGGGCCAGCGGCTCGCCCTGATCGGCGGCGGCGCCTGCGATTTTGAAAACGAAGAAGTCGCCTGCGATGCCGCGACGCTCACCCTTGCGGGCCTCGGGGGCCGAGGCGACATCATCGGCCACCGCGACCTGACGGGTGGGGATGCCTGCGGCCTCAAGTTCCTCAAGCGCCATGGTGAAATTCAGCACGTCGCCCGTGTAATTGCCGTAAAGCAGCACGACGCCCGCGCCGCCATCGGCCTGACGCGCCGCATCGGTGATATGGTCGGGCGAGGGCGAGGCGAAGACATTGCCCACCGCCGCCGCATCGGCAAGGCCGCGCCCGACATAGCCCGCGAAGGCAGGCTCATGCCCGGAACCGCCGCCGATCACGATGCCGACTTTGCCGTCACGCGGGCCCTCGACTGCGACGACGGCGCGGCCGGTGCGGCCCTCGACGCAAAGGATATCGGGATGGGCGCCAACCATGCCCTGGATCATCTCGGGGATGATGTTTTCGGGCGCGTTGATCAGTTTTTTGCTTTTGGTCATGGCATTGGTCTTTCAGATCAGAGGGCGCAGATCAGTGGCTGTCGCGGCGGATGTAACGGCGGGAGAGGGCATCGAAAGAGATCGCCAGAACCACGATCACCCCCGAAACCACGCCCTGCCAATAGGGCGAGACGCCGAAAAGCACGATGATATTCTCGATGATGGCGATGATCGCGGCCCCGAAGATGCCGCCCAGCGGCGAGCCGACGCCCCCGGTGGTGGCGACGCCCCCGATGACAGCGGCGGCAATCGGGGCCAGCACCCAGGCCTGCCCGATCGAGGGCTGCGCGGTGCCAAGGCGGGCAACCATCAAAACGCCAGCCAGCGCCGAAAGCATCCCCGCCAGCGCGAAGATCATCAGGCGGATGCGGTTCACGCGGATCCCCAGCATGCGGGCCGCCGCGGCATTGTTGCCGATGGCATACATATAGCGGCCCATCGGCGTTTTCAGGGTCAGAAACAGCGCGATCAGCAGCACCACGACCATCACGATAAAGGGCACGGGCACGCCAAAGGCATCGCCGCGACCAAGGAAGTGGATGCTGGCCGGAATGCCGGTGATCGCCACGCCCTTGGTCAGAACCAGGATCGCACCGCCATAGACCCCGGCCATGCCGATGGTCAGAACCAGCGAATGCAGCCCCAGGGCGGTGACCAGAAAGCCGTTCAAGAGCCCCAGCAAAAGCCCCAGAACCAGCGCCAGCACGATGGAAATCCAGGGATCGACCCCCGCCTGCACCATCAGCATGCCAGAGATCACCCCGCTAAGCCCGCCAATGGTGCCAAGCGAAAGGTCCAGCTCGCCCAGGATCATCAGCGCCGATTGCGCGATGGTCATGATGCCGACAAAGGCCAGCCCCCGCGCGATGACCGACATATTGTAAGAGGTCAGGAAATAGGGCGAGATCAGGCAGGAAATTACGAAAATCGCCAGCAGCGCGATGAACACGCCCGCCAGCGGATTGCGCAGGATTGCGGAAAGGAAAGAGGGGCGCGCCGTTTGGGCGCTGGCTTCAGTGGACATGAGGGGTCTCCGCGTCAGAGCTGGTCCCGGCAGCGGCATTTACCGCCGCCGCAGGCATGTCAGAGCCGAAAATCGCCCCGACCAGGGTTTCGCTATTGGTGGTTGCGGCGTCATAATCGCCGGTGATGGTGCCGCTGTGCATGGTGATGATGCGGCTGGCGCAGCGGCGCAGCTCGGTCATCTCGGATGAGATCAGGATGATGCCCACGCCTTCCTCGGCCAGGGTTTTCATGATGCGGTAGATCTCGGCCTTGGTGCGGATGTCGATGCCCTTGGTCGGCTCGTCAAAGACCAGGATGCGCGGCGTGGTGGCCATGGCGCGGCCGATGATCGCCTTTTGCTGGTTGCCGCCTGAAAGGGTGGCGATTTTCTGGCCCTGGCCTGCGGCGCGGATGCCGTAATCCTCGATCACTTTGGCGACGATGCCGCGCTCGCGCCCGGCGTTGATGCCCGCCTTGCCAGAGGTCAGCGACAGGACCGAAAGGCCGATATTCTCGCGCAGCGACAAAAGCGGGAAGATGCCGTGATGCTTGCGCTCTTCCGAAAGGTAAAGCATCCCCGCCTGGACCGAGGCCGCAGGGTCGTTCAGTTTCCAGGCCTTGCCCTCAACCGTAACCTGGCCCGATTTCGCGCGGCGGAAACCGAAGATGGTCTGCATCAGTTCAGAGCGCCCCGCGCCCACCAGGCCCGCAAAGCCGAGGATCTCGCCCCGGCGCAGGGTGAAGCTGGCATCGGCAAAGCCCTGGCCTGTCAGCCCATCGACCTGCATGATCACGTCGCTCACCGCCGAGGCGGGGCGGAAATGCTCATCAATGCGCACATCGCGGCCTGACATGGCGCGGATCAGCGCGGGCTCGTCAATATCCGCGATCCGGCCCGCATCGACCTTTTCGCCATTGCGCAACACGGTGTAATCGTCGCCGATGCCGAAGACCTCTTCCATCTTATGCGAGATGAAGACGATGGCATGGCCGCTGGCCAGAAAGTCGCGGATCACCCGGAACACGCGGTCCACCTCGGAGGCGGTCAGGGCCGAGGTCGGCTCGTCCAGGATCAGCACCTTCATCTCTTTGTTGGTCGAGGCGCGGGCGATCTGCAAAAGCTGCTGGTCGGGCACCGGGATGTGGCGCACGAGGTCTGAGGGGCGGGCGCGGATGCCGAAACGGTCCAGATAGATCTGGGCCTCGGCCTCCATCTTCTTGCGGTTCACAAGGCCCGCGTGGCCGCTGCGGGCGAAGGGCATGAAGAGGTTTTCGGCCACCGTCACATCGGGAAAAAGCGACAGCTCCTGCGGCACATAGGCGATGGTGCGAAAGAGCGCGGGGTCTGTCAGCGGGTCTTTGCCGTCGATCAGCAGATCCCCCCGCGAGGCGCGGTCGGTTCCGGTCAGGATCCTGACCAGGGTGGATTTACCCGCGCCATTCTCGCCCGCCAGGATATGGGTGCGCCCCAGTTCAACGGACAGATCAACGCCGTTCAGCGCCGTCACGCCCGGAAAATCGCGGCCCAGACCGCGTGCCTCCAGATAGGCCATTTTGTAACTCCGAAGGAAGGGCATCCGTCCCGGCTGCGCCATCTGGCGGGCGGGACCGATGCGCGATTGCGGGCCGGGATCCCGCTGGAACCCCGACCCGCTGTCGCCGGCTTATTCGCCGACGTTTTCTTTGGTCAGGAAGGCATTGCCGGTGTCCAGGAATTGCGGCACCGGGGCGCCGGTGGCCTGTTGCCACAAGAGCATGACCGACCAGTAGCCCTGCAGTTCCGGCTGCGAGGCGGAAGAGCTGTCAGCGACGCCCGAGCGGATCATTTCCAGCATTTCCGGCAGGTTATCCAGGCCAACCAGCGTCACCTGATCCTGTTTGCCGGCCTCGATGATGGCCTGGCCGATACCGATGGGGCCTGCCGCATCGGATGCGACCCAGCCTTTCAGGTTCGGATTGGCCTGCATGATTGCGGCGGCCTGCTGCTGGGCGATCTCGATCGAGTCGTTGTCGATCCCCTCAGCCACAACCTTGATGCCGGGATGTTCGGCGAAAACCTCACGGTGGCATTCGGCGCGGATCGAGTGGTTCGGCGCGGTCGGCACCCCCATCATGATCGCAACTTCGCCTTCGCCGCCCAAAACCTCAACCAGACGACGCGAGGCGATTTTGGCCTGTTCGCAGAAATCCGAGCCGATGAAGGGGATCGCCATGCCTTCGGGTGGCACGGAATCGAACAGAACCAGCGGGATATCCTGCGACTGCGCGGCCTCCAGCGAGGCGCGGTTGCCCTCGGGATCAAGCAGGTCGATGGCGATACCGTCGGGACGGGTCGAAATGGCGCTTTCGACGATCTGCACCTGCTGGACCACATCGGCGGTTTGCGGGGCGGAATAGACGATCTCGATCTTTGCGCCGGTCTGGGCCTCAAGGGCGACGGCAGCCATCTGCGCGCCGTCATTCACCTTGTCGAACCAGGGATGCACGACTTTCGGCACGATCAGAAAGCGGTAGCTGTCTTTCTTTGCGGTGCCGGGCGCGTCCTGCGCGCCTGCGGCCAATGGCAGCGCGAGTGCCGCCCCTGCGAGCAGCATTGCAAGTCTCTTCATGAAATCCTCCCAAATTTCCCCGCATTTCCGGCGCGGCGTTCCGGTCGGATGGCGTGAAAGCGGGCCCGACGTGAATCGGATACATCTGTTAATTCATTTTTACAACTATATTCTCCAGCGGCACGGCCCGCCCTCTGGATTGCGGCTGGCGGGCCCGGTGCGGGCCAGGGTTGCGCGGTGCTTTCGGCGGGGGTTTTTGGGGGCATGCTTTCGCAGGGCGGGGGCAGGGTATGGCGGTTGCGCCACGGTTCCTGACCCTGGCCGGAAATCCTGTCTGCAAGATGTTGACAATAACTGTAGTCTTTCTGACTAAGCCCCAAAGCACGCCCGCCGTTGCCAGCCACGCTTCCAATCTGACAGTTTCCGGTAGGATGGCATGGCGAAAACAAAACTTCTGGTCGCTGCGACGCTTGCGTTCAGCACCTCACCTCTGGCGCTTTTGGCGCAGAACACCCTGAGTGACAACGACGCCCGGGCCGCAGACGGCACCCCGCTTGGTGTTATCGTGCTGGATGCCGATGCCCCCGCGCAAGTGGTTGGAACAGGGCCGAACTTCAGCCTTGATGCTGCGGGTATTGCGCGCTCGCAGGCCAGCACCCTGACCGATGTTCTGCGCGATGCGCCCTCGGTCACCACCACCCGCCGTGGCAATCTGCTGACTGCCGGGATCTCGATCCGCGGCTTTGGCGGCAACCACCATTATCAGGGCGATCCGGCGACCAAGATCGTGGTTGACGGTGTGGCCGACAATCCGGGCCGCCATTATCAGGGCGCGTCTGGCGCAATCTCTGACCCGGCTTTGCTGCGTTCGGTTGATGTGACCACCGGGCCGCTGGCCTCGCTGGAATATGGCTCGGGGATCACCGGCGGCGCGGTGACGGCGCGCACGATCAACGGCTCGGATCTGACCGGGGGCGAGGACGGGTTCCGGTTCCGCCAGATGCTGGGCGCCAATAGCAACGGCGATGGCTGGGTGACCTCTTCGACCTTGGCCTGGCAGGCGAACAGCACGGTTGATTTCCTGTTCAACTACACCCGTCGCGGCCAGGATGCCCAGGAAGACCCCGATGGCAATGAGACCGCGCGCGGCTTCAACGTGCCGTCGATGCTGTTCAAATCGCGCTTCCGGCTGGATGATGCCAATAGCCTGACCTTCAGCTATACCCGCTATGAAAGCTCGGAAAGCAACGTCAACCTGTCGAGCATGCTGAACGATTACGCGGGCCTTGGCCTTGCCAATATCGACCGCAAGGGCAATGTGGCGGCGCTGACCTGGAACCACAATCCGGCCGGAAATGACCTGGTTGACCTGGAGCTGAGCGTCTCGCGCTCGGATCAGGATCACAATATCGATGGGTTTGGCTCGGCCTTTGCGATCTCGCAATCGGGTCTGTTCAATACCAAAACCGACCGCGTGACCCTGACCAATACCGCGCGTTTTGACACCGGCGTCATCAATCACCGCCTGCGTGCGGGGCTGGCCTGGTCCAGCGAGGATCGCACCCGTCTGGATACCTCGCCGGCAAGCGGCAAGGATCGCCGGCTCAGCCTTTTCGCCATCGACACGATGGATTTCGGCAATGAGCTGCTGGCGACCATCGGCCTGCGTCTGGAAGACCAGAAAATCAGCGCCACGACCGCACCGCAGAGCTATGACAACCTGGCCCGCACCCTGGGCTTCGGGCTGGAAAAAGGCTTCGGCAATGGCGTGAAGGTCTTCGGCTCGTTCACCTATACCGAGGCGCTGCCGACCTATGACGTGCTGACCACCTATGACGACAAGCTGCAGCAGTCGCGCAACTGGGAAGGCGGCCTGCGCTATGAGGGCGGCGATCTGCTGGCGGCGGGCGACACGCTGCGCGGCTCGGTCACGCTGTATCACAGCGATATCTGGAACACGATGTTCGCGCTGTCGGTTCCTGGCCGCCAGCTGAAGCGTCAGGGCGTTGAGATCGCGGCCCATTACACCATGGCGGGCGGCACCTATCTGAACGGCACCGTGAACCTGACCGACAACGAGCGTCTGTTGGCGGGTGGCGTCTGGGATCTGGACACCTATAGCCCCAGCGACACGCTGACACTGACGGTTGGCCATAAATTCGCCAATGGCATCGATCTGTCCTGGCGGATGGAGGCGCAGAAAAGCATCACCGTCGGCACCACACGCCATGCAGGCTTTGCCGCGCATGACCTGAAAGTCAGCTACATCGTGCCGCAGGGCAGCTTTGAGGGCCTGGCGATCGACTTCGGCGTCGAGAACGTCTTTGACCGCAGCTATCACTACGCCATGACCCCGATCAGTGCTGCGACGGGCAAGCCCTGGGTTACCGAGACCGGGCGGAACTTCCGTCTGAACCTCTCGAAAACCTTCTGAGCCTGGCTCAGGTCAATAAAAAAGCCCCGGATGCAAGCGCATCCGGGGCTTTTTATCTGGCAGGGCAGGGGTCAGTCGGCGCGGGTGATCCGGCGCAGGAAGTCTGCCTTTTCATCCTCGGCCCCCAGCGATTTATTGACCGCAAAGACCGCGCCCTTGCCATCAATGGCGACGTGATTGGCATAGCTGCCGCCCTCAAGATGCGCGACGATCTCACCATCATTGTTCACCGCCGTCAGGCTGCCCGCCTCACGCGATGACACCCAGGCCAGACCGCTGGTTGCATCATAGACCACGTTCAGCGCGCCTGCGCCGACGGTGACATCATGCAGGATCTCTCCGCTGTCGCGGTCCAGGATCAGCAGGGTGTTGCTGTCCTGGGCGGCGACAAACAGGCGGCCGGTTGCCGGATCGACATCCAGCCCGGTTGCGTTTTTCGCCCCGGGAAGCGCGAGGATCTTCTTCACCTCCAGGCTGGCGGCGTCGATGATCGCCAGCTCATTGCTGATGCGGCTGACCACATAGACCTCGGCCCTGGCGGGATCGATGGCCAGGCTCATGACATAGAACTCGCCGCCCCGCTGGGCCGAGCGGATGTCGATCACGCCCAGAGGCTCATAGCTTTCGCTGTCAAAGACATAGACATTGCTGGTCGCCGAGGAAGAGACGAAGGCCCGCTTGCGCAGCGGATCAATCAGCACATCGCGCGAGTGATAGACCGCGCCGGGGGCGAATTGATGGATCAGCGACAGATCATCCTGGGCATAGACCGCAATCGTATTGTCAGGCGTATTGGTGACCCAGATCCGGCCCTCGGCCTCATCAAGGCCCAGCCCGAACACGCCCGCAGGGGCCAGCTTATAGGGGCCCTTTGGCGCGCCCTCTTTCGCCGGGGGCTTCTGGTCTTCGGGGAAATCGGCGGGGGTTATGCGGGCCTGAACCTCCAGCGTCTCAGGATCAAGGCGCAGCAGTTCAGAGGTGCCGCCGCTGAAATCGGCAGCGGTCACGAAAAGCGCATTGCTGCGGGCGCTATAGGCCGATTGATAAAGGCCCTTTGCCGGATGCACGGCGGCGACCGACCAGTCTTTTTCGTTCAGATAGTCCAGCGGCTTTGAGATTTTCAGGTCGATGGTAGTGGTCATCGAGGGCTCTTCCAGCAGCACCACCAGCGGGTGCAGCCCGGGTGCCGCGTCAGCGGGCAGCGTAAAGGTCAGGCTGGCGCTGCCCTTCTCATCGGCCTGCAGTGCGGCGTCTGACAAAACATCGGGGCCGCGCTGCAAAACCAGCTTTTGCCCCGGCGCCAGACCCGTGGCCGAGATGCGCACCTCGCCCCCTGCATGAACCGGAACGCCCGGAACGGCGCTTTCGGCCCTGATGCGGCCTTTGAATTCGACGGGCGCCGGGAAGGCGGCTTCTGCCAGGCTCAGCGAGGGAATGGAAAGAGCGGCGATGCAAAGTGTGGTGAGAAGGCTGCGTTTGAGGCCGGTGCTTTTCACGTCATAATCCTTTCAGCGAGACAGCCCCTTGGATGGTGTAAAAGTAAAAAAGTCAACTATTGATGCGTCTGCCATCCGCGCCTGGGCCGGGCCCATCTCTGCCGCACCAGAACGGCAAAGCGAAACGGGCGATCCCTGCCGCCTTTGCCCAGGCCCGCCGTTCCGGCCCCGGCCTTTGATGCCTGATGCCCTGGCTATGTCACCTGCGCTGCAATCGTCCGCCGCGACACTGGTGCCCGCAAATATGAAAGGGCGGCCCCATGTCTGAGGCCGCCTGCAGTTTACCGCATTGCTTTTCGCGGGGGCTGGCTCAGAACTCCAGCAGCCAGCGCAGTTTCACATCGCCGCCCGAGAAGCCGTCTTTGTCAAATCGCGCCCCAAGATCGGCACCGAGGCGCCAGCCATCGAAACGCTCCAGGTCAAAGGCGGCACCCAGACGCAGCCCGGTGCGGTTCTCTTCTGCGGCCTTGCGCTCAAAGCGGGCCCCCGAGGTCGCATAGCTGACCGCGATCATCCCCTCATCGGCGAACTCATGGTTCAGCTCGCCGCTGAAACGTGAGGTCAGGATACCGTCGGGCAGCTTTACCGAGGTGCTGGTCGAGGCGCCAATCGCCGCAACCAGGCTGCGCACGGTCTGCTCTTCGTAATGCAGCGCCCCGGCAGCCCCGGTTTCGGTAAAGGCATCCAGCCGCGAGCGCGAGCCGCTGACCCGCAGATAGCCGTCGGTCTCGCGGGTGCCACTGGTAAAGACACGCCCGGCCGCCAGCGAGAACATCGCCTGCTCGCCCTCTCGCTGGCCGTTGGCAAACAGCGCCTCATTCGCGATCCAGCGTTTCGTGTCAAAGTCCAGGCGCGCCAGCCCGATCAGCCCGTCGACATAGTAATCCTGGCCCAGATCCCAGGTCGCATAGACCGTCACCCCATAAGAGAGGTTGCGGCTTTTGCTGCCCAGATCGCCGATCTCGGTCACATCACGCCCATAGCTGAGCGCAAGGCCCCCGGTGGCATTCTCGCTGAGACGGAAATCCATGCCGATGGTCAGGTTGCGGGTCGTATGTGACAGCTCTTCGGCAAAGCTGGAATTGTCCCATTTGCCAAAAGAGATGCCACCGTCAAGCCAGAGGCCAACCGCCCGATCACCGCAGACTGCGCGCGACAGGCTGGCACTTTGAGCGGACTGATAGTCCGAGCCGGGCCCGGTCAGCGACAGGTTCAGCGCGTTTTCAAGGCAGCCGTTCTGGCGCATGCGACGCATATGACCGTGGATCTGGTCCATATTCCGGTTGGCCAGACGCCGGGCCGAGGCATTATGCGATGACGCCAGTGCATAGGCATCGCCGCTTTCCAGCGGATCGACCGCCCGTGCCACGCTGAAGGTGATCGTGGCGGGGGAAGACTCGCCGTCCGCCCCGGTCAGCACGAAAGTCACGTGCCCGGTGCCCTCAAAACTGTCGGCAATTGTCAGTCGCAGCAGAACAGGTGCCGGAGCTGCCGGGCCCGCAGTTGCGCTGCGGGCAAAGCCCATCTGGCGCGAGATCAGCTCTGCCTTCGCCGCCGAGGCAGGTTCGACTGCCAGAATACGCGCCCCGGTGACAGGGCCAAGCGCGCCCTGGCTCAGATCGATCAGAGTGCTGCCTCCGGCCTCGATGGTGACCTGCTGGTCCAGCGCGGAAACCGTCCCGCCAAGGATCTCAAGGCTCAGGCTCAGGCCGCCGGTTGCGCCATGGGCATCTGTTGCGATGATGCTGAAGGCAAAGGTGCCCGCCTCGGTCGGTGTGCCGCTGAGGCTGCCATCAGCGGCAAGGCTCAGCCCATCGGGCAGCTCCCCCGCGTCCTGCGCAAACCGGTAAGGGCCCGCGCCGCCATCAGCGGTGAACCGTGCCAGATAGGCATCGCCAACCACGCCCGATGCAAGGCTTGCCGGGGTAAGGCTCAGCAGGGGCTTTTCGACGGTGACCGAGACCAGGGCAGCTGACGAAGTGCCGCCGTCATTCGTTGCACTATAGGTGAAGCTGTCCGGGCCGGAATAGCCGGGGTTTGGCAGATAGGTGATGGTGGTTCCATTGACCGCCGCGGTGCCATTCGTCGCCTGGGCCGCAATGGCCAGCGTTGCAACCGCCCCGCCCGACAGGTTCAGCGTCACCGGGGTTGCGCCGCTGTTTGCGGGCAGGCTGAGCGTGCTGGCCGCGGCAATCGGTGCGTCGATCAGGATGTCGAGCACCAGCGGCTGGCTTCCTGTTGCGCCATGGGCATCGGTCGCCTCGATGGTAAAGCTGGCCTCGCCCGCAGCGGTGGGGGTGCCCCAAAGTCTGCCGTCGCTGTCAAGCTGTATCCCGTCTGGCAGGGTGCCTGCGGCAACCTGATAGGTGTAGGGTGCCGCACCAAGGCTGGCGCTGATTTGCACCGAATAGGCTGCCCCGACCTGGCCCTGGTTCAGCTGGGTCGGCGACAGGGTCAACTGCGGCGGATCGACGGTGACCGAGACCACCGCATTGGCCGAGGTGCCGCCGTCATTCGTTGCGTTATATGTAAAGCTGTCCGGGCCGGAATAGCCGGGGTTGGGCTGGTAGGTGATGGTGGTTCCATTGACCGTCGCGGTGCCATTCGTCGCCTGGGCCGCAATGGCCAGCGTCGCAGGCACCCCGCCCGACAGGTTCAGCGGCACAGCGGTTGCGCCGCTGTTTGCGGGCAGGCTGAACGTGCTGGCCGCGGCAATCGGCGCGTCGATCAGGATGTCGAGCACCAGCGGCTGGCTTCCTGTTGCGCCATGGGCGTCGGTCGCCTCGATGGTAAAGCTGGCCTCGCCCGCAGCGGTGGGGGTGCCCCAAAGTCTGCCGTCGCTGTCAAGCTGTATCCCGTCTGGCAGGGTGCCTGCGCTGACCTGATAGGTGTAGGGTGCCGCACCAAGGCTGGCGCTGATTTGCACCGAATAGGCTGCCCCGATCTGGCCCTGGTTCAGCTGGGTCGGTGACAGGGTCAACTGCGGCGGATCGACGGTGACCGAGACCACCGCATCGGCCGAGGTGCCGCCGTCATTCGTTGCGTTATAGGTAAAGCTGTCCGCGCCGGAATAGCCGGGGTTGGGCAGATAGGTGATGGTGGTTCCATTGACCGTCGCGGTGCCATTCGTCGCCTGGGCCGCAATGGCCAGCGTCGCAGGCACCCCGCCCGACAGGTTCAGCGTCACCGGGGTTGCGCCGCTGTTTGCGGGCAGCGTGAACGTGCTGGCCGCGGCAATCGGCGCGTCGATCAGGATGTCGAGCACCAGCGGCTGGCTTCCTGTTGCGCCATGGGCGTCGGTCGCCTCGATGGTAAAGCTGGCCTCGCCCGCAGCGGTGGGGGTGCCCCACAGCCTGCCGTCGCTGTCAAGCTGTATCCCGTCTGGCAAGGTGCCTGCGGTAACCAGATAGGTGTAGGGTGCCGCACCAAGGCTGGCGCTGATTTGCACCGAATAGGCTGCCCCGATCTGGCCCTGGTTCAGCTGGGCCGGTGACAGGGTCAACTGCGGCGGATCGACGGTGACCGAGACCACCGCATCGGCCGAGGTGCCGCCGTCATTCGTTGCGTTATAGGTAAAGCTGTCCGGGCCGGAATAGCCGGGGTTGGGCTGGTAGGTGATGGTGGTTCCATTGACCGTCGCGGTGCCATTCGTCGCCTGGGCCGCAATGGCCAGCGTCGCAGGCACCCCGCCCGACAGGTTCAGCGTCACCGGGGTTGCGCCGCTGTTTGCGGGCAGCCTGAGCGTGCTGTTGCTTGCAGCCGGTGCGAGAACCGTGACGCTCAGATCGTAATGTTTGATCCCGCTTGCGCCATATTTGTCGACTGCTGTGACGATGAAGCTGTACATGTCTGGAACCATGCCGGTACCCGAAAGCACGCCTGTGGAGCTCAGGCTCATCCCGGCCGGAAGCGCGCCTGCGGTGACAGCGTAGGTGTAGGGCGCGGTGCCGTGCCGGGAGCTAAGCTGCTGGGAGTAGGCTATGCCTACATGAGCTGTGGTCAGTGCAGGCGGTGATACCTCCAAAGTGGGGCGCTCAACCTCGATCGAGATACGCGCCACCCCTGATGGCCCCGCGTCGTTTGAGGCCTGGTAGGCAAAGCTGTCCGGTCCGGAATAGCCAGGTTCCGGCTGATAGGTGATCCGGGTGCCATCAATATTGGCGGTGCCATTCTCAGGCGGCGCAACCAGCGTCAGCGCTGTGGCTGTGCCACCCGTCAGAGCCAGTGGAACAGCGGTTGCGCCGCTGTTTGCCGGTATTGTCCATGTATCATCCGCCGCAATGGGTGCAGGTTCGGTGATATCAAGGTCGAGTGTCTGCTGTCCGGTTGCGTTATATTGATCCGTTGCCTGAACGGTGAATGTGAATTTTCCTGCCTGGGTCGCGGTGCCCGACAGAAGTCCCGAAGAGGAGAGTGTCACGCCAGCAGGCAGCTGACCGGAGGCAACCACAAAATCATAGGGCGCCGTGCCAAGATCTGCGCTGAATTGCGCGCTGACCGCTGCGCCCAGTGATACAGGTGCCAGCGTGTCAGGGCCGACCTTCAGAATGGGCTTTTCGACCGTTACCATAACCCTGAAGATGTCGCCCAGCCCGCCGTCGTTGATGGGGGTGAGAAGAAATTCATCCGTCCCTGAAAAGCCCGGTTCAGGGGTATAGAACGCTGCACCACCGGTGATAACGGCATGGCCATGCGCCGGAATCTGGTTGAATGAAAACCCTGTGATCAGGCCACCAGTATTGGTCACTGTCACGGGGTTATGCCGACTGTTTGCCGCTACGGTAAGCGGCGTATCACCGACGACCGGCTTCGGGGGGACGGCATTAATAGAGTAGTCATTAGTGGCAGTGGCATTTGCCGCATCCGTGACACGAAGCTTGAATCCAGTCAGCCCTGCGGCCGGCGGCGTTCCGCGAAGCTCGCCCGCCGGGGTAACCGTAAGCCATGCGGGCCCATCCACCAGGCTGAAGCTGTAAGGTTGCGTGCCTCCGCTTGCAGTTAGCACCATATCTAACACGAAATCCTGCCCCTGACGGGCGTAGAATGGCATGGCGGATTGCAGGGAAAGCGGGAGAGGCCCGATGGTGCCCGAATATAGTTTCGACGCTTTATAGCCATTATTGTCCTTGACTGAGATGTTGATCGCATAGGGGCCAGAGACTGTAGGTGTTCCTGAAAGTGTACCGTTCGGGTTCAGGCTCAGCCCTGATGGCAACGCGTTCCCATCAACACTGTAGGTATAGGGTGCAATGCCGCCGCGCGCTGCAAGCGCGTGGCTCGTTGCGGTGCCCACAGTCATAGCTGGAAGGGAAACAGGTGTTATCTCAATCATCGGAGGCAATATTACCCCCGCAAATCTGGCGATTGCCGTTTGGCTGGCACTGTCGGTTGCTGTAATCGTGAAATCGTAATTCCCGACGAAATTAACCTGTCCCTGCAGTTGCCCCGTCGCGGCATTCAGGGAAAGCCCATTGGGCATGCCGGTGGCTGAATAGGTATACGGGGCTATCCCGCCACTGGCCTGAAACGTGCTGGAATAACTTTGGCCATAGTCTGGCAGCGGGCCGCCGCCTGAGATGGTAAGCGGGTCAGTGATGTCAAACTGCAGCGGGCCGACAGGCCCACTGACGCGGCCATCTGACGACTGGGCATAGCCAGCTGGCAAATTAACGGTGATCCTCTTTTCCGTGCCATGTGCGAAGGTGACAGCGCTGCTGTTTGCATCATTGGTGGTCGAGGTGATCGTCAGCGGCCCGTTCGCATCGCTGATGTTGACCGAAGGGGAAAAAGTATATGTCGCACTGCCGGGGTTGGTGACCCGGACGGTTATAACCGAGCTGCCCGGGGTTGCGCCGCTTTTCATCGAAGCATCGAGCTGGATCGGGTCAAGGCGCGAGGTATAGCTTGTCGCACTGGTGTTTGCGGCACATCCCATTCCGCCCGCGTAGCTGGCGTTGATGTAGTGGGTGCCAGGAGCTTCGGCCATAACATTTACCGTAGCCGTGCCTTGCCCGGTTCTGACGTTCCCGATCATCACCGGTTGGATGACCGCATGAAAAGTCGTGCCTGCGTGCTCGATCCTTATCGTTCCGTCCGGGACCAAACCAGAATTGCACCCCATACTGCTGAGGGTCGCAGTAAGGGTGACCGTGTCGCCAGGCTTCGGCGTCGCAGGGCTTGCGCTCAGCGAAAGGACTGTCGGCCCGCCGCCGACCTTTGACATGCGGATCTGGGGGGACTGTGCGGTCAGATCCGAACCACCGAGACGTGGTGCCTGAAACGAGGCCATCTCTAACGCCGTGCCAGTCATCATGTCCATGCTGCTGATCGTATAGGTGCTGGTGCACTGAACGACGTTCATCCCGTTGTGCGGGCCGCAAGTGATCGGTTCCCCGCCGAACAGGGATGTCGCAGTCACCGGCCCGCTGAGGCTGTAATTGCCAGGATTAAAGCTATAGGTGATCGAAATCCGTTCACCTTCGGTGCTGAAGGTCGCAGGCGAGGCCGATGTGGTAACCGACTGCGCCACTGCCGCCGAAGCCGAAAGCAGCAGCCCCAGGGTCAGCGCAACCAGCATCACAAGAGCGCCGCTCATCATGCGCCGCGCGGCGCGGATCGCCCGATTGCCAGGGGCCCGATTGCCAGAGGCCCGACTGCAAGCGGGCCTCGCTGCGTCAGGGCAGGCCAGTGAGGGCAGAGTATCTTGAACAGGCATCATTGTCGGCATTCCTGGCTGGCCCCCAAATCAGGGACGGTCTTTGCACCCGCGCCTTCCCTTCTGGCGACAGCCCAGCAGCCTGCGACCTCTGCTGGCAGAGATCACGATATGCAAATGGCCGGACAATAAGGGAAAGATGAAAATGCAATTCTTTCGAGGATTGCATTTTTGCCATTTGGTCAAGATTGAACCTGCACGGCGCGCACAACTTTGCGGTGCATTCTCTGAAATAGGCTGAAACTTTACTCAGCGTCTCAGCCGGGGCGCGGCAGGGGGGTGTTTCAGCCTTGGCGGGCGGAAAGCGCCGAGAGCCATCTGCTCCAGTTCGCGGCGTCACCCGGCAGGATCTTTCCGCCATAAACAGCCTGGGAAAAGCTGCGCCATTCGCGGGGCGACATGCCAAAGGCGCGGCGGAACTGGCTGCTGAAGGAGGCGGCGCTCAGAAATCCCCATTTGCCGGCGATCTCACTGATCTGGGTGCCTGCATTGCTGGCGATCTCATCGCGGCACCGATGCAGGCGGCGCCGCCAGACATAGGTCTGAAAGCCCCCCACCGGCGCCATCACCCGGTAAAGCGTCGCGCGCGAGATGCCGAAAGACTGTGCCAGCGCCTCGGGTGAAAGGCGGGCATCGGCCAGCTGAGTCTCGATCTGATGTCGCAGGGCGAAAAGCGTCGCGCGGCGCAGGCCCTCGGTCACATCATCATCGATGCGCCCGTTCAGAACGGCGGCCACCAGCGCGACCGTGCCATCCTGCTGGCTGGCGCAATCCTCAGGCGTCATCTGCGGCGCGCCCCGATAAAGCGCCAGAACATGGCGGCGCAACAGCGCGACAAGCGGGCCCTGCGCGGCATAGGCCCTGCCGCCATGCGCCTCTGCATCGCGCAGCAAGGGGGCCAAAAGCCTGCGGGGTACCCCCAGATCAAGGCTGCGATAGCGGGTCGATGCGGTCTCCAGCGGCTGGGTCATGTCGACGCTGAGCAGGCCGCCATCGCAAATCACCGCCTCGCGCCCGCCCGAGCGGACCTGACGGCGCCCGCCCATATAGAATTGCAGCGCATAATAGTCCAAACCGTCGTCAAGGATCCGTCCCAGATCACGGCGTGTCGCCTGGGCAGAGCTTGCGACAGAGCCGAAAATCAGATCGCCCCCGTGCCACAGATCGACATTGGCATAGAACCCATCGGGCTCTGCCTCAGAGATTTCCCATACGGCAGTTGCAAGCTCCCGCCAGGTTCTCAGCCTGTCGGGTTCCGGCAAAGAGGTGGTGTCGAACAAAGAGCGCTGAAGCATTGAACTCAGAGGTCAGGCCGGGTCTGGCGGTGGTTCGATCTTTCAGCATTAACACCTGTCTGAGGAAAGCGGTATCCGCAATGTCTGGTTGTGTCAGGTGAAAATGAATATTTGGCAAATGCCGGTCGGCCGCCAGAGAACAGGGCCGCGGCTGAAGCGGAGCCGCCCGTCGCCAGCCCAGCAGCCCTTCGCGCAACAGGCGGGAAGGCGGGTTCATGCAATCCGCCTCATCTGATGAGTTCTTATTGTTTTGCCTTTGAGATGAATTTTCACCACAAAGCATGATCATATTAACAGGTTATACAGGGGTGCGCTGAATGATGGTGCCTCATACTTTAATGGTGGCGACCCTGACATGGCAGTCTGATGGGAATATTATTTAACAGGTTTTTGCACAGAATATACGCTTTCATCACTGAAAGCCGGGGCAATGTATCCGCTGAATTCGTCATCATCGCCCCCTTATCATACTGCTTATCGCTCTTGTGGCATTTGTCAGCATGTATATATCCATTGCCAGCGATGTTCAGCAGATTGCACATGATCTCGCCCGATATTCGGCAAGATATCCACCCTCAGCTTCGAATGCCGATATTTGTGCCAGCATGTCTTCTGGTATATTGCCGGTTCTTGTTGACGCAAGTTTTCTGCTTCACTCTGAAAATTTCACCATTCTGGAATGCTCTGCCGAACATGGTGCGGATGCCGTATTTTCGGTTACGGTGGAATATGATATGTCTCTGAGCTATGTTAAGGAAATAGCCAGACTGTTTGATCTGGATGTCGGAAGCATTCGCAGGGTTTCCCTGTATGTAATATGATGCTCGCTTTCCAAAGGCAGAGCTCTGGTTCATGCTGGAAAATGGCGGATAAAGACAGCGGGATAAAGACATCGGTGTGTTGGCCAAAGGGATTCCGTTGGCCCGCGCCATGTGATGCAGGCCCATCGTCATGTGGCTGACGAAAAGAGGGGCTGCTGACCAAAGACTTCCGGGTGTTCAGCGGTGGGGTCTCGACCTGGAGTCATCTTCCTTGGTCAAGGCTGCTGGTTTCCAGATATGAAGCGGGATCGCACCAGAGCAGGATTTCGATGATACTGGCTGTGATCTGGTGATGGCCAACCAGCTGTCTCGGCCCGCCACACTGATCGCGGACGGGGGCTTTGATAAATTCGGTAGGATATCGGGAGCCGAAACGCTTTGCCCATGCGCAAGACCCGCAGGCTTTGTAAGGCTGTCGACTGGACCATTTACATTCTGTGCAACATGGTCGGGCATTTTTTAAAAAGTTCAGGACCAGCCTTCGCCAGGCGGCCGGTTCCGAAAGAACGGAAGACAATGTCCCTGGTTTCTCAGACGTCGCCTGCAGCAGGTTCTGGCTCCGCCATTTGTTAACATGGTCTAGCCAAAAATACGCTCGATCGGCATATTGTGACGGATCAGAGGGGATTTGATGACGACATAGCTGAAATATTTATCAATGCCGACATCACGCTCGATCAGCGACTCCATAATGCGTTGATAATCCGCAATCCCGGCAGTGACAAATTTCAGCAAATAGTCATGCCCGCCAGAAATCAGGTGGCATTCGAGGCAGCATTCCTCTTTTGAAAGAGCCGTCTGAAAGCGGGCAAAATCAACCTGGCGGTGGTTTTTCAGTGTGACCTCGGTGAAAACAGTCAGAACCTCGCCCAGCTGCGCTAGGTTGATCACTGCCGTATAGCCCGAGATATAGCCCAGTGACTGCAGGCGCTTGACCCTGGCAAGGCAGGGGGACGGCGACAGATGCACCCGCCCGGCCAGCTCGACATTGCTGATGCGGCCATTCAGCTGCAGCTCGGCCAATATCCGCAGATCAATCCGGTCCAGTCTGAAGGATGCATTCAATCCGGTCGTCTCCCATGGGTTCTGGCCTCGCATCCGGGCCGGGATGCGGCGGGCGCTGGCGGCCTGGCGCGATGATCTGCCGTGGCTGCGAAAGCGACAGCATTTTATGCCGCCAGCAACCGGATATAGAACGGCTTCGCGTCGTGCAAGCCAGTTATGGTTGCGAAACCGGGCGGCATAAAATTTTGTCTGCCGGCTCCTGTCAGAACCAGTCGCAACCTTAAGAGGAAATCATGCACCTGAAGGACGCCCTATTGTTTCGAAATGCCGCTTTGATTGGCGGCGACTGGCTGGAGCGGGGCGATCTGGCAGTTCTGAACCCGGCAACCGGCCAGGCGATTGGCCATGTGCCCGATTGTACCGCCGCTGAGACCACGGCTGCGATTGCGGCGGCAGAGACGGCGATGATCTCCTGGCGCAAGCGCAGCCATGCCGAGCGGGCAGATCTGCTGCTGGCCTGGTATCACCTGATGCTGGCGCATGAAGAGGATCTGGCGCAGATCCTGACCGCCGAACAGGGCAAGCCGCTGGCCGAGGCCTTGGGCGAGATCCGTTATGGGGCATCCTTTATCCGCTGGTTTGCCGAAGAGGCCCGGCGGATCAACGGCAAGATCATCCCTTCGCCCACCGGCGACAAGCGCATCCTTGTCACCAAAGAACCCGTCGGCGTCTGCGCCATCATCACGCCCTGGAACTTTCCAACCGCGATGATCACCCGCAAATCGGCGCCGGCCCTGGCGGCTGGCTGCACGGTTGTCATCAAACCCTCGGATTTCACGCCCTATTCGGCGCTGGCCATGGCGGAACTGGCGGCACGGGCCGGGATTCCGGCGGGGGTGATCAATGTTGTCACCGGCCGCCCCGAGGTGATCGGTGCGACGCTGACGGGGTCCCCGACGGTGCGCAAACTGTCCTTTACCGGCTCGACCCGGGTGGGCGCGCTGCTGGCCGAACAATGTGCGCCCACCATCAAGAAGATGTCGCTGGAACTGGGCGGAAACGCGCCTTTCATCGTTTTTGACGATGCCGATGTCGACGCGGCGGTTGAGGGCGCGATGCTCTCGAAATTCCGCAATGGCGGCCAGACCTGTGTCTGCGCCAACCGGATCCTGGTGCAGTCGGGCATCCATGATGCCTTTGTGGCGCGGCTGGCGGCAAAGGTCGATGCGCTGAAGGTGGGCCCTGGCACCGCGCCCGGCGTCACCATCGGGCCTATGATCAATCAGGCGGCGATTGCCAAGATCGAACGCCATGTCGCTGACGCGCTGGCCCATGGCGCGAGCCGGGCGACTGCGGTGCGCGATCTGGCCCCCGGCTATGCCGATCCGGTGGTGCTGACCGGCGCAACAACCGCGATGCAACTGGCCCAGGAGGAAACCTTTGGCCCGGTGGCGCCGATCTTCCGCTTTGAGACCGAGGAAGAAGCCATCGCCATCGCCAATGGCACGCCCTTCGGCCTTGCCGCCTATTTTTTCACCCGCGATCTGGCCCGCGCTTTCCGCGTCGGCGAGGCGCTGGAATTTGGCCTGATCGGGCTGAACACCGGCGTTGTCAGCCATGACGTCGCCCCCTTCGGCGGCGTGAAAGCCTCGGGCCTTGGGCGCGAGGGCGGCCAGGAAGGGATCGAGGAATATCTCGAATCCAAGACCCTGCATCTCGGCGGGCTTAACTGAACCAGTCTTAACCAGGGGCCGCTGGCCCGCAGATGAAAGAACAGACCATGCTTGATAAAGCCTCTGTCACCGCTGACCGCCTTGCCGAACGCAGCAAAAATGTGCCGCAAGGGGTGCTGACCGCGCATCCTTTGGTGATCGACCGCGCCGAGGGGGCCCATGTCTGGGATATCGAGGGCCGCGATTACCTTGATTTCGTGGGCGGAATCGGTGTCCATAATATCGGCCACAACCATCCGCGTGTGGTCGCGGCGGTCACCGCCCAGCTGGGCAAGATCAGCCATGCCGCCTTCCAGGTGGCCGCCTATGAGCCCTATCTTGACCTCGCCGCCCGGCTGAACACCCTGGTCGGCAAGGGCGAGGACTACAAGAGCGTATTCTTCACCACCGGGGCAGAGGCCGTTGAAAACGCGGTAAAAATCGCCCGTGCCCATACCAACCGCCCCGGCATCGTGGCCTTCCGCGGGGCGTTTCATGGCCGCACGCTTCTGGCCTCGACCCTGACCGGATTCGCCGCCCCCTATAAGCAGAATTTCGGCCCCTTCGCGGGCGAGATCTATCACAGCGCCTATCCAAATGAGCTGCACGGGATCACCGTCGAAAAGGCGCTTGCGGCGCTGCAGACCCTTTTTGACACCGAGGTGACGCCAGACCGCGTTGCCGCCATCATCATCGAGCCGGTTCAGGGTGACGGCGGTTTCCTTCCCGCCCCGGCGGCCTTTATGCAGGCGCTGCGCGAGATCACCCAAAAGCATGGCATCGTGCTGATCTGTGATGAGATCCAGACCGGCTTTGGCCGCACCGGCAAGATGTTCGGCTTCGAGCATTCCGGCATCCAGCCCGATCTGATCACCACCGCGAAAAGCCTGGCCGGTGGCCTGCCGCTTTCGGGCGTGGTCGGGCGGGCGGCGATCATGGATGCGCCCAAACCGGGCGGTCTTGGCGGCACCTATGGCGGCAATGCGCTGGCCTGTGCGGCGGCGCTGGCGGTGCTGGATGCCTTTGAGCATGACGGGCTGCTGGAACGCGCGGTCGCTCTGGGCGAGCGGATGGCGGCGGGCCTTTCGGCGCTGGTTGCGAAATATGACTTTGTCGCCGAGGCACGCGGCCAGGGCTTTATGCAGGCGATTGAGATCACGGGCGCGAATAACAGCCCCGATCCTGACCGCGCGCAGCGTGTGATTGATGCGGCCCGTGCGGGGGGGCTTTTGATCATCAAATGTGGCATCCATCGCAATGTGGTGCGTTTCCTGGCGCCGATTGTGGTCTCGGACGCGGATCTCGACCGCGCCCTTTCGATCCTGGATGCGGCGCTGGCTGCGGCCTGAGGTATCGGCTGACTGGCGGCCTGACACAGGCGTCAGACCAATCGCCCGGGCCATAACAGGCCCGGGCATTCCATATGCGGGACGCAAACAGAAGGTGACGAAATGAGCGATGCGGTTTTTGTCGATTGCACGCCAGAGCTGCGCGCGGTCATGGCAGCAAGGGGGCTTTCGGTGCCCGCAGGCGTAACCATCCATGAGGCCAGCCCGGGCCCAGCCGAGATGATCGCCATGTGCCGCAACGCCAGGGTGATGTTTGTCGAGCACAGCCCGGTTCCCGCCGAGGTGCTGGACGGCTGCCCGAACCTGCGGGCGATTGTCTTTATGGGCACCGGGGCGGGCAGCTATATCGACCTTGAGGATGCGCAAAGGCGCGGTATCGAGGTGCGCACCACCCCCGGCTATGGCGATCGGGCGGTTGCGGAACATGCGCTGGCGCTGCTTTTTGCAGCAGCCCGCAATATAGCAGCCGGTGATCGTGAGATCCGCCAGGGCCTTTGGCAACCGCGTGGCGGTTTGCAGCTGCAGGGGCTGAAGCTGACGGTGATCGGCATGGGCGGGATCGGCACCTGCCTGGCCGATATGGCGGGTGCGCTTGGCATGCGGGTGGCCGGATGGAACCGCAGCCCGCGTCAGCATCCGGCCTATGTCGCGGATCTTTCACAGGCGCTGTCAGGGGCCGATGCGGTCTCATTGCATCTGGGGCTGAACGCGCAGACGCAGGGGATTTTGGGCGAAACGCAGCTTTCGCTGCCGCGCCGGGGCTTTGTGCTGATCAATACCGCCCGCGCGGGCCTGGTCGATGAAGGCGCGTTTTTCGCCGCGCTGGATGCGGGCCAGATCGGCCATGCAGCCCTGGATGTCTTCCCGCAAGAGCCGCTGCCACCCGGCAACCCCTATACCACGCGCGAGAATGTCACCCTGACGCCGCATGCCGCCTATATGACCGATGCTGCCTATGAAGAGCTGTGGCAGCGCACCCTGCTGGCCTATCAGGCGCTGAGCTGAACGCCGATCTTTGTAAGGCGCGTCTGTGCAACATGGGCCTTGCAGAAAAGACGCGGGCCAGATCCGGCCCGCGTCTTTCCGTTCATCTCAGCGCAGCGGCACGACCTTTCCGGGGTTCATCAGCCCGGCGGGGTCAATGGCGGTTTTGATGCGCCGCATCAGCTCTATCCGGGCGGGGTTGCCGAACTGATGCATCAGATCCAGCTTGATCCGCCCGATGCCATATTCGGCGCTGAAGGTGCCGCCCATCATCGCGGCCAGCTCATGGATCAGTGGCGAGACCTCGGCGGTGATGCGGGCTTTCCAGGGGGAAATTTCTTCGCCCGACGGGCACACCAGGTTGAAATGCACATTGCCGTCGCCGACATGGCCATAGACCGACAAAAGCGCCTGCGGTGCCTTGCGCTGCACGATATCTGAGGCGGCCGCGATGAACTCGGCGATCTGTGAGCAGCGCACCGCCACATCATGCTTGACCGAGCCGCCATGACGCACCTCGCCCTCGGGGATATGTTCGCGCAGGTGCCAAAGCGCTGCACGCTGCGCCTCGCTGGTGGCGATGATGCCATCCAGCACCGCACCTTCGCCGATCATCTCTGCCAGAAGCGCGGTCATCGCATCATCCAGCGCCAGCGCGGGCGAGGCCGTCGCCGCCTCAAGCAGCACATAATGACGGGCGTCGCCGGGCAGGGGGTGGCGCAGCTCGCTGTGCGAGGCCAGCAAGAGATCAAGCGACTGGCGCGAGATATATTCGAAAGAGCTGATCTGCTCGCCGCTTTGCATCTGGGCGCGTGACAGCAGATCGGGCAGCGTCTGGGTGCCTTTGATCGCCAAAAGCGCCGTGACACGCTGGCGCGGGCGGCGCATCAGCGACAGCGTCACCCCGGTGACAAGGCCCAGGGTGCCCTCGGCGCCGATGAAAAGCTGTTTCACATCATAGCCGGAATTGTCTTTTCGCAGGGGCGACAGGTCGCTTAGCAGGCTGGCATCGGGCAGCACCACCTCAAGCCCCAGCACGATCTGCCGCGCCATCCCATAGCGCAGCACCGCGATCCCGCCGGCATTGGTCGAGATATTGCCCCCGATCTGGCATGAGGCCTGCGAACCAAGCGCCAGCGGCAGCAAGAGATCGGCCTCTTCCGCTGCGGCCTGCAGATTGGCAAGGATCGCGCCCGCATCGGCGGTCAGCGACAGGTTGGCGGGATCGACCTCACGCACCGCAGACATCCGCTCGAGGCTGATCAGCAATTCGCCGCCCGCCGCATCGGGCGTGGCTGAGGCGCAATAGCCGGTATTGCCGCCCTGGGGCACCAGCGGCACCCCCTCTTCATGGCAGATGCTGACGATCTGCCGGGTTTCTGCCACCGAGGCGGGGCGCAAAAGGGCCCGCGTCTGCCCGGTGTAAAGCCCGCGAAAATCGCGCAGGCGGGGGGCGATGATATCGGCATCCGTCACCACCGAGCCAGCCGGCATCCGCGCCAGGGCGGCGTCAATAGCATCCATATCAGGGCCTTTCAGATCTGTGCAGGCGGCCGCGTCAGGGCACGGCCGCCGATTGCGCTATGGGGCGGTTCAGCGCCGGGCTTCGTCGAAACCGGCAAGGAAGGCCACAAGATTTTCGCCGAGGATCTCGCTCAGATAGCCACCTTCCTGGATGATCGCGGTCGGAAGGCCCGCGCCCGCCAGCATCTGCCCGGCCTTGCGGAACCCCTGGGTGGTGACGCCAAGCGCCCCGTTCGGATCATGTTCCGAGGCATCCAGCCCAAGCGCAACCACCAGCGAGCTGACACCGTGATCGGCGCAAAAGCGCATCGTGCGCTCGATTGCCTTATGCCAGACGGCATCATCCGACCCATGCGTCAGCGGCAGGTTGAGATTGCAGCCCTCTGCCGCCTGGCCCCCGGTTTCATCGCCGTAGCCCAGGTAATAGGGCATGAAGGTGGCGGGATCTGCATGGACAGAGGCCGTAATCACCTCGGGGTTGTCATAGAAGATGATCTGGGTGCCATTGCCGTGATGCACGTCGATATCAATGATGGCGACCTTGCCGCCCAGCTTTGCCTGCAGATGCGCCGCAGCCACCGCCGCGTTGTTCACAAAGCAAAAGCCGCCGGTGCTTTCGGTTGAGGCATGGTGCCCGGGCGGGCGGCACAGCCCATAGGCATGGCCGCGATCTGCGGCGACCGCCTCAGCCGTGCTGAGCGCGACATTGGCGCTGGCCCGCACCGCATCAAAGCTGTGCTGGTAAAGCGGCGTCGACAGATCGGCCATGTGGAACCCGACGCGCCCGATCATCCCATCGGGATAGCGGTGCATCTCGGCGCGGGCGAAATGCGAGGGCAGGACATAGTCCAGCCCCGGCTCGATCTCATCGCGGCGTGCCCAGGCGGTGGCGAGAAACTCGATATGGCGCTTGCTGTGAACGCGCTGCAGCGGCGCGGTGCCAAAATCTGCGGGGGCCAGCATCTCATGCCCGGCGGTCTTTGCGGCGCGGTGCAGCACCTCATAACGCTCGGCGCGTTCGAGGTGCTCGATGCGGCGGCCACGGCGGAAGTAGAAATCCGGCGCATGCAGCAGGCTGTCTTCTGAGTGGAATACTTTCATCTTCGTCCCTGTGTGACGGCTTAAGCGCGCGGGCTGGCCGTTTCAAATGCAGCGCCGCCGGGCACCGCGCCCAGCAGCTGTCTGGTGTAATCATGGCGCGGATTGGCGAATACGGCGGCGGTCTCGCCCTCTTCGACAATGCGTCCGCGGCTCATCACCACGATGCGGTCGCAGATCTGGGCTGCCACCCGCAGGTCATGGGTGACGAACAGGATCGCCAGCCCCAGCCTTTGCTGGATGTCCTGGATCAGCCGCAGGATCTGGGCCTGAACCGAAACATCCAGCGCCGAGACTGCCTCATCGGCGACCAGGACATCGGGTTCCAGCGCCAGCGCCCGCGCGATGCCGACCCGCTGGCGCTGCCCGCCCGAAAACTCATGCGGATAGCGGTCGATGGCATTGGCGGAGAGGCCGACCAGCTCCAGCAATTCCCGGGCGCGGACCATGGCCTCCGACCGGGGCACGCCGTAAGCGACCGGCCCGTCGGTGATGATGCGGCCAATGGTCTGGCGTGGGTTCAGGCAGGCAAAGGGGTCCTGGAACACCATCTGGATGCGCTTGCGATGCGGGCGCAGCGCCGCCTTGCCGAGGCCGCTGATCTCGGTTTCACCGAGGATGATGCTGCCGGCCTCTGGCTCGATCAGGCGCATGCAGCAGCGGCCCACGGTGGATTTGCCGGACCCGGATTCGCCAACAATACCAATGGTTTCGCCACGGCGCAGCGAGAAGGTGATGCCATCTGCCGCCACCACCTCACGCGTGGGGCCAAAGAGGCTGCGCTTGCGGTAGGTCTTGTTCAGGTCAGAGACCGAGAACACCACCGGCGCCGCGGCCAGATTCTTTGGCGCAGGCGGCGTCAGCGAGGGCACCGCCGCCAGCAGCTTTTGCGTATAGGGGTGCTTTGGCGCGCCAAGCACCTCGGATGCGAGGCCTTCCTCGACCAGCACCCCCTTTTCCAGCACCGCGATCCGGTCAGCGATCTCGGCCACCACGCCCATATCATGGGTGATGAACAGAACGGCGGTGCCGTGACGGCGGCGCAGATTTTCAATCAGCCGCAGGATCTGCGCCTGGGTCGTCACATCCAGCGCGGTGGTCGGCTCATCTGCGATCAGCAGTTTCGGCTCCAGCGCCAGGGCCATGGCGATCATCACCCGCTGCCGCTGCCCGCCCGACAATTCATGCGGATAGGCGCGGGCCAGGCGTTCGGGATCGGGCAGGCCGGCCTCGGTCAGCAGCGCAAGGGCGCGGCGTTTGCGCTCTTCGCGGCTGTGCAGGTTATGGGCGGCGAAGGTCTCGACGATCTGGTCTGAAACCCGCATCACCGGGTTCAGCGAGGTCATCGGCTCCTGGAAGATCATGCCCGCCTCGCGGCCACGCAGATCCTGCAGGCCTGCCTGGTCAAGGCGCAGCACATCGCGCCCGTTCAGCATGATCTGCCCGGCTGCAGGCGTCACCGCCTGGGGCAAAAGCCCCATGACCGAATGCGCGATCATCGACTTGCCAGAGCCCGATTCCCCGACCACGCAGAGCGTTTCGCCCGGCGCGATCTTCAGGGTGATGTTCTCAACCGCATGCGGGCGGTCCGACAGCGGCGGCAGTGCAAGGGTCAGCCCCTCGATTGAAAGGACAGGTCCGGTCATTTGCGCCCCCTGGAAAGCCGCGGATTAAGCGCATCATTCAGCCCCTCACCGGCAAGGTTCAGCGCCAGCACGGTCAGGAAAATCGCAATCCCGGGGAAAAAGCTGATCCACCAGCTGTCCAGCAGCCGCGTGCGCCCGGCCCCCACCATATAGCCCCAGCTCATCAGGTTGGGATCGCCCAGCCCCAGAAAGGACAGCGAGGATTCCAGGAGGATCGCCGTCCCCACCATCAGCGAGCCGATGACGATGATTGGCGCAATCGTATTGGGCAGGATCTGGCTGAAGATGATCCTTGGCGTCGACTGGCCGATGGTGATCGCCGCCTGGACATATTCACGCGAGCGCAGCGAAAGCACCTCGCCGCGCACCAGCCTTGCCACAGGCGGCCAGCTGACCACCCCGATCGCAAGGATGATAGAGCCCAGCTGCGGCTGCAGGATCGCCACCATCACAATCGCCAGCGCGAAGGAGGGGATGGTCTGGAAGAACTCGGTGAAGCGCATCAGCAGATCATCCACCCAGCCCCCGGAATAACCGGCAATCGCCCCCAGGGGCACGCCGATCAGCAGGGCGACAATGGTCGAGACCACGCCGATCTGCAGCGAAACCCTGGCGCCATGTACCAGCCCCGCCGCCACATCGCGGCCCAGCGTGTCGGTGCCCATCGGGAAACCGGCCTGGGCAAAGGGCGCAAGGAAGGGCCGCTGAACGGGCTTCCAGGGTGAATTGGGGTAAAGCAGGGGGGCAAGAATGGCGAAGGCCACCACCAGCACCAGGATCACCAGCCCGACCACTGCCGCCGGATTGCGCGAGAAACGTTTGAGAAAAGCGATCATCCTTGCGCTCCTATCCGTGGGTCAACGATGCGATAGACAAGCTCGGTCAGGATGTTGAAGCCGATCACCAGCGCCGAAGAGATAAAGAAAACGCCCAGCAAAATGGGGTAATCGCGCTGTGTCAGGGCATCAAACATCAGCCGGCCGATGCCGGGCCAGGCGAAGACGGTCTCGGTCAGAACCGCGCCGCCCACCAGCTGCCCGGCCTGCAGCCCGGCCAGCGTCACCACCGGCAGGATCGCATTGCGCGCGATGTGATGGCGCAGGATCACGCCCTCGCTAAGGCCCTTGGCGCGGGCGGTTTTGACGAAATCCGACCCCGCGACCTGCAGCATCGAGGCCCGCATCATCCGCACATAGACGGCGGTGAAAAACAGCCCCAGCGTCATCGCGGGCAGGATCAGGTGGCGGCCGATATCCAGCATGCGGGCAAAGCCGCTGAGGTTGGCACCGATGGTTTCATAGCCGACATTGGGCAGCCAGCCCAGCTTCAGCGAGAAGATGATCTGGCTCATCAGTGCGATCCAGAACAGGGGTGTGGCATAGAACATCAGCGAGACCGTGGTGATCGCGCCATCGCTCCAGTGGCCCTGGCGGCGTGCGGCCAGCATGCCCATCAGCGTGCCGACCAGCAGCGAAATCACAAAGGCGCTGCCCGTCAGCAAAAGCGTGGCGGGCAGGCGGTCCATGATCAGGGAAAGCACCGATTGTTGCTGGCGATAGCTGAAGCCCAGGTCGAACTGCAGATAGCTGCCGGCATAGATCCCCAGCTGGGTCAGGAAGGGTTTGTCGAGGCCATATTGCACGCGCAGCTGCTGCAGCAGCTCTTCATCGGCTGCGCCGCCCTGGCCTGCCATGACCTGCGCCGGATCCCCCGGCGCAGCATGGATCAGCAGGAAGTTCAGGATCGCAATCGCCATAAGGACGACCACACCCTTCGCCACCCTGCCAAGCAGGAACATAATAAGGTTCATCGGGATTTCCCTGATTGTCAGCGGTCAGATCATTCGCGCCATGCGTCGCGGAACCCGTCGTTCACACCGATGGCGGTGGTCACGAGGTCTTTGATATCGCAGCGATAAATCGTCGGCTGTTCCATCTCCAGCAGCCACAGGACCGGCAGCTCATCGGTCAGGATCTTCTGCACTTCGCTGTATTTGGCCTGACGCACGGCCTCATCCGCCTCGGCCGAGGCTGCGGCGAAAAGCGCGTCAACCGCCGGGTTGGAATAGCCGCCGACATTGCCGAAGGGGTTTCCTTTGGCGATATTGCTGGAGACATAAGAGCGCGACACCCCGATCGCCGGATCCCCCAGCTGATAGAGGAAGTTGAAGGTCATGTCGAAATCCCAGTCCGAGGTTTTCTGGGTCCAGCCTGCGGTGTCAGAGCTGACCAGCTCGACATTGACGCCGACATCCAGCAGGTTCTGGCGCACGGCCTCGGCCCAGCGGTCCCAGATCTCGCCATAGGGCAGTTTCAGCAGGCGGATCGTCTCGCCTTTATAGCCCGATTGCGCGATCAGCTCGCGGGCCTTATCGGGATCGAAGTCATAGATATTGACCGCCGGATCGTAAAAGCGCGTGGTCGAGGCAATCGGCCCGGTCGGCACGCGGCCCAGCCCGTTCCAGACCACTTCCTGGCCGAAATTGCGGTCAATCGCATGCATCAGCCCCTGGCGGAAGGTTTTGTCGGACAGCGGCCCCTCGCGCAGGTTCACCGCGATCCAGGCGATGGGCGAGGCCATCTCCCAGCCGCCGGTCGTCATACAGGCGCCCTCCAGCGCTGAAAGCCGCGCCACGTCATAAACATCGACCGAGCCTGCAGGCAGCACGTCAATCGTTCCGGTCTCAAAGGCAACCGCGCGGGCTGCGGCATCGGGGATCACCTGCCAATAGATCTCATCGATCTTCGGATGGCCTGCCAGCCAGTAATCGGTATTGCGGACCAGATGGATGTAAGAGCCTTTTTTCCATTCCTGCAGCTTATAGGGGCCGGTGCCGATTGGCGTGTTATTGGCCGGATTGGTGCGGAAATCGGTGCCTTCATAGATATGTTTGGGGATCATCGGGGCCGAGGCCACCTCAAGCGCGGTCATCAGCGGGCCGAAGGGCTGTTTCAGCACGATGCGCACCGTCAGCGGGTCAACCGCCTCGACCGAGGCGATCTGGTTGTCGGTAATCGGACGCCAGCGCGGATGCACCTCACGCAGGAAGACATCCAGCGAGAAAACCACGTCATCTGCGGTGAAGGGCTGGCCGTCGTGCCATTTCACGCCCTCTTGCAGGTGGAACACATAGGTCAGACCGTCGTCCGAGATTTCCCAGCTTTTGGCCAGCGAGGGCTGCGGTTCCAGCTTTTGGTTATAGCGCAGCAGGCCCTCATAGATGTTTCCGGCAATGGTATTGGTGGGCGCGTTCTGGGCCAGGCCCTGCATCAGCAGCGGTGGCTCTGGCTCGATCACGACATGAACCACCGATTCTGCCTTTGCGGCAGTAAACCCCATAGCGGCTGCGCAAAGCGCTGCGGCAAAGGCATAGCGACTGAGTTTCATGGCTTTCTCCCTGATTTATGCTGGGTTCATCCGGGGACGGTCCCAGCATCATTATGATTGGAAGCCGCGCCCCCGGGGGCGGACCCGGGGGCGCGGTTCTGAAAGCCTAGTAAAGAATGCGCAGCAGATTATGCGGAGAACGGGCGTTCACGCGGCACCATGCACCAATTGCGCGGCCAAAATGGCAGGGACTGATCCGCGTGCCTGCTGTATCTGTCTGCCGCGCGCCGGTTTGCGGATCGGCCTGCGGATCGGTCTTTTGCCCGTGGCGAACTGTCGTTTCAGGCAGGCGTGCCGATACGCCACTGATCAGGCGGCGGCGTGCCGTTCACAGCATAATCGCCCACGATCCGGTCTTTGTAGATACGTGGATTATGCGAGGCCAGCGTGCGGGCATTGCGCCAGTGGCGGTCAAGCTGCAGCGATTTTCGCGTCGATGACGCGCCAAGCGCATCGAAAAGCACCGTCGCCGCGTCAAGGATCAGCGATGAGACCACCGGCAGGGCCTGGCTGGTCTCAAGCTCGGCGATTTCAACCGCGCTGAGTGTGGCAGATCCGGGGGCCGGGGCAGCGGGCTGCCCCGAAAGCCGGGCGGCGAAGGCCCGGTCCAGTGCGCGCGCCACCTGCAGCACAATCGCCGAAGCCGCATAGGCTGCGCCGCGCACCTTGCCCACCACCTGCAGCACCTGCGGATCCAGCCGCGATTGCGGCCCCGCGCCATTGCTGTAGATGCGGGTGCGGGCATGAACCAGGGCTGCCAGCTCCTGGCTGATCGCGCGGCCAATCCCCGCAAGCGTCGCCAGATGCACCAGCTGATAAAAGGCAGGCGCATAGCCGAAGCGGCCCTCTTCGATCACGAAATCATCTGCCGCAAGCGCGACCCCGGTAAAGATCGCGGTGCCGCTGGCGGTGCCGGTCTGGCCAAAGCCGTCCCAGTCATCAATCACCTCGACGCCCGGTGCCTCACGCCGGACGGATACGGCGACGGCTGTCGGCCCGTCCGCGGTCTCAAACGTGGCACCGACATCGATCCAGTCGGCGAAAAGCGAGCCTGTGGTGTAGAACTTGCGCCCGTCAAGCCGGTAGCCCTGACCAGAGGCGGTAAGGCGGGTGGCAAAGCCTTCTATCGGGGCGGTGCCGGTCTCGCTCCAGGCGCTGCCGATGGTTTCACCCGCAGCGATCCGCGCAGCCCAGGTCTGGCGGCGCGGGCCGTCGGGCAGGCCGACAATATCCTCGACCAATCCCAGATGCGCCCGCAGCGCCTGGGTGACATTGGAATCGGCCGCCGACAATTCGATCAGCAGCGCGAAAAGATCTGAGGTGCTGGCGCCAAAGCCGCCCTCTGCAACGGGCAGGCGGGCACGGGTAAAGCCCGCCTCTTTCAGCCAGCGGATCGGCTCGGCGGGCAAAAGGCGGCCTGCCTCGCGCCCGATGGCCCCTTCGCGGATCCGTTCAAAAACCGGGCGAAACCGGGCGGCCAGCGCCGGATAGCCGGGGCCTGGGCCCTCGCCCCAGGCGATTTCAGGCTGTGTCATGGGCAGATTCCTTTATGCAGGCGGCTTTTATTGCGGATGGCGGGCCTTGCCGCTGCTGATCAGAAGGCAAAGGATGATGGCGATGCCAGCCCCCAGCTTTTGCCAGTAGAAATCCCAGCCGATCAGCAAAAGCCCGTTCGAGATAATCGCCAGGAACAGCACACCGACCAGGGTGCCCGTCACATTCGGGGCGCGCGACGCGCTCATGGTGGTGCCGATGAAGGTGGCGCCGATGGCATTCATCAGGAAGACATTGCCCGAAAACGGCATATAGGCGCTGACATTGGCGGACAGGAAAATCCCGGTGATCCCGGCGATCAGCGCGACCAGGATATAGACCAGCGCCAGCACCCGGCCAGTTGCGATGCCGGAATAAAGCGCCAGCAGCGGCTGCAGCCCAAGGGTCAGGCTTTGGCGGCCAAAGCGGCTTTTGCTCAGCAAAACCGCGATCAGCGCCGCCAGGACCAGCACCGCCAGCACCGGAACCGGCAGGCCCAGCAGATCACCCCGTGCAAGGAAAGGCAGCGCGGGCGGCACCTGCTGAAAGGGCACGAACAGCGGGTTGCCGCCGCCCGTGGTCAGCTGTTGCACCGAATGGCCGATGAAAAGCGTGCCAAGCGTGGCCAGAAACGGCGTGATCCCCAGCACAGCAATCAGGAAGGCATTGACAATCCCCGCAGCCCCGGCTGCCGCGAGCCCGGCGATGATTGCGGGTGCAACCCCATACCCGGCGGCCAGCGCCGCGACAAAGGCAAGGCTGGCAAGATCGATGGCGGTGGCCACCGACAGATCGATGCCGCCGCTGTGAACCGCCAGCGTCATTGCCAGCGCGACAATCGCCAGCAGGGCGAAATTGTTCACCAGCAGGGCGCGAAGATTGTTCCATTGCGCGAAACCATCGGCAAAGACCGCAAAGAAGGCGAAGGCCAGCGCGACGGCCAGCGGCAATGCGGCCCTGGTCAGCGGGATGCGGCTTTGACGCGGGGGGCGGGCGAAAGAGATGTCAGTCATAATGGGCGCCTCAGCGAGGTTGTGGCAACGACGGCCAGCATCAGCACCCCCTGGATCCCCGCGACCCAATAGCTGGAAATGTTCAGCAGCTGGAAGCCATTGGCCAGGACGCCCAGGAAAAGCGCTGCCAGAAGCGTGCCGCCAATCGTCGGGCTGAGGCGGCGCGAGAAAACCGTGCCGAGGAAGGTCGCGGCGATTACCGGCAGCAGGTATTCAGCCGATCCGGTTGAGCTTGCCCCCAGAAAGCCGACCGAGAAAAGCGCTCCCAGCCCGCCACAAAACCCCGACACGAGATAGGATCCCGCCGTCCAGGCGCGGGTGTTCAGCCCGGCGGCGCGTGCCGCTGCGGGATTGCCGCCGACCGCCTGCAGGTTCAGCCCAAAGCGGCTGTAATGCACGATCAGCGCAAAGATCAGGCTGGTCAGCAAAAGCGCCCAGGCCAGTATCGGCAGGCCAAAAAGCGGATCATGGCCGCCAAGAAAACGGCGCAGCGGTGTCGCCACCAGGATCGTCGTATTGCGCGAGACCACCTGCTCGATCCCGACCGCCAGCGTCATCGAGCCCAGCGTGGCCAAAAGCGGCAGCATCCCCAGCACCACAATTGCAAAAGCGTTGAAGGCTCCAAGCGCCAGGCCAGCCAGGATTGCGGCTGGGATTGCCAGCAGGTCGGGCTGTCCGGCCTGGGCCAGCACCGCATAGATCGCAGCGCCCATCCCCAGATTGGCCGCCAGAGACAGGTCGATCCCGCCCGAAAGCGTGTTCTCGCCCCCCCCGATCACCACCACGGTCAGCCCAAGCGCCAGCACCGCCAGGATCGAGCTTTGCGCGATCACCTGGAACAGATTGCCGGGCCGCAGAAACTGCGCCGAACTCAGCGCGAACACCAGAAGGATCAGCCCAAAGGCCAAAAGCGCCGCCAGCGGCAGCAAAGCCGCAAACCCGCTTTGCCCGGCGTGGCGGGTTGGTTTTGCAGCGATGTGATCCGCCCCCTCTGCCGTAAGATCAGCCATTTGCGGCCTGCCTTTCCGATTGTCCTTTGTCAGGGGCCTGATGGGGTGAACCGGCGATGGCCGCGGCCAGCAGCTGCCCGGAGCTGGTGTCAGCGGTGCTGGCATCCAGCGCGATCCGGCCGCGGTGGAAAACCAGAACCCGGTCTGCAAGCCCCTGAATCTCATCCAGATCGGAGGAGAAGACGATCACCGCATTGCCCTCGGCCGCAAGGCTGCGCAGCAGGCGGTAGATCTCTGCCTTGCCCGCCACGTCGATGCCGATGCTGGGCTCATCCAGCAGATAAAGCCCGGCCCCCCGGCACAGCCATTTCGCTATGGCGACCTTTTGCTGATTGCCACCGCTAAGGCCCGAGACATGGATTTCCTCATGCGGGGCTTTGATTGCCAGGCGCTCGATAAAGGCCCGCGCGCTTTGGCGCTCGGCCCCCCGGCGCATCAGGCCGCGCGGGCTGAAGCGGCGAAGGCTGGCCAGCGTCACATTCTCGCGCAGGGAAAGCGCAAGGCCGACGCCTGCGCTGCGGCGATCTTCCGGGACAAGGGCCACCCGTGCCGCCAGCGCCTCGCGCGGCGAGCGGGGGGAATAGCCGCGCCCCGCCAGCGCCATCGTGCCGGATGTGGCGCGGTCCAGGCCGAAAATCACCCGGGCCAGCTCTTTGAAGCCAGAGCCGATCAGCCCGGTCACGCCAAGGATCTCGCCCTCGCGCAAGTCAAAACTGACATCCGCGAAGGCGGCGCGATGGCCCAGCCCCTGAGCGGCAAAGCGGATCGGGCGGTCGCCAGAAAGGGTGTCGGCGGAATTATGGGGCGGAAACAGGCTGCCGATTTCAGCCCCGGTCATCAGGCTGGTCAGCCTGGTGGTGGTGGTCTGATCTGCCTGAACCGTCGCCACATGGCGGCCATTGCGCAAGACGGTGACGCGGTCGCAGATCTCTGTAATCTCGCGCAGGTAATGCGAAATATAGACGACTGTAATGCCATCGGCCCGCATCTCGCGGATGGCGCGGAACAGGTTCTCAACCTCGCGGCTGGCCAGCGCCACGGTCGGCTCGTCCAGCACGATGACCGAGGGGCCGGTCAGCAGGGTGCGGGTGATATGGACGATTTGCTGCTCGGCGGTGCTGAGGTCGCGGATCAGGGCTTTGGGGGGCAGGCTGGTGTCGAAGTAGCGCCGGATCACCCTTTCGGCCTCTTGCCGCAGTTTTGCGCGGCGCAGCAGCGGGCCGTGACGCCGGATCGCAGGGGTCGCGTAGAACAGTGCCTCTTCGACGGTGAAATTGCCGACCAGCATCCGGTCCTGGAAGATCACCCCAAGGCCGCGCTGGATCATCGCCGCCGGGCTTTCCGCGCGGATCGGCTGGCCGTCCAGCAGGATCTCGCCCTGGTCCGCCTGCTCGATCCCCGCGAGGATCTTCATCAGCGTCGATTTCCCGGCCCCGTTCTGGCCGATCAGCCCATGCACCTCGCCACGCCGGACCGAAAGCGCGGCATGATCCAGCGCCCTGACCGGGCCATAGGTGCGGACGATCCCCCGCAGATCCAGCGCGGGCGTGTCGGTAGAGGCGGGCATCAACAGATCCATTGGTCGGAAAATGGCGGTGGCGGCAAAGAGGGCGCCGCCACTGCGTTCGCAGATGAGGCCAGAGGTTCAGTCGCCTGACGTCAGGGGCGGATCAGATCTGGCCGACCTGCTTTTGCACCTCGGTTGCGTTTTGCCGGTTGGCCAGGATCGCGGGCACAAAGCTGGTCGAGGGCAGGGTCTCGCCTGCAAAGTAACGCGCCAGATTGCGCACCGCCGTGCGGCCGATCAGATCGGGCTGCTGCACCGCGACCGCACCGGCCGGCGCGTTCGGGTCGGCGACCAGCGCCACATATTCCGGGGTGCCGTCGACGCCGTAAGTCAGCACATCCTTGCGCCCCGCCGCCAGCAGCGCCTGGGTCGCGCCCAGCACCGGAATATCCCAGGAGGCCCAGATCGCATCCAGCTTGCCCTCTGGATACTGGCTCAGAAGTGCGGTCACCTTCTGGAAGCTGTCCTGGATCGTATTGGGGATGATCTCACGCAGATCGGGTTGGATGATGTTGATTTCAGGGTAATATTTCAGAACCGCGCGCAGCTGCTCCAGCCGGATTTCGCAAGGCACCACGCCCTCGATCGCGGTAAACAGCGCGATATTTCCCTTACCACCCAGATCCGAGACCAACTGCAGCGCCAGCTGCGCCCCCAGCGAGAAATTGTCCGAGGTCGAATTGTTGATAGCATTCTCGCTGACCACATCGACGGTGAAAACCGGGATATCGGCCTCGCGCAGCGCTTTCAGGCCTGGATCGACGATCGGCAGCGCCCCCAGCGTCTGGATCACCGCGTCGGGCTTTTGCCCGACCAGGGTCTGCAGCTGCGAGACCAGTTTCTGATCATTGCGCTGCGCATCCAGCCCGATGGCCGTGCCGCCCAGGCGCTCGACCTCGTCAATCTGCGCCTGATAGGCCTTGATGTCGAAGAAATGCTCGGTGCCGACGGCACTGATCGCGATGGTCTTGCCTGCCAGCGACAGGCCTGCGCGGGCCGCCTCTGCCGCCGCCTCTGCATCCGCTGCGCCCTGGGCACGCGCAAGGCCAGGCAAGACTGCCGGGGCAGCGAGGCCAAGGCCTGCGCCAGCCAAAAGCGAGCTGCGGAAGAAGGTTCTGCGATCCATCGCGGTGATCTCCTGGACGGGGGGTTGCGGTCTGCCCTCTGGCATCCGTTTCAGCTTAGAGGTAAGTCTTGAAATCACTAAATGTCGATAGAATAACTGTAGTATAATCGCGCGAGACGAGAGAAGATTCCCCCTCATTCCAACGGCTTCGCGTCAGAAAACCGCAAAAGTGAGTCGCCCCATGACCGAGATGACCGCGCTTGTCTTCAATGCCTTCCTGATGAACAGCCCCGGCCACCTTTCGCCAGGCCTCTGGCGTCATCCCCGTGATATCTCAGCCGGGTTCAATCGGCTGGGCCATTGGGTCGATTTGGCCCGGCTGCTGGAGGATGGGCTGTTTGACGCGATGTTCATCGCCGATGCTTACGGCCATTATGACACCTATGGCGGCACCCCCGATCAGGCACTGCGCCTTGGCGTTCAGGTGCCGCGCAATGATCCGGCGCTGCTGGTTTCAGCCATGGCGCATGCGACGCGGCATCTGGGTTTCGGCATCACCATGTCAACGACCTATGAGCCTCCCTTCGCGCTGGCGCGGCGCTTCTCGACGCTGGATCATCTGACAGAGGGGCGTATCGGCTGGAATATCGTCACCTCGGCCCAGGACAGCGCGGCGCGGAATTTCGGGCGCACCGCCCAGGCGGGCCATGCCGAGCGTTACGCCATGGCCGAAGAGTATCTCGAAGTCTGCTACCGCCTGTGGGAGGACAGCTGGCAAGAGGGCGCCGTTCTTGCCGACCGCCAGCGCGGCATCTATGCCGATCCGGCAAAGGTGCATGCAATCCATCATCGCGGAAAATACTTCCAGGTCGAGGGGCCGCATCTGTCAGAGCCCTCACCACAGCGCACGCCCTTTCTGTTCCAGGCCGGGGCCTCTTCTTTTGGTCAGGCCTTCTCGGCCCGCCATGCCGAGGCGGTCTTTGTGGGTGCGCCCTCAAAACAGGTGCTGGCCCGCAGCGTGCGCAATCTGCGTGAGGCCTTTGCCCGCGCGGGCCGCGACCCGGCCGAGGTGAGGATCATCGCCGAACACACCGTTATCACCGCGCCAACCAGCGCCGAGGCGCATGAGAAACATGCTGAGTATCAGCGCTACAGCTCTGAGATCGGGGGGCTGGTGCTGATGTCGGGCTGGACGGGCGTCGATTTCGCCCGCTTTGCCGCCGATGAGGTATTCGAACATGTCGAGAGCAATGCGATCCGCACCGCGGTCGAGGCCATGAGCTCTGCCGATCCCGACCGCCGCTGGAGTGCCGGCGAGATCGCCCGCTGGTGTGGTATCGGCGGGCTAAGCCCGGTCTCGGTCGGCGATCCGGTCGAGGTGGCCGACAGCCTGGCAGCATGGGCCCGCGACACCGGGATTGATGGCTTCAACCTGTCTTATGCCGTGCTGGACGAAGGGTTTCGTGATTTCATCACCCTCGTGGTGCCCGAATTGCAAAGCCGGGGCCTTTACAAGACCAGCTATGCCCAGGGCACGCTGCGCGAGAAACTGCGTGGGCCTGGGGCCAGATCACGCTGGGCCTCGGGTGCGATTTCACGGGCGGATGTCAGCGCAGACGCCTGATGCCCGGCAAACGCCGCAGGGCGCGGGTCCGGGGTGCCAGGAGGGCCTGACCTGGGGCCGGGCCTGGGGCTGGGGGTGGGCCGGGCGGGGGCGGCTGAGCAGGGGGGGCGGGCCCAACCCGCCTAACCCGCCGCGCGCGCCCGTGACCGGCGCGATTGCCAGATCAGCAACAGGCGCATCAGCCCCATCGCCGCCAGCACCGTGATCATGATCAGCACCGCAAACGCTGCCGCCTGGGTCGAGGATCCGGCCTGATCCAGCCGCATGACGGAAACCGCGCCCACGCTCAGCTTTGGGGTGATCAGGAAGATCACCGCCGACAGCGTGACCATCCCGCGCATGAACAGGAAGAAGAACACCGAGATCAGCGTCGGCACCATGATCGGGATCACCGCATCGCGCAGATTGGCCCACAGGCCGCCGCCAATGGTGGTGACGGTCTCTTCCAGCGGCTGGGGCACATTGCGGATGCCCGTCACCATCGTCAGGAACCCCTGCGAGTGATAGTGGTAAAAATTGCAAAACGCGATCAGCAGCGCCGAGCCGTAAAGGATGCCCGGAAAGACCGGCCGCACATTGAACGAAAGCACATAAGACAGGCCCAGCACCAGCCCCGGCACGCCCACGGGCACAATCGCCAGCAGATAGACCAGCCGCGCCGACCACCCTGGCATTTTCCGCTGCGCCAGAACCAGGGCAAACAGCATCGCCGTTCCGAACACCGCCGTGATCAGCGAGGCATAAAGCGAGGTCCAAAGCGGATCATAGCCGCCCTGGGTGGTGATATTGTAGTTTTTCAGCGTCAGGCTCATCCGATAGGGCCAGAGCTGCACGAAGCTTGCAAAGATCACCACCGCCACAATTGCAATCACGAAAAGCGCCGTCAGATGGGTCAGGATCCACAGCGGAATATCGCGCGGGGCCCAGCGGTCAGGCTCGACCGGGATCGCGCCTTCAGAACTGCCGCCGCGCAGGCCCGCCACTTTTTCCAGATAGAAGGCCAGCAGCGTTGGGATCAAAAGCAGGATCCCCACCACGGCACCCATGTTGAAATTCATCTGGCCCACCACCTGGGCATAGATCTCTGAGGCCAGCACCCGATAATTGCCGCCAATCACCGCCGCATTGCCGAAATCGGTGATCGTCACCGTGAAGCAGACAAAGCCCGCGCTTAAAAGGCCAAAGCGCAGGCCCGGCAGCGTGATGTCAACAAAGCGCCGCCAGGGTGAGGCCCCCAGCACCAGCGCCGCATCATATTGCCGCCGGTCGGCATGGCGCAAGGCCACCGCCAGGATCATCACCGCCTGGGGCAGGGCATAGAGCGAATTGGCGATCACCAGGCCCGGTAGCCCGTAGATCTGCACCTGCACCCCCAGCAAAGAAGTCAGCAAGCCATTGCGGCCAAACATGAAAATCAGTCCAAGCGCCTGCACAAGCGAGGGGGCCAGCAAAGGCAGGATCAGCGCCAGCGTGACCAGCCAGCGCAGGGGTATCCGCGTGCGGCTGAGGGCATAGGCGATCACAAGGCCCAGCCCGACGCAGATCACCGCCGTCAGTCCGCTCATCACCAGCGAGTTGCTGACCACCCGCCAGAGATGGTCAAGACCCAGGATCTCGCGGTAATTCCCCAGCCCGGTTGTGCCGTCACCTTGCTGAAAGCTGCGCCAGACCACGATGGAAAGCGGGTAGAGGAAAAACAGCGCCAGCCCCGCCAGCGGCACCAGCAAAAGCACGCGCTGAAACAGACGTTCTTCGAAAGGGGTATCCAGCCCGCGCGAGACGCGCTTTTCGCCCGCGCTCATGCGCGGACCCAGGCGCCGGCACCCGGCTGCAACGACAGGGACACCGTTGCACCTTCGGCAAATTCGGGCAGGCGGTGGGTCTCGGCAAGGATGATCTCGCCCTGCCAGTCGACCTCGATCCGGCTGACATTGCCGAGAAAGGTGATCGAGCGCACAAGGCCCGGGGCGCTGGCATCCGGGCGGATCAGCACATCCTCGGGGCGCAGGGCAAACAGCCTGTCGTCGCCCTGGCTGCCTGCGGGGGCATCGGCCGGGGGTGCAGCCCCGAAAGCCCTGGCGCGGGCGGGGCTGAGCAGGGTTGAGCTGCCGACGAAATCGGCCACGAAACGGGTCGCGGGCCTGGTATATATCTCAGACGGAGAGCCGATCTGCTCGATCCGCCCGGCGCTCATGCAGACGACTTTATCGGCCATGGTCAGCGCCTCTTCCTGGTCATGGGTGACCATGATCGTCGGAATGCCCAGACGTTTTTGCATCTGGCGGATCTCGCTGCGCAGGCCCGCCCGCACCCGCGCGTCCAGCGCCGAAAGCGGCTCGTCAAGCAGCAAAAGCGCGGGCTCTGCGGCAAGGGCGCGGGCAATCGCCACCCGCTGCTGCTGACCGCCCGAAAGCTGCCAGGGCAGGCGGTCGGCGAAATCCTCCAGCCTGACCAGGGCCAGCATTTCCGCCACGCGCGCCGAGATCTGGGTCGGGGATTTCCGGCGCAGCTTCAGCCCATAACCGATATTCTGCGCCACCGTCATATGCGGGAAAAGCGAGTAGGACTGGAACACGATGCCAAAGCCGCGATCCCTGGCCCCGATCGTGGCCAGGTCGCGCCCGCCCAGCATCATCTGGCCGCCCTCGAAGCTTTCAAGTCCGGCAATCGCCCGCAAAAGCGTGGTCTTGCCACAGCCCGAGGGGCCCAGCAGGCAGACAAACTCATTTTCGCCAACGGAGAGATCAATGTCCTTCAGCGCCTGATAGGTGCCGTAGAATTTGGAAAGACCGCGGATGTCCAGGGTCATTTTGCCTCGCTTTGATCGGGGGGACAGGGGCGGGATGGCAGACCGGGATACGGGGGGCCATGCCCCCGCATTCCATTTTCAGATCAGCGCCCGACCGCCTCGCGCCATTTGGTGATGATTGCATCGCGGGTCTCGCCCGAGGCTGCGAAATTCATCGGGAACAGCACCGCCGTCAGATCCTCGGGCAGCCCGGCCTTCTCTGCCTGAGGCGAGCGCGGCACGCCGGGAATCGTGACCAGATCCTTGCGGGCGGCATAGGCCTCGGCCGCGCCTGCACCCAGCGTCCAGTCAAGGAAGCGTTTCGCATCATCGGGATTTTTCGCCGCAGCCATCAGGCCATTGGCCTCCAGCTCGAACCCGGCATAATCGGCGGGGATCACCATTTGGATCGGATACCCCTCTTCGATGCCCTGCATCGCCACATAGGAAAGTGAGGCCCCGATAGCAAATTCGCCCGCCTGCGCCATACGGCAGGGCCGCGAGCCAGAGGTGGTATATTGCGCCATATTCGGGTCGATGTCTTTGATCAGCTGCCAGCCCGCCTCTTCGCCCGCGCCTTGCAGGATCGCGGCGATCTGCAGATAGCCGGTGCCCGAAGAGCCCGGATCAGGCATTACCACCTCGCCCTTATAGGCGGGGTTTTTCAGATCCGCCCAGGAGGTCGGCACCGGGGCGCCAATTTGCGCAAGCCGCTCTGTATTGACGCAAAACGCGCCGACATAGCCGGTTGGCGCGAACCAGCGGCCCTCTTTGTCACGAAACTGCTCTCCAAGCGCATCCTCGCCCGCGGCCTTATAGGCGGCCAGCTGATCATAGATCGCCGGGTTCAGCATATTGGTAACGGCAAAGCCCCAGATCACATCGGCCTGCGGATTGCCCGCCTCGGCGATGATACGCGCCCCCAGATCCCCGGTCGACAGGCGCAAGAGATTGACGGTGACATCGGGCATATCGGCGGCGGCGCGTTCCAGATAGGCGGCGATCTCATCCTCTTCCAGGGCGGAATAGACCGTGATTTCGCCAGCAAAAGCTGGGGCAAAAGCGGGGGAAAGAGCGGGAAGGCAGGCCATGCCAAGCGCCAGCCAGGCCACGCGGGAAAGCGTATTCCTCATTTCACATCTCCTGTTGGTTGTTTTCTTTTTGGGAAACGGTAGCGCAGGCTTGACGATGTGGCAATCTGTGGATTTGTGTTGTATTGAGGTTTTTCACCAAAGCCGCCTTTCGCAGCAGGAGTTGCCCTGAACATGCCTATATCCGATGCAAAAATCGGCCAATCGCTTGCTGAAATGGCAGAATTTGCCCGGGGCATCGCCCAAGAGGCCGGAGAGAAAGGCCTTGAATGGTTCCGCAAGCCGGTCGCCATTGATCTGAAAGAGGATCAAAGCCCGGTGACCGAGGCCGATCGCGCCGTCGAGGCATTGCTGCGCAAGCGGCTTGGCGCGGCCTTCCCCGATCATGCGATTCTGGGCGAGGAATTTGGCCGCGAAGGGGGGGCAGATGCGCCGACCTGGGTGGTCGATCCAATTGACGGCACCCGCAGCTTTATTACCGGCTGGCCGATCTGGGGCACGCTGCTGGCCCTGACCAGCGGCGGGCAGGCGCAACTGGGCGTTTTGCATATGCCGGCGCTTGGCGAAAGCTGGGTGGCCAGCCATGGGGGCGGATGTCGCTTTTTCAGCGCCACAGGGGGGGTGACAAAGGCGCAGACCAGCGGCTGTCAGCGGCTGTCAGAGGCGCGTTTCTACACCACCTCGCCCGATTATTTCGACGCCGCAGAGCAGGTAGCCTATCAGGCGATCCGCGATGCAAGCCTTGTGCAGCGCTTTGGCGGTGATTGCTATTCTTACGGGCTGCTGGCTTCGGGCCATATCGATCTGGTGGTCGAAAGCCGTTTGCAACCCTATGATTTCATGACACTTGCGCCGATCATCGAAGAGGCAGGCGGCGTGATCACCGACTGGCAGGGCCGCCCGCTGACCCTTGCCTCGGGCGAGCAGGTCATCGCAGCTGCCACCCACGAGCTGCACCGCGAGGCGCTGGCCTTGCTGCAGGGCTGACCAGGAGGCCGGGCGATGTGGCAGGCAGAGCGTCATCAGCGGATCCGTGCCCTTCTGGGCACCTTCGGCCAGGTCGGAATCGAGCGTATCGTAACCGAGCTGGGCGTCTCGCGTGAGACGGTGCGCCGCGATCTGAAAGAGCTGGAAGAGGCCGGGCTGCTGCGCCGTATCCATGGCGGTATCGTTCCGGTCCCGGGCGAGGGCGAAGCCCCTTACCCCGAGCGCAGCCTGACCAATCTGCGCGAAAAACGCGCCATTGCCGAGGCGACTTTGCGTTTTGTCAGCCCGGGCCAGACGCTTTTGATCGACGCGGGCAGCACCACCGCCTGTCTTGCAGAGCAGCTGGCCGGGCTGAGTGGGCTGCTGGTTTTCACCAACTCGGTCGAGGTGGCAACACATCTGAGCACCGCTTCATCGCGGGCGCGGCAGAACCGGGCGATCCTGCTTGGCGGTGATTTTATCGCCGAACCTGCCTCGACCCATGGCATGGTGACCCTGGCCGCGATTGCCGAAATCAGCGCCGATCTGGCGCTGTCCTCGCCCTTTGGGCTGAGCGCGGCAGAGGGGGCCACCAGCTTCGTGCCCGAAGAGGCCGGGATTGCCCGCGCGATTTTTGGCCGCGCGAAACGGCGGATCCTGCTGGCGGATGGCTCAAAACTGGGGCGGGTCGGGCGCGTCTCTTATGCGGGCGCCGATGAGCCCGATCACATCGTGATGGACGTCGCCGCTGCCGACAGCGCGCATTTCAACGCCCTTCGCACCGTCAGCGGCGAGCGGATCTGCTTTGCCTGACCCCTGGCCTGGCAGGCGCAAACCCGACACAAGCCAGCCCGACACTGGCCAGCCTGACACAAGCCAGCCTGACACAGAGATCCGTTCTTCCTGGGATGGCTGGCCGGATTGCAGGCCCAGCCTTAAGCGGCCGGGTGCAGGCTGTCAGTGTCCTGCATGCTGGCAGTGCGGATCAGCGCCGCCATCAGTCTGATGCCAGGCTCCAGGATCGCATCGTTGAAATCGTAGAGATTGGCATGCAGCGCGGGAATGTCCCCGGCGCCAAGGAAGATATAGGCCCCCGGTTTCTCGCGCAGCATATAGGCGAAATCCTCGGTGCCCATTTTCGGGCTGACACTGTCACTGACGTTGTCACCCGCCACAGCCCGCGCCGCCCGCATCACATCCGCCAGAACCGACGGGTGGTTGACGGTGACCGGATAGCCGGGCGTGACGCGGAAATCCAGGCGGCAATCAGCCGAGAGCGCCAGCCCCGCTGCGAGCGCCCGCATCCGGGCGATGATCGCATCGCTGACCCCGTCATCCAGCGCGCGCAGCGTGCCGCCGATATGCACCTCTTCGGGCAGGGTGTTATAGGTATTGCCGCCGCTGATCCTTGTAGGAGAGAGCGTCGCGCCCGCGACCGGGTCGGTCCTGCGGGCCACTATCGCCTGACAGCCCTGCACGAAATCCGCCGCAATACTGATCGCGTCAATCCCCAGATGCGGCCATCCCGCATGGCTGCCCTTGCCCCGGATCGTCAGATCCCAGACCGTTGCCGCCGCCATGATCGGTCCGCTGCGGGTCAGGATCGCGCCTGCGGGCTCGCCCGGCAGGTTGTGGATCGAGAAGACACGGTCAAAGGGATGGGCCTGCAAAAGCCCCTCATCTATCATCCGCAGGGCACCGCCGCCGGTTTCTTCGGCGGGCTGGAAGATCAGCACCACCTTGCCGGGGAAGGTCCGGTCCTCAGCCAGGCTTTGCGCCAGGCCCAGCAACATTGCCATATGCCCGTCATGGCCGCAGGCATGCATGAAACCCCCGTTGCGAGAGGCATGGGGCAGATCGGCCACCTCCTGGATCGGCAGCGCATCCATTTCGCAGCGCAGGGCCGTCACCGGGCCTGCGTGGCTTCCGGAAATCTCGGCCACGACCCCGGTGCCCGCCAGCCCCCGGCTGGGGGTCAGCCCAAAAGAGATCAGGGTCTGCGCGATGAAATCTGCGGTCTCATGCTCGGCATAGCCCGGCTCGGGGCAGCGGTGCAGGTGGTGACGCCAGCCCACAGCAGTCTGTGCGATTTGTGAAATCCGGTCGTTGGTCATGGGGGCTCCGATGGGGATTGGGCTGAGCGCGCGGCGCGCGCCTCAGCTGCGGCTGCGCCTGGCGCTGATCAGCATTACGATCCCCACCAGCAGGATCGAGACGATCAGTGTCAGACCCGAAAGCGCATAGATTGTCGGTGTCGCGCCCGAGTTCATCTTGCCAAACATCTCAAGCGGCAGCGTGTTCTGACGCCCGACCAGATAGGACGAGCGGGAAAACTCGTTGAAAGACAGCAGGAAAGAGAACACCACGCTGCCCACCAGCCCCGGCAGGATCAGCGGCAGCACGATCTGGCGCGTTCTCTGTCCCCATCCGGCCCCCAGATCGGCGGCCGCCAGCAGATAGCTGCGCCGGACCGAAACCATAGAGGTCAGGATGACGGTAAAGGAAAACGGCATCGCCCAAAGCACATGGCCAAGCGCAACCGTGCCCCAGAAGGGCACCACCTCCCAGCGGTTCAGCAGCACCGAAAGCGCAAGGCCCTGGATGATGCCCGGCACGAACATCGGCAGGATCATCAGCAAAAACCAGCTGTTGCGCAGCTTGCCCAGTTCCAGATAGGCCAGCGCCGCGATCAGCGCGGTCACGGTTGAGACCAGGGTGACAACGCTGGCGATCAGCAGGCTTTCGCGCAGGGCCGCGAACAGGCGCCCCTCGCCCAGAAGGGCGCCATACCATTTCAGGCTGATCTCGCCGGGCGCGGGCAGGGCAGGCTGCAGCGCGGGATTGAACGAGACCCCGACCAGATAGATCGGCGGCAGATAGACCACGATCAGCGCAATCGCCGTCAGCGCCCAGATCACCAGCCGGATGCTGCGTTTTTCAAAGCCGACACTCATTTGAAATCCTCGAAGAGCTTTGTCAGGCCAAAGATGCGGTTGCCGATCAGCACCGCCGCAAACAGCAAAACCAGCACCACCGCCGAGATCGCAAAGGCCAGCGGGAAATTCACCACCCGCATCACGTCATTGATGATGATGGAGATCATCGAGGCTCCGGCCCCGCCAAGCATCTGCACCTCGGTCGAGGATCCCGCCGCCATCACGAAGACAAAGAGAAAGCCGGCAAAGATCCCCGGTTTGGTCAGCGGAATGATCACGGTGAACAGTGTGCGCAGAAAGCCCGCGCCAAGGTCCTGGCTGGCGGCGATGAAATTCGGCTCGACCCGGCGCATCGACAACAGGAGCGGAAAGATCACGAATGGCAGGTACGAGGCCACCAGCCCGACCATGACCGCGAAATTGCTGAACAAAAGCCAGTCGAGCGGTTCAGAGATCAGGCCAAGATCCAGCAGCCAGGAGTTGATCAGCCCGTTGCGCCCCAGCACCAGCCGCCAGGAAAACGCCCGGATCAGATAAGAGGTGAAGAAAGGCACCGTAAAGGCCCCCATCAGCACGAAAGCCAGCGGGCGCGAGGCCACGAAATGGATCGCAAGCGCCGCCGGATAGCCCACCAGCAGGCACAAAACCCCCGCCAGCGCCGCTTTGCCCAGGCTGGACAGGATCACATGCCAGCGCCCGGCCTCGCCGATCTGCGCATAGGCATCAAATGAGAAATCCGGCCGAATCCAGTAGGTTGCCGGATCCCATGTCCAGAAGCTCCAGACAAGGATGATGGCCAGCGGCAGAAAGCCAAGGGTCAGCACCAGCAGAAAGCCAGGGCTTGCCAGGGCCAGTCCACGTCTGATCAGGAACATAGAGGTGCCTCACTGAAGGATGGGCCAAAGCTGAGGAAAAGCCAGAGCTGCGGAAGGGCCAGAGCTGAGGAAAGGCCAGACCTGCGCGACCGCCCCAGACAGCCGCGCAGGGAGCGGGTGGATCAGCTGTTGCGCAGTTTTTGCCACCACTCTTCGTAAAGCTGGAAATTGTCGGGGCGGGTGTTTTGCCAATAGACCTTGCCCGAGAATTTCTTCGCAACGTGATCGACGACCGATTTCACCTGATCGGCCCCGGCGGTTTCAAGATTGCCCGCCGCCCATTCGGTGTTTTTGTCGCTGGGCACCACATAGCCGCGCGACAGCGCCAGTTGCGCGCCATAAAAGCCGTCATAGATCCAGTTTGCCAGCTGATGGGCCGCATCACCCAGGCCACGATCAACCGCGCCCTTGTGCAGCAGCAGGTTGTTGCCCCAGCCCTCATAGCCCTCGACCGGTTCGGCATAGGCCACATCAAGGCCGCGCCGCTGCCCTTCCAGGACGATCGGCTCCCAGCCGGTCATGGCGTCGACCTCTTCATCTGCGACCAGCTGCACGCCCTGTTCCCAGCCGTTCCAGAAGGTGCGGAACTGGCCGTCGCGCTTGTGTTTGATCAGGAACTCCATCACGAGGCCCAGCTCGTCCTCGGTCAGGTTGCCCGGATCATTGATCGGCGCATTTTCCGCGCCTTTAAGGTAGATGGCGGCGAAGATCGCGGAATTGATCCAGGCGTCCTCCATCGCGACCCGGCCCTTCAGTTTGGGGTCAAAGATCACGCCATAGCTGTCGACAAGGCCCAGCTTGTCCTTGCGGTAGATGATGGAATCGGCATTGACCACGCAGGGGATGCCGATTTGCTGGCCGTTGTCGGTCAGATAGGGGATGTCTTTCGCCCATTGCCAGACCTTGTCCCAATTGGCGATCTTGCTGGTGTCCCACGGCACAATAGCGCCTTGTTTCGCCAGTTCTTTTTCGGCGCCCCCCTGCAACCCGCTGAGGTCATAGACCGCATTCGCATTGCCCGCGACAAGGCGGGCGACGATGGGGCCGGGGTCATTGCCATTGTCGGTGAAATTGACGCTTAGCCCGATGTCGCTTTGCGTCTGTGCCCAGGCGTCGCCGATATCAAGCGTGCCGGTGCCCCAGAAGGCGATCTCGGTCCCGGCGGCATGGGCGGCGCGCATCATCAGTGGCGAGGCTGCAAAAGCCGCAAGCCCGCCCAGCGACATCGCCGAGAACTGCCTGCGGCTAAAAGCGCCGGGGGGGGTAAGCCGTCCTGATCTTTTCATCCGTTTTCTCCTTGCTGGGTGCAGCTTTTCTTGTTGTCAGGCTGTTTCTTTCGCCTGTTCCATAACCGGAACCAGAGCGCCATCGGCGAGTATGACGCCCACCTCGGACCCGGGGCTGATCGTCCTTGGCATCTCGACCGAGGGGATGATCGCCGTCACATGCCCCGCGCCGCGCAGATCGAGACTGCATTCGTAATGCAGGCCGCGGAACTGCAGGGCGGTGACCAGGCCCGAAAGGCCGCCGCCCCCCGGGTCTGCGACAATCCGGATCCGGTCTGACCGCAGGGCGATTTTGCCCGGAAGCGCTGCCTCGCGGTAATCGGCCAGATCAAAGCGCTGTCCGGCGATCATCACCGCCAGGCGCTCGCCGTCGCGCATGACGCGCTCGGGTGTCAGGATCGATTCCAGGCCGACAAACCGCGCCACGAATTCATTGGCGGGGCGGTGCAGGATCTCAAAGGGCGTGCCGACCTGTTCAAGGCGGCCGTGGTGCATGATGCCCATGCGGTCGGAAAGGCTCATCGCCTCATCCTGGTTATGGGTCACCAGCACAAAGGTTGCCCCGGTCTTGCGGTGCAGACGCCCGAATTCATCGCGCATCTGCTGGCGCAGACGTTCATCAAGGCCGGTCAGCGGCTCATCCAGCAAGAGGATCCCCGGCTCCATTACCAGCGAACGGGCCAGCGCAACCCTTTGCCGTTGCCCGCCGGAAAGTGCGGTGATGGCGCGGCGCTGATAGCCCTCAAGCGCCACCAGCTTCAGCGCTTCAGCCACCTTCTGCGCGCAATCCGCCCGGCTTTCACGGCGCACCCGCAGCCCATAGGCCACATTCTGTTCGACCGACATATGCGGGAACAGCGCCAGATCCTGAAAGACCGTATTGCATTGCCGCCGGTTCGCCGGCAGCCGCGTTACATCGGTGCCGTCAAAGCTGACGGTGCCGGCGCTCGGCTGGTCAAAGCCGCCGATCAGCTTGAGCAGCGTGCTTTTGCCAGAGCCTGATGATCCAAGCAGCGTGAAGAACTCGCCCGCCCGGATGTCCAGATCCAGCGGGGCCAGCGCGGTCTGATCCCCAAACCGGCGACAAAGGCCGCGCAGGCCGATCGATATCGCCATCAGTTTGCGTCCTTCTGTCTGATGACCAGCAATCCACGTTCATTGCGGATGGCGGTTTGCCCCTGCAGGATCAATGTGGTGGTGGTGGGTTCCTCGATCAGCGCCGGGCCGTTGATCGCCAGATCGGGCGGCAGCAGGTCGCGGTCAAAGACCTCGCAATCCGCCCAGCCCTCGCCCGAGGCGTGAAAGACCTGGCGATTGCCGCGCAGCGCATCCGCGCGGCTAAGGCCCGTCGGATCGACTTTCGCGGCAGAGATGACCGCGCTTTCCATCTCGGCCACCATATGGATGCCGGTGATCTCAACCGCGGTACCGGGCAGGTCGAAGGAATAGGCCAGCTTATGCGCGGCATGGAAGGCATGGGCGATCTTTGCGGCCTCCAGCGGCAGCGCGATGGTGGTCGAGACCGAATGTTCCTGGCCGCGATAGCGCAGCTGCAGCGCAAGACTGTAGCTGAGGTTTTCGGGCCGCTCTTTGCCAAAGTAATCAACCGCCGCCAACCGCATGGCGGCAAGCTCAGACTCCAGCTCCTGGATGGCGGCGGGGGAAAGCTCGCGGAACCAGGTCTTGCGCAGATCGGCGCGGGGCCGGGCCGCCAGCATCCCCCAGGCGGAAAAGATCCCGGCATGGGGCGGGATCACCACGCGTTTTGCATTCAGCTCTCGCCCCAGGCTGGCCGCGAAAAGCGGACCCATGCCCCCGGTCACCACCAGGGTGAAATCGCGCGGGTCATAGCCGCGCTGGATGGTGACCAGCTTCAGCGCGTTGATCATATTGGCCTCGGCCACATCGATGATCGCCTGGGCGGTTTCCTCGACCCCAAGCCCCAGCTTTGCGCCAAGCGCGGCCATGGCCCGGCGCGCGGCCTCAACATCCAGCGCGATCTTGCCCCCGGCAAAACCTGCAGGATCAATCACCCCGGTCAAAAGCCGTGCATCGGTGACGGTCGGTTCCTGCCCGCCAAGGCCATAACAGACCGGGCCGGGTTTTGAGCCCGCGCTTTCCGGCCCGACACGCAGGCCGCCAAACTCATCCACCCGCGCGATTGAGCCGCCCCCGGCCCCGATCTCGACGATATCGACCACCGGAACCTGCACCGGATAGCCCGGCGAGGTGCGGCTCCATTCCATTTTGTAATCCGAGAACACCCGCGCCTTGCCATCGGTGATGACCGAGCATTTCGCGGTGGTGCCGCCCACGTCAAAGGCCAGGATATTTGGCTCGTCCAGCATCTCGCCGATGCGCACGGCCCCGGCAATGCCGCCCGAGGGGCCGGATTCCACCAGGTTCAGCGGCGAGTCTGAGGCCTGGCGGAAGGAAGAGACCCCGCCATTCGACAGCATCGCATAATGGGCGCAGCAAATGCTGCCCTCGATCAGCTCTTTTTCCAGCCGCTGGAAATAGCGCGCGATGATCGGCTTTACATAGGCGTTCAGAACGACGGTATTGCAGCGCTCGAACTCGCGCCAGAGGCCGGAGATCTCATGGCTGCTGCAGATCGTCAGGCCGGGCAGTTCCTGGGCCAGCAGCCGGGCGCATTCCGCCTCATGTGCGGGGTTGGCGTAGGAATTTAGGAAGAGGATGGCGACCGCCTCGGCCCCCTCGGCGCGGATTTGTTCGGCGACCTGCAGCACATCGGCGCGCTCAAGCGGCTGATGCACCGTGCCGTCGGGGTCCATCCGCTCGGTGACCTCAAAGCGCAGCACGCGCCCGACATAGGGTTCGGGGCTGTGGAAACGCAGGTTGTAAAGATCGGGCCGGTTGCCGCGCCCGATTTCCAGCACATCCCGAAAGCCGCGCGTGGTCACCAGCGCAGTTTTCACGCCTTTGCGTTCGGTGATCGCATTGATCACCGTGGTGCCGCCATGGACGAAAAAGCTGACCCGGTCGGGATCAAGTCCATCCTTTTGCGCCGCGAGGCGAATGGTATCCATCACCCCGCGCGACTGGTCATCGGTGGTGGTCAGGCTTTTGGCGGTATAGACTTGGCCATTGGCCTCGTCATAGCCAAGCAGGTCGGTGAAGGTGCCGCCCACATCACTTGCCAGACGGATCATGTTCAGGCCTCCTCATATCCATAGATGCGGCGGGCCTCTGCGCTGGTGATCAGCCCGGCCCGCAGATCGGCTTTGATCGCCGCCGGGTCGCGTTCCGCGGGCAGACCCCAGCCGCCGCCGCCGCCGGTGATGACGCGCACCAGATCGCCCCTGTTCAGCCTGCGCGCGCTGAGGCGACCGTAAGAGGTGACCTGGCCGCTGCCTGCCTCGACCACCTCAAAGCGGTTGACCGAACCATCAAGGCCGCCCTCGGCCCCCCAGGGGGCGGTTGCATTGCGCCCGAAGCTGCCGGTCAGCACCGTCCCGTCCGAGAGCACCTCATATTCGCGCACGACGCCAAAGCCGCCGCGATATTTGCCGCCGCCCGCGCCGCCCTCGGTGTTGAAATCATAACGGCGGACCCGCAGCGGGAATTTCGCCTCCAGCAGCTCGACCGAGTAGTTATAGGTGTCACCATCGGTCAGCGAGATCACCGCATTCGCCCCGTCCTGATCGGCGCAGGCCCCCCAGCCGCCATGGGTCGGTTCGATATGGATGAATTCCTCGCCATCCGGGCCATGACCCGAGAGATAGATCACGCAAAGCGAGGAATAGGATCCGGCGGAAAAGCGTTCGGGCATGAAACGCGCCAGCGCCTTCCAGACCAGCTCGGAGGCCTGGACCGAGCCCTCATAATACCAGCCCGTCGGCGAGGGTTTCTGCGCCGTGAATACTGTGCCGGGCGCGGCATGGATGGTCAGCGGCCGGAACCAGCCCTCGTTTGAGGGTTCTTGCGGGGCAACCAGCGCCTTGAACACCGATTTTACCGCCGATTGCAGCGCACCGGGGCCGCAGTTGATTGGCCCCCTTGCGGCAGGCGGGCAGCCGGTGAAATCGACCTCGACGCTTTCGCCGGCGATGGTGATTTTCACCTGAACCGCGATCGGATCATCGCTGACCCCGTCACCGTCGATCACATCCTTTGCCTCATAGACGCCGTCGGGCAGCTGGCCGATGATCGCCCGGGCGCGAAGCGCCGCGCTGTCGATGATTGCCGCGAAACAGCGGCGCAAAAGCGGGGCACCATAGCGGGAGAGCACCTCATGCAGGCGCTTTTCGGCGATGCGGACCGTGGCGATCTGCGCATTCAGATCGCCCATCGCAATCTCTGGCAGCCGGGTGTTTTCGCGGATGATGCGCACGATCTCTTCATTCAGCACATCGCCCCGCGCCAGCCTGATGCGCGACAGCCGCAGCCCCTCCTGAAAGCTTGAGGTGGCATCGGGGGGCAGGCTGCCGGGCACCGCGCCGCCAACGTCAACCCAATGCGCAACATTCAGCGCCCAGGCCACCAGATCACCCTGCCAGAAAACCGGACGGATGATCGCGAAATCGCAGGCATGGGTGCCGCCGTGATAGGGGTCATTGGTGACGAAGATATCGCCGGGCTGAATATCGCCCGCGTAGACATCGATCACCGATTGCAGCTGGGTGCCAAAGGTGCCGGTGAAAAGTGTAATGCCATTCGTCTGCGCCACCAGCCCGGCATCGGCGGTGCAGATGCCGCAGGCGAAATCAAGAACCTCATAGATGACCGGGCTCATGCTGGTGCGCTGCATGACAATACCCATCTCGTCGACCACGGACAAAAGCTTGCCGTGAACGATCTCCAGGGTGACCGGATCGATCCTGTCTTTTGTTTCAGCCGCCACCGGGAATCCTCCATGGGCTGATGCGGTCTTGCGGGCCGCATCCTCTTACTGCCCGCATCCTGGAGGTGAAAATCCGCCCTGGCTCCTACCCTGACGGGTGGGGCGGCGCGATTTGTGGGTGGGGCAGGGGGGCCTTGCTGTGGCGCAGATCAGACGGTCAGATCGCGCTTTCGGCTGATAGTCTCGCAGGTGGCCAGCAGGCCCGAGGTTCTGGCACGGGTGATCGCGGCGGTTCTGGTGGTCACCCCCAGTTTGCGGAAGATATTCGCCAGGTGGTATTTTACTGTATTATCAGTGACCTGCAGCGCCCTTGCGATTTCTTTATTCGTCAGGCCCTGTTCCAGCCGGATCAGGGTTTCGATCTCGCTGGGCGTCAGCCGCGCGACCACCGCGGGCAGAGGCTGAGTGCCCCCGAGCGCCGAGTGCGGGCTGTTGGTGATCAGGGCCATTCCAGGCGCAAGCCGCTGCGCAATGATCGAGTTCTGATCACGCTCGGCGGTGATCCGGGTCAGAAGATCGACAAGCGCCGGCCCCTCTTCGGCCAGGGCCAGGCAGTAGCGGTCAAGATGCTGGCCCAAAGCCAGGCGTTCAAGCGCATTGCGGGCCTCTGGGTCTTTGCCTGCCGCCAGCAGAGCCCGGATCCGCAACAGGGACAGCCGGATCATCCTTGGGCTGTTGCAGGTTATGTCAGGGTTTTGCAGCAGATCTGACAGCCTGGTCAGCGCCCCCTCGGGATTGCCCCGGTTCAGAAGAAGCCGCGCCTCCAGGGCCTGCAGCGGGGCGCCGCGCAGATTGGTCGGATCCGGCTCGGCGCTGCTCCAGGGGGTGCTGCGCAGGATGTCCAGCAGTCGCCCGGCCTCGTGGTTCTGCCCGAGGCGCAAGAGCATCCCGATGCGCAGATGGCCCGTCAGCCGCGCAAGACGATGATAGCTGCGGCGGCTGGCAACGGTCTCGGCGGCGCTGAGAACGGCTTCTGCGGCGGCCCCGTCAGGCAGGGCCACACGCATGCGGGAAATCACCAGCGAGGCCAGCGGATCAAACCAGCTGTCGCGCCGGCCCAGCTGCTCAAACACCGCTGCCAGCTGCTCGCCGTCAGAGGTGTTTTCGCCCCGCTCCAGATCAACCTCGGCCAGCAGCGCCCAGGCCATCAGCGTCAGATCCGAGCGGGCCCCCAGATCGCGGCGGCATTCGTCAAGATGGGCGGATAGGGTCTGGCGGGCATTGTCAGAGCGCCCCGACAGAAACTCGGCCTGGCCGATATGCAGCGGCAGGTGGGCGGCCCCGAAGTCAGACATCGCGGTGCGAAAGCTGGTGATGGAAAGCCGCCCGAAGCGGATCGCGCTGTCGAAACGGGCATCCTGCAGGGCGCTGAAACAAAGGATGTTTTGCGTCAGCGCCAGGCGCACCGGATCGACCTGGGCAATATCGGCGATATCGTCTTCCAGCCGGGCGATGACCGTGGCCGGGATGCGGTGATCGCTGTAAAGATCCATCAGCGCCGCCACGAGGCGGCACTCGGCTTGCAGCGCCGGATCTCCTTCGGCGATCACGGGGGCGGTCTGTGCCAGAAGATGCAGCGCCAGATCAATCTCGCCGCGTTTTGCCGCCGAAACCGCCAGCCCAAGCACCGTGCGCGGGTAAGCGCGGTAATGCTGTGGCGACAGCTGCATCAGGGCGGCAAACTGACGCGCGGTGCCATCCTCGCCCCGGTAGATCAGCCGCCAGCCGCCACCCGCCTCGACCACGCCGGCGGTGAAACAGAGATCGCCGGATTTCAGGGCATAGCGGATGGCCCGGCGCCATTGTTTGCGGCCCTGGTAATAAAGCGCGGCCTGACGGCGCAGCTCTGCCAGATCAACACCGCTGTTTGCGGCCTGCGACACCAGATAATCCGCGACCACGCTGTGAAGCCGCCGCCCGCCCTCATTGCCCCGGGTTCCCTCAAGCGGCAGCGCCAGCGTGGTGATCAGCGCCTGCAGGCGCTGCGCCTGCCCGGGCCCAAGGACAGCGGCCAGCATATCGGGCCGAAGTGTCTCAAAGGCGGCGGCCGCCAGCAAAAGCGGGCGATCCGCATCGTCTGCGCCTTCGATGATCAGCTGCGACAGATAGGCCGCCATATCGCGCTGATGCCCTGAGAAGGCCATCAGCCCCGCCATATCCAGCCGCTGATCGCGCAAAAGCACCAGCGCCAGCCGCAGCGCCACCGCCCAGCCATTCACCTTTGTATTGAAGGCCTGCCAGATCGCCGGATCCAGATCCTGGGCCTCGAGGGCGCGAAGCGCCTCGGCCTCGGTCCCGGAAAAACGCAGGGAATCAAGGCCCAGCTCGACCAGATCCTCTGTCAGGCGCAGGGTGGCCACCGGAATGTCGGTCGGCACCCGCGAGGCGATGATCAGCCTTAGCGGCAGAACAGGGGTGTGGTAAACCAGACGCGACAAAAGCCGGATGGTTTGCGGCGATTTCACCCGCTGGAAATCATCAATCAGGATTGTGACCGGCGTGGTCCTTGCGCGCAGGGCCTGGGTCAGCCGGTTCATCATCTCTTCAAGCGGCTCGCCCGGGGTGGGCGTATCCGGCGGAAGTGCGGCCAGCCCCAGATTGTCCAGCATCTGCGCGGCAAGCGCGAGCGCGTCGGTATCCGCATTCGGCTGCAGCAGCACGGCCGCACGTTTGCGCGAAAAAAGCTCTGCCTGCAGCTGACGCAGAAGGGTGGATTTGCCGCTGCCGGAGGGGCTTTCGATCGTCACAAGCCGCGCGGGATCGCGTGCCAGGAAGAGATCGAGCATGGCGCTTCTGAGGATCTGATGCATTGCACGCTTCCACGGAAAACCTGGTCCATGAAGAACCTGGCAGCTGGCGCATCAGGCTATGCCTGCGGTGGCCGGGATGACAATCCCATGCGCCGCACGCCCTGGGCGTATCTTTCGAAAATATCAGCGGCCAGGCGGAAATGAGGCCGGTTTCGCCCGTTTTTTGATCGCTTTGCAAACCGCGTCGCACCCGGAAACACGACGCTCGCCTTTCTGGCGCGGGCCGGGGCGGTATTTCACGCAGCCCGCGCCTGCGCCCTTTTTCCCCTCAGCCAAACGGCTTTGTGCGGCGGATGCAGGCCTTGCCGCGCCGCAGCATCTGTTTTGCGGAGGGGCCGCCTGGCAAGATATGATGCACAAGGGGGCGACTTGCCGTTGACCAGCCTGCAGCAATCTGCGATTTCCAGCCCCCGATCTCCAGTGAGGGCCGCATGCAAGAGAAGCCGGGCGATAGCGCCGCGCAGGAATTATTGACTCTGATCCGGCAGCTGTATGCCGAATCCGGCCCTGTCCTGCGCACCCGACTGTCGGTTGTCGGGCGTGGACGTGGTCTTGACGTGGCGCGGCTGCTGATCGGGCTGAAAGCCGCAGGCCAGATCGAGGAATATGAGAAAAAGCCGGGCTGGATCGGCTGGCTTTTGGGCAAGCGAAACCAGATGGTGCTGCGCCCGCTGGGGGCCGCAGAGGAACATGTCGCACCAGAGCCCGAACTGGCACCCGGAAATCTGGCACCCGGAAATCTGGCCGCCGGGAATGCTGTGCAAGAGCGCGGCGAAGTGCCGGTTGGGCAATTTGAGCCGGCACCGCCGGAAACGGCGCCAGAAGCCAGGGATGCGGCAGAGACTGTTGCTGAGGTTGACGCAGAGTCTGTCGCAGCGCCTGTCGTCTCAGCACCCGAACCAGAGCTGAGTGCTGAACCAGAGCCAGAACTTACGCAGATGGCACCAGCGGTGCCCGTGCCTGAACTGCCTGTGCATGAAGTGCCCGTACCTGAGCTGGCTGTGCCTGAAGTGCCTGCTCCGGTGGCCGCGCCCCAGGCCTCTGTTATGGCCGCGCCTGCGGTGGCGGCAGAGCCCATCAGGGCCCCTGATCCCGTTTCTGTGGCCGTCCCGACCCGGCCCCGCCCGGTGCCTGTCGGCTATGCCGATGACATCGGCGGTGTGCCGATAGCGCTGCAGCCCGCGCAGCTGCACGCATCGCTTGATCCTGATTTGCTGGAAGGGGTGCGGGACTTCCTTGTGACCCTGGGCATCGAGCTGACCCATGCCGGAGAGATGCTGCTGGCTGATCGCATGGGCCGCGGCGCGGCTGCGGGCGATGCGCTGATGCAGGTGGTGCTTTTCGGCTTTGCGCATATGGCGCGGTTCGACGTGATCTCAGACAGCCCCGCAGACCCGGCAGAGCTGCGCGATTACACCCATTCGGTTCTGACCGAGCTGGAACGGCTGCGCGATGCGGGTGAGATCAGCGACGACCGCTTTGCGCAGGATCGCGACGAAATCCTGACCCTCTCTGACAGCACGGCCGACCGCGCTGCGCTGATCGACAGGCTGTTCATGGATCCTGTCGGTGGCATGGCCCCCCCCGCGCTGCTGCCCGCCGAACTGCGCGGCGTCGAGGAATTCGAAGAAGACGATATCCTCATCTGAGCAGCCTCATCTGAACCGGTCCCCTTGCCAGGGGGCCGCCTTCTCAGGGGGCGGCGCAGCCGCTTGCCGTTGCGGATCGCGGTGCCCCGACCGCTGTCCCCGATCGCTGCATTCCCCTGGGGCCTGGGGCCAAAAGCTGTCCCTGGGCCGGGTTTGGGGGGGCTGCCTGGGCGGCTGCGCGTGGCGCATACCGGCACGGGCCGGGCGCCGTGGGGCCGGTTTTTGCCGCAGAAACCGGGCGCCGCGCGGCTAAGCCTGATTGGCCTGCCCGCGGGCTTCGGCCACGCCAAACCTCTGGCCGGCATCGACCTGTTCGATTGTGCCGCGCAAAAGCGCGAGGTCGGCCGGCAGCATTGTGGAGGCCTCGGCCCTGATCATCAGCAGGCGCGCATGGTCTGCTGCCGCCTGCCGGAAATGCCGCGATCCCATGCGGCCCAGAGCCGCCAGCGACTTTTGCAGTCTGAGCTGGACCTCAAGCAGATGCGCCCCGTCGCGCCCCATGATCAGGAAAGCATCATCAAAAAGATCCGCATCGGACAAAGGCCGCAGATGCAGGCGCGGATAGGTCACCGGCTCGTCCTCGCGGCCTTTTGACCAGATCGCCAGCAGCCGGGTCAGCCGGGTGATGATCTCGATGGCTGTGCCCGCATCATTGGTCGCGCTGGACAACGCGCGCGAGCCGATCTCGGCCATCACAATCAGGCCAAACCGCGGATCCTGCTCAAAACTGCGGATGGGCGCGAGGATGAAATTCTCGTGTATCTGCGCGCTCAGCTCACTGGTCAGATTGCCGGTAAACCATGCAAGGGCCGTGTCTTCATAAAGCAGCGTTCCGGTGTTGCAGGGCATGTAGATCTCCAGCCCCACCTCTTCGCAGATCGTGGACAGCCCGGCGATATCCATGAATTTCAGATAGCCGATCTTTCCGGCCAGAACGGGCCTTGCACCCTCGGGGGGCGGCATCTGCGCGGGCCAGGGATGCGCGCCGAGGTAGGGAATGCTGAGACGCGCTTCCAGTTCGGCGGCTGCGGCGGCCTCGACCCTCTGGATGGTCGAGCTGCTGCGGCCAAAGTTCATCAGATGGTTCACCCAGCGTAGCAACTGCACGACGATCATCCCGAGGACGACAATCGTGATGGCAAACAACACGACCCTGCCACGTTCACCATAGCTGCCGGTGGTCAGAACGATGGTGCCGATCACCGAAAAGACAAAGGCACCGATGAAGCTGGACAGGGCATTATGGGTGACACTGTCTTCCTGCAACAACATGGTGGCGCGTGGCGTCACGCCCGATGAGGCGGCACCGAATGCCGTTGTCATTGCCCCGATAGAGAAGGTGGTAACCGCAAGCATACTGGAGGAGATGATGCCCAGAAGATTGGAGACCGCATCCCGGCTGATGTCGAAGGGAATGTTAAAGGGAAGAAACCTCTCTGCCCCGATGGCCATCAGGGCGGCGAACAGCCCCAACAGCCCATAGGTCACGGTTTTCCACCACAATTGGCGCCTTATACCGTTCCAGATCATCCGCCAGTAGCTCATCTGACTCTCCCGATGGGCATCGCTCGTGAAACATCCGTGCCGCAATCCCCTGCGGCCGTCCCGCAGGGGGCGGGCAGGGGGGCGGGCCGGGGATTTTAAGGCACCAGGGTAAAGAAGATGAAGGCCACAAAAAGCACCACATGCAGGACACCGGGCTGGCGGGTGGTATTGCCCGTCCGCAGCGAAAGGGCCACCAGAAACAGGGTCAGCGCCAGCAGGACCATCGCCGTCCCATCAAGCCCCCATTGCAACGGCCAGCCCATCCAAAGCGCCAGTATCACCACAACCGGCACCGTCAGCCCGATGCTGGCAATCGCAGAGCCAAGCGCCAGGTTGAGGCTGGTCTGCAGCCGGTTCGCCCGTGCGGCCCGTATCGAGGCGCTGAACTCCGGCAGCAAAACGATTGCCGCGATCAGCACACCCAGCATTGCGGCAGGCGCGCCCATATGGCCCAGAATGGCCTCAAGCGAGGGGGACAGGCCCTTGGCGCTTGCCACCACCGCCACCAGCGAAACGATCAGGAGGCCAAGGCTGAAAAGCGCCTCGCGGGTTTCAGGCACCCCATGGCCCGCGTCACCCTCTGTATCGCCGACATCCAGAAAGTAATTGCGGTGCAGCACCGTCTGAAACCGGATAAAGCCGATAAAAACCAGCAGGATCGCGACCGCCAGAAAGCCCATCTGAACCGGAGAAAGCACGCCCGCCTCGCCGCTGGTGAAATTGGGCAGCACCATCGTCAGCACCGTGATCAGGCTGATGGTGCAAAGAGCGTCGGTCGTGCCCTCAAGATTGAACCTTTGTTCCGAGTTCTTGCGCCCGCCCATCAGCAGGCTGAGGCCAATGATCCCATTGAGGATGATCATGATGGCCGCAAACAGCGTGTCGCGTGGCAGCGCCATTGTCCCCGCCCCGCCATTCAGCATCATCGAGACGATCAGCGCCACCTCGATCACCGTGACCGACAGCGCCAGAACAAGGGTGCCAAAGGGCTCGCCGACCCTGAGTGAAATGACCTCGGCGTGATGAACCGCCGACAGCACGCTGCCCAAAAGCCCGATTGCCAGCAGGATCGGCAACAGGGCAAAGCCAGGCGTCAGCAGCCAGCAAAGCACAAGCACCCAGCTGACAGCAGGCACAGCCCAGGTCCAGGCGGGATTGAATTTCATGACAGGTTTCCCTTTTGGCTCTGTTATGCCCGCTGTCTGCGGTTGGTTTCTCGTGTTTCACTCTTTGTCCCGGCGGCCGCGATCAGAGATCAGAGATCGGGGACCAGGGATTGGGGATCGGGTGTCAGCCGATCAGTGCAAGGCCCGCACCGGCCAGGGCGATGGCTGCACCGGCGCTGCGCGCGATTTTAGCAGAGACCCGCTGGCCAAGCATGATGCCGATGCCGTGCAGGGCGGCGGTGGCAAGCGTGAAGCCAATCAGATAGCCGGTCAGCGAACCAGTGGTCGGCGCCTCGGCACCATGGGCATAGCCATGGAACAGCCCGAACAGCGCCGTTCCGGCCAGCAACAGGCTGTGCGGCAAAGCCGTCGAGGGGATTGCAGCCAGCAGACCCAGCACAATGACCGACCCAAGGATCCAGATCTCGACCCCCGGCAGCGCAAGGCCGGCAAGACCAGGGCCCGCACCCGCCAGCATCGCGCCGACAAAAGTCACCGGCAATGCCCAAAGCATCCGCCCACCGCAAAGCGCCGCGATCAGGCCGACCGCCAGCATCGCAAGCAGATGGTCGGGGCCGGTCACCGGATGCAGAAATCCGCTGGCAAGGCCCGAGGTCTCTGTATGGCCGGGATGCGCGAAGGCAGCACCCGGCAGGGTCATTGCAGCAGCAGCCAAAGCAAGTCTTTTCATGGCATTACCCTTTCCCGCTCGCATCGGCGGTGAATTCTATTTTCGAGGGTGCGCTGTCGTCAGACAATGCACGTGCCTCGGCGAAGGACAGGCGCATCGCGGTGCGCCCGTCATGATAGACAAAAGCCAGATCCTTGCGCTGCTGCACCATCCGGGCGGGCAGCGGGTCGTATAGCACAGCGCCCCCCCCAAAAGAGGGCGTCACCGCGCCGACATCGGCACTGATCGCGGTTTCGACGCGCAAAAGATGCAGGCGCTGGCCCCCGGGGGTCAGGCCGACAAAGGGGATATTGGCCAGCCGCAGGAAGCTGGTCGGATCCTTTGCCTCCTGAAAGCCCTGGACAAAGCTGGCTTCGACCAGATCAAGATCGCGCTCGCGGTCGGGCAGGGGCGGCTGCGCCGCACCCTCGGGCAGATGTGGCAATTGCCACTGACCTGGTGCCCTGGTGTGATTGTGCCCGTGCAGGGGCGGATGATGGTGGTCGTGGCCATGTGAATGCGGGTGGGGATGAAATCCATCATGCATGGCGGGCCTCAGAAGTTTACGGGCTTGTCGATGATGGACTTATGCGCCCCCATCCTGCCGTTTGCGACCATCGCGCCAAGCGCCTCGACCACCACGCGCGTGGCCAGCAGCGAGGTGATGTCCGAGGTGTCATATGCGGGCGCAACCTCGACCACCTCCATGCCGCAAAGCCCCTCGGCTGCCACAAGACCCACCAGTTTCAGAACCTCACGCGGCAGGAAGCCACCCGGCTCTGGCCAGCCGGTTCCGGGCACGAAACCGCAATCGACACAGTCGATATCGAAAGACAGATAGACCGCATCGGTGCCGTCCCAGGCCCGCTCGAGCGCCATTTCGGCGGTCTTGTCGAGGCCGATCTTTTCAATGTCATTGACCGTCAGGATATTGCTGCCGCGTTTCCTGACCTCCTGCACCGCCACGCGGGGCACCTGCCAGCCGCCGATCCCCAGCTGAACAAGGTTCTTCGCCGAGACATTGGGCAGGTTCGTCGCCCAGAAATAGGGCGTATTGTGCATCTTTTCGTCCATGTCGGATTCCTGCATGTCGATATGCCGGTCGAAATGGATGATGCCGATCTTCTTCGAGGTGCATTCGGCGATGCCGCGGATTGTCGGGTAACCGATCGAATGGTCGCCCCCCAGGATCACCGGCATCGCGCCTGCTGAGAAAACATGGCTGATGCCGCGTGAGATCTGGTCAAAGCACTTTTCGATATTGCCGGGGATGGCAAAGATGTCACCGGCATCGCAAAGGGTCATCTGCTCGCGCAGATCGACGCCGGATTCGAAATTATAGGGCGAATACAGCCCCGAAATCCGCCGGATCCCCTGCGGCCCAAAACGAGCGCCGGGCCGATAGGTCGCGCCGCCATCGAAAGGCACGCCGACAATCGCTGCATCATATTTTCCGACATCGCGGATATTCTCGACATAGGGCGCCTTCAGGAAGGTATTGATCCCGGCGAAATGCGGGTTCTCGCCGCGCGAGAAGGTGGGGATGGTGCGATCCTTCAGGCTTTCGGCGCCAGGCAGGCCCATCTCCAGCGCCCATTCCTGCTCGCGCAGGGCTGCCGTATTGGGCAGCTTTTCTTCAAGCCCGATGGCGCGCCAGGCCTGTTTGCCCAGCTTTTCGAAATCGGGGTGGTGAAAACGCCGCATCTCTCTTTGGGGGAAGTGACCCGCCCGCAGGTGTCCGTGAACTCTGGAAGTGCGCATTACAGGCCTCGCCTTTGTGCTGTTTTCCGGGAAGCGGGCGCAGGGGTGCCGCCCGCCCTTTCGACCAAAGCAGGGTCACAGTGGGTAGCGCAGGATTGCGGCCAGATCTTTGCCGCCTGGCAGATCCTGACGTCGCACGCCAAGAATGCGCGCACCGCTGGCAAGCGCCCGGGCGGTAATCTCATCGACCACGCCATAGGCGGTAACATCACTGATGTCCGAGAAGGTGACCGCCCCGGTGTCAGCGTCGATCTGGCCGGGCACCACGGCGTCAATATCGACCAGCAGCACCTGGATCGCACCGAAAGTGGCGGCGCGGGCTGCATCAGAGATATCGGTGGTGGTGCGCTGCTCGCTGCTGCGGCGCTCATACAGATCACGCAGGTCGGCCAGTTCCGCCTCATAAGAGGCGTCAAGCACGGGACGTGAAGCCGCAGCCAGCTGCGCCTCTGACATCTGTTCGGGATTGTCGGAAATCCCGCCTTCCAGCAGATGCGGATAGGTGTTCAGCCGGCGAAAGACCGAGGCCAGCCGCCCCGTTGCAGCCAGGATCAGCGGCGTCTCGCGCCCGGTCAGAACCGTGCGCAAAGCGGTGTCGATCTTGCGGGCATATTGCTCCAGCCGGACATTTTGCCCCTCGGTGCCGCCCATGCGGCGATAATGGCCGCGCCCTTTGATAGAGGCCAGCCCCGCCGCCGAGGCCACATCCTTTGGCATATCCCCGACTTTGATCTCCCGCGGGGGCAGATCGGCGTCGATTTCGACCAGACGGACCGAGTTTTCAGCCAGGGCCAGCACGAAGGCCGAATGCGGGAAAGTGATCGTGCGGAACAGCGGCTTCAGATGCAGCCGGTCTGAAACCATCACCAGCGGCGCAAGCCGGTTGGGCAGGCGATAGGTCAGGATCCGGTCCGGGGTCACGAAGATGGCAAGGCTATGGGCCTGATGCGCCCAGAACCCGTCATCATCGGCCAGATCATCCAGCGCTTCGGAAATGGCATCCAGGTCGCGCTTGTGAAGGCCCCGTTTCTGCAGCTGTTCCAGCGCGTCGCGGGCGAAATTCCCCAGCTCGATGCGCGCGGTTTCGATCTCTTGCGTGACGGGTGTTGTCGGCAGATAGATCGAGGCACAGCCTTCGGCCCGGATTTCTGTCAGCCTGGTAATCTCGTCTCGGGTAGGAATGTCGACATAAAGCACTGAATGCTCCTCTTACTCATTACCGGAACCCGCCAGATCAGAGGGCTTGCACCAACCTGAGCGGTTGATGCGATCTGGCTCACCCCAATCGATAACTGCCTTTGCCCTCATCGATATGGCTAAAAAAGACGGCCACACAGGCGAAGCAACCTGTCGGGGCCGGGCATGTCTCCATACTGCTGATAAGCGCATAGGAAGCAATAAAAATCTGGATGGGGTGGTTGGCCGGCCCGCCCGCTCTGATCCGGCATCCCCGGACCGCACCCGGAATTGCCGCCGCCTATTGAAAGATGTCGATCATATCGACCGGGGGCCAGGAGGCCTGATCTGCCAAAGGCGGCACGGATCCGATAAAGCAAAACCGCAGGCCGGCTGCGGCCAGATTCCGGCCTGTGACCAGATTCTGGCCTGCGACGGGGGTGGTTGATGCGGCCCTCCAGCACTGGGTGAAGGTGGCGGCGCTGCCCAGGCTTTGGGCCAGTTCGGCCAGCCGCATATCCTGTCTTGCGGTGTCGAAATCCTGGGCTGCGGGCATATCGTTCACGCGCCAGTCACCACTGGGGCCGCCGATTTTCCCGATCACGGTTTCGGCCCCCGAAGCATGGCGCAGGATGTGCTGCTCCTGGGCGGAGCCTGTGCTGATATCAGGCCCGATCGAGGCGGTCGAATTCAGGACGCAAGCCTCGCTTTGCACCGCATCGTCGCCGGTCAGCGTCACGCAAAGGCCGTTGGCCTCTTGCTGCCACCGGGCGCTGTGGGCGCTGAGCCCGGCCGTCTCGGGGATCAGGTCATCCTCGCGGGCAAGGGCCGCGATCAGGGTTGAATGGCTGTAATAGAGGAAGGGGTAAAGGTCATGGGCATCGGTCCCTATCCCGCCCTCGTCAATTGAGACATATCCGATAGGGCCAGTGACCGCATCGCCCCAGCCGTCGGCGGTTATGCGGCAATCTGAGGCGCGTTCCTGGCCGAAACCCGCAAGCTGGGCCAGGGTATGTTCGTCGGGGGCCATGATGACCGGCTCAAAGAGGTCGATGGCGGGGGTCTTCTGCGGCTTATACACGACCGAGCCGCGATAATCGGTCAGATAGGCATAGTGGTTCTGACAGGCGTTCAGCACCGCCTCGGGGGTCAGGTTGCGTGGTGCGATTGTGGGGGCGACAGCGATACGCCAGCGGGCGGCCTCGCCCACGCGGGTGATGTAATACATGTCGCTGCTGGGGGTCGAAAGCATCTTTGCCAGCAGGGTTTCCGGCAGGTTGATCTGGCCCGAGATGCCCAGCAACTGCCCGACCGAGCCGATGGCCAGGTCGAAGGCGCGGTTCACCTCGGCCTCGCTATAGCGGCGGCCTGGCACCGAAAGGGCGGGGGCGTGAAAGCCCAGCCTGCCGCGCGGATGCAGCACCCGGTCAGAGACCGCGCCGCGCGGGTCTGAATCGACATGCACCGCCCCGGACATGAAGATAACCGAACAGGCGGATTCGCATGAGGCGCCGTCAGGGATGGCGGTGCCATATTTTCCATGCACGATGGTTGCGATTTTAACCGCCTCGGCCAGGGCCCCGCCTGGGCTGTCGAGGCAGATGCGGCTGCCATGCTGGCCCATGAACTCCGGGATATACGGCCTGAATTCCCAGGTCAGCATCTCTTCGAAAAGCTTCGCATCACCCGGCTCGACGGGGCCGGAAAAGATCAGGCTGCAGCCCATGGCCTTATCTTCATAGGGCCGCAATTTTGGCACAGCAGCGCGATCTGCCTGGCTGTCCTGAGGCGCGGTCTGCGCCAGGGCGGGCGCTGAGAGGACAGTTGCGAGGGCCAGAGCCAGAGACAGGGCGGCCAGAGACAGGGCCAGAGTATGGGCCAGAGTGTGGGCGCAGCGGCGCGGTATCCGGGGAGAGATTTGGGGCGGCACTTGGGACTGGGTCATGATCTCTCCGGCAAGGGAGTTTTCCGGCAGGGGAATTATCCGGTAGGGAATTATTCGGCGGGGCATTTCTCCGGCGGGGCGGAAAATACGCGGGGGCGCGAATGGCTCAGTTCAGCTGGCACAAAGACGCATAGCTTTGCAGCTCTGCCCCGATGCTGGTATCGCCCGTGACCGCCGCAAGGCGGGTGTAAAAGGGCGCATAGGCCACCGCGTTGCGCTTTGAGACGCGGCAGAAATAGGCATCAGTGATCGCGGCGTCGCAAAGGCCACTGGCGCGGCAAAAGCTGATCTGGCTATAGAAGCTGTCCAGCAGCAAAAGCGGCTCGCGGATGGCGATATCGCCATCGCTGCGAAAGACGCTGGCGGTCAGCATCGCGGCATACTGGCGCTCGGAAAGGGAATGTTCGGCCAGCACATTTACCAGATCGGGCTGCGTGCTCCAGAAGGTGTAAAGCTGCTGGCGGGCCCCCAGCAGAGGCTCTTTCGCATAGGATTCGACATAGCCGATGGCGCGGGCCTGGGCGGCATTTTCGCGGGCGGCGGCATGATCGTAGAAATATTTCCAGATGCCGATCACCGCAACCAGCAGCCCGACCATCTTGGTCAGCTGATCCAGCGTGGGCCAGGCCCGCAGGGTCCTGGCGGGCGCGTTTGCGGGCTGGGGGGGCTGGCCCTGGCCCTGATTGCTTTGAACGTCAGTCACGCGCTTCTACCGCGCAGCGCTCTGGGTAATAGGCGACGAGGGTGTCATCCTCGGGCAGGGGCAGGCTGGCGAGACATTCGAAATCGCTGGCCAGGAAAGCCACGACGGCATCGGGGCTGTCCGCTTCGGCGACCTCGATATCGGGGGCGCTGTTGACGACCATATCGGCGAAATCCTGGCCCTTCATATTGGCGGTGCCGCAATCGCTGACCCTGATGAAAAGCGTCTCGCCCGGCTTTGGCGCATAATCGCCGGCGTGATCGCGCAGGCAGGTCAGCGACTGACCGCTGAGCAGGAAGAACCATTCTTCCTCGGTCAGGGCGGGGGTGCTGCTCAGCCCCAGCAGCATGGCAGTCATCAATGACAGCATTTTCATCTTATGGGTCCCGTGGAAAACAGCCGGATAATATCCCTGCAGATAAGCGCAGGCGGTGGCCAAACTCAAGCATTGCCGCGCCGATTGCGGTGATCCGGGCGGGGACAGGCCCTGGGCAATGGCCCCCCGGTCTGCCCAAAGCTGAGGCATTAGCGAATGGCTAATCACGGATGCAAGATTCGCTTATGTTCAAACGGCTCGCATCGGTTTCATGTCTGAACCAGCGGCCCCGTGACCGGGGTCTGGCATGAAAACGAATGAGGGCAGCCGCAATGGCCATCGAAAAAGTCGATACGCTTGTCGTCGGGGCCGGGCAGGCCGGCGTCGCAGCAAGTGAGCATCTCGGGCGGCGCGGGCTGTCGCATCTGGTGCTGGAGCGCAACCGCATCGCCGAGGCCTGGCGGACCGGCCGCTGGGACTCGCTGGTCGCCAATGGCCCCGCCTGGCATGACCGCTTTCCGAACCTGGAGTTTGAGGGCCTGGACCCCGACGCCTTTGCCCATCACGACCGGGTGGCCGAGTATTTTGAGGCCTATGTGGCGATGAACAAATCGCCGGTGCGCTGCGGGGTGAATGTGACCTCGGTGGCGCGTCAGGCCGATGGCACCTTCCGCGTTGAAACCGCAGATGGCGTGATCGAGGCGAAAAACGTGATCGCTGCGACCGGGCCGTTCCAAAAGCCGGTCATCCCGCCGGTGGTGCCCGCAGATACCAACGTGATCCAGATCCATTCGCAAAGCTACAAGAATCCCGATCAGCTGGCCGCAGGCGGCGTGCTGGTGGTGGGTGCCGGCTCGTCGGGTGTGCAGATCGCCGATGAGCTGCGCCGCGCAGGCCGCAAGGTCTGGCTGTCGGTCGGGGCCCATGATCGCCCGCCGCGGCGTTATCGCGGCAAGGATTTCGTCTGGTGGCTGGGTGCGCTTGGCATCTGGGACACGACGACGCCTGCGCCGGGCACTGAACACGTCACCATCGCCGTCAGCGGTGCGCATGGCGGCAATACCGTCGATTTCCGCAAGCTGGCCGCCGAGGGCATGGGCCTTGTCGGCATGACCCAGAGCTTTGCCGATGGCGTGATGCATTTCGCGCCGGATCTGGCGAAGAATGTGGCGATGGGCGATGCGAATTATCTGGGCCTTTTGCAGCAGGCCGATGCCTATATCGAGAAAGAGGGCCTTGATTTCCCGGCCGAGCCAGAGGCGCATCTGATCGGGCCAGACCCCGAGTGTCTGACCGCGCCGACGCTTTCGCTGGATCTGGCCGCCGAGGGGATCACCACGATCATCTGGGCCACCGGCTACGCGCTGGATTTCAGCTGGATCAAAGAGGACATCTTCGATGAGCGTGGCCGCCCGCGTCACAAAGGCGGCGTGACCGAGGTTCCGGGCCTTTACTTCCTGGGGCTGCCCTGGCTGTCGCGGCGTGGCTCGTCCTTTATCTGGGGCGTCTGGCATGATGCGGATGCGGTCGCGGGCCATATCGCAGAGCGGGCAGCGCAGGCGAAGTAATTCAATCCGGGGCCAAATCCAGGGCCATTGGCCCCGGATCTGATCAATGCTTTTGGCCGGATGCCTTTGCGCCCGGCCAAAGGCTGTTCGTTCTGGCCTGCGACAAAGAACCCGGGGCCGAGTCCGAACCTGGAAACTGGTAAAAACCCCTGCACTCGCCCTATAATGGTGTGAATGCTGGCTGGTCGGGGGTGAATCATGGCGCTGCGTTTCACGCTTCGGCAACTGGAATATCTGGTTGCGGTTGGCGATTACGGCTCTGTCACCGAGGCGGCAGAGCGCGTCAATGTCTCGGCCCCTTCGGTCTCGGCGGCGATCTCGCAGCTGGAGCGCGAGTTCCGCATCACGCTTTTCATTCGTCGCCACGCGCATGGTCTGTCGCTGACCGAGGCCGGGCGCAGTTTCGTTGAACATGCCCGCCGGATCCTGGTTGAGGCGTCGCGTCTGAACACGCTCTCGAATGAGGTGACGGGACAGGTGCGCGGGCCGCTGAATGTCGCCTGCCTGATGACCTGTGCGCAGGTGGTGATCCCGTCTTTACGGCGGACCTTCTGCAACGCCTATCCTGAGGTGGATTTCGTCCAGTATGAGCTGGATCACGCCGCGATCATCGAGGGGCTGCGCCTTGCCCGTTTCGATCTGGCGCTGACCTATGATCTGGATGTGCCCCCGGATATGGAGTTCCATGAGCTGGGCGCCCTGCCGCCGCATGCGGTCTTGCATGAGGGGCATCCGCTGGCCGGGCGCGACAGCGTCTCGATCGAAGAGCTGGCGGAATTTCCGATGATCCTGCTGGATCTGCCCTATAGCGCGGCTTATTTCCTGTCGCTTTTCCAGGCCGCCGGATGCAGCCCGAAAATCGCCGAGCGCACCCGCGATATCTGGGTGATGCGGGCGCTGGTGGCCAATCGCTTTGGCTATTCCATCGCCAATATCCGCCCGGCGATTGATCTGGCGCTGGATGGCGGCCGCCTGATCGACATCCCGCTGCGTGGTGATCTGCGGCCGATGCGGCTGGGGATCGTCACCATGCGTGGCACCGCGCAATCCCTGAGCGTGCGCCGCTTTATCGAGTTCTGCAGCGAAAAGCTGCGTGACGGCGTGCATGAGGGGATCAGGAAACTCTCGGTCGGCCCTGATCTGCCGCAGGCCTGATTGCCGCCCCTTTGGCCGGGGCGGCGATCCTGTCACAGATAGAGATGGCGGATGGTGTCATCTGCCAGCATATCCTCACGGCTGCCTTCAACCTCGATCCGGCCGCGCACCACCAGATAGCCGCGATTGGCGATGGTCAGGGCTTTTTCGGCGTTCTGCTCGATCAAAAGCACGGTTTTGCCCTCAGAATGGATCCGCGCCACGGTGTCGAAATACTCGTCGATCAGCTTGGGCGAGAGGCCAAGCGAGGGCTCGTCCATGATCAGAAGCTCCGGGTCCCCAATCAGGGCGCGGGCCAGCGCAACCATCGCCTGCTCGCCGCCAGACATGGTGCGGGCGGGCTGGTTCAGCCGTTCCTGCACACGCGGGAACAGCTCTGACATGGCGGCAAGCCGGGTTTCAAAGGGGATCTTGCAGCCAGAGGCGTCATAGCCCAGCTTCAGATTTTCGCGCACCGTCAGCGAGGGGAACAGCCTGCGCCCCTCGGGCACGAAACCAACCCCAAGTGCCGCCAGCTTATCGGTTCCGGTGCGGGTCACATCCTGGCCCATCATCCGAACCGAGCCGCCTGCAAGCGGCAAAAGCCCGGTCAGCGCCTTGAAGGTGGTGGATTTCCCGGCGCCATTCGGACCCAGAAGGCAGACCAGCTCGCCCTTGCGCACCGACAAAGACAGGCCGCGCAGCATCTGGACCTGGCCGTAAAAGGTGCTGACATCAGAGAGTTCAAGCATTTTCCACCGCCTTCTGGCCCAGATAGGCCTGCTGAACACGCGGCAAAAGCCGCACTTCGGCAAAATCGCCCTCGGCAATCTTCTTGCCATAGTCGATCACGATCACATCATCGGGCAGTTCGGCCACCAGCCGCATGTCATGCTCGATAATCAGGAACGACAGGCCGGGCGTGTCAGCCATCACCCGGCGGATATCGGCCATAAGCCCCGCAGTGTCGCGGTCGTCCATGCCCGATGAGGGTTCATCCAGCAGGATCAGTTTCGGATGCGAGGCCAGCGCCCGCGCAATCTCCAGCCGGCGGCGATCGGCCTGGGGCAGGATGCCTGCCGGCTCATAGCGGCGGGCGTAAAGCTCGGGCGAGATGCGGTTCAGGATGTCGCCTGCCTCGGTCGCGCAGGCCTCCAGCTCGCGGCGCGAGATCCAGGGCAGCAACAGCGCCGTCAGCACCCCGGTTTTGGTGCGGGCATGCATGCCGATGATGACATTGTCGAGGATCGAAAGATCCTCAAACAGCCGCGAGGACTGGAAGGTCCGCGCGATGCCTTTCGCGGCGATTTTATGCGGGGCCAGCGCGGTGATTGTTTCACCGTTCAGCACCACCTGCCCCGAGGTCGGTTTGTAGATCCCGGTGATCAGGTTGAAGAGGGTGGATTTCCCCGCCCCATTCGGCCCGATGATACAGGTGATATGGCCATGCGGCAGGTCGAGATTGACCTCATCCACCGCGACCAGCCCGCCGAAACGGATGCCAAGGCCGCGCAAAGACAGAAGGGGAGCTTTGGTCATCAATGGCCTCCATAGCTGCGCTGGCGTTGCGGGAAGAGGCCTCTTGGCCTGAGGATCAGGAACAGGATCACCACGACCGAGACGAAAAGCAGGCGGTAGTCAGAGAAGATCCGCAGCTTTTCCGGCAAAAGCGTCAGAAGGAACGCGCCGACGATCACGCCGAAGGTATTGTCCATGCCGCCGACGATCACCATGGTCATGATGGTGACAGAGACAAGGAAGGTGAAGTTGTCGGGCGAGATATAAGAGACATAGAAGGCGTAGACCGTGCCCGCGAAGGCCGCCAGGAAGGCGTCGACCGCGAAGGCCAGGATCTTATACCAGGCGACATTGATGCCCTGGCTTTTCGCCGCCAGCTCATCTGCGCGGATCGCGTTCCAGGCCAGACCGATCCGGCTTTCATGCAGGCGCTTGGCCGAGAGGATCGCCAGCCCCAGCAGTACCACCGACAGGTAGTAGAAATTGGCCTGTGCGGGCAGGCGATAGCCAAAGACGTTGATCGGGCTCATGAAGCTATGCCCGAAAAGCGAGGGCGCGGGGATGCCGACCAGCCCGTTCGGGCCGCCCGTCCAGCTAAGGTTGTTCAGCATCTGATGGATCACGATCCCGAAGGCGATGGTCACCAGCGCCAGATAGCTGTCTTTGGTGCGCATCGAGGGGATGCCCAGCAAAAAGCCAAAAGCCGTGGCCACAATCGCCGCCGCAGGCAGCGTCGCCCAAAGCGAAAAGCCGTAATTGATCGCCAGCAGCGCCGAGGTATAGGCGCCGATGCCATAGGTCGCCCCGGTTGCGAAATTCGGGATATTGGCCGAGCCAAGCTGGAAGTTCAGCGCAAGCGCCAGCACCGAATACAACAGCGCGACGATCACCAGATGCATGCCATAGGTGTTTTTGATCAGGAAAAACGGCCAGATCAGCACCAGCACCAGCCCCACCATCAGCGCAAGGCGGCGCGAGCGGCGGAATGCCGCGACGATGTTTTCCTCAATCTGCGGGCGGATCTGCATCGCGGCGAAGGCGGCGGCCATCACGGCCAGCAGCAAAAGGATCACCAGGGTCGATTCTGCGGTCAGAAGACCCCAAAGCAGCGCCGCACCGATCACCTGGGCTGCAATCACCACCAGCGGCGCGGGCAGGGCCAGGTTATCCGGGACAGAAGGATTTTGTGCGCTCATGATCAGACTTTCTCCTGAACGGTCTTGCCGAGAATGCCGCTTGGACGCAGGCAAAGCATGAGGATCACCAGAAGGAACGCGAAGACGAGACGGTAAGAGGCCCCGTCAGGCACTGTGGCCTGGACGACCGATTCCACCGCCGCAATCGCCAGGGCCCCAAGAACGGCCCCCGACATCGAGCCAAGCCCGCCGATCACCGCCGCCGAAAAGCCGATCAGCCCCAGCTGCACGCCGAAGTCAAAGCGCACGACGCCCGCATGGCTGGCAAAGAACAGCGCACCAAGCGCGCCGACCGCCGAGGCCAGGAAGAAGGTAAAGGCGAAGATGCGATCCGGGCGGATGCTCATCAAAAGGGCGGTATCGGGATCCTCGGCCACGGCGCGGATGCGGGTGCCGGTGGGGGTTTTGTGCAAAAGGAACCAGACCAGTGCCACCACCGCGATGGTGGTCAGGATGATCACAACCGGCTGCAGCGGCAGGCGGCCGCCGCCAAAGCTCAGGAAGCCGTCGGCGATGGTCGGGAAGGCTTTGGGATTCGACCCCTGCGGGTAGAAGCCGCGAATCAGCTCGCGTATGGCGGTACCAAGTGCCACGGTCGCCACCAGCGCCATCATGGCGGGTGATTTGCGAAAACGCCGGATCACCAGGCGGTCTGCGCCGACCCCCACAAGACCCGTGGCGACAATCGCCAGCGCCAGCGCGATCAGGATCGCAAAGAGGCCCGCATCACCGCCGATTGCACCGAAAATCAGCTGCAAACTGCCAAGGGCCACGAATGGCGCGATCATCGACACGTCACCATGAGAGAAATGAATGACGTTCAGCAGGCCGAAAAGCAGGCTGAAGCCGATAGCGATCAGGGTATATATGCTACCCATAACTGCCCAGTTGATGATGTGCTGGACAAGAAGGCTGTCCATGGCGGGCCCCTCCGTTGGTTGGTTTTTTGCTTTAGGTGCGATTGATCGGGGCAAGGTAAATGGAAAAGTCACTTCTGGGGCGTAGCTTTTTCTGAAGCGCGGTATCAGGAAAAACGACTTAACAAGGCCAGGGGCGCGCCGGATATTCTCACTATCAGAAAAAACTCCCGGCGGCAGCGGTCTGGTGGCGATCAGCCGAGCGGCATATCTGCACGGGTCCGACACACAGGAGAGGCCAATGTTTTCCAATATGTTCAGCCGTCGCGTGGCGATGGGTGCGGTCCTTAGCGGTCTTATGCTTTCGGTTGCAGGGATCAGCACGCCCGCATTTGCAGAAAAAGCTAAGGTGAAGCTGGGCTTCATCGGCCCGATCTCGGGCGGCAATGCGCAGCAGGGTCTGGGCGCGAAGAATGGCTTCCTGCTGGCGATCGAGCAGGCCAATGCCAACCCCGATGGCGCCTATGAGTTTGAGGGCGTGGTGCTTGACGATGCCTCGGATCCGCAAACCGGCGTTTCGGCTGCGATGAAGCTGGTCAATGATCCCGATGTGGCGGCAGCGACCGGGCACTGGAACTCGCCCGTGGCGCTGGCGACCATGCCGGTCTTTGCCCGCTTCCAGACGTCGCTGGTGGTCTGGGGGGCGATCTCGCCCGCGATCACCGCGCAGAACCTGCCCGAAGTGACCCGCGTGACGCCCACCCTTCTGACCGAGAACAAGCCGCTGGCGGAATGGGCGGTTGCCAATCTGGGCAAGAAAATCGCCATCATCGCCGATACCTCGGATTACGGCACCTCGAATGCGACTTCGGTGCAGGAGTTCGTGACCGCCGCCGGGGGTGAGATCGTCTCGACCGACCTGCTGCCCGTCGGATCGACCGATTTCCGCACCATCCTGACCACGCTGAAAGGCAAAGAGGTTGATGCGATCTATTTCGGTGGCGTGATCACCGAGGCCGGGATCGCCGCGCGTCAGATGCGTGAGGTTGGGCTGGATAAGCCGATGCTGGGGATCTCGGGCATGTATGACCCGGAATTCATCTCGGTCGCAGGCGATGCGGCAGAGCTGGCCATCGTCTCTTACCCGGCAGCGCAATCGACGCCGAAGCTGGAAAAGATGGATGCCGATTATGCAGCCCGCGCCTTCGCAGAACCGGCCAGCCCCTATACCAAATACGCCTTTGACGCGACCAATGTGATCATCCAGGCGATTGGTGAGGTTGGCGTCGAGGACAAGCCCGCGCTTTCCGCTGCGATCCGCGCGATCAGCCATGAGGGCGCGACCGGCCTCATCACCTTTGATGAAAATGGCCAGACCCAGACCCCTATGGAAATCGAGCTGAAAACCGTTCGCGGTGGCGAATGGGTCGCCTATGAGGGCAAATAAGCCCGGCTGAGACCGTTTCGCCTCCTGGCATCGTGCCGGGGGGCTTTTCCTGGAGTAAGAGACATGCCCGTCCACAAGCGGATCCGCCCGTTCAATACCAAAGAAACCTACCCCGAGCAGAAGCTGAACAATGACCTCTGCCAGGCGGTCGTTGCCCGTGGCGCAACGGTTTTCGTGCGCGGCCAGATTTCCCAGGACCTCGACACCCGTGAAAGCCTGCATATCGGCGATGCCGAGGCCCAGGCCCGCAAGGCGATGGAAAACATCAAGATGCTGCTTGAGGAATCCGGCTCGGATCTCTCGCATATCTGCCGCGTCGTGGTCTATCTGATCGACATCCGCTACCGCGAGGCGGTCTATAATGTGATGGGTGAATACCTGCGCGGCGTCTTCCCGGTCTCAACCGGGCTGGTCGTCTCGGCGCTGGCCCGCCCTGAATGGCTGGTCGAGATCGAAGCGACCGCCGTCATCCCCGACGAGGCCTGATCCTATGACATTCTCCATCTCGGCCCGCTGCGCAGATACCGGCATGTTCGGCATTGCGGTTTGTTCCTCTTCGCCTTCGGTCGCGGCACGCTGCGCCCATGTGCGGGCCGGGGTGGGGGCAGTCTCTACCCAAAACGTCACCGACCCGCGGCTGGGGCCGCAGGGTCTGGATCTGATGGCATCGGGACTTTCGGCCGAGGCGGCGCTGGCCGAACTGGTCAAAAGCGCACCGCATATCGAGTTTCGTCAGCTGGCGCTGGTCGATGCCAAAGGCGGCTCGGCCACCTGGTCGGGCGCGAAAACGCTGGGCTGCCATGGCTCGGCCCGGGCGGAAAATGTGGTGGCGGCGGGCAATATGCTCAGCGCGGACACCATTCCGCAGACGATGGTCGATGCCTTCGGCGCGGCCAAAGGCCATCTGGCCGACCGTTTGCTGGCTGCGATGCGGGCGGCGATGGATGCGGGCGGCGAAGAGGGCCCGGTTCATTCCATGGGTCTGGTGATGGTCGACAAGGTCTCCTGGAATGTCGCCGATCTGCGCGTTGACTGGACCGAGGGCGACCCGATTGCCGAATGCGCGGCCCTTTGGGCGCGCTGGCAGGGCGAGATGGAGGCCTATGTCACCCGGGCGCTGAACCCGGGCGGGGCCCCCAGCTACGGCGTGCCGGGCGATCTGTAACCTGATCGGGGGCGCTGCCATGACCGGCTTTCCAACGACGCGCGAGATCCTTGCCCGGCTGATTGCCGAGCCGACCGTCTCGCGCCGCCCCAATCTGGCGCTGCTGGAGTATATTGAGGGGCTTTTTGCCGGCACGGACGCGCGGTTTGAGCGTTTCGCCTCGGATGATGGCAGCCGCGCCAGTCTTTGGCTGACGATTGGTCCTGATGCGCCGGGCGGTGTGATCCTGTCGGGCCATACCGATGTGGTGCCCGTTGAGGGCCAGGCCTGGAGCAGCGATCCCTTCACCCTGACCGAACGCGACGGTCACCTCTACGGCCGTGGCACCGCCGATATGAAGGGCTTTGTCGCCGCAGCGATCCGCGCCGGGCTTCTGGCCACGCAGGCCGATCTGCAGCGGCCTTTGCATCTGGCGTTTTCCTATGATGAGGAAATCGGCTGTATCGGCGTGCGCCCGATGCTGGCGGAACTGGCACGTCGTCCCGGCCCGCGCCCTGCGCTTTGCATCGTGGGCGAGCCGACGGGCATGGGCATCGCCACCGGCCATAAGGGCAAGATGGCGCTGAAAGCCTGCTGCCACGGCCAGGAGGGGCATTCGGCGCTGGCGCCAAAGGCCCTGAACGCGCTGCATCTGGGCGCGGAATTCATCCTGGCGCTTGATCGCCGCCAGGAGGCACTGGCCCGCGACGGTGCCCGCGATGATGATTACGACATCCCCTATTCGACCATCCACGCAGGCGTGATGCAGGGCGGCACCGCGCTGAATATCGTGCCGAACCTGTGCCAGATCGACTTTGAGATCCGCAATGTCGCCGCCGATGATCCGCAGGCCATCCTCGCCGGGATCCGCCAGGACGCAGAGGCGATTGCCGCGCGGCACCAGAACGCCTTTCCGATGGCGCGGATCGGAATTGAAGAGGTCAATGCCTATCCCGGCCTCGACACGCCCGCCGGGTCTGAGGCCGTGCGCTTTGTGCAGGGCCTGCTGGGCGGGGATGCCCGGCTGCTGAAGGTGGCCTTCGGCACCGAAGGCGGGCTGTTCGATGCCGAACTGGGCCTGCCGGTGCTGGTCTGCGGCCCGGGGCATATGGATCAGGGCCATAAGCCCGATGAATTTGTCAGCCTTGCGCAGCTGGCCGAATGCGACGCGATGCTGGCGGCGCTGATCCGGGCGCTGGCGGCCCCTCTTGCCTGAGGGCCCGGTCTGACGGCATTGTGCCCGCAGATGCCACCAGACCCATGAGGATATGATGGAGCTGAAATGGCTTGAGGATTTCCTCAGCCTTGCCGAGAACCGCAGCTTCTCGCGCGCGGCAGAGATGCGCAATGTCACGCAGCCCGCCTTCAGCCGCCGCATCCGCTCGCTTGAGATCTGGCTGGGATGCGAGCTGTTCAACCGCACCAGCTATCCGGTTTCCCTGACGCAAGAGGGCCGCGCCTTCCTGGAAACCGCCGAGGAAACCGTGCGTCAGCTTTACCAAAGCAAGGCCAATTTGCAGGGCCGCGGCTTTGGCCAGCTGCCGCAGGCGAGTTTCGCGCTGACGGCGCTGCACACGCTGACCACCACCTTCCTGCCGCGCTGGCTGACGGTCTTGCGCGAGCGGATCGGCCCCGTGGGCAGCCGCGTTCTGCCCGAGAATTTCCTCTTGTGCCTGCAGGCCCTGGCCGAGGGCGGCTATGATTTCTTCCTGACCTTCCATCATCCCAGCGTGCCGCTGCCGCTGGATCCGCAGCGCTTTCCGCATGCAACCATCGGCCAGGACCGCCTGGTGGCAGTGGCGCAGACGGGGCGGCTGGCCGAATGGCAGGCGGCAAACCCGACGCTGCCGATGCTGCAATATTCGCGCGGCTCGTTTCTGGGGCTTTTAACCACGGTCGCGCAAAGCCAGCCAGGGGCACCCGCAACCCATGTTGTGCACGTCAATGAAAACTCAATCGCCGAGGCGATGCGCTCAATGGTGCTGGAAGGGCATGGCGTCGCCTGGCTGCCGCAGGCGCTGATCGCGGGGGATATTGCGGCGGGGCGGCTTGAGGTGGTCGCGCCCGGCCTGCCGATGGAGATCCGGCTTTACCGCAATGCCGAACGCGCCCGCCCGATTGTCGAAAAGGTCTGGACAGCGGCCCAGGGCATGGCTGATCCTTATGCCGATCCGGCATAACCTTTGCCGCAACGGCATTGGCCGCCGCCTGTCACGCAGAATAATAACGCAGGTAACCGGCCTGAAACAAAGTCATGTAATGATCAGAGTGCGGTCCGGACTTGTGCCTGGCCGGTGTTGTGAAAAGGACTTAGCCAAATGTTAGCCACCCTGCGCCACCAATCCCGCTATTCTGTTCTGGTTCTTGTCGGGCTTGCGACTCTTTTCTTCCTGGCGCTGGTGCCGTTCTCACTATGGTGGCTGCTGCCTGCGGGGGTGATGGCGGCGCTGACCGCGCTTGGCCTTCATGACGTGACCCAGACCCGGCATGCGATCCTGCGCAACTATCCGGTGATCGGCCATCTGCGCTTTCTGATCGAAAGTTTCCGCCCCGAGATCCGGCAATATCTGCTGGAAGGTGACCGCGACGAAGAGCCGTTTTCACGAGAGGCCCGCGCCCTTGTCTATCAGCGCGCCAAAGGGGCCGAGGACAAGCGCCCCTTCGGCACCACCCATAATGTCTATGGCTCTGGCTATGGCTGGATCACCCATTCGGCCGAGCCTATCCATCTGGCAGATAAGGATTTTCGCGTGACAATCGGCGGGCCGGATTGCACGCAGCCCTATGATGCCAGCCTTTACAATATTTCAGCCATGAGCTTCGGGGCCCTGTCGGGCAATGCGATCCTGGCGCTGAACCGGGGCGCAAAGGCGGGCGGTTTCGCCCACGATACCGGCGAAGGCTCGATCTCGCGCTATCACCGTGAAGGTGGCGGCGATCTGATTTACCAGGTGGCCTCGGGTTATTTTGGCTGCCGCAATGATGATGGCAGTTTCTCACCTGAGAAATTCGCAGCCCAGGCCGCCGATCCCCAGGTGAAAATGATCGAACTGAAGTTGAGCCAGGGCGCAAAGCCCGGCCATGGCGGCATGCTGCCCGCCCCGAAAATCACCCGTGAGATTTCTGAGGCCCGCGGCATCCCGATGGGGATCGACTGTATCTCGCCGCCCGCGCATAGTGCCTTTTCATCGCCTTTGGGGCTGGTGAATTTTATCGCCGAATTGCGCCGTCTGGCGGGCGGAAAGCCTGTCGGCTTCAAGCTGTGCATCGGGCATCGGCGTGAATTTATGTGCATGGTCAAGGCGATGCTGGAAACCGGGATCACCCCCGATTTCATCGTGGTCGATGGCAAAGAGGGGGGGACAGGTGCGGCCCCGCTGGAATTTGCCAATCGCGTCGGCATGCCGATGCTTGAAGGGCTGACTTTTGTCCATAACACGCTGCGCGGCGCGGGCCTGCGGGACCGGATCCAGATTGGCGCGGCGGGCAAGATCATCTCGGCCTTTGATATTGCGCGGGCGCTGGCTCTGGGCGCTGACTGGTGCAATTCGGCGCGGGGTTTCATGTTTGCCATCGGCTGCATCCAGGCGCAAAGCTGTCACACGAACAAATGCCCGGTCGGTATCGCAACCCAGGATCCTTTGCGCCAGAAAGCGCTGGATGTGGGCGATAAAAGCGACCGCGTGGCGCGGTTCCACCGCAATACGATGCATGCGCTTGGCGAACTGGCCGGGGCGGCAGGGCTGAACGACCCGCGCGATTTCATGCCCTATCACTTCATGTTCCGCCAAAAGGACAATGAATTCAGCGACGGCAACGAAATCTACAGCTATCTGCCCGAGGGCTTTTTGCTGCAGGGCCCCGAGATCAAAGGCCTCGAAAGCTGGTATAGCCGCTGGGAGCGGGCGCGCTCGGAAAGCTATGCCACCTCTGAGATCCCGCTGGGCCCCTTTGAGCGCAGCCAGAAAGCCGAGCCGCCCCGGCAGCATGTCGCAATTTCAAAGGGGTAGCAGAGACCGCGGAAGATGGGGCACAGGTTAGGGCAGGTCCCGGATCATCCTCTGATACCGCGCGACTGTCCTGGAAACCGCATCGGCAAGGCCGGGCAAATCCATCAGGCGGCGCATTTCTTCGCCCAGCCTGTCTTTGTGCCGCAGGATGGAAAGGTCAGGCGTTGCTGCCCGGGACCGCAGCTCAAAATAGCGGGCGTCATGGCGTGATTTTTTAATATCCAGCGCGGCTTTGTTGCACTATCCGGCCGGCTCATGGATTCATGTTTGTGAGTCAGCGGGTTAGGTTGGCTCTATGAGCAAGCCGATCCCTCTTTTTCGCACAACGAACTGGTCGAGCTACAGCCGGGCCCT
>NZ_JABJXT010000015.1 GCF_013155295.1 Pseudogemmobacter hezensis | reverse complement strand
GCGGATGCAGACGCAGACGCTGACGCTGACGCTGATGCGGACGCCGACGCTGACGCGGATGCCGATGCGGACGCCGATGCCGACGCCGATGCGGATGCCGATGCCGACGCTGATGCTGACGCCGATGCCGACGCGGATGCGGATGCTGACGCGGATGCGGATGCGGATGCTGACGCCGACGCTGATGCTGACGCGGATGCCGACGCCGATGCGGATGCCGACGCAGATGCTGACGCGGACGCTGATGCAGATGCTGATGCTGATGCTGACGCCGATGCCGACGCAGATGCGGATGCCGATGCCGATGCCGACGCGGATGCCGACGCCGATGCTGACGCTGATGCTGATGCTGACGCCGACGCGGATGCCGATGCGGACGCGGATGCAGACGCTGATGCCGATGCGGATGCGGATGCCGACGCCGATGCCGATGCCGATGCTGATGCCGATGCAGACGCTGACGCTGATGCGGACGCCGACGCTGACGCGGATGCCGATGCCGATGCCGACGCGGATGCAGACGCTGACGCTGACGCCGACGCTGATGCGGATGCCGACGCTGATGCGGATGCCGACGCTGATGCTGACGCGGATGCCGACGCTGACGCTGATGCGGATGCTGACACGGATGCGGATGCTGACGCCGACGCCGACGCCGATGCTGACGCGGATGCCGACGCCGACGCTGACGCCGATGCCGACGCTGATGCTGACGCGGATGCGGATGCGGATGCCGATGCAGACGCGGATGCAGACGTGGATGCAGTCGATGACTATGCGACCGTCAATCTCGACATTCTGCCCGCTGATGCTGGCACGCTAGAGGAGAGTGACTTCGCGTTGGTGTTGGTTGATGCGCTTGGTTTGACCCAGGCAATCTTCAACTCGTACCCTCGCGTTACATTCGAGATCGAGGAGGGGCAAACCGGTGATGCGACCTTTACTGTAAGCACCGCCAGCCTTCTTGGTGCCTTCAGTGGTGGAAATGCTCTTATCCAGATGAAGGACGACAATGGGAACTGGGTCACTGCGACTGAAATCGGTGATAATGGCCTGATTGATCTGATTTGGGTATCCGGAAATACTGCATCTGTCGTCATCGAGGACCTCGGTCCGGGTGAGTACAGAGTTTTCGGAAGCTCTACCGGTATTAGCCTGATCACTGGGATAACTGTTGAGGCCGATGTTCAACTCTATGATCATACCACCATCGGTGGCTATGATGCAGAGACGATCACGGGCAATGTTGTCGATGCAAATGACACTGTGACCGATACGACTGTCGTCCAATCGGTCAATGGGGTCACCGTTGACGGAGCGGGAACCACACCGATCGAGGGCGAGTATGGTACGCTTATCATCGATGCGGAAGGGAACTACAGCTACACGCCCAATCCGGATGCTTCCGGAATCGGGCAGGTAGATCAGTTCACCTATACTCTGGTGGACTCGGTGACCGGAGCGACTGACACTGCGACGCTTTATGTGGGCATCGACAGTGAAGGTCAGGGCCTGATCTGGACGGATCCGACCCAGCCGGCGGAACTCGAGATGGCGGCAACTGACAATGGCGGCACTGCCGTGATTGACAGTGCCAACGTGATCGAGAGTGGTGGCCCAGTTGCGAGTGGTACTGCAAGCATCGGTGGTCTCTTTGCCGGTTCTCAGAATGTTTCGGTTACGAGGACATTCACCATTGACCCGAATGACGAAGCGAGTATTCGCTTCGTGGCAGGTTCGCCGGATGTAGCTCTCCAAGCGGACACGTTGACGGTTACGATCACGGGAAACAATGGCTATAGCCATACTTTCACCGGGACGGCTGGCTTCCTGTCGGGACTGGGCGTGGATCAGGTGCTGAGTGGTTTGCCCGAGGGCGACTACACTGTCACCGCAACCTACGTCAGACCGAGCGGAGGGCTGGGCGGCACGCTGAGCCTCTCGTTCACCGGGCAAACCATTACTCATCTCGATGAGTTCGTTGTCAACGACACTGACCCGGCTACGGGGAATGTGCTCGCCGATGACACGCTGGGCTCCACCTACACCAAGTTCCTCGTGGACTTGGATGGAACCGGCAACTTCGTCGAGGTTGTGAATGGCACGACCGTTATCGGCGATCACGGGACGCTCACCATCAATGCCGATGGCAGCTACTCGTATGTGGCGAATTCGGATCTTGGGGAGATCGGTGGGGTCGATGACTTCACCTATCGCCTTGAGCATCCGAATGGCACCACTGCCGATGCCACCTTGTCGATCGAGGTCGATCATGGTGACGGACCGTATGTGCCGCCGGTTGCCTTCGCTCTGCTTTCCGACGAGTTCATCAGTGATGAAAACGCCGGCGAGATCCCTGACCATCTGTTCGGGGATGACGCTTCTGACGATACGGATTCCGCTCCCGTACCGCAGGAGGCCGAGCAGGATCTGGTGCTCGACTTCGTGGCCAACACGCACCCGGACGATCTGAACGAATTCAATTCGCACTGATCGCAGCAAGCAGACTGGTTGCGCCGGGTTTTCCCGGCGCAACCGCCTTGTTTTCCCTCGTCTGGACGTATCATGGAAATTCGCGAAACCGTTGCTGCTGACAGGCAGCATGGCAGCACTGCATTCGATGCACAGGCTTGGGTTACCAGCTTTGGGTATATTGCCCGGCACTATGGAATTTCATTCTCAGCACAATCCGCGCTGAACAGCGTGGCTTGGGCGCAGGACAAGCCCTTGTCTGAACAGATGGCGATTGTAGCACGCCATCTTGGCCTGCGGGTAAGGCTCTATGAACGCGACACTTTGCAGCTGACATCATGGCGGTTGCCGCTGCTTTGCGAATTCAGCGATGGCGGCGTCGCTGTCATCACCTCGCTCAGCGCAGAGGGGCAGGCGGGGCTGCTGCTGGCCGGCGAGCAGGATGTCACGATGGTCGAGACCGCCGGTCTCCTGCCGCGCATCCGCCGCTATGTTATTGCCCGGCCCTTGCGCACTCTCGTTGATGAACGGGTAGACGCTTATATTGCGCCCTATCGAGAGGGGTGGCTGCGCCGCTTCGCGCTGCCGGATCTGCGGCCTTATGGCCATGTCATGATCGCCACTTTCACGGCGAATATTCTGGGACTGACCGGGATCATATTCTCGAAGCAGGTCTATGACCGCGTGGTGCCGGCGGAATCCTTCAACACGCTTTATGTGCTGTTCATCGGGGTGATGTTGGCTGCGGTCTTCGATTTCGCCATGCGCCGAACACGTACGAAGATTGTCGATGTGCTTGGCAAACGCGCTGACATCAGACTTTCGGACCAGGTGTTTGGTCATGCTTTGCGGGTGAAGAACTCTGCCCGGCCCAAGTCTACCGGCTCTTTCGTGGCGCAGCTGCGGGATCTGGAATCCCTGCGCGAGATGCTGACCTCGACCACGATTTCAGTGCTGGCCGATCTGCCGTTCTTTTTCCTGTTCCTGTTCTTCTTCTGGTATATCGGCGGCAGCCTCGTTCTCGTCCCCATCGCAGCCATGCTGCTGATGGTTCTGCCGGGAGCGCTCGTACAGAAGCGGCTCAATCGCTATGTCAATGAAGGCATGCGAGAGGCATCCATGCGCAACGCCATGCTGATCGAGTCCGTACAGGGTATCGAAGACATCAAGGCGCTTCAGGCCGAGGACCGTTTCCAGCAGCGTTGGAATCATTTCAACGCGGTGGCTGCAGAATCCCAGTTGAAACAGCGCAATATCACCAGTGCGTTGCAGGCATGGGCGCATGCCGTGCAGATGAGCATCTTTGCGGTGATTATTTTTGTGGGTGCGCCGATGGTCATCGCTGGTGACATTACCACGGGGACGCTTGTAGCCTGCTCCATTCTCGGCTCGCGCATGATGGGGCCGATGGCGCAGTTCAGCCAGATCTTCAGCCGATTGCAGCAGGCGAAGCTCAGCTACCAGAGCGTGGACGCCGTGATGCGGATGCCCGTTGACCATCCCGAGCGCGAAAGTCGGATTGGCGTGGCGACGCTCGAAGGCAACTACAAGCTTAGGGCGGCGCAGTTCTTCCACGATCCGGGCAAGGCCCGTTCGGTGCTTTCCATTGATGATCTCGAGATCAGGCCGGGCGAGAAGATCGCGGTTCTGGGCAGGATTGGCGCAGGAAAATCCACGCTCCTGCACGCCCTTTCCGGGATGATGGAGCCGGGTGAGGGCGAAGTATTGCTCGATGATATGACGCTGTCGCAGATCGACCCATCTGATCTGCGCCGAGATATTGGGCAATTGACGCAGGAATCCCGTCTGTTCCATGGGACCGTACGCGACAATCTGATGCTCGGAGCTCCACAGGCGAGCGATGCGGAGATCCTAGAGGCTCTGAAAGTCTCGGGAGCGGTCGATTTCGTGAGCCGCATGTCGCAGGGGCTTGATTATCAACTGCTTGAGGATGGTCGTGGCCTGTCTGGTGGCCAGCGTCAGGCATTGATGCTGGCGCGCCTTATCCTGCGAAACCCGCGTATCGTCTTGCTGGACGAGCCGACCGCCTCGATGGACGAGCAGTCGGAACGTGCACTGATCGAGGCGCTGAAGACATGGATGGAGGGCCGTACCGTGGTGCTCGCCACCCACCGGATGCGGGTTCTTGATCTCGTTGACCGGGTCATCGTTGTCGAGCGCGGCAAAGTCTCTTTCGACGGTGAAAAAGACGCATTCCTGCGGCGCGCGCGCGCCGCCAGCCGTCCGGCCACGCCAGTTGCACGACCGCGGGTTGTGGCTGGGAAGCCGGCCGCCGTTGCGCGGGTCGTGTCACCGACAGTTGCCGACACTGGTCCGGAGGAAGAATAATGCAGGCACATGCTACCGCCGCAGGAGATGCCGGCGTCATTTTTGGTGAGGACGACGAGGTTCAGCTCTCGCGCTCGAAACGGGTGGTGCTGGTATTTTTCACCATGCTGCTTGTCGGCTTGATCTGGGCCCATTTCGCGGTGCTGGACGAGGTCTCGACAGGGACGGCAAAAGTTGTGCCGACCAGCCGTGAGCAGGTGATCCAGTCACTGGAAGGCGGGATCCTCGCTAGCCTTGAGGTTCGGCCCGACGAGGTCGTAGAGCCAGGACAGATCCTCGCGCAACTCGACCCGACGCGGAATGAGGCTGATGTCGAGGAAACCGCTTCCCGCTACAGGGCTGCTCTGGCGATGGTTACTAGGTTGCACGCCGAGATCACCGGCGATCCTCTGGCGTTTCCCGATGAGCTCTCGGCTTTCCCGGATCTCATCGTTGTGGAAACCCAGCTTTACACGGAGCGGCGGCGAGGCCTCGAAGAAAAGCTTCGCATGCTCGAAGAAGCTATCGCCCTCACCGTCGAGGAACTCACCATCAACGAACGGCTGCGTGAAACTGGAGCTTCGAGCAACATTGATGTCATTCGCCTGCGTCGCCAGCGCATCGATCTGGAAATGCAGCGCTCGGACGTTGTTGCACAGTATCAGGTCGAGGTGCGTGAGGCCCTGACCGAAGCCGAGGCCGAAGTCGCTTCCCTGCGCCCCATCGTCCGCAGCCGCTCTGATGTTCTGACCCGTCTGACACTGCGCTCGCCGGTGCGAGGGATCGTCAGGAATATCGAGGTGAGTACGATTGGGGGTGTCGTGTCGCCGAATGGCAGGTTGATGGATATCATCCCGCTGGACGATCAGCTGATGATTGAGGCCCGCATTACGCCCCGGGACATCGCATTCATCCGCCCGGGCCTGCGGGCCAATGTCAAGATCACGGCATATGACTATGCGATCTTCGGTGGCCTTGAGGGTGTTGTCGAGACGATATCGCCCGACACCATTCAGGATGAGGCGAACCCCGAGCAATACTATTACCGCGTTCTGATCCGTACCGAGAGCGTTGCGCTGGTCAATGACGCCGGAACAGAATTCCCGATTGTTCCCGGTATGATCGCGACGGTGGATATCCACACCGGGCAGAAAACTGTCTTCGAGTATCTGGTGCAGCCGTTCAATCGCGCCTCCGAAGCCATGCGGGAGCGTTGATATGAAGTGTGCCGTAGTCAGTTCCACAGCAGGATGCCGCCATCCTGCTGGTTGGGCTCTTGGCCTGTTTCTCCTGCTGGGCGCATGCGGGGATCGCCCGATGAGCGAGACTGTCGCCCAGATCGAAGGTCGTAGTGCAAGTCTTCCACCCTTGACGGCGGGGCAGGGAGTGGACCCGCGTGATACCGTGCGGCGCGGTCTGCTTGCCGATCCGGAGGTTCGCGAGCGAGCGGGACTGATCAGCGCCAGCATTGACCAGATCGCCATTGAACGGTCAGCCCTCTTTCCCCAGCTCAGCCTGGGTGTCGTAGGAGGCGTTGGCACTGCCGGGGCAGGGGATGCACAGTTGCAACTCTCCGGCCGCCAGTTGCTGTTTGATTTCGGGGGAACCGAGCGGGCAATTGAGGCCGCTGACATTGATCTGCAGGTCCAGTACCAGCGCTTCCAGTCGCAGGTGGATACATCAATTACGACTGTCCTGCTGGTCTATCGCGAAATTGCGATGCTTGAGGAACTGGTCGCGGTCAAGGCTGCCCAGGTTCAGGCAATGCGCGATCTCCACCGGACTATTGCGGACCGGATCGAGATCGGCGCGCAGCCTTTGCCGGACCTCCTGGAGGTGAATGGCCGGATCGAACGTGCGGAGTTCGAGCTTCTTGATGCAAGGCTGGAGCTGACGGAGCTGCGTGACAGGCTGCAGAGATTGGCGCAAACCAGTCAGGGTGGTGTGATCCCCGATTTTCCTGCCTCTTGCCGCGCAGAGGCGGGTGCAACGGATGAGTTGATCATCGCCCGTCTGGAACATGCTTCGGCACAACTCGCTCTGCAGGAGGCTGAGCGTGCAGTCTATCCGGGTATATCGCTTAACCCACTTGGGCGAATTGGTATTGGTTCCGGCGGGGTTTCCACCGGCATGAATGTCAATGTCGAAACCTCGCTCTTCGAGGGGGGAGCCATCCGGGCGCGCATCAATCAGGCCCAGAACAGGTTGCGCAGCGCCGAGGCCGCCCAAGAGACCGAAGAACGCAATATGCGGCTCGATGACCGGCGGCTGGACCGGCAGATCGCTTCCCTGCGTGAAAAGCAGGCGATGCTCGCCCGTCAGATCCAGCTGCAGACCGCGACCCGCGACCTCTATCGCAGCCAGTATATCGACCTGGGCAGTCGACAGATCACCGATCTGCTGGATGCCGAGGAGACCCTGTATGACCGCCAGATCGAACTGATCGAAGTGAAGTTCGAACTGCAGGAATACCTTGTCCAGTGCGCTGAACGAAGCGGCACGCTGCGCGATATTCTCAACCTCACCCAATCCCAGCTCTACGGCTTCCCGCTTACCACGGATGGATTCTGACAATGACGAAACATGACCTGATCGGGCCGGGCGGTATGGCAGCTGGTGCGGATCTGATCGATTTCGAGACCCGTCTTGCCAGCCTGAAAGCGGCATTGCCGGGCAAGGTTCCCGCACTTGGGGCACCCTTTCCGGCGATTACGCTGGTTTTTGCGGTCTCTGATGGCACGGCCCGTGCAGTCACAGCACAGGGCAGTGGCGCGGATCTGGATGCTGCCTGGGCTCTTGCAACATTGGCGCTGAGAAAAGTCATGGCGCGCCGTAAGTTGCGTGGACGCTTCCTGCGTGTTGACTGGGTCGAGAAAGCTGAAACCTGGACCTGGAGCCTGTTGCGCAAGCGCCTGCGCGAGGTGAAGCGCAATTATTGCCGCAGGGGGATTGCGCTGGACGCTGGGTTTGGCCGGCTCTTCCTTGAGCAGGAACTGAACGCTCAGGCCATGCTCTATGGTGGCAACCAGGTCACCCATTGCGTTGTGAATGAAAAGAACTTCCTGCTCGCGGCGCAGCAGAAATACGGCACGGGCACCACCGTCGATTTCCGCGATGACGGCGCGGTCCATGTTCTGGAAACCGCAGGCCTGTTCTGCGGCGAGGACGGGATCGTGCGCGAACTCTATGGCAATGGTCGCAATGCCGGCCGCCGCAAGATCGAGCCACTGGATCACACGAGACTGTCGGACATCATTCGGGACTCCTCGGATTTCCTGGCGCGTCAGGTCGGCAATGATGGGCGATTTGTCTATGGCTACCACCCCTGCTTTGATCGCCAGATCCCGGCCTATAATGCGCTGCGCCATGCCAGCACGACCTATTCGATGCTCGAAGCCTGGGAGAAAACGCGCCAGCCCGAACTGTTGGCGGCCGTCGAACGCGCCCTTGATCACCTGACCACGCAGTTCATCCAAACATGCGATGACAAGGCTTTCGTTGTAGACACCGGTAACGAGATCAAGCTTGGGGCCAATGCCACCGCCATTCTGGCGATGTCGAAATACACCGCCCTTCTCGGCTCTGACCGTTTCGCGGCGGTTATGGAAAAGCTGGCCCAGGGCATCCTGCACATGCAGGCCGAGGATGGATCCTTCACCCATGTCCTGACCTGGCCTAGCCTTGAGGTGAAAGAGAAGTTCCGTATCGTCTATTACGAGGGGGAGGCCGCCTTCGCCCTGATGCGACTCTACAGCCTGACAAAAGATGAGCGCTGGATCGGCGCGGTGGAGCGGGCATTCGGGCATTTCATCGAAAAGGATTACTGGAAGCATCACGATCACTGGCTCAGCTATTGCACCAATGAACTGACGCTCTACCGTCCCGAACTGCGCTACTTCCGTTTCGGGATACAGAATTTCGAAGGCTATCTCGACTTCGTCCTGCAAAGGGTCACGACGTTCCCGACATTGCTGGAACTTATGATGGCCGGGCGCAAGATGCTCGACCGTCTGAAGGCGATGCCGGAGGGGGCAGAGCTACTGGCCGGCGTGGATGAGACGCGGTTTGATCAGGCCCTGCATTTTCGAGCGGCCTATCTTCTGAACGGGCATTTTTGGCCGGAATATGCGATGTTCTTCCGCAACCCGGACCGGATCCTCGGCTCGTTCTTTATCCGCCACCATGCGTTCCGGGTGCGGATCGATGACGTGGAGCACTATCTTTCCGGGCTGGTGGCTTATGCGGGCTTGCTGGAGACCGCCGCCGCCGGAGACGCGGTCTGACCATGATCCGCGCAGCCCTTTCCATCGCTCTGTCTCTGGCCGCAGCGGCTCATGCCTCTGCAGAGCAGGCCCTGCCCTGGGGAGGCGAGCCTTCGCGTGATTCCTGTGCGCTGTCAGAGGGCGGAGTCTGGGCGGAATATGCCGGGGGGGTCGAATGTCTGCGCTATTTCGCCGGTGGAGCGATTGATGATGCGCCGGTGGTGATTGTTGTTCTGCGCGGTGATCGCGACACCTGGCTGAACCGCGACCCGGAGGATATTCCACAAAACACCGCCAGCGCGCAGACCGCACTGGCGCGCTCGCTCGCGCAGGATATGGGATTCCCGACCATCGTGATTTCCCGGCCGGGAACCTTCGGTGCAAGCGGGGATCACCGGCTGCGGCGGCAGGCAGGCGAATTTCTTGCCATCAACGATGCGCTGGATGACATCCGTGCCGATCACCGGATAGGGCGCTTTGTCCTGTTGGGACATAGTGGCGGAGCAACGGCAGGGGCTGCACTGCTGACGCTGGGGCGCGATGACATCGCCTGTGCGGTGCTGACTTCGGGGGCATTTGGCTTGCTGGAACGCGCCGCCGTCCTGCGCGAGGCTGCAGGCCGCCCGCTGCGGCCCGGGCTTGATACGACTGGCCTGCCAACTCCCTATGATCCTTTGGATCATCTCGACGGTGTGACGGCGGACCCCACCCGTCGCATCATCATTATGGGCAATAACGAAGACACGGTGACGCCCTTCTATCTCCAGGAGCGTTTCTATCAGGGACTTCGGGGTCTTGGGCACAGGGCAGAATTGCGAGAGGCAGAAGCCAGTTCACCGGGCCATCACAATCTGACAGGTCAGGCGGGCCCGCGCGCGGCAGCGGATTGCGCGCGTGAGGCAACGCAGTGAGCGCGCTACTGGCCAGAATAGCGCATAGCGCGGCGGGGGGAGGCGCATTCTCACCTGCTGCGGTCCTCTGGCTGTTGCGCATCGGGCGGAGCGTGCAGGCAGAACTGACCTGGCCGCTGCCAGTCTACACCCTGCTTTTCATCTTGTCGCAGATCACCCTGTTGCTGGCGTTGCTTTTGCCGTGGAACATTCTGGCCACGCTAAGCCTTGGTCATAGTCCGGAGCGGTTCGAAGGGACGTTCGGCCAGCTTGGCGCAGGGCCGGTTGTGGGCATCCTCATGGCGTTGGTTCTGATCTGCTTTTGCACGCATCTGGTGGCCGAGGCAGCGGGGGCCAGCATGTGTCAGCGGGCGTCTGCGACTATTATCGACCGACACCGCAAACTGGGCCTGTCCGACAGTCTGCGCGGCGGTGCCGCAAGTGATTACCGGCGCATCCTGCGGCTGTTTGCCATGTTAGCCTATAGCATCATTGCCGCGGTTCTGATCGCGATAAGCTATTCGGCCCTGCTGGTCGTCCTGGTGCTCTATGTCATCATCGGGGCGCTGGTGGCCGCCATTCTGCCCCCCGCAGCGCCACAGGGCTTCACCTCAGAGCTGCGCAGCAAGGCGTGGTGGGGTATCGGTTTCATTTGTCTGGTCGCATGGGTTATCCGTGATGCTTGGCACGGCACGATGCCGTCCTTCTGGTCCGTGTTTTTCGCGCTGCTTCTTGCCCGCCAGACCCTGATATTCCTGATGATGTCGGCGTCTTCGCTGGGCGTGCTGTTTCGCCGCAAAGAACGGGTCGAGGCGCTGTTTGTCGCGGATCGGCCAGTCACGGCAGCGCTGCGCAGGGAGGCAGGTCTCGCCACATTGCTGGCCGAAGATCGCCGGGACAGTTGGTTGCAGCCGTTGCTTGCCGGGGTGGGTGCGGAACACCTGTTACTTGATCCGACCGCGACACATTGGGCAGAGCGGGGCAAGGTTGCCTATCTTGTGGCACGTCCCGGGAAGCCCGGCTCCGGCCTGATGATCCGCCTTTTTCATCAATCGGTGGCTGGATTGGGACAGCACGAAGCCGAACTCCTGACGCTTCGCACTCCGGGCTGGCCCGCACCTGTCCTGCTGGGCAAACACGATGTCGATGGTAGTCTTGCCCTGATATTCCACTGGCCGCAGGAATATGGCTGGTCCACGCCGATGATGGACCGCAACACGACCCTGGCCCTGCGCGGGCAGATTCTGGGCTGTGATATCACTGACGATCTTGCCGCGCGCTATCTGCGATCCCGCGCACGCTTGCCCGAAAGGGCAGCCGCTGTTGACTGGCCGATGCTGTCGGGGGTGACGAGGAGGGATGATCAGGTCGCGGATTGCGCCGGGCTGGAGGCTGCCTGGCCTCGGCTCATGGAATGGTTGCGGCACCGACCCTCACAGATAGTTCTTCCCAAAATGACGGCGCGCCGCATGGGGTGTGAACCGGAGGGGGCGCGGCTGATCTGCAACTGGAGCCTCTGGCAATGGGAGCCGCTTGGATTTGACTGGCCCTGGCGCGAGCGGCCAGAACGTGATTTGCTCCAATGCCTTGATGTGGCAGCCCGGTTGCGCCCGTCACTGATCAATTATCCGGTCGAGGATGCCCTGCTTGTCGCAGTCGTAGCCAGCTTTGCTGAGCGGAGCGAGGCTGGCGATTTTGGAGCGATGTTGGACATGCTCTTGCCCCTAAAAAACGCAGTGCAACGCTGCGGTCTGCTCTTTTGCCATGAGAGAGAACATTGGGATGCGGGCGCTGCGAGTGAGGTGGCTGTGGCTATGGGGCAAACGGAGGCGCGGTGATGCTGTGGTATCTGCTTTTGTTTCCCTGCGCTGCCTTCCTCTGGATGTTCCTCGCGAATGCTTTGGGCGCTGTGAGGGAACAGTCGCTTGCAGAAACGGATTATCGGCGGAATCGCGAAGTGGATCCGGTCACCGCGATCCCGACTGCAAAAAATGAAAACACGTCTTGCCTTCAAGGGTGCGGCACAGGCGAGGAGAATACGAATGAGCCACAAAGAAAAGTCTGAGCGACCCGTTACGATTGCCTGGGGCGGCGATGTGAATATCGGAAGGCGGTTCCATTATCGTTTTGGTCTCGCCAATGCCCGGAACGCGCTCTCCCGGATAAAACCTCTGGCCGAGGCAGATCTCGGAATTGTTAATCTTGAATGTGTTGTCGCCACCTGTGGCGCGGAATGTGTCGATAAGGGAGAAAGGTCTTCCTATTATTTCCGCGCGCGCCCCGAGATGGTCGATACGCTGCTCCGGGGCGGGGTCGATATTGTTGCGACGGCCAATAATCACAGCGGTGATTACGGCCCTGAGGCTTTGGTGGAGCAGGGCAAGTGGCTTGATGCGGCGGGGATCGGCCATGCCGGGTCCGGGCGCACGCGAGAGGAGGCATTCAGGCCGGTTTTTCGTCGGGCAGGTGGACTGGATATAGCTTTCTTCGCGCTGGATGCGACACAGAAAAGCTTTGCCGCAGATGAGCAGACGCCCGGTACCGCATGGGTTGACCCGAAGCGGCCGCAGGACTGGGCTGCAATCATGGCCCCCCGTATCGCCGAGGCCAGGGAAAAGGCCGACATTGTTCTGGTGGCGATCCATTGGGGCGCAAACAATCTTCACCAGCCAGCTGCCGACGAGATCGCAGGTGGGCATGCGCTGATCGACGCGGGCGCGGATGCGGTTCTGGGAGCCTCTGCACACCTCTTGCAGGGGATTGAAATCTATAAGGATCGGCCGATCCTGCATGATGCCGGGGATCTTCTGTTCGACGCCCTGACGCGGCCCGACAAAGACAGTGGCGTCTTCACGCTGGAGGTTGATCATCGCGGCGTTATCGGAGTGCGCTTCCTGCCACTTGAGGTCGGATTCTGCCGCACCTTGCCGCTGGGGCCAGAAGCGGGAGAGCGGGCGCTGCGCAAGTTTGCAAAGAAATGCGCCGCCCTTGGCACAAAGCTGGATATCACCAGCGATGGTGAAGGCTATCTCACGCTTTCCCCCCCGGACCGCACTCGTCTGGCCCGCCGCCCGGCACCGGCGTCGCAGGCTTCCGGGCCGGTCCCGACCCTTCGGGAGCCCCGCCCGGAATGGCTGGCCCGGGAGGTGCCGGCGGATGCTCGTCTGGCAGCGCCGATGCGTATCGGCCCGATGGAGCTTCTGGGCTTGCGGGTTGCACCCGAACGTCTGAACCGCATCGGGCTGATTTCCGTTGAATCCTGGTGGCGTGCTCCGGAGGCGATCGATTGTGACTGGCGCATCGACTTTCGGGCCGAAACCGAAACGCCGGGCCCGGTCGGAGCCTGGGGGCTGGGCTGTTCTCATGACCCCTGTGACTGGATGTGGCCCGTCAGCCGCTGGAAACCCGGTCAGATTTATCGCGATTTCTACACCTTGCGGCCCTCCGTGGTTCGCAATTGGCTCGATGAGACGCTTACCCTCTCTGTTGGGCTGGTCAGTCACCTCGGGAAAACAGACCGCTTCCCCTTGCCGCACAGGGTGCGCTTTGAGTTGTCGCCGAAGGCCGGTTTCGCGGTGCTTCGTGCAAGCCCCGCTCAATATGAAATCCCCTCTTTGGACAGTATCAGTCCTACACCAGAGATCCTGTGGACGGCCGAGCAGATTGAGGAGGTCACCGGCGGCAAATGGGTGGTCCGCCCGCCAGAGGGCTGGTTCGTACGCTCGGTGACCCATAAGTCCCGCCAACTCGGGAATTGGGATATAAAAGCTCCGAAACTCCTTGCAGTTATTGACCAGCGCATGGCGATGCGGCACGAGCTGTCGGATTTTACCGCCGGGAAGTACTGGGATATCCGGGATCAGTTGCCGGTCTTGCAGCACAAGGTTGCCGGAGCCATGGTGTCCCGCCCCGTCGAGGGGCTGAAGCCGGACTTCCCTTTGCTGCAGGTTGCAGACCCTCTCCATGCCCTGATCCAGCTTGGAGCCGTGGCCCGAAACCGGATGAAGGGCCATGTCGTTGCTGTGACAGGCAGCGCCGGCAAGACATCGCAAAGCCTGATGCTCTCTACCGCGATGGCCAAGGATCGCAGGGTGGTCTGTAACTCGACGCTGAACTACAATTCTCGCGTCGGAATTCTGCATCTCCTGGCGAATACACCTGCCACCACAGATCTGGTCGTTGTCGAGTCGGCGGTCACTGCGATCAATGCGCCGAAATTTCAGAACATCCGCTTGGTACGTCCGGATATTGGCATTGTGACCAATATCGCACCGTCACATATCACCGGTCCCGGATCGGGTTTGGAAACAGTTGCCCGACGCAAGGCGAATATTGTGGAGGGCATCAATCCCGGTGGGACGCTGTTGCTCAACCGTGAAATAGAGTTCTACGACATTTTCTGCCAACGTGCGGCTCGCCGTGGCGTTCATGTCATGACCTTTGGACAGAGCGCCGATGCGGATATTCACCTGCTGACCTATGATCATGAGACAGGCAGGGTTAGGGCCAGGCTGCCAGATGGACAAGAACTGTCCTATCAGATTTCGGCGCCCGGGTTGCATATGGCGATGAACAGCCTTGCCGCAATCGGGGTCCGGTTGTTGCTGGGCGGCGCTCTGGAGCCATTCCTTCAGGGGCTGGTCGAGTTCCAGCCTGTAGAGGGGCGCGGTGCAGTGTCTCAAGTTGAATTTGAGGGGAAACGGCTTACGGTTGTTGACGAGTCTTACAACGCAAATCCGGTGTCGATGCAGGCTGCCATTTCGACCTTTTCTCACATGAACACGGGGGGACGCCGTATCCTCATTCTTGGGGATATGGCTGAACTGGGCGCGGAGGCCGCACGTTACCACCGTGAATTGGCACCGTATATCCGAGAGATGCGAGCCGATGATGTGCTTCTCTGTGGGAAGCTGATGTCGGAGTTGCAGGATGAGCTTAAGGCCATTGGCAGCACCCTTCGCGCCGCCCATTACACAGGCGTTTCAGATCTGATCAACGACCTGCCGGGAAGGTTGAAATCCGGTGACGTGATTCTCCTGAAAGCGTCAAACTCAATCGGAATGGATAGGGTTTTGAAGCATCTTTCGGGACAGAAGTGATCAGTTTTCTAAAATAACACCCATCGCCTTGATGGGAGAAAGTTCAATCATCTGCGCACTTTTGCGCCGGAATTAAGAGGGTTCGAGATGCCCGGATACTATGTTGAACGTGTATGGGATGGTGAAATCCTGCATTGTAGGAATGACCTTTATCGCGTGCAGCCAGGGGCCTTTGCGCAGTTCATTTTGAAGCTTGAAGCCATGACCTCTGGTCGTGATCGGCAGATCTACCGCAGCAGTGGGAGATTGAATCGGTTGAAACTCTCCGATATTCCGCCAGACGGTAGCCACACGATGTCAACGATCGCGGATCAAATCCCCGATGGAAGCAGAAAAAGTGCTGCCGTTGTTCTGGCGGTCATGCTACATGGCGGCGCGCCTTCAGCGGTTCGTGCTATAAATGCGTCTTTTGCACAAAAGGGGCTGAATAATACCAATCTGTGTAATGTTAGGGGGTTTGATGATATTGAACAGTTTACATGCCTTCGTGATGTCGCGCATTATTTTTCCTTCCAGCTGAAGAACGGGTCGCAGGAGGCCCGAGCCTGCGCCAGGTCAATACTTTCACGGGGCCTTGAATTCGGAGGATCGCACAGAATTTGTCTGGCACTGGACGGTCAGGGGAAACAAGAATGTGTTCTTGCACATTATGGCTTCGAAAAGGGAAGGCACGACGAGGTTTTCGCCAGTATTCGATCCGGGAAAGCTAGAGATCTGGTTGAAGTCAACCTTATTGATATGCAAAGTTTTGTATCGGCAACTGGGGGCATTTTAACTGGTCCTGTCACTGGAAGTGATTTCGGCGGCCTTACCTATCACCCGGACCGTTTGCGCCGAAACTCCGTTGCTGTAGTCGCTGAGGGGGTAGGCTATGGGGTGGAGCGATCACAGAGACTGGCATTTCAGAGATCTGCCAGCATCACTATTGGTGTTGGAAGTGATCCTGTATCGCCTGCCATTCCGCATTTGAAAGTTAAAAATGTAACGCAGGCCTTTAGACGTGTCGCCAACGAGGCCAGAGCCATGTTTTCCGGAAATGTAATCTGTGTGACTGGAAGCGCAGGCAAGAGCACGACCTCCGCATTGATTGAAAAGGTCTTGTCAGGCATCCCGGGGGTCGGAAAAACGCATATGACCTTCAATAACGGCAATCTTCTGCTGGGCGCTCTTGAAACAATCATGACTGTGCCCGCAAGTGCGAGCAATATCATTGCAGAAATAGCGGCGGGACGCGTGAAAGAGTGAAGCGATATATGCCGACCGGATGTCGCTATTGTCACCAATGTGTCGAACGCCCATCGAAAGGCATATAATTCGCTCGAGGAGATCGCTCGTGAAAAGGCTGGTGTGTTCTCAGGCCTCGCCAGTGGCGGGGCGACCGTGATTTGCCGCGACACCGAATGCTTTGAGGTTTTTTATGAAGAGGCAAAAAAAGTTACAGACAACTTAATAACCTACGGGAAGAGCGCAGACAGCGACTGGCGCTTGCAACGCTATGATCCGCTCACAGGGTGGCTTCGGGTGAGTGTAAGAGGCACAGAGATTGACGTGTGTCTTCCTGCCGCCGGCGAACATATCGCGGTCAACGTAGTAGGGGCTATTGCGGCGGCCTCTCATCTGTACGAAAACTGGGCGCCAGCTATAGCGGGCTTGGCCGGTTGGTCACCTCTCGACGGACGTGGTCGGGTTCATAACGTCATTCTTCCCGATGGGCCAGAAGTTCGTATTTTTGATGAGTCCTTTAATGCAGCGCCTGGAGCGGTGATTGCTGTTCTCAAAGCTCTGGCAGATCGTCCTTCTGCGGGTCGCCGGGTCGTTGTTCTTGGCGATATGCTTGAATTGGGAGCTGTCAGTATGGACTGTCACACGGAAGTTTTGTCACTGCTGAATAATTGCAATGTGGATATGGCTTTCTTCGTTGGGGACGAGTACAGAAAGGCGCTTCAGGCGTGCGAATTGCGGAAGCCATACGTCTGGTATGAGGCCGCAGATGGAGTCTTGCCTGACCTTCGTGCCTTCGTGCAAGATGGCGACGAGGTTACTGTGAAAGGTGCCCATGCATCGGGTGTTCACTCAATTGTGCGTGAAATGAGAAGAATTTCAGTCCAGCCTGATCACTGAAGCCGTCGAATTGATCAGAGGAAACTGTGCTGCCGACCAATTGAGGTTGGCAGCAAGTATTTCATTCGAACGAGTTGCATATGATTATCGTGAGATTGCCGGAGGCAATTAGTGTTTGCCGCATGAGAGTCCGTATATTTTCGACCGGGAAAATGGGTCACAGATCCATTCTCTATAAGGATGGTTCTATTGAATGGCGCGGTTGACGGGGCTCGAACCCGCGACCCCCGGCGTGACAGGCCGGTACTCTAACCAACTGAGCTACAACCGCCAATTCAGGTGTGTTATGTGACTACCGAACATCTCTCCGATTTTCAATAGGTATATCTATTTTTCCCAATTATCAACCTGATGTAGAAATTGTATCGGATAGGTTGATTGTGCCTCTGTTGGGCCCGTGAATTACTGATTTTCGTTGAAGGAGTGAATCAATTGTCGTCTATCTGACGTTGAAGTATCGGGAGGCTCATATGGATTCGTTCGTCGCAGTCTTGATGGGAGGCAGTTCCTCGGAGCGTTCGGTGAGCATCGCATCTGGCAAAGCCTGTGCTGAAGGACTTACAGCGGCGGGATATCGTGTGGCGCGCTTGGAGGTTGCCGACGATATCGCCGAAAAGCTTCTGCAGGTTCGGCCGACAGTTGTCTTCAATGCACTGCACGGAACCGGTGGCGAGGATGGCGTTGTGCAGGGGCTTCTGGAGGGCCTCGGAATTCCATACACTCATTCAGGTGTAATGGCTTCCGCACTTGCAATGCATAAAGTTAATGCAAAGCATGTCGCTGCTGCTCACGGTATCCCTGTCGCGGAAGCAATCGAGGTGACCGCTTCGGACGCATCAGCGGCGCATGTGATGCGGCCGCCATATGTGTTGAAACCTGTTTCTGACGGATCGTCTTGTGGCGTACGGATTGTTCGCGCCGGTGATGCTCCGCCGGTTCATCAGGGCGAGCCTGCTTCTTTGATGGCGGAGAGATATGTTTCCGGTCGAGAGTTGACTTGCGCTGTGATGGGTGGGAAGGCGCTCGGCATCACAGAAATCGTGACCAAAGATGGGGAGTGGTACGATTTCAATGCCAAATATGCGGCAGGAGGCTCAATGCATATCTGTCCGGCAGTGCTTCCGCTGGATGTCGAGGAGAGAGTCCGACGCTACTCAGAGGTGGCCCACCGTGCGATTGGCTGTCGCGGCGTGACCAGATCAGACTTTCGGTACGATCCTGAGACCGGTGAGGTCATCTGGCTTGAGATCAATACCCAGCCAGGTATGACGCCGACGTCATTGCTGCCGGAGCTTGCGTCGCACCGGGGCATATCCTTCCCGGATCTGGTTTCATGGATCGTCGAAGACGCATCTCTCAACCGCTAGACCCGTGGCAGATACTATCTTGGATCATACTCTTCCGGGGTCACAGCATACCTTGGCATCCGATGAGGTTTCGTATCTGGAACTCGGTCTGCGGGGGGTGTGTCGGGTGCGGGTCCGCTTTCTTGGGCGAAGCGGCGAGATCGAAAATGATGTTATGGCCCTTCTGGGCTCCCGCGGTATTCAGGCGACGCTGGAGAGACTTGAGGGCATGGTGCCCTTGCCACGCCGTCGCTTCTCTTTCCGCTATGAACCCAGTGGCGCAGTTCTGACTGTTTTTGCCGATGGTGATCTGCACGGCTGATCTGTCGGCCCGATCCGTGTGGTGGCAGCTCTCGCGGATTCGGCACACCCCGAGTTGTCCTCGATCTGGTCGCAATCCACATGGGACATGGTCATTTCGGGACCGAACCCGCGCGTTGTTCCGCTGACGCATTCCGTGGATGTCATCGAGAACAATGACCTGAGAGTAACCTGGGGGAAAACCGGCACCGCCGGGTCAGGCGGCAACAGCCTTGTTTGCGAGTTCAAAGGACCGAAGGAGAACCGTTTCTACTATGTCGGGTTCGGGGCCGTCTCTGACGCTGAGCGCTACACAGATGCGGATGCAGTCTATGCTGCGGCCGCTTCCGGGGTCGAGTGGCCCAGCCTGATCCCGCAGATGCGAGGTGCCTAGGCCAACAGACAAATCCTCGCCGTTGGCGGTAGATGGAAAGTATCGCTGGAAATACCTGATATGGCCTCCTGGGCTGAAGGCAACTACGTGATTGTCGCAAAGGCTAGCTAATGAAGAAAAGTGCTCCACGCGCGCGCATGCAGGGTAACCTCGACGGTCTTTGTGGCGTCTATTCAGTCGTAAACACCACGCTCCAACTCAGCCCGAAGCGGTTAAGCGATAAGCAGACGAGGGGCCTGTTTCATTGTCTCTGCACTCAGCTTGAAGCAGAGGGCCGTCTTGTCGATGCATTGGTGGAGGGGATGACAGTCAGAGTTCTCGCTCGACTGCTCGACGCAGCATCAGGCTTCCTGAACAATGAAACTGGTGTGCGTATTTGCCGAAAATTGGCCTATAGAAGTGCGCCGAGCGGGCTCAGCGAATTCTGGTCAGTGCTACAATCTCATGTCCAGGGTCACGGCACTGGCTCAGTCTTGCTTGGTCTGGGTGGCAAATACGACCATTGGACTTCCGTGGAACGGATCACCCAGAGCCGCATCTCGCTGTTGGACAGCGATGGCCTGCAGCACTTGCTTCGTAAGCATTGCACAATTGCGGATGAGCATGGGAGCCGTCATCATGTTCTATGGCCCACCCAGACATTCTTGTTGAGCATAGAACGCGTTTGACCGCCCGGAACGAAACCACTAAACGAAATGAGATCGAACGGCATGCGGTCATTTTTCCCGGGCATGACACTCTCTTGTGCTCTTGTCCTTGGCGTTCCGTCTCCTCTGTTTGCGGAGGAGACGCCTGTAGGTGCATGGGCATACATCGCAGATTGCTCGATGTCCCCGCAGCGACTTCCACGCTCGATACAGGGATGGGTTCAACTGCGCGAGATCGCCCCTGAGATCTATAGTGGTGGTGTAACCAACTCGCAGCGGCTGCGTGGCACCATCAGAATGACTGTATCCGAAGGCTGGTTCTACGCTGAGCTTAACTGGGGGCCTCGCCATCTTTCGACAACCGTTGAGGGCGAGTTTGTGTCAGGTAGCGCGTTCAGTGCTGTCGATTCCAACGGCTGCCTTCTTGATGGTGCGCGCATCAGACCCTGACCGGCTGCTCTACATTCGGCTCGACACAGGTTCATGCGCTGTAAGTATCTGTGTCATAGCCTGAAAAAAAATCTCTGTCAGCTATCACCTGATGTCGACGTTGACCTGATCACGCCCATAGCCGCTGAGATCGAAAGCCTTGTGGCTTAAGGCTTAATCGTTGAGATATCGCGGGACTATTCGAGTTGTTTACGCATCCGAGTTGCTGCCCAATCTGAAGGAGCAGAAGTCATTGGGAAAAGCCGTTTCTACGTCTCGAACGCCATAAGGCGTTCGCTGCGCGCAATGGCCGCGACGGAGACGCTTTCCACTAGGGCACCGGGGAATCCGGGCGGGAGGCTCCTGGCAGCCGTATCGAGAGCCTTTGGAAGGTGGTCCCGTACCTCCTCAAGCAGCCTGATCGCACGTGGGCGGGACATCCCACCCCGCACTGCGGTCTGCACGAAATGTCGCCCCTGGATCTTGTCGAAGACGTAGTGACGGTTGTCTCCGATAGACATCGCCAGTTTCATCTGCTTTTGTTCGATTTGCCGGGCATCAAGAGCTTGTTGCGCTGTGACGATATCATAAAGCGGTGTCATGCGGTAGCTGCCGCCCGGGCTGAGCCAGAGGCTGAAGTTCTTCGCATGGCCATCCGTTGCGCCGATCAGCCAGAAGATGATCTGTGCTTTCAGGAAGGTGTCCTGATCTTCAACGGGGCGGTCGCTGCCCTGGAGCAGGCCAATGATATCAACCATGCGCGGGCCGCCATCGCTCTGGTATTTCAGCGTGGGTGGGACGGACAGTGCCTGACAGCAGTCCTCTTGCGGAAGGCGCAGAAGGCGACCGCCGCGGGCCCACAGGCGATCAAAGCGCTCGATCACTAAGGCCCTCGTTTCGCCGAATGTTGCCATGTGGGCCTGATTGACGGGCAGTGCGAACGCCTCGGCAAGTTTGAGGCAGTAGAATTCATTCTCGACGCTGTCGGACAGGTCAATTCCACCGGGCAGGTGGCCGATCTGTGTCTTGAAGATATGGGTTGTCGGGGTGGTTCCGTGCGGCTTCTTCCACCGACCTTCATGCCAGAGGAGGGCGGTTTTCTCCTGTGCACCAGCCACCGAAATTCGGAAATCGTCATCGCGCGACAAGCCGAGCGGCGCCTGGCCAAGGCCCCGCAGCAGTCTCTCGATGGCGGTGTCATCAACCGCCTCACCTTCAATGCGGCCGGTGCTGTCGGGGACGTCATCGTCACCAGGGATGAACTGCAAGGCGCCCACGCAGTCACGACCGATCACCGAGAGGAGGCTGTAAGCATCCGTGCCACGAGCCCCGACCTTTTCGGCGACAAGCCGACGGACCCGGTCGGAATCCGGCAGCAGGTTCTCGAAAACAGCGAGAACCGGCTCGCCATGCCACGGCGTCTCCCGCAGAGGCAGCGAGAGAGAGACCGGGATGGCATTCTCCCAGGCCAGCCAATCGTCATGGTAGGAAAACCGGATCGCGCCATTGCCCGCACGGTTCAGCGTGCCGACACGCCGGTTGTTCAGGTAGACCCGCAAGGGCTGCCAGGCCGGACGGCGACCCATCAGAACAGATCCTCGATATCTGTCCTGTCGCCCTTCGAGCGGGGTGTGATCTGAAACTCCAGATCGAGGGCGGCCAGAACGGCAAGGAGAGACTCCAGCTTCGCTGGTTTCTCGGCCGTCTCTATGGTCGAGATCGTCGCTTGCCGCAGGCCGGCACGCGCGGCCAGATCACTTTGGGTCCAGCCGCGCTTCTTGCGCTCTCGCTGGATGATGGTGCCTATCTGCCTTGGGGTGCGCGCCAAATCTGCCATAAGAGATGAATACGCTTTAGCGTATATGAAGTCAATATGCGCCATAGAAGATAAAATCGTCGTATTCGCTACTGCGTAGGAACTGAAAATTGCAGTCTGAACGTCGAATGCGTAAACCCTCAACAACCAGTGTATCCGTTGAAACAGGGCCGTACCATGACCCTACACCGGAACGGAGTTCCACCCTATCAGCTACGACGCTTTAGTGGGACCAATACTACGCAGCGGTACGAAGCAGGCCTACGGATTTCTCCAGAGCTGACCGTTCAAGGAGGGAGCGATATGCTGAGAGAAGGCGCAATTTGAGATGGTTGCTCGCCCCCGCAACCACTGATAACGACAAACCCGTAGCATCCGCTGCGGGTTTTGTTGTTTTTGCAGCATTTCCAATGACTTGCCGCTCCGTCCAATTGAGAATTGTGCCCAACTCGCCGTGCAGTGTCGCGTAAATCTCGCCGCGTTCTGGCCCCGGCGTCAGCGAAATCTTCTCGATCAGGCCGCGCAATGTCTCCGCCGCTTCCTGCCGCTCTTCCTTGCGATTGAGCGCCTTGGTCAGGGCAGAAACCTTCTTCGCATAGATCGCTGAGGCGCTTGGCAGAATGTCCGGTGTGTCCTCTGGCGCGTCGGCCAGCAGGGTGTTTAGTTCGGTCTTGCGTGCCTCCAGCGTGTCCATCTCAGCCTTCATACTCTCGTGGAACATGCCGGCCTTGATCGCCTCGATGATGCCGCGGATCTGTTTCTCGATCTTCACCAGTTCTGCCTTCCAGGCATCGCCGCTGGAGCGGCGTTCCCGGTTCAGCCGATTGGTTTCCTCGGCATAGGCGCGCATCGCCTCCTCGACGATCTCAGGCGCCATCATGCGGTCCTTCAGGCCGGAGAGCACGCGGGCTTCCAGTTCCTCACGCCGGATCGTGCGGCTGTTCGAACAGGCGCCCTTGCTGATGTGGTTGGAGCAGGCGAACCGATCAGCGCCGCGAAGCGAGTAGGGGCCTCCGCAGCAGCCGCAGAACACCAGGCCGGACAGGAGGGACTTCGGCCGACGTGTGCCGTTCAGGCGGTTCTTTTTGTGGTGTTTGCGCACGGCTTCGGTGACGTTGGCAAACTTCTCGGCGATCTCGCCCTGCCGGACACGAACTGAATGCCAGAGTTCGTCATCGACAATACGCAGCTCCGGGACATCCTTGATGATCCAGTCCGATTCCGGGTTCAGGCGTGACACGCGCTTTCCGGTCGATGGATCTTTGATATAGCGAAGCCGGTTCCAGATCAGACGACCGATATAAAGTTCATTATTCACCAGCCCCGTGCCGCGCTTCACATGGCCCCGGATGGTCGTGTCGCTCCAGAGCTTGCCAGCCGGGCCGGGGACACCTTCCTCGTTCAATGTGCGGGCGATGGTGCGGGGGCCGACGCCGGCGGCGAACTCGCGGAATATGCGCCGGACAACATTCGCCTCGGCTTCGTTGATCTCGCGATCACCGCGAATGGGATCGCCGCGCGCATCGAGCTGCTTGACGACATTGTAGCCAAAGCACAGTCCGCCGCCCGACTTTCCGTCCTCGACGCGCCCGCGAATGCCGCGATGGGTTTTGGCGGCGAGGTCTTTCAGGAACAGCGCGTTCATCGTGCCCTTGAGACCGACATGAAGCTCGCTGATCTCGCCCTCGGACAGCGTGACAATGGGAACGCCAGCGAATTTGAGGTGCTTGTAGAAGGTGGCGACATCGGCTTGATCGCGGCTGATGCGATCCAGTGCCTCTGCCATCACAATGTCAAACTGGCCAGCCTGCGCATCCTGAAGGAGCGCCTGGATGCCGGGGCGCAGGATCATGCTTGCGCCGGAGATGCCAGCATCCTTGTAGGTGCCGACGATCTTCCACTTCTCGCGCTTCGCCTGCTCGCGGCAGATGCGCAACTGGTCCTCAATCGACGCCTCGCGCTGATTGTCGGAAGAATATCGGGCATAGAGCGCAACGCGGGTCATATCGGCAGTCCTTTCAAGCTCCGTGTCGGGGGAGGTATCTTAATTCCGTTCAGGGTCGGAGGCGGCTTCGATGGCCTTGTCGCTGCGCTTCGCCGCTGCCAGCAACTCGTCATATTGGGCGGCCGACATCAGCACAAACTCGCGTCGGCCATGTCGCGTGATCTCTACCGGCTCACGGTGAGATTCGTTCAGATACTGTCCGAACTTGCGCTGAAATTCGAGGGAGGTTGTGGTCGGCATCGCAGACTCCAAGAGAATAGGTCTGCCGATATAATACGTATTACACGTATAGATACAAGGGAATTAGTACGTCAGCTACGCAGGTGGCGTTGAGTTTTGCGTTCCGCTGCCAATTTACGCTCGAACTGCTCGCGGGCGATCTGGCGACCAATCAGGCGAGCCAGCAACATCAAGGCATCGTCTTTGGGTGCGGGATCATTCCGGTCCGTTTCCGGTCCGGTCGAGGGTGTAACCTCGATATTGATCCTGTTCCGCTTGACCGCCATCGTCTCCAATATCCCATCCCCGGAAAGGGGCTAGGAGAATGGAAGCGCGGAATGTCAGCGTAAGGAAGGTCTCGGGCGCCGCTGTGCGGTGAATAGGATGCCGTGGCGTGGAAAAGGGACGGCGCTTGACCAGATTCTTGGTTGGGTCGGCGTCGCATTTTTGAACTCAGAGACGTTCTGGATGCGGAAGGTATTTGTACCCCGCTCTTCAAAGAGTATCACGGACAGGATGTGCTGATAGTTTAATAGTCGTGCGATTTCGGCAGCATCCGGTTCTTCAGCAGGTCTACAAAGGCTCTTATCTGGGGCTGTCGCAACGACTGGGGGCGGGTGACCAGAAAAACCTCCAGCCCCGGCAGGGTCTGATCAGAGAAGGGTTCAACCAGATCTGACGCCAGTGCGCAGGGCAGAGCGGCAGCGCCATGGCCACGCTGAACCGCAGCCAGTTGCGCGGTAAAGGATGAGACCCGGATGCGGATGTTCCCGAACCCCGCCGCCCGCGCCGCTTTCATATGGGGCAACTGGTCCAGCGGCGGAAGCAGGCCGATCATCGGCAGCGTTTCGGGCCGAAGACCGGGACGGGCCGCGATCTTGGGTGCGGCAAAGATCCGAAACTCAACATCCGTCAGGCGCTGATAAATCAGCGAGGGCTCGCCCAGATGCAGAGTGCGGATGGCGACATCGGACGCGCCTTGCGTCAATTTCACCAGATCGGCTGTAATCGAGAGATCAACGGTGCAACCGGGATACAAAGCGGTGAACTCCGCCGAAATATCTGTCAGCGGCGCGACAAATCCTTCGCCTGCAGTGACTCTGACCCGCCCCGACAGCCCTCCCGCTTCAGGCGACGGGGCCAGCGCGGTTTCAAAATCCTTCGCCGCTTGCACCAGAGCCTCGCCACGCGCGGTCAGTCTGGTGCCATCGGCCCCGCGTTCAACGAGCGCCGCCCCGACCCCGGCCTCAAGCTGGGTGATGCGGCGCGAAAGCGTAGAGGCCGCCATGCCAAGCGCCTCGCCCGCGCGCAGAAAGCTGCCGCGCCGCGCCACCGCCAGCAAAAGGCGAAGATCATCCCAGTTCATCCCGCACCTCCGACTTTGATTTGCGCATGCGCAAACCTGTTTTGCCATGACATGCGTTCTGCGCAAAGCCGGTTTCGCCTATCTGATGCGGGACAAGGCGCATTCCGCGCCGCACAGGGTATCAATATGCAGACCGTCTTTGTTACCGGCGCAACCGGGCTTCTGGGCAATAACCTCGTACGGCTTTTGCTGGAGCGCGGTGTGAAGGTGCGGGCGTTGGCGCGGTCGCGCAGCAAGGCCGTGGCGCAGTTCGGCCAGATCGGCGGGCTGGAGATCATTGAAGGCGACATGCAGGATGTCGCGCAATTCGCCCCGGCGTTGGCCGGATGTGACGTGGTATTCCACACCGCCGCCTATTTCCGCGAGAGCTATGGCGGCGGCAAGCACTGGGCAATGCTGAAGCGGATCAATGTCGATGCGACAGGTGAACTGATCGCCGCTGCCCATGCGGCCGGTGTGCGGCGTTTCATCCATACCAGCTCGATTGCGGTGGTGAACGGGCCGCGCGGCGCGCTGATCGATGAAAGCATGGCCCGCGACCCGCGCGATGCCGACGACTATTATCGCAGCAAGATGCAATCAGACCGTGTGGTGCAGGATTTTCTGCACCATCACCCCGAGATGTTCGCGGCCTTTGTCATGCCGGGCTGGATGCACGGCCCCGGCGATTTGGGGCCAACCGCAGCGGGCCAGTTCACACTGGATTATCTGCGGCGCGCACTACCCGGTATCCCTCCGGGCACATTTTCCTTCGTCGATGCTCGGGACGTGGCTTTTGCACTGGTCGCAGCGGCGGAAAAAGGGCGGCGGGGTGAGCATTATCTGGCCGCCGGTCACCATATCGCCATGCCCGATCTTGTGCGGATCTATGAGCAGGTCACCGGCATACCCGCGCCAAGGCGCCAGATCCCGGTCGCGGTGCTCTGGCCGATCGCGGCACTGCAAGAGATCATCGCCCGCGTGACGGGCCGCCCCGCACTCCTGAGCCTCGCCACCGTCCGCACCATGCGCGCCGAGGCCGAGCGCACCCGTTTCAACCCTGAGAAGTCGCGCAATGAACTGGGCCTGACCTTTCGCCCCATCGCCGAAACCATACGCGACGAGGTCGGCTGGTTCAGAGGCCAGGGTATGGCTTAAGGCTGTGTGCCATGGCGTACTCACCAACTGGCTTGGTTTTGATCCGCCGTTGACAACAACCCATTCAGGCAACTCACGCAGGGACCAAGAGGTGTAAATCTATTGTCGTGATGCTTCAGCCTTGAAACGAGCTCGATAATCAAGCGGAGGTAATCCGACTATTCGTGTGAACACTTTCCGAAATGACCCCGGATCACTATATCCTACTTCCCATGCTATTCGCTCGATAGATAGTTTGCCGAATTGAAGAAGTTCTTGCGCTTTCGAGATTCGCAATCTTTGCGCATACTCTAATGCGGTGAACCCAGTTGCTTTTTGAAAGCGGCGCAGAAATGTTCTTTCTTCAAGGCCGGCGCGTTCGGCAAGGATGGAAAGGCGCACCTCCTTCCCCTCCTGCTGCTGTATAAAATGTTGAGCTTTCAGAATTGACGCGTCGCCATGAGTCATTCGGGGAACAAAGCTGCTATAATAGCGTTGCTCGCGGCCAGGTGGGTCTATCAGCATCATTCGGGATGTCTCGGCCATGACTACTGGCCCAAGAAATCTGTCGACCAATCTCAGGGCCAAATCAGTCCATGCCATCAGGCCTCCAGCGGAAATGATGTCACCACCATCGATAAGCAGACGATCAGTGTCGAGCTGAACATTGGGGAAGCGATCTCTGAAGGCGTCAGCATATACCCAATGGGTGGTTACTGTTCGACCATCCAGAACACCAGTGTCACCCAGTAAAAATACGCTTACGCAGACCGACGCGAGAGAGCTCCCCGTATTGTGGCGGTCACGCAACCAGCGCTTCAGTAGTGTGGGCGCCTCCAGATTCGGGGGGGCTTCGAGAGACGGCGGTAGCACGACGACATCATATAAGATGTCCCCTTGTCGGGGCTCCGATTTATCTAAGCCCACAGGTACAACGCAGCCGTTGTCGTCGGCGGCCAGATGCGTGACACGGATTTGCGGAGCGCCCTCATCCCTTGCGCGGGCGATGCGGTTCGCAACTTCCAAGATGTCTGCGATCCCCGAAGCGGCTGATTGTAGGACGCCGTTGTAGTAGACGATGCCGACTTCTGCTGTTCTCATGTGTCGATATTGCCCACCTGAATGTCGGTTTCGCCAATAGCGTGACCATCATACAGTTCGGTACTCAGGGCAAGTATCAAGCGTTACCGAAAGATGAAAACATGACCTCCAGACGAGAATTCTTCGTGCTCTCAGGTACGACTCTTGCCGCTATGTCGCTGCCCGCCCGCGCCGAAAATGCCGTTGACGATGCGCGTGGAGGAAAAATAACACAGATCAGAAATGCAACGTTGCGCATTGAATATGGTGGCGTCCGCTTTCTTGTTGATCCGATGCTGTCTGAACGTCACTCATGGCCGGGATTCGAGGGGACGGTAAATAGTCAGGAACGAAATTCACTGGTGCATTTGCCGTTTCCCATTGAAGACATTGTCGATGTGGATGCTGTAATTGTTACTCACTTGCATGAAGACCATTGGGACAAGTCTGCACAACGCATAGTGCCGAAATCCATGCCAATATTTTCTCAGAATGACGAAGACGCTACAATCATCAGATCGCAGGGATTTGAAGATGTGCGTGTGCTGTCTAAGACCAGCAGTTTTCAGAATGTCCAGTTGATCCGTACCAATGGGCGCCATGGCACTGATGAAGCGTACGCTGTTGCCGGTCATGTGTTAGGAAGTGTTTGTGGTGTTGTTTTCAAAAAAGATAAGCATAATACAGTGTATCTCGCAGGAGATACGATCTGGAATACCGATGTTGCCGAGGTTCTCGACGAATACCAGCCCCAATATGCAATTCTCAATGCCGGTGATGCAAAGCTCGCAGGGTTGGATGACGGAATAATCATGGGGGCTGCTGACGTTTTAGAAGTTCATCGGGCTTCACCTGGGACAATACTTGTCGCTTCACATATGGAGGCGGTTAATCACTGTGTGCTTACGAGAGCGGAATTGCGAAAATTTGCGCGGGACGAGGGATTTTCAGATATGCTGATCGTCCCCGCAGACGGACAAACTATCAATATTTGATCCGCTAGATAGCACAAAAAACATGGGCGCTGTCAGGTCTGACAGTGCTCATGTTTCGTCAATATGTGGACTATTACTGTAGGAAGAACGCCGTGATCTAGATCGCACCTTTTGCGGCGGCGCTCAATCAGTGGCGCTTGTCGCTCATTCATGAGCCGTTTCGACCCGCACGTCACTATAGAAATCGAAGCGCATGCTGGAAACCAACGAGAATAGGAGCTCTCCTATGTCGGCTTAGCGCAACAATGCCCCTTGGCGTTGGAAGGGGTGCAGTCATCGAGGATAAGTGTGCTTTCATGCTAGGACAGATACGGTAGAGGCGTCTCCAACCATCGTCATAGCGCTGGCGATGCTTCTCCACTGATTCTTTTGGGTTGCCTGTCGTATATCGACCTGCCAAATCTCCACTCTACGGTCTGTGGCGGTATAACGCCATGTCGTAGGCTTCGCCGTCTGGCTGGTTCCAGGATAGAGAAGTATGACGCGGCTTGCATTATAGACCGCCCCATAGGACGCGAGTTGGTAAAGATCGGCTTGGCTCACATTTGGCGTAGAGCCGGAATGTTCGCCGAGATCCTTCCATTTCGTATCAATCACCAACGGGCCATCAGGGGTGTCAATTACGATGTCCGGGATCAGAGGGTAGGCGCCATGCTGCAACAGGGTGTGCTGTCGGCGCTGAACTGACACTGATCCTGGCGGAAGAACCCGTTGCAGCCAGCGGGCAACATACCGTTCAAACAGCAGGTTCATCGGAAAGAGCAACGAAATTCCCGTGCCGTCTCCGGAACTCGTGTTTTGCCACTCTGCTTCCAGCAGCATACGCGCAAGCATATGCGCCTGACGAAAGCGCTCATTCATCCGGTTCCAGACGATACGCTCCCTCAGTGGGGCGGGGCTGGCGGGGATGTCGGCGAAGCGCCCTGCGAGGTTAGCGATTCGGCGACGCAGAGGCTCGGAGCGCACGAAGGAGATGATGCGCAACAGGCTGGCCTTGAACAGCCGGTTGAGCGGCGTGTTCTCGGAAAACTCGTCAAACCGGCAATGCAGGCGGGAAGGATCAGCCGAGCGGCGAACGATTTGCTGCCGCACATCGAGCGCTCCCCGCAGCTTAGGCAAAACATCCTCCTCTGGCACATAGTCGCGCGTCAGACCGGATTTCGCTTGTTCTGCAAGGCGTGTCACAAACAGATTGATAAAGGCTTCGAGAAGATCGCTCTCCTGTGCGCCCATCTGCGCGATCTGCCCTTCTGAAAGCGGTATGTCGAAGGCGACCGCAATCATCCGCACAAGGGTCGCTCGCAATGCACCGTCCTCGTCGGCGAGCTTGGGCAGGATTTCCAAACTTATCCCTGGAACGGAAATAATGCCGCAAACCTGCTTGGTTTCAAGCTTTCGAAAACCGCGCGCCAGTACGCCGTTCTCAGCCACGCCAAGCCTGCGGGCAGCCGTGATTGCGGCAAGGTGCAGTTGCTCGGCTTGTCCTTCGCTGATTCCGTCGGGTCCAATGGGCAAAGAGGACCACTCCGGCAGAGAGTAATGGCTTTTCTGCTTGGGCATTATTCCCGTCCCAGAAGAGCCATGTAAGCTGCTTCAGGATATCCGCCTTCTTCCCGAAAAACATCGGAATAGCGATACCGATCCTCAGCAAATCCCTCAGCCCCCTTTGGAACCGGAATAGGGGATCGATTCAGGAAGCCGTCGCCGCCACCCAGAACAATGCGAACCCGTTCAATGTCGTCATGGAAATACTCACGCAGCAGCGGGATGACCTTGAATGCCATGACGCGATCGAGTTCGGCTTTCGTCTTGACGCCCATAAACCAGGCGTGGCCGATCTGGGCATCCTCTCCCAGGAAATAGACAAGGCGCAGATTGAGATTGTCCAGAATGGCTGCAAGATCGAGCGCACTATCGTCGAGTTCGATTCCTGCGAGTTCTGCGGAATCGGGTGGCAGTTCCTCAAACACGAAACGCCGCCGCAGTGCTGTATCCAGCAGCGAGATGGATCTGTCTGCCGTGTTCATCGTGCCAAGGATGTACAGATTGGCCGGAAGGGAGAATGCGGTCTTGGAGTAAGGAAGTGTGACGGTGATCGCCGCAGGCGCTCCCTGTCTCTTGTCCGCCTCCAGAAGCGTGATGAGTTCGCCCAGAACCTTCGAGATGTTGGCGCGATTGATCTCGTCAATGATGAGGACATGGTTGCTCGCTTGCTTCGACGCCCGCTCTGCCATTACTTTCAGCACACCTGCTTCCGGTTCGAGCGTGAAGCCTGCCCCCGATGCCATCGGCTTGGGTCGCAGTCCCTCGACGAAATCTTCGTAGGTATAGCTTTGATGGAAGGTGACGAAGCCGATGCGCCCGTCCTTTACCAGTTGCTCATAGGCCGCGCGCACTGCACCCGGATCGGACGCCGCCTGGCCTAGACATATCTCGACGGCGCGTTGTGCGGTGCTGAACGTCTTGCCCGTACCCGGAGGGCCATAGAAGATCGTATTCAGTTCAAAACCGGATGAAGCTGGAACGACGGCTTTTTCATCCAGTTTATCTGTCGAGTGCGCATTCTTTTCTTTCGGCTTCTGCCAGACAGGCCGGAAGTCACCCTCGTAGAAATCGACGTGTGAACCATGCTTGGCTTCAAGGCTCTTGCGCAATGACAGAAGCGCGTCATCGAGCTTGGCTATGCTCATGGCGCCGGCATCGGCTGCCGTTGTTACCCCGAAGCCAGCCAGAATATCCCGTTTATGCTGGCCGGCGCTGATGCGCTCGAAGCTGTCAGGAAAAAGCAGGAAGGGCAGGATATGACGCAATTGCCGATTTTCCCCGTTCACCTGTATCTCGAACCAACTGGCAAATGCGCCGCCGTCCCCGAGCAGGCGTCGACGTTCATCAACAGGCCTGGATTTGAGATCCTGCATGGCGGTAATCAACAGAACGAGCTCGCGCCATTTATTGTTGTTATATCCTTGGCCAGCCCGGCCGACACCGTAAAGAACCTGTTCGGTCAGGGCCGCCACATCTTGCGGCAAATCCTGGCCTGACCAGGACCAAACCTCGCGGACTTTCCGATCCTTGGTCGGGGGAGAGACATCGCGACGCTGGAAGGCATAAAGTAGCCAGATCAGCTCGGCCATCAGGCAGTGCGCCTCAGCTGTTGCGTCAGATAGCTGGACTTTCAGCTTTTCGAAGAACTTGCCTTCGCCCTCATCGAGGTTCTGCACGTAGGTACGCTGCAACTCCGCAAAGTGTTCAGCGGTCCAAAGTGAGCGTCCAGGTGAAAGCAGGGATCCATCGCCGATCAGGCAATCAGTGCGAAGACGATCCATCGTCTCGTAAAGGGGAGAAAGATCAGCATCTGGGTTATAACGGGCCACGAAAATTCCTCGGAAATACTTAGATAACCATTGCGGCATGCAATATTCGTCTTCCGACTGGCGCGAGTCGGTCCAGCTTGCATAAGAAACCAGCAAGGCTCTTTTTGTCCAGTATACAGAGGCATTTGGGGGAAAGCCTTCCCCCTGGTTGGCACTGGCGTTGCCGACGCACCCCCATCAGCGGGGAGACCCCGCAACGCCCCCTTCAGAGTGAGAGTGTGGACGGGTTTTCCGTGACGGGTTGAGGGCTGGGAGAGAGGCTTCCGGCGCCCGTCGCGGAGATCATCCTGATGGCCAGACACGATCGCAGCCCCGCGGAAGGCGGCGCGCGCAGCAACCTTTACGACGACATCACCAACAAGATCATCGCCGAGCTGGAGCAAGGCAGGCTCCCCTGGGTCCAGCCCTGGGGCGCGTCGCCCGATACCGCCCCGCTGGGCCTGCCGAGAAATGCCTCAACCGGCCGGTCCTATTCCGGCATCAATATTCTCATTCTCTGGGGCGCTGTCATCCAGCATGGTTTCCCCGGTCAGGCGTGGCTGACTTTCCGACAGGCGCTTTCGCTGGGCGGCAATGTCAGGAAGGGCGAGCGCGGCACCACCGTCGTTTATGCCGACCGTTTTACCCCCGAGGACGAAAAGCGCCGTGCCCGCGAAACGGGGGAGGATGCGCATGCCATTCCGTTCCTGAAGCGGTTCACGGTCTTTAACGCCGCGCAATGCGATGGCCTGCCCGATGACATCACGGCAGTCGCCCCGCCACCGCCGTCAGGCCTGATCGAACCTCGGGTCGAGGCATTGATCCGGGCCACCGGCATCGACTTCCGCATCGGTGGTAATCGCGCCTTCTATATGCCGTCGCTCGACTATGTGCAGGTGCCGCCTCCGCAAGCCTATTTCGAGCCGATCAACTGGCACAGGACGGCCCTGCACGAGCTAGGGCACGCCAGCGGCCATCACAGCCGTCTCAACCGCGATCTGACCGGCTCGTTTGGCTCGAAAAAATACGCCTTCGAGGAAATGATCGCCGAGCAGACTGCGGCTTTCAGCTGTGCGGCGCTCGGGATCGTGCCGACCGTGCGCCATGCCGATTACATTGGGTCGTGGTTGGAGGTCATGCGCGAGGATTCCCGCGCCATTGTCCGCGCGGCCTCGCAGGCCAGCAAGGCGGCGGACTGGCTGCTGTCACATCTGCCGGCCGAGGACACCGTGGAGCCGGACGCCAGCGTGACCGACCGGAGAGCTGCGGCATGATCCTCCTGACCGGCACACAGCGCGACCGCCTGCTGGCGAATGGTCGTCAGCGCGATCAGGATCACATCCCGGTCGTGAAGTTCTTTAACCCCCTCGGCGAGGGCGTCTGGCTTGCCACCGAACTGGATGAGGATGGCGACATCATGTTCGGTCTGGCCGATCTCGGCTATCCCGAACTGGGGTCGTGGAGCCTTGGCGAGATGCAGTCAGTCCGGCTGCCCTTCGGCATGGGCATCGAGCGCGATCTGCTGTTCACCGGGGATTTCCCGATTTCGGTCTGGGCCGAGGCCGCCCGCGAGACCGGCAGCATACGCGCCGCCGAGCGTCTGCTTTACCGCGTCGGCGCGAGCTTTTCCCGTACATCCGCCGATACAGAAAACCGGAGTGCCTGATTTCCAGGTTTCAGGTTCTGCGGCTGGCGTCGCTCTCTTCAGAGGAAGAGGGCGGCGCTTCGCTTCGTGACGGGCTGATAGCCGGAGAGAGAGGCTCACCGGCGTCCGTCATGGAGTAACTGACATGGCCACTGCCGTTCAGAAGATCACCCTGTCGTCCTCGCGCGACATTCCCTTCAACAAGCTGGTGCTCAGCCAGTCCAACGTCCGGCGCGTTAAGGCCGGGATCTCGGTCGAGGAACTGGCCGAGTCCATCGCCCGGCGCGGCCTGATCCAGTCTCTGCATGTCCGCCCGATCGTGGATGCCGATGGCAAGGAAACCGGCATGTTCGAGGTGCCAGCGGGCGGTCGCCGCTTCCGCGCGCTGGAACTGCTGGTCAAGCAGAAGCGCCTCGCGAAGGTCGCGCCGGTCCCCTGCGTGGTGTCGGAGGCCAGCGCCGATGTGCTGATCGACGAGCTATCGCTCGCCGAGAACATCGAGCGTGCCCCGCTGCATCCGCTCGACCAGTTCCGCGCCTTCCAGGTCATGCGCGAAAAGGGCATGACCGAGGAAGCCATCGCCGCCGCCTTCTTCTTGGATGCCAAGGTGGTGAAGCAGCGCCTGCGTCTGGTTTCGGTCTCACCGGCATTGCTCGACGTCTATGCCGAGGACGGCATGACGTTGGAACAGCTCATGGCCTTCAGTGTCAGTTCTGACCATGCCCGTCAGGAGCAAGTCTGGGAAGCGATCAAGGATGGCTGGCAAAAGGAACCCTATTACATCCGCCGCCTGCTGACCGAAACCACGGTCCGCGCCGCCGACAAGCGGGCAGTGTTTGTCGGCATTGCCGCCTATGAGGAGGCTGGCGGCTGCGTGCTGCGCGATCTCTTCCAGCAGGACGATGGTGGCTGGCTGCAAGATCCGGTGCTGCTCGACCGGCTGGTGGGCGAAAAGCTGAAGGCCGAGGCCGAAGCCATCGCCGCCGAGGGCTGGAAGTGGATCGAGGTCGCCATCACCTTTCCCTATGGTCACGATCATGGCCTGCGCCAGATTGTCGGCACGACGGTCGATCTGAGCGAAGAAGAGCGCGCCACCCGCGAGGCATTGCGTGACGAATATGACCGGCTTGAAGCCGAATATGGTGAGGCCGACGAACTGCCTGACGAGATCGACGCCCGCCTGGGTGAGATCGAACAGGCGCTGGAAACCTTCGAGCGCCGTCCGATGACCTTCGACCCGGAACAGATCGGCATGGCGGGTGTCTTCATCAGCATCGACGCCGATGGCGCATTGCTGATCGAGCGCGGCTATGTTCGCGCCGAGGACGAAACGCCTGCGGAACCGGAAGCCGAGATTGTTAATCCGGAAACCGGCGAGGTGATCCAGCGGGCCGAACCGGAGGCAAGCCACATGCGTGCGGTTATCACGCTGGGCGGCCAGCCGGTCGAAACGGAGGAGGAAGACGAGGCCGACACCATCAAACCGCTGCCCGATCGTCTGGTCAGCGAACTGACCGCGCATCGCACGCTGGCGCTGCGGAATGCGGTCGCAGTGAACCCGTATGTCGCCATGACGGCACTGCTCCACCGGTTGGTCATGGATCGCTTCATGCCGCACTCCAGCAAGGGTTGCCTGGAAGCGCAGGTCCGAAAAGTGGATCTGCCCGCACAGGCCGAGGATCTGCGCGATAGTGCCTCGGCCAAGGCCATCGCAGACCGGCATGAACGCTGGGGCGATCATGTCCCGGCAGACGATGCCGCCCTCTGGGATTGGCTGACCAATCTGGACGATGGTTCGCGCATGGAGTTGCTCGCCCATTGCGTCAGCTACGGTATCAACGCGCTCTATGAAAAGCCCAACCCCTATAGCGGCACGGGCGTCAGTCAGCACGGGCTGGACATCCGCTTGTCACAAGCTGATCGGCTGGCCCGTTCGACCGGCCTCGACATGGTGGTCGTGGGCTGGCGGCCTACAGTTGGCAATTATCTAGGCCGCGTGACCAAGCCGCGTATCCTTGAAGCTGTGCGCGAAGGGGCCGGAGACCGGGCCGCAGATCTGATCGGACACCTCAAGAAGGGCGACATGGCCAAGGAAGCCGAACGCCTGCTGGCCGATTCCGGCTGGCTGCCTGAGCCGCTGCGCATGGTGGACGATAGTATCGAAGTCGATCCGACATCGGGCGCTGCGGCGGAAGTCGACGATCTGCCCGATTTCCTCTCCGGCGATGGCGAGGACGACCCCGCTGATGACGAGGAAGAACAGCATATGGTCGCTGCTGAATAGCACTCCTGCGGGGCGGCTTCGGTCGCCCCGTTTATCACCCGCCGTTTCCGCAACTCGCCCGGTCCTCGTGATCGGGCTTTTTCTTTGGAGACTCGCCATGTCTGCCAGCATCGACATTGACGAAATCTTGGCCCAGGATCGGGAGAACCATCCGAACGAACGCACGCTGCCCTGGGAGGAAACCCGCGACGGCATCACCGTCGTCGTGGAACCAAAGCCCCATTGGGCCGAAGAAATGCGGGTGTTCCGGCTCGATGCCCGTGAATATTGCCGCTACGCCGAATGGACTGCCCATGGCGGCCGCGCGCGCTTCTATGGTCATATCGACACATCGGGCGACGATCTGATGATGAAAGCACGCGCGATGATCGCCCGCGAAATTGCCGATGGGCTTTGGAGCTGAAGGTCCGATCGCAGGGTGTCGGGCCGTGAGGATGGGAGGTCTGCACCGGACGGGTCCATTCCGGCTTCACCATGCAATCCGCCGTCTTCTTCAGGGCAAGCGGCAGCCATCTCGGGCCTGAAGGGAACACGATCCTGATGCCAGCATGGTGACAAGGCTGGCGCGGCTGGGCATCTGCGACGGGTATCCGGCATCCTGTCAGATGCGAAGAACCACCCCCGCTTCCATTCGCAAACCTTGGTCCGATCCGTCTCTTTGACATTCAACCCCCAAGGGGTCGGCTTACGCGCGCGTGCCGCCCTCGGGGATTCGGAAAAAGTCCGAACGCCCTCGGGTGATTGCAGATCCGGTCAGACACTTCGGGCGCCTGTCGCGCGGGGGATGATCCCCCGCCTCCAAAGACAGGAGCCGGAACCCATGTCCTATGCAGATGCCACTGCCTTCGCCGCCAGCCTCGCCACCACGCTGATGGTTTCGATCGTTGTGTTCCAGGCCGGAGACGGCACCCACGCCGCTTGCCCCGCCGCCGAGTTCGACGGCGACGACGACATGGTGAAGCTGGAGCTGGACCCGTGGGAGTAAGGCGCGAAAGCGCCTCATCCCCGACGGCCCGAGCGCGACACTCGCGATCGGGCCTTCAGCCTTGCGATGCTTGCCCATCACAGGCAGCGGAACCGGGAACATGCCCGGTCAGAGAGGAAGAGTGCGGGCCGTTCGGCCGTGACGGGTTGAGGGTCGGAGAGAGAGGCTCGCCGGCGCCCGTCATGGAGTAATCCCGATGACCTTTGCCCGTTCCGAAACCTTCCGTTCCATCGGTCAGATTCTGGCTACTGATGTTCTGCCCGCGCTTTATCGGGCGCAAAAGCTGCCGCTGCGCATCTCGTGCCTCGGCATCGCCAGCTATGACGCCAGTGATGCGGCGAACAGCTTTGACCGCGTGATCCCGCTTGGCGAATGCCCGTCACCGGAAGAGGCCATTCAGGCGGCGACCTTGCGCCTGTCGAGCGGTGATGTTTACACGGGGCCGGACAGCTTCCCGTATTTTCAGCCGCGCATCATGCTCATTCAGGACCGCGATCAGCGCCTGGTCCTCGCCGGCGAAATCCGCGCCGACATTATCCTCTGGGAACAGCCCGTCGCATCCGATGCCGAAGCACGCAGGATCGTGACCGAGGCCAGCCGCCTGCGCGGTATGGCATTCCGGACATCAGATCCCGCAGAGGCGAGACGGCTGCGTTACCGCGCCGCTGCGCTGGAGGCACGGCTGGTCGATCCCTTCTGGCGCGATGCCGCGGCTGATCTGCTCCACCTGCCACAGGCCGCGTGACCGTTACCCATCCCCGTCATTTCGCCCGGTGCCATGCCGGGCTTTCTTGTTTCAGGAGGCTGATATGGCCGATTACCACACCCACTTTTCCTGCCTGCTCGACGTTGGGACACATGAGAATGCCGTCCGTGCCGTCGATCTCTATAAAGCCTTGCCGGACGGAAGCAGCGCCGAACATGAACCCGCCAACAGCTTCCTGCTCTCGATCCAGCCTGAGCATGACGGTACGCAGCTCTGGATACGCGACGATGACACCGGCGACCCCGAGCATGTCATCCGGTTCGTCATACACTGCGCGGCCACCCTCGGCCTGACTGGATTATGGGGACTGCAATGGGCAAACAGTTGCTCTCGACCCCGCCTGGATGGGTTCGGCGGCGGCGCGCATGTCCTCGATCTCGCAACCGGCGAGACGGTGGACTGGATCGACACCAATGGCTGGCTTTCCTCGGTTCTCGAAGGGAGAGATCCCTATGCCTGAGATCATCGAAACCCCCGTCTATCGCTTGGGCGAATTGTCCGATGCGGCGAAGGACAAGGCCCGCGCCTGGTATCGTGAGGGAGGCTTCGATTATGACTGGTACGATGCCGTCTATGAGGATTTCCAGCGTATCGCAGAAATCCTCGGGCTGAACCTCAAGACCCGCACCGTCCGGTTGATGGGCGGCGGCACACGGCAAGACCCCTGCATCTGGTTCCGCGGCTTCTCCTCGCAGGGGGACGGGGCTTGTTTTGAATGCTGGTATTCCTACCAGAAACATGGGCCGCGCCAGATTAGGGAATACGCCCCGCAGGACATCGAACTGCACCGCATCGCCGACGCCCTTCAGGCGATCCAGCGCCGCAACTTCTATCAGCTTCGCGCCGAGGCCAGCCATCGCGGCCATTATTATCACGAATACTGCATGGCGATCTCGGTCGAGCGAGACAGCCCGACCTGGCAGGACATGACCGCCGATGCCGAGGAGACGATCATCGAGGCGCTGCGCGATCTGGCTCGATGGCTCTACCGCCAGCTTGAACGCGAATATGACTATCTATCCTCGGACGAGGCGGTCGATGAAACCATCGCCGCCAATGAATACACCTTCACCGAAGCCGGTCGCCGCTTCGGATGATCCTGAGATGACACTGACAAGCGCCCCGCCGTCCGGTCGGGGCGCTTTTTTCATGCTGCGGTTTGAGAGTCAGAGGCTGGCCGGAAGGGGTTAAGTCCGGGTGGTCGAGAGAGAGCGCCGTCCGGATTTGTCCTTCCCGCTCTCCTGAGGTTCCCGACATGAACATGGTGTTTCCCGTGGCCGATGCGGTCACGCCGCTGGCGGCTGCGCCCGCGATTTTGGCTGCGGCCAGTCATTTGCTCCCCCATCTAGAACGCGGTGAGCGCGTCGATGCCGCCACCTTGCGCGGCGCGATGGAAACGGCCTTCGGCGCGTCCGACGCTACTGGCGTCTGGGACTGGAAGCTGGCCTATGAGGCCTGCGAAGTCGCCACAGTTCTCTTCCTTCGCAAATACGGAAAGGCGCTTTTCCGTAAAGCCGCTTCTCCGGCTGCACGGATTTCCGTGCTGGCAAAGATCGCGGGGCTGTTGCCCACGCAGACCCGGCGCTCCGAGGAAAGCCAGAACTTCCAGCAGTTTTCGACGCCGATCCCGCTCGGACTTGCAGCTCTGACGGCCGCCGCGATCATGCCTGATGACAGGGTTCTGGAACCCTCGGCTGGCACCGGCCTTCTGGCGATCCTGGCGCAGACCATAGGCGGTGCGCTGATCCTCAACGAACTCGCTGATACCCGAGCCGATTTACTGTCCTCGCTCTTTCCGGCCTTCGCCGTCACCCGGTTCGACGCCGCCCAGATCGACGATCATCTGGCCGCAGATGCCGTGCCGTCCGTGGTGCTGATGAACCCGCCATTCTCGGTCATGGCCAATGTCAGCGGACGTGTCGCAGATGCGGCCTACCGCCATGTTGCCTCGGCGCTGGCCCGTCTTGCTCCGGGCGGTCGGCTGGTGACGATCACCGGCGCTGGCTTTGGCCCCGAAGCTCCGGCTTGGCGGGAGGCTTTCATCCGCTTGCAGGCGCGTGGCCGTGTGGTGTTCACCGCCGCCGTCGATGGTGCGGTCTATGCAAAGCACGGCACCACGATCGACACGCGGCTGACCGTGATCGACAAACTGCCCGCCGACGATACTGGTATTTTTCCGGCCTCACCGGGCATCGCGCCTGATGTTGCCACGCTGATCGGATGGATCGAGGCGCATGTCCCGCAGCGTTCGCCAGTATCATTGCCGAAGATTGCGGTGCCCGGTTCAACCGCCGCGCCGAAGACCGTGCGAGGCTATCTGGCCCGCGCGACAGCTGCGCGGCCTGCCGCGGCTCCCGCCAACGATCCCGAGGGCGTCGAACTTGCCTATGAGACCGTGGACTGGACGCCACCGGAAGGCGCTCGCCTGTCCGACGCGATCTATGAGGAATATGCGCTGCAATCGCTGCACATTGCTGGCGCGCAGCCTCATCCGACCAAGCTGGTGCAGTCTGCCGCCATGGCCTCGGTCGCACCGCCGAAGCCGTCCTACCGGCCCATGCTGCCCGCTGACATCTGCGCGCGTCTGTCGAACGCCCAGCTTGAAACGGTGATCTATGCCGGGGAAGCCCATGCCGATCATCTCGCCGGCGCATGGACCGTGGATGAGCATTTCGACACTGTGAGCGCCGCGCCCGAGGATGCTGCCGGATCGATCCGCTTCCGCCGCGGCTTCATGCTCGGTGACGGAACCGGCGCTGGCAAGGGCCGCCAGTCCGCCGCCATCATTCTCGACAACTGGCTGCGCGGACGCCGCAAGGCGATCTGGATTTCCAAATCCGACAAGCTGATCGAGGACGCGCAGCGCGACTGGTCGGCGCTGGGCATGGAACGGTTGCTTGTCACGCCTCTGTCACGCTTTCCGCAGGGCGCAAAGATCACGCTGTCGGAAGGCATCCTTTTTACCACCTATGCCACGCTACGCTCCGACGACCGGGGCGAGAAGGTTTCCCGCGTCAAGCAGATCGTCGAATGGTTGGGGTCCGATTTCGATGGAGCCATTATATTCGACGAGAGCCATTCCATGCAGAATGCCGGTGGCGGAAAAGGCGAACGCGGCGATGTCGCCGCCTCGCAGCAGGGACGTGCGGGCCTGCGGCTCCAGCACGCGCTGCCCGATGCCCGCGTGGTTTATGTCTCGGCAACCGGGGCCACCACAGTACACAACCTTGCTTATGCACAGCGCCTCGGTCTCTGGGGCGGTGAGGATTTTCCGTTCCAGACCCGTGCCGAGTTCGTCGAGGCGATCGAAGCCGGTGGCGTGGCGGCCATGGAAGTGCTGGCCCGCGATCTGCGATCTCTCGGCCTCTATACCGCCCGCTCGCTTTCCTATGATGGCGTCGAATATGAACTGATCGAGCATCAGCTCACGGACGAACAGCGGCACATCTACGACTCATATGCTGCCGCCTTCGCCGTCATTCACGGGAATCTGGATGCGGCGATGGAAGCCGCCAACATCACCGGCAGCGAGGGAACGCTGAACCGGCAGGCCAAATCCGCCGCCCGTTCGGCCTTTGAAAGCACCAAGCAGCGCTTCTTCGGCCATCTGCTGACCTCCATGAAAACCCCGACCCTGATCCGGTCCATCGAGGCCGATCTGGAAGCGGGCCATGCCGCCGTCATCCAGATCGTTTCGACCGGCGAAGCCCTGATGGAACGGCGGCTGTCCGAGATCCCGACCGAGGAATGGAACGATATTTCCGTCGATGTCACGCCGAGGGAGTATGTCGGCTCGTATTTGCAGCATTCCTTCCCGGTGCAGCTCTATGAGCCGTTTACCGATGGCGAGGGCAACCTGTCGTCACGCCCCGTCTTCCGTGATGGTCAGCCGGTGGAATGCCGCGAAGCCGTGGCCCGGCGCGACGAGATGCTGGAGCAACTCGGTTCGCTTCCACCTGTCCCCGGTGCGCTCGACCAGATCGTGCAGCGCTTCGGCACGGATATGGTGGCCGAGGTCACAGGCCGTTCGCGCCGGATCGTGCGCAAGGGTGACGGGGCATCGGCACGTCTTGCGGTCGAGAACCGTGCGCCTTCTGCCAATCTTGCCGAGACCTCGGCCTTCATGGATGACCAGAAGCGCATCCTCGTGTTCTCGGATGCCGGTGGCACGGGGCGCAGCTATCACGCCGAACTCTCGGCGAAAAACCAGCGGCTGCGCGTACATTACCTGCTGGAGCCGGGCTGGAAGGCAGATGCCGCCATTCAGGGGCTGGGCCGCACCAACCGGACCAATCAGGCGCAGCCGCCGCTGTTCCGGCCCATCGCCACGGATGTCAAAGCCGAGAAGCGCTTCCTCTCGACCATCGCCCGCCGCCTCGACACGCTGGGCGCGATCACGCGCGGCCAGCGCCAGACCGGCGGCCAGGGGCTGTTCCGTCCCGAGGATAATCTGGAATCCGCCTATGCCCGCGACGCGTTGCGACAGCTCTATCTGCTGATCGTGCGCGGCAAGGTCGAGGGATGCTCGCTCGAACGGTTTGAATCCGCCACCGGCCTGAAGCTGATGGACAGCAATGGTGTGAAGGACGAGCTGCCGCCGATCACCACATTCCTCAACCGCCTGCTGGCGCTGACCATCGAGTTGCAGGGCATCCTGTTCTCGGCCTTCGAGCAGCTTCTGCAGGCGCGGATCGATGGGGCGATTGCATCCGGCACCTATGACATGGGGCTGGAGACGCTGAAGGCCGAAAGCTTCATCGTCACGGACCGGCAGGTGATCCACACCCATCCGGGCACAGGGGCAGAAACCCGGCTCCTGACGCTCACCGAGCGCAAGCGCAATCAGCCGGTCACGCTCGATGCAGCCCTCGCGGAACTGGATGATCCACGTGCCAAGCTGCTCATCAACGAGCGATCCGGTCGTGCGGCCGTGCAGATCTCGACCACCAGCGTCATGCTGGATGATGGTGAGATCGAACGGCGTGTGCGGCTGATCCGGCCCATGGAGGCGATGAACATTCCGGTGCGGGCGATGGGCGAGACCCACTGGATCGAGGCCGACCGTGCCGCCTTCACCGTGGCCTGGAAAGCCGAACTGGCAGAGGTGCCGGAGTTCACCGACAGCATCCTGCATATGGTGACAGGGCTACTTCTGCCGATCTGGAAACGCCTGCCGCAGGACTCCTCCCGCGTCTATCGTCTCCAGACCGACGAGGGCGAACGCATCATCGGTCGCCGGGTATCGCCGGCCTGGGCTGCCAATGCCTCGACCAGTGGCGTTACCAGCAGCCTGACACCGGATGCCGCATATGCCGCGCTGATCGAAGGCCGCACAATCCTTGATCTCGCCGAGGGGCTGCAACTGCGCCGCGTCCGGGTCATGGGCGCCAACCGGATCGAACTGACCGGCTTTACTGACGCGATGCGCGACCGGCTGCGAGCCTATGGCCTCTTCAGCGAGATCATCTCGTGGAAGCTGCGTTTCTTCGTGCCCGTCGATGCAACGGGACCGGCGATCATCGGCAAACTGCTTGACCGCTTCCCGGCCCTGCGCATCGGTGAGCGGGAGGCCGCATGATGGCGCGTCTCAACGCTTCGGAACTGGCACAGCGTCTCGGCCGACAGGCCGAGGCGGTGTGCCGCCACTATCTGTCGAATGGCCGCAAACAGGGCAATTACTGGCAGGTCGGCGATGTACGAAACACGGCGGGCCGTTCCATGTTCGTCCGGCTGCACGACAGCGTGAAAGGCATTGCCGGTAAATGGCAGGACTCGGCCACGGGTGAATATGGCGATCTGCTGGACGTGATCCGGGACTCGCTCGGTCTGATCGACTTCGCGGACGTTGCCGAAGAAGCCCAGCGGTTCCTCAGCCTGCCGCATCCTGAACCGCAGCCGCCATCCCGTCAGTCCCGAACGCCAGCACCATCGGGATCATCCGAGGCCGCACGCCGCCTCTGGCGCATGACAGAGCCGCTGATTGGCAGTATCGCAGAAGCGTATTTACGCGGACGCGGCATTACGGATTTACGCCAGACCGCAAATCTGCGCTTTCACCCCAACTGCTACTGGCGGCCCGAGGACGAGGGCCCGACCGAAACATGGCCCGCCATGATCGCCGCCGTCACCGACCTCGATGGCAGGATCACCGGCGCACACCGCACATGGCTGGCCCCTGACGGTTCCGGCAAGGCACCCGTCGATCCGCCGAGGAAGGCAATGGGCGACCTGCTCGGACATGCGGTTCGTTTCGGTGATGCGCAGGATGTCATGGCAGCGGGGGAAGGTATCGAAACCATCCTGTCGCTACGTCAGGCTCTGCCCACCATGCCGATGGTTTCCGCACTCTCGGCCGGACACCTCGCGGCCATGCTGTTCCCGCCGCAACTGCGCAGGCTCTATATCGTCCGCGACAACGATCCGGCAGGTGACAGCGCCCGCGATAGCCTGGTGGACCGGGCGCACAAGGCCGGGATCGAGGCCATCACGCTCTCGCCCATGTTGGGGGACTTCAACGAAGATCTCGCAACTTACGGGCTGGATGCCGTTCGGGCAGAGATCCGGGTGCAAATCGCTCCCGAGGACGTCAGCCGCTTCATGGCTTCAAGTGCATAGCCGGTACGGGGCCGTGATCGGGCCGTTCCGATCCTGTCATGCGCATTGGCTGCATCCTGTCATCAGCAGAGGACCGCGCCTTGGCCTTCCGAGAGGGCGATCGGCCCACAAACGCTCCGGTCAGGCAATGGCGGCGCCCGACTGATTTCCGTCGGCGGGCCAGCCCGCCTTTACAGCGCGAAACAAATCAGCCGGGCTTTGCCATCAAGGCACTCGCCAGAGGCTCGCGCTGCCAGACAGGAGCGCCCGTGGGCTTTCGTCGCCATGAAGGCCGCGACGGTCGCGGTCCAACTGACGGAAGCATCCCATGTACGCGCACGACGATTTCGAACCCGATCACAGCACGTCCCCGACCGGCCATGCGATCGAAGAACTCGAACTCTACGGCTACCGCCCCTCGGAAGACGAGGCCGATCCCCGGATCACACCCGAAGATCACGTCATCCAGGGTGCAGTCTCCGACATCTTCGACGCCCTGATTTCCACCATGGCCGACACCAGCCTCGATTTCGACCTCGACGAGATCCTCTGGTCCACCGTCAACACCTTCCACCGCGCTGTCGAGCGGATCGAGACCAAACTCGACGATAACGAGCAGGCACAGAAGCGCCTTCAGCGCGAACAGGACGGCAGCGAGGTCAAATCCGTCCAGCTCGAAACCCTGATCGGCGCGGGCCAAAGCCTGATCGAGCGCCGCGACAGCATGGAAACCTTCCGCGATACCGCCGCCGACATCTATCTACGCACCACCGGCACGCCCTGGTCGCAACGCTCCGGCTCCCGGGTCAACCATCGCCAGATGACCTCGGCCATGATCGACAGCCGCGACTTCATCGCCGCAAAACGCCGGGCCGACAATGAGGTGCTGCTGCCCGCCGGACCAAAGATCGCCTTCTCGGGCGGTGACACCACCGATCACCGGACGATCTGGGTCAAGCTCGATCAGGTCCACGCCAAGCACCCGGACATGGTCCTGATGCACGGCGGATCGCCCAAGGGCGCGGAACGTATCGCGGCCACCTGGGCCAATAACCGCAAGGTCGCACAGGTCGCGTTCAAACCCGACTGGGCAAAACATGCCAAGGCAGCACCCTTCAAGCGCAACGACCAGATGCTCGCCACGATGCCGATCGGAGTCATCATCTTCCCCGGCACGGGCATTCAGGACAACCTGGCCGACAAGGCCCGCAAGATGGGCATCCCGGTCTATCGCTTCGGGACCGGCAGCGCGTGAGCGCTGCCTTCCCACCTCATCATGTGCATGACGACAGCGCCCGCCGATCATTCCGTGTCGCCTGGACAGGCATATTCATGCTATATGTCGATGTGCGCCATGGTGGTGGTGGAAGGCGCAACCGTCCAACCTTTTGCACGGAGACACCACCATGATCGTTCTCGGAATCCTCGTTTCCATCGCAGCCATCGGCACCATGTGCTGGTTGCTGTTCAATCTCGCCGTATTCGCCCTGCCGTTCTTCATCGGTCTGAACGCAGGCATCTGGGCCTATGGCACAGGGGCTGGCTGGCTCGGCGGCATCGTCGTCGGTCTTCTCGCCGCCGGTCTGACACTGGCCGTCGGTCAGGGCCTGCTCATGCTGGTCCGCCCGATCTGGGCGCGTTTGCTCATCGCTCTGGCCTTCGTCGCTCCGGCGGGGCTGGCCGGGTTTTACGCGACGCTCGGTATCGTCAAGCACATGATGCCGTCTGAGACATGGCAGCTCATCTTCTCGGTGATCGGAGCGATTGCGGTGGGCGTGACGGCGTTCCTGCGCGTTGCAGGCATGGCGGCAGCCGGTCCAGCGGACGGGAACCTTGCACGCACCTGAACCGCAATGATCCGTTGACGGCGACCAGACGCAGATTCGGATATTCTGCCATCTTCGTCAGGAGCATGGGACAGATCACGGGCAAGCACCGGATCAGCATGAGGCACAGACGCGCCCATAGGAGCGCAGAACGGTCAGCGCCAGCGTCTGCGGATTAACCAGAACTCGGTTGGGGGCAATGCCGGTAGAACAGGCCGGGAAGAGAGATGCGCATGGCCTGAGATGGCGGGGTGACAAAAAGGCCGGTGTTACCGGTCTGGTCTTCATGATGGAGCCTCAAGGTCGCCACCGTCTCCGTTCAGCCCCCGTGTCTCGACCGCTCCAAACGGCCTCTTCAATGGCCTGATCTGGCCGAAGACCAGCGCGATGCGCTTCGACCGCTTTAGCGCAACAGCGTCGTCACAACTTTCTTCCCCTGACGGCAGAGCCGCCATTCCGCGCGGAACAAGAAAGTTTCTCCTGTGCTGTCCAGCCCCCAATGGGGGTGCGCCAGCGTTCGCCTCCGGCCGGTCGATCGCCATCGAGGCCGCAATGGTGCGGGCTCGGAAACGGAAAACGGAGACTTAAAATGGCAACCATCGGCACCTTCAAGAAGACCGGCTCGAACGAATTCACCGGCGACATCGTCACCCTCAGCGTCCAGGCCAAGGGCGTGCGCATCATCCCCGACCTGCGCGCCACCGGCGAGAACGCCCCCAGCCACCGGGTCCTGGTCGGACGCGCCGAAATCGGCGCCGCCTGGTCCAAGCGCTCCAACGAGGGCCGCGACTATCTGGGCCTCAAGCTGGACGATCCGAGCTTCAACGCCCCGATCTACGCCAACCTCTTCGATGACGAAGAAGGCGAAACCTTCTCCCTCATCTGGTCCCGCCCCAACGGTCGCCGCAGCGACTGAAGCGCGGAACAAAGGCCCCGACCGCAAGGTCGGGGCCTTTGTCATACCCGCAGGAAAGCCGTCACGCCCACCGCAACTGCTACACCCGGTTCTCCGCCCGCTCCAGCTTGGCGCGGACCTGCCCGAAATGGGCGGCCGCCTTGTCGCCCTGCGGGCCGCGCGCTCGTCTGCGCCGGAACCGCGCAGTCGCGCGTTTCCGCCATTCGGCTTGGATCACTGACACGGGAATGTCGTCAGGGTGTCTCCCATGTGATGCGCAACAGTGCTAACGAGAGATTCTTTAATGGATTGATCAGGTTAGGCGATCCACTTATCGCGTTAGATACGCTACCGCAAAACCATTCAATACCGCAGCCTTTTCAGGTCGGACGTGGCCTTGTGCCCTTCGGCTTTGGGAGGACGCGCCATGCAGAGCATAGATTGGCGTACTCCGGCGGCCTATAAACGCATTAAAGACCTTCCGCCCGCCGGTTTCGCCTGGGAATATCTTCGTCGCAACGAAGACTATCGCCGTGACGTCGAGAGACTCACGCAGAGGAGAGAACCCGCGGGAGATGAGGTTGACGCCTTTGCTTCCCGCTGGGGGGTGCGATTTCGCACACGACCCCGACGCGCAGCCTGACGGCGCACCGCCTTTCTGGTCGCCGCATTTCAATCCGCAGGCCATTATTCTGTCTCCGGTCGAGCAGAACGATGCCGATGGCGGGCGGCTTGTCGCTCTTGCACATCTCGATGGCCTGATCCTGCGCCGCGCGCCGGATGGCTGGCACGCAATCTGGCGTATCGGTGGGATGGAGCATCAATTCTGGCTGCCACAGGGCGCGATCGATGCGGCAGCTTTCTATGCTGCAATCCTGCCCATGGATGAGTTCATGGAGTTACGCGCCCATGCGGCCCGCCGCCTCTGGAGGTGCCTGACAGGCCGCTCTCCGGGGCCGGGTATTCGCTCCATGCCAGCGCAGCTTCGGCAATGGCACCTTCTGTCGCTGCGGGCGCTGGACGCACGGCTACATGGCGAAAGCTATCGCGCCGTTGCCGAAGTCCTGCTCGGCTTCCGTGGTGACAAGGAAGATTTCGAGACTGATCCGCGCAAGAACAAGGCACGTCGTCTTGTTGCCCACGGCATCAGAATGATGCGCGGGGGCTATCGGCTGCTTTTGCATTATCCGGTCAAGCCGATTCCACGATCAAAAGGCAAATGACGCAATCTCAACGATTCCTGTTTGCCGCAGCCTGTTCCAGTATTTGCCTGTAACCTTCCCGCGACAGCCATTGAGCGCGTTCCAGATGGCTCTGCCAGCATCGCCGGGTGCGCATCTCATCTGATGCCGGATCGCGGTGCAGAACTATTCGCGCCACTTCCTTCCAGTCGGCTTCTTCGGACTTGGCGTCCAGAATACGCAGATAGGTCACAAAGTGCTGCTCGTCATAGGCGGTGATGATATGGCCGGACGGAGCCAGATCATCCACATCGGGGTCAAGTTCGACGGGTGCTTTCACGGTCATTCCCCTTCTTTCAGAAGAGTTTCTGCGGTTCGCCCCCGCAATAAAACTCTCTGACTCCTGGTGATCGGGGAGTTAGTAACCGTGTTGAACGGCCCCATGGCCTTTAGCTGGAAAGCCTGTTGCATACGCCACAGGCTCCCCGACCATAGGGTCAAGGAGTGTGGTGCCGTCACGGCCGACACCAACCGTCAACAGGGGTTACTAAGCCCCGGAGCAGTGCGTCTGCTCCATCTGCATTCATAGCCGAACTGTGTGCGGATGTCTTGGGCGAATCCGCATCGGGCTCACTGAGTTGCTGAAATCTCACGTCTTTTCGCGCTGACATAGCCCCTTTCGGGGGTGCCGTCTGCGTATGTACGCAAATGCGGCACGCTACACGCCGCCGATCACTTCCCATGGTTCGCCATAGCGCGCCGCCGTCTCCGGCAGCCGCATCAACCTGACGAACCGGAGGTGATCTCATGGCCGAGCGCCGAAACGCGGACCTGCCACCGCGCATGCTGCGTACTCAGGAGGCTGCACGTTTCCTTGGTATTTCTCTTCGCACGCTGGAAAAGCACCGGACCTACGGGACCGGTCCGACCTATCGCAAAATCGGTGGCCGGGTTCTCTACACGGTCGAGGATCTTCAGGCCTGGGCCGACATCGGCGCACGCAAATCCACCAGTGACAAGGACGCCGGCACGGTCTTTCCGGCTCGCCCCCTGACTGCTGAAGAGCGGAGCAAGCTCTGAATGCGGCGCGTCGATCACCCTGACGCCCTGCGACGAGAAGGCGGTAGCGAGCGCAGCCACCTCGATCCATTTATCGTCGCAACCGGCGATGCCAGTCCGCGCGACCAGCGCGATCTGATGGAACGGCCTTTCTTCTCGCTGGCGAAGACGCCGCGCACGAAGCCCATCCTCTACAAGACCGCCGATGTCGAGGTGCAGGTGTTCGGGATGCCCGAACATGGCATGGCGACGATCTGGGATGCCGATGTGCTGATCTGGGCTGCAAGCCAGATCGTTGCCGCCGCAAACAACGGCATCAAGACATCCCGCTTCTTCCGCTTCACGCCCTATCATCTGCTGCGCGCCATCGGCCGCGACACCGGAAACCGGCAATATCTGCTGCTGAAGGCAGCGCTTGCCCGGCTGCAATCCACGGTCGTCGCCACGACGATCCGTAACGGCAAGCATTGGCGCCGCCGCCAGTTCTCCTGGATCAACGAATGGGAAGAGATGACCACGCGCGACGGTCGCGTTGAGGGCATGGAGTTTGTCCTGCCCGAGTGGTTCTACAACAGTGTCCTTGACCGTTCGCTGGTCCTGACCATCGACCCGGATTATTTCCGGCTGACCGGTGGTATCGAGCGCTGGCTCTACCGTGTTGCCCGCAAACACGCCGGACATCAGCCGCATGGCTGGCTGTTCGAGGTTGCGCACCTTTACCAGAAATCCGGCAGCATGGCCCGGCCATCGGACTTTGCACTGGACTTGCGCCGCATTGCTGCCCGCCAGCCGCTGCCCGGCTACCAGCTCAAGATCCTGCGCGAGGATCGCCGCGAACTGCTGCGAATCCGCCCCGAAAATCTATCCACAGTGCCTGTAGATAACATTGTGGATGCCGTCGGTACATCAGGCGCAAAGGGTATCGGTACATCAGGCGCAGCACTATCGGCACATCAGGCGCACGAGCCCCAGTTAAGCCTTTGTAACGAAAAGAAGAATCCGACTGCTAACTTAGAATCTAACATAGAATCTTCTTTAACTGTTTCTGTGGGTGTGAAGCACGCGCCCAGTGCCACCCGCGATCATCTTGCCAATGATCGCGCGCGTTCGCAACAAGCAGCGAAAGAACCATCCCGAGCTGTCCGTCTTCCGTGGATCCCAGGCATCGAGCCGGAGGACACGCCATGAGCGGATCATCGATATCACCCCGAGCGGCTCACGCTTCTTTCCGTGGTCGATATCAGGATCGCCACAAGCAGGGATCGGAAGGTCGGGCGGCCAAGCTAACTCGCGTCTTCGCGGTCGCAGAATGCGATGCGGACAAGATTCTGAACGTGCTCACCCGAACCCTCGTCCCCTCGGGGGACATCTCTCCGCCGCAGCGGAACTCTCAGCCTATGTCAGCCGGCCTCCATGCGGATGACAGGCAGGTGGGCTTAAACGCCGGGAGCAGGCTTCGGCGCGATTGCCAAACCGTCACCCGTTTTCCAGATGAAGGTGGTTCCCTCGACCCAGATGCGGTGCATCAGCACGGCCATCCGGCGTGCAAGCGCGGTGACGGCGCGTTTATGCCCCCGGTTCTTGACCAGCCGCATGCCCCATGCCTTGAGCGACGACCAGCGCTTCACGCGGATGAGCAGGATGTGCGCGGCCTCGTAGAGCGCCGCCCGTGCCATAGCATCGCCGCTCTTGGACACGCGCCCGGTCCGTTCAACCTCGCCAGACTGGTAGGCGCGCGGCGTCAGTCCCAGATGTGCGCCTACCGATTTGGAGCGCCGGAACCGCGACGGCACGTCGATGGTCGCACGATAGGTCAGCGCCACGATGGGCCCGACGCCGGGAACGGTCATCAGCCGGCGGCACACGTCATCGTCACGGGCGAAGTCCATCGCCACCTTTTGCAGGTTGGCGTATTCGACAGCCAGAGCACGCCTCGCGGTCAGCATTGGATTGAGCGCCCGCATCAGCATCGCACGGTCGCCGGCGAGTTCCAGAACGCGCGCCTCGAAGTTGCGTTTGGACACCACGCCCATCTTCAGACCGAAGCTGCGCAGCATTCCTCTGATCGCCAGTTCGATATCCATAAGCTTGCGAACCAGCGTCTGCCTGGCCACCAGCAGGAAGCGCAGCTCCTGTGCGGTCTGCGTCTTTACATGCACGGCGCGGAACCAGCCGGTGCGCATGATGTTGGCGATCCCCCGCGCATCGTTGCGGTCAGTTTTGTTCGGCATGGCCGACAGCGCCGCCTTGGCATGCCGGGTCTCGATACACACGACCGGCAGACCGGTATCCGCCATGCCGCCGTAAAGCCATTGCGACGGAGCACCAGCCTCAAGGCCGATCCGCTTCATTGCCATGCCGCATTGCGCGAAGAACGCAACGAGGTCGTCTGGTTCGGAAGCAACCTTCGCCTCCTTCATCACGACCCCATCAGCATCAACGATGCAGATGCTCGTCATCTCAAGGGAAACATCCAGTCCTGCGTAGTAGTCCATCTTCTCTCTCCATTCCGGTTGATGGTGGACCGGCATGAGCCGGTCAGATCACCGTTCACGGTATGGCAAGAGGCGCTTTCTCCACACGCGACGAGAACAGAAACAGTTACCCCAGCTAACTTTTCTTCTTTGACGCGCGCGCATGAAAGGCACGGTGCCAGTGCCACTTCCCGCCGACCTGGGCGGGGTACGCCATGATCGTCGCGCTCCTCAATCAGAAAGGCGGCGTGGGCAAGACCACGCTCGCGCTGCATCTCGCCGGAGCCTGGGCTGCGCAAGGCAAGCGGGTCATCCTGATCGACGCCGACCCGCAAGGCTCCGCACTCGATTGGTCCGAGCGGCGCAGCCATGAAGGGCTGCCAAGGCTGTTCACCGTCATCGGCCTTGCCCGCGATACGCTGCACAGGGAAGCGCCGGAACTGGCGCGTGACGCCGATCATGTCGTCATTGATGGTCCACCCCGTGTCGCTGGCCTGATGCGCTCTGCGCTGCTTGCAGCCGATCTGGTGCTGATCCCGGTGCAGCCATCTCCTTTCGACGGCTGGGCCTCGGCCGAGATGCTGGCGCTTCTGAACGAAGCGCGCATCTATCGACCGGAGCTGTCCGCCCGTTTTCTGCTGAACCGGTGCGGTGCGCGCACCGTCATCGCCCGCGAAACGGCAGAGACACTGGCGGACCATGATCCGCCCTTGCTGGCCACGACGATCGGCCAGCGTGTCGCCTTCGCCGAAGCCGCACAGACCGGGCGACTGGTCTCCGAGACTGATGGCGGCGAACGGGCCGCACAAGAGGTCACAGCGCTGGCGGCCGAAATCAATGGCCTCGGTATCGGGAGGATCGTGCCATGACACGGCCGCCCGTCAAATCCGGCTTCGCATCGCGTCCGGGCAATCCCGATAGCTGGGTCCGAGCCGCCGATGCGCCGGCAACCGGCAAGACGGCTACGGAGGCGTTCACCGCGCGCTTGACCATCGACATCACGCCCGAACTGCGCGGACGCATCAAGGTTGCCGCTTTCCGGCGCGGTGTCACCGTCGCCGTGATGCTGCGCGAGCTGCTGGTCCGCGAGTTTCCAGCCATCGAAGGAGATCAGCCATGACCGGCAAAACCGTGCGCGCTGCGCATGAACATCCGCCGTCGGACGGGCCAGCACCCTTCACCACAATGGTCGAACTGACCTTCCAGAAGAAGAAGGTCGAGCGATGGATCAGGTTCGGTCACAAGAGCTTGGAGCAGATCATCGACCGCCGCCGCAGTCTGATCGGTTTTGCGCCCGAAAGCATCTTCGCCTTCGTCCGTTGGGCCTCCAACGATTACGGTACCATCGTCTCGCGGCTCGACATCCTGCGCGCTGTCGGGCGTGGCGAACCGTACCAGACCGTGCCCTTCGTTCGTCCTGGCGGCGAGATCCTGCTGCGTATCGACGGCTGGCGACAAGTCCAGCGGGTGCTGGCCCTGATTGATGCCGTGGACGCGCTTGGCGTCGATCCGGCAGATGTTGCGCCGGATCATTGGCGACACGTTCACAACCGTTTGAGTGCTGGTCAGGAACCCAATCCCTACACCCCGGAGCGCCATGCCGCGTGGATCAGTCGCCGGAGGATCGCGCCGTGAGCCGCCGTCATATCCTTGCCGTGTCCATGCTGGCCGTCGGCACGCTTGTCGCCACGGCGGTTGCCGATCTGCCAACCCGGCTGATCTGGAATGCGACTGCCAGCGCGCCCATCGGCTTCTACACAATTGCTCCCGCCGATGCGCTCGAAGTTCCCGAACTGGTCGCCATCATGCCGCCCGAACCGCTGGAGCGGTTCATGGTCCAGCGCGGTTATATCGGACGCGGCGTGCCGCTGCTGAAGCGTGTCCTCGGCCTGCCGGGACAGCGCGTCTGCCGCAGCGGTGCAACCATTACCGTCGATCATGTCGAGATGGGGGACGCGCTGGAGCGCGACCGCATGGGCCGCGATCTGCCCGCCTGGCAGGGCTGCCGCATCATCGGCGACGGTGAACTCTTCCTCATGAATTGGGAAATCCGGGACAGCCTCGATGGCCGTTACTTCGGACCTGTTCCCGCCAGTTCCGTCATCGGCCGGGCGCTTCCGCTCTGGACCGATGAGGAAGGAGATGGCCGCTACGAATGGCAGGCGGCCACGCATTGAACCCACGCCGAAACCTCAACGACAGGAGATTTTTCATGCCAAAGATCGGATTGTTCACGCGCGATGAAACGGGCTTTTCCGGGCGCGTTCACACGCTCACGCTCTTCCGTGAGCTTACCATCCTGCCAGCCGAGCATTCAGACGCCGAAAATGCGCCGGGCTACCGTGTCCATCACGGAGCTGATGACGGCCCCGAGGTCGGCGCTGCATGGAAACGCACCGGCGAAAAGGCTGGTGAGTATCTCTCGGTGCTGCTCGATGATCCCGCCTTGCCGCAGCCGATCCGCGCCAATCTGTTCCGCGACGACGATGCAGGATCGTCATGGTCACTGCACTGGAGCCGCCCGCGGCCCCGCGAAGATCGGGACTGAGATCATGCGATCCCGCGCCCTTCTTCTCTTCACGGCTCTTCTGTCGGCGGGCAGCGGATTGACGCCAGCGATTGCGCAGGTTACGCCGCAACCTGCGCCTGTCACTGCGCATCCCCATGCTGCTTTCATTGCCGAGGCGTCACAGCGTTTCGGCATTCCAGAGCACTGGATTCGGGCCGTGCTGCGTGTGGAAAGCGCGGGCGATGTGCGCGCCATCTCATCGGCGGGTGCAATGGGACTGATGCAGGTCATGCCCGATACCTGGGCGGGCCTGCGCAGCCGCCATGGCCTCGGACGCGATCCCTACGATCCGCGCGACAACATCCTCGCAGGTACAGCTTATCTGCGCGAGATGTGGGACCGCTATGGCAATGTCGCGGCCATGCTTGCCGCCTACAATGCCGGTCCCGGTCGCTATGATGAGCATCTGGCGACAGGCCGCACTTTGCCCGCAGAAACACGCGCCTATGTCGCCACGCTCGCACCTGTTCTCGGGCATACGGCTGCGCCTGATGTGCCGACGATTGTGCCGCCGCCACCTGCGGATTGGCGCGAAGCTCCGCTCTTCGTTGCGCAATCCAGCGGCAATTCGGCGGCGGCCAATCAGCCGCCGAGCGACGTCCGCGCAACCGTTCCTCTGCGCGATTCCGTCGATCAGGAGCCGCAGGACGGCGGCATATTCGTGGCCCGTGCGAGCAATGGAGATGCGCCATGAGCAAGGCGTCTCCACGCGCCTTCGGTCCGCTTCCGGTGTGCAGTCAGGCAGGGGAGCGCCTGGCTGTATTCCCGGCAGGGAGGGCAAAAAGGGAAAGAAAGGCGGAGGGCAAGATAAAGGAAACCGGCACCCTGTCGGGCCGGTTTCTGGACAAGCCCTTGTCTGCACACTGTTTTGGGGCGCGGCGCACGGCACCCTGCTTTTGGGCCTCGCGTGCCGCGATATGGCGCAGAGCCTTGGCTTTGCTGGGTTTTGACCGGCACTATAGCCGAATATCTGCCTTTTGCGTGCCTAAACGGCATGGGATGCGCTCATGAGCGCCGACGATGAGAACCGCTTTCGCCCCAGGCCAGGCCGGATCAAATCCGACGTGCCAAAAGCGGGCAAGGCGAAGAGTTTTCTGACGCAGGCGAAGAAGCTGGCGCGTCAGCATAGCAACAGCCCAGGCAGATCATCGTCATTCGCATCATGGACGTCCTCGTCGCCTTCATCTGGTTCGGCCGTAAAGAGCGGGAAGGCATCGCGGGCTGGCAAAGGTCCTGGCGTCAGGCGTGGCCGCGGCGCGGCCTTTGTCCGCGCCCGAACCCTGTCGGGCGGTTGGCGTCACAGTGCGGCCAGCGTGCGCCGCGTCGTCGTCAAAACCCGGTACGTCCAGAGCGCGGGGAAGAACGGCAAAGGGGCTGCCCACCTGCGCTATATCCAACGTGATGGAACCTCGCGCGATGGCGAACGTGGCCAGCTCTATTCGGCGACCGACGATCGCGTTGATGGAGATGCTTTCCTTGATCGCGGCAAGGATGATCGACACCAGTTCCGCTTCATCGTTTCGCCCGAAGATGCCGCCGATCTTTCCGATCTCGCCGAGCACACCCGCGATCTGATGAGCCGCATCGAGGCCGACCTTGGCACGAAGCTCGATTGGGTCGCGGTCAATCACCACAATACCGGCCATCCCCATGTCCATGTCATCGTTCGGGGCAAGGACGATCTGGGCGAGAACCTGGTCATCAATGGTGACTATCTCGCCAATGGTATTCGTGAGCGGGCGAGCGAACTGACCACGCTGGAACTCGGCCCCGTGACCGAGATCGAGCAGAGCCGGAAGCTATCTGCCGAAATCGATCAGGACCGATTCACGCGCATCGACCGCGCTATGGCCGAGGAGGCCGACGAACGGTTCCTTGATCTGCGCCATGAACCGGCAGATGCACGCCGCCAGTTCAACCGCACGCTTCGCCTGCGCCGTCTCGCCAAACTGGAAAAGATGGGGTTGGCCACGCAACATGCACCCGGCGTCTGGGAGCTTGGCGCGAAGATGGAACCGGCGCTGCGTGAACTCGGTGAGCGCGGTGACATCATCCGCAACATGCACAAGGCGCTGAAGGCTGATGGGCAGGAGCGTGATCCGATGACCTTCCAGCTTCACGATGCAGCACCCGCGGCACCCATCACCGGCCGCGTCGTGGACAAATATCTCACCGACGAGATGGGCGAGAACCTGACGCTCGTGGTGGACGGCATCGACGGGCGAACGCACCATCTTCCCGGCATTGATCCGGCCCGCGTCGAAGATGCCCGGATCGGCAGCATCGTGGAAGTCGGCCCCGCCGATACAGCACAACGTCCCTCTGATCGCACCATCGCTGCGATCTCGGAGAATGGTATCTACCGACCAAGCCGCCACCTCGAACAGGCGAAGTTCGAAGGACGTGTGCCAGGCGGCGATTACGAGGGCTATGTCGATGCCCATGTCCGGCGACTGGAGGCGCTACGCCGTTCCGGGATCGCTGAGCGGATCGACGCTGACCAGTGGCGCATCCCGGAGGATTTCGAGCGCCGCGCTACCGCTTATGATGCCGGTCGCAACCGACACGCCAGCATCCGTGTCGTCTCGACCTTCGATCTGGAAAAGCAGATCGGCGCCGATGGTGCGACCTGGCTTGACCGGCGACTGGTTACACCGGACGCTTCGGACCTTACCCCGGCGGGGTTCGGGCAGCAGGTGCGAGAGGCTATGGACCAGCGCCGCGAGCATCATATCGCACAGGGCGATGCTACACGGCAGGAGAATGGGCGCATCCTCTATCGGCGCAACCTGCTCGCCAATCTGCGTGAACGGGAAGTGATCCGCGTCGGTGCAGAAATGGCCGTGAGCAAGACGCTGCCCTTCCGGGCGGCGGCGGACGGCGAGAAGATCAGCGGCAAGTTCAACGGCACCGTCCAGTTATCGAGCGGCAAGTTCGCCATCGTTGAACAGAGTCATGAGTTCACGCTGGTCCCGTGGCGGCCGGTCATCGACCGCCAGCTCGGCCGCGAGGTCATGGGCGTCGTGCAGGGCGGTACGGTGTCGTGGCAGTTGGGGCGACAACGGGGATTAGGAATTTAACACAGAAGCAGCGGCCACTAATTAATAGACAGATTGGTCGGTTAATGATATATCGCCTCCCTCCGGTCGCTAAGCGAGGCGCCGGGGGTGAGACGCAGTTACTGAGACCAAGCGAAATCCCATGATTATTATCTCCAACCCTTCTGATATCGCACCCCTGAAAGAGGTGGTTGTCGGCCCCTACAAGCGCTTTGGCTGGTGGTCTCTGATCATGGACTATCTTCGCCATCCCGATCTGGTGAGCTTCCGCTACCTGGCCAACAACTCGGTCGAGGTGCCGCGGCATGACTTGGCCGCACCTCAGCATGCCCGGTTCGTGGAGCTTTTGCGGGAGCGGCGTGATCGTGCATACGCTTGGGAATGTCCACGATGTCATGCTCCAGCTCTATCCGCGCGACATCGCCTTTGCGGTGGATGACGTGCTGTTCCTTGCGCGTTCGGGTAACCCCACACGCCGGCGTGAACAGGCTGCGCTGTTGCCGTTACTGGACCGGGTTTCGCGGGTCGAACGGCTCGATGACGGAATGATCGAAGGCGGAGACGTCATCGTCACCGACAGCGACGTCCTGGTCGGGCTGGGCGAGGCGACCAATCGGGCGGGAGTTGCGGCGCTGCGGCGCGGTTTCGAGCGTGCCGGAATTGCGCGGCGGATCGTGCCGATCGAGTTTTACGCGCGGGGTGTCGTTCATCTCGACACCAAGTTCACCATTGTCGGGCCAAGGCTGGGCTATGTCCACTCGGCCGCGCTCACGCCCGAATCACGCCGGCTGCTAGCCGACCGGTTCGAACTGATCGAAGCGTCGGAGGACGATGCGCGGTCGTTGATGATAAATACCTTCGCGCTGGCCCCCGACCGGCTTGTCATCGACACGAGAGCCGAAAGGCTTGCCGCAACCCTGCGTGAGCGTGGCATCACCCCGATCCTTGTCGATTACGCTGAAGTCACACGCTGGCCGGGGGGCTTGCGTTGCTCGACCCTGCCTCTGCGGCGCGAAGCGTAGATATCGGGACAACAGACCAGGATCATACATGGCCAGAAAACTCGATCCCGACCGTCATGCAGCCAGGCGGCAAACAGTGCTCGACGCGGCGATCCGTTGCTTTGCCGAGAAGGGGTTCCACGGCACGTCGACCGCAGAAATCTGCAAGGTGGCCGGGATGAGCCCCGGCAACCTCTTTCATTACTTCGAGTCCAAGGCGGCGATCATCGCAGCCATCGCCGAGCAGGACCGTGACGAAATCGCCGGCCTCTTTGCAGAAGCGTCAGGGGCAGATGACGTGATCGGCGCCCTAGAACAGATCGCAGAAAAGGCACTGCGCCTTGTCGCGGACCAAACCTACGGACGGCTGACGCTGGAGATCGCCGCCGAGTCGGCTCGCAGCGCCGAAGTCGCGGCTCTGTTTCAGAGGAACGATACTTTCATCATGGATGAGTTGATCCGCCTTCTGGAAAGAGGCGTTGCAGCCGGGCAGATCGATCCCCAACTCGATTGCGAGGCTGCCGCCGCCTGGCTCTACGCTCTAACGGACGGTGCGATCGCCCGCGCGATCATGGACCGAGACTCCACTGTCGAGGCTCATCTACCGATGCTGAAGCGTCTGATCCGCAGGTTCGTCGAGAAGCGATAGAAGAGATCATCCCTGCGGTTGCAGGAACCGGCTGACCATGGTGGTGATGAGCTTGCGGCTTTCCTCGAAACCAATGCCCGAGGTCATCAGCGGCAGCATGGGCGCCGCATCAAGGATGGCGACCAGCACGGCGCTGGTATGCTCGGGGTCCAGATCGGGATCGACCTCGCCACGCGCCTGGCCTGCTTTCAACGTCTCGGCCAAAAGCTGGCGCACGCCATCGGTGTTGGCCTTGAGGATGGCGTGGATTTTCTCGTTTCTGCCCGCCTCCGCCAGCAGCTCGAACAAGATGCGGCAATGGGCGAGATCGTCCCAGCCCGTCATGCTCCAGAGTTCGGATAGCAGGACGGTCGCCGTTGCCTCGCTGTCCTTGTGACCGCCGAAATGGGCATGAAGCCGGGACAGGTAATCGTCGGCCATCTGCTCGACGATCGCCTCCTTGCTCGGGAAGTAGTGGTAGAGATGGCCGGGACTCATTCCGGCCTCCTTGCAGATCATTGAGATCGACGCGCCTTGTAACCCATGGCGCATGAAGCAGCGATGCGCCGCTTCCAGGATTTCCTGCATTCTGCCTTCGTGCTGCTCGGGAACGCGCTTGCGTGCCATAGGGCCTCCAGATTCATAGTGTGATCGCTCTATTATATCTTGACGCTGGCGCGATCATAGTTAGAGTGATCGTTCAAACTATGTTGGATCGGCTGTGACGTCCAGTCTTTTGCGACAGGGCAGCTCAGACACACCTCGCGAGGCACCATGAACAAACCTCTAATCGCTATATCCTCAACACTGGCCTGGCTGCTGGCGGCCTTCTTCCTGTTCGGCGCATATGGAAATACCTTCCTCTCCGAAGAGAACGCGGCGGCCTATGCGGCCTGGGGCTATCCGGACTGGTTCCACTACATCACCGCCATCCTCGAACTGGCGGCGGCGATCCTGCTGATCCGCGCTGCAACGCGTCCCTATGGCGCGGGCCTTGGCGCGCTGGTGATGGCGGCGGCAGTGCTGACCACGCTTGTGAATGCCGACTACGGCCACGCCGTCGCGCCGAGCGTCGTCCTCGCGGTTTCGCTTCTGGTTCTTAGCCTTTCCCTGACCGTGCGGCGCAGAGCCGCCTGACTTTCCACCCCCGGAGACAATTTCCATGAAGGATCCCGTTTCACCGGCCGGCTCGGCCGAACCATCACGCATGTCCGCGGCAGAGGCGGCCACCTGGTCCGACCTGTTGTCGGGACGGCACCTTGCCATCGTGCTGGTCATGGCCAGCGGCGTGCTGCTCTATGCGATGAACCTTTACTTCACTGCCGCGCTGATGCCGTCCATCGTCACGGATATCGGCGGCCAGCAATATTACGCCTGGGTGACGACCGCCTTCGTCATCTCGGCCATCGTCGCCTCGCTCTTCGTCAGCCGCGCGCTCGAGGCGCAAGGTCCGGCTACGGCCTATCTGATCGCCTTCGTCGGGTTTGCCCTCGGTGCGGCGGGCAATGCCATCAGCCCGGCCATGGAGTTCCTGATCGCCGGCCGCGTTGTGCAGGGCCTCGGCGGCGGCCTGCTGGCCGGGCTCGGCTATGCGGTGATCCGGGCCGCGCTGCCGGAACGGCATTGGGCGCGCGCCACGGGCGTCGTCTCGGCCATGTGGGGTCTCGGCACGCTGTTCGGACCGGCGCTCGGCGGCTTGTTCGCCGAACTCGGCCTGTGGCGCTGGTCCTATGGCGGGCTGGCTGTGGTGTCACTGCTGTTCGCGGTCGTGGCGCAACGCTCCTTTGCCGGCGCGACAGGTTCGGGCAATCGCACGCCGGTGCCCGTTGCCTCGCTCATCCCACTGGTGCTGGCGACGATCGCCATCAGCCTCAGTGCTATCGTGCCGATCGGCTGGCCGACCTTCGCGGTCGTTGGGATCGGCCTTGTCCTGCTGTGGCTTTTCGTGGTGGTCGAGCGCCGGTCGCAGAATACCATCCTGCCGCGCATCACTTATAGGCGCGGCAACGCGCTGAAATGGGTCTATCTGACCGTTGCCGCACTCAGTGCCGGTGTGATGGTCGAGAATTTCATCCCGCTGTTCGGGCAGCAGCTTGCCGGTCTCAGCCCGCTGATCGCGGGGTTGCTTGGGGCCGTTCTGTCGCTCGCCTGGGTTATCGCGCAACTCTTCGTCGTCTCGGTCTCTTCGGAGGCCGCGCGCCGCCGCGCCATTCGCCTCGGACCGCTGCTGCTGACGGCCGGGCTGATCGCCTATGGCCTGTTGCAGGCCCAAGGGGCCGAAATGACCATGGTGCTGATATGGGCGGCGGTTCTTGCGGTCGCAGGTGTCGGCATCGGTCTGGCATGGCCGCTTCTCGGCGTCGCGGCCATGAGCAGCACCACCGATCCGGCCGAGGGTGGCAAGGCAGCGGCTGCGATCACCACGACGCAGCTCATCGCCTTCTCGATCACCTCGGCCTTCGCCGGCACGCTGATGGCGGCAGGTGGGGATTCGGTCGCGGACGCGGCACGCTACGTCACCTTCGGGATCGCGCTTCTGACGCTGCTCGGCATCTTCGCCGCAGGTATTGCCACCAGAAAGTGACGCGACGACGTCCGCGTTCGGGGCGGCTTCACGGGCTCTGCCTGTGATGCCGCCCTGAGGCGCCTGAGCCTACGACAGGGGCTTCAAACGCCGCATACTCCATTCCTGGAGAATGACTATGGCACAGGTCAGGATCATGAACCCGGCCGAGGCCCACAGCACCCCGCTAGGGAGTCCCCTATCCAGCAGATAGCCGAACAGGATGGGACCAAGCACGCCGCCGATATTAAACCCGGTGGAGACGATGCCGAAAACCCGTCCCTCGGCCCCGGCGGGTGCGGCCGCGCGCACCAGCATGTCGCGCGACGGCGCGATGCAGCCGGTCAGAAACCCTGCGGCCCCGAGTGTCGGGACCAGCACGAAAACCGGCATCGGGATCAGGATCACCGCGACGATCAACAGCGCAGCCAGACCGAAGACCGCCGCCCCGACGAGGCCGTGGCGGGTCGTGCGATCCGCCAGCACGCCCCCGGCCAGAACGCCGAATGCGCTGGCAAAGAGAAACGCTGTCAGGGCCAGATTAGCAGTTGGCAGGGATACATCGAATCCCTGGACCAGGGCCGAGACGGAGAATTTCTCGATTGCGCCGGTGCTGAGGTTCAGCAGCAGGAAGAACAGCGTCAGAGAGATGATCGCGCCACTCAATGAAATCCTGATCCGCGAACCGGAAGTGCTGGCCTCCTCGCGCTTTACGATTGCCGAGGTAGCGGGCACCGGCGCCCCCCGGATCGCCATCGCCACAAGGACCAACAGTCCCAGAACGGCGCTGGCGGCGAAGGCCGAGCGGATGTCCAGACTGAGCGCCAGCCAGACCAACGTCAATGGCGCCAGCGCATTGCCCAGAAATCCCGCGAACGTGTGAATCGAGAAGGCCCGGCCCATCCTTTCCGGCGCCATGCCGCGCGACAACAGTGCGTAGTCGCTGGGGTGATAAACGCCGTTGGCGATACCGGCCAAAGCCATCGCAAGGACGAGCATGGTGAAGGTCGGAAACACCACCAGTATTGCAAAGCTGGCGCTGCCGAGGGCAAGCCCGGCCATCAGGAGATTGCGCGCGCCGAACCTGTCAACGGCATAGCCGAGGGGCGCCTGCACGAGGGCGGTCACGATGTTGAATACCCCGAGCGCGATCCCGAGATCGACGAAGCTGACGCCCATGGCCGAGGGCAACAGTGGCAGCAGCGCCGGAACGGTCATGATATGGAAATGGCTGACCAGATGCGCGGCCGAAATCTGCGCCAGCAGGCCGCGTTGAGATACCGTCATGCCGGGCTTTCAGCTTCCTGCGGAGCGGCAGGAGGTATCAGTCCCGGCCAGTAATGGGCGTCGTCGGTGGGGCGCGGGCCGAAGATGGCCTGACCGACGCGCACCACATCCGCACCTTCCTCGATGGCCAGTTCGTAGTCGCCCGACATGCCCATGGACAGCCGGGTCAAGCCCGAATGAAGCTTAACGGCACGGTCGCGCAGGTCGCGCAGCAGGCGGAAGCACGGCCGCACCCGCTCAGCGTCAGAGCTGAAGACCGCCAGCGTCATCAGCCCTTGGGGCTTCAGGCGTGGATAGTCGGCCAAGCGTTCAACGAAGGGCAACAGATCATCGGGATGCAGGCCGAACTTGCTGTGCTCGCCCGATGTGTTGACCTGCACGAACACATCGAGGTCGCGGTCCAGCGCGTCAAGGCGGCGGTTCAGTTCTTCCGCCAGCCGGACGCTATCGAGAGCATGAAACTCCGATGCCAGACGGACTAGATATTTCACCTTGTTTGTCTGGAGGTGGCCGATGATGTTCCAGCGTATCGCAAGATCGCCAAGAATGGCCTGCTTGTCCCGCGCTTCCTGTAGCTTGTTTTCCCCGAAATCGGAGATGCCCGCCGCGAAAGCATGGCGCAGGATATGAGCGGGGACCGTCTTGGTAACGGGCAGAAGCCGCACATCGTCGGGCTGGCGGCCGCTGCGCCGACAGGCGGCGGCGATGCGTTCCTGCACACCTTGCAGGTTGGCGGCAAAAGCGCGGGCGGGGTTATTCCCGAAGCGCGCAATGTCTTCCGATAAAAGATCGGCATTCAACGATACTGTCATATCCGAACAGGCTCCCGCGTCATGGCAATCAGTAGGGCAGCGGAAAGCGGCCGACGAGGCCGCGCACAAGCCCATTGATCCGCTCGCGTTCAGCGTTGAGCGTCCCGCCACGGAGATTGTGCAGCGTGTCGAGGATCAGCGCGGCGATCTGCCGATATTCATCCGCACCGAAACCACGCGACGTTCCCGCGGCGCTGCCGACCCGGATGCCCGATGTTACCATGGGTTTCTCGGGATCGTTCGGGATTGCGTTCTTGTTGAGCGTAATACCGACCGATTCCAGCGCCTTTTCGGCGATATTGCCGGTGACGCCGAGAGGACGCAGATCGACCACCGCCAGATGGCAGTCGGTGCCGCCAGTGGTGATCGCCAGCCCGCCATCGGTCAGCGTTTGCGCGAGGACGCGGCAATTCTCGACGACGCGCCGCGAATAGGTCTTGAACGAGGGGTGAAGCGCCTCGCCGAACGCCACCGCCTTCGCCGCGATGACGTGCATGAGCGGGCCACCTTGTAAGCCGGGAAAGGTCGCGGAATTGATTTTCTTCGCAATCTCGGCATCATTTGTCAGGACGAACCCGCCGCGCGGTCCGCGCAACGTCTTGTGCGTGGTTGAGGTGACGACATCGGCAAAGGGTATTGGCGACGGATAGGCGTCGCCAGCTACCAAGCCCGCGAAGTGCGCCATATCGACCATCAGGATCGCGCCCACTTCGTCCGCGATCTGGCGGAAGCGGGCAAAATCCAGCGTGCGCGGATAGGCCGATCCCCCCGCAATCAGCAATTTCGGGCGATGCGCCCGCGCCAGTTCGGCAACCTGGTCCATGTCGATCAGGTGGCTTTCGGGGTCCACGCCATAGCTGACGACATTGAACCATCGGCCAGAAAGATTGACCGCAGCGCCGTGAGTCAGATGGCCGCCCGCCTTGAGGTCAAGGCCGAGGATCGTATCGCCGGGCGTCAGCAGCGCGAGAAATACCGCCTGGTTGGCCTGGCTGCCAGAGTGCGGCTGCACATTGGCATAAGTGCTTCCGAAAAGCTGGTTCAGGCGCTCGATGGCGAGGTCTTCGACGACATCGACATTGGCGCAGCCGCCATAATAGCGCCGATGCGGATAGCCTTCGGCATATTTGTTGGTGAGGATCGAGCCTTGCGCTTCGAGAACGGCGGGGCTGACAAAATTCTCCGAGGCAATCAGTTCGATGCAATCGCGTTGGCGTTCCCGTTCGTCGGCGATGGCCGAGAACACTGTGTGATCTCCATCCGACAGGCTGGCGCTTCCAACGGAGCCTTCCGAAAGGGTTTGGTTCAAGGGTTCGGCTGTCGATGTTGCCATCACTGGTCTCCTTCAAGGTTCCGGCAGGAATCGGTTCACCGCATGAGCGTCATGCGGAGGGCGCGTTGCCGGTCCCTATCATGAGAGTGGTCTGATATTTCCATCCATTTATAGGATTATATCCAGACCATTCATGCGGAAGCCTTCACTGTCTGGAGTGCGTTCGCCAGTTTCCTGACCGCAACCTTAAGCTCGCACGGCGTGTAGGCAGCAAAGCCCATCAGGAATCCGGCCTTGCCGTCACCAGCGGCATGAAGGGCGGAGAGTCCCAGCAGCTCCACGCCGACACGGCGCGCGGCATCGACGGCTAGGCGCTCGGGAATGTCACAGGTCAGAACGCACGGCATTTGCAGTCCGCCGACAGGGACACGAGGTTCGACAAAATCGGAAAGATACTTGCGGACCAGGCCGGACAACACATCTAGTCGTTGCGCATAGATTGTGCGCATTGCCCGGACATGCGCGCCAAAATGCCCGCCTTCCATGAACCGCGCCAGCGTCAATTGGGCTATGGATGCCGTGTGGCCGTCGAACAGGGTGCGAGCGACCGTCATCGGTTTCACCAGTTGCGGCGGCAGCACGGCATAGCCGATCCGCAAACCCGGAAATAGGGATTTGGTGAAGGTCCCTATATAGATGGTCCGGTCATTCGGATCGAGGCCCTGCACACATGCGGTCGGCTTGCCCGCATAATGAAACTCGCTGTCATAATCGTCCTCTATGATCCACGCCTGATGCCGGGCTGCCCATTCGATCAGCGCCAACCGGCGATCCAGCGCCAGCGTCGCGCCGGTTGGAAACTGGTGCGAGGGCGTAAGGAAAATCGCCTTGGCAGGGTGCGGATCGCTCAGGATCGGCTCAATCGTGATGCCCTGACTGTCCACGCGGATCGGCACAGATTCCAGACCGGCAGCGTCGAACGCCTTGCGGGCGCCGTAATAGGCTGGGTCTTCGATTAAGATCCGCTCGCCCGGATCGAGCAGCATATTCGCGCAGAGCGTCATCGCCTGTTGCGAACTGGTCAGCACCAGCACGCGATCGGCCGTTGCCCGCGCGCCACGTTCGAGGTTCACATAGTCCGCGATAGCCCGGCGCAACGGCTCGGTCCCCTGCGGATCACAATGCAGCAGAGCCAGTGTGCCAGTCTCCTTGAGCACCTGTCGTTCCAGCCGTTCCCAAAGCGGCAGCGGGAAACTGCGCGTGTCCGGCACTCCATGCGCAAAGGGGCGCGGCACTAGCATCTCGCGCACACCACCGCTGCGGAACATGGCGCCGCCGCGCTTGCTAAGGTTCGGGGCTTGGTTGCGCATGAGTGCATCGCGCTTAGAGCGCCGATGGCCGGGCAAGAACTCCGTCATCTGCGCGACGAAGCTACCGCTGCCGACACGACGTTCAATGAAGCCCTCGGCATGAAGCTGCGCATAGGCGGATTCAATCGTGTCACGCGAAACGCCCAGTGATGCCGCCAGTGCGCGCGAGGCTGGAAGTGGCTTGCCGGGGCCAAGTGCTCCGTCGAGGATCAGTTGGCGGATTGCCCGCTGTATTCGCGCGTGGAGCGGCATCGCTGCATGGGCCGGGTGGGCAATCCACGCCTTCACCGATTCGAGCTGAGAGTGCTTGAACAAATGGTCTGATCCTCTGGAAGTAATTGGCAGGGAATATCAGGCCATTGATCGGTTAGATGTCAAGGCATGTTCGCGGCCTCGTGCCCTGTCTTTGGAGAACCCCCGGAACCATGCCGTCCAGTCCGTCACCATCGCCCATCCGGTTGAACGATCTTACCCATCCCATCGTCGCAGGACTGATTTCCGTCATCGTCAACTATGGCGGGACGTTCATTCTTGTCTTCCAAGCCGCTCAGGTTGCGGGCCTTAGCCCGGAATTGACGGCATCCTGGGTATGGTCGGTTTCGATTGGTGTCGGGCTGACCGGGCTATTCCTGAGCTGGCGCTACCGCGAGCCGATCATCACGGCGTGGTCAACGCCAGCCGCTGCCTTTCTTGTCACGGCGCTTGCCACCACTTCCTATGCGGAAGCAGTCGGAGCCTACATCATCTCTGCCGCCGCCTTCGTTCTGCTCGGCTTGTCCGGATATTTTGAGAAGGTCATCCGGCTGATCCCGCCCGGCATCGCCTCGGGCCTGCTTGCGGGCATCCTGCTGCAATTCGGCATAGGGGCATTTGGCGGCGCCAGCGTCGATCCGGTGCTCGTTGGCCTGCTGATCCTTGCCTATGTGCTGCTCAAACGCATTTCCGCGCGCTATGCCGTGGTCGGCATCCTGGTGATCGGGCTTGTGTTTCTGCTCTTGCAGGACCGTGTTGATCTGTCCGGCCTGCAATTGAAGCTCGCCATGCCGATCTTTACCATGCCGGAGTTTACATTGAACGCGGCCTTGAGCGTCGCGCTGCCCTTGTTCCTCATCACGCTGACCGGACAGTATATGCCCGGCATGCTGGTGCTGCGGAACGACGGGTTCAAGACGAGCGCCAACCCTATCGTGACCACGACCGGCCTTGGCTCGCTTCTCATGGCTCCGTTCGGCTCACATGCGTTCAACATCGCCGCCATCACGGCCGCTATCGCCACAGGCCGGGAAGCGCATGAAGACCCCTCAAAACGATGGATCGCCGGGATCGCGGCGGGCTGCTTCTATGTGCTGGTCGGCGTGTTCGGCGTGACCCTTGCGGCGGTGTTCATGGCGTTCCCGGCTACGTTCATCACCACGCTGGCGGGCCTTGCGCTACTCGGCACCATCGGCGGCAGCCTCGCCGGAGCTATGGCGGAACCGACATCGCGTGAAGCGGCGCTCATCACGTTTCTCGCCTCGGCCGCGAACATCAACATGCTCGGTGTGGGCGGTGCGTTCTGGGGGCTGGTGATCGGCCTTGTCGCCTACATGGTGCTGAACGGGCGGTTGCCCCGCAAACGATCTGTCGAAACCGCCACCAGCGGGAGCGCGGCCGAGTGATGGCGATGCAGACATCCATCATTTCCATCCAGAGCCAGGTTGTGCATGGGCATGTCGGCAACAGCGCCGCCGTTCTGCCTATACAGGCACGCGGATTGAACGTCGCGGCGGTGCCGACAACGCTGCTGTCGAACCATCCAGGCTATGAGACGATGCGCGGGCGCGTGCTGGAGCCGGAACTGGTAGGCGATCTGTTGCGGGGCGTCGAGGAACGGGGGCTGGTCGAAACGAGCCGCTACATCGTTTCGGGATATTTAGGCTCGCGCGCCAATGGAGAGGTGGTCGCGGCGTTCGTCGAACGCGCCCGCCAGATCAATCCTGACATCACCTATATCTGCGATCCGGTCATGGGCGATTCCAATCTCGGGGTATTCGTCGCCGATCAGGTTATCGAATGTCTGCTCGACCACCTCATTCCATTGGCCGACCTCCTGACCCCCAATCAGTTCGAGCTTGGACTCATGACGCAGGGCCAACCGGAGGCTTGGCCGGAGCTAAAGACAGCGGCCGCAAAGATACAGGCGATCCGCTCGGCTCGGCTTGTTGTCACCGGCTGCCATCTGACGGACACGCCGGACGGCTCACTGGAAAACATCGTATTCGAGGACGACGCGCCCATGCGGCTGACCTCGCCGCGACTGCCCATCGTCCCTGTCGGAACGGGCGATTTATTCACCGGGCTTCTCACGGCCAATCTCGCGCAAGGTCGCAACCTCGTTGGGGCCGCAAGAAATGCCGCTGCCGTTGTCCTCAACATCCTTGGACGCACTATCGCCGCAGGCGAACACGAAATGCAGCTTGGTAGCGTCATAGACGCGCTGGTGGAGAACATCGAATGACCAGCGCACTGCTTTCCGTATTCCAACCAGCGTCCATAGTGTTCGAGCAAGGCGATGAGGAACGCGATCCCGTTTTACTACCATATCAAACGGGTAGGCAGCATGCGGCGCAGGCGTCACAAGGATCACGAACCCATGTGCCCCTTGCGGCTGTTCGACGGCCGCATTCCGATGATTGCCCTGATCCAGACATTGGCCGTCGCCGAATATCTGAGCTTCCATCGCGCTGCACAGGCGCTTGGCACCAGCCAATCCAGCGTCAGCCAGCGGATCAGGTCGCTGGAGGAATATCTTGGCGTGCTTCTCTTCGACCGCAACACGCGCGGCGTCCGGCTGACTGAAGCCGGACGCCGCTTTGTCGATCAGATCCGCGAGGCTCTGGACATCATCGACCACGCGATCATGACAACCGAAATGCACGCACGCGGAGAGGACGGCGATCTTTGCATCGGTGTCCATGCTCTCACGCCAGGCTGCACCCTCGACCGTCTGTTTGAACGGTTCCATAGTGAATATTCGGGCGTCCGCCTGCACATCGCCGAAGGCACGGCGCGCGAGGCCCAGATCATGGTGCGCGAAGGCAGACCCGATGTCGCCTTCATGGCTTGCACCCACGAAATTCCCGACCTCAATTCCCGCGTGATATGGCGCGACCGCCTAATGGTGGGACTGCCCGCCCATCATCCCTTGGCGGCCCGGCAGGATGTCGCGTGGCGACAGCTTGCGGAAGAAACCTTCCTTGTTCGCCATGGCGGCACCGGGCCACAGATGCATGACATGATCGTGACCCGCTCCGCCGGAAAATGGCTCACGCCGACGATACAGCGCGTCGATGTCGGCCGCAGCGCGCTGCTGTCGATGATCGCGGCCGGGCACGGTGTTTCGCTTTTTGTCGAGGAAGGGGCGGCGGCGAACACCGCGAATGTCGCCTTCCTGCCGATCCGTGACGAGCCGGAGACCATCCCTTTTTCTGCCGTCTGGTCGCCGAAGAACCGAGATCCGAACCTGAGTAAACTGATTACGATGGCGGGCAAGCCAGAGAGTGCATAACCCTTTGCAAGCACCAGACCGGTTCGCTCCTTGACTTTCTCAGGAGACCGCCTTAAATCTGCACCCAACGTCAGGTTTACGTGAGTGGCAAATGTCCTCCAGGATGCAAATCGGCGAGTTGGCGCAGCGTGCCAATGTCAGCCATCGCACGATCCATTATTATGAGCGCATCGGCCTTATGAAGCCTGCCGAGCGCGAGGGGGCAGGGTATCGCTACTATGATGAGACTGCTTATCAGCGACTGGAGAAGATCGCGGCGCTCAAACGATTGGGGCTCAGCCTCGACGAAATCGCGGCAGTGATAGACCTGTATTTCGAGGATGCGAGCGGCATCAAGGGTAAGGAGAAGGTGCTTGAAATCCTCGAAGCCCAGCTTGCCAAGACCAATACGCAACTTGCCGAGCTAACCGGATTCCGTCGCGATCTCGAAAGCAACATTGCTCGCATGAAATCCCTGATCGATCAGGCCCGCCAAGCGGACTAAGCAAGGCATAGGAGTGTCACACTTGCGCCCACAATCTACACCTGACGTTAAATTACACAATGAATCGATTGCCTCGTTCGGCACCCGTCACATTGTGCTGCTTCTGTTGCTCATGGCGTGCGGCTTCCTCGTCGTGGGCCAGCTCTATGTCACCATTCCCCTTGTTGCGGATGTAGCCGGTCGCTTCTCGATAGCGCCGGAACGGGCGGCTTGGATCGGATCGGCGTTCGGTTTCGCCTATGCCACCGGCTTCCTCGTGTTCGGGCCACTGTCGGATCGTTTCGGGCGACGCAGGCTGATCCTGTTCGGGCTGACGGCGACTGCGCTCGCAACCGTGGTGGTTAGTTTGGCGCAAAGCTTTGAGATGTTGCTTGCAGCGCGGGCGATGCAGGGCTTCGTCGCGGCTGCATTCCCGCCGGCGGCCCTGTCTCTGATCGCAGAGGAATTGCCGCCCGATCAACGCCCTTTCGGGGTGTCGCTGATGAGCTTCGCCTTTCTCGGGGCGGCGCCGCTGGCGCAAGTTTTCGCTGCGGGAACGGATCTCGGTCTTTCCGAGATCATGCTGCCCCTGGCGCCGATCTATCTACTTGCGGCACTTGCCCTGTTCTTCGTGACGCAGGCGAACAATACGCAGGCCGTGCGGGCTGGATCATCGCAAGGAAAGCTCGGCTCGCTTTTGCAAGACGCCGGAATCCTCGCGGCATGGGCGGCGGCCGTGACCGTGCTGTTCGGTTTCGTCTCGCTCCATGCGGGAGCGCAGAGCCTTGGGGCTGACCTTGGCGTCGATCTCCAGACCCTGCGTCTTGTCGGTCTGCCGCCACTGCTGCTGACATTCGCCGCCGCGCCGCTGACGCGCCGCAGGGGTGCTGCGTTCACGGCACGCCTCGGCCTCGTGTTCGCGGGACTGGCGCTTGTGCTGGCGGCCATCGGCACAGCTTGGGCCGTGATGGGGGCCAGCGTGGTTTTGTCGGCAGGTGTCGCCTTCGCGGTGCCCGGCCTGATCGCTACCGTGGCGGGACGCGCCACCAATGCCAATCGCGGGCTGGCGCTGGCGCTCTACACATTCAGCCTTTTCGTCGGCGCGAGCCTTGCGCCACCGATTGCACAATCGCTGGCGCAGTCAGGCCCCGCGCCGCTCTGGTTGCTGCCGGCCGGGCTGCTGCTCATGGCCGCACTCGGCATCACCGTCACCCGCAAATCCAGCTCACCATCACCATAGGAAGGAGTTCTCCATGCCCTCACGCCGAACCGCGATCGGCATCATGGCCCTCGGCCTGATCGCCGCAACGACGACCTACTCTCTGGCCCAATCCAGCAAGGGAAACACCATGACTGCTTCGACTACTACTCAGGAAATCGCATTCCCCATCAACGACCATGTGCCTGCTGGCTATCAACAGGTCGGACAACGCCCCGTTACCGTCGATGGCGAAGCGGCCAGGCTGGCCCGCTATGAGCGTGCCGACAGTCGCAATACCGGCTTCGGCGGCGAGCATTTCAGCACTGTCATCGCCGAGAATGGTCGGCTCAAGGGGTTTGCTCGCATCGATCTGGATCTGGTCGGGCGCGATTTGCCGTCACGCGAGGAAGCACAGGCCATTGCCATGGACTTTCTGCAAAAGCAGGCGCCGGACCTGCTGCCGGGAATGAAGCTGAACTGGGTCGATCCCCATGACGAACCACTGCGCGTCACGCGCAACGGCAAGACCGAAAACGTGACGCTCACCGGCATGAAGGTGAAGATGCGCAATACCGCCGACGGGCGCTGGTTCTGGGTCATCGTCGGCGCAGACCGCAAGGTCATGGTCTTCGAGCGCGACATCCACTGGATTTCTTTCCCCGGCCATCGCGGCACGGAAAAGTGGCTGCACGATTCCTGGCTAGTCGAAAACGGTCATTCGCTGCGCGCCGCATGAGGCATTGCGACAACAACTCATAATCGGGAAATCTCAGTGAACAGACGAGAACACCTCAAGCTCACGGCTGCCGCGGCTCTTGCCGCGTCGGCCTTCCCAATGTCCGCCGCTCATGCCCGTTCCAATGGCATATCCATAGATCACGCCCGTTCCGCTTTGATCTTCATCGAATTTCAGAACGAGTGGCTTGCGCCGGATGCCCCCTTGAACAGGCTGATGGAGGATCGACGCCAATTTGATGATGCGGTGCGCAACGCAGCACTCATCGTCGAGGCGGCACGGCGCACCGGCTTTCCCGTTGTTCATGCGGGTCTCTCGCTGGTCAACGATCCGGGCTATGCGCTGTTTGGCGGCGGAAAAACACAGTCGGGACTACGCGGCGCTATTCCCAAAGCAGGAACTTGGCGCGATCCGCAACGGGTGGCGTTCCCCGAACCCTTCACTCCCAGAGCGGGAGAGTTCGTGATCGCGGGCCGTTCGGGGGCGAGCGTTCTCACCAACTCCAATCTCGACGCCTTTTTGCGCAACAACAGGATCGACCAGATATTCCTTCTCGGTTTCGCCCTGCATGTATGTGTGGAATCGACCATGCGTCACGCTCATGACCTTGGATATGACGTTACCGTCATCAGCGATGCGGCGCCGGCCTTTACTGGCGAACAGCGAGATCATGTCCTCGCGCATGTGATCCATCACTTTGGGCGCGACCTCACCACAGCGCAGTTGCTGCAAGAGATCGAACGAACACATGCCTGAACTTTCGAGGCGCAGGCATCTCAAGCTCGCGGTCTCCGCGACATTCCTCGCCACCTTCGGCGTATTCCCGGTCGGTCCGCGCCACGCGCAGGCCCGCCCCAACACAGGAGCTAATCAGCAAATGAGCACGACACAGCGAATGCAGGCGGTAAATCCCGTCGAGATCAATATACCGAACATTTCTCAGGCCATGCTCGTTAAAGGCGGCGACCTGCTTTTCCTGTCCGGCCATCTTCCCTTGCGAAGCGATGGAACGATTGCAGGGCCAACTCTGGAAGACCAGCTTGAGCAGGTCTTTCTCAATCTCAAGACGACACTGGGCGCTGCCGGAGCAGGTTTCAGCAATGTCGCCCGCATCACGATCTATGTCCGCAATCTAGATGCTGCCGATCTCCCGATCATCCGCGCGGTGCGAGATCGCCATATTGATGTCACACGGCCACCAGCCAGCGCACTGATTGGGGTCGCGGAACTCTATGACCCCAACGTCAGGGTCGAGATCGACGCCATCGCCGCCGTTTCCTGATCTTTCTGACTGGATGGAGGCACTTGAGGTATGAGACGGCGGCGTCAAACAGCTTTTCGGGATGGTCTACCGTCTTCGATATTCGAAGGCAAAGTCCCTATGACCGCTTTGGTGCAGACGCTTGCTGTTGCCGAATATCTCAGCTTTCATCGTGCCGCTTTGGCACTCGGCACGAGCCAGTCGAGCGTCAGCGCACGGATAAAGTCGCTGGAGGCTGACCTTGGCGTCATCCTGTTCGACCGCAATACGCGCGGCGTCCGCCTGACCGAAGCCGGACGTCGCTTCGTCGATCAGGTCGATGACGCCATGGGCATCCTGGACCGGGCGATCAAGACCGCCGGGATGCAGGCGCGTGGTGAGGAAGGCGAGCTTCGCATTGGCGTTCATGCCCTTACGCCGGGCTGTATCCTCGACCGACTGCTGGGGCGCTTCCGCAACGCGCATCCGGGTGTCCGACTGAACATCACCGAAGGCACAGCGCGCGAGGCGCAGCTAATGGTGCGCGAAGGTCGGCTCGATCTCGCCTTCATGGCCTGCACCCACGAAATCCCCGACCTGTGTTCCCGTGTGGTGTGGTGCGACCGCCTGATGGCTGCGTTGCCGGTCGGACATCCGCTGGCGGCGCAGGCTAATGTCGAATGGCGACAGCTTTCAGGCGAAACCTTCCTCGTGCGTCATGGAGGCACTGGACCGCAGGTTCACGATCTGATCGTGCTGCGCGCGGCTGGGAAATGGCCGATGCCGACGATACAGCGCGTCGATGTCGGCCGCAGCGCGCTGCTGTCGATGATCGCGGCCGGATACGGGGTCTCGCTCTTCGTTGAGGAAGGGGTGGAGGTGAACACGACAAATGTCGCTTTTCTGCCGATCCGTGACGAACCCGAAGCAATCCCTTTTTCTGCCGTCTGGTCGCCGCGAAATCGAGAACCGGCACTCTTGAACTTGATTGCACTGGCGAAGAAGGCATCGCCACTCAAGTAAATGCTGCCTCATTTCTGAACGCTAAACGGTAGAAAATTCGCCGTAGACGAACGATTCTATGAGCTTACTTTCTTCCCATGGTGGCCTATGATCGCCAAATCGCGTGGGATGTTCTGGGAACTGAGTAGAACTGATCGGCGCTCTTGTGGTGGGGACGTGCAGAGAGGGATCCCTCAGACGACAGCAGATTTTCGCGCGCCTATCGGGCCCTGTTGCCAAAGATCACAGCACAGATGATTAGCGCCGCGCCAACCAGCATCAGGACGGTCGGAACCTCAGACAGCCAAACGTAGGCACCCGCGAGACCGAAGACCGGAACCAGTGTTAGCCACAGACCGGCGGTCCCCGCCGACAGATATTTCAGGCCAATCAGATAGAGCCAGAACGCAAGCGCATACTGGATGACACCCGAAAAGGCTGCATAGGCGACGACAGACGCAGAAAGCCTCTCAAGCGATGCTGGCTCAAGCCCCGCCATCGTCACGATAGCGAACACCGCCAAGGCAAGGGCGAGGCCGACGATCTGTTGCGCGGAGGCGAGTGTGGCCGCTGGATAATTCTGCGCCACGCGCGACGACAACACCACGTAGCTGGCGGCAAACAGAGTGGACAGGATGATAAGCAGATCGCCCCAACCGCTTGCCCGTTCTTCGTCGAAAAAGCCTTCGGCAGAGACGAGCAAAAGCCCAAATACCGCGATTGCGATACACAGCATCAAATGGCCGCCCGGTCTCTCACGCAACAGCAACCAAGCTACAAGAACGATCAGCACCGGCTCAGTCGCGCTGATAACCGATGCGCTCCCTGCCGTGGTCAGAGACAGGCCGATAAGCCCAATCGTATAGGTCAGCCCCGGTTCCAGTATGCCTATCGAAGCTGCCTTGCCCATGGCGGCTGTTCGATACCGCCATGGAAAATGCGGAATGGATAGCGCCAGCAGAGCCACAACGCTGGCGACCAGTTGGATGACCAGCAGGGTCGTCGAAGGCATGACGGCAAGCAGATCGCGCGACATGACCGTGGCGAAGCCCCAACACGCAGCCGAGCCGATCATGGCGGGAATCGCTACCCATTGCAGCCTAGGCTTTTCGCCATCGCGTTCGACCGCCGCCTCCACGCTCATGCGTAGAGCCTTTCCCACTGATCTTCGACGGGGCAGCAGGTCGGGACACATTTATCCTCATCGCACATACGGCAATAGCGGTATCCGTGCTCGGGGCGCGTCAGCAGACCACGCAGCAGCTTGTCGAGCGTTCGCCCCAGCAATTCCTCATCTTGGGCATCAAGCAGGCTCACCGCTCGATCCAGCACTGCGCCTCGTTTCCGAAGCGCAATCTTTCTCTGGGCCATCCCCTCGGACGACAGTTCGACCAGCATGGTACGGGCATCCGCGCCGGGGCGCTTTCCCACCAGTCCATCGCGCTCCAAGCGGTCGATCAATCGGACCGCGCCGCTATGACTGATGCTCAGTGCTTCCGCGACTTCTCCGATAGTCAGGCCGGGATGCGCGCCGAGCATGATGATTGCGGCGGCTGTTTCACCGGTTGTCGCAAGGGCAGAATTGACCGCCTCGCGCAGATCGTCCGCCAGAACGATGGCCAGCGCTCCTAGCATGTTCGCAACTTTGGTGTCGGCCATGGCGGCGCTCCTTCGCAAGATGCTGGCGGCGATGTCAACCAATCACCTTTGATTTTATATGACTCACTCATATAATGGGCCATGAGAATATTCAAGCAGGACGACATGATAGACCTATCGCAATGCAGCTTTTCACCCGTCACGGCCTCGAACTGGCCTCTGCTCGAAGACCTTTTCGGGCCGCACCGCGGCGCAGACAGCGGGTGCTGGTGCATGTGGTGGCGTGTGAGCCGCAGCGTCTTCAACGCGATGGGGAAGGAGCAGCGGAAAGGTGCGTTGCGGCAGTTATGCCTGAACGGCGATGAGCCTGGCGTTATCGCGATCAACGATAGTAAAGCACTTGGTTGGTGCGCTATCGCTCCTCGCAGCTCCTATCCCGTGCTGCAAAGATCCCGTGTCGCCCATCCGCTTGACGGGGCCGAGGCAGGGCGCATTTGGTTCATTTCCTGCCTCTATGTGCGCGTTGGCTTTCGACGGGCCGGATTGACAAAGCAACTTATAGACGCTGCCGTCAGACACGCTTTTGAACATGGAGCTTCTTGCGTGGAGGCTTGCCCGACGGAGGCAACCGGCACGGGTGCCGAGCGCTTTGTCGGCACAGCCGCAACTTTCTTGGCTTGCGGCTTCACAGAGATTGCTCGCCGCTCCCCAAACCGGCCGTTAGTGCGCTGCACTACGCCACTCGCGGAAGGGGCATGATACTATGCGGCGGCGGTCAGGACCCATGATTGACGTTCAAAAGCCGGTGCTGACCCTGCTTGGTGGGCGCATTCCGATGGCTGCGCTAATCCAGACACTTGCTGTTGCGGAATACCTGAGCTTCCATCGCGCGGCGCAGGCACTCGGCACCAGTCAGTCGAGCGTCAGCGCCCGAATTAAGACGCTGGAGAATGACCTTGGCGTGATCCTTTTCGACCGCAACACGCGCGGCGTCCGCCTGACTGAAGCTGGACGCCGTTTCGTCAGCCAGGTTGATGACGCCATGGGGATCCTCGACCGGGCGATCAGGACGGCCGGGATGCAGGCACGGGGTGAGGAAGGTGAACTTCGGATTGGCGTCCATGCTCTCACGGCAGGATGCTTCCTCAACCGCTTGCTGGATCAGTTCCATGTCTCGCATCCGGACGTCCATCTGCACATCACCGAAGGCACTGCGCGGGATGGGCAGCTCATGGTGCGCGAAGGCAAGCTGGATATCGCTTTCATGGCCTGCGTGAATGAAATCTCCGATCTGAATTGCCGAATCATCTGGCGCGACCGCCTGATGGCTGCGTTGCCGGTCGGACATCCGCTGGCGGCGCAGGCCAATGTCGAATGGCGACAGCTTTTAGGCGAAACCTTCCTGGTTCGTCATAGTGGCACCGGCCCGCAGGTCCATGATCTGATCGTCGCGCGATCAGCTGGGAAATGGCTGACACCGGCAATACGCCGCCTCGATGTCGGACGCAGCGCGTTACTGTCGATGATTGCTGCGGGGCATGGCATCTCGCTCTTCGTTGAGGAAAAAGCAGCGGCGAACACCGCGAATGTCGCCTTCCTGCCGATCAGTGACGAACCTGAAGCGATCCCCTTTTCTGCCGTATGGTCGCCGCGAAACCGCGAACCGGCACTCATGAATTTGATTTCGTTACTAAGTCGGCCTGTAGATTCGCTGGTTCTGTGACTGATTCAGGGCGTATGTTGTCAGAACTCAGACGCTATCAGATATCATTCGTTTGATAGCGACATCAAGAAAGTAGGAGCATGAAAACCATCGGAATCATTGGCGGCATGTCTGCCGCATCAACTCAGATTTACTATCGCGAGTTGTGTAACGGAACGCGGGAGCGCTTGGGTGGTCTTAACTCTCCTGAGCTTCTTATTCGATCCCTCAATTTTGCTGAGATTGAAGCCCTGCAGGTGGCCGGGGAATGGAGCCAGGCTGGAGAGATTTTGAACCGGGAAGCCAAGGCTCTGGAGCGTGGGGGGGCAGATTTCATCATCCTCGCCACCAATACGATGCATAAACTTGCCGAGCAGATGATGCAGGGCGTATCTATTCCGATGCTGCACATTGCCGATGCAACTGCCGCCAGCATTCAACAGAAGGGTTTGTGCTCGCCAGGGCTGATGGCGACGGCATTCACGATGGAGCAGTCCTTCTATACTGAACGAATTGCGGCCGCCGATCTCAAGCTGATCATTCCTGAAGCACCTGACAGAGCCGAAACACACCGCATTATCTACGATGAACTTTGTCGCGACATCGTAACCAAGGAGAGCGAAGCGGCCTATATAGCTATCGCCCAACGCCTCGTGGAACGTGGGGCGGATTGCCTTATCCTCGGATGCACTGAAGTCGGTATGTTGCTGAACCAAAGCAATGTGTCGGTACCGGTATTCGATACGACATTGGTGCATTGTGACGTGGCGCTGACTTTGGCGCTGGAGGAGTAGGGCAGGGTGGGGGCCGTATCCAAACCTATTTGTGACTAACCACAGTTAGCAGCGTAGAAATAGTGGCATATGAACCTATCCGATTTACCGCCGATAGTATCCGGCAGCTCTTTCTTGCCACCTTAGATGTTGCCACCTGCGCAAAGGACTATTTTCTGATCGGCTCCGTCTCTTTTGCCGATTGGAGTCTATATGCGTGGAGGCCGAATACTCTGGGGCCAGATCATTGTCGTGTTCACCATCGTCGTGGTGATGGTCTGGGCGGCGACACAATGGGTGGCTTTCCGGCTCGGCTTCCAGCCCCAGCTCGGCAATCCCTGGTTCGATGTTGCCGGATGGCCGTTCTATTATCCACCGGCCTTCTTCTGGTGGTGGTTTTCCTATGATGCCTATGCGCCCGGCATCTTTACCGAAGGCGCGTTCATCGCCACGTCCGGAGCGGTTCTTGCCATAGCTGCCGCCTTTCTCCTGTCGATCATCCGGGCACGGGAAGCCCGCAATGTCGCCACCTACGGTTCGGCGCGATGGGCCGAGGACAAGGAAATCCATGCGGCCGGATTGCTCGACCCGGATGGCGTCGTATTGGGGCGGCACAGCAAAGATTATCTGCGTCATGACGGCCCTGAGCATGTGCTGTGCTTTGCGCCAACCCGATCCGGCAAGGGTGTTGGCCTTGTGGTGCCGACGCTGCTGACCTGGCCGGGAAGCTGCATTGTCCATGACATCAAAGGTGAGAACTGGAACCTGACAGCGGGATTCCGGTCCCATCATGGCCGTGTCCTGCTGTTCGATCCGACCAATGTGCATTCCGCAGCCTATAATCCGCTGCTGGAAGTCCGGCAGGGGGAATGGGAAGTCCGCGATGTGCAGAACATCGCGGACATTCTCGTTGATCCCGAAGGCAGCCTCGACAAACGCAACCATTGGGAAAAGACCAGCCACAGCCTGCTGGTCGGTGCGATACTGCATGTTCTCTACGCCGAGAAAGAAAAGACACTGGCGGGTGTCGCCAATTTCCTGTCAGATCCCCGCCGTCCGGTCGAGGCGACCTTACGCGCGATGATGGACACGCCGCATCTGGGCGAAGCCGGTGTGCATCCCGTCATTGCCTCGTCTGCGCGGGAGCTTCTGAACAAATCCGAGAACGAACGCTCCGGCGTGCTTTCGACCGCCATGTCGTTTCTCGGTCTTTACCGAGATCCGGTTGTGGCCCGCGTGACTGAACGCTGCGATTGGCGCATTGCCGATCTGGTCGGTGCGAAGGAACCGGTCAGCCTCTATCTCGTGGTGCCACCCTCCGACATCAACCGCACCAAGCCGCTGATCCGCCTCATCCTCAATCAGGTCGGGCGGCGGCTGACCGAGGAACTGGAAACCTCCGGCAAGCGGCATCGGCTGCTGTTGATGCTGGACGAGTTCCCCGCACTGGGGCGGCTGGATTTCTTTGAATCTGCGCTGGCCTTCATGGCCGGCTACGGCCTGAAAGCGTTCCTGATCGCCCAATCGCTCAACCAGATCGAGCGCGCCTATGGGCAAAACAACGCCATTCTCGATAATTGCCATGTGCGCGTGGCCTTTGCGGCCAACGATGAACGCACCGCCAAACGGATCAGTGATGCGCTCGGTACGGCAACCGAAATGCGCGATTCCACCAACTATGCCGGCCATCGCCTCGCGCCATGGCTGGGGCACCTCATGGTGTCGCGGCAGGAAACGGCGCGGCCGCTGCTGACACCCGGCGAAATCATGCAGCTTCCACCCACCGACGAGATCGTCATGGTGGCGGGGGTGCCGCCGATCCGTGCGGCCAAGGCACGCTACTATGCCGATGCGCGGTTTCAGGAGCGGGTGATGTCGCCGCCCGATCTGCGCAAGCAGCTGGTGAAAATTACCACATCGGCGCAGGACGACTGGACAAGCCGCGTTGTTGCAGCTGCGGCCGGCAATGTCTCCGCCTCAGATACATCCGATGACGATCCGGCCAATGCAGGTATCCGGCGTGAACCGGAACTGCCCGAGCATGAGGAAATCATCTCGCCACCTCCGCCACCATCGCAGGAGTTCGATTTCCTCGATGATGAGCCGGACGTCGATGCCGCCAAGGCCCGTGCCATGCGCCAGCGTATGCGCATGGTGGCGCGGCAGGCGTCACTTGACCCAAATGACGGCATCGAGCTTTAAGAGCGGAGACAGGCATGACGACGCGCACCCGCATGAATGTCTACTTCGATCCGGCTCTGCTGAAACAGGTCGAAGCGCTGGCCTTGCGCCGCAATGTCTCGAAATCCGCAGTGATCGAGGCTGCCGTGGCATCCTTCATGTCAGGCGATACGACTGAGCGGCTGGAAGCCGCCATGTCTCGCCGCCTCGACAAACTCGGTCGCCAGTTCGACATGCTTGACGAAGATGTCGCCGTGCTGGGCGAAACCCTTTCGCTATTTGTACAATTCTGGCTGACCCTCACGCCGCCGCTGCCGGACAGTGCAAAACAATCTGCGCGCATCAAAGGAAACGAGCGCTTTGAGGGCTTCATGCAGTCCCTTGGCAAGCGTCTCGCTACCGGTGACAGGTTCCTCAAAGAAATATCGCACGACATCGCTGCGCTACACGACACCCCATTGGGCGGTAAAACCGAAGGTGACGGCGATGGGATCTAGGATTGCAACCTGTCCTATTCACCGCCATGCCCCGCCGATGGCCGCACGCGCGTAAACATCTGTTGAATCAGCCCAAAATCAGGTTCTTTTAATCGACCCCGATCCGGGGTCCGTCCTTTGCGCTCCCCGTCATGAACGGGGCCGCTATGACTGCATCACATCAGAAGCCGGAAACGATCGCCCGTGGCGCGCGGATGCTGCGCACCGCGCTTGGGGCGTCCATCGCTCGGTTTCTAGAAGATCCCGGTGTGGTCGAGGTAATGCTGAACCCAGACGGTCGTATCTGGGTCGACCGCCTGTCCGAAGGGTTGGCCGATACGGGGGAGAAGCTGTCTGCTGCCGATGGCGAGCGGATCGTGCGCCTCGTCGCCCATCATGTCGGTGCGGAGGTTCATGCCCGCAACCCGCGTGTATCGGCGGAGCTACCTGAAACCGGCGAACGGTTCGAGGGTCTATTGCCGCCCGTTGTCGCGGCACCCGCCTTCGCCATCCGCAAACCCGCCGTCGCGGTGTTCACGCTCGACGACTATGTGACCGCCGGGATCATGACCAGTCTTCAGGCGGAGGTGCTGCGCCTGAACGTCGCCACGCGCGCCAACATCCTCGTGGCAGGCGGCACCTCCACCGGCAAAACCACACTGACCAATGCACTCTTGGCCGAGGTGGCGAAGACCTCGGATCGCGTGGTCATCATTGAAGACACGCGCGAGCTGCAATGCGCCGCGCCCAATCTCGTGGCCATGCGGACCAAGGATGGCGTTGCCACGCTTTCCGATCTGGTCCGCTCATCGCTGCGCCTGCGCCCTGATCGCATCCCGGTCGGTGAGGTCCGCGGTTCCGAAGCGCTCGACCTGCTCAAAGCCTGGGGAACGGGACATCCCGGCGGCATCGGCACCATCCACGCCGGTTCCGGCATCGGCGCGCTACGCCGCCTCGAACAGCTCATCCAGGAAGCCGTCGTCACGGTTCCGCGCGCGCTGATCGCCGAGACCATCGATCTTGTTGCTGTCCTTGCCGGACGCGGATCGTCGCGCCGGTTGGTCGAACTCGCCCGCGTCGATGGGCTGGGACCAGACGACGACTACGCAATCACCCCCGCTACCACCTCGAAAGGAGATCCTTCATGATCCGCACGATTTCGCGCGGCTGCCGCCTCATGGCAACCGCCGCCGCCACTGTTTCCATCAGCCTGATGCTGGCGCCCGCCGCACACGCCTCCGGTTCCTCCATGCCGTGGGAGGCGCCACTTCAATCGATCCTTCAGTCGATTGAGGGGCCGGTTGCCAAGATCATCGCGGTGATCGTCATCATCGCCACCGGCCTCGCGCTCGCGTTCGGCGACACGTCGGGCGGTTTCCGCCGCCTGATCCAGATCGTCTTCGGCCTTAGCATCGCCTTCGCTGCAAGTTCGTTCTTCCTGTCGTTCTTCTCGTTCGGCGGCGGGGCGCTTATCTGATGGCGGGCGGCCTCGAACAGCTCGACGCGGTGCCGGGGTTTTCGATCCCGGTCCATCGGGCGCTGACCGAGCATATCCTGCTCGGCGGCGCACCGCGCTCCATCGCCATTGTGAACGGCACGCTGGCCGGGGCCGTCGGCCTCGGCCTCCGTCTCTGGCTGGTTGGCATCGCCATCTGGGCGGTCGGACACTTCCTCGCGGTATGGGCAGCCAAACGCGATCCGCTCTTTGTCGAGGTCGGGCGCAGGCATTTGCGCATCCCCGGTCATTTGTCGGTGTGAGGGCGCGCGCATGATGAACCTCACCGAGTATCGCCGCACCTCCGCTCGGCTTTCCGACTATCTGCCATGGGCAGCGCTGGTCGCTCCCGGCATTGTGCTGAACAAGGATGGCAGTTTCCAAAGGACGGCGAAGTTTCGCGGTCCGGATCTGGATTCCGCTGTCGCTGCCGAACTGGTCGCGGTCGCCGGTCGGATCAACAACGCCGTGCGCCGTCTGGGTTCGGGCTGGTCGATCTTCGTCGAGGCACAACGCTCCGAGGCCGCGACCTATCCCGACAGTCGTTTTCCAGATGCGGCTTCCGCACTGGTCGATGCCGAGCGTAAGGCCGGGTTCGAGGAAGCGGGCACACATTTCGTGTCCGGCTATTTCCTGACCTTCCTCTGGCTGCCGCCTGCGGAAGACGCGGCCCGCGCCGAAACCTGGCTCTATGAAGGCCGTGAGCAATCCGGCGTCAATCCACATGAGCTGCTGCGCGGCTTCATCGACCGCACCGACCGCGTGCTGGCGCTGCTCGACGGCTTCATGCCGGAATGCCGCTGGCTCGATGACGCTGGCACGCTGACCTACCTCCATTCCGCGATTTCCACGAACCGTCATCGCGTGCGCGTGCCCGAAGTGCCCATGCACCTCGACGCGCTGCTCGCCGATCAGCCGCTGACCGGCGGGCTGGAGCCGCGTCTTGGCGACCAGCATCTGCGCGTCCTGACCATCATCGGTTTCCCGACCGCGACCACGCCTGGCCTGCTCGATGAGATGAACCGGCTCGCGTTCCCGTATCGCTGGTCAACCCGCGCCATCCTGATGGACAAGACGGACGCGACCAAACTGCTGACCAAAATTCGCCGCCAGTGGTTTGCCAAGCGCAAATCCATCGCTGCGATCCTGAAAGAGGTGATGACCAACGAACAATCGGCGCTTGTGGACACCGATGCGTCCAACAAGGCGCTCGATGCCGATATGGCCCTGCAGGAACTCGGCGCTGACGTCGCCGGCATGGCCTATGTCACAGCGACCGTCACCGTCTGGGATGCGGATCCGCGTATTGCTGATGAAAAGCTGCGTCTGGTCGAGAAGATCATTCAGGGGCGTGACTTCACGGCCATGCCGGAAACCTTCAATGCCGTCGATGCCTGGCTTGGCTCGATCCCCGGACATGCCTACGCCAATGTCCGTCAGCCACCGATCTCGACGCTTAACCTTGCCCACATGATCCCGCTATCGGCCGTGTGGGCGGGGCCGGAACGGAACGAACACCTCGGAGCGCCCCCCTTGCTGTATGGCAAGACCGAAGGTTCGACGCCGTTCCGGCTTTCCCTTCATGTCGGTGACGTGGGCCATACCCTCGTCGTCGGCCCGACCGGCGCGGGCAAGTCCGTGCTGCTGGCGCTGATGGCGCTGCAATTCCGACGCTATGAACGCAGCCAGATCTTCGCCTTCGATTTCGGGGGATCGATCCGGGCATCCGCGCTGGCCATGGGCGGCGACTGGCATGACCTCGGCGGCGGGTTGACCGAGGGATCGGAGGTTTCCGTCTCCCTGCAACCGCTCGCGCGAATTGATGATGCCTATGAGCGGTCATGGGCTGCTGACTGGATCGCTGCAATCCTGATGCGTGAGGGCATGACCATCACGCCGGAGGTAAAGGAGCATATCTGGACGGCGCTGACCTCGCTCGCATCCGCCCCCGTCAGCGAACGCACCATCACCGGCCTTGCGGTCTTGTTGCAATCCAATGACCTGAAGCAGGCGCTACGACCTTATTGTATCGGCGGCGCCTATGGCCGGTTGCTCGATGCCGAGGCCGAACATCTCGGTCACGCCGATGTGCAAGCCTTCGAGATCGAAGGACTGGTGGGCACGGGCGCAGCACCTGCCGTGCTGGCCTATCTGTTCCATCGCATCGGCGATCGGCTAGACGGTCGGCCAACTCTCCTCATCATCGATGAGGGCTGGCTGGCGCTGGATGACGAGGGGTTCGCCAACCAACTGCGCGAATGGCTGAAGACGCTCCGCAAGAAAAACGCCAGCGTCATCTTCGCCACGCAGTCGCTCTCGGACATCGACGGCAGCAACATCGCGCCCGCCATCATCGAAAGCTGCCCGACACGGCTGCTGCTGCCGAACGAACGCGCCATCGAGCCGCAGATCACTGCGATCTATCGGCGGTTCGGCCTCAATGACCGGCAGATCGAGATCCTGGCGCGGGCAACGCCCAAGCGGGACTATTACTGCCAGTCGCGCCGCGGCAACCGCCTGTTCGAGCTGGGCCTGTCCGAAGTTGGCCTCGCGCTCTGCGCCGCATCATCCAAAACCGATCAGACCCGCATTGCCGATCTTGTCGCCGAGCATGGGCAGGACGGCTTCCTCGCCGCCTGGCTACGCGATCGCGATGTCGAATGGGCGGCAGAGCTCATCCCCGATCTGACCAATCTCATCCCCCGGCCCGAGAAGGAGTCCCAATCATGACCATTTCCCGTTCCCGTTCGCGCGCCATCTTCATGGCCGCAACCATACTGGCAGCGCCCCTCGCGCTCTCGCCCATGCTGTCCAGCCCCGCTCACGCGCAATTCGGCCGCATCGTTTATGACCCGACCAACTATGCGCAGAACCTGCTCACGGCCGCGCGCACGCTGGAGCAGATCAACAATCAGATCACTTCGCTTCAGAACGAAGCGCAGATGCTCATCAACCAGGCGAAGAACCTCGCCAGCCTGCCATATTCCTCGCTCCAGACCTTGCAGCAGAATGTGCAGCGCACGCAGCAGCTCTTGGGCCAGGCGCAGAACATCGCCTTCGACGTGCAGAAGGTCGATCAGATATTCCAGACCCAATATGGCAACGTATCGCTGTCCGCCACCGACGGCCAGCTTGTCGCCGACGCGCGGTCGCGCTGGCAAAACACGGTTGGCGGCTTGCAGGATGCCATGCGCGTGCAGGCCGGCGTTGTCGGCAATATAGACACCAACCGCGCCGAGATGTCGGCATTGGTCGGCCAGAGCCAGAACGCCACCGGCGCCTTGCAGGCTACGCAGGCGGGCAATCAGCTTCTCGCCCTCCAGTCGCAGCAGCTTTCCGACCTGATCGCGCTGATGTCGGCCAATGGCCGGTCCGAGGCGCTGATCGAGGCCGAGCGTGCCACCGCCGCCGAACAGGGCCGCGTGCAGCGTGAACGCTTCCTGACGCCGGGATCGGGCTACCAGCCCGGCAATGCCCGGATGTTCGGCAACGGCAACAACTGACCGGACAGGAGGGGCGCGACATGGACGGCAAGATGCTGGCACGACTGGGTGCGATCATATTCGTCGCCATCGCCATCACCGCCACGGTGATCGAAATGACCCGCGAGGATGAACCGCCGCAGAACCGCACGGCTCCATCGCTTCAGCCCTCTGCCGATCCGCTGCGCCAGAGCCTGCGCCGTTGCCAGCAGTTAGGAGAGGCCGCCGTGAGTGATACCGGTTGCCTCGCCACCTGGGCCGAGAACCGCGATCGCTTTCTCGGCCGGACGCCGGTGCCCGCCGCCCCGCATCAGAACGGGGGAGAGTGAACCATGGGTGGCACCGGCGTCATCGACAATTTCCTGGGCGTATTCACCAGCTATATCGACAGTGGCTTCGGTCTGCTTGGCGGGGAAGTCGCCTTCATCGCTACCACGTTGATCGTCATCGACGTAACGCTGGCGGCGTTGTTCTGGAGCTGGGGTGCTGATGACGACATCATCGCCCGGCTGGTCAAGAAGACGCTCTTCGCGGGCGTCTTCGCCTATCTGATCGGCAACTGGAACAATCTCGCCCAGATCATCTTCGACAGCTTCGCCGGCTTGGGCCTGAAAGGGTCAGGCACCAGCTTTTCTGCTGCCGATCTGCTTCGTCCCGGCAAGGTGGCGCAGACCGGCCTTGATGCCGGTCGCCCGCTGCTCGAATCCATATCCGACATGATGGGATACTGGTCGTTCTTCGAGAACTTCATCCAGATCGCCTGCCTGATGTTCGCCTGGGTGCTGGTGCTGCTCGCCTTCTTCATTCTCGCCGTGCAGCTCTTCGTCACCCTGATCGAGTTCAAGTTGACCACGCTGGCCGGTTTTGTGCTGATCCCCTTCGGCCTGTTCGGCAAGACCGCCTTCATGGCCGAGCGCGTTCTCGGCAATGTCGTTTCCTCCGGCATCAAGGTCTTGGTCCTGGCCGTCATCATCGGCATCGGCTCGACGCTGTTTTCACAGTTCACCGCAGGCTTCGGTGGCGTGACGCCGACCATCGACGACGCCATGGCGATCGTGCTGGCCGCACTTTCTCTTCTCGGCCTCGGCATATTCGGTCCCGGCATCGCTTCCGGTCTCGTTTCCGGCGGCCCGCAGCTTGGTGCAGGTGCTGCCGTTGGAACCGGCCTCGCCGCAGGCGGCATGATGCTGGCCGGGGGTGCCGCCGCTGGCATGACCGCGAAGGGCGGAGCCGCTGCGCTCTCTGGTGGAGCGGCTGCCGTGCGGGGTGGTGCCGCCGCCGCAGGTGCCGCAAGTGCCGCCTATAGTGTCGGTTCGCTTGGCCAGTCCGGCGCTGCCGGTGTCGCCTCCGGTCTGGGTGGTGTCGCCCGTGCCGCAGGCTCCGCCGCAGCATCGCCCCTGAAGCACGCGGCTTCCAAAGCCTCCGAGAGCATCAAGTCCAGCTTTTCCGATGGTGCGCGTGCCGGCTTCGGCGTCACCGGCGGCTCTTCGACGGCTGGAACAGTCGGAGGCACAAGCGAGGCCGCAAGCGCTGCACCGTCACCTGCCGCGCAGGCTGGTGGCTCTCCGGCATGGGCAAAGCAGATGCAGCGCAAGCAGACACTCAGTCACGGCACGTCGATGGCCGCCCATGCCGTGCGCTCCGGCGACAGCCATGGCGGCGGCTCCTCCATCAATCTTTCTGAAAGTGACCGCTCATGAACATCTTCAAACGTCCATCCGCCCATTACGGCAAATCACCCGAACCCGAGACGCCCTATCAGAAAGCTGCCCAGGCATGGGATGAGCGTATCGGTTCGGCTCGCGTGCAGGCAAAGAACTGGCGTATCATGGCCTTCGGCTCGCTGATCCTCTCGGCCGGTTTCGCCTCTGCCCTGGTCTGGCAATCGGCGCGTGGGACGGTCGTTCCCTGGGTGGTGCAGGTCGATAATCTCGGCCAGTCGCAGGCCGTTGCGCCCGCTGTGGCCGAATACCGTCCGACCGATCCCCAGATTGCCTTCCATCTCGGCCGCTTCATCGAGCAGACGCGCTCGATCCCGTCCGATGCCATCATCGTGCGGCAGAACTGGCTGCGCGCCTATGAGTTCACCACGGACCGGGGTGCTGCAACGCTCAATGATTATGCTCGCTCCAATGACCCGTTCACAAAGGTCGGCAGGCAGCAGATTGCAGTCGAGGTGTCCAGCGTCATCCGTGCCTCGAATGACAGCTTCCGTGTCGCCTGGACCGAGCGCCATTATGAAAATGGCCAGCTCGCCACGACCGAACGCTGGACCGCGATCCTGACCATCGTAATCCAGACGCCGCGCGATGCTGAACGCCTGCGCGCCAATCCGCTCGGCATCTACGTCAATGCAATTTCATGGTCGCGGGAGATGAGCCAATGACCCGCACAATGGTTCGTAACTCCGGCATGCCGGTTTTCCGTAAACCCGCTTTGGCGGCCTTGTTGCTGTCGGCCACCATGCTGGCCGGCTGCGCCACCAACCGTACCCCGCAGTTCAGCTATGATGCCGATGTACCCGCATTGCCCGTGGTGCCGGCAGCCGTCACCGATGACCGGCCTCGGCCTTTGCACACGCCGCCGGCATGGACTGTGGCGCGCGGCGGGACCCTTGCCGCGACGCCGACTGGCCGCGTCGAGAATGCCAATGCCGCGGCCCGTGTCGAACCGCGGCGTGAGGGCTACTACAACGCCATCCAGATTTATCCGTGGTCGGAAGGGGCGCTGTTTCAGGTCTATGCCGCACCGGGGCAGATCACGACAATCGCGTTGGAGCCGGGCGAAAGCCTGACCGGCGCGGGGCCGATTGCGGCAGGCGACACCGCCCGATGGATCATTGGTGATACCGAAAGCGGATCGGGTACAAGCCGCCGCGTCCATATCCTGGTCAAACCGACCCGTGAGGATATTTCCACCAATCTTGTCATCAGCACGGATCGCCGCGTCTATCTCATTGAGCTTCGCGCCCGCGCGGCGCTCTATATGCCCGCTGTGTCCTGGGCCTATCCCGCGCCACCAGCCGGTCAGCGTGTGACCGTTCCCGCCGCCCCCATCATCCCTGTCGAGACGGCCCGCAACTATCGCTATGGACTGACTGGCGATAGTCCGCCGTGGCGGCCTATCTCCGTCTTCGACGATGGCCGCCGTGTCTATGTCGTCTTCCCGCGCGGCATCGTGCAGGGCGAGATGCCGCCAATCTTCGTCATCGGTTCCGAGGGCGAGACGCAGATCGCCAACAGCCGCATTCGCCAGAACATCCTGATCGTGGATCGCCTGTTCGGAGCTGCCGAGTTGCGCCTTGGCAGCGGCGATCGCCAGCAGACCGTCAGGATTGTTCGCGTTGAACAAAGGCAGGCGGCCCAGCCCGCAAAGACCGGGGAGAATCCGTCATGAGCGAAGAGACGACCACCAACGCGCCTCCGATGCGTCTGAGGGCCGAGCCGCCGCGCGTCACCCGCCTGTCGCGCAAGATGCTGGCCGGTGTGGGCGCCGTCGCGCTCCTCGGCATTGGCGGCGCATTGATCTATGCGCTCCAGACCCGCGACATGAGTGGAAATGGCGAGGAACTCTATTCAACCGAGAACCGCCCCACAGCCGACGGGCTGGCCGGTCTGCCGCGCGATTATACCGGCCCCGTCCTGGGACCAGCGTTACCGGGAGACCTCGGCGGCCCGATCCTCGACGCCCAGAACAGGGGGCAGCCCGTTACGCCGCCCGCTATGGCAACACCAGCTCGCGATCCTGCCGAGGAGCGACGTCTCGCCGAGGAAGAAGCCGCACGTCTCAGCACCGTGTTCTTCCAGTCGGGGCAGAGGATAACGACAACACCGGGTTCCAATATGCCGGGCCTTGCGGGGCTTGACCTTGGCGGTCAGCCCGCAACGCAGGACCGACACACAGCATTCCTGAACGGGCCGGTGGACCGTCAGACCGCCGCCATGGATCGGATCATGGCACCAGCATCACCCTACATCCTTCAGGCAGGGGCCGTGATCCCGGCTGCTATGATTACCGGCATCCGTTCGGACCTTCCCGGCCAGATCACCGCGCAGGTCACGGAGAATGTCTATGACAGCCCGACCGGCGGCCTGCTGTTAATCCCGCAGGGAACGCGGATCATCGGTCAATATGACGCCGGTGTGCAATTCGGCCAACGCCGTGTGCTGCTGGTCTGGAACCGCCTGATCCTGCCCAATGGCCGCTCCATCGTGCTGGAGCGCCAGCCCGGCGCTGACGCTTCCGGCTATGCCGGTCTGGAAGATGGCGTCGATTACCACTGGTGGGATCTGATGAAGGCCGCGGGCCTGTCCACGCTGCTCAGCATCGGTACGGAACTGGCGACCGACGACGAGGATCGCCTGATCCGCGCTATCCGCGACGGGGCGCAGGACACGATCAACCAGGCCGGGCAGCAGATCGTCCAGCGCCAGTTGCAGGTCGCGCCAACGCTGACCATCCGGCCTGGCTATCCTGTCAGGGTCATTGTCTCCCGCGATCTCGTCCTCGAACCTTACAGGAACTGACCATGACAAAGCTGAAACTTGGGCCACTCGTTGAGGACAAACCCGTCAAAGTGACGGTGGAACTGCCCGGAGCGCTCCATCGTGATCTGATCGCCTATGCCGAGGTGTTGGCCCGCGAGAGCAGCCAGCCCGCTGCCGATCCCCTCCGGCTGATCGTGCCGATGCTGGAGCGGTTCATCGCCACCGATCGCGGGTTCGCAAAGGCGCGGCGTCTGGGGAGCTAATTCGCTTCGATGTCGTGCAAGGCACCATTTGCGTGTGCTTCTGGGAGCGAGGTCATATACACGAAGACACCGTATACGGCAGATGTGCTGTTCTGTGTACATGAGTAGGGCGGGAGGTTGAGGGGGCTTGGGGATAAATGTTTACGCCAACAAGACGGTGATTATCGACCACTCCCATCAGGAACTCGTGGATACCTCAATCGAAGGAAATCCGACAGAGGGGGCGATTGATGGGCTACGGCTTCAATACGTCTTTCGCCGGAAAACCACGAAGGGGCATGACCGTGATGGCAATCCGCTAGTTTACGCTCTCAAAGAGATGAACGGCTACCGTATGCAGCCAATGTACCACCAGATGCTGTACAAGCGCGCTGATGAGATCCTTGCAGCGTTCGTCGGCGATCTGGATGTCGATGCTCTCGTGGATGTCCCGTCGAGCAAGCCCCTATGCCGATTGTTTGCAACGCGCGTGGCGGAGGTGTCGGGATTGCCACTCGTAGAATCGAACTTTCTGCGCAAAAGGACGGTCGGTGAGGTCCTGGACGCCATTGACGCCAGCTTTCCGCAGTTCACGAAAGATCGTGATGAAAGAGCTTTCAAGGCCGAACTCGGCAAACTGAGGAGGGCAAAGCGGGACACGGATTTCCAGATGAAGGAAGTCACCAAACCGATGCGGCGCTTCTTTCAGCCGTTTACAGTAAGCGGGGATGTCTCGGCGCTGGCAGGGCAGAGGATTGCTCTTATCGACGACCTTGTGTCGTCTGGAACATCGATTATCTCTGTGGCGGAATGTCTGCGAGAGCAGGGTGCGATCGTGGAGCGTGGGGTCTGCCTGCTGAGCGACCTGAACGCGGTCCGAGCGTCATGATGATTGACATTTGGGGCCTGTTACGCTATTTCTCCACCTATCAAGACAGACCGTGCCTATGCCTCACGGTCTCAAAACATCAAGCACGGCAACGTGCAGGTCCGAGCGGCGCCCGAGGTGGCCATCCTGTAAGGGGAAAAAGCCTCACGATCAGGCATCGGCTGATCAAGTTCAGGAAGCCGTCACACTGCGAAGTGTGGCGGCTTTTCCTTTTGGTCGATGTGTGTCGATGAATTCCGGGCATCCTTGAGGCTCTTTTGGCGACCGCACGCTTGTGCGATACGCACCTGGCAGAGCCGCGCTGACCTGACTAGACAGCAATTTGGAGCGAATGTCGGTATCGGTAGTTGCGTGCCCCCGCAACCATCTCAAATTGCGATGCACCGTCGCGCAAACCAGCCGCCCCATCCGGGCGACTCTTTTGTGTCCGCAACTTCTGATTTGAGCAGGTCCCCGCAACCATCTCAACTTGCGCACCGCCCGCCCCACCGGCGGGCTTTTTGCGTTCAAGAGCAATCGTCAGAATGCCCGCAAGGTCACCGTGGACTTCGATTTGAAGCTCGCCGCTCGCCGTGT